>JANQKF010000013.1 GCA_028281285.1 Cyclobacteriaceae bacterium
CAGTCCCTAGGGGAATCGAACCCCTGTTTCCAGGATGAAAACCTGGCGTCCTAACCCCTAGACGAAGGGACCATGGATTTCGGTCTGCAAATATAGAGGGTCATTCAATTTTTACAAAAAAATATTCAGCAATATTCTTTTTACCGGCCCTGTAAGAAACTGTTTCCCGGATCATGCTGTTGAGTTGGTTTTAGTCCGAGGGATTTATACATTTGCACCCTCATTAAATACCATTTAAACCCGCTAAGGAAATGTCTAAAACAAGAGTAGCAATCAACGGATTTGGAAGAATTGGACGATTGACTTTCAAGGCTTTATTGCAAAAGGAAAATATTGAGGTGGTTGCAATCAACGACCTTACTGACACAAAGACACTTGCCCACCTTTTGAAGTACGATTCAGTACACGGAAGATTTGACGGCACGGTATCTGCCACTGACAATGGAATCGTTGTTAATGGTAATGAAATCAGGATTTATGCTGAGAGAGAACCTAAGAACTTGCCTTGGGCCGATCTTAGTGTTGACGTAGTATTGGAATCAACAGGATTCTTTCTTGATGAGGCCGGTGCAGGTCAGCATATCACAGCTGGTGCTAAAAAGGTCGTTATCTCTGCTCCTGCAAAAGGAGGTATTCCAACGGTAGTGCTTGGAGTAAATGATGATACCATGACTGGTGAAGAAACCATTATGTCAAATGCATCTTGTACCACCAATTGCCTGGCTCCTATGGCTAAAGTTTTGGATGATGCGTTCGGAATCGAGCAAGGATATATCACAACCGTGCACGCTTATACTTCCGACCAGAGAATTCAGGATGCTCCGCATAAAGACTTGAGAAGAGCAAGAGCCGCTGCTTATTCCATCATCCCAACTTCTACTGGAGCTGCAAAAGCGGTTGGTTTGGTATTGCCTCACCTTCAAGGAAAACTGGACGGAATCGCGATGCGAGTTCCTATTCCCGATGGTTCGTTGACCGACCTTACTGTTGTGGTAAAAAGGGAGGTAACCAAAGAAGAAGTGAACGCTGCAATGAAAGCGGCTGCGGAAGGTCCAATGAAAGGAATTCTGGAGTACACCGAAGATCCTATTGTATCGATTGATATCGTGGGCAACCCTCACTCTAACATCTTCGATTCTCAGTTAACATCCGCCAATGGTACATTGGTAAAAGTAGTCGGCTGGTACGACAACGAGGCTGGGTACTCTCACAGAGCCGCTGATTTGATCGAAAGAGTCGGTTAAGAACTTTCTTACAGAATTTGAAAGCCCGGGTAAATGCCAGGGCTTTTTTATTGCACCTTAATCTCCGGATTCAATCGTTTGTAGGCCCTTTTCATCATATCAGCCGATTGCTGAATCTTCATTTTCAGCTGTCGATTATAATCCGGGTTACTTTCCAGAAATTCCTCCACGGCTTCTACTGCTTCTTTTGAATTGTGATTCCCAAGGTTTTGATCTAGCCAACGTTTGGGGAAGAAAATGTCTCCGGTGATTTGAATCTCTTGAAGTAGATCCAAACTTGGCCGGATATATTTCACAGCCGCTTCCCTTCGCAAAGGATGGTGCAAATAACCAAGCGCTCCCAATACCCAGGATTCGGTTTGTCGGTTTTCTTCATTGCTCAACGATTCGAAAAAAGCATCTCTCACTTCAACACTATTGGACAACGATGGCTTAATAAATTCAAACCTCCTTTTTCTATCCGGATTTTCTATGGCCGCTAGCTGTTTATCAATTATTGTTTGTGCTTGCAGTGGCATTTTAATGGCCAATTGACCTGCCAATGAGGTGCGATCGTTTTCTGACAAATTGAGTCCAGGCACTTTGGCATGACTTGCACCTATCCAGATATCATAAAGTCTGTTAACATTATTATCCGTTATTGTCACGTTCCGGAAGGCATTAAAGAATATCTTCTTCTGACTTGGTGTCTCTGCTTTGTCGCTCATACAATGATACAATGTCCTTTCCAAGTCTGGGGCAAGTCGTTCCCGTTGTTCATTGGTCAGAAATGACCAGTAGACTCTATTTAACTGGCTGAGCACCAAATTGAGCATTAGTTGATTCTTTTCCTGGACAACTACCCACTTAATCAGCTCAATGTATTCTTCAGGGGTTATTACGTTGCCCTCGAGAAACTGCTCATATAGATTAATGAATGCCACGCCCTTCTCCAGATCACTCATCGTTCTCCAGTGATTCGTAATAATATCCTTCGATATGGGGAAGACACCATAACCCGTACCATTGGCATTGAACAAAGCGTCTTGGGTAAAAAATTGCTCAGGGTAAACACTCAAATCCAACTGGGCCATTGTGGGCGACATTATATTATAATTATCAGCGTCTTTCTTCAGGCTTTCCACAGTGAATTGTTGAAACCACACCCTACCCTGTTCCTTTGGATCGGATTGTCCAAGTTTTCCATTCTTCAGATTGAAATGGGGGCGATCTGGTGTATTTACCCAAACATTGCTCCATTCAATTAAGTCAGCCGAAGTCTTCCGATTTAAAATCCTAATCAAATCCGGCCAGGTCGCATTCTTGTTGGAGTAAGTCTGAAGGTACTCCTGCATCCCTTCCTGAAACTTATTCTCTCCAACCATCATCTCCAACTGTCGCATCATGATGGGAGCCTTATTGTAAATGATTGCTCCATACATCTGTCCGGCCTCATTCAGGTTGGGAAGATTCTGGCGTATAGGGTTTGCGCCTTCAGTGCGATCAACCGAGTACGCTGATGGATAGTGCCGTACATGAAAATTCAGGTCATGGTCGATATCCGGGAAACTTGGATTCACCATTTTGGCAGCCATGAAATTGGCAAAGACTTCCTTAGTCCAAACGTCATCGAACCAGTCCATAGTCACCAGGTCACCAAACCACATATGGGCGGTTTCATGGGCGATCAGACTGGCTCTGCTCAGTAATCTGGATTGAGAGGGACTTTCATCAAGAAACAAACTACTAGCTCGATATTGAATAGCTCCAACATGTTCCATCCCGCCATACTGGAAGCTTGGAATCAAGGCGAAGTCGAATTTCTTGAATGGATATTTAATGCCTGTGTATTGTTCCAGCCACTTAATGGAAGCATCATGGAGATAAAAGATCAAGTCAACATTTCTATCCACTTTAGCCTGATCAGTCTCACGATGGATCATAGTCATCTCTCTTCCTCCGATCTTTCTGTTGATTGCTTTAAACTTTCCTGCAACAAAGGAAAACAGATAGGTACTTATCAAATCAGATTTGTGGAATTTGATGGCCTTTCTACCATCCACAACATTCAGAATTTGAATCGGTGCATTTGCAATTGCCGACCAACTCATTGGTAAGTTTAAAGTAAGATCGTAAGTCGCCTTCAAGTTAGGCTGATCAAAACACGGAAATGCAGTTCGCGCCCGATCGGGAACAAACAACGTATACAAATACTCCTCGTTCCGGTTCAGTGAAGACTCCCCGGCAAAGAAATTGATTTCTATCTTGTTGGTGCCAACTTTAAGTCTTTCCTTGTCAATAATGATATGCTCATTCTGAAAATTGATCTCCTGATTGGCATCGTTTACGATAATTCCCTTCAACTTATCAACTGACTCCCGAAAATCAAGTTGTAGATCACCTTCTACCTCATCGAGATCAAATGAGAGCACTTCCAGTGCCTGGATTTGCTGCTCTTTATTCTCAGGTATGCGAAACTCCAGATTATAATTTACATTCGAAATATGTGCTTTGCGATAGGACGCCAGTTCCCATGAAACACCCGGAACAATACCGATCGATTCTTCACCTCCACTACAGGCCATCATTGTGGCAATCAGTAAAAGTGCCAGTACTCTTTTTGTCATATTAAAATCAGGTCTTTACGTAATTCGGGCGGAATACCAAAGTGATCATCCATGAAGCCATCCATTTCGTCTTTGGTTTCTTTCGAAAGCAATTCGGTGATTTCTTCCATTGCTGTCCCTCCGATTAAGAATGGTGGCATAAAGTTGGTCACTAACTCATTCCCTTTGCAGCAAGCCCCTATTTGAAATTCATCCAACTCTTTCACGTCAGTCCCTTTAACCATGCAATGCGTCATCCATTTCTCAGGATTGTTGGGAAAATCATCAATTCTCTGCTGCATTCCTTGAAGGTCTGTGTTATTCATCATGTAGTTGGAAAGGGTGAACATGCTTTCAACGGACATCCCTTCCTTCATTTTCTCATAACAAACACTGCAAATGGCATATTCGAACAACACCTGAACGCTTTCCATTTCAGGATACCTTTTGAAGACCTTTTCCACCATATAAAAACGATCCCCAAGGGTCAGATCATGGTCACAATCAATACAATGACTCATAGGAGCCTTGGTATCCGAATTATGAAAAATCTTGGGTACAAGTATTGGCGATTTATTTTCTTCCTCACTCATGGGTATTAATCCTTCCTTAACTTAAGTAATTGCCTCACCTTAGACAACCTAAAGTATTTTCCTGGCTCAAAGTTGTTTATTCACTATAGTAGAACTCGCTTGTTCAGAAGGAAATACGATGACATCGCTCAGGTTGACATGGGCCGGTCTGGTCACGATAAACTGAATAATGTCTGCGATATCTTCTGCTTTTAAAGCCTCATATCCCTGGTAAACTCCCTTACTCCTCTCTTGATCACCTTTAAATCTGACCATTGAGAATTCTGTCTCCACTAAACCGGGGCAAACTTGAGATACCTTGACCCCCGTTCCGTTAAGATCAAGTCGCATTCCGTTATTTATAGCATCAACAGCATGCTTAGAAGCACAATAAACATTACCATTTGGGTAAACCTCTTTTCCAGCAATGGAGCCAATATTTATCACGTGTCCACTTCCACGATCAATCATTCCGGGAATCACTGATTTGGTAACATAAAGCAGTCCCTTGACATTGATGTCGATCATCGCATCCCAATCATCTACACTACCCTCCTGAATGGACGATAGCCCATGAGCATTCCCGGCATTATTAATCAGTACCTCCATGTTCTTCCATTCATCAGGAAGATTGGCGAATTGGTTTTCGACTTCCTCTCGATCCCGAACATCAAACACCATTGAATAGGAATCTGTGGATAGCTCTTGTTCCAGTGCTCCAAGTCTTTCCGATCTCCTACCACAAATGATAAGCTTATAACCTACAGCGGACAACGCCTTTGCCGTGGCCCATCCTATTCCAGAAGAGGCACCGGTAACTAATGCAATTTTGCTCATGTTAATCAGAGAAATGTAAATACAGTGTAAAAACGTGAGTCGATATTCGCTTCAAACCATCTGTATAGAAATTACTATCACCATTTAGGGCATTGATGATTCCTGATGAATACCTAAGCTCTGGAGCGAATTTAAAGTATTTGTTATAAAACTCTGCTCCAATACCAATCTCTGCTTTAACATCGAGCTTTCTCGCGTTAAGTCGGATTGCTGTAGGGTCCTCATCAGCCTTTCCGGAGCGTAAGGAACCTGTAATTCCTCCAACTAAGTACATTCTGGTATTTCCTCTCCGAATGGAGCGGTATTTCAAAAAGATTCCGGGCTCTATTCTGGTGCTTTCGACTAATTGAGTCTCAGAAGGTTGATCTGTATAATTATATGCCACAGCGTACTGATAGAGGCCTATTTTAACAGGAACCACTCTCAAAGTGAATTGATCCTGTAACCTGAAATTGACCATGAATCCCAAATTGAACCCTGGGCGTTTCAAAGAGTTTATTGAATGCACATTTTCATAAGCATCTGTGTCAAACACGTCTGAATACCGGATATTGAATGAATTCTGATGAAAGCCCAGAAAAAAACCGTATTTGAGAAGCTTTTGATCACTTTCTGGCCGGTGTATGTTCTTCGCGGTCTGGGCGATACCGACATGACCAAGAAAAAGCAGCAGAAGTAAGACTACTTTTGACCTATGTATATTGAACTTATGCCAAACGTCAATGGCTTGCATACTGTATTCTTAAATCCTACGCTCTCTAAAATATCCAGAAACCGTTGTCCATCTGGGAATGCTTCTACTGATTCTGGTAGATAAGTATAAGCTGCCTGGTCTTTAGATATGATCTTGCCAATAATTGGCAGGATGTATTTAAAATAAAAATAGTACAATTGTTTCATTGGAAAACCAGTCGGTCTTGAAAATTCAACAATTACTGTTTTTCCTCCGGGCTTTAATACCCGGTACATATCTGAAAGCCCCTTTTTTAGATGTTCAAAGTTCCTTACACCAAAGGAAACGATCACCGCATCGAACTTATTATCATCAAAAAGGAGCTTTTCGGAGTCCCCCATTTGTAATTCAATGCGATCTTCAAGGCCCTTTTTCTTCATTTTTTTCTTGCCGATCTCCAGCATGCCGGCCGAAATATCCACTCCGATCACTTTGTCAGGATTGAGTGCAAGTGCTTCAATCGCAAAATCCCCCGTCCCGGTGGCAATATCCAGAATCTGTTTTGGCTGATCATTTTTGAGTTGCTTGATCGCCTTTTTTCTCCAACGAATATCAATTCCCAGGCTTAAGAAATGATTAAGGAAGTCGTACCTGTGACTGATGTTATCGAACATCTCCGCTACCTGCTCCTTTTTTCCTGCTGCTTTTTCCTTGTAAGGTACTACTGTCATAATTTGGTGCAATAATACGAATCAAACAGGGTGTTTCTGAATAATGTTCGCATTAATCTCAGTATTCTGTTGAATGTAGGTTTGAGAATTCTTGCTACTTTCAGGCTATGGATAAAATTAGTTCAAAACGTCTGTTTGCTGAAGGCCTATTGATTGTCTTCAGTGTCCTTTTTGCACTTTTTATTTCCCAATTGGTAGAAACCAACAAGGTCAAAAAACAAACTCGTCAAGCAATTGAAAGAATCGATCAGGAGATCGATCAAAACAATCGTCATATGGATCGGTGGATTGAGAAACATACACGACTAAAGAACCGATTGGATTCACTAGTCGCTGGTCATCTGGATGATGTGATGAATGAATTCAAGAATCAAAAATATTTTGACCTGGGGATTTTAATGCAAGGTGAGGCTTTGGTTGATGCACTTATAGTGGAAACAGCATGGAAAACGGCAGAATCCACGAATATCATGTCTCATTTTGACTATGATACTGTCGAGGAGTTCACCACGATCTACGGTATTCAGGACATTATCATGAAGCAAACACTCTCTAAAATTTTGGATATTGTTTTTTCCAGAGAAACGTTAGACCTTGACAACCTTGAAGCGACTCTTTACCAACTAAACCAACTCATGTTTGAACTTAACGGACAGGAAAGCGTGCTTTCCGGAATGTATAAACGGAGAATCCATTCAAGAAACAAATGAGCGATTAAGGCATCTGAGGACCAAATAACCCAAGTTAGAAGGGGCGTTTTTCAACGCCCCTTCACTCATCAACCGCTTCTGAAATCACAGTTAACGCTGGGTACTAAAGAAACAACTTCAGATTAGCTCCAAAACTCCAATTCGCCTCATTCAATCTTACCTCAGATAATACCTCCAAGGGTTGGTTGATTTCTCCAAAGCCACTGAAATTGGCACTGGTGTTCGTCCAAAAAGCGGTAGCCTCGACTCCAAACTTTACTCTTCCTTTCCCAAAGTCAAGGCCTAAGGTGGCACCTCTCTTCATTACTTCACCTACAAAACCACTGCCTCCTAGTTCGCTGATCTCTCCTCTCTGATAGAATACGCCTATTGATGGATTGATGAAATTTCTTACACTTCCCATTGAGAAACCAAAACCGGACATCGACACATAATGGCTTGCGTCAAAGCCATCGTAGGCACAGGTTACACAATTATTGGATCCCCATCGACCTCCGTTGTGATGGCTTCCCATGTTGGCGATGCTTCCCCATCCCCCATAACCATTGTCTTCTCCAAATTCCCATTCCTGAGTCATGTAATCAGCCCCAATCATAAAATTTCTGGTAAGTGGTAAGCGAACTCCTACTTTATAACCAACTGATTCATTCACATCAATGTAATTTCCATCATTTAGGTCGAGATAGGTAGGAAGGTCATAGGTAGCTCCGGCATTTATTCCAATAAGAAATCTTTTATATGGTTTTCTAACTCTAGGTTGCTTAACAATCACCTCTTCAGGCTCCGGCTGCTCCTCTACTCGTGCCTGGATTTGAGGCCTTGGCTGCGGCTTAGGCTCTGTTATTTTAGGTTTAGGCGGCTCAACCTGTGTAACCACCGGTGGTGGTACCTCAGTGTTAGCTTTCTTTACTAAGCCTTGAATCACCACCGACCATTTTTTCGGGTTTGTGTCATCCTGAACAAATATCGGGCTTGCCTGACGCTGCCAGACTATGTTCTGCGCGGCTAACAGGTCAATTAAATGGTCATTGATTGTGAGGTAATCCTTTTCAAGGATAGTCTTATAAGCCTCAGTACTTACGACTGGATTCAATCTAAGATTGATTGCATTTTGAAGTGCATCCAAGGTGGCATCCATTACCAGTTTCTTCTTTGCACTTACGTTAATATCGTCATGAATGTCCTTAGTATTCGCAAGCACAATTGTCGCTTCACCCATCACCTCGTGCCACTTGGTGTGCCACTGTCCCTTCAAACTCGTGGTACCCACAATAAGCACCACCATCACAATTCTTAATCTTATCATCTTCATCTTATCTTGTATTGCATCTTCTAAATGCAGCTACAAGACCGATGGTTACAGGGCTTTCTTTTTTATTTTAATTTGTAAGCCAATATTAAAAGAAAAGCGGCCTTCTGATGAAATTCTTGAAAACGGATTGTTGAAGTTTGGAATAGCAAAAAGCTTTACTCTTTCACTAATATCGTAGAGGCCTCCTGCCCCGAGATTATAGTACAATCTGGATTCGTTGAGCAGGTTCAGGCTCGATTCATATACGGCTCCCACCCTCATCATCAACTTTATTTTTCTCTGACCGATAAGGTAATTGTATGAAGAGTTTAGTCTTATTCTATCATTTCCTGTCCTATTACCAGTATTCGGACCCGTATGAATCAAAGCTCCAATTTCAAAAAATGAACTGGAGTCAAAATAGTTGATTATACCCAATCCGAAATACGTCTTGTGGCTCGCTGATATCTGCGTTGAAGCGAACCAGTTTTTCCAGATTTGGCGATCGCCCGATTCTCTACTGAGTAAGGATCTTCTTGGTGCATCAGAGTTTGTTCTTTGTCGAAAGAGATCAAATTGAATCCCAGTGTTGACTGATAGTAATTTTCCTCTCTCGCCTGTCAGCGAATGTTGATAGGACACCATGGATGTCAATCGAGTACCGGACTTTAAATCGTAAAACAAGCCAGCACCAACAGATGGTCCAAAATTTGAGTCTACACCCAGCCCGAAAGCACCTTCAATACCCAATTTTAGCCTGGATTCACCAATGAGCTGGGTATAGCTTGCCTTCCATTGGTAATTCGAAAATGTCAGAGACAGGAAATTCTGATCATTCAGGTAGAATCCTCCTCCAAATGCCGGGCTCAACCAATCCTCGTTAATTCTGAACCTTGATTGAGTACCAAGAGTATTGCCGTACCCTAGCCCGGTATGTACAAACCACTTTCGTTTTCTCTGTTGAATGGTGTCTGCCCGATAATTAAAATCAGTAGTGAGAGTATCAACCGAACCAATGAATTCGGCCAAAGATTCGAGAGGGAATAAGTTTTCGACCCTTGAAATATCAAAGCTCAACTGGTTCTTCAGTACCTTCCCGGGACCTTGCCAATCACCTCGATGAACAGAGTTCTTGTCCCCTACCTTAGATGGTTCCTTGCTCTTGGGTAATGGATTAAGGGACTGATCTGAAGGGACATCCGTCTGCTCTACTACCTTTTCTTCTTGCGCTACTGAAAGGTCACCCTGGACAGTTCCATCAGAAACCTTTTTCTTATCAGAAATTCTTTCGATTTCTTCACTTGCGACCTCATTGTCTTTGTCTGACGACTTCCCTGCACCCTCCTTGATTTCCGATTTCGTCTCATTCTGATCTATATTTTTTTCTCCACTTTGCGATAGCCAAACACCTGTCACGACTACGCTTAGTAAAGTCACTCCCAAGATCACCTTTTTCCATAAAGTCGAGGCTGCACCAACTGTTCCTGCATCTGCAATCTCCGAGGCAATTCCCGTCCAAAGTTCATCGGCAGGCTCCTCCTTATAGTTCTTAAGGTCGTCCTTAAATATTTTGTCGATATAGTGATTGTTCTCTTTCACTATGCGCTCATTTGCTGTTTTAGTTGTTTTTGCAATATTGCCCTGGCCCGCATCAATCGCACCTTGGAGTTAGATACAGTGATAGCTATCATTTCTGAAATTTCCTTATGCGAATAACCTTCTATTGAATACAGGTTGAAAACCACGCGATAGTCATCTGGCAGTTGTTGAATCAACTCTATCAATTCTTTCGCATCTTGAATATTAATGGTTCCGGCAGGCCCTTCTATCACTTCTTCGACCAGGTCACTTTGTGAAGCTTCATGTTTTTTATTCCTCCTAATGTATTCGAGGCACGCATTGATCATTACCCGCCTGATCCAGAAGATCAACGCTTGTTTAGGTTCATATTTCCCCAAATTCTTAAACACCTTTATAAACCCCTCCTGCAACATGTCGCTAGCCTCATCTCTACACTTAGCATACCTTAGGCAAAGCCCATACATATCTGCCCTGTATTTTGAATACAGGCTGTATTGTGCCTTCTGATTTCCCTTTAGGCAATCTTGTATGAGTCTATTTTCTTCCAGCGGTTGCAATGAGCTTGAGCGATACAATCATTCTTACATACGACCCAGCACGAAATACCCTACAACTAGTATTCCAACTTACAAATGCAGGGAATTAGAAAATGGTTACAAAAGGCATAAAAAAAGCCGCGATTCAAATTTCACGGCTTCTTTTTAACAAGTTTTAATATTTATTAGTTAATCGACACAAGCTCAATATCAAAGATCAAGTCTTTGCCGGCCAAATCATGATTGGCATCAATTACTACTTTGTCATCATGCACCTCGGCCACTTTCACCGGGACTTGCTGTCCGTTAGGCTGACTCATCGCCAGTTGCTGACCGACCTCAGGATTCAGATCAGGAGGAAGGTTCGTTCGTGGTACGTCTATTATTAAATCGGGATTGGATTCACCGTAGGCCTCAGCAGCTACAATTTCTGCAGTGACTTTCTCGCCTACTTGCATACCATTCACGGCAGCATCAAATCCTTTGATCATCATTCCTGCACCTACTTCAAATTCCAGGGGTGCTCTTCCTTCGGATGAGTCAAAGACTGTTCCATCACTTAAACGACCGGTATAATGTACCTTTACCTGATCTCCTGCTTTTGCTTTAGACATTTTCTTTAAAATTTCTGATTTTCAATGGCTTGCAAAGGTAGACAAAAGTCCCTCCAATCAAACTTATATAAGTATTTAGTTGCTACTTTTGCCAGATGATCAAGGAGGCAAAGTTCGTAATCAGTAATACGGATTATCAAAAATGTCCGAAACCCGATAAGCCGGAGTTTGCATTCATCGGACGTTCTAATGTGGGAAAGTCTTCGTTGATCAATATGTTGACCCAGCGGAAAAATCTGGCCAAGACTTCCGGTAAACCAGGAAAGACTCAACTCATCAATCACTTTGCTATTGATGATTCATGGTATCTGGTGGACTTACCGGGTTATGGCTATGCCAAAACCAGCAAGGCAAAGCGAAGCGAATGGGGGAAAATGATTGAAGAATACCTTCTGCATCGAGAAAACCTTCAAATCGTTTTCGTATTGATTGACAGTAGACTTGATCCTCAGAAAATTGATCTTGAGTTCGTCAACTGGCTTGGAGAAAACGGAATTCCTCTAGCCCTGGTTTTTACGAAAACCGACAAGCAAAAAAGAAACAAAACACAACGATCCATTACCCTTTTCCGAAACGCATTATTGAAAACATGGGAAGAGACACCTCTGATGTTCTCGACTTCTTCGGTAACCGGAGACGGTCGAGAAGAAGTACTTAGGTACATCTCCGAAATCCTGAATTAATTTTTTGTTTTACTTGATAGGGCGGTAAGCTTCCATTTTCTTTGCGACTCAAATGAATATAGCATGACCTTCGAAGAAATAGCTTCTGTTGCTGGAAAAGGTGGACTTTTCAAAGTACTTAAACCCTCTCGATCAGGCGTGATCCTTGAATCGATGGATGCCAGGAGAACCAAACTTGTGGTGGGTGCAGATGCACGCGTATCCATTCTCAGTGAAATATCAATTTACACTTACTCTGAGGAAGGATCCGTTCCATTGGAAGATGTGATGAAGAAGATTCACGAAGAATTCGAAGGAGATACCGGACTTGATAAAAACTCCGATCCTGACGAGTTGAAATCATTTCTGAAACATGTACTTCCGGATTACGATGAGGATCGAGTATACGTTTCTGACATCAAAAAATTGGTAACCTGGTACAATTCGCTCTCGGCAAACCACAGCGAACTTTTCGTTAATTCCCAGGAGATTTCTACTGATGAAGAAGAATAGATGAATCAAGATGATCTCCAAAGCAGCACGGAGTTGATCATCCGGGATTTTCGGTTGGAACCAGAAGCACTGACTGTGAGGGATGGCGAAGCTTCCTATTCCGCTCTTATTGAAAGACTTGTAAAGGTAGTAGACCACCTTATTTCAACAGATTTTAACAAACTGCTCAATATCCTCTACAGAATAGATGTTTCTGAAGAGAAGTTAAAGGACGCTTTATCTAATAATACTGAAAATACCTCAGAAATTATTGCTCAAATGATTTTTGAGCGCGAACTCCAAAAAGTCGAAACCAGGAAAAAATATTCTTAAAGTCCAGAAGCTTCTTCTACCATTTCTTTACTTCCTACAAAAAATGGAACCCGCTGGTGCAATTCTGTGGGTACGATATCCATAATTCGACCTTTTCCGTCAGTAGCCTTTCCTCCAGCCTGTTCAACGATGAAAGCCAGACAGTTGCATTCGTACATCAAACGTAACTTGCCTTCCGGAGCCTTGGCCGTAGCAGGATAGATATAGATTCCGCCTTTCAGCAGATTTCTGTGAAAGTCAGCTACCAATGAACCAATGTATCTGGCTGAATATCCTCTCTCCCGACATTTTTCAATATACTCCTTTACTTCAGGCTGAAATGAATGGTAAGAGCCTTCATTGACTGAATATATACTCCCGGTTTCCGGAATCTTCATGTCTTGATGTGAGAGAATGTATTCACCCAATGAAGGCTCGTAGGTGAAGCCATTCACACCAGCACCCGTTGTATAGACAAACATAGTGGATGATCCATAAAGTATATATCCGGCTGCAACCTGGGCATTCCCTGGTTGAAGTACATCTTCCATAGTAGATTCGGTACCTACCTCTGTTTTCCTTCTATAAATTGAAAATATGGTTCCAATGGAAACATTAACATCGATGTTTGATGATCCATCTAAAGGATCTATAGCAATCACATATCCACCATTTCGATTAAGGTGAATCATCTCCTCTTCTTCCTCAGAAATTACCGCAGCGACTTCACCTCCTTTTTGAAGTGCACGGCTGAATCGGATGTTTGCAGCAACATCCAAATTCTGTTGCTCCTCTCCTTGTACGTTCTGTCCACCATAAGCTCCGGTGATATCAGCCAGGCCGGCCATATTAATCTCTCTATTCACTACTTTTCCCGCATAAGCGAGGTCTCTCAATAATTGAGACAATTCGCCAGTGGCGTATGGAAAAGCTTCCTGGTTTTTCATTATAAAGCGGTCCAAATTGGTACCTACAGGGAGGGCAATTCGAGAATTTTCTGCTGCAGCCATTTAGGGCAATAATTTGAATGTTGAGATTCGTTAATAACTTGCAGCGAAATTAATAAAATTAACACACGTCCTTTTGAAAGTATTCAAATTTGGTGGGGCCTCGATCAAAGATTCTTCCGCGGTCCGTAACATGATCCAAATCATTCAGGCCAACCAGTCCGAACCCTTAGTAGTCATAGTGTCTGCAATGGGCAAAACAACCAATGCCATCGAGGGAATTTTGGCATTGGCAATGGAAGGTCAAGATTTTTCCAAAGAACTTGTCGAGCTTCAAAAGTTCCACAACAATATCGTCAAAGAACTATCACTATCGCATGATGAAATTCTGACCAAGGAAATTGGTCAGACCTATGAAGAGTTGGAAAATCAAATCAACAGTTTCAGCTCATCTTTGGGTTATGACTTTCTTTATGACCAAGCCGTATCACTCGGAGAGATATTATCTTCCAGAATTGTAGATGCTGCGTTGAATCATGCAGGCACTCAAAGTTTTTGGATGGACGCCAGAAAGGTTGTTAAAACTGACAATTTACATAGAGCAGCCAAAGTCGATTGGGGAGCAACACAAAACATCATCCGCTCAAATGTGTCTCAACATATTGAAGATCATATAGTTGTATCTCAAGGCTTTATTGGTTCTAATTCCAATTTTGATACCACCACATTGGGCAGAGAAGGGAGCGACTTTACTGCTGCGATTTTTGGCACATCCCTAAATGCCGATTCGGTAACTATCTGGAAAGATGTTCCAGGGGTTCTGAATGCTGATCCCAAAAAGTTTGATAACACCAAAAAATATAAACAGTTGCCTTTTAAGGAGGCTGCGGAGATGACCTATTACGGAGCCACGGTTATTCATCCTAAGACTATTAAGCCCCTGGCACAAGCAGATATCCCCCTTTATGTCCGATCATTTGAACATCCAGATGAACCGGGCACCTTAATCAATGAATGTATAATTCCTAACCTGGCTCCTGCCATTATTCACAAGGATAGGCAGACGGTTATATCTTTCAAGATCAGTGATTTTTCTTTTATCAATGAGCACCACATAAGCCTGATTTTCGAAAATATTAATCGACTTAATCTTACCATCAACCTGATGCAGAACTCGGCCATTTCTTTTACTATCTGTATGGACGACAATCCTGCTAAAAGAGAGATGCTTATGACCTCTTTGAAAGAGAATTTCTCAATCTACTATAACGAAGGTTTGGAATTGATCACGGTGAAAAACTACAATCAAAAAACCATCAACGAGTTGATGAAGGATGTCGAAGTTATCATTGAACAACGTTCAAGAAACAACTTTCAAATGGTTTATAAGGCCTAAATGAAACGCTCAATTATACGCTTTATCTGTCCCAGGTAACTCGTGCCGAACAAATTGAGATGGACCAATAACGGGTATAGATTGTAAAGGTCGATCCGTGCATCAAACCCTGGCTCCAAAGGAAAATGCTCATTATAGGCTTCGTAAAACCTTCTTTCAAATCCTCCAAATAATGTCGTGAAGGCTATTTCTATTTCCCTACTGCCAAAGTAAACCGCAGGATCAATTAACCATGCATTTCCATCAGGGCCGGTCATAAAATTACCGCTCCATAAATCACCGTGCAGTAAGGAAGGAAGTACATCTGGCATCAAATTACTCATGTTTGCCATTAGCCCTCCAAGATTGATATCGGTTTGAATGTCAATTAATCTGTTAGTCCTGGCAAGCTCCAATTGAGGTTCTAGTCGCTGCTCAATAAAAAAGTCAATCCATGAGATCCGAAAATCATTTGATTGATGAAGTCTACCTATATAATTGGAGTGATCCAATCCATGTTGATCAAAAGAAGTTCTATGTAATTCTGCCAGTTGTTGACCAAACCTATCCCAATAGTCACTTTGCCTGGGTGCGGGTTCCAGGTATTCTAAAATCAGAAAATCAATTCCATTCACTTCACCAGCGCACAAAGGTTTGGGCACCCCAATACACTTGGCATCAATCAATAGATTCAAACCCATTGACTCCTTTCTAAACATACCATCTGGAGAACTGGAGTTCCATTTTAGAAAAAAGTTGGTTCGGGAAGTCTCACATTTAGTAGCACTATTGATGCATCCTCCTCCGATCGAAGTATGCCTGATCAATCGAAGGTCGTCATCCAATTGTCTAAGGGCAGTTTTTAGAAATTCCTCTGTACTTAACATTACTTTTCTTCCATCAGGAAATCGAGCAATTCATCTGTAGTTCGGTCCAATATCTCAAAGACATTTTGGAATCCTTGAGGACCTCCATAGTAAGGGTCGGGCACATCCTCTCCTTTGCCGAGTGGGTCAAAATCCCTCATTTTGACGACCTGGGCGGTCGCATCTACGGGCTTTCGATACAAAACATCAGACATGTTAGAATCATCCATCGGAAGGATATAATCAAAATCCTCAAAATCCTCAACTCGCAGCTGTCTTCCCAGATGATCGTAATCAATCCCGTTCTCCCGGGCATTGGAGACTGATCTTCTATCAGGGTGATCACCAATATGATAAGCAGCAGTACCACAAGAATCTATGTGAAACTGATTATTCAGTCCTCTATCATGTACTTTCTTTCTAAAAATCCCTTCTGCCAATGGTGATCGACAAATATTTCCAAGACAAACAAAAAGCACCTTAGTTTTCATAATTGACTTTTATTTACTCCTTCTTTTATAGAATTTAGCCACTCTCCAAAGCAAACCTATGGAATTCATAAAAGTAACCAAAGACTATGCAGAGCACGTTGCTCTCATCCGACTCAACAGACCTAAGGAGTTAAATGCCTTGAATCTTCAATTAATGGGGGAAATCCGAGATACACTCAAAGAACTGGATCAGGACGACTCCGTAAGGGTGATCATCATAACTGGAAATGAAAGGGCTTTTGCAGCCGGTGCCGATATCAAACAGATGGCTGGAAAAGGAACTATTGATATGTGGAAGGTAGACCAGTTCAGTACATGGGATCAGATCAATAAAACCAGAAAACCCATCATTGCGGCCGTTTCGGGATTCGCTTTAGGCGGAGGATGTGAATTGGCAATGACCTGTGATATGATAATTGCATCCGAGACTGCTCAATTCGGCCAACCCGAAATCAAAATTGGCGTGATGCCTGGAGCTGGTGGTACACAGCGCTTAACCAAGGCTTTGGGCAAAGCAAAAGCCATGGAATTAGTCTTGACCGGTAAGTTTATTGGAGCCGATGAAGCCTTGAAATACGGTCTGGTCAATAAGGTGGTGCCGGTTGAACTATATTTGGAAGAAGCGGTTAAGCTTGCAAGTGAAATAGCCACAATGTCTCCAATTGCGGTCCAAATGGCCAAGGAATCTGTCAAGAGATCCTTCGAGGTTCACCTTGAAGAAGGGCTACACTTTGAAAGAAAGAACTTCTACATGCTCTTCTCAAGTGAAGACCAAAAGGAGGGGATGGCAGCGTTTGTGGAGAAAAGGAAGCCCAATTTCAAAGGGAAATAAAAAAGCCCGGCACTTATCCGGGCTTATATTCAAGTTCTTCTAGTTTACCTAAAACTGAATCCTACACTAGCGGTGAGCGTATTATACTCCTGCATTGCATATTCTCCGGTAACCGTTAAAAACAACAACTTCAACCTGAGTCCGAGATTGGCTCGAACACCACTGTTACTAAAGTTAAAAGCAATTGGATCGTTGAGTATCGTTGACTCCGTTTCGAATGTTCCGTTAAGGCCAAAGTCAATATCCGACTTTGCGTAGCCCAAACCTCCAAATACAGTGAACATCGCAAGTTTTTTGGAGATCACACCCTGAAAAGTCATAGCAGACGCATCAAAATTGGCAGTCTGATTGTTGGTAGGATCATCCGGATCAAACTTCATAAATGCCTCTAGTTTGGTATATCCGAAGAAGACCGAGAGATCGAACGGAAGCAACTTGGAAGCAGGCAACCATTGTTTGATATCATGCATCAAGCCAATTCCAAATACATTTAATCCGAAAGCATCATTATCTGAAAACGTTGAAGTCGTCACTGATTCAGGAATAATCCTCAATTTCAACTCCGTACCTTTAAACAACCCTATGCCTGCCTGGATCATTGGTGTGGGCACCGCATTCATGGTGAAATCCTCTTCAATACCTAAACCCGTAGGGGCTGTAATTCGAATCAATTCATTGCCGTCACCGTCTAAAAATGTCAATTCAGGTAATTGGTCCGCACCAAGGTTTGGTCCAAAAAGTGTCGGCAATTCTGCACTTGTCCCATTAGTCAAACGGACATTGGTATAGTCGGAATTTCGAAAGGTGAAAACTTCATTTGCCGTTGGTACTCTTGATACACTTACGGCAACATTAATGTCAAAACCAAACAGTTTATGGGGTTTGGCAGTATTATACCAACCGCTATTCATACCAAATCCAAAACCAACAAATGCCGGTTCGAGATAGCTCTCCAGCAGCTTATTTGCGTCTTCTACGCCCGCTTCCAAGAATGAATCAAATCCTATTTGAGCTTTACTGCTGAATGGAAGTGAAACAAGTAGTGCTAGTCCAAAAAATCGTGTTATAATTTTTTTCATCTTCTTGTCTTAATGGGTGAAAGGTTAGTCAACCAATTGAATTCTGGCTGTGACATCAAAGGCAAAAACAAGATTGAAATTCACCTGCTGAGTTTGAAGAGTCACGTCACGACCAGTCATGGTAATGTTCATTTCAAATGCATCACCGTTTTGTATCGCTGACTCAAGCTGATTAATTGTTCCTTGGTTCACATTACCAGGGTTGTTCTTATCATATAAAGTGACATCGGTAACATTGTTTTGTGCATCCGGAACGATAATAGTCAGAAGTGGTTGATCTGCACCCCCATTAATGCTAATTGAAACATCTAATTCAAGATCGGCCGAACTTCCAGCTGGAAATCCATCAATCGTATAATTGATAAAATTGATAGTGAACAATTCGGCATCGGATAAATAGTCACTGAAATCATTATCACCAATGTCAATTGTTCCGGTATTTACATCAATTGGTGGAGTTTCCGGAACCAATTGACCCACTGCTAGCGCAGGGACTTCAATATCCACGGCAATCGGATCTATGTCGATTGTTTTGGACACATCAGCCTCATAACCTGCGTCACCACAAGCAAAAACCAATAGGGCCATTACGAGTAGCAAAAAAAATCTCTTGTTCATCATAAATCAGGTTAGTGAAAAGGTTGTCTAAAATACGCTTTTTATGCAAATACATATAATGATTTGCGAATAGTCCTCATGAATTAAGGTCAAGTCAAATTGGAGAATCGGGAGAATTCATCACTCAATACAACTAGTTCAAGCGTGTTCTTATTGTGATATTCAGGAAAATATGTATCGAAAACCCTTGGTTGTCTCCACTTGCCGAATCAATTCCTACTCCGAATTGGAGGCCGGCAATTTCCTTCAAAGCCTCCTTGATAATTTGAATACCGGCATTGTCATCTCCCAGAATGTTCCATGCAGAAAATCTGTCATATACTTTAATCCGATCAGTATTTGTCACGATACCCGCTCCGTTGGTCAATGGTAATGCAATTCCCTGGAGATCAACCGGGTTGAAGTTTAGAACAAAGAGGTTGGAGGAGTCTACCTGTATTCGATCAACACCGATAAACAAGTGCTCAAGCCTAAGCGAATTCTCTTCTGATAGCCCACTGATTTGAAGTTCAACAGAATTAAGCTCAACCAAGTCTAAGTTGTCAAGAAATTCCTCAAACTCCTGACGCATTATATCCACATCCAGCCGTATCATGGCTGGATCTTGTCTTAAAACTGCTCCTTCAAACTCAAATAGAATTTCGGACTCTTTCGTAACCTCACTATAGGTGTCCTCTCCACCACAAGAGGACAAAAAAGCACCGAAAATCAGTACAACCCAAAGAATACGATACATGGTCTTAGCAAAGGTTGAAGACAAAAATACTGATTTCTTTCATTTACATATAGATTTTAGAGATTCACTTTGCATCAACATATGTTCTTAAGACAATGTCGCAATTTTCGAACAAAATCTGTTGTATATAAGTTGATCATATCTTAAATTGTGAAATATTCTTAATTAGGAATCATTCTTATTTAAAAATGAATCAATTCGAACAATTAAAGGAGCGATTGTCGGAAGTTGGCTTGAAGGCCACTCAGCAAAGAATGGTCATCTTCCATTCAATCATGACCTCCAAAAATCATCCATCTGCTGAAAACATATTTGAGCAAGTGAAGTCGAGCAATCCTTCTCTTTCTCTGGCAACAATTTATAGTACGTTGGAAACATTGGTGGATAAGGGTTTGGTCAAAAAGGTATTGGTAAAGGACGGTGTCATGCGGTATGATGCTCACATTGGCACACACAACCACATTTACTGCACCAACACCAGTGAAATTATAGATTTCGAGGACGAAGAATTAAACCAGATGATCAAAAAGTTTCTGGCATCAAAAAATATCGAAAACCTGAACATTAAAGACATTTCTCTACATATCGAAGGAGAAAAAATTGATAAACGAAAAAGCGTAAAAATTAATTAATCAAACTATGGACAACAATAATCCCCATGGCTCAAATGGTGACATCAGTAAATGCCCATTCATGAGTGGAACTCTAAATGAAAGTGCCGGTGGTGGTACGGCCAACCGCGATTGGTGGCCTAATCAACTAAAGCTAAACATTCTTAGACAGCATTCAACTCTTTCGAACCCAATGGAAGATGACTTCGACTATGCGGAGGAATTTGAAAGCATTAACATGGATGAACTGATAAAGGATGTCGATGCAGTAATGACTGATTCAAAGGATTGGTGGCCTGCCGATTATGGACACTATGGGCCGTTCTTTATACGCATGGCATGGCACAGTGCTGGCACCTACCGAATTCATGACGGTCGTGGTGGTGCTGGAGCAGGACAACAGCGATTCGCTCCTCTAAACAGTTGGCCGGATAATGGAAACCTTGATAAAGCCAGAAGATTACTTTGGCCTGTAAAACAAAAATATGGACGAAAATTATCGTGGGCCGATCTTATGATTCTGGCTGGAAACCGAGCGCTTGAAACCATGGGGTTCAAAACTTTTGGATTTGCTGGTGGTCGTGAAGATGTATGGGAACCAGAAGAAGATGTTTATTGGGGACCTGAAACAGAATGGCTTGGTGATAATCGCTACAAAGGGGATCGCGAATTGGAAGATCCGCTTGGTGCTGTTCAAATGGGATTGATTTATGTTAATCCTCAAGGGCCTAATGGAAACCCTGATCCAGTTGCTTCTGGCAAAGACATACGAGAAACTTTTGGCAGAATGGCCATGAACGATGAAGAAACCGTAGCATTAGTTGCAGGTGGGCACACGTTTGGAAAAGCTCATGGTGCCGCAGACCCCGATCAATATGTTGGTAGGGAACCTGAGGGAGCTAGTATTGAGGAACAGGGGTTTGGTTGGAAAAACACTTTTGAAAGTGGGATGGGCAAACATACCATTACGAGTGGTATTGAAGGTGCCTGGACCCCCACTCCTATCACATGGGACAATAGCTATTTCGATGCACTGTTTGGTTATGAGTGGGAATTGGCCAAGAGCCCGGCAGGGGCACATCAGTGGCACCCTGTAAACCTTGCCGAGAATGATCACGCCCCTCAGGTAGATGGTTCTGACGAAAAAGTCACTATTATGATGACTACGGCCGACTTGGCGCTTCGAATGGACCCAATTTATGAGCCAATCTCAAGAAGATTTCATGAAAATCCTGATGAGTTTGCAGATGCCTTCGCTCGAGCGTGGTTCAAGCTTACCCACAGAGATATGGGACCAAAGGCAAGATACTTAGGGCCGGATGTTCCTGCTGAAGATTTGATTTGGCAAGACCCTATTCCTGCACCGAGTGGAGCCCTGGTAAATGATCAAGAGGTTGCTGATCTAAAATCGAAAATCCTTAATTCTGGATTGTCGGTTTCAGAATTGGTGTCTACCGCGTGGGCCTCTGCTTCAACATTCAGAGGATCCGATAAAAGAGGTGGTGCAAATGGTGCCCGAGTTCGACTTGAGCCTCAAGTGAATTGGGAAGTGAATAACCCAATTCAGCTAGGTAGAGTATTGGATGCTCTTACTGGAATTCAAAATGAATTCAACGCACAAGGCGGTAACCAAATCTCAATTGCAGATATGATTGTACTTGGAGGTTGTGCAGGTATTGAAAAGGCCGCTGGTGATGCCGGACATAATATTTCTGTTCCATTCACCCCTGGTCGTGGAGACGCCTCCGCAGATCAGACGGATGTTGAGTCATTCGCAGTATTAGAGCCAACAGCGGATGGGTTCAGAAATTACATGAAGAAAAAATATAGTGTTTCTACTGAAGAGATGCTTGTTGACAAAGCTCAATTGTTGACACTCACCGCTCCTGAAATGACAGTATTGGTAGGTGGCATGCGTGTGTTAGGCACAAACTATGATGGTTCGAATCACGGAGTATTTACAGATCGTCCGGGAACGTTGACCAACGACTTCTTCATCAACCTTCTGGATTTGGATACCAACTGGAAGGCGGTATCAGGCGATGATCTGTTTGAGTGTACAAGTGCTTCCGGAGATGTGAAGTGGAGAGGAACGAGAGCAGACCTTGTCTTTGGTTCAAATTCCGAATTACGAGCGATCGCGGAAGTCTATGGAAGTAGTGATGCTGGCGAGAAGTTTGTTAAAGACTTCGTAGCGGCTTGGGACAAAGTGATGAATTTAGACAGATTTTAATTTCTGATTAAATAGTTAACTCATTTCAAAACCCTGATGGAAACGTCAGGGTTTTTTATTTTTGTGGCCAATGAAAGTCGCCCTGTACAATTTTTTTATCCTGTGCTATTCGATGGCGGCTACTATAATCTCTCCGTTTAATGCCAAGGCACGAAAGTTCGTGAATGGCAGAAAAGGTCTTTTGAGGAAAATCAGAGCCGACTTTTCTCAAAACACGCATCCAATTGCATGGTTCCACTGTGCCTCACTGGGAGAATTTGAGCAAGGTAAACCCGTAATGGAGTCTTTTAAAGCATCTAACCCCGAATTCAAAATCCTAGTCACCTTCTTTTCACCTTCAGGCTACGAACAGAGAAAGTCCTATTCGGGAGCTGAATTCATCTATTATCTTCCGTTAGATCACCCAACAAACTCCAGGAAATTCTTATCCCTGGTAAAGCCACAAATAGTATTCTTCATCAAATATGAGTTTTGGTATAATTATCTAAACCAAATAAAAGAAGCTGATATCCCATTATTCAACATATCTGGCCTATTTACACCTGACCACGGCTTTTTCAAGTCGAATGGCCTGCAACGACAGATGCTATCCTTCTTTAATCATTTCTTTGTGCAGAACCAGCAATCGAAAGATTTATTAGATGGTATCGGAGTAAAAAATGTAAGTGTTTCAGGAGATACAAGATTCGATCGTGTTATCGAGACGCTCAACAACCCTGAGCGTTATCCGGAAATTGATCAGTTCAAATCCGACAAGCTCCTCATGGTAATAGGTAGCAGTTGGCCAGAAGACATGGCTGTGCTGTACGATTTCATTAATCAGAGTGATACCAATATAAAATTCTTAATTGCCCCTCATCTGGTTGACAGCACCAGTGTTAAGAAACTAGAGGAAGGGTTGAAAGTAACCTTCTCAAAATGGACCGAAAGAAGGTCTGACTTGACCAATGACAAGGTCCTTATCATCGATACCATCGGGATGCTTTCTTCTCTCTATCAATATGGAAACTTTGCCTACATAGGTGGGGCCTTTAGAGACGGGGTACATAATATTCTGGAAGCCGTAGCCTTTGGACTTCCCGTGGTTTTTGGCAATAAACACTTGGACAAATTCCCTGAAACACTTGAGTTGATTGAACGTGGTGGGGCGTTTTCCGTTGCCAATAAGGGTGAAGTCTCTGACACTCTCACCCGTTTACAAGATGATACTCGTTACCGTCAGACAGCCTCTGACATTTGTAAATCTTATGTCTCTGAGAAGTCCGGTGCCACCAAAATAATCCTTGATCATATCAATCAGTTCTTATGAAGGGGCGAGTATTCAAATCCACTGGATCATGGTACGAGGTACACACTGAAGGGGGTAAAATGGTGCAATCACGGCTAAGAGGCAAGTTCAAACAAAAAGGACTGAAGATCAACAACCCAATTGCAGTAGGCGACATTGTCGAGCTTGAAATTGAGGAACATGGAGACAAGACTGCAGTAATTACAAAAATCGAGGATCGTAGCAACTACATCATTCGTAAATCGACAAGAAAGACCGGGTTTGCTCACATACTGGCTGCCAATATCGATCAGGCACTTTTGATGGCCACGGTCGCTTTTCCAAGGACCTCTGTAGGATTCATTGACAGATTCCTGGTGAGTGCAGAATCCTTCCGAATCCCTACAATTATTGTATTTAACAAGGCGGATATTTTAGAGGAAGATGGATTTGAATACGTAGCTGAACTACGAGAAATGTATGAAGGAATTGGCTACAAAACCGCGTTTGTTTCGGTAATCGAAGATGAAGGGCTCAAAGAAATTCAAAGCCTCCTCAACGGGAAGACCACATTAATTTCAGGACACTCCGGTGTGGGTAAATCCTCATTGCTCAACAGATTAATTCCTGGTCTCAACCAACAGATTGGCGAAGTCTCCACCTTTGCGAATAAAGGCACTCACACTACAACCTTTGCAGAAATGTTTGCCATTGATACCAACAGTTTTGTGATCGATACTCCGGGCATCAAAGAATTGGGCCTGTATGATATGACCACGGCTGAGATCAGCCACTATTTCCCGGAAATGCGCCAGATGATTGGCGCATGCAAATTTCATAACTGTACGCACACCAATGAGCCCGGTTGTGCCGTTATTCAGGCATTGGAAGATGGAGAAATCCATCCTTCACGCTTCAATAGTTATCTTAGTATGTTAGAGGACGAAGACAACCGAAGATGAAATACTACTCTGAAATGCATGAAATAGGTCATGAAGGACATACCTTCCAAACGGATTCCTTCAATCCGATTCCGCAGTTGTCTCATCATATTCAGAAGTATTTTGCCCTAAGAAAAGAGGATCAACTATCCAATTCAAGTTATTGGTATATGTTGCCTGACAATAATGTTCACTTGATATTCTATTTGTTTAATCACAAGGACAAGATTGTTCCTGATTGGAGAGTTATCGGGCCTCGCTCAAAACACAAAATAATTGATCGAACCGACCGTAAATTTACATTTTGCTGCACCTTCAAGCCTGGAGGATTCAGGAATTATTCCAATGTTCCTATCTCCGAGTTGGTTGACCGTTCTTCACCGGCTGGCGCAATATTGAGGCAATATTCTTATCACTTGTTTGAGAAATTGACTCAACTTGCTTTGGTCGAAGATATTAAGGGGTTCATATCCACATTCGAGGCCTTCTTATTGACCTTTCCAGGGAAGAGTTTATTCAGGCCGGACACAATTTTTGACAACATTGCCCTCTGCTCATCAACCACCGAAATGGCCAGAGCACTAGGCTATTCAGAACGTCATTTGAGAAACCTCACCAAAGAGCATATTGGACATTCACCCAAGCTCATGCTACAAATTCAACGATTGACAAAAACACTTCATCGCAGTGTAGAAGATGATGATTGGACTCAGATAGCCTATTCCTCAGGCTACTATGATCAATCTCATATGATCTCAGATTTTCAAAAATTCATAGGTTCCAGTCCTACTCGACTATTCTCCTGATTGAGTTCCGAATTCTCCTATACACGAGTGGTTTCTGTCTTTAGCTTTGAGAAAAAAAGATGAAGCGATTCTATTGGCTGATTTTGATTCTTGTGATTTCCTGCAGAGCAAATGCACAGGAAGACAACAGTAATCACCTTATTCCTTCTGCCTCTCAGTTTTTCGAATTCCACAATGCATTCTGGACCAACATGCACCATTTTCTTTACGTGAAAGCGCGTGCCCAGCTTAATACCCAAGATAGCCAAAGGCGCGCAGTTATAGGTGTGAAAAAAGATTTGGATCGGATTGATCAACTGCCAAAACGAGATCGAGACATTTGGGAAAAAACCCTCCTCTACTACCGCGAAAACCTTGCATCTGCCAGCATACTTTTTGACAGGAAACTGAGTAAGATAAGTGGCCTGCTGGCACTTGAAGAAAGTAATAAATCTATCCAAACAGAGGAGTTGGATAATGAGCTAGTACAAATCCTAACGCAGGCAGCCAAGGTGTACCGAGCTCATTGGTGGCCAGATCACAAAAAAAAGAACAAAGAATGGGTAGATAGCATGAGTCCCCTTCTTAAAGAACATGAAGTGAAACTCGAAAAACGTTTGACCAGCATTTACAACAACAAATGGCCGGCTGAAGGTATGCGAGTTGATGTTTGCGCTTATACGAACTGGGCGGGAGCGTATTCAACATGGCCTCCCCAACGAATTGCTTATGCCAGTACTGACTCAACATTAGGTGGCACATCAGGTCTGGAGACGCTATTTCATGAAGCGATGCATTTTGTGGAACGCGTGGTCTCCCGAGATTTATACCAAAAGACACGTTCTTTGGACAAGCAGATTCCTTCACAGTTCACCCATGCTATAATTTTCTATTCTTCCGGTTATGCTGTTAAGGAGGTGATTCCCGATCATGTTCCTTATGCATTGGCCCGAGGATTTTGGAATCGAGAACCCTGGAAAGGAAACCTGATTTTAATCGAAGAACACTGGGTGCCTTATCTGGAAGGAAAAATAAGCCTGGAAGAGTCACTTGACAGAATGGCGAAAAGCTTTAAGTAGATTAAATATGAATTGTCAAGCAGAATAGGGCCCGTAGGCCAATAGGCTTCCGTTTTTTCCTATACAAGGATAATTTCGATCTTTAGTTTTAAGGAAAAACTCATGCGACAGATTTTCTTACTTACCCTACTCTCATTTAGTATTTCTCTCAATGCCCAAACTTCCAAGCAGTTACAAATAGATACCAAAAATAATACTGACAATGAAAAGGCTGTGATCCCTTTGGTAGAGGATTTGCTTTCAACCTATAATCTCGACAAGTGGATTTTTACCGATAAAGTGAGAATTGAGGCCTATGCTATACCACATAGTCATCCTATCCTTACCTTGAACACGCGCTATGGAGAAGAGGACAAGGACCAACTTCTGGCCACGTTCATCCATGAGCAATTACATTGGTATGTTGATGCCAAAGAGGAATCTGAAAAAAACGCAATTGCCACATTTCGAAAGAAATATAAGGATGTACCTTATAAGAATAAAGCCGGAGCACGTGACGAATATTCAACATACCTGCACCTGATTGTTTGCTATTTGGAATATCGGAGTATGGCTTCCCTAATCGGTGAAGAAAAAGCCAAGCAACTCATGTGGAACCAAACGCACTATACCTGGATTTACAACAAGATTATCGAGGACAAAGAATACATTGGCAAAGTAGTCGCTAAGAACGGTTTTGATTTGGTGAAATAACAGGATAGTCTCAACCAATTCTGTCTTTTACATATTCGATTTTTGTTTTGCCATGGGGTGCTGGCTTACCATCGGCACCTAGATTGACCATCACTATCGTGTCTATGGTGAGTATATCTTCATGGGTCAATTTGTTCCTTACCTCACAGCGGAGTGTTAAAGAGGTATTACCAAAGCTTGTGGCTTCTATACCCATTTCAATGATATCCCCTTGGACAGGTGCATTGATAAAGTTGATCTCCGACATAAATTTGGTTACGATATGCTTATTCTCTAATTGGACTATCGTGTATAAAGCTGCTTCTTCATCTATCCATTCAAGTAAACGACCTCCGAATAAGGTTCCATTAGGGTTAAGGTCTTCGGGTTTTACCCATTTTCTTGTGTGAAAGTTCATGTCGGCAAGTTTTGTTTTAAAATCAATCTGTCCTTCTCTATTAACACGATAATCGCTAAAAATGTCTCAAAGAATTCATGTCACTGGTAATATCCAACAAGGCTACACTAAAATCGCATTGGAGCTTTTGACCAACTTTAACGACCTTGTTAGCTCTTATGCTCCAGCAATACAACCCAAAAAATGAGAAAATACAAGTTTGGATAGGCGATCGTCTTTATACTAGAGAAGACGCCAAGATAAGTGTGTTTGACAGCGCTGTTCAAGGAGGAGATGCCATTTGGGAAGGCTTGCGTGTCTATGAGAGTGGAGTTTTTTGCCTGAGTAGACACCTTGATCGACTTTTTGAATCAGCAAAGGCACTCGGGTTTGATGAGCTACCTTCCGAAGAGTTCATCCGATCAGCAATAAAGACCACTTTGAATGCCAATAGCATGAACCAAGATACGCACATCCGATTGACGCTAACACGAGGAAAGAAAGTGACCTCTGGTATG
Organism: Cyclobacteriaceae bacterium; assembly: GCA_028281285.1. GTDB lineage: Bacteria > Bacteroidota > Bacteroidia > Cytophagales > Cyclobacteriaceae > Roseivirga. The sequence continues at coordinate 28,288 of JANQKF010000013.1, forward strand.
GATCCAAGACTCAATCAACATGGCCCCTGCCTGATTGTACTGGCTGAATGGAAACCTCTGGTATATGATAATGAAAACGGCATTCGTGTAATCACTTCAACCCAACGAAGAAACAACCCGCAATTCCTTGATTCTAAGATCCATCATGCCAACCTTCTCAATAATATTCTGGCCAAAATACAAGCCAATTTTGCAGGTGTTGACGCGGCAGTTATGCTCGATCATAATGGTTTTGTATCCGAACTCAACGATACCAATCTCTTTATGGTAAGAGAAGGGAAACTCTTTACTCCTCATGCAGATGCCTGTTTGCACGGGATCACAAGGGGTCTGGTGCTGGATATTGCCAAAAATACCCAAATCCCCTTTGAGGAGAAAAACCTATCTCTGGTCGATTTTTACAATGCAGACGAAGTTTTTGCTACAGGTACTATGGGTGAATTGACTCCTGTTTATGAAATCGATGGAAGAAAAATCGAAAATAATTCAGGTACTGACCTAAGAAATGACATTCAATCAGAATTCAACAAACTAATCCCACAACTCACTGAAGCATTGTAACCGAGAAAAGATTTGAGTTGTCTCAACTGAAAAATTATCAAAAACTCAAATCATGAAACAGGCAAAAGCAAAACTCCTTCTATCATTGTCAATCCTTTTGTTGGTTGGACTATCAAACAATGTCTTGGCCCAAAATAAAACATCAAGCCAGACATTTGAAATTAAAAACGAGGACTTAAAGGAATATGTAGGCCAATATAATCCTGACGATAATAGTTATTATTTCAATATCACTATCTCCATGGATGGAGACGATCGGCTCATGGCCCAACCAACTGACAAATCTCAGCCAAACACCTTGATGGTAGCTACTGAGAAGGACTATTTTGACTTGGCCGGGACACCGTTGGTCATCAATTTTAATCGGGATGATGCCGGGAAAATTGAATCATTGACTTTCACTCAAGGTCAGCAGAGTTTCACTGCCAAAAAGGTGAAAACACCATAGTTGATGAGACTGGAGGGTGCAACTCTTCCAGCAGGAGTTGCGTCTCCCTTGTAAACTCAACAACCAACACAATGCTTAAAAGCTTTCTGAAGACCACTTTGCGTACAATTCGCAAGAGTCCGCTTACCTCCTTTATCAACATTTTCGGCCTGGCTGCAGCTTTAGGAGTCGCCATTATGTGCTATTCCTTTGTCTCTTATGATCTCAATACCGATCAATTCCACGAAAACAGAGAGGAAATCTATATGGCCACAACCGTATTGAGCAGAACAGGAGAAGAAGCCAATTACGGAATTACTCCTGTCCCCTATTCGGAACGCCTGAGAAATGATTTTCCTCAAATCAAAAGAGTCGTGCGTATGGAAAACAGAAACGGCATCATGAGGGCTGGCTTGAAAGTTTTTAACGAACGCATCTCATTTGCCGATCCCGGCTTCCTGGACATGTTCACGTTTCCTTTAAAATGGGGAAACAAGTCTTCACTTGAGGAGCCAAACAAAATAATTCTCAGCGAATTCACTGCTACGAAATACTTTGGAGATACCAACCCTGTTGGTGAAGCCATTACCTTCGATTTTGGAGATAAGAAATACACATTCGAGGTCGGAGGAGTAGCTGAAAAATTCCCTCCGGCACGGAGCATGGATTTTAGGGCGTTGGTCAACTTTGATCAGATCGAAATCATTGATCCCTCCTTCCGAATCAATGACTGGTCCAGATTTCTCGATGCCACCTTCATTCAGTTGGAAAATCCCAATGACCTTTCCAGCATAGAGCAAAGTGTACAGCAATTCGTGAGCATACAAAACGATGTTCAAAAAGACTGGCCAGCAACTGAGTTTGGGTTTACTCCATGGACAAGGGTTTTCCTGGACGGTAATGATTTGAAAAATACTGTAACGGGGGGCACTGATGGTTTGGCACGTTTGGTATTGAGCATAATCGGTGCATTCATTCTTGTACTCGCAGTATTTAATTACATCAATATCGCTATTGTCTCTGCCACGAAACGACTCAAAGAAATTGGTGTTCGAAAGGTTATGGGAGGAACTAGAAAATCTCTTATCACTCAGTTCCTATCCGAGAACGTTTTTATGACCTTGGTAGCTCTGATACTAGGGTTTGTTCTTGCAGTAACCTTGCTTATCCCAGGCTTTGACAATCTATTCCAAATTGGAATGGAATTCGATATCGCGCATACTGAACTATGGATATTCTTGTTGATTTTGGTTGTGTTCACTGGGCTGGCATCAGGTGCTTATCCTGCGCTCTACATCTCAAATTTTAGTGCCGTAAACATCTTCAGAGGGCGTTTACGTTTTGGTGGAAAAAACCGACTTACAAAGGCCTTCCTTACATTCCAATATATACTGGCGTGCATAGCAGTGGTCGGTGGAATCATGTTCACTCAAAACACGGCTTATCAAAGGGCCAGGGATTGGGGTTATGACAAAGACCTTACATTAGCTGCCTATTTGGACAGTCCTCAGGAATTGATGCAACTAAAAGCTGTGATGGAACAGAACCCAAATATAGAATCCATTGCAGGATCAACTCATCATCTTAATCGAGGCAGAGGCAGCTTGCAAATAGAAACAATGGATCTCGAAAAGCGAGATATCGTAACACTGGAAATCGGACCTAACTATATTGAGACCATGAAACTCAATCTACTTGAAGGAAGGTCTTTCGAGGAGAGAAGAGAAGCTGACTTTCAGAATGTCGTGGTGAACGAAAAGATGGCCCGGGTATTAAACCCCAATGGAGCATTGGGATCCAGGTTTAAAGTTGACAGTGTGACCTATACCGTAATCGGAATTGTGGAAGACTTCCATCAATGGTCGTTCTTTGACCCAATCGAACCCATGATACTCAAGTTGGCTAGAGAGGATCAATATGCCTATTTATCCATGAAGGTTAAAGATGGTACGCTTTTGAATACCCATGAAAGTCTTGAGAATTCCTGGACAGAACTATTTCCTGATAAGCCGTATAATGGCTTTTATCAGGAATCAACTTTGGAATGGTATTTCAGGGAGATTGATGGGCATGGTAAACTAATGCGTTACGTGGCTACCCTGTGCATAATTCTTTCCTGTCTTGGGCTGTATGGTCTGGTTTCTCTAAATGTGGCCAGCAGAACAAAGGAATTCAGCATTCGGAAGGCGTTAGGTGCGGGACTTAAAAACCTTGCTCTGGTGATCAATCGACAATTCGTAGTGTTTATGATCATCGCCTTAGTATTGGGGCTACCTATAAGTTACGTCTTAATGGATGCCCTATTTGAAGCAGTGTATGCTTACTACAAACCAATCACGATCATTCCATTTCTAATGGCAATGGTGATGGTTGTATTAATGGTCTTTCTCACTGTTTCTTCTCAAGTGAAGAAAGTAATGACCACAAGTCCTACGGAAGGACTGAGAAGCGAATAACTAAAGGAGACCCTTTTTTCTTTTCTTGTTGAGAAATCGGTAGTCCAATTTCAAGACAAGAAGCGTTTTATACATCATAAGCCTGAAAGTACTTTCTTTCAGGCTTTTTAATAATTCAAAAAACTCTCCGGCAAGCTCAGATGCTCCCGATGTAATACAATGTCCAAGTTCATGGCGCACCCTTTCTCTTAATGCCTGGAATTCTGTGTTTGTCTTGCAAAGCTGATGTGCTTTATGACATACTATCAATGTGGATTGCAGTTGATGATTACGTCTAAAATCATATTGAAAAGCAGACATTGAAGTTTTTACTTTTCTCTTAGACATAAGCACTTCATCCAAATAGGTGTATTTGGTAAATCGGCTTGATCGGACCCAAAAGTCAAAGTCTTCAAATTCAAGATCGCTGTCATAGCCATTAAGCCTCTCCAATACGGATCTGTGGATCATCATAGTCGGAGTGCATATGAAATAACGTTTCAGAATCTCCTCAAAAACATCTCCATGAGGAACTTCCTTGAGCAAGCCCTTTTTTCTTAACTCCTCATTATGATTAGCAAGTATATCTGAGCTTTCATTGATGTAATTGGCATTTGAGAAACAAACACCACATTCAGCGTCCACTTTTTGTAACTGCTCAACACTTTTGGATATAAATTCCGCGTGCATAACATCATCCAGTGCAAAATCAACAATGTAATCACCCTTAGATAGATCAAAGGCCTGATTGAAGGTAGATGTATATCCAATATTTGATGAATTAAGCTGAAGCTTAATGTTTTCTTTTCCTGCAACAAAATCTCTAATCACCTGTTGACTTGAGTCAGTGCTAGAATCATCACATATAATGATTTCCAGGTTTTCATAACTCTGATCGAAAACACTTTTCAGCGCTTCTATAATGTAGCGCTCGTGGTTATAGGAAATACAAATAATTGAAACTAGGGGCTTCATTTGAATAATAAACGCCTATTAAAGTAGACCAAGATGAGAAAGAATCCTATGAACCGCCACATGTGAGCAATGGTCAGTGCTTCTAAATTATATTGTTGGAGCAATATGCTGATGAGGGTCAGGTAAATTACAGCAGAGAAGAACTGTGCCTTAATGTACTTCCAGGTTTGAACACGTGCTGAAAGCAAGTAGGCCAAGAGATAGGACAGAATACAGAAAAAATCCCCCACCACCTGATATCGAACCAAGTAACTTGCTTTTTTAAATCCTGAGGCAAAGAAGAGCTCCAGGAAAAAAGAACGATTGAAATAATAAATGGCAAGACAAAACACCATAAGAAACGCCACAAATCCCATAACCTTAGACACGTAACTCTTCAAGGCCACTGAATCGTGAATCAAAGAAGCCATTTTTGGATAGTAAACCACTCCTACTGTCCCCGTAAAGACCAGCAAATAACTATTGGACATTTTAGCCACAGCCTGCCATAACCCAGTACGATCAGTTCCAAATTCTGTGATGATGTAATCCCTGACTCCAAAATCCAATAGTTTACCAAAAGCAATTGAACTAATAGCCATCACGATAAAACTCCAGATCATTCTGGACGACTTTTTGTCCGGGGCTTTAAACGTCAACGGAATTGTCTTTCGTTTTCTCAGAAAGTAAAACAGTGCGCAAAAGAACATCAAAGAATAACCTACTGGAAAACTTAAAAGCGCCTGATCTAAATTGCCTCTGGTGATACCCAAATAGACTGTTCCAGTTAAAAGTACCACACCAATAATGCTGATGACAGCGTACGCTCTTACGTCACGATAGGACAAAATAATGGCATTGAGCATGGCTGTCATTAATGTCAACAACACTGCGGGAATAAATATGACCAAGAACTGTACAGTGGATAGCTCGTCAATGAATCGATCGAAGAAAAAGGATTTTCTCCAGAGTAATATTGCCAAGACCAATACCATGATAAGTATGGTCATCCAAAAGCCAGTTTGGAAAAGTTTCTTCTTTCGGTCCTCCTCCATTTGAGGGTCTGACCAATATTTCATAATACCTCGATTTACCCCCTCATTTGGTAGCAAGGTGAAGAGTGAAATGAGGTTTTGGAAGTGAGAAAGAAGAGTAATCCCGCTTGTTCCTAAAAAAACAGCAAAAAGTTTATTGATAGTTAGCCCACCTAATGCTCGGAAAACAACCGCACTGAAAGACCATGATGAACTTTTGAAGAATTGTGATTTCAACTACTCTGTTTTACCGCGAAGATAGGGCTTTTCGGAAGACTAAGCCCTTACTCTCCATCCCTCCTATGTGCGATTTAAAACGATAAAGAGATTGGTTCATTTTGTTGCCAACATAGGAAGTGCCTAAATCCAGTAATTCAACGCCTTGATTCTGGCACCACTTATACATCCCGTCTACTAGTTTGACAATTGGGCTGTAATTGTTGAATGCAGGGTCATGGGCAGGGTAAAAGTGGTAAAGTATGCTATTGTTGACCCGAATGGCAATCGTGGCTGCAATCAGTTGTTCATTCGAATAAATGCCAAAAGGGATATAAGCCTCCTTATTCAGTTTTCTTGATTGATCCAGTTCTGCCCGGCCCATGGACAAGGGTTTATTGGCCATATTCCGCCAATCGTTGATTGCAGTGTAGACTCTTGAAAGTTCATTTTGAGGCAGATGACGAAATTCGAAGCCTGACTTGTTGCATTTCCTAAGTCGCCTCATCTCCATCTCTTTCATAATCAAATCGTGTGAAGAAACAGGGATTACCTGGAATACTCTTTCAGATTTCACATTATACTGTAAATCTTTTAAACATTGGGTTAGCACTCTTTGATCTTGATATGCTTCCGGACATTGACCAACCCGGATGAACCGTACTCCATTGGATTTTAATTCTCTTTCGACAAAAACCAAAAAGGTCATTAAGTCTTCAGATGACAATTGAGAATTGAATTCAATTCCTCCGAAGGGTGCCTTAAAAGGAGAAATGGCTTCTCCTTCTTCCAGGTTAAATGCGACATGTGCATCACACGAGTTGTCAACCGGATCATACCAATAGTAGTGAATCTGAGGCAGATCGTTATTGGCATTCAGAAATTGAGGAGTATTGTAGAGAAAAGAAATGTATCGGATCTCAGATTGATCTGGTAATTCATCAACGAGTCTATAACCCATCAAACTCCTCCCTTCTCCGTATATAGTCTTCCTCAATAAATTCATCCGAAGCCAGACCTATCATCAAAGCATTCTGACTGAAGACCATTTTTCCCCACCATAGAGGAGGTATGTATAAACCGGTTTCAGGATTATCTAAGGTATAGCCAAGACGTTCACCATCTTTCGATTCCAGTAAAATCTCTATTCTACCGTTCGTACAAACAACCACTTGACGCGAAGTTCTATGGGCATGATTACCCCGGATCTGATGCTCGGGAATATCCCAAAGCCAATAAACCCTTTGAATCTCAAAAGGAACCTCATCCAAGCTCTGTGTAAAACTGAGTTTGCCACTCTCTGCCCGATGAGATCGAAAAGAAATGAGGAACGGCTTATCCATTGATGTACTCTTCGATTCTTTTGCTGTCAACTTCAGAGGTTTTACCTGTGGAGATCTGATTGGCCACAAGCTTTGGATAGGCATCTCTCAATTCGAACAAGATGTTAAAAGCCAAAAGGACATGTCGATTGTCGGAACGCCTGCCATTAACTATCGACCGGATGGTATCTTTGCTTAAGCCCAATGCATCAGCAACAAGCTCATAGTCTCCGTCCTTTTTGAGGTTTTTTATTTCGTCAAAACTTTTCATATTTGTCACTATATCGCGTTACAAAACGCGTCATTATTCTTGACCAATGTCCAATTTATTGAACATATTCACATTTCTAAATGGCCTTCGGAGATAAAATCAAAGAGTTGCGGAAGAAGCGTGGATTAAGCCAACAGGCACTCGCAGATCAAATCAACCGACTGTGCAACACTGACTTAAAGAGAAATACCATTTCTAACTATGAAAGAGAAAAGAGTTTCCCAGATTATTACAAACTAATTGCGCTAGTCAATATTCTTGACACTTCTTCAGACAACTTGTTGGGGCTAAATCAAAGACCACTACCTGGATTGGTATCTCCGAAAATACGTGAGGTTATTCATTCTGGCTTGGTTGAGGAATCCACACCTAATCGCCTTTCAGGGGAAATTAAGTCAAGATTGGAGGCCAGATCTAATCTGGGCAAAATTAAATACATTAGCCAAAAAGAACAAAACATTTATATAGAAAAGTATAAATGCCCTATATACATAAAATCTCTTCCACATATTGTTATTCCATACTTAGCAGAAAAACATTATAGGGCATTTCAATTGTCATCCGCAATCCAGGCTTCTCTTTGGAAGGGTAAAGTGAATAAGGGCGATATTATTGTTTGCGAGATGTCGAACGTATCGGAAAGTAACCGTCAGGCCGGACTTTTTCTTACCATCTGGGATAAAGACGGTATAAGGATACTTCGGTATGGTGAACTGATTCAATTTCTGGGTGCACCCAATTTACTGGAGATTTGGGCTCCTCGTACTCTTATTAGCTACCAAGATTACCTATTGAATGATGTTTCCATGGAATAGGAATTCACAACTGGTTGTATCGTCTTCTTCCCTGAGAATAATATCGTCTTATTTCGGACTGGCTCAGGTAAGACAGGCCAATATTTTCGCCCTTTTGGGTAGAAATAATGGTGTAGTCAAGCATTTTTTTGAGTCGAATGACAGCTCCATTCCTTGTGGAAAAATACAGCATCCAACGAAGTGCAATCGGACATGGACTATTTTGACCAAACTTGAATTTATCTTGATAAAGGACCACGATAACAATACCTGGTAATCTGATGAATCTACCATCAAGCATAGTATTCAAAGAGACATGCAGATTTCGGGCACATCCCAATGGAGATAACAGTAAACGAAAAGGGGTTTTCAATTTATAACGGAGGATCGTTCCGTCATAGTTAGTACTATAAACAAGATTACTTGCCCTAAATGGGACGTTCATCTTATTGGAAACAGAAAAACCATGACTTTTCATTGTACGACCATCAGAATAGGCTTGCACAAAGGTAAAATTTTGTAACGAAATATAGTTACAAATTCTAATTTATTTATTAACTTGCGCTTATCGACCTACCGTTAGATGGTTGAATAATCTAGGTAGTTATACCTCATCATTTCAAAGACGTTGAAGTGAATCATTTGTGTTTGTACTTACTCATAGAACTCTTAGTAAAACACAAAGTGTTTAGGTAATATGCTTGATCGGAAAACGCATTTTCCGGTCAAGCATTTGTCATTTCAACCGACCAAGATTATCATACGACACCATCCAATAATTGAACCCTTTAGGTAAATTCGCACCGAATGACTTATCTGTTACTCACGATTCTAGCGAATGTTGCCATTTTTCTGGCCTTTAGATCATTTGACAAATTCCGGATAAACACTTTCCCGGCAATTATTACCAATTACCTAATATGCGTAGTGACTGGCACACTGTACGTAGGTCCATCGAAAGTCATTCCTGAAATCAGCATCAACCAACCATGGTTTCCTGCGGCAATATTTATGGGAATAGTATTTGTCTCCACCTTTTACTTAATGGCAAGGACCACCCAACTCCGGGGGGTGGCAGTAGCAACTGTTGCCAGCAAGATGTCACTAGCTATTCCCGTCATATTCAGCCTGTTCATTTTCAAAATTGGCACGAGTACCTTAGACACCTGGAATTATATAGGTATCATCACCGCATTTGTGGCGATCGTTTTAGTGTCCAAAAAGGAGGGTGGTCTTACCAAAGAAAAAATTAATCTCAGGTTTTTCATCCTGCCTTTTGCGGTTTTCTTTCTGGGAGGAATTATAGATACCTCTCTTAACTACATTAACCATCGCTGGCTCACTGAAGAAATTGAAGCAATTTTCACGATTCTTATTTTTGGACTCGCCTTTCTGATTGGAACTAGCATAATTCTTATCAGACGAATAAAGGTAAGACCACGAGATATGTTTGCAGGCTTGATTCTGGGTATACCAAATTACTTTTCCATATACCTGCAGTTGAAAGCACTCTCCGCATTTGATAATAATGGCGCATTGCTTTATCCATCCCTGAACATCGGAATTATTATTGGTTCTACACTTGCAGCAATCATCCTCTTTAAGGAGCGACTGTCCCGAGTCAATAAATTTGGGATTGCGTTTGCAATACTGGCCATCTTCTTACTTAGTCATCGGGGAATAATCGACTATTTTGGAGCCTGATGCAAGATTCTTATTTGACCATTTCGAAAACCTCAGAAGGTTTGTACAAAGAAAAAGGAAGCAAGTTTCTGGCTTTTGCCATTCCCATTACTTCCGAGACTCAAATCAAATCCAGATTGGAATCACTCAGAAAAAAATACTATGATGCTCGTCATCATTGTTATGCCTATGTCTATGGCAATTCCGGAGAGCACCATCGTGCAAACGATGATGGTGAACCCAACCATTCGGCAGGGGATCCCATTTTGGGCCAAATAAAGTCTCTTGAACTCACCAATACTCTTGTTGTGGTGATCCGATATTTTGGAGGAACCAAACTCGGTGTGAGTGGACTTATTAATGCTTATAAAACTGCAGCTTCAGAAGCCTTGAATAATAATGAAATTATAAAGCACCAAATCACTGAAATTCGTCAATTTCGATTTCCTTATAGTGAAATGAATAGTGTGATGAAATTGGTGAAAGACTTCGACCTGAACATTCTGGACCAAGGGTTCGATGGAGAAAGCACCCTGAAGGTCGAAGTAGTAGTCAGTAAAACAGAAGGCCTCGAGAAAAAAGTCAAATTACTTCAGGCAACAGGAAGTCAATTGACCTTTATTGATTAAGCCAATAACCATTCCATCGCCATCTCCTCCTGCCAAAAGAGTTTTACACGATGATAACCGCCTTTAAACATGAAATTCTCCCAGGTTTTAAAAGCCGGGGTATCTTCTGCAATTAGGATTGCCCTTTTTAACTCTGTCGGGAAGTCCATCTCACGCAGTTTCTGTGCAATGAACTGATAGTCTTCAATGGGGTTGGTCAACACGAGATTTGATGCATCTGTTATCACACGGGCAACATTTGAATCTTTGATTTTCTCAAGTAATCTCCCAAAATGTTCCAGGGCAGATTCAGGGCTAAGGTCACCCCAGAGTTTGACACTGATAAATGACCTCTCTTTGTCCAAGTCAATGGAATACGACATCTGTAATAATTCAGTTATTTAGGTTCAAGCGCCACGAAACTAAACCGTTTTTGCTATCAATTTCACTAATTCCAAAAACTTCATACTTTACCCTCAAATTGTCTCATTCCTGACGTTGATAAGTACGTTTTACATGGGTTATCTTCGAGTTTATGAAGACACCTTCGAGACCAAACCGAATCATGATCATTGGGAATTGTGGTTCTGGCAAGTCCACTCTTTCACGACAGATTCGATCCATCACTTCACTACCATTAATTCATCTTGATAAAGAATATTGGAAGCCGGGATGGGTGGAAACACCCAATGATATTTGGTTGGAAAAACTTCAAGGATTGGTGAACAACAATCAATGGATCATTGACGGAAACTATGGTAGTTCTATGGACATGAGAATGCAACGAGCGGAGATGATTATCGTAATGGAAACAAGCACACTCAAGTCTTTTTATCGTGTGGTCAAACGGCAATTACAGTATTGGGGTAAGAGTAGACCTGATATGGCCGAAGGGTGCGTAGAGCGTTTTAGTTTAGGCTTCCTTCACTATGTACTTATATACAATATCACTCGAAGACCAAGAAACAGAAGACTTACGGAAAAGTATAGCGAAGGTCGCATACTGTTCAGAATACAATCGAAAGGTGATCTGGATACTTTGATTGACTATTTGAAGTCGTGCAATTATCCAGCTTGACTAGGCTAAACCTTCCAATTGGTTTATCTTGATCATCTATGGAACCAAAACCTACATTTTTTCCCACACCTGAAGACTTTCGAAAATGGATGGAAGTCAATCATGATTCAGAGACGGAGCTTTGGGTAGGCTATTACAAAAAGGCCAGTGGTAAGCAAAGCATCGACTGGCCCCAATCAGTGGATGTAGGTTTGTGTTTTGGATGGATCGATGGCATTCGTAAAAGTGTAAATGAAGAAAGCTATAAGATTCGCTTTACTCCCAGGAAGCCAAAAAGTCATTGGAGTAATGTCAACATCAAGAGAATAGAGAAACTTAAGGAATTAGGTCTTGTAACCAAGGCCGGTTTAGAAACCTACGCCAAACGAACCGAGGAAAATTCCGGACGAGCTTCTTTTGAACAGAGTGAAATTAGTCTGGGTAAGGAATTCGAAAGGGAATTCAAAGCGAATAACAAGGCCTGGTCATTTTGGCAAAAACAACCTCCCGGAGTAGTTCGACAATGTACATGGTGGGTAATTAGTGCCAAAAGAGAAGAAACCAGGCGAAGTCGGTTGGAAAAGCTTATTATGCACTCCGAAAGACAAGAGCGGATTCCTCAGATAAGAAGACCAGGTAAATGAAATATAAATTCCCTATCGAAAGTGAACGTCTTAAGATGCGAGCCTTGACTCCTGATGACGTTGAGGTATGTTCAGTTTTCTTTATTAATAATCCTCAATTGCATTTTGTAGGTGTAAAAGAAAATAAACCACCCAAAGAACACGCTGAATTTTGGCTCAATCGACAATTCAAGCGCTATGAAGACTATGGCTATGGGATGCTGGGGATAATTGAAAAGACTACTGGAGAATATATTGGACAGGTTGGAATAATTGAAAGGGACATCGAAGGAGAAAAGTTCTACGAGATTGGATATGCGATTAACCCTTCGCACTGGGGAAAAGGAATTGCCTCAGAAGCTGCCATTAGAATGAAGGACTATTTCATCGAACATAATTTTGACAAAAAAGTAATTTCCCTGATTCACGTGGACAATATAGGTTCGCAAAAGGTAGCCACTCGAAACGGGATGTACCGTTGGAAAGAATTTACTTTTGAGGGAGATCCTTGTTATATCTATCGTCATGATATAACGTAACCACTTGTAGAGAAGTCAAAGGCAAGGTTGACATTAATCCTTATATTTCTATGCACTCAACCTTGACGTTATGCTCCAATTCCTTAAGCGAATAATTCAGTCCATTCGGCCACCTAAAGGTCCGGATATTTCCGAACCGCAAGTGTTTTGGCGAGGTGTCTTTTTCGGATTGCTGGCTCTAAGCTTGTTCGTCACCTTCCTTTCAGGCTTCCTGTTTCGCACAGGTCTTTCACCTTATTTGATGGCGGCTGCTACAATGATTATTGGCTTCGTAGGATTCTGGGTTTTCCGCTTCATGGCCAGCTTAATTCATGTGGCAATAAACAACGTACCCACTTTCGTTTTCTCCTTGATTCTGGGCACAATCGCAATTTTCAGTCTGGCCAGGGAAATGCGATTTGGCTGGCCCCAGTCGGTTCTGAATGATTCCATAATCGTGTCAATGCTTAGCTTTGGAGCCTTTGCGGGTTCCTTGCTCGTTTTGTTCACGAGGAAAAGCAAAGTCAGACTCCTTCATATTTTCCTGGTTTTATTTTCAGTTGCTCTTACCATCCTATCAATATCCTGGATCTTGAATGAGGGCCGTGACCCCTATCCCATTTCGTTCGAGCAAACTGAGGTTTCATTGCTTTCTGAAGTTGGTATCAATAACCCCGGAGTCCCGGGCGATTATTCTTCTGAATTCTTCACCTATGGAAACGGATCTGACATTAGAAGACCCGAATATGCGGAAGTCAAATATAAAACTGAAACTGTCGATGCATCTAAGATCATTACAGACTGGAAGGGTAAAAAGGCGAAGTGGCGCAAAAGATATTGGGGGTTTTCGAATAAAGAGTTTCCATTAAATGGGCGTGTATGGATGCCCGAAGGTGAGGGCACTTTCCCGTTGATTCTTATTGTACACGGTAACCATGGCATGGAACATCATTCCGATCCCGGTTATGCTTACTTGGGAGAACTACTCTCAAGTCGTGGGTTTATTACTGTTTCTGTCGATGAAAACTTTATCAATGGCACATGGTCAGGAGACTTCAGAGGTAAAGAAATGCCAGCAAGAGCCTGGATCCTTTTAAAGCATTTGGAGCAATGGAGAAACTGGTCGAACGACCCGGACCATGAACTTTATCAAAAAGCTGACTTGAATAGTGTCATGCTCATGGGCCATTCACGAGGTGGTGAGGCCATGCCCATCGCGGTGACCTACAACAGGCTAACTCATTTTCCCGATGATGCCTCGGTCGAATTTGACTTCGATTTTGGCATTAAGGGGGTTGCCGCAATCGCACCTACCGATGCACGATACTTCAGGCGGCTGGAACTTGAAGATGTCAATTACTTCTCCATCCAAGGCTCTTATGACAGCGATGAAGCGAGCTTCTTTGGACTAAGACAATATCATCGCGTAAATTTTTCTGACAGTTCTGACCACTTCAAGGCCGGTTTGTATGTCCATCTGGCAAATCACGGGCAATTCAATTCCATTTGGGGGCGGAAAGACGCTGGTCTTCCTTATGGGTGGTTCTTAAATACCGGGCCGATGATGTCAGGTGATGACCAAAGGGAAATCGCAAAGGTCTATCTGGGCGCCTACGCTGAAGCAGTACTTCATGGAAATAGGACCTATCTACCACTTTTCAATAATGCAGCCGTTGCCAAAGATTGGCTTCCGGATGAATTGATGATCAATAACTATTCAGATGCCAACACCGAAGCCATCCAATCATTCGGTGAAGATGTCAATTTGACTAGTGGAACAGAAGAGGGCAGCACAATCTCAGGTAATAACCTTAAAATCTGGAGAGAAGAGCCTTTGAAGTTCAGAGACAATGACCTTCAAGGTGTGAAAGTCGCGGTGCTGGGTTGGGCCAAAGACGACAAGGATCCGTATTATGAATTGACCCTTAAATACGCTTTGGATACCTCTACAACAAAATCCATCTATTTATCACTCGCACGCGGAAACCACAGTGAACTCAAAGCAGAAACAGAGGAAGAAGATGATCTGGATTTTACCATAGAACTAATCGATGAATTTGGCAATACAGCCTATACTCGATTGGGTGATTCAAAAAAACTAGCACCACGCGTGAAGGTGAAGTACATGAAAATCGATGACATGAACGGCAGATTCGGGAGCAATTCTGAAGCTACCTTAGAAACATTCCACCTGCCTTTATCCGCCTTTGATGAAATCGCCAGCATAGATGGCATACAAAAAATAAGACTCCGATTCGATCAGACTCAGCATGGGGTATTGATTGTGAATGAAATTGGTGTCAACCATCGCTAAGGTGATTAATCCGATGAAGTTCCAGAAATTAGTGCTTCCACGGTGAATTGATTTGTTGTAATGGAAACAGTGCCAGTTAAAATTATCAAAGCCTCAGGTCAACATGCTCTCTATTCAGGAGAAAAGCTTATCAGATCTCTGGAGAAATCAGGCGCTTCTCAGGCCATAATAAAAGAAGTACTTTCCAGAGTTCATAAGGAATTGTATGAAGGAATAACGACCAAACAAATTTATAAGCTTGCGTATAAATTGATCAAACAAATGGCAAGACCAGTAGCCGGCAGGTACAAACTCAAACAAGCCATTTTTGAACTGGGGCCAACAGGTTATCCTTTTGAGAAGTTTGTAGGGGAAATTTTAAAAAACCAGGGTTTTGAGACCGAAGTTGGGGTTTTGGTCCAAGGTAAATGTGTTACACACGAAGTCGATGTAATAGCCAGAAAACCCGAAATGGATATCTACATTGAGTGTAAATTCCACAATTCGAGTGGGAGAAAAACAGACATAAAGGTGCCTCTATATGTTAACTCCAGGATTATTGATATTACTGACGGTCCCGAGGAAAAAGCAAATAAAATCCAGAAGGGGTGGCTTGTAACGAACACACGGTTCAGTACTGATGCACTAACCTACGGAAATTGCACCGAAAAAATAGATATGATAGGTTGGGACTTCCCAAAGAAAGGGAATCTGGCAGACAGAATTGCATTTTCAGGCTTATTCCCAATAACTTGTATGACAAGGCTATCCAGAAAACAAAAACAAAGTATGTTAGATCAGGGGATAGTGCTGTGCAAAGACCTATTGGGTTCGGCTGAAATTGAAAAAATGCTGCATTTACCACCGACCTCTTTAGAAAAGGTATTGAATGAAGCCAGAGAAATCAGCCAAGTTTTTGGCAAGAGTAATTGAATCAGATAATTATTAACTTTAGTCTATGTCAAGGAAATCAGGTATATGGATTGACCTACAAAGGGCCTTAATTTATCACCTCCTACCATCAGGAGATACGGATTGGCTGGAAGTTCAATCCAATGTTGACGACTCACGGCCGGTTGGTGGCTCAGGAAGCTCTACTCCGTTTGGATCTCAGGATGCCGTATCAGAGCAAAAATTTCTAGAGAGAAGGAAGCACCAACTACAGGGTTTTTTTCAACGCGTCTCAGAACACTTATCAGGTAGCAATGAGCTGGTAATATTCGGGCCTGCAGAAACCAAGGACAAGCTAAGTCAATTCTTAAACGGTGTAGCCAATCGGTCCTATCATCTACATCCCACTCAGGCTTTGGATAGTATAACAGAAAACCAAATCAAAGCCGCCATAAGAGATTTCTATGGCAAATAAGCTTCTTGACTTTTCAATTCAATAGCCTCTCTATTCGTTTCTTAATGATTGTGCAGGGTTGGTCTTGGCGGCCCTTAGCGCTTGATTAGAAACGATTAGCAAGGCGAACACCAACGCAATAATGCCAGTGACAGGAAAGATCCACCACGCAATATCGACACGAATCGGATACCTGTCCAAATAGTCATTCAACAACCACCATGCTAAAGGAGCAGAAAGCGCGAAGGCGATGACTACAAGGATCGAAAAGCTTCTGGACATTAAGGTCAGCAAACTTGCAATTGAAGCTCCAAGCACCTTTCGAATCCCTATCTCCTTAATACGCTGTTGTGCAGTGAATGACGCCAAGCCGAATAGCCCCAAACCGGTAATAAAGATCGTCAGAATGGCGAAAATAGTAGCTAATTTCCTAGTCAGATTGATGTTTGTAAACTTGCGCTGGAAAGCGACATCGACAAAAGAGTAATCAAAGGGATAAGCCGGGTTGTACTTTTCAAACACCGCCTGGACTTTCTCTAGTTGTGCAGGTAAATCATTCGTCTTTGGGAGTCTCAAGGTAAGAGGCCCTCCCCAGTTTCTATCCATAATCATAAACAAAGGGCGTATCGTCTCGTAAGGCGAAGCCATGAGCACATTATCAATAACACCAATCAACGGTCTTTTCATACCCCATAAATCCAGCTGAGTGCCAATAATTGGCTCCTCAAGACCCATAAGATCCAAGGCAGCTTTATTGATAATAATGGCAGCTGTATCAGTGGCATATTCTCTGGAAAAATCTCTTCCGTGAAGCATTTTTACACCCATCGTTTTGGCATAATCATATTCTGTGGCGATGGTAGCAAACATTACACGTTGTGATTCTGGTTTACCAGGCCAACCCAAAAAGTTGTTAGAATTGATCTGCGTGATCGAGCTGTTCGAAATTGTCATCGACAATGCAGCCCCCGTTCGCTTCAGCTCCTGGTCGATTAATTCATAGTTTTCAAGAATGTCATCGGTTTGAGGAATAGTAATCAGGTTCTCCTGATCATAGCCTAGTTCCCGACTCTGAGCAAGCTCAATCTGCTGGAAGATGACCACCGTGGCAATAATTAAGAACATGGAAACCAGAAACTGAACCACCACGAGCACCTTCCTTGGGATATTTCCACTTTTTCCAGAAGACACCGCACCCTTTAAGGTTCTTAATGGGTTAAATGAGGAGAGATAAAGAGATGGATAACTACCAGAGAGCAAACCTGTGGCAAACACAATGATCAGAGCGAACATCCAAAAGTCGGAAGACATAAAATCAATTGACAGTTGCTTATTTACCAAGTCATTGTAAGACGGCAACGCCACCATTGTTAACAAAATAGCAATCATAAACGAAATCAGTGAGATGAGGACTGACTCTCCATAAAACTGAGCAATCAATTGTCCTCTTCTCGATCCCAATGTCTTTCTTATGCCCACTTCCTTAGCCCTTCGTTCTGACCTTGCTGTGGATAGATTCATAAAGTTGATGCAGGCAATAACCAGAATAAACAATGCGATGACCGTAAAAAGCTGCACATAGTCAGCCTGACCACTTTTGGCTACACCTCCCTGAAAGTTGGAATATAACCTCCACTTCTCCATGTTATGCAAATGGAACCATCGAGGAACGTCTGTCTGACCTTTCTCAACTAAAATATCATGAATACCTTCATTGACCTCTTGCTCTTTACTGGCATCACTTAGCTCGACAAATACCTGGAAAGAGTAATTACCCCAGTTTGTTTTATTTCGAACTACCCATGGATTAATTGTTTCTCTATGTTTCCAGGGAATCAGGTAATCAAATTGAAACGAAGTATTGTCAGGAATATCTTTGACGATACCAGTGACTTTGAGGTGGCTTTCATCATCAACCACTACAACCTGTCCCATTGGGTCTTCGTCCTTAAATAACGTCTGAGCCAGTGATTCGGAGATCACAATTGATGACGGATCATCGAGCACCTGACTGGCTTCTCCTCTCAGTAATTCATATTCGAACATTTCCAGAAATTCCTCACTCACAAAAAAGCCTCTTTGCATAATTCTGGTATCACCTACCGTCATAAGCCGGTTTCCACCCCAACCAGTAACTACAGAATTCACGATATGACTGTGTGCAGTTTTGAATTCTTCGTAGGATGGCAATGGTATTGAACGCCATGAGTTTATTCTTCCATCAAAATCGGCACTGGCATACACTTGGTAGAGTTTGTCAGACTTTGGAAGAAACTTATCAAAAGAGGTCTCATTCTGAACCCAGAGAAGAATGAGAATACTACAAGCAATACCTATAGACAGCCCTGAGATATTAATGACCGAGTAGGATACATGTCTTCGAAGGTTTCGAAGCGCAATGCGAAGGAAATTCCTGAACATGAGTGTATAGTTTGAGTTTTTGACCTAATTCCAAGACTTCAAAGCCTGCAATTCGTTACACGCCTTGAAAAAAATATATAACCTGACCGATTCTTGGATTAACTATTTACGCACCCGGATATCTCCTGAGCCTGTCTCAATAGTAATTCGAATATCTTTAGAGCCAACTTTAGCTTCTTTTATAATTCTGACATCACGATCTCTCCATCCTCGCCCATCTTCCTCATATTCCTTGTCAAAATCAAAAGGAGCCGTAATGTCACTTCGTTTGTTGGTTTCCAATCTAAAGTCGCCTGAAATGGTTGTCCCATTATAGTCTAAGGTCGCACTCCCAGATCCTGTACCAATATCCAGATCATGGTTCAGTTCAGCAGCAAGTTCAATCATTACACTTCCGGAGCCAGTATTAAATTCCGAATGATCAGTAATGGTCACTTGAGATGCTTCAATTCTGCCACTTCCGGTATTCAAGTCAAATTCTCCCTCAGCGCGATCTATGGTAATTGCACCTGAGCCAGTATTCAAATCGGCACCACCTTTTGAGTTGCGTACTCGAATACTTCCTGATCCGGTATTACCATCAATACGACCATCAACATCTGAAATCATAATTCGACCCGAGCCTGTATTCATTCTCATATCTCCGTTAACATCCATTATTTCTATGCTTCCGGAGCCTGTAGAAACATTAAGTTCAATGTTTATTCCATCAACCTCAATGCTTCCGGAGCCAGATCGGTAGTCTAATTCAATGCCATCAGGCACTTCAAGCGTCCATTCGGCTCTTCCTCTGGAACCCCATCCGCCTCTTCTTCTAAAATCTTCATCAATTATAAGACGGTCTCCGCGCTGTTCGAAAGTTGGTCTGTAATCATCATCATCGTAGGTGTACTCTAGCGTGACCTTCACTTCATTAGAGCTACTTTTTTTGATTGTTCCGCTTCCTGAGGCTGTTTCAAGTCGGATGCTCTTGATCCCAGAATACGATTTGTTAACAGTTTTTTGACCAAAGGCAGCAGTGACGATAAATAATGCTGCCAGTGTTAAGGTTATTTTGAGCTTGTTCATTGTGTTTGATTTTCCTAAAGACATAGCCTTTAGAAAAGGGATGCATTGTGGTTCAAATAATTGTAGGGATTACCTATCTTCCTAAAAGATTTTGACAAGAATGCCGGATAGCAAAGCGTTCATTATTTCGCAGCTTGAAGCGAATATTGAGGTATTTAAGGGGCTTCTCACCAATTTGGATGAAGAAATGGTAATGTGGAAACCAACAAGTGACAGATGGTGTATGCTGGAAATTGTTTGCCATTTGATAGATGAAGAAATCCATGATTTTCGTGCACGGGTAGGAGCCGCTTTAGACGCAGATCAATACCCGTTTTATGCTATTGATCCGGTCGGTTGGGTTACTGAGAGAAAGTATATTGAACAAGACTACACTTCGAAAGTAAACGAGTGGATCAATGAACGAACAAAGTCAATAGATTGGTTACGGTCCCTGGATAATCCCGATTGGGAGAACTCATTTCAACATCCGGATTTTGGCCCTGTAAGTGCGAGTCATTTTCTATCCAATTGGCTGGCGCATGATCATATTCATGTTCGACAAATCAACCGAACCAAACGCACCTATCTTGAGCATATTTCTGATGAAAACCTTGAGTATGCGGGTAAATGGAATCCCGAAGTTTGAATTACCTATATTCAATCATGAACAAACGAATTACTTGTCTGCTATTCATCGCTCTAATGATGGCGTGTAGCGAGAACAAAAAAGAAACCGAGTCAGAAGAACCCAGATCCGTATTGAATGTCTCCTCCGGACGAGTTGAACGATTAGAGAATTTTGAATCTCAGTACGTTTCGGCAAGAAACGTGGATATCTGGCTTCCGAAAGGGTATAGCAAAGACAAGAAATACAATGTGCTTTATATGCACGATGGACAAATGCTCTATGATTCTACCTCTACCTGGAACAAACAAGAATGGAAGGTTGATGAAATCATGAGTGAACTCATCGGCTTTGGTACGATCCCTCCTACCATTGTAGTCGGTGCCTATAATGGAGGTGCACATCGTCATGCGGATTACTTTCCTCAAAAGCCCTACGAATCTTTAGATGAAGCAGCGCAGGAATACTTGATGAATGAAGCCAAACGAAATGAAACTGAGCTTTTTGCAGTGCCGGTCCGATCAGATGGGTATCTGAAGTTTTTGGTAGAAGAGCTCAAACCTTATATCGACTCTCATTATTCTACGAACACCGGCCGGGAAAGCACCTTTGTCGCAGGTTCCAGTATGGGAGGCCTGATCTCGTGGTATGCTATCTGTGAATACCCCGAGGTATTTGGTGGAGCGGCATGTCTTTCCACGCATTGGCCAGGTACTTTTTCTGTTGAAAACAACCCTATTCCACAAGCATTCATAGATTATCTCAAGGCAAATTTGCCGGATCCGGCCAGTCACAAAATCTATTTTGACTTTGGAACCGAGACGCTGGATGCTCTTTACGAGCCTTTTCAAATCATGGTCGATGATGTAATGTTAGAAAATGGATGGACTGCCAAAAACTGGATGAGTAGAAAATTCCAGGGAGAGGATCATTCAGAAAGAGCCTGGCAGAAGCGTTTGGACATTCCAGTGACCTTCTTAATGGAAAATTGATGTTTGAAGAAATAAATCAACTACTCCAGTTTTGCATTATTGTCGTTGGTTTATTCTTGATTTTTTTTCTTCTAAACAACAAGGAGATCAAAAGTAATCTTTGGTTAGCTGGGTTAATTTTCACCCTTGTCATCCATTTTGTCAACTTGTTTGCGGTCAACCGTGATGCCATTATTCCAAATCTGGGGATGGTTTATGGGTTAGCCTATGGCCCCTTTATCATTTATTTCATTACATCTCATAGTCAGCCGATTAAATCGAGGGCCCTAGTAGACTATATTCCAGCTTTTGTTCTTCTGCTTTGGATATTGCTGGTAGATAGACAAAGGCTGCAAACCCCTAAGCTCGATTTGGAAATCACCCGAATTCTGGTTTTTGGGCATGTTATTTACTATTTAGCCAAGGCCAGAAGATTATCTCGCCAATTAAAGCTTCTTGCCATACAGACGAGATCAAAAATTGATAATATCAAGATTCGGCTTGTTGAAAGAGTAGTTCTTGTATTGGCCTTCATCTTCCTTATTGCATTAGCCGAGCCTTTTGTTTCCTTTGCCTCCGATGTCCGTTTCAATGAGGTGTTACAGACATTGATTTCTGTCTTCGTGCTTCTGGGTATTCTTAGTTTTATTTATCAAGGGTTAGAAAATCCGTTTGTTTTCCACGAGCTGACTTCAAATGAACGGGAGATTGCCTCAGAGGCCCAAAAACAGTATTCCTCATCACCTCTAAGTCAAGAACAGTCCGATCAATACTTGAGCATTTTGTTGAGTACTATGTCAAATCAAAAACCCTATAAAGATTTTAATTTGACAATTGATCAATTATCTCAAATTACGGAAATCCCCTCGCGACATCTCTCCCAAATCATTAATAGTCGCTTGAATCAGAATTTTTTTGACTTCATTAATTCCCATCGCATTGAAGACGCCAAAGGTCAACTTCTCGACCACGACAAAAGGATCTCAGAAATAATGTACGACATAGGCTTTTCCTCCAGATCCTCTTTTAACACCGCTTTCCGGAAATACTCGGGACAAACTCCAACTCAATTTCGAAAATCAAACTAAAAGATGTTCGAGTTTGCGAAGTCGAACAAGAAAGTCATGCGCAACCACCTAATTGTCAAAAAAGGCAATTCTCATGCACCGACTCTTATTTTTATCACTATTTATTTCTCTATTATTTCCAAAGTTCGGTATCACCCAACAGAATCAAGCGGACTCGATATTCTCATCCAACAATGTTGAAACCTGGGCCGACTCTGTCATACTGAATCGAATGAATAAGCTCCACATTCCGGGTGCATCATTCGCCTTGGTCAAAGGAACAGAAATAATTCTCTTAAAAGGTTATGGCCATTCAAACCTTGCTCAATCAGTCCCAATGGACCCACATAAGTCGCACTTTGATATGGGTTCAATTCCCAAGGCCCTTGTGGCAACAGCAATGCTCCAGCTCGTTGCAGATCATGATTTAGATTTACATACTGGGGTTGATAAATGGGTGCCTTATTTTGATTCCAATTCTGAATTTGGCCAACCTATCACGATCCATCATTTATTGACACATTCTGCGGGGCTTGATGTTATGTCAAATATTGGAAGCGCCTCTCGTTTGGCGAACGAAGTTCCGGAGTTGGATAAATTTATAAGGCAAAATCAACCGGTGCAAGTAGCCACACCGGGCCAATCAATCAGCTACTCAAATTTGGGATACGCTATTCTCGGGAGAATTATGGAAATAGTCTCCGGCATGTCCTTCCCGGACTACATGGAAGAGAATGTCCTTATCCCTCTGCACATGAACAATAGTTCGTTTCACGCCAAACTTAGCCCGGAAATGGAATCCAACAGGGTAATTGGTTATGAATTCCTACAAGGAGCCAATCATAGCGTACCAATCAACTTCCAGTTCAATTCACCCGCTGCCGGTCTACGAAGTACGGCTGGAGACATGGCTAATTTCATGATAATGCAATTAAACCATGGGGTATTTAGAGGCACATCAATTCTGGACAGCACGATGATCGCAAAGATGCAAAGCCGTCAATTCAGTAATCATTCTGACATAAAGGGGATTGGCTATTCATTGCGTGAGGAAGTCTACAATGGTTGGAAGACCCTCGCACAAAACGGAGGTTGGCAGGGCTTTAATCATGATTTCTACCTTTTCAAAGAACATGGTATCGGAATGATAGTCTGTCTCAATGCAGATGACAACTCTGAAATCGGGTCCGCTTTGGTCGAAAGTTTCACCAAGCACTTTCTGCCACCAAAAGGTATCAAAAAGCCGGAGCCCCAACCACTAAATAATATTGAAGAATATGTGGGTGTCTACCGAACCAACCAATATTCCAGAACTACCATTTCGAAACTAGGCTTGCTCCTAGGGTTTATAAACGAGTTGGAAATCAGGATTGTCAATGACTCACTTGATTATTATGGCACCAAGCTAATTTATGAAGGAAATGATGTATTCAGGCGATCGGATGGTGGCGGTAAAATTGCCTTTAAAAGAAATAGGAATAATGAAATTGAAAGAATGATTCGAGACTATAGTCACTACGATGCCAATGAAAAAATACCCTTCTACAAAACTTCCACAATGAATGCGATCTATTATTTAGTCATCCTCTTCATCGAATTAGTGGTATTGGTACTCTCGGCACTGCACTGGATTAGGGGTCAAAGAAAGAAATCACTCGACCCAACAAGGAAACGGTTTCTTCTTTTCCAAATCTCATCCTCCTTGTTGCCCATTTTATTCATCATCGGTCTTTTCCTTGAATTTTCGGCTGTCGGTCCATGGGACTTTCAATATGGTATCACCCCAATGTTAAAGGGCTTACTATTTGTCCCATTCTTAATGATTATTCAATTGGTATTCATGGTATATATTCTTCTTAAATCATACCAATCACCAATCAAACCTGGTCAAAGATTATGGTTTCTTCTTTCCTTGGTCAACTTAGGTGCATTTTTATTATTTCTTTGGACCTGGAATTTTATTGGATTCAACTATTGACCATTTCGGCAGGTCTTTGAGTAACAAGAACAATCAGGGAGTTATTCAGTTGGTTTGACATGAGAAAAATACTTTCCATTGTCAACCTGCTCATCTTAGGGTTAGTCGTCTTCTGGAATTATTATGCCAATGCCAAAGGCATAAATGAGAATTCTGTGGGGTCGCTGAGTGCTGAATATGACAATCTGTTTACTCCTGCCAGCTATGCTTTTTCCATCTGGGGTCTTATCTACCTTGCATTAATCGGCAACGCCATTTTCCAATTAACAGCTGCATTCCGCAAGAAAAAGGACGAGTTTATCGAAAAGATGGGACCTTGGCTAATGTTGGCCAATATTGGTAATGGAGCTTGGATCTGGCTTTGGCTAACGGAAAGAACAGGTTGGAGTGTGGTGATAATGATTCTGATCTTACTTTGCCTAATCAAGCTGATTCTAAATCTCCGGATTGGCGTACAACGGACTACCAGGCTCGAGGAATTTTGGGTCAAACTCCCTGTTGGCCTGTATGTAGGATGGATCACTGTGGCTACGGTAGCCAACATTTCCGCCTACCTCGCAAAACTGAACTGGCAATTTCTCTTCAGTGGTGAAGTATGGACAATTATTATGCTGATTATCGCCACGACACTCTACACTTTTGTACTCTCACAAAGAAAGATGATCACCTATACAATCGTTGGTATCTGGGCCATTACTGCAATCATGGTCAGGCATTGGGGATCAATCGCTTCTATTCAATGGGTTGCCCTAGGGTGTATAGTGTTATTGGTTCTGGGAGTTCTGATGAAGTCAGTCAAAAAATCCAATACAGTTATTGCTTCCTGATATCAGTAAGTATTCGGTCTCTTTTCAGGTTCAAGGCATCCAATTTTTCAATAACTGCAGACTTAAATTGATCATTTCGTGAACCACCAACATCATAAGTAGACTCTATTGCCTTTTGATACCAGTCAGCCCAAGTTGACAAAATATCGTCTTCTTTGGCTAAATCGGCACCATCAGCCACTTCTTTATTGCTCAGATTATATTCACCTTCCAATCTTCTATAGGCGGCATCAGCTACTTCATTGAGAACATAGTAAGGCATTTCCGGCTTATTCTCTGTCAGCATGAGTGCAATTGAAAGTGCTCCTGTTCCGACATTTTTCATAGTTTTTTTGGAAACCTTGTCTATCCTATCTTGGTCTGTATGGTAGAATTGATCGGTGAAATGCCATAAAAGAAGTCCGGGGATATCAGCAGAAAGAAAGGGTACATGATCGCTACCTCCTTCAAATGGATTATAGTTAACCTCCCAATTCTTTTGCTTACCAATCCATTGAAACTGTCTGATAACTAAATCATTAAAATAATGAGGCTTCATTTGTTCTTTCCGCATCACTCTGCCTCCCCACTGAGAATGCTTTTCGGGTCCTCGCGTCCAGATGGCTCCCGGATCGGGCATTTTTTCAATCAAAAACGAACCTCCGGTGATGGCCGTGTTTTCACCGACCATATCCAGGCTCATTCCCCATTTTATATTCTGAGCACGAGTTTTATCCTCTTCAATAAATCTTCTTGTTGAGATTATTTCATCTCCAAAGAGATAAGTAATAGTCCGCTCAGGATCGATGGATCCTTCTTTCAATAGTTTTGCACTAACCACCGCTGTCTCTGCCAATACTGCAACTCCACTGGCGTTGTCGTTAGCTCCGGGTTCCTGAACATGAGCACTAAAAACAAACCTTTCTTCAGGCAACTTACTTCCTCGTAGTTCGGCTACAAGCGTAAGTTCTTCCGCATTATAAACCTTGGTTTCAAGATTCACTTTGACTTTGTTGTTTCCGGCTTTAAGTGCAGCGTCTAATTTTTGCTTAGCGGCAAAGGAGAGCATAAGACCAAACCCTTTATTCTCGGGGTCTCTACGAATTGCTTTGAATTGAATTGAGTTTTGGTTCTTTTCTGGTCGCAGATATCCGGGCATAGAATAACCAATAGCTCCTACCGCTCCATTCCGGATCACCGCAAGATTGTAAATTGTGCTCACATTAGTCTCCCCATAGGCAATCTTGCCCTTCACATTGCTCATATCCAAGCCTCTACCCGACCCCACGTACACCACTTCGAATTCCCGTTCGCCATCGGTACTATAAGAGTTCATAGCCATCATATGACGATTGGTGTTGAAATTCAATAATTCTTCTCCGTTAGACAGCTTAAAGGAACCGGATACAGGCTCCCAGGTGGTCACTCGCATCGGACGCTTTTCGATTCTGTAAACCAGCCGAGCTGAAGAATCTGCTTCATCTTCAAGGATAAACCCTGCTTTTTCCAACCTTTCTACTACATGATAGATGCTTTCATTGAATCCTGTATTTCCAGGAATTCGCCAGTATTTCTCTATAAAAGCAACTGTATTGAAAGCCTCCTGCTCATCAAAGACACCATCAACCTTCTCATAGTATTCCTTGAAAAAGTCATTGTCCTGATAGCCTCTTGCGGTGACTGTCAAAAGGATTAAGGAGAGACCATAAAAATATTTTCTTATCATGCTCGTCTTGATCAGCTAAAAAGAAGCTTCAATTTCTAATTTTGTCACGAATATTCTTCATGAACGACAAAATAAACCCCTTGTTTTGAACCGATAGCAATTCCGACATCTGAAAACTTACCTATGATTGGTTAACAATCTACCAGCTGATGGCAACCGTATTGCCACTTAAGTTCCCTTTTAAGCGATGACTAATTCTTCACAATTATCTTTTTGGTAAATACATTACCATCAATGGAAAGCTTGTATAAATAGAGACCTGCTGCCACCCTGCTGCCATCATAAGATTTTAGATTCCAATTTACTTCCTTCTGACCCGGAGGCTGAATCGTCTCATCGAGTACTTCCCTAATCGGGTTTCCGTTTGTATCAAAGATTTCGATTGCCACCCTGGAAGGTTTATGAAGTCGATATCGAATGGTGACTTCTTGCTGAGCTGGGTTTGGAAAATTGATCAACCCAAGGGTCCGGTCCAAAACAATTTCGTCATTTGAAGTCACCACACCTAAGGTAGCCGTGTAAACTGCACCCCCATCTCTGTTGTCAGAGTCATTCATCCTGGCTCCAACAGACAGGTCTGTATTCGATACGGCCACTGAGGCACCAAAGAAATTGTGGGATGTGGATTCCGGTTCGTCAATCACCTGTTTCAATCTCCACGATCCTCCTTCGTTTTCATAGTAGAACAACCGACCTACATCCAATTTATCATCGATATTGGCCTTTGGTGCTCCAACCACCAGTCGGAAGTCGGCCATTTCCAAATGTCTACCAAAATAGTCGTTCAATTCCCCCTCAGAATAACTGATTTGTTGTTGTTCATTCCATACCCCATTATCAACACTGAAATAGTACACTGCCCCTGAATTGTTAGTGAACCCATCGGCCAAATAAGCGCCAACCACTACATCGCTTCCATTGATTGCCACTGAGCTTCCAAAGTAATCCTTCTCCGTTCGATTGGAAGCTTTCAGTTTTATTATTTCTGCAAAATTGCCTTCACTACCTTCAAATAAATACGCGGCTCCGCTCTTAGATACAAGGTCGGTTTGATTCGGAGAACCGACCACGATTACACCCGATGCATTTATATCAATGTCATAGCCGAAGTTATCTTGACTTTTACCATCTGAGGCTTCTAATTTCTCGACCTCCACCCAATTATCTCCTGATTTTTCAAACACGTAAGCCGCCCCGGATTCACTTTGAATCCCATCGGCTTTAATGGCTCCTATAACAATTGATGTTCCATTTGTGGTTACTGAATGACCAAAATAATCGGCAGCAGATGCATCGGAGGCGCTTAAAACAGTCGATAGTGTCCATTCGGTACCATCGAATTCGTATACGTGAGCTCTCCCGGTAAAAGGGCCTTCTTCGAAGCTCCCTATTGCCCCAACCACCAATACCGATCCTTTCACATCCACAGAGAATCCAAAATTCTGAAAGGCATTACCATCGGCATCAACTATTTCCTGAAAAGATTGCCATGCATTTCCGCTCTTACGGTAAATCACCACCTTACCCGCATCTTCACCACTATCGGTGGTGGTATGGGGAGAACCAACTGCCAACCACTCTTCATCGATAGCCAATGTCCAACCATAGTGCTCATGGTTATTACCTCCTGAATAGTCAATTTCTGAAACCTCTTGAGCAGTAACAGAAAATGTCAAACTCACCAAAATCGCTGTTATAATCAGATTCTTCATGGCTTAGTCTTTAGTGATGTTAAAGTTGATTGACTGGGTCTCACCTGTATATGTAAATGTATATTTACCGGGCTCACCTTCTGCCAAGGAATATCCGAATGGAACTACAATATCAATGGTATATGTCTGTCCCATTACAAGATCATTAAAGTGTATTTTCCCTTCCGAATCTGTAATGCTCATTGGCTCAAAAGCACTTGCAGTTCCTTTGGTATCGTAAAATCCATTCTCATTCTCATCGATAAAAACCATAATTCCTGCATGAACCGTTTCTTCATTTGCATTTGTAATCGTTACAGTTCCTGACACCGATGATTCATGCACAATCGGGCTCGTAAATTCTGAATAGTGGGGAGCATTGGTGCTATCTTGAATTACGTAGTAGAAGTAGAGTTTATCTCCATGTACCACCTTACTTGGATTGAATAAAAGGTTTGTTTCTCCAAACCCATGTTCATCCACCTCTCCATAATCGATAGTTGCGAGCTGATGCCCACCGTAAGCGGCAGTATCATTCCAAAATACCGTCAATAAAGTGGAATCCGGAAACTGTGCCCAATATTCCATATCCACGGAGATTTTGCCACTGTTTGTCACTTCGGCCGAGATTTCCGCAATCGGAACAGGATGAAAATAGTTGACTCTTATACCCAGCGAGTCTACATTGTTTGTGCTTCTATACGAAACCAAAAGGTCATATTGCCCCGGGGCAAGTGATGAAAAGTGATTTTGAATACTATCATTCTCCGGTTCATGATTGACGATAAGAAGATTTAATGCAGAATCATTTTCAACTTTGGTGATTTGGTCCTGCAATTCCATTATTGGAGGTTCGTCCTCCGCAACTTCGGTTTTTTGAACCTCATATATATCATAAAATCCATCAGGCCCAATCACCGAAACATACACTTCATCTACAACCTTTCTCAGGTCGAGCTCAACAAACAATGACGTCTTGTCGGGAGGTAGCTCGAAAGAACGGACTTCTTTCACCCATTCTGTTTCTTCAACACCTTCCCTTCCATTCTCATCACGTGGATCAAATAAGTCCGCTGTTTCAGTATTCACCATATTACCCAGTTCCCGACTGATTTCGCTTTTGATGCTATTTACAGTACCTGAACCGATAATATCCACTTTTCGATTGCTGAACTTGTATCTTGCCCCAAAATAGTGTCTTCCAAAAAACCAGTAAGAAGCCCAACCTGCTCCATAGCTACTACTTAAATGGTGCGGATTGTACCGGATACCTCCGTCTATACTGCCTAAGGTTTTACCCCCAACAATAGGTATACTGTGAGGCACCTTCAATTTCACATCAATCAAGGCATCAAAATCGCCACTTGAAGTAAGCTTCGCACCAGCATTGAATTCCACCAAAGGATCGGAAGGGATTTTCATATTGGCACTTACGCTGTACGATCTGCCCCAAATCAAATTCATTGCGATTGACCCGTCTCCTAATATTGAACGCCAACTATTGTCCCCATGACGATATGCTCCTATTAATAAACTGGCCTCTAAAAAAACCCCTTTCCCGGATATGGTCACATCGTCTTCCTGGTATATTAGTGCGGCTTCACGACCGGCCAGTGACACTGGTCCTCCAAAGGTAAAAGCCACAGATCCCTCAAAATAAACACCGGTAACCACATCAATCGGGACATTTATTCCTGGTAAAATCTCCCTATATAAGATGACTGGAGTACTGGGGTCAGCTAAATTGAACATGCCTCCCTCGATATGGACTAACTCTATCCCGGTATCACCAATGGGAATGGCCGTTTCGAACGAAGTAGCATCAAAGGAGATATCGATCGAGTTCAATTTCGCGGGTGATCCTGCAAATGTCATTTTCGCATCCACCTCATATCCCGGAGGAATTGACACATCGAGCTCGGCATCATGGATCACATCATTTCTAAAGCTTATTTCAATTTTTTTGAAATCAATGGCTCCTAAATCAACATGATCCACTTCTATCTTGAAGTCGGTTAGTTTAATCTTGTCGTGGGAACCGGACACATCGAGCTCCAACCCGTTTGAACCATCTTCGCCTAAATCCACGATCACACTCCATACCTCGTCTACTTCGATTTCCCCAGTGATATAGAATTTTGAACTCTTATAATTCACTTCAACATCTCTGGTAGTCACTTCAAGGTTGCCTAGCTTGAAATCAGAATTGATTGTGACATCAAACGAATGAAGTTTTCCATTTCGAAACTGCATCCCGGGATCATCGGCTGTTCCCATATCAGCATCGATATCCTCCCCACTAAGGGCAAGCTGAATATCCCCATGAAAATCAAAATAATCGTTGCCGCTATCCCATACCACACCAACATCATCTGTTTTAACAGTTAGCCCTTTAAGACTAAAGTCTTCCGTTATTGAGAGGTTAATATGTTTTAAATCACCGTTTTGAAATACGAGTCCTGGGTTTGAATTATTTCCCATACTGATCACCGCATCATGACCTTCGATGGTAAACTTGGCTGAACCATACATTTCAAAATGACTCTGATTCTTGTCGTAATGGAAAGTCAAGTTGGTGGGTTTGAACGTAAATGCCTTTAAGCTGAAGTTGGCATCGACAGTCATATTAATGTGTTGAATGACTTTATTCTTTACCACAATGCCCGCATCGTTAGCATCACCAAGTCCAATATCTATTTCTTCACCATCGAACCGAGCTGAGGTACTCCCATAAATTTCGTAGTGATTGCTCGACTTGTCCCATTCAAATGTCAAACCATCGGCCTCAAACTCCATCGATTTCAAGGTGAAGTCTGTTGAAACCCCGAGGTTAATGTGTTGAAGAATTCCTCCGCTAATTTCGATTCCCGGGTTGTCTGCATTTCCTAATGTCACTTCTATCGATTCTCCATCAAAGGAAGCTGATGCAGCTCCATAAATTTCGAAGAAATTTGAATTCTTATCCCATAAGAAGGTCAATCCATCTGCTGTAAAGTCCATGTTCTTTAGAGAGAAATTCGCAGAGATATCAATGTTGAGATGATCGATCACACCATTGACCATTTCGATACCAGGGTTATCATCATCTCCCAAAGTCACAGTCATGGTTTGGCCATCAAAAGAAAGGGTTGCGGAGCCAAACATTTCAAAATTATCGGATGCCTGATCCCATTTGAAAGTCAGACCATCCGGTGAAAAAGACATGGATTTTAAACTAAAATCGGCCGTTACTCCCAAATCAATGCTTGTAACTGCTCCATTGACAATTTCAATTCCCGGAGTGGAATCATCGCCTAAAGTGATATCCATCGATTCGCTATCGAAGCTGACAGTTGCTGCTCCGAACATTTCAAAGTTGCCAGAAACTTTGTCCCATTGAAATGTCAATCCATCAGGTGAAAAACCAAAAGACTTCAAATTGAAATCTGCAGTAACACCCAAATTGATCTTGTCCACCGTCCCATTGTTGATTTCAATTCCGGGACTGTCAGCATCGCCCAGGGTAATATCCATGGTCTCACCATCGAAGCCAACATTAGCTCCTCCAAAGATTTCAAAAAGCTGGTTGCCATTGTCCCACTGAAATGTAAGGCCATCAGGAGAAAAACTTATGGACTTTAGATTGAAGTCCGCAGTAAGCCCCATAAGCACCTGATCAAACGTACCGTTGGTGATTTGAAGTCCGGGACTATTTTCATCACCAAATGATACGGTTATTTCATCTTCACCAAGCTTGACCACAGCTGCCCCAAATAATTTAAAGATATCGGCCCCATAGGTTAGCGTCAAACCATCAGGCGAAACAGTGAGCCCATGAATTGTAAAATCAGTAGTGATAGCCACGGAAGCCACTTCATCATCAAAAGTGATCCCTACAATACCATTCA
This sequence comes from Cyclobacteriaceae bacterium, assembly GCA_028281285.1. Classification (GTDB taxonomy): domain Bacteria; phylum Bacteroidota; class Bacteroidia; order Cytophagales; family Cyclobacteriaceae; genus Roseivirga. The sequence goes on from JANQKF010000013.1 coordinate 60,651, forward strand.
CATCAATTTCTGTGGCAAGGCAATTAATCGAGAGGGTTAACCCCGCGATAAGGGCAAACAGTTGAGGTCGTTTCATGTAGTGAATAGTTTTGGTCAGTCAATGAACACTCAGCGCTATAACCTACCCAACCTCATCCAACATGTCTAAACACCGAGACATTGAACTGTTTTGGAATATACTGAATTATCAAATTAAATTTCCTGTATAAAGCCTCTTAATTCCTGATCAGGTCCTAATCCAAGCTTTTTCTTAAGCCGACTTAATGCTCTGCGAACAGAGGCCGATTCTACATTGGTAAGATTGGCAATCTCTTTATTTACCAGACCAATTCTGAGATAGGCACAAATTCGCTGTTCATTGGCTGAAAGATCACTGAACTGTGCTAAGAGTTTTTCAAAAAAATCAGGATGTACCTCTTCAAAATGCTTTTTGAAGTTATCCCAACTCTTATCATGATCTATATAGGATTTGATTTCGCGACTGATGGTCCTTATTTCGGGAGCATGCATGTTATTGGTCACCGTATCCAGACGCTTAAGATGATCTAATAATTGATTCAACAATCCATTTTTCTGAAAGTCAGACATTGCTGAGGAGGTGAGCTCTCGTTCCTTTTGTTCCAAGGACTCTTCAAGCAGTTTTTTTTCCTTGGCCGCCAGAATTTCCACCTGTCTAAATGCTCTGGATAACTTTAAAGCACTTTGAAGTCGTGCTCTGAATTCGATGGGATCGAATGGCTTACGCAAGAAATCAACAGCACCGGTTTCCATCGCTGTTTTGATATCCAATGATTCGATCATAATGCCTGTGGCCACTATAATTGGGATTTTCTCAAGTTCAGGGTTGGCCTGTATTCTGCTAATGGCCTCTAATCCATTCATGACAGGCATTTCCCAGTCCATGATGATTGCATCAGGATGTTCGGCTTCAGCCAATTCGCAAGCTCTCAATCCATCCTTTGCATAAATTATTTCCACCGCCTCCGTATCAAGATAGTCGAGTACTACTTTGAGGTTAGCCGGATCATCGTCAGCAACAAGTATTTTATCCTTTGGTGCCTCTTTCATTGCCTATTCCTTGGAGTTTGATGACATACTAACCAATTCGTCATATCGAGATTGATCACCCTCAAAAATGGCGTCTTCGAGATTTGATTTCCAAGGGGACTTAATGTCTTGATCCTCCATCGTTTTTAAAATCTTATTGATATCACCAACTTGATACACCTTGAGTTCTTTCAGATCGGAAGAGTACCCCTCAATCATGAGTCGTTCGGCCTCAAGAATCAGACCCACTCGTAAGTCCTCTTCACTTTTATGCTCGGTAAGTTCCTGATCGACAACAGGAAGAGTGATAACCAGAGTGGCTCCTGTTCCCAATTCTGAATCGGCCCAAATCTTTCCTCCATGTGCCTCTACGGCCATTTTACAAAAAGTCAAACCTAATCCAGTAGACATGGCCACTCCTGCCTTTCCGTTTCCTGAACTCCAAAATTTATCAAAAATTTTCTCCACCTTATCCGCAGGAATGCCTTCTCCATGATCCCTCACTGAGAGTTCCAGAAACCCATTCTCAGATTTACCAAGAGATATGGTGATAATACCATCGTCTTTAGAGTATTTGATCGCATTGGTAAGTAGATTGACGATGACCCGGGTGATCATATTATTATCAACTTTCACCAGAATTTGTTTTGGAATCAGGTTTTGAAGATGAATGTTTTTCGCCTTCATCAACAATTCCACCTGGCGTTTAGCCTTAAGAACAAGTTCGTCCAGATAAGCAGTTTCAATCTTCGGTTCTAACTCAGCCCGTTCATACTTGTCAACATCAAGCATGTTTGTCACAAGGTGTAGCAATTGATAGCCTGCACTCGTCACATCTTTTGCTTTAGTTCGATCCAGTTTACTCTCTGACAACCCGATGATCGTATTCAATGGGTTTTTCATGTCATGAGCAATCATCTGTGTAACTCCGGTTTTGAATTTACCTAGCTCCTTGAGCTCAGTATTCATTTCCTGTAATTCCTGAGCCTGGTTCGAAATGGCTTCCTTTTGTCTTAATATTTCGTCACTTTTTTCTTTAAGACTGAGATTTATACGTGTTTTGGTCCGATAGAAGCGATAATAAATAAGTGCCACTACCAGAAGCACAGCAGCACCTCCGGTCGTAATCCACTTGAATAGCTTTTGCTCGGCAATCTCGGCATTAAGGACGGCTTCGTCCCTTTCTTGATCGGAAAGCAATCGCTGCTTTTCTCGTTCAGCGACAAATTGGCTCTCGAGTTTTGCAAATTCTCTTAATCGATTTTCACCTTGTAGCGAATCTTTTGCCGATTGATTAATTAGAGAGTATTCAAGGGCCTTTTTGAAATTTCCACTTTTCTCGTAGCTACTCGCCAACCATTCGCTTCCTGTAACTACCCCTGGCAGGCTCCCACTTTCCTGAGCGAGTTGCATTCCCCGAATGAAATCTGATCGGGAATCTGCTATTAAACCCATGGCTTCATGCAATCTCCCCAATTCAAACCAAACACTTGATAAGTTTCTCTTACTACCATTTGCCTTATAGATGGTCATGGCATTTTCGTAATACTGCTTGGCCAATTCAAACTCCTTTTTGTCTCGATAGATATTTCCCAAACTGAAATACCCGGATGCCTCCTGTGTCCGATTGTAATATCGTTTACTAATAGCAATGGCTTCATTGTGAAAAAATATGGCAGAATCTGCCATATCTAAATCGGATAAACCTCGTGCTACTCTGTTATAGGCAGCAGCCCTTCTACCCATGTTTCTTTCTCGTTCCGCAAGACCTGTGGCAAGGATGGCAAACTTCAAACTTTCCGTATAGTTCTTCTGCTCCCTGTACAAAATAGATATCTGAGTTAATGCTGTAAACTCGATATCTTTCAAACCAAGTGTTTTACCAATAGCCAAGGCCAACTGAAAATTATTCATTGCCTGCGTTTCATCGCGTATTTCCTTGTAAAGTTGTCCTTGATTAAGGTAAATGGTAGCCTTTACGTTTTCTTCTTTCGACTCTTCGAAATAGTCTAATGCAGCAATATATTCTCTCAATGCCGATGCATATTGATTATTTCTCCAATAGATAAGGCCAATATTCACTCGTGTCATGGCAACACCTCTATCGTCATTGAGTCCTTCCTGAAATTCAACGGCTTTTTGATAATTCTCTATCGCTAAGTCAGTTTCTCCGAGTGCAAAATGATTGACACCAATAGAATTAAATGCTCTTGCCTTACTCCAATCACTCCCGACCATATTGGCAATCTTGAGTGCTTCCTCTCCAAACTCCAGGCCCCTTTTGGGGTCGGTGGAATTGAGAAGATAACTTAATCTGGAGAGTACTTCAGCTCTAGCAGTATCAATAACAGGACGGGAATGCAGGTAGGAAACGAGGCTATCAATTTCAGGAGATTGGGCGACAGACTCACTGGGTTTGAATAAGAGAATACCGAATAGCACGAAAGAGCTACAGATAGCTCTGAAGCACAGGTGTTTTAGGTTCATACTATAAAAATACACAAAAAAAGAAAGCCGCTTACTTCCTAAGCGGCTTTCAACCTAAACATCTGTGATTACGTGAGAACATTTAATCCCGCTCTCGCGGTCAGATTTATGTTGATTGATTAAATCTGTAACAAATATATAGGGAGCGTCAGGGTCCACATAGGGCAAAGCGTAGACAAAGCGTAGACAAGCGAAAAAAAATCAAAAAATCAGGTCAAATACCCCCAGAATTGCAGCTTTTTATACATCTCCAGGCATATCCAGGCATCGGTAGCAGCATATCTAATCTGTTTTTGAGTAAGACTCTCTACCTCCCAATTGGAAGTTTGAGAGGACTTTGAAATACGAATATTGAGGATCATCGCTGCTAAATTTCGAGCTCCTATGCTTTCAGCTCCCAATTCTGCCACTTCTTTGTTTAAATCTAAGAAACCGCCAGGCCTGAAGGGTTTCAACTTGTTGAGCAGCAAAATATCGTCTTCCAACCCTATACCCACCTTAACAATCTTCTTGTCATTTAAGAAATCTACAATCGGTTCTATTAGTCCCGTTTTCTTAATTCGCAGTAAATACACTCTCCCATTTGTGGCAATTTGAATCAGGGATATTTTGCGGATCTGTCCTTTTTTAAAGGTTGGCCGAGCCTCTGTATCAAAGCCCACTACGCTTGATTTTGAGACCTCCTCTAATGCCTGCACAATTGTTTCTTCGGTAGATACAATTTCTACTTTACCGGAGTAAGATTCGAGGGGGCGTTGCATGACCTCCTCCTTCGTAATGGAAGTAGGAAACATCATTCTTCAGCCGCTTCTGGGTTATCCTTAAGTTTTCTGATTTTGATGTTGAGGTAGGCAAATGTGATGGTCATTAACGGGCTAATAAGGTTGAAGAACGCATAGGGCAAATAGGTTCCGGTAGCCACACCAAGAACGCCCGAATGATAGGCTCCACATGTATTCCAAGGGAATAGACAAGAGGTCACTGTTCCTGAATCTTCCAAAGTCCTACTCAGGTTTTCTGGAGCCAGCCCCTTCTCTTTATACATATCTGCATACATTCTTCCCGGTACTACGATGGCCAGATACTGATCCGAGGCAGTACCATTAAAGAATATCGTGGTGCCGGCTGTCGTAGCTACCAAAGAACCCTGAGATCTCACTCTGGTCATTACCGATTCTGCTATACGTTTCAACAGTCCGCTAGATTCCATAACACCTCCGAATATCATAGCGGAAATAATCAGCCATACTGTGTTGAGCATACCGTACATGCCTCCTGAAGTCAAAAGTTCATCTACCATAGCATTACCAGTAATGATGCTAATCTCTCCATAGAGGGATTTCATCAATCCAACAAATGTGACTTCCGTAGAGGACCCTTGCCAGTCTGCAACGCTTTTTACAATATCAGGTTGAAAAATGAGCGCGAATACTCCACCCAGAAGTGCCCCGATTAAAATCGCTGGAATAGCCGGCATCTTTTTCACAATCAGGAATACCACCACAGCCGGGACTATGAAGAGCCATCCATTGATATTAAATTTGCTACTAATTGCTGTCAGAATTGCATCAGTTTCCCCAACCGACCCGCTTCCTCCTTGCATGAACCCAAGAATCAAAAAGATGATCAAGGCAATTGAAATAGACGGCACCGTAGTGTAAGCCATATATCGGATATGAGTAAACAAATCCGTACCGGCCATTGCGGGAGCAAGATTTGTCGTGTCGGATAGTGGTGACATCTTATCACCGAAATAGGCTCCTGAGAGTACTGCCCCAGCAATCATTCCTTCATGAACACCCAAGGCCTTCCCTATTCCAATCAGTGCAATCCCCACGGTTGCCGCTGTTGTCCAGGAGCTTCCTGTTGCTACAGAAACAATTGCGCAAACGATGCAGGCAGCAAAGAGGAAAATCGTAGGATTCAAAATCTGCAAACCATAATAGATCATTGCCGGTACAACTCCAGACAGAAGCCAGGTACCTGCCAGGGATCCAATCAAAAGCAAAATTATGATCGAGGCCATTGCCGAGCTGATCGTTTTGACAACACCCTGTTGGATATCTGCCCATTTCATTCCTAGCTTCAGTGCGACCAAGGCGCCCACCGCTCCTGATAGAATCAGCAAAATCTGATTGGAACCGTCAAGCGCACTATCTCCAAAAATGCCAACGTTGATAAAGAGGGCTACAATTAAAAAGAGTATTGGTATTAAGGCCTGAAATAAGGTAGGCTTCTGATATTTATAGGTCATGGACAAAGGGTTGGATCATCCAATATAAGACAAGCATTTCTTTTTAACTGCTTTAAAACGCATTTTATCGTTTTCTATAGTTAACCCCTCGCTCTTTCAAGTATTTCATAAAATAGTCAAAGCATGCTTGATGTTTACCCACAAGTTCTGGCGGAAACACACCTTTCTCAACAAATAAGCCATCCAGAAACAAGTTGGCAGCCGCAGTAGCGGTATACCCCGTGGTTCGTGCCATTGATGAAGTTTGAGTAGTCGAATTATATTCATCATAAAGGTCATAGATTACCTCAACCCGTTTACCTGCTTTGTCAAATCCTCTTAGGCTTACACGCATTACCGTAAGCTCCTCCTCAGTCGAACCAAGTTTCCACTCTTGAAATAGCACCTTAGAGGTAAAGTCAATCGGTCGTACCTCACTACCACCGATCGCTATTGGTCTCTCATCAAAAAAACCACTTTCCTTCAATACACGGATGTATTCCACATGACCTGGGTATCTGAGCGTTTTCTCTTTCATATTCGGAATGTGAGGCATGGTGTAAATGATCGATCTTAAGCCATCAGAGTTAAAGGATTCCAGTGTTCCAACTCGATCAAATCCGACATGCTCAACGTCTGTCAACGCTTCCCTTGTGATCATCTCACCATTTTCTACATATCGGGCAGGCCTTGTATACTCCTCAATGACATCGATTGGTGAAAACGGTGCCTTGTAGCAGAACGGCCATTTCCTTGTCTTTGGCAGACCACCCACCAGGCACTCAAAATCAGTGATCTGCATATGCTCGTTATAATAGCCCAGAATCACGTTGTCCATACCCGGTGCAACTCCACAATCCACAATGGCGGTGACTCCATTTTCTTTGGCCAGTCCATCGAGTTCCAATGAGTTTTCCGGAAAAAATGAGATATCTACTACGTTCATCTTTGCCTCAATAATTGTGAGAAGGGTTTGGAACCCTAAAAATCCAGGTACTGCACAAATAACCAGATCGTATTGAGCAATCAGCAGCTTGAGTGCCTGCTTATCAGTTACATCGAGTTGGACAGTTGAAATCTCTTGGTTCCTGGACTTAAGATGATCCAGTGCTCCCTGGTCAAAGTCCGAAACTGTCACCTGATGTTGTTTTTGCATATCCAAAGCCATGGCACTTCCTACCATTCCGGCTCCCAGTACTATAATTTTTTTCATTGATGTTTAAAAGATTAAAATATTATGATGCGGTTTTACTATTGCAGAAACGCAAACCAAGTCATAATCCGGGAATGAAAATCCAAGGCATTTGATGGGTGTTTTTGACTAGATGAGTCATCAATGCAAACTACGACAATCTTTGAAATCGTGCATCCTCTTTAAAGATAATCTCAGTAAGGGACGTTGAACGCAAACCGGCAAAGGCCATCGAATAAGAATAAATACCTTATATTGAATAGTCATGTTAAGCCAAATCGCGATAACGTGTCATTCGACCTCTCTCGACTTACAGTTAATAAATTCAAGCCAATATGATTGACCCTGCCAAGCTTTTTGAAAAAGCTAAGACTTCCACACGCCATCTGAAACTTTTGAACTTTGGTCTTACCAAAATGATCCCTTTTAATAAACCTCACGGAATCAAGGTAACCAATATTGGTGATCACAGTGTAACCACACTTTTACCTTACAAGAGGTCAAACTGGAATCATATCCGGGGAACTCATGCTTGTGCTTTGGCCACTATTTCAGAGTTCACCACCGGTTTAGTTCTCCTGTCGAGCCTTGAAACGAAGAAATACAGGATCATTATGCAGAAGATGGCAATGCAGTATCACTACCAAGGTAAAATGGATATTGAAGTCAAATTCGAAGTATCGGAAGACTGGCTGTCCCAAAACGTCATTACACCACTGGAGACTCAGGAGGCTGTAATTGTAAACTGTGAGATAAACACTGTAGACATAGCCGGTAATCATATATCTACAGGTAATGTCTATTGGCAAATCAAGGATTGGAGTAAAGTGAAGACCAAGGCCTAATCCCGATCACATAATTCTATTTTCCTCGATAACTATCCTTCAGTAGTTTAGGACCATTAACCTTAACTACATGAAAAAGTCAATCCTTGTCCTTTCTCTGGGAATTTTATTGTTATACTCATGCGGTTCCCTTACAGAAAGTACGGATCCAAATTCGGCCTATTTCGTTACCATGTTGGGAAATGATACGCTAGCGGTTGAAAGCTTTACAAAAACCGAAAACGGAATCAATGCCCAGGTGCTACTAAGAAGCCCCAGGACAGTGTTTTATGAATATAGTCTCAACCTAAATGGTTCAGGAGGTATTCAGGAAATGACCCGCACTACCCAAGCACCATTGGACGCATTCACAGAAGAAGGAAAAAGTGTCACTCAATCCGTTGCGCTGGTTGGAGATTCACTCATCTCTGAATTTGAAACAAACAATGGGTCCAGGCGCTTTGCGGCATTGAACCAACCGGCAACACTTCCATTCATTGATATGGTTCATTGGCCTTATGAATTGGCCTTCAACGCTGCCGCCAAAAACCCTAAGGACAGTATTCATCAAATGCTATTGACTGGCAGACGAGTATCAGATTTTATTATTCATAAAGCTGGAAATGATTCACTTACACTTAGACACCCTTCGCGTGGAGTTATGGGAGTAGATATTGACGCAAATGGAAATTTGGTCAAATTAGATGCAGCCCTGACCACCAGGAAATTGATCGTAAGGAGAACTTCTACGATGGACTTCGAAAGCATTGTCAAGGATTTTGCCGAACGAGATAAAAACGGAAGTCCCTTCGCAGGAAATCTCTCGGGAGCTGTAGAAGAGACCTTCACATTTAAAGGAGCAGACTTCAGAGTGCAGTATGGATCACCGAAGAAAAGAGGGAGGAAAATTTATGGAGGTATTGTCTCCTATGGTCAGCGATGGAGAACCGGGGCAAATAGGGCAACACATTTCAAGACTTCTAAGGATCTTCAAGTTGGTGAATTGACTGTGCCAGCAGGTGAATACACAATTTTTACAATTCCGGAAGAAAATGGAGGAACGATGATCATCAATAAACAGACTGGCCAGAATGGACAACGGTATGATGAAAGTCGAGATTTAGGACGTATTCCGATGAACAGGACGAGTCAAACCGAGGTTACGGAAGACTTCACTGTCAAAGTAGTAGAAACCGGCAACGGGGGTTCACTTCAACTCATTTGGGACCAAACCGTATTATCAATTGATTTCACAATAAAATAGAATTTGAAAAGAGCACTCGCCTATATCGTTTTTTTCGCCACAGTTCTTTGGAGCTGCCAAGAAAATGAGCGCTCAAATTCAGAGTATCTGGAATATGCCACAAAAATTGCCAATTGGCTGAAAGCGCAGGAAGTGATCAAGCCAGAGGGTAAGATTTGGAGATCAAGTGATGAGCAAGATTCAGCTCCAGTATTCAATGCAGGCTTGTACAATGGAAGTGCTGGGGTGGTTCTCTTTTACCTGGAACTATACCATCAAACCGAAAGCGAAGACTATCTCATGGAGGCAATGGCTGGTGCCGACTATATGTTAGTAGCACTTCCAGACAGTCTGGATCAAACTTCTCCCCCGGGTCTATATGTTGGAGTTTCTGGATTGGGTTATACACTGGGAGAGGTCTATCGAGTGACCAAGGACCAAAAATACCTGAGGGGAGTGGAAAAGGTTGTCAAACTACTAGACGAAGGGAAAGATATCACAGATCCAGGCCATAATTGGGGCTCGAATACAGATATCGTTTCGGGAAATACAGGAATCGGTCTTTTTCTACTTTATGCCCATGACAAACTCGGAATCGAGAATTCAATGGAATTGGCAGTCGGAGTAGGCAATGACCTAATCGCCCATTCGAGAGACACTATAGGTGGGAAAAAATGGTTGATGGACCCGAGTTTTCCCAGATACATGCCCAATTTCTCTCATGGAACCGCTGGCACGGCATTTTTTCTTGCCTCCTTGTATGAATACACTAATGATGAAGCTCACAAGTTGGCTGCGCTGCAAGGTGGAAACCATCTCCTTTCCATTAGCAATGAAGGGGGCCTGGTCTATCATCACGACCCTGATACGACTGGACTTATCTATTATGGTTGGTGCCATGGTCCACCAGGAACAAACAGGCTTTACACAAAATTGGCTAGGCTTGATGCTAATCAAAAATGGGATGAGACCATAATAAAAACCAATAACACAATACTCAAAACCAACCTTTTGGACAGGGAACCCAATGGTTTTTGGAATAATCTAGGCCAATGTTGTGGATCGGCTGGAGTGGCAGATTACTTCCTCAGTCAGTACATCGTTACCAAGGATGAAAACTACTACGAACAGGTGCAACTCATGACTAATGACATCATTGAACACCTCACAGAAGAAGGTAACGGAGTCAAGTGGGTTCATGCCGAACATCGAAGCCGTCCGGACTTACTACAGGCCCAAACAGGATTTGCTCAAGGCGCCTCCGGAATAGGACTATACTTTTTGAAGCTTCATGCCTTCTCCAACAATACCAACCTTCTAATCCATTTACCCGACTCACCTTTCTGAAAAATCTTTATTTTTTTCAAAAATTTATACACTCAAAATATTGCATTTCACAGCATTCAAACCGTCAAAAACCTTCGAAATTCAACTCTAATGAAGGTTTATGAAGTAAGATAAAGTGAATAATATTTGATTTTTCATCTGGTTGTTTATTAAATTAGTGCAAGAATTCATCAAGAATTCCAATATACCTAAACACTTGAGTAATGAGCAGAACCACAGTTTTCAGTTGGTTTCGATTCCCTGTCTTCTCTGAGAAAGTCCACAGTTATGGGCAGACAAAACGAGATTTTTACGAGTCGAGGATCTATCTGCGAAACGTGAACAAACTCGCCAGTACTTTTAACCTCAATCAATTAGATGGTCTAGCTACCGAAAAAACTGTCTCCTTTTATGGGATTCGGTTCGGCTATTCTTTAAAGGACACCATCCTCAAACTTGGCAAACCTAATTACAGGACAAGCGAGAGTAAGCTCTTTAAGGATCACAAAATAATTTTTTACAGGCTGAAGATTTCTACGGTCAATTGCATTCTTCAATTGCACTTCAAAGATGGATTATTCTTTCTTGGAATCATTGAAATGCGTACCGGGGATAAACACCTTAAAGAAAGATTGTTTGATCTAATCCATCAAAAGTATGGAATCAAAGAAAAGCAAATTTCAAAGCCAATTCGGGATATACATGGTAACCAGATTATTATCAAGGAAGATGTAGTGCCTTATGTAGTATATACTACCGGTAATCGACAAATGAGAGAAGGTATTTTGAGTACTATCAGTAAAATAAAAGAACACCCAGAGAAGATAAGGTCTGGAAATCAGTCCATACTTCTTGATATGATATAGCATTAATACTCCCTTTCACCTAAATACCCTGGCATGGGTTACAAAAAACCGACATAAAGTCGGTTTTTTTGTTTTTGGGTGAAATAAACCTATAACTTATCTTAGCCCCGAATTCTGATTAATTCATGAAGCCCAAGAAGAGGAAAAGTGACATATGTCACAACTGTGATACCCCATTATCAGAAGATTTCAACTTTTGTCCGAATTGCGGTCAGTCCAATTCCGATAACAATGTGACTTTTTGGGTCCTGATAAAGGAATTTTTGGATAACTACCTGGGTATTGATTCAAAGATGGCACATAGTTTTTTGCCATTCCTTTTGAGGCCTGGAAAACTAACTAACCGATTCCAGGCAGGTCAAATCAAACATTTCATACATCCGATTCGCTTGTACTTCGTGCTCAGCCTCTTCTACTTTTTTATTATTTCTTACTTACTGAGCGGAATCAACTTTCAATCATTGGATGAAGAAAATCAAGGAAGGTTTGGAGGAACCGCAAGATTGGAAAGCTTATTGGATAATGACAGACTAAGATTACTGAGTGATTCCTTAAGAATAGCCTTAGTCCCTGACTCCCTTAAAGAAGAATTTGGTTCTGTGTCAAGCTTCAGGGAGCTCTACGATTCACTTCAATCCAAATTTGATGATGACTTTGTTGAAGACTTCAGGGTGCCAATTAACAACATTGTTGTACCTCCTCGTGAAGGTGAAACTTTCTTGCAAAAAGCACATCGCCTGGCCAGAGATATAAGGATTTCAGATGAAGCCTTCATGGACTCCATTGCCAGTAATATAAGCGGAGACAATTTCGGGTTTGTAAATAACAGCAACCGAGAACATTTCAATGCACAAACGCGGAAAGTATTTGAGAATGATGAAGGCTTTAAGAGCTTTATGCTAGGCAATCTACCGCTCATGATGTTTATCCTGATTCCCTTATTCGCTGGTGTGTTGAAGTTGATTTATGTGAGAAGAAAGCACCTTTATATCAAGCATATCGTTCATGCGTTGCATGTTCATGCTTTTGCCTACTTCATTTATGGGATTGCCCTTCTCATTATGTTCAAGCTATTGACTCCAGAGGTCTTCCCAAATATGAATCATGAGATGTGGAGAGGAATTCTGGCTGGAGTGTTTTTTGTCGGAGTGAGTACCTACGTGTACGTCTCGTTCCTTAAAGTCTATCAGCAGCATTGGTTCAAAACGCTAATTAAATTCAACATAGTGGGAATCATCTATGGATTCTTCCTCAATATGTTCTTCTTCATAGAAGTGTGGATTAGCTTCTGGTATTATTAATGGATTGCCTTTAGCGAATCCAGGTTCGCTTCAACAATCCGATCCGCCAACTCCCTTGTGATGGCTGTTGAAACAAATAGTGACTCGAACTGGGAAGGTGCGAGATAGACCCCTCGGTTTAACATTTCTCTGAAGTACTTTCCAAACATTTGTGTGTTGCTATTCTTGGCAGACTCAAAATCAATCACCTTTTCACTAGTGAAAAACAAGCTTATCATCGAACCAATATGGTTCATTGAATAATCAAGCCCCAACTGGTCCAGATTGTTCTGAATACCATTTCGTAAGTATTCAGTGGTATTTCTTAAGTCTCCGTAGATATTTGAATTGTCTTTTAGTTGTTGAAGCATGGCCATTCCCGCAGACATAGCTATGGGGTTACCGGACAAAGTTCCGGCCTGATAAACCGGCCCTTGAGGAGAAACATAATCCATGATTTCCTTTTTACCCCCATAGGCCCCTACCGGCATTCCACCACCAATTATTTTTCCCATGGTTGTAATATCCGCCTTAACATCAAATACTTCTTGAGCTCCTCCCGCAGCAAGTCTGAACCCAGTCATCACTTCATCGAAGATCAGTACCACACCAAATTTGTCGCAGAGTGACCGAAGTCCTTGCAAATAACCTTCCTCGGGAAGAACACACCCCATATTTCCAGCAACCGGCTCAATAATTATAGCGGCTATTTCATTGGAATTATTTTCAAAAAGCTCGGTCACCGCATCAAGGTTATTGTATGGAAGAGTAATGGTATCTCTGGCAACTCCTTCTGTAACGCCCGGAGAATCCGGGGTGCCCAAAGTGATTGCCCCGCTCCCGGCAGCAATCAAAAAAGAGTCACCATGGCCATGATAGCATCCTTCAAATTTGATAATCTTGTCTTTCCCTGTATAACCTCGCGCGAGCCGAATAGCAGACATCGTGGCTTCAGTACCCGAGTTCACCATTCTTACTTTTTCAACTGAGGGTACCATCGAGCAGATCAACTCGGCCATCTTCACTTCCATCGCTGTCGGTGCTCCGAAAGAAAGTGAACTACCAGTTGCCTCTACAACGGCACGTTGAATGGCTTCATTGGCATGTCCCAGAATCATTGGTCCCCAGGAGTTAATGAGCTCTATATATTCATTACCGTCCTCATCGTATAGATAAGCACCCTTCGCTTCTTTTATAAACAGAGGGTCTCCACCTACTGCCTTAAATGCTCTGACTGGTGAATTTACTCCACCAGGTATATAATTTTGGGCCTCAAAAAAAAGACGTTGGCTCTTAGTTGTATTCATAGAAGTCAATCTTTGAGTTTCTCAATTTGAGAATTCCGAATCTTGAGAATAGGAATGTACTGATTATCGTTCGTAAGCCGGTAGTTAAAGGCTTCGGTCAATACTCCGTTTATAAATGGTTTTCGTTTGAGCCCAATTTGAAAGTATTTACCATATTGGCTCAATTGTCTACCGAACGTGACCATGATATCATAACCAATATAGGGATCACCTAATCGCACTTCCTTCTTCGGGTAGGCATTATATTTCTCTAAAAATCGTTGTCGGAATTCTGCTACCTCCGGTGACAAATAATCAATTTGATTAGCACCCGTAAAGGTGGCATCAATATTTTCCATCAAGGCAAATGAAACCGATTGTTCAGAAGCCAACCACCTTGAAGAACCAATAAACTGAATAGAATCGGGTCGGGAGGCAATACCACTAATTGCACTCGCAGAAAGGGCTGGGTCATCGGAAGCAATAAAGATATGCCCAATACTATCAGGCAGAATCTTTAAAGTATCGTACACAAAGTCCCGTTCATTATAAATCTCCCAATCCTCTTCACCAGCTTCCCGCAATGAATCCATTTCCGCTATCATCTCTTCAACAACCAGTGAGTCTTTATCTACTTCCTCTTCGTCAGTCAGATACAATTGAATTTTCACGGATTCAGCCGGTCTGACTCCCTCATACAAAACCACCTGAAAAGAGTCTTCCTCGATCAAACTCTTGTAGAGATCAGCCCTTGGTTTGTCGGCAATCCCACTATAGAAAATAGCCGTATTCTTATTCTCAGTAAAGTGTTCCTTAGCATAATCGGCAGCAACCCTGGCAAGTGATTCATTAGATGGATAGTACAAAAATGCATATCCGTTATCGTCCATAACTCCACTGGTGGAACTCAAGGGGTTGATCATATTAATCTTGTGTTCCTTTACGAATTTTGATACTTCCTGTACCGGGCCACGGGTAACGGGACCTATGATCAAATCAAGTTCTTTAGTTTCCGGTTGGTCCAAAAATTCTTTGGTTGTTATCGCATTGCTCCTCGTATCATAAGTGATCATATTGATATTGATCCCTTCACTTTGCAATTTCTCAACACCCAGCTTCAACCCCTGGTAAAATTTCGTTGGCCAAATCCTTTGGATATTCTCAAATCCTATAGAATCCTCTTGGTATCTAAAAGGAAGAAATACGCCTATGTTATAGATAGATTTTTTAGGAGAGCTCTTGATTTCTTCAAAACCAACATTCACAGCGATTTCATACTTTGAAGAAAGTTCATTGATCAAATCTATATCCTGATCCTCCACGTTCAGTCGTAGAATTTCATTAACCAGATTATTGGCTAAAACGGCTTCTTCAGGATAGGACTGCAGAAGCTCTTTTAATCGATCAATTCCGGAAACTCTGGATAAGTGATGGTACTTCAGGTTTTCGATATCCTCTTGAAATTTCTGGTCTTTTATTCCAGTCGCATACCTCATCGCCATCGAAAAATCATCCGATTCAAAATACAACTGACTCAACCAATAATTCACTTCATTTGACTCTTCCCAATTGGGATATCGCTGGTTGATTTGAAGGAACATGTTTCTGGCCGTTGTTGCATCCCCAGCATTATAGGCGGAAACGGCATAGTAGTACGAGGCAAACGGAATGAGCTTATTGTCGCCCTCCATGGAGGTCAGTGGTTCAAATTTTACCAGAGCCAATGCGTATTCCCTTTGATCAAACAAAGCCTTTGCGTCTTGAAAGACCTTATTAATATTCTGCGCTTGAACTATGGTAAAGCTCATGCCAGAAAGCAGAAACACAACAAAAAGGCGTTTTGCCAAAATCATATCATTCCCATTCAATGGTTGCAGGAGGTTTTGAGCTGATGTCGTACACCACTCTATTCACTCCTTTTACTCTATTAATGATTTCGTTCGATACGTCCTGTAAAAAATCGTACGGAAGGTGACTCCAATCTGCGGTCATTCCATCAACACTGGTCACTGCCCTTAGTGCCACAACCCGTTCATAAGTCCTCTCATCACCCATTACTCCTACTGACTGAATAGGTAGAAGCATTGCCCCTGCTTGCCAAACATCATCATATAGTCCTTTTTCTTTAAGGCCGTTGATGAATATATAATCCACCTCCTGAAGGATAGCCACCTTATCAGGAGTAATGTCTCCAAGAATTCTAATTCCCAAGCCAGGCCCTGGGAAAGGATGTCTTCCAAGAATATTCTGGTCGATCCCCAAACTCCTTCCGACTCTCCTCACCTCATCCTTGAAAAGGGTATTCAAAGGTTCCACAACCTTCAGGTTCATCTTCTCTGGTAATCCTCCAACGTTATGGTGAGATTTTATTGTGGCTGATGGTCCCTTTACAGAAACTGACTCGATCACATCTGGATAAATAGTTCCTTGACCAAGCCATTTGACATCTTCAATCTTATGAGCTTCCTGGTCGAAGACTTCGATAAAAACACGACCTATCGCCTTCCTTTTGGCTTCAGGCTCCGTTACTCCCTTGAGTGCTGCATAAAACTGATCTTTGGCGTCAACGCCTTTGACATTGAGCCCCATTCCTTGATAGGAAGCCAGAACACCCTCGAATTCATTCTTTCGAAGTAGGCCATTGTCTACAAAAATGCAATGGAGATTATCTCCTATCGCTTTATTAATCAGAACAGCGGCAACCGAAGAATCAACTCCTCCTGAAAGACCCAGTACTACTTTGTCATTTCCTAGCTTTGTCTTTAAGTCCGCAACCGTGGTTTCAACGAACAGATCTGGTGTCCAATCTTGATCACAACCGCAAATATCAACGACAAAATTCTTAAGTAAGGTCTTTCCTTCTTCGGTATGTGTTACCTCTGGATGAAACTGGATACCATAAGTCAATTCATCCTGTACCTTGAAAGCGGCAACCTCAACGCTCGAGGTGCTCGCAATAATGTCAAAATTTTCAGGAAGCGTGGAGATGGTGTCGGCATGAGACATCCAAACCTGAGAATCCAAGCTAATGTTGTTAAGTAACGGATAGCTCGAATCCACATGGTTAAGCCTCGCTCTTCCATATTCTCTTATCTCTGATGGAAGCACATTACCGCCATACTTCTGAGCCATCAATTGAGCCCCATAACAAACCCCAAGAACCGGAACCCTTTTACGAAACTGATCGAGATCTAAGTCAGGCGCATCATCTTCTCTTACCGAACAGGGACTTCCCGAAAGAATGAGTCCTCTAATGTCGCTGGTGTCTTCAGGAATGTGATTGAAAGGGTGTATTTCGCAGTAGACATTTAACTCTCTTACTCGTCTGGCTATGAGCTGTGTATATTGAGAACCAAAGTCAAGAATCAGGATCTTTTGGGCCATGGCGCAAAATTAACATTATGGACGACTATTCACTATTGTTAGGAATGAATTCTTTACTTGCGTTGACAACAAGCTTTGCAGGTAATTTGCTGAAAATCAGTGATTCTGCAAGCAAGCTGATTTAAGATAATCATCAGAATAATATTCGGAATATATAATATTTTAGAATTTTATTCTGTGAATGTAACATATTCAGAATATTATTCGTATTTATAATTAAGTCGATTTACAAAAATGGCGGGTTATTCAAAAACACCATTAGCGAAGAAGCTCGGAATCAAACAAGGTTTTAAAATCGTCCTTGTCAATGCACCCGAATACTATTGGAATCTCTTTGACGAACTGCCTAATGATATCGAACAATTAGACCCTGACGAACAGGTACAAGCGGACTTTATACATTTCTTCACAAAGTCTGCAGACGAACTCCGCAATACACTTCCAGGGCTAAAGAAGCTACTTGTGAAAAATGGGATGCTTTGGATTTCATGGCCAAAGAAAGCATCGAAAGTAGCTACCGATGTGAGCGACATGGTCGTTCGTAACGTTGGCCTTGATACTGGACTTGTTGATGTGAAGGTTTGTGCTGTTGATGAGATCTGGTCGGGGTTGAAATTCATGTACCGCGTAGCGGACCGATAGCCCCACTCTTCTTTTAGGATTCTACATCCTCATTTCCAACAAATACGTCACAGGCATTTTGCCTGAACGGGAAATCTATGTTTCACTATTAAACCTTTTTGCTATGACATTTTTAGGAATTATTTTGATCATTTTAGGTCTTATCACCCTAATACTTCGTCCACAGCTATCCGAGGAAGATCAATTTGAGGAGAACAAGGACGGAGAACTTAAAAAAGTAAAATCGAAAGCGCCACCGTGGCTATTGATGTTCACCAGGCGGATTTCATTGATGATACTACTAGCCGGAGGTCTAGTTGCGGCAACCCCGTACCTCTTTTTTTGGGCCGAACCAGGATACCAATATTTCGTGGTCTACCCCAACGGTAAAAAAGATGCGGTCTTATCCGAAGGAATTAAATTCCGCGGATTCGCTCAAATCACACCCTGGCAGAAGTTTATTGATGTCAAGGTCGTTGACCAAGGTGAAGACACCGATGAAATCGAAGGAGCAATGGAGCCCATCCCTATCCGATTCATCGACCAAGTCACCGCTACCACCAAGCTTAGCACTCGGTTTCAGTTACCTGCGGATAAAGAGTCATTTATTGAGTTGGCGATTGAGTTCCGTTCTCTACAGAACCTGGTTCAAAATACCCTCATCCCAACCGTAAGAGAGGTAGTCTCCAACACCGGTTATATGTTTGCTGCCCAGGATTATATCTCCGGTTCAGCATCTGACTTCCGGGTGGCGATTGACGAACAATTGAAGGACGGTACCTTCAGCGTGGTGAAAAACGAGTACCGCGATACGGTGGTCACTTCAATCGAACAAGACAGCCGGGAGATCTCTGAGATTCAAACTCGGTATGAGGTAAACAAACGAACTGATGCAGACGGCAAGTTCATTCGAATTCCACATGATATTAATGAGAACAACATCATTGTTGCCCAGGTAATTGTGGACGATGTTACCCTCGAGGATGTATTTAAGCAGCGTCTGGAAGCCCAACGCGATGAGTCTGCTAAGAGGCAACTCGAACAGCAGAAGATTAAAACTGCTAAGGACGCCCAGGCTCGAATTATTGCTGAAGGTGAGAGAGACAAGGCTGCCGAGCGGGTAGCCCAGGAAAAAGAGCAGGTAAAAGCGTTGATCTCTATTGAGACCAAGCTGAAGCAAGAGGAAACCAATAAGAAATTGGCCTCAATTGCCCTGGAAACTGAAAGGCTCCGTGCACAGGCACAGAAAGTAAAAGCCGATGCAGAGTCTTACCAAAACGCCAAACTGGTTTCGGCTGGCCTAACCCCTCAGGAAAGGGCGAAGATTGAGAAGGAAACCGCTATTGGCGTGGCCAAGGAGTTGGCTAAGATCAAGTTCCCACAGATGATGTTTATGGGAAATGATGGCAACGGAGGGGGAACTCCCCTGGAAGCCCTGATCGGAGCAGCCATGGCCAAGCAGATCAACTTTCAGACCGGTAGAGGGGGCGGATAAACAAGGAAGCGAGCTGTTGCTCGCTTTTTCACTTTGTCATCCTGAATTTATTTCAGGATCTATCTTTTTGCTAGCTTTATAGTAGTCCAGGTATCTCAACAATCATGTCATCCAAAACCACCATTACCGTAGAAGCCACCATCCACTCCCCCATCGAAATAGTATGGAAATGCTGGACCTCCCCTGAACATATCATTCATTGGAATTTTGCCAGTGAGGACTGGAAATGCCCGACTGCAGAAAATGACCTTAAACCCGGAGGTAAATTTTCCTGGCGAATGGAGGCGAAAGACGGCAGTATGGGATTTGATTATTCAGGAACCTATGAAGAGGTTGTCCTGAATAAGAGGATTATCAAACATCTGGATGATGGCCGAAGGGTTGAAATTCTTTTTGGGACTTCTGAGGATGGCACTGAAGTGACGGAAACCTTTGAAGTGGAAGACATGAATTCAGTCGATTTGCAGCGTCAGGGCTGGCAAGCCATATTGAACAATTTCAAAAAGCATACGGAATCACAATGATCACACGAATATTTACAGCGATTGTACCTAGTTCCCTTCATGGTGAATTTGAAGAGAAATTCAAGGCCATTTCAGTGCCTTTGGTGAAAAACTATGATGGGCTTATTTCCCTTGAAATCGCCAGACCTACTCAATGGAACCCTGAGGAGTTTTTGATGATTTCAAGGTGGGAAGAGGAAAAACACCTCATTGCTTTTGCGGGTAAAGAATGGAATACAGCCCATATTCCTCAAGGAATGGAAAAGTATATTCGTGAATGCTCGGTTGCCCATTATGAAAATATCGACTTTTGACGCTTATGGATCCCGAAATAAAAGCCTTTCATGAATCTCAAGCCTCGGAAGACAAAGCAATTTGTGATTTGCTCTATCAAGAAATTAGCAAAGGACTTGCGGAGGCTGAAAACAAGATCTGGCATCGGCATCCGGTATGGTTTCTAAATGACAATCCCATCGTTGGGTATAGCAAACTCAAGGATTGCATACGGCTCATGTTCTGGAGTGGAGCTGATTTTAATGAGTCTAATCTAAAACCGGGAACAGGAAAGTTCAAAGACGCTTCCGCTCGATTTACTTCAGTGGATCAAATCAACAAAGAGGACCTGAGTCGGTGGCTTTCGAAAGCGAGAAATATTCAATGGGATTATAAGAATATCTACAAACGGAAGGGGAAACTCGTCCGCCTAAAATAATTGAAGACTCTTCGCCTTACTGAGTGTGACGTATAACTCGATTTTGGAATTGTTTTCAGAACTTAGAGCGAAATCCAAAACCAAGTAAGTATGAGTGAAGAATTTGATTATAACCAAAGAATGGACATCAGATACAATCATCATGAGGTTATCGATATTGACCAAATTGTGGAAGAATGCACCGATCAGTGGTTCAACCAGACCCTAACAAAGGTTAATGACAGCGTTACCAGAATTGGTATCGTTGAAGGGGAATATCATTGGCACAAACACGAAAATGAAGACGAATTTTTCTTTGTGTTGAGTGGTCAGCTGTTTATCGATCTGGAGGACAAGACTATTGAACTGAACCCTAATCAAGGCACTACCATTTCAAAAGGCGTAATGCACCGTCCAAGGGCTCCTAAAAAAACGATAATGCTAATGGTGGAGACTGATACCATTGATCCAATTGGCACAACGGGTTCAAATTAACTACTGTTTCTCAATTTCTATTACATGAAAGAAAACAACTTCGTGTTTGCTGACCTCTCCACTTATGAGTTAGCCACAGCCAAGCAGTTTTACTCCGCGGTTTTTAATTGGTTCTATGATTCTTCCTCGGATTACAGCATGGCCACGCATGGCGGCAATGAAATCAGTGGTCTTTATGAAACCCCACAGAAATTCAAAGAGATGAATATGCCCTCTTTCTGGATGTCTTATATCCAGGTGAATAGCGTAGAGCGAACTGTGGAACAGGCAACGGAACTAGGCGGAATCATCGAAGTAGTTGATCTAAACAGCCCGATTGGGAAAATCGCCCTCATCCGAGATCCCGCAGGAGCCGGATTCACCATTTATGAAGGAGACTTGTTGAATTCCAGATATGAGAACTCAAAAAATGCCTTGGTATGGAATGAGCTACATGTATCGAGTGTGGCCAAGGTAGCTCCCTTTTATGAAGGCATATTCAATTGGTCCATCAAAGCAGCCGGAAACGATACGTACAATGTATTAAATGGAGCCGGTGAAAAGATTTCGACCATCAGGCAGATTGACAATTCGATCAAAGGCAAGTACGAATACTGGGGTGTGTTCTTTGCAGTAGAGAATGTCCAGAAGACAAAGAACATCGTGCTACAAAATGGGGGTTCATTGATCTATGAAGATGAGAACTTCACCGCCCTGGCTGACTCATTTGGAGCTTTCTTTCATATTGTGCCGTTGAAAGGAGATGTTGAGTCTTTCAAGCCTTCCAGGCGATCCTCACCTGACAAATGGAAAGCTTATATCGGTCTGACCTTGATTTTTACCAGCCTATTCACAGGTTGGTATTGGTTATGGAGTATCTTCTTTGCCATATGGCTTATTATGGACATTAAGTCCAAGAGCACCTTTATGCTGGAACCCGTACACAAAAATGAAAATCCAGTGCTCTATTGGATAATTGTCACGGTGTGGGGATTACTCAGCGTATTAAGCCTGATCTATTACGCCTTTCCGGAATTGCTACTAATCTATTGACCCGACTGATCACTAACCGGTTTCAGTGAATACAATTTCATAAATATCAGATGAGCCATTCCTCTTGCACGTTCCTTAGCGAGATGTGCGTTTCTGCCAATAAATAACTCATCAATGGTAGAAAACCAAAGCTCCAGCCAATGGCCAAAATGAACTTGTGAAATGTTATATCCCTCGTTTCGATCTACATTGGCATGGACCTGCATCGGATTTCCTTTATACTTCCTGGTGAAGAATAAATTCGTTTCCCAAAAATCAGTCAATCGGTTGATATGCTCGTCCCAATCTTCAATTGCCCGATTGAATATCGGTCCCAGTGCGTTATGAACTCTGACCTTAGAATAGAAGGTGCTCACCAATTCAAATACTTCTACTCTTGATTCAATTTCTTTCATCCCTCTTGTTTTGCACAAAGAAGGACATGGAAGGTGAATCAAAATATGTCGGTGGATATGATTTTAAAATTTATTCTGTCCTCAGTGAATCCACGGGATTGGCCCTTGCAGCTTTTAGAGAGATATAGCTCACTGAAGCCCATGCTATCAGGATGGTCACTATGCAGGCCAAGACAAAGGGCCAATAGTTCAATTCTATTCTGTATTGAAAATTCTCAAGCCATTTGGAGATAAAGAAATAGGCTGCTGGGATGGAAACAACAAATCCAATCAGTACCAGCTTAGAAAAGTCCTTAGAAATAAGCAACAGAATGCCTGAAATCGAAGCACCTAGTACTTTTCGAATGCCAATTTCCTTCAGTCGTCTTTCTACAGAGAAAGAAACCAGCCCAAGTAATCCCAGGCAAGAAATTACTATGGCCATAGCCGAAAATGTGGTAAAAATTCCTCCAAAGACCTTGTCTTTTTTGTAGGAGATTTCAAGTTGCTCATCAAGGAACTCCCAGTTAAACGGTCGGTCTTGGAATACATTTGTCCATGCGCCACGGACCTGATCTTCAGCAACCCTTAAATCACCTGGATTCAATTTCAAGACTATATTCCCATATCGGTTGGCATAGCCTTCCTGCATAAACATCACCAAAGGTTCAATTTCACTATGCATTGATTTCCAATGAAAGTCTTTAGCTACGCCAATAATCTCACCTTTCTGATCATTTCTACTGATTTTCAAGCCTATCGGATCTGCGATTTCGAAATATTTGAGGAAGGCCTCATTGACCACAAAGCCTTGGGTCACATCAGTACTCATCTCCTTATTAAACCATCTCCCTTCGGCCATTTTTATTCCCATCGTTTCCAAATAGTTGAAATCAACAGGAAGAATGCGTTGCATACTGAACTCCTTGGAGTTTCCAAAGTGAATACCATTCCCTGAAAAGAAACCCTTAGCCAAAGATCCGGTAGTCATAGAAGCTGAATTTACCACCGGTAGCTTTTCCAGTTCTTGCTTGAGTAGCACACCTTTGGTGGCTATATCACGCCAGGGTAGATCAACATAAACGATACTTTCCTTGTCATAACCCAAATCTGTTGTCCTTAAAAAGTTGAGTTGTCTTACGACCACTATTGTACACACGATAATTGCCGCAGAAATGGCAAATTGAAAAACGACCAACAGTTTCCTGACTGAGAACTTGCTTCCTCTAACTTTCAAAGTGGACTTTAATAGGTTAGTGGAAGTAAATTTTGATAAATAAAAGCCAGGATACCCTCCAGAAATTACACTGACAAGAAATAATAATGCAAAGAGGCCGAGAAGGAGTTTTCCATCATCAAACAGACTAAGAGATAGGTTCAAATCGAAAGAATTGTTCAAGGCCTTTAAGGAAACGAACACAAGCCCTATAGACATTAATAATGATACGGTGGTAATTAGGAAAGCCTCCACAATAAACTGAAACAGAAACTGTTTCTTTCCAGCGCCTAAGACCTTTCTCACACCTACCTCCTTCATTCGAATGGTCACCCGAGCAGTCGCAAGGTTCACATAATTGATACAGGCGATCACCAAAATAAGAACACCGATCAAGGCGAATGTGACCACTTGATTGAGATCTCCGCGTGAATTCGTTGGCAGGCCTAACGTATTTAGATGAATATCGGTTACGGGCTGTAGATAGTGCCTATAGAATATATCTTCACCAGCTCTGCGGATTAGCATTTCGTCAATCTTTTTCTCGACTGCTTTGTAATCACTCCCCTCTGCAATTTTAATATAAGCAGGCATATGCGTTGAATTCCATGCTCCCTTCGTACCTCGAATCAATTCCCATGACCGATGGGAAGAGATGATCTCCATTCGGTTTGAGCTATAGCTGAGGTGTGAATCTTTGCTTAAGTCTTCAAAAATGCCATGGATGGTGTGGACATATTTCTTTCCGGAAATCTCCACCTCAATCGTCTGCCCAATTGGATTTTCATCACCAAATAGCTCAGCTCCTTTACTCTTTGAAATCATTGCCCCGTAGGGTTGATCATAGGCAGCTTCAAGGTTTCCTTGTAAAACTTCAAGACCGAATATTTCAAAAATGTCCTTCTTGAAATAGTCTATCCTCAAATCAAAAAACCGCTGCTCCCCGATTATCATGGGCTCACTGGTCCCAGCTGCTAGTCCTGAGGCAGCATACTCTACTTCGGGTATCTCCTCAAGCATGGCATCCATCAAAAGCACCGATGCATAGTTGGCTGGTTTCGGGGTATCTCCCATATAAGATGTCCCGTTCACACGAAAAACAAGGTGATTCTCAGGTATGAACTCATCATAAGAAAATTCCTTACTGACATAAAGCGCAATCACGATGACCGAGCTAAGCGCCATAAGTAGTCCGAGTACATTGACTATTGAATTAGCCTTATGTTTTACAAAATTTCTAAATGCAATGGTGAGGTAGTTTTGAAACATATCGATAAAATTGAGTTTGACTTTTTTTCTGGTAATCCGCTGAATTTTGGGGATCTCTTCAGTCTCGATCTCATGCATTACGTCATCAAGAGCAGATTCAAAGGACTGATTGGCCTTGAACATACGCTCCTCCACAGCACAGGCTATAAAATCGATCAGTTCTGATTCGACAGAAAAGCTTTTGAAGTGCTTGTTCTGAATTTTCCTTGAGATTAGTTGAATTTGACCTTTCTTCAACATCAGCTCGTCATTATTAGATTCATGGTTCGAGTAAAATCGAAATACTCCTGGATCTTAATTCGTGCTGTTTCATTACCACGAGAGGTAAGAGCATAGTATTTTCTTGTACGGTGATCCACTTCCTTTGAAGTGGTGGTCAGCACACCTTCTTTTTCCAGCTTATGTAAGGTTGGATAGAGTGCCCCAAACGTCAATTGAATTTCTCCAGAAGAAAGCTCTTTTACTTTTTGAGTGATTTCATAGCCATACATCTGGCCATTTTCAGATAGTAACTTGAGGACAATTGTTCTCAATGTTCCCCTAATCAAGTCTTTTGAATACATTCTGTTCCTATAATTAATTCTCTTATTCTTTATTGGGTCAGTAATTGAAGTCCATTTGGGCTCTCAACGCTTCAAGGTTAGAAAGCCGGGCTATGCAGATTGTAACGATTGCTACTCCTTCCTGATCCATTTATCGGGCTTCATGGTCTTTATAAAATAAAACCCATCCGTCACCCGATCCCATTGTGCCTTATCCTTTTCATAGCCATAAGGATAGGCGACAAATTTGTTTTTCAACCAACTCTCTTGACCTGCACCTCTTAATCCCACGAAGAGCGTTTTTTCACCGGATTGGTTCGCTATCCCTTCGAAACTCTCTTGTAATGGAGGTTCAATTTTTCTTATGTCTTCATATTGCTTGAACCGGTGATTCTCAGGGTATACCGTTCCAATCTCTCCCGACCCAGCAGTGAACACCATGGAATAAAAGGTATCTCCATAAAAATGATTTAGCCAATCCCCCATCTGATAATACGGATAGTATTCATAGGTTTTTGCCTCCATATCTCTTTCGATTGAAACCATGTTTCTCGCGAAATGACTTGACGCTCCCCAGAGAATTATTTTCTCGTTCCTGTATATGCTATCAGTCAACCACTTTACCCGTTCTGCCATTTGCTTATCGCGTACGATATTCTTGAAGTTGCCGATGTAGCTCACTTCCTCAGCGAACAAAATAGTTTCAAGGGTATACTTATAGACCAAATATGTCTCCCTATTATAAGAATTAAGAATTGGCTCCGGTCTCTTGACCAATTCTGATTTTAATAATGTAACTAACTGCTTTGCACGCTTTCTACCTTCGAAAGAGAAAGCTTTTGTTACAGGATTACCCAGTCGCCCATAGACTGCGTGGATCATACTGTCCAGAATGATCCGATCTCCTTCGGAGATTGTAAAATCCAGTTCCTCACCCATATCAGATAAAAGGCCTTTTACATTAGGGATACCGTCCGGCACCTTTTCACCATCGAATCCAGCATATATCAATGGGTTGCTTGTCTCCTTGGTTTCAGCGAAATACTCATAAATAGGAAAGGCATATTCGCTGTTGGACCAACCCGAGTACTTAACTACTTCTTCAATTGGCTCCTTTCCAAGTTTCTGGTAGGTCTTCCAATTGCCATAAAAACCAAACTCAAATGCCAATACATTAAACCCAAATTCCTCATGCAGTAGCTTCACAAGTTGTGTCTTATGCTCGAAGGTGCCACCGTCTTCATGAGTGGTCTCGCCAAGCGATAATACTCTAACGCCTTTCAATTCGTTTCTTAGTGCACTTTTGAATTCACTGGTAAACAGTCCGTTAGAATCAATTATAGTTACCGAATTATCCAGGAGCTCTTTGACTCTATCCTGGCCAAAAACACGGTTAGAAAAACAGAAGAATGAAGTAAGTGTGGCTAGCCCTAGCAGATACGGAATTAGATTCTTATTATTCATGGTATATACAAGTAAATTAAATATATCAATTACCTGAATATAATACACTCGAAAAACCCTGAACCGTTACAGTATTGGAGTGAATTGTCACTCTATTGTCTTGAAGAAATGGCGATAGCCTATAGTGACAGTACTCCAATCCCAGGATTTCAAACCCATATTGAAATTGGAATAAAGGGCAATGTGCTTGGTTAAACGATACGAAAATTGGTTACGCCAAAATGTGGGATAATCCCGATTCATGATATAGCCGTGATAACCCGAAATATCGGATCCCCATCTGAATTTGCCTGTAGTCCATTCCATTCCTACACCATAAACCCCAGCATCATTTTGAAATTGCTCTGATCCATTGGGGAGGAAGTTCCGGTTGGTTTGCCAGGTGTAGAACCCGATCATTCCCTTGATCAAGAATGAACTGTTTTCTGTTTTTTTCAAGGTCTTACTCAGGGTGGCTTCCCAGAAGAACATACTTCCATCCGTAAATCGCGCATTGTTGACATTTCCTCCGGTAGTAGTCTTTGAATGGGCTCTGAAAGTGATATTGGGGCCTTTTACTTTCTCCTCATTAAGCAATCGAAGAATTACTCCAAAAGCCATGTCGCCAGTGTTCCACCCTTGCCCGTTTTGGCGTTGCATTCTACGTTCATCTCGTGTAGCTTCCGTCACCCACCACCATTCTAAAGGAATGCTGGTTACATAAAGAACAGCCTTGTCTTTGGCCAAAGGAATGTTGAATTGGGACCAGACATTGAGGGTTTGGTCACCGTTGCCAAAATGATGTTCAACCGTGGTTTCACTCCAAATTTCGTTGTCGATAATACCGTTGGTGAGTGCCGGAACACGTAGGGCATTCGGCCCCATATATCCCGGAGAAATGCTCACATACCGACTGCGGTCGGTTCCAGCAGCATTTGGATAATCATGCAACTGATCCCACCAATCCAGGTTCTGAGCATTGACCGAAAACCCAGATAAAAACATCAACAAAAAGAGCAGCGTGCTTCGCATAGCAGTGCAAAACTAAACTTTCTTGCTACAATGTCCCTTTTGTGCTCGGCAGATTATCCATTTCTTCGGGATTTCTCTTTACAGCCATCTTAATTGCCTTGGCAAACGCTTTGAAGATTGCTTCAATCTTATGATGTTCATTATCTCCTTCCACTCTGACGTTCAAATTGCATTTGGATGCATCGGAAAAGGATTTAAAAAAGTGCATAAACATCTCCGTTGGCATATCCCCGATTTTCTCACGCTTAAATTCTGCTTCCCATACCAACCAGGGCCTTCCACCAAAATCAATCGCAACTTGTGCCAGGGCCTCATCCATAGGCAGCAAAAATCCATAGCGATTGATCCCTCTCTTATCACCTATTGCCTCTGCAAAGGCTTCCCCCAATGCCAGTGCCGTATCTTCAATGGTATGATGCTCATCAATATGAAGATCGCCAATTACATGAACCATCAAATCACAACCCGAGTGCTTACCCAGTTGATCAAGCATATGATCGAAGAAGCCCAAACCCGTTTGATTATCACATTGGCCTGACCCGTCCAGGTTCAATTTCACTTGAATATCCGTTTCCTTGGTAACCCGATGAACGTCTGATACTCTGACTGGTAATTGCAGAAAATCGAAAATTTCGTCCCAACTTGTCGTAGAAAGTGCTGCTTCTGTGTTCTGCTCTTCTGATATGTATATCCCTTTCGCTCCGAGATTCTTTGCTAATTCAATATCGGTAAGCCTATCCCCCAAGACGTAGGAGTTAGTCAGGTCATAATTACCATCAATGTATTTGCCCAATAGTCCTGTCCGCGGCTTTCTCGTATGGGCGTTTTCATGTTCGAAGGTCTTGTCAATAAGGATTTCATCAAAAATAACTCCTTCACCTTCAAGTGTTTTTAGCATCTTGTTATGAGCGGGCCAAAAGGTATCTTCAGGGAACGAGTCGGTTCCTAATCCGTCTTGGTTAGTGACCATGACCAACTCATAATCAAGCTGTTCGGCAATCTTTCTAAGATTGGTAATAGCACCTGGAATGAATTCCAGTTTTTCCAGTGAGTCCACCTGGTAGTCTTCAGAGGGCTCAACAATGATGGTCCCATCTCGGTCTATAAATAGTGCTTTTTTCATTTTCTTCTTTCTGTCATTGGAGGGAACGATAGTAACAAGCAATCTTACTTATCTGAAACCGATTGCTTCATTCGTCAAGTCGAATTCGCAATGACAATTATCTATTCTAATTTCCTTAATTCGTCAATAAGCTTTTTATTTTCTTCTCTGGTTCCAACAGTAATTCTAAGCGCATTCTCACAAAGTACTACTTTCGACCGATCGCGAACAATGACCTTTTTGTGAATCAGATCTGCATATACCTTACTTGCCTTATCCAATTCCACCAGGAAAAAGTTCGCATCCGATGGATGAACCTTATGGATGATTGAGAGCCCTTTCAAGTCTCTTTCCAGTTCCGCACGATCTTTCAGAATCTGGGCCACCATTTCTATCTTTTTGTGCGAATTGCCAAGTGCCATGAGTACAGTTTCCTGAGTCAGCCCACTTAGATTGTAAGGTGCCTTAATTCTATTTGGAATTTTCAATAGTTCAGCTGAGCCAAATGCCATTCCCAATCGAAGTCCTGCAAGCCCCCAAGCCTTGCTGAATGTTTGAAGTACTACCAGGTTCGGAAACTCATCCAGTCTGGAGATATAGCTTTCTCGGTTAGTAAAATCAATGTAGGCCTCATCGATAACCACAATACCTTTGAAATTTCTGATCACTTTGTCGATTCTATCTTGACTGAGATCATTGCCTGTAGGGTTGTTCGGACTACAGATAAAGACCATCTTCGTATTCGTATTCACAGCATCAAGAATACCCGCATCATCAAGTTCGTAATCTTCACTTAAGAGCACTTCAATCGTTTGGACATCATTGATATCAGCTGATACTTTGTACATACCATAGGTCGGAGGATTGATGATTACGTTATCGATCCCAGGCTCACAAAATGCCCGAAATAAAAGATCGATGGGTTCGTCACTTCCATTTCCTAGAAAAATCTGATCTGTACCAACCGCCTTTATTTCTGAAATTTTTTCTTTCAACTTTCGTTGGTAAGGGTCAGGATACCTGTTCCAATCCTGATCGGTAATCGAGCCAATTGGGTTTTCATTCGCATCCAAAAAGATTCCGTCATCTCCCTGATAGTCATCTCTTGCCGATGAGTATGGCACCAAATCTCGAAGGTGTGGCCTTATTAACTTGAGCGGATCAAACATTTTCTATCGATTTAAGTCGAATGGACACAGCGTTTTTGTGGGCCTCCAACTCCTCAGCAGCTGCCATGGTTTCGATGGTCGGTCCCAGGTTCATCAAGCCTTGTTTACTGATTTTTTGAAAGGTAATCTTCTTCAAAAAGCTATCCAATGAAACACCACTAAAGGCTCTGGCGAATCCATTTGTTGGCAAGGTATGATTCGTTCCGGATGCGTAGTCTCCCGCTGATTCCGGAGTATAATTTCCAAGGAAAACAGACCCGGCATTAACAACGTTCTCGGCCACCTGATCCGCATTTTCAACAGAAATAATAAGATGCTCTGCGGCATATTGATTGAGAAAATCGATTGCATCTTCTTCCTGCAAAACAATCATCAAGCTATTTGAGAGTGCCTTTTCGGCAATCTTCTTTCGTGGCAGTCTCTTCAATTGCTCATGTAGCTCTCTTTCTACCTGACCAATTGTTTCTTCAGAATTGGCCACTAAAATCACCTGACTATCTTCTCCATGTTCTGCTTGAGATAACAAATCAGCTGCCACAAAGGCAGGAACAGCGGTACCGTCTGCATAGACAGCTACTTCTGATGGACCGGCTGGCATATCAATCGCAATTCCAATTCTTGAAAGAAACTGCTTAGCTACCGTCACATACTGATTACCGGGCCCGAAAATTTTGTAGACCTGGGGAATGGTTTCAGTACCAAAAGCCATGGCGGCTATCGCTTGAGCTCCTCCAATCTTAAATAACCTGGTGACGCCTACCTCATTTGCTGCCCAAAGAATGGCAGGATGGACCTTCCCCATCTTATCAGGAGGTGTGCAAACCACAACTTCCTTACAACCCGCTAGTTTTGCCGGAACTCCAAGCATTAAGACTGTGGAGAATAAAGGGGCAGTACCTCCCGGCACATAAAGCCCCACCCTTTCTATCGGAACCGACTTACGATAGCAATTCACTCCCGGCATCGTTTCCACCACCTCTATGTCCTCTCGTTGTATACTGTGGAATTTCTCAATATTGGCCTTCGCTCTACGAATCGCCTCTTTTAAGTCATCGGAGACCAGTGAAGCCGCCTCCGCCATTTCTTCTTGTGATACAATCATCGAAGAATGTCGCACTCCATCAAACTTCTCTGTCAGTTCAAGCAGGGCTTGATCTCCTTCTTCAATTACCCGGTTGATCACCGGTTGAACAACCTTTTCAATTTGTTCATAATCTGAAATGGGCCTCTTTATCAATTCTCTCCATTGAGATCTATCCGGATTGATCAGCTTTCTCATACAATCATCTTTTCAATCGGTACGACAAGAATGCCTTCAGCACCTGCCGATCTTAAATTCTCAATCACGCCCCAGAAATCATCTTCCTGAATCACCGAATGGATGGATGACCATCCGGGCTGTGCTAAAGGAAGTACGGTCGGGCTACGCATTCCAGGCAGAATATCGATAATCTTATCAATTGACTCATTTGGAGAGTTTAACAGGATATACTTGTTGTTCTTGGCCGTTTGCACCGAATCAATTCTAAACAACAATCGCTTCAATAATGCCTGCTTTTCTTCGCCTAAGAACTTATTAGCTATCAAAATAGCTTCGGACTGGTATATAACCTCTACTTCTTTAAGTCCGTTGCTCATCAACGTGCTACCAGAGCTCACGATATCACATATACCATAGGCAAGTCCAATACTTGGTGCAATCTCTACCGAACCACTGATTTCATGGATTTCGGCATTAACACTATTTGCCTGTAGAAAGTCGCTCAATATCTTAGGGTATGAGGTGGCAAGTGCTTTACCTTCAAAGTCCTGAATCCCATTATAGGGCTCGTTTTTATCTATTGCCAGGGAAAGTCGACACTTGGAAAATCCTAGTTTCTTCACCCAGTCAACCGCTTTGTCTTTCTCTTCGGCTTCATTTGCTCCAACGATTCCTATGTCAGCTATACCATCCTGAACATATCCGGGTATATCGTCATCCCGTAGGAACAAAAACTCAAGCGGAAAATTGGAGGACGAAGATTTTAGCTTGCCGGCACCATTGCTAAACTTGATGCCGCACTCCTTGATTAGTTTTAGTGAATCATCGCTGAGCCTTCCTTTTTTTTGAACAGCGATACGTATTGTATTATCCATCGGATTGATAACTCTATTGGGTTAGAATTGATTTAGAAATTTGAATGAAATACTGGCTCACCGCCAGGGCAAAGTAATTGTGTGCATCTCTCCTAAGAGAGATGATGGATATGATGCACGTGATGTGCATTGTTCTGAGAATATGTATTGACTAAGTCAATCATGTGGGTGCAAAGATAGGTGTGCGATTCTTCTAAACAAGGACTAATGGTTGGAATTCTGATTTAATTATCCTTTCGGTGATATAACAGACGGATCAACATACTCTTTCGGGAAATTATGGGGTATAAGCTTTTGTAATAACATGCGATGCCATTCATCATTATTTTTTTTAGAGTGATAATTCAATTATTAAATTGAATTTTATTAATGCCAATCACACATGAAATCAGTCAAAGTAGTTGCGTTTAGTCTTTTGGCACATATTAATGATAATACTGTCGGCATCACCAGCTTTGATGATATTTTCATACCAATCGTGAAGTCAGCACTAAGAGAGTTGAGTGATAGAGGAGTAAAACATGGGGCTTCTCTTTCAGATATTAAAGACAAAGTTGATGAGCGCTTCTCTTTGGACATTCCAATCCCATACTTATCATCGTTACTTGAAAAAATCGCAAATGAATACTCAGCAAAAGGAAGTGACGAAATAACGTTACACAAAGACGGCTCATTTCTTCTTAATCAATTTGTAGCTGAAGATTTTGAAAAGTAAATTGACGACAGTGAAGCTGACATAAATGAGATCAATAAGGCGTATGAAATTTATCTCAAAACTGAAGGAGTATTAATTAACGATGAAATGTCCATTTATGAGTATTTGGATAAAAGTCGTTTGCGGCTATCTAAATTTTTTGCCTATAGAGAATCGCAGGAATTAAATATAGATGATGTTCACCAAGCTGGGTTTATCAACTCTTTAAGGGATCGGCCTAAACTCTTCAATACACTAAGAAGAATATATTTGGGATCCATCATAGCCGCCTATTTGAGTGTTGATATTGGTAAAACAGAGAGAAGCATGGAATTGCTTTTGGACACTAATTTCATCATTGGTCTGCTTGATTTAAACTCAAAGGAATCCACACATACCTGCCGACAAATATTGGATTTATCGAAAAAATTGGGATTCAAAATCTCTGTATTGCCTTATACTTTGGAAGAAACAGAATTGCTGATACAACGAAAAGCGAATCAACTGAATAAAAGTTTTTTTCAGGGCTATCTCGACCCTGAAAGTATTTTTCACGCTGCTATTAGGAGAAATTTGACTAAAACTGAACTCGTCAGAATTAGTTCAAACCTTAAAAGCATCCTAGAAAAAGAATATGACATTTTGGCAATTGCAAATGATACCAAATACCGCAATCTGGCAAAATTCCAGTATAAGAAAATATTTGATTTCTATAAATCACTTAGAGGCACCAACAACTGGAGTGCTCATCATGACACAACTGCAATCGCATATGTCAAAGAAAAAAGAAACAGAAAGCCCGTTATGGGGAATTTCATGAATGCCAATTGTTGGTTTGTAACTAATACGCCCTACGATGTTAGAACACCACCCGATAGCCAAGGAAGTCTTCCAGAAATTATTCGAGCTGGAGAATTATTGAGTCTGCTATGGCTGAGTAGTCCAAGGGTAAAACAGCTTATCAACGACACGGAATTCTCAAACTTAGGGCTTACCCGTCTAGTGTCTACTACGATTTCTCATGGACTTCCTAGTCCTCGAGTATTGCGGGAACTGGATAACAACTTTAGCAGATATAACAAGGAACATGAGATTTCAGCAGATGACACCCTAGTCATTGCAAATTTGATCGCAAAAAAGAGAATTGATCATCCAGATGATTTGAACAAGCTTGCTAGAAAAGAACCAGATGAATTCATTGAAAAAGTCAAAAACCTAGCTGAAAATGGTCGGAAGGAGGACAGGGAACTTCAGGAGCATATTGACGATATATTGAACAAAGTAGAAGAAATGTTTGAGGCTCAAAAATCCCAACCTCAAAAAGAGATCATTATAGAAGACAACGTTCAAACTAGCATAAATAAGTCAGGTAAATTCGCTTTAGCGTCTATTTTGATTCTATTTTTGTCGTTTGTTTTATGGACGTTTGACTACACTTTCAATGTTGGACTATTAGAAGAATTGAAAAATTATTATTTAGTAAAAGTTTCGATTCAACTAATAATAATCTTTGGGGTAATTGCGATTGTTTGGAAAAAAAGAGCCTTTTGGTACGGAGGGTTTATCAGTTTGTTGATATTAATAATCATGCTTTTGAAAAATTGATCTGACTGAAAGAGTCCGTTTGACACATCATTAAATTTTGTCATCACCAACTTCAATCAAAAATCCCTCCAAATTAAACCACTCCTGCTCTTCCACTTCTTCCAAGATTTCGCTTAATCGTTTTGAGTAGGTGGGGTTTAAGCCTGTAGCTTCAACAAAAGTCACAGCCTCTCTAAATGAATTGAGTATGCTCTTATAGAAGGCTTCTCGAGTTGTTCTCTTTTCTGCATTGAATTTTAAGGCAATTTCGATATTGAAGAGCATCAGGTCGGCTAAGAGTAAGGGATCGAGTTCAAGGTCTTGAAAATGCCTGATTGCCTTCTGTGCCACCGATCTTCTGGCCTTTGGCTTTCTCCCATTGACAGGGAAGTACTCCTTGGAAATTTTGAACTTGGCTTCTTCTATTAACTTCTCCTCTTTGGGGTTGAAAACGAAGTTGTAATACGTTTTTACCGCCTTGAATTTATCGTAGA
Source organism: Cyclobacteriaceae bacterium (assembly GCA_028281285.1). GTDB lineage: Bacteria > Bacteroidota > Bacteroidia > Cytophagales > Cyclobacteriaceae > Roseivirga. The sequence goes on from JANQKF010000013.1 coordinate 95,711, forward strand.
GTTCCAGGATTTGGGTTTCCAGTTCTTCCTTGTCCAGTGATTGAAGGTATTTAACCAGTGCGCGTTTGCTCATGACACAAGATAGGTAGAACCCCATAAATTTTATCGGTCATTTCAAGTGGACTTGTCCACCGAAACTAAGTGAAGGTGGAGCGAGAAATCGTCTTATTCCTGTCACGAATCTAAGAAGACCTCTCCTTTCTGTCGAGGAGACATTCTAAATGGCTCGTATTTTTAATCGATGCCCGGCAACTATTTTGTATATATCACCACAAATCCTGACAGGACCACACTGTATATTGGAGTAGCCAATGATCTCAGAACCAGGCTTAGACAACACAAAGAGAATCGTGGTAACCGAAAAACTTTTGCGGGTAGATATCATTGTTATAATCTGATCTATTTCGAAAGATTTGACAGTGCCGCTAACGCTATTAACAGAGAAAAAGAACTAAAGAAATGGAGTCGTATAAAGAAGGAAGGCCTTATCTCTTTGAGAAATGCTCATTGGGAATTTTATGATTCGGAAGCATTGTAAATTTTGTCCAAGGAAATTCAGTTAACAGTTAAAAACCTCACAAACTTAATTAAGAAGATCTCTCCGTATAGTCGAGATGACTCTCAATTAGTAGGTCATTTCGAGTGGACTTGTCCACCGAAACAAAGTGAAGGTGGAGCGAGAAATCTTCTTATTCATGTCATTGAACAGAGAACATCTCTTTATTCTGTTGAGTTGAACATTAAAGACTCAAATACAACGAAACAGGGATAAGCAACCTCGAATCATAATCTGGAGTCTTTTCTTAAATACCTTAATCATGACCAGAATTCTCTTTCTTACCATTCTCTTGTGCTTATCGTCTACCATTACTGCCCAGGATTATATCATCGAAGATGCAGAGCGGTTTGCCGAAATCTTCCAACAAAATCCTGACAGTATAACTCCCGAGACACTGCAAATCGGATATCTGGACCCCGGCACTCAAGGCATCAAAATCTTCACCTGGCGCAGGATTAAGAATGCCAAGAATATGGCCAATATGGTGAGTAAGTATAGAAAGTCCTACCAGAAAGGAGTTGAGCTCATGCTTCCTGCGGCCAGAACTGCAGCTGATGAATCGGCCGAAGTTTTGGGCAAAATTCAAAAGCTGTTTGATCAAAAGAAGTCAGCGCCTGTGTATATCGTCTTTGGTGGAAATAACTCAGGTGGAACAGCCTCGTCAAAGGGGTTGGTAATCGGGCTTGAAGTATTAGGAAGATTCGTTGATAATGAGACTGACGCTATTGAATTGATCAAAAGCTTTGTAGCACATGAAGTAGTTCATGTTTATCAAGCGAGGGTGAAAGCCAACCCAGGCAAGAGCAGCTTACTCGGCCAAAGTCTTAGGGAAGGGTTTGCCGATTTCATAGAAAACATGGTCATGGGAAAGGTTTCCAAAGCTGAAGCCGAACGACAGAAGTATGGACTGGCGAATGAAGCTCAGCTTTGGGAAGAGTATCAGGCAGTAATGCTCAAAAGCGAATATCAGCCATGGATGTATGGCAAAGGCAAAGACGGACGGCCGTCAGACCTTGGTTATTGGGTTGGGAAAAAGATTTGCGAATCCTATTACAATAAGGCCGATGACAAAAATGAAGCCTTGATGACTCTCCTGAAATTAAAGAACCCAAAAAAGATCCTTGAAGAGAGTGGCTATAACCCTGGGGGTTGAACACAAATTGTCATTTCGAGTGGACTTGTCCACCGAAACAAAGTGAAGGTGGAGCGAGAAATCTTCTTATTCTCGTTACTGGTCTAAGAAGATCTCACCCTACAGTCGAGATGACTAAAACGTTTTAGAACTTCTTGACGATCTCCAGATTCAATCCATCAACATATGCCTTGTATTCCGACCAATCATTTGCAAAGAATGAATTGATCTCTTCAATGATCGGATCTGCAGCCTTCTCGGCTTTTTGATAAGCATATTGCATGCTTTGATCTACCGGTTTAAAGGCATCACCCATCTTTCCCCTGAGATTTCCAAGAATGCTAGATAGCACATCGGGATTATTCCTGAACCCTTGTACAGGTGGCTCGAAAATCTTTTCTCTTAGAGTCTTGATCTTTGCCTTTATCTCGTCCGATTTTTCTTTAAGCTCTTCATTATTCTCAACCAGGCTCATCACGTTACCAACAGCTTCATTGGCTTCGGTTAATTTGTCTACAGCTTCAGTCACACTACCTACTAAGTCATAGTACTTGCCAATGAAGCGCTCTTTATCTTCCATAGCCACCTGATCCCATTCCTTACGCATGTCACGCAAAACGTTAATCGTTTGACTACTTGATTCACCTTTATAGGAGATCTTAACAGTATAGGTTCCTGGCATCACATCATATCCTCCTGGTTTTTGCGAATTCGGATCACTCGGCTTTCTTGACCCCGGGTTTCGAATCCCGTCCTTCTCAAACCCCCAATAGACTCTATTTACACCGGCTTTTATCCCATTGAGGGATCTGGTTCTAATCACATTACCTTTCGAATCAGAGATTTCCATCTTTGCCTTTCCTCCACCTTCTTTTGCGTAGAAGCTGATGGCTGCATTGAAGGGCTTATTCTGCCCCATGAACAACCCATGGCCGGTACTTCTATATCCTCTATAAGGTCCAATGACCGCATTAGTCGCATCCGGAATGGCAAATACATGAATCACCTTATCATTCAAGTTTCTCATTTGAGTGGCTTCTCTCAACGGGCGGATGTCGTCCAGAATCCAGATGGCTCTACCAAAGGTACCGATGATGAGATCATGCTCCCGAGGGTGAATCTGAAGATCCATGGTTGGTACTGTTGGATAACCATGTGTCCACTTTGCCCACGAGTCGGACCCATCCATTGAAACATAAAGTCCTGATTCAGTACCTAAAAACATTAGATTCGGCTCTACAGGATCTTGTACGAAGGACAAAGCAAAACCAAACACGTCATCGTCTTCCACAATTCGTTTCCACGTTCTTCCATAATTGGTGGTCTGGTAAACATAAGGAGACCAATCATCTCGTCTATGCTCATCGAAAACTACAAAGGCGGTTCCCGAGTCATAAGTACTTGCTTTGATTTGCTGTACCCAGGAGTTGTCAGGTAATCCCGGAAACTTACCGGCCGAATTGGTCCAATTGGCCCCTCCATCTCGTGTGAGTTGGACATTACCATCATCAGTACCCACCCAAATCATACCTTGAGAAAGGGTGCTCGGTTCAACCACTGTGATTGTGGTATGATTTTCAGCTCCGGAATTATCATAGTTCAGCCCTCCTGTTTCAAATTGCTTTTGTTTTTCCGGATCATTCGTAGTCAAATCAGGGGAAATGATTTCCCAATTCATTCCATGGTCACCGGACTTGAACAGGTACTGTGCCCCAAGGTAAATGGTCTTTTTATCAAAAGGATCAATATTAACACCTGCATTCCAGTTGAATCTCAGGTTCTCTCCATCAGGATGTTCAGGTTGGATACCTTTCATCTCTCCAGTTACCCGATCATATCTTCTAATATTTGCTCGTTGACTCAGCGAATACCCGTATCGGTGATCTAACGGATCAGGAACTACATCAAAACCATCACCTCCTACAATTCGCTCCCAGTAGCTATTTCTAATTCCGCCCTGTTTCAACAATTGACTCGGCCCCATCCAGGCACCGTTATCCTGCATGCCCCCCATAACATTGTAAGGTGTTTCCATGTCATAATTCACATGGTAGAACTGCCCGATAGGAAGGTTCTCCATATAGTGCCAAGCTCCTCCTCGATCGCGGGTTACTTCCATTCCACCATCATTACCAAGTACAATAAAATTCGGGTCATCCGGGTGGATATAAAGGGCGTGGTTATCTACATGAATGAATCCAGGATTCACCCACATTTGAAAGCTCTTTCCCCCATCCTCGCTTGAGGTTGCCATCGTATGCAAAGAATAGATACGATTTTCATTTTTGGGATCGACATAAATATCCGCATAATAAAAAGGGCGATTTCCAAGGAAATTATCTCCTTTCCTTGAAATGCGATACCATCGATTGCCCCCATCATCAGAGCGATAAAGGGCATTTTCCTTAGACTCTACATAGGCATAGACTCGGTCAGGCATCGAAGGTGCTATCGCTAAGCCAATTCTACCCAAATTTCCTTTTGGTAAACCATGCTCAGAGGTTTTTCTATCCCAGGTTTCGCCTCCATCATGTGAAACATATATCCCAGACTCAGGCCCTCCTGAGTTAAAAAACCACGGCCATCTTCTGTGCTCCCACATAGCAGCAATCAACTTGTTGGGATTAGTGGGGTCAATTACCAAATCAGCGATCCCTGCTCCAGGTATTGAGTACAATACCTGTCTCCAGGTTTGACCTCCATCCGTGGATTTATATACGCCTCTCTCCGGGTGTTCACCCCATGGAGAACCAATGGCCCCTACCCAGATTGTGTTAGGGTCACCTGGATGGACAATCAAACGATGAATGTTTCTGGTCTTTTCCAAGCCCATGTGTGTCCAGGTTTCACCACCATCAAGGCTTTTGTAGACACCATATCCTGAGTTCAAGGAATTTCTCGGGTTCCCCTCTCCGGTTCCAATCCAGATGGTACTCGCATTGGAAGGGTCGATAGTCACGACCCCAATGGAGGCCACCTCTTCCTCATCAAAGAGTGATTTCCAGCTTGTTCCTCCACTAACAGATTTCCATAATCCTCCGGAAGCCGTTCCGGCATAAATTACATTTCGATTATGGCGCACTACATCTATAGAAGTGACTCGCCCCGACATACCAGCTGGCCCGATCGAACGGGGTTTCATTACCTCGAACATGGAGAGGTCAGTTTGGGCGGTAATCAAACTGGTTGAAACAAAAGATAGGAATACAACTAGAAAGGTCTTTATTGATCTGATCATGGGAATTGCTATTTGAACTCAATATAGAATCCCTCCCAACGACAAGTCAGTAAATTTCTACCAATGGTCAATTCTCTAAAACAAGCTTATTCTGCAAATAGAGGTAGGTGGCATAATTCTTTGAACTTTCTCTTGCATATTTTGCGGCTTTCTGAAAATGTTCCACCACTTTTTTCTGATTTCCTACCTTCAAATAATATTCACCTAGCGCCAGGTGTGCTACCCAGTCAGTTGGCTTTTTTCTGACATAGTCACTCAAAAGTTTGTATGAAGTTACCTTATCACCTCTCAGCAATATTGGGCTTAGTCCATAGTAGTAGATGTTAAACCCCTGCGCGTTATTGATTGTAGTTTCCCACAATCTTTTACCCTCTTCTTTACCTTGAGCTATAAGAATATCTGCTTTCAGCATGGTGCTGGCAAATGTTTGTCCTTGTCTTCTTACCTCGTCTTCCATTCCTTTAGCGGCTTCCAAAGATTTTTCTACCCATTGGAGGGCTTCAGTAAGTTTGGTTGAATCCTGTTGAAGAATGGTCGATGCCAGTGTGCGATATTCATTCGCATTTTTATCTTCTTTGGAAGTGAGGTCTGCTATTAAATTCTTTGTCACATCCGTACTAATATTGAATTTAACTGCGACTTTTTCCCATCTTAATTCAACGTCAACCGATGTGCCTTGACGGTTGATAAAATTATAGCTCAACCATTCTTGATGAGGCTTGCGTTCTACAGGAACATCTACTCTAAGAACATCATTCTCGGGTGTATACTGAAAGGCTCCCCAGGTTTTACCGCTGGAAAATACTAGAGTCCATTTCTTTTTAGATACGAGCACTACAAATCCATAGGATCCGGCTTTTAGGTGTTTTCCTTCAATGGTGACATCATGGGCAAATTCTATGGTAGTTCGTTGGTTTGACCCAGCCCTCCAGGCGTATTCTTTTCCATCAACAACAAAATCGTAGGGTACAATTCCCCCAAATATCTTTCTTCCTTTTGCTGTCGGACTATGATAGACTATCGTTATATCTGTGCTCCCAATTCTTTGGGTAATACTGGCTCTTTGGCTGACTCGTGTCGAACTACTCATATCTTGTGAAAGAGCATTGAATATGGTGATTACAGAGGTGAATGCGATGAGTGTTGCTTTGATTTTGACTTTCATTTTTAGGTAGTTTAATTGATTAAAGGAACAATCACCTCATTTCATTGAAGCACCCGTAGCTTATTCAATTCCGTTCAGTTTGATGCAGAACAGTAACACTTGCAAAACCACTACTGACATAAGGTTGTCATCTGGTGTACTTAGGTTTAACTTTTAACCAAACAAACGATCATGAGATTTCTAGGATTGAGAACTTTAGCCTTATATGTCGATGACTTGAAGGCTGCAACAGAATGGTATACAGAGGCATTTGAAACGGAACCATATTTTAAAGAACCCTTCTATGTTGGTTTCAACATTGCCGGATATGAATTGGGGTTAATGCCTGAAGAAAACCCAATAAAAAACAAGACTTCCAATGCATTGACTTACTGGGGAGTCGAGGATGTAGAGTCCGAGTTCCAACGACTACTTGATTTAGGAGCAAAGCCACTTGGCAAGCCTCAAAATGTAGGCGGTCCAATTGTGGTAGCCGAAGTCAAGGACCCCTGGGACAATGCTATTGGAATTATCTATAATCCGGTTTTTAAACTTCCCTGATCAGTCAGCTAAAAAGGATTTAACGGCTTGCCGAAACTTCTTAGGTTGTTCGATAAATGGGAAATGCCCTGACTGGCCTATGGTAACCAGTTCTGAGTTGGGAATTAAGCTAAGCATCTTTTGACTGTACATTTTGACAGCAGGCTCCATTTCACCATAAATCAATAGTGTGGGACATTGAATATTTCTCAATAAAGAATCATAATCAAAAGTCGACATATCAGGACCTAGCAATCGAGTCAGACCGCTTCTCAAATCGTAGTCGTCAGGAATAGTGAGTTCGAGTTTATCAAGGTTGCTTCGATCATACATTTGTGGTTTAAAGGAGGTTTTTAAAAACTCTCCTATTAATCGATATCGCTGATCCGGGTAATTCCTTATTGAATCAATATAGGCCTGACGGATTTCGCGATCTTCTGACGTCTGCAGTTTTGCGACTTCCTCGCTCTCTTTCTGCCAATCATGGACATTGGGCGCCATGGAATTGGAAAGAATCAAGTGGTTCAACCGGTCACTATGCCTAATCGCATATATCGTTGCCAACAACCCTCCCCAGGAATGCCCCATTAAATTGATCTTATCAAATCCCAAATGCCTCCTTAACAATTCAATGTCTTCTGCAAAATCCGAAATTGTCATTTTGGAGGAGTCCACCTCTGTGGATGATTGTCCCGCAGCTCTTTGATCATAAAAGATCAATTGGTAATCCCTAGCGAGATTCTCCAGATGAGGCAAAAAATAAGTATGATCCAAGACCGGCCCTCCATGAACTACAACCATTGGTTCTCCCTCCCCAACGATTTTATAAAAGATATCAGATCCGTTTACATTGGCGGTGCCTTCACTTACCACCAAATCTTTCGGTCGACAAGAAAAAACTGCGAGCACTGACACCAATATGATTGAGCAATATTTAATCTTTCCGGTCATTGAATTTGTTAGCCACCTACTCTCTTGGCATGATAACCTTCCTTGTTCAGAATTTGTAAGACTTTATCCCTGTGGTCACCCTGAATCAAAATCTCTCCATCTTTCGCACTTCCACCTACACCGCATTTTGACTTAAGCAATTTCCCAAGCGCTTTTAAATCTTCCTCCGTACCAACAAATCCATCTACTAACGTGACTTGCTTGCCGCCTCTGCTTTTCTTGTCAAGCATGACTTTCAAATTCTGTTCTGATGGCACCAGAGTTTCTTCTTCAAACTCATCCTCATATTGATAGTCAAAGTCATCGCTCGTTGAATAGACGACACCTGATCTCCCCTTATCTCTTTTGTTTTTTCTGCCCATAGGTCAAAGTTATCAAATTGAATCTACCGACAAGTGAAAATCTTCAGGTAGCTTTTTTTGTCCGTCAGATGTTTCATAATGTCCATTTTTAGAACATTCATCAAGTGTTTAAACGCTGGAAATCATTGTATTTCGGCTTAATTCAAAGATTCCATTTCAAGGCATCCTTTTTGACCTTAATTGACAGGTCAAAAGAATTCTTATGAAAATATTCAAATATTTCTTGGCGACTACTTTGTTGATGTGCTCAACAGATCTGTCGGCACAGGGTTGTAGAGACATGGTAGAAGCTGCTTATCATGGCAATTACAATCGAGTTAAAGCAGAGCTAGACGCTGGAACAAAGCCAAACTGTGTTTATGATATCAAAGGAGGTCCGAGGACTGCACTTAACGCAGCTTCCATTGATGGTGAATTGAGTATTGTTAAACTCTTAGTAAACAATGGAGCAGATGTCAATTTTAGAGCGAGGAAGGATGCCACTCCATTAATTTCAGCTGCTAAAGAAGGTCATTACGAAATTGCAGAATACCTACTTGATGTTGGAGCAGATGTTAACAAAATCATTCCTGGAGACGGAAGTCCAATTTTGGCAGCAGCTGGCAGTGGTTCGTACAAGCTCACTAAATTATTGATTGATAGAGGTGCTAATGTCAATGCCAGGGTGATTGGCGATGGAACCGCATTAATTGCAGCGGTGAATGACGAGGATGAAGAAATCGTTGAGTTGTTGCTCGAATCAGGTGCTAACCCTAACCTTTCATCTCCAGGTGACGGAAACCCTATGATCGCTGCAAGTGAAGCTGATAATGAGCGTATTCTTGAATTACTGCTAGAATATGGTGGCAAGCCTAATCGAGCGACAAGTGGGGATGGCTCAGCACTTATCAATGCGGCACACCAAGGGCGACTGGAAAGAGTTAAGAAGCTTATTGAAGCTGGAGCAGATCCCGACATGGGAGTCCGCGGGGATGGGAGCCCACTAATCGCAGCTGCAAAAACAGGTGAATATGAAGTTGCCAAATATTTAATCGAGCAAGGTGCTGACGTTGACAAAGAGGTTCGGGGTGACGAGACCCCATTGATCCAGGCGGCCTGGAACGGGCATTTGAACGTTGTAAAACTACTTATAGAGAATGGTGCGGACCCCAATAAATACACTCGTGAGGGCACTGTACTCAGCTATGAAATTAGAAGCCCATTGAAGATGGCAAGAAAAGAAGGCTACCGAAGAATTGTGGATTACCTGAAGCGTCAGGGAGCAAAACGATAAGCAAATTATAGACTTATTAATCTCTTAAAAACCCTCTGATAACCCTGTCTTTCACGGGGTTATCTTCTTTCAAGGCAGTCATTGTTCCAACTACCGATAAAATTCGAATGCAAACGTGTGCAAATAAAAATGGCAGTGTTGATCAAACTATTGCCCGAAGGTGACATGATTAATTGCTTATATTTCTTCTTTAGCTTTTAATCAACCTTCCATGCTTTCCATACAAAAGAACCACACCAAATCATTTCTTGGTCTTCTCAGCTTGCCGGCAACAGCGATGGGCTTTGCCCTATCGATTCAGATTGCTGCCTTAAGCTGGATCCTTAAAACAAAGTATGAGCTTGACATTGAGGAGATCGGAATTGTATGGGCAGCAGGTCCGATTGCCGGGATTTTTGGACAAGTGATAATCGGTATTGTCAGCGACCGTGTTTGGTTCTGGAATGGACGAAGGAGGCCTTTCATTCTGATCGGAGGCGTGATTACTGCCTTAATGCTTCTCGCTTTGCCAAACATCGGCATCATAAGTGAATCACTGGGTTTCAGCGGAATATTAACAGTGGCGATATCAGTGGCCTTAATGTTGGATCTAGCCATAAACATCAGTTTCAACCCTACCCGATCAATCATTGCTGATGTTACACCTGAGGGTAACATACGAACGAGTGGCTATACCTGGATGCAAACCATTTCGGGTACATTTGGCGTATTGGCCTATTTGATCTCAGTTATTTGGGACAACTACCTGTTGATCAATGTAGGGGTCGTGTTGGTATTCTTGTTTTCTGTGATACCTCCCTTCTTTATTAAAGAACCTCAAGAGTTGGATGCTTCTGAGGAAGGTGAACAGGAAAAAGGTAGTATCAAGGAAGCGCTTAGCTCTATTTTACCGTTATCAGGTTTTTTGCTCTTTGGGCTTTTTGGGATAGTAAACAAGCTCTTTCTAGGTGAAAGCCTGGATCATCTTCAGAACTACGTGGTATTCATTGGGCTTGGCCTGAGTTTCCTTTTTAGCTTACTTCAGTTAAGCAAGGGAGCGGGGAAAGATTCGGGCAAAAATGAATTTCAAAAAATCCTCATCGCTCATGCATTTACATGGCTTGGCATCCAGTGTATGTTTGTTTACTTCACTTCCTATATTGGAGATGCAGTCATTCCGAATATTGGCGACAATGTCATGGCCAATAATTTTTCTTCTTTTCTCACAGGAAAGGATATCGCGAGCTATACGGCCGATGACGCTACAGGAAACATTGTTGCCCTTTCTTTTCTTTTACTCAATCTGGTTGGGGCACTCCTGCCCACATTGGCTCTTGGCCCAATTTCCAATAAAATTGGCAGAGTAAAGACCCACGCCCTTTCCATCATTTGTGGAGCCGCAGGCTATCTGGGATTAATGGCGTTTGGTAGTTCTGAACTAATGATTTATCTGTTTATGTGCATAGTGGGTATCGGCTGGGCCGCAACCATTTCTTTGCCATTTGCAATCATGTCTGAAAAGGTAGATCAGGCAAAAATGGGACTCTATATGGGCATCTTTAATCTGTCCGTAGTATTGCCTCAATTAATGTCAAGTCTGGGAATGGGGAAAATTCTCAAAGAGTCATCCAATACCAGTCTATTATTCATTATTTGTGCGTTGGCACTGGCAGTATCGGGATTGCTATGGTTCTTCGTAAAGGAAAGTAAGGGCGGGAACTCCGCCCCAATGGCATCCGGTGGTGGACATTAAACTATTTCTTCATCGATAGCGTCCAAACCGGAATCTTGGCGTGATTCACCAAATCCTCAGCTATACTACCGCTTAATAGATGAAGCAGCCCGGTTCTTCCATGAGTCGATAATGCAATCATGCAGGCACCTTGGTCTTCAGCAAAGTAGATGATTCCATCTTCCTCAGTCGCATCATTGTAGATATGAGTGGAGTAATTCTCAAGGTGATACTTATTGACAAATTTGTCGAACTCCTCCTGTGTCTGCCTGTCGGTATGAAAATGATTCGGAGTATTCACTTTCAGCAATTTCAAATGAGCTCCTGTGATTTCTTGAAGTTTCTTCAACTCAGCGACTGTTCTGGTCTGATCTTCTACCAAATTTGTGGCAAACACAATACTGTCGATTTCATCAAGATTGGCCGGATGCTTAATAGTAATTACAGGACACTTAGAGTACCTCACCACCTTTTCAGTGTTGGAGCCGATCAGAATTTCTTCGATACCACTCGAGCCTTGAGTCCCCATCACAATAATATCTGCCGCAACGTCTGACACTGTTTTGGAAATACTATTAAACGGATTACCAACCTGGATATCGGTGCTAACGTTAATCCCGTTGAATCGTTCATGGCCAACCAGTTCTGCCATATCATCTCTCCTCTTACGCATGTAAGCAGCTATGAATCGCTCATGCTCGGAGTTTACATAACCTACTTCACCGGTTGTATTAAAAGATCCCGTGGTGGCACCCTCGATGATATGTAATATCCTTAGTTCAGCATCATCAGTCTTTCGTGCAAGTTGCACCGCAAAGTTCAATGCGTTATCGGCTTGTTCTGAAAAATCGGTAGGAACTAATATGGTATTCATGATATTTGTCTTTTAGGTTGATAATTAACTATTCAAGCCTTATTGGCCACTTATTCGTCTTCCAATTCGGCAAACGAATCACGATCTATATTTACATTACACTCTATAATTTCGTTGTTGTCGGTCAAGGCCGGGCTCAAGTACGGAATCCCGAGGTTAAGACCCCTGAGAACAAACAGAAGTCCTAATATCATGATAAATTTTGGAGTCAGCGATGATAATCTCCATTTGAATCGTTGACCTGCCACCCGCCCTACAACAGCCGCTGCAATCATCATGGGAAAGGTGCCCAGTCCAAATAAAATCATATATAAAGCTCCACCTGACCAACTCCCCATTGATATGGCCGCAATAAGCGCGGCATATACCAGGCCACATGGCAAAAGTCCATTTATCATTCCCAGATAGAAATGAGATCCAAGACCTTTTCGTGCAATTAACCTTCCCATCTTGGTCCTTACGAACAAAACAAGTTTGCCGAGTGGTCTGAATAGCGGTAATTCCGGAATCCTACCTCCAAACAGAAGTACCCCAACAATCAAGACCACACCGGCAACTATGGATAGCCATTGCTGAACACCAGCAAACGCCAACATTTCACCTGCAAAACCAACTACTACTCCTAGAATTGCATAGGTGATAATTCTTCCAATGTTGTAAACTAATTTCTTACCCAGCCACTGCCATCTCGCACTCCTATCATCTGGCAATGCCCAGACGATTGGTGCACACATACCCAGGCAGTGAACACTACCCAGTAAACCGACCACTATGGCTGTCGACAAAAGCATCAGAGCACTACATTTATTTCTTCATAGAATTCTTTATCATCCGATCTCCAGTTGATCTTCACCTTCCATAGGCCTGAAGTGAACCCTTTAAGATCGATGACTTGTAAATTTTCCTTTCCGGGTAACATCAAAAATTCTTTGTCCAGCGAAGACTGAGAAGGCCTGAAAAACTGTATAGTACCTTCCTTGAATAACTCCCGAATCGATTGCGGATAAGTCAGTTTCGCAGAACGATCCTTCTTGTCAATTTCCAGTTTTAGCTTTTCTGCGAGTGCTCGCGTGTTTTTGATCCTATTAATCTGATCTTCGTAAGCCAACTCCTGTTCATAGTAATTATCGGCTACCAAACTAATATCCTGGTTCATCGAGATGTATACCATGGTAAAGATTACTCCTATGAAGACTACAAATGACAATATGATTTTATATCCCCAACTCATTTTGATATAGTTATTGGTCCAAGAAAATTTGATTTGATTTCATCGATCAACTGACCGTCAGAATAGAGCCCGAATACCAATTTTGTTTTGGTGCCTTCCACACGCTCAGGTGGCAGTTTAACAAAAAATACAGCATCCACTTTGCCCTTTCCGGGCACTTCAATTACTGCACCGCCAACTCTTTCAATACTTCCTTCCGGAGCATTTTCAAGTTTAAGTTCTAAGGTCTTTTGATCTGCGGTCTTGTTGATGAACTGTATATTATACAAGTTCTGTATCTGGCCATCATCAGTCTTTTGATAAAGCATTCCGGGCACTCTCAAAACAGTCGCCTCCACTTCCGCCCTTCCTGAGATAAATACTCCTAACAATACTAACATAATCGCCAATACGCCCGTATACCCCGCAACTCTAGGTGTAAATATCTTCTTTCGTCCTTCAGCAATTGCATTGTAGGAAGTTGGGCGAATCAATCCCGTAGGTTTACCCACCTTCAGCATGACCTCATCACAAGCATCAACACAAGCCGTGCAGTTTACACATTCCAACTGTGTACCATTCCGAATATCAATACCTGTCGGGCAAACGTGAACACACAATTTACAGTCAATACAATCTCCCTTTTCGGCCTGAACTTCCTTCTTACGCATCTTGCCCCTGGGCTCTCCACGTATCCAATCGTACATCACGGCCATCGAGTCCTTTACCAAAAGAACACCTTGTAACCGACCGTAAGGGCAAACCGCTATACATGCCTGCTCTCTAAAAAAAGCGAATACTGCATAGAAAATAACACTGAAAGCAACCAGACCGAGAAAACCGGCCATGTGCTCAGAAGGTGACTGACTCACGATTTCCTTCACCTCGCCTATTCCTATTAGATAGGCCATTGCTACATGCCCAATAAGCACGGCTATAATGGCAAAAATACTGTGTTTCAAAAGGCGCTTCCTGATCTTAACACCATTCCATGGCATCTTTTTCAGTTTGCGCTGTTGATTAGCATCACCATCTATCCAGTATTCCAGCTTGCGGAATACCATCTCCATAAATAAAGTCTGTGGACATGCCCAGCCACACCATACTCTTCCGAAGACTACCGTGAAGAGTATAACAAACACAAAAAATGTTATGAGCAGTAGCGCAAAAATGAAAAAATCCTGAGGCCAGAAGACTTTTCCAAGTATGGAGAATTTTCTTTCAAATATGTTAAGTAATAAAAAAGGTTCGCCCTTAATAGTAATAAAGGGGCCCGCAAATAGAATTGAAAGGAGTATCACAGAAACCCAGATTCGGGCTCTGTGATATCTTCCTTTCGGCTTTTTTGGATAGACCCATATCCGCTTGCCCTGGTCATCTACCGTGGCAATTGTATCACGATATTCTTCATCATATTGGTACAGGTCTTCCATCACTCAACTTAACCTATCGCACTAGATTATTTCTTAGTCATTATTGACACTTGTAGTGTCTGAAGGCACTTCTTCAGGCACAAACAGGTCACCTTGGGCAGCCTTGGCTCCCGGAGGGTTGGTTCCTCTTAAGGTCATGATATAGGAGGAAACCTGACGCATCTTTTCAGGATTCAATAACGACTCCCATGAGATCATCCCCTTGTCCGGCACACCAAACTTCACCGTACTATAGATATCTTTCATGCTGCCGCCATGTAGCCAGTAATCATCCGTTAGATTAGGTCCCACTGACCCACCACCATCTACTTTATGGCATGGAGCACATTGACTATCGTAGATCTTCTTTCCTGCACCAAGATCACCAGGATCGTCAGAAAAAGTGACAGTAGTTTCATCAAAGTCATAAGTTTGATCCCCTTGTCTTTGAAGCGCGGCTTCTTCTGCCCTGGCCATTTCAATTTCGTATTGCTCTTCCTGTAAAGGCGCTGTTTCGAATACATGGAAAACAAGAAGATAAATCACGGCATATACAATAGTGACATAAAATAGGCCCTTCCACCACGGTGGCAAGTGATTATCCAGTTCTCTAATACCATCGTAGTCGTGATCGAGTAAAATCTCTCCCTCTTTTTCAATTGGCTTGAAGTCATTCCACTTCTGCCATAGTTTCGCCCAAAAACTGGGTTCAGCTTCATAGGCAGCCAACTGCTCTTCAGTCATATCGTTGCGCACGAAAGCTTTAAGGAGTTGAAGCACGTAAATGGAAACCAGAAGCACTAAAAGCGCCACCGCAAATACCAATCCGACCATGGTATAAAAGATCATTTCCTGAGACCAGAATGTCCCATTAGTCGATTGTGCCGAAGCAGGCAATGCGATCAGCGAAAATAACGTCATCAACTTCAGTCTCCCAGGCGTTAAGAATTGTTTTAATGTCTTCATGATCAGGAGTTTTTAATTTTATTGGTAAAACTGTTTTGCTCATCGATTCCATCGCGGAGCGGTAAATCTTCCATATGCTTGATATAGTCCTTTCTAATCCTTGTCACGTAAATAACCAAGCCAAGGAAGAACACGAAAAAGATGGTTAGCGAGATAATTGGCCAAATCGCCACGTTGTTAACTTGTTCGAAATAGTGCTTAAACATGATCTTATCGTTGAGCGGTTGGACTTACTTTAATATCTGTACCCAGGCGTTGGAGATAGGCGATCATCGCCACAATTTCAGCTTCCGGTGGTGTATCAAACCCATCGGCTGATAGTCCACTTGCTATTTCTCTTGCCTGCTGCATCAAATCCTCATTGGCGGTAGTTTCATAACCTCTTTCATAAGGCACGCCAACTTTCCTCAGCGCATTAATCTTTCCGGCTGTCTTGTCCAGGTTGATCGTTTGAGTATATAGCCAAGGATATGGTGGCATAATCGAACCCGGTGAAGTAATGGTGGGGTCGAGCATGTGCTGATAATGCCATGCATGATTGTACTTACCTCCGATTCGGTGTAGATCCGGACCAGTTCGTTTCGATCCCCATAAGAATGGATGATCATACACAAACTCTCCGGCTTTGGAGTACTCACCATTATATCGAACGGTCTCCGATCTGAACGGTCGAACCATTTGCGAGTGACAACTCACGCAGCCCTCCCTGATGTAAAGGTCTCTGCCGTGAAGCTCCAATGGTGTATAAGGTTCGACACTAGCAATAGTAGGCACATTCGACTTAATCAGGAATGTAGGAACCATCTCCACAATACCTCCAATCAGAATCGCCACCAAGACAAGCACTGTGAAGAATACCGGCTTACGCTCGAGTCGATTATGCCAATAACCACCAATGATATTCTTCTTCTCAAGCGCAGGTGCCTCGGCATCTTCATTGGCCATGAACGATCCTTGTTTCGCGGTTTTCACCAGGTTATAAGTCATCATAATGGCTCCAACCAGGTAAAGAAGTCCTCCTATCGCTCTCATCATATACATTGGTATAATCTGAGTAACAGTCTCGAGGAAGTTCGGATATTCAAGGAAGCCTTCAGCATTGAAGTCCTTCCACATTAAGCTCTGAGTGACACCAGCTGCATACATCGGCAGGGCGTAAACGATGATGCCTAATGTTCCAAGCCAGAAATGGACGTTGGCCAATTTGGTTGACCACAGCTTGGTACCCCACATTCGAGGAATTAACCAATAAAGAATTCCGAAGATCAGAAAGCCGTTCCATCCCAAACCTCCGATATGCACGTGAGCAATAATCCAATCAGTGAAGTGGGCGATTGCATTAACGTTCTTTATCGAAAGTAGAGGACCTTCCAGTGTAGACATACCATAAGCGGTAACCGCTACAACCATAAACTTTAACACCGGATCTTCACGGACCCTGTCCCACGCACCACGCAGAGTAAGCAATCCATTCAGCATACCCCCCCATGATGGAGCAATCAGCATTACTGAGAATACCACTCCCAGTGATTGTGCCCAGTTAGGAAGAGAAGTATAAAGAAGGTGGTGCGGACCGGCCCAGATATAAATAAATATCAATGACCAAAAGTGTATGATCGAAAGTTTATAGGAATAAACCGGTCGATTAGCCGCTTTCGGAAGAAAGTAATACATGAGCCCGAGGAATGGAGTAGTAAGGAAGAATGCAACCGCATTGTGTCCGTACCACCATTGCACTAAGGCATCCTGAACCCCCGCATACCATGAATAACTTTTGAATAAGGTTACCGGCATTTCGAAGGAATTCACCACATGAAGAACAGCCACTGTCACGAACGTAGCTATGTAGAACCAGATGGCAACATACATGTGACGCTCTCTCCTTTTCAGGATTGTTCCAATCATGTTGATACCAAATACCACCCAAATCAAAGTGATGGCGATATCAATCGGCCATTCTAATTCTGCATATTCTTTCGAAGTGGTAATCCCCAATGGGAGCGTGATAGCCGCTGCGACTATGATTAATTGCCAACCCCAGAAGTGAATCCAACTTAGCATGTCGCTGAACATTCGAGTTTTCAACAGTCGTTGCATCGAGTAGTACACTCCGGCAAACATGGCGTTACCCACAAATGCAAAAATCACCGCATTGGTATGCAGTGGGCGAATTCTACCGAAAGTAGTGTACTGAAGTCCGAGGTTTAGCTCGGGTAAGAACAACTGTGTGGCGATGAGGAGACCCACGAGCATACCTACCAGCCCGAAGATCACCGTGGCGATAATAAAGTACTTAACAATTTTATTATCGTACTTGAATTGCTGTATTTCCATAGTCACAGTGATGGTTAATCAATAATTGATTCGAAGGTACCTGCGACATGACCGTTTTTAGCTGATGCGGATTAGGCAAAAACCTGATTTATATCATGTTTTATATGGAACAAAAAAAAGCCGTCAAAAGACGGCTTTTTGAGGTGTTTGCGTGAATTTATTTCAGCCTGCCTGCAGGCAAGTTCAGAATAACTTTGGTTTGCTAATTTCCTTTAACTATTGATATACCCCACAGCTCAGGGTTGCTCGGTGGATCGGCATTCCATCTACGATAAGAATGGGACCCATCTGATTCGAAATAGATGCGATATCTACCCTTTTCCAGAGTAATTGTCTCATTAAATTCTCTATTCTTTCGCGCTCCACCGGCATGATCGGAATAGCGATAACGCATTTCCCAGACTGTTCTTCCGGTGTCCATATTGCGGATATAGCCATAGTCATACATATCGCCATCAGAGCCTTCTCCAATACCCAAAACTCTGACCTTTGTTTCCTCCTCCAACTCGAAGGTTTCTCTGAGACTTTCATCATTGCCTACCATGGTAATCTCAGCAATTACATTTTTGCTGGTATATCCACGTGGATCGAACTTGGACACCGCACTCATATCACGCTCATTGACCGCCCAAATGCTGATACCCCATAAATCTTCTTCGTATGGCCGAGCGGCATTCCAATCCCTATAGGAATGTGAATCATCACTGACATAGTACACGATATAGTCACCAGCCGGTAGTTTGATAGTCTCCTCAGCCATTCTATTCTTTTCTGCACCCCCGGCATGATCATTACCCCAATCATCCATCTCCCACACTTTCTCACGGGTTTCAGCATTTATGATCCACCCATAGTCTACCATTCTATCTGATGCCTCCTCACCAAGGCAAAGCACGCGAACCTCAAGGTCCCTTGACAGCTTCATACCCTCAGATAGCAATTCATCATCACGCACCATTGTAAGAGCAACCAATGGCTTGGCAATCTTCGGCTCTACGTAATCGACAATCTTGTTTTTATCTGATGCGGATGCTGCCCATACCGTTACCCCATAAAACTCCGGATCATCAGGTGGCATCGCATTCCATTCTCTATAAGAGTGTGAACCATCGGAGGAGTATCTTAGGACATAGCTTCCGGCTGGAAGTGAAATCTCGTCATTGAATACGATATTTTTGTTGGCACCACCAGCATAGTTGGTATTTCGGTAGTCCATTTCGAACACTCTTTTTCGGGTAGCTGCGTCCTGTATCCAGACATAGTCAAAATTTTCCCTTCTTCTGCCCTCCCCCAGTGCATAAATCTTGAGTTTAGTTTCCCCGGTCAGCGTAAAGCCTTTTTCCTCGTCTTCATCTTCACCCATTCTCGTAAAGGAGATGATAGCATCCTTATTCTTTGCGTTGATAAGGTCATTGATATTAACTTCATTCAGACCGTTGGATTCCACTTTGATAAAAAGCTCGTCAGCCATGGAACTTCTAAATCGCCTGCGGCTTCTCGAGTTGAAGATTTGTCGCATCAGGTCTCCAAAACCATCGACATCCCAATTATCGCCCGAGATATTGGTGGGAGAACCGGTAAAGTAAAGTTCATAATTTCCTTTTTTGAGATCTACCTCATATGAATATTCGATCACTTCTTCGACATCTCTGAGATCTCTCATTTCTCTCTGATCGAGAAGATGCCAGGCCACTTCTCGTGTATCGGAATTGAGGATCCATCCATAGTAAACAATTCCCTGCCATTCATCACGGAAAACGCCTGCGGTTCCATCAATCTTAACTTTGCTATCCGAGGAGAGACTAAACCCGGTTCCATCAATTTCACGAGGATAAATATCCTTCAATTCGACCCTTTGACCAAAGGCCAACGCTGGCAACAAAAAGAGCAGCGCCATTAGTTTTGTGGTTTTCATAATTTGAGTTGATGATAATTGATAACTGCACCACAATTTTGATGCCTTTGATAAAATGTGCGCTTATTGCTTTTTCAGGGGTTTGACGTTTTTAGAAATTGACCAAAAACGGACAAAACTGTACCGTTTCAGCACAAAATGAGATAGACTAATTCTTGGCTTTCGTCCGAATCCGACCGGTCATTTGTGTCAAAAGAACATATTCGGACAATTCTCAATTGTACTGCGATTTACAAGTCGTTGATAATCAATAATCTATTGATTATTTAAGCTTCGGCATTACAGTTGCATATCAATTTTGCACAACAAAAACTCTTAAAATGAAAAAACAACTATTCACTCTTGCCTTGCTCTTTGTTGGAGCAATGGCAAATGCCCAAATCTCAAAGGGTAATTTTCAAATTACCGGAGCCGTCAACGGTGCCTATGTTGAATTCGTTAATGGTGGAGGTGATATTCGTAACTACAATATCTCACCTCAAGTCGGGTACTTTGTTGGTAATAACACCAGCATTGGTTTGATCACGAGTTATACTTCGACCGATCGAAGTGGAGGAATCACCACCAAGCAATTCAACTATGGAATTTATGCGCGATTTCATAAATCCATCGCTGACAATCTTTACATGTACCTTCAACCGGCTTTCAATCTGGTTTCCGGGGAATGGAACTACCCGGATGCAACGCCTGATAGTGACCTCAGTGGTTATAACATTTCTGTCGGGGGTGGTCTAACCTATTTTGTCAGTCAACGGCTGGCAATTGAATGGACTCCTGCCAGGCTTAATCTGGGAAGAACCACTGTAGAAACAAGCGGGATTAATGGTTCGGAGGTAGATTCTGATAATTTCTTTCTCGGATTCGACTTTTCGAATATGCTGTTTGGACTTTCCTGGTATTTGGGTAACAATTAAGTATCATAGTGCGGTCTAACCGGCCGCACTATATTAGCTTACTACCTTCACGGACAGCTACCTCAATTAGTGCTTCACAGTCCTGGTCAGTGGTTCTGAAATTTGTTATGCATGCTCTAAGACAATACTTACCATCGACCACGGCATTCGAAACAAAGACTTCCCCACCGTACTGCAGCCTATCAACCAAAGTTTCATTCAACTCATTGAGCTGATCTTCTGAAAGGTCCTTGTCCGATGGTTTATAACGAAAGGTGGCAATGCTGAGACTGTGAGTTGCGGCTTCCAGGTCAGGATGGGCATCAGCCAGGTCGTACATCACCTGAGCTAGTCGGATGTCTTCTCCAATCATCTCCTCATAGGCCTTGCGACCAGCTTGTTGTAGCGTCATCCAAACTTTCAATGCCTTAAAACCTCTCGAGTTCTGTAGACTATGTTCGAAGAAATTGGTCTCGGGTTCATCGGTCTTGCCAAAGTTGTAGTATTCAGGATTGGAGCTAAACGTTCGAATGAGTGCCTGCGGGTCCTTAACCAGGGTACAACCGGCTTCGAGTGGTGCATACAACCATTTGTGCGGATCGAGAGCAATCGAATCTGCCATGGAAAGCCCATTGAAAGTTTCTTTCTGATTAGGAACACATGCCGCAGGAGCGCCATAGGCCCCATCCACATGCATCCATAAACCATAAGTATCACATATGGTTCGGATTCCAGCTAAGTCATCCACTACCCCCATGCTTACATCTCCTGCAGTACCTACAACCAGAAACGGTTGATGACCATCGTCAAGGTCTTGCTTTATCGCAGCTTCCAACTTGGCGTTGTCCATTTGATGGTGCTCATTAGTATCGATCCAACGGATAGCTTCGGACCCATGACCAAAAAGTATCGCAGCCTTATCGATCCAAGTGTGCGTTCCTTTTGAACCGTAAACGGTCATCTTCTTCTCAAGACTTCCAATTCCTTTTGTCTTTATTGAAGTCGAGGCTTTAGCCGTTCTACCTGCCAGAAACCCTGTGAAGTTGGCCATATTTCCACCACTCACCAGCACACCTCCGCAATCATTATTATAACCGATCAATTCAGCCAGCCATTGGACGGTCTGCTTTTCGATTTCGGTTGCCATAGGGCTTAATACAAATGCACCACAATTAGCGTTTACGGAAGCAGTAAGCAGATCACCCAAGGCACCAATTGGAGATGCCGAAGCTGTAATGTATCCCCAAAACCTTGGATGTCCATTGAAAAGTGAATGGTTGAGCATCAGGTCAGCCGTGTTGTCCACAATCTTATGTATTGAAGACCCATCATCGGGCATAGCCCTATCCTTCAATGCTTGTCTTATCTTGGAAGGAGCTTCGCCATAGGTAACCGGCTTTTCTTCAATACCCTCGATTAAATTGGCAATTTGATCGATCATTTTATATCCGGCCTTCTTAAACTCATCTGAACTGATGTCCAGGGCCGCCATTCTGGTGGAATTCCTCATCATAGTCATGTCGTTCCTAAACTAAACCTTTTTTCTCATATCGCCTATTTACGATCTATTAAAATTAAAGCGATGGTTATTTTGATTATCTTTCATTCACTAAGCCTATTTTGATCTTGACTGCCTTAATCTCAATCAAATGAAGAAGTTTTGCACCCTACTTTGTTTACTCCTTGTCACCAGCCTTTCCGCACAACAGATCTCTCGGGAAGGGTTAACCTATGATGTACTCACTGACCTTGCCGACCGATATGCCAAGGGCTCCTTTGAGGAGCTCAAAGCATTGTTAAGTATACCGAATGATGCTCATTTCCCAGATCAGGTCGAAGATAACGTTCGATGGTGTGAGCAGGCCTTTCAGAAACGCTCCTTCACCACCACCCGACTGGAAACCGGTGGTCCTCCTCTACTACTAGCTGAAAGAAAGGTAAATAACCCGCAAAAGACGGTACTGGTCTACTTGCAAATTGATGGCCAGCCTACCGATTCTACCAAGTGGTTTCAAGAAACGGCCTTTACTCCTACACTGAAAGAACGTGATTTCAATGGTAATTGGAAAACTATAGCATGGGATAACATTCATAATGCTTATGATCCTGAATTAAGGGTTTTCGCGCGATCTGCATCCGATGCGAAGGGACCCGTTGCCATGTTCCTGGCAGCCTTGGATGCTTTAAAGTCGACAGGCATTTCTCCAAGTTATGATATAAAAGTCATCATGGATTTTGAAGAGGAGATGGGTTCACCACATTTACCTCCGGCTGTCGGTGTACACAAAGAGGCCTTGGCTTCTGATATGCTGATCATCTTCGATGGGCCTTTACACATTTCCAATGAGCCTACCTTAAAGTTTGGTGCTCGCGGGATCGCTGATGTGACACTTACTATATACGGGCCACGGGCACCACAGCATAGCGGTCATTATGGAAATTATGCCCCAAACCCAGCGTTCAGGCTTTCCCAACTACTGGCCACTATGAAAGGAGATGATGGCCGGGTTACCATCCCAGGCTTCTACGATGGGATATCTCTGGACACAGAAACCAGAAAAATAATGGCAGCCGTACCCGATGATGAGGCCGATATCCAAAAGAAAATTGGTATTGCAGATACCGACAAGGTAGGCACCAACTACCAGGAAGCCATTCAATATCCTTCGTTGAACATTCGAGGTATGGCCTCGGCATGGGTGGGTAGTAAAAAGAGAACCATTGTTCCCAGTGAAGCTACCGTAGAGATCGATGTTCGTTTGGTCAAAGAAAGTGATCCTGATCGTTTATTGGGGTTGATTCGCCAACATATCGTGGATCAGGGCTATCATATCATTGCAGGTGATGAACCCAAAGAAGAAGAGCGAATGACCTATTCCAAATTGATCAAGTTTGAGGCAAGCACCTCATACCTGGCATTCAGGACACCCATCAACTCCCCGGCTGGAAACTGGCTAAGTAGGGCAATTAAGAAAGCGCACAGCAAAGACCCAATCAAAATCAGAACCAGTGGGGGGTCAATCCCTATTTCTCCTTTTGTGACAACTTTAGGAATACCAGCGGTGTCAGTACCGACTGTGAATATGGACAACAACCAGCATAGTCCGAACGAGAATATCCGTTTGGGTAACTATGTGGATGGGGTGAAAACTATGATTGCAATTTTGGCGGAGCGATTTAAAGATTGATGACAAAAACAGTTTCCTTCACCCAAATGAAAGACGGTACTCCTGCTGATTTTCAGCTGGTATCCGATAATGATAAGGAGACCGCCAAGGAACTTCCGGACCGAATCATTGAGCATCTTCGACTGTTGGCCGATGATAATGGGGCTTACCAAATCAGTCGGTTGGATCATGTATTACAATCTGCAACTCGTTGTGAAACCGATGGTGCCGATGATGATTGGATCATCGCCTGTTTATGTCATGATATGGGGGATATCCTGGCTCCCTACTCTCATGCGGAAGTTGCTGCTGAAATCATCAAGCCTTTTGTTCGGGAAGAGGTCTTCTGGGTGGTTAAGCATCATGGTTTTTTCCAGATGCATTACAATACCAATATGTCGGAGGAGAAACGTAGGTCACGAGAGCGTTTTCAGAATTCACCTTATTATCAGTCGGCAGTTGATTTCTGTGAAAAATGGGATCAATGTTCATTCGATCCGGATTATCCAACCAAACCACTTGAACATTTCGAGCCTGTAATCAAAAGAGTCTTTTCCCGAAAACCCCATTGGCGTTCCTCGATGTGATTTGACTCGTCATTTTTCCCAGTACTCAGAGTGACGCTAGCTAATAGAGATTCTTCCCTCCATTACATTGCGCTCTGAATGGCGGTGATTGAACATGCAGTGGAGATCCAACATCAGCGTGAACCTCAATAGACTCGATTTCCAAAGGTGCTCATGAATCTTCGATTTCTTTGGACGAGCAAAGCAAAAGTAGATATCATCCGATTAGATCCGGAAACAGGTTCAAGATGACTTTGATACTAGCAATATTTGAATTTTTGGGCAGCCTCTCCAATCGGCTCTTCTCCCTCCATGGCGGCAAGTTTCGCTTCGATCTCTCTTGAGGCTTTGGTAATGGCCAGTCCACCAAGTCCGGTACATCGTAATTCGTGGGCCATCGCATTACCGACTTCATCCATTGCTTCGATGACTTGATCAAGGGGTACCAAATGATCATAGTCGGCCAAGGCCATGTTTGCGCATGAAAGCGCATTCGTGGCAGCCATCACATTTCTTCCAAGACAGGGTGCCTCCACCCTATTCGCCACGGGGTCACAGATCATGCCCAGCGAACTTTGCAATGCCATCGAGGCTGCCGATAATTCCTGATGCAATGAGCCCCCCATTAGTCCTACAATTCCAGCTGCCGCCATTCCTGCCCCGGATCCGCATTCTGCCTGGCAACCGCCAACCTCAGCAGCAAAAGTTGCTCGTTCTGAAATAAAAATACCGATCATTCCGGCAGCCAACATGGCCCTGACCGCTTCTTCTTCACTCAGCTCCAGTACATGACAGACTCCTAACAATGCCCCGGGAAGTGCCCCGCATGATCCGGCTGTAGGTGCTGCTACAATCACCCCCATAGAGCTTTTTACCTCCATCATGGCGGTAACGAACATGATAATGGTATTTAACACATCACCTTTGACCAGACTCCCTTTTTCCATCTGGTCTTTAAAATTCCCGGATTGGTAACCTAGAATGCGATCTCTATACTCCGTGCCCTTAAGGCCCGACTGAATTGAATCGGACATGATTCGAACAATGCGAGTCATATTTTCTATGACCTCACCATGGCTAATATTTCCCCGGGCACTTTCATAATGCACTGCCAGTTCCCATAGCGCCAAATCTTTACCTTCATTATAGGCCAGCATTTCCTCGCAGGTAGAAAATGGAACTGATAAATCTTTCCTTGATTTGACCGGCAACACTGGCTTTAGCACACGGGTTTTCTCTATATCAGATCGTAATGCCATTTTCTCAATCACATCATTATCGATTGGATTTTGAGTCTTTACATTGACGAAGGTCCTGTTCCCACTACATGTCTCCAAGAAATCAGTATGAATGGATGAGTTGATAAATTCTGACACCTCCGATGTATTGCTGGTATAGACAAGAGTCTCATAAAAACCCCCGGTCATCTCCACTTTGGCTCCGTCAATCGCAATCACTTCAATCATACCCCCACCAATAGAGAGTGCAATCAGTTGATGTTCTTCATTGCTATTCTTAAGGTTGATTTGATAGGTATTCGGGTGGTCAGCTCCAATATCTTTAATCTCGATTACCGGGTAGATGCCAGCAGCCGCAATTTCTGCCTGATAATTTGCTAGTCGGGGATCATCTGCTTCCCAGCCAAGGAATCCTCCGTAAAGACCCATATCCGACCCCTGACTCTTGTGAGTAGTTGCCAATGAACCATTCGGGTCGTATTCGATCAGCACTTCACTGATTTGGCGGTTCATTAAGTCCAGGCACATTCTCCCGATTCTAAGAGAAGCTGCACAATGAGAACTGGAAGGACCACGCATCACCGGACCGATAACATCATTGAAAATACTGGAAGCACTCATAGCCTGCTGGTTTACAAGCTAATATACTGTATTTATAAGAATTTTAGACGGCTTTGCTAAAGACCCGTGCTCCCTGGCCTTGGTGATAATACTCATCGAATAAAGAACAAATATTTCTCAGAAATTGAGTGCCTTTTTCCGTAACATGAAAATCGGCACAAATTCGTTCGATCAGGCCTTCACTCACCATTGAATCAAATTTTGCCCTTGCCTCCTTATCTAATCCTGCGAGTGCTTCAACTGGAATATTTCGCGTACATGCAATTTTCATAATCAATGATTTAGTGTGGATTTCGCGTGGTGTATTAAAATGTCCTTTAAACAAAGGCAGTTCTTCTTTTTGAATTTTACTTAGATATCCCTCGACCGATTTCACGTTTTGTGCATAACCAAAAGAAAGATCGGAAATTGATGAGACGCCAAGGCCCAAGATGCCAGAACCGTTAGACTCAGTATAGCCCATAAAATTTCGCTTCAGACGCCCCTGATTCAAAGCCATTGTCAACGGGTCTGAAGGAAGTGCAAAGTGATCCATGCCAATTGAAACGTAACCTAATTCGTTGAGAAGTGTCTGACCAAGTTGATTCAGTCTTCTCTTTTCATCACCAGAAGGCAAGTCTTTTTCATCATAAGCACGCTGTCCCGGACTAGTCCAGGGTACATGCGCATAGCTGTAAAAGGCGATTCGGTCTGGTTTTAGCCCTTTGACTTCAGTCATTGTTTTTCGAATACCTTCAGCCGTTTGAAAAGGCAACCCATAGATTAGGTCAAAATTCACTGAATTGTAACCTATTTCTCTGGCCCACTGTGTGACTTGATGAACATTTGTAACGGGCTGTATTCTGTTAATCACCTCCTGAACCTTTAGATCAAAGTCCTGAATTCCAAAGCTGACCCTTCTAAACCCCAGGTCGAATAGTGTCTTCAGGTGGGCGAAAGTTGTATTATTTGGATGACCTTCGAAGCTAAATTCATATTCCGGATGTCTTTTCACCGGCTTAAGCAACGACTCAATCAATAATGCCAGATGTTGCGGTGAAAAGAAGGTTGGAGTTCCCCCTCCCAAATGTATCTCTCTTATCGTTGGTGTTTCATTGAACAATGACAAATACATGTACCACTCCTTGATCAAGGCCTGGACATAAGAAAGTTCAACACTATGGTTAACAGTTATTCTCTTGTTACAACCACAATACGTACAAAGACTCTCACAATAAGGTAAATGTATATATAGTGACAGACCCTCCGACCCCAAGTTGGTCATTGTAATATTTTTCTTCCATCGATCTACACTAAAATCGTTCACCTGCCATTTAGGAACAGTCGGATAGCTGGTATACCGGGGTACCGGAACATCATATTTTTCAACTAACTGCTGATCCATCATTCTTTTTCTTTTTGTCATCGAAAAGCATTCTAACCGATGGGGAGTAGGTATCATCGTATTGACCGGATTTGACCGCCCAACGAAAGGCCAATAGAAAAACTATCGCTACGGTAATACTGATCAATATGAGCAAAAGTATAATTGACATCTATTTCAATTTTAGTTGCAAAGCCTTAAGTCGTACCATAAGGGTGGTAAAGACAACAACGGTTATACTACTCAAAGGCATCAAAATCGCAGCTATTAGTGGTGTCAATACCCCAGCCAATGCTAAACTGACGCCTCCCGCATTGTAGCAAATGGAGATCACAAAACTCCATATAACAATTCGTCTTGAGGATGTCGAAAGTTGAAGAAAGCGATCCATCTTGGTCATGGAATTTCCTTCCAGAATGGCGTCACTTGCGGGAGAAAAATGAGAGATATTCTCGGTGACGGCAAAGCCAAGATCACTCTGTTTTAAGGCACCTGCATCATTCAGTCCATCCCCTAGCATTAGAACGTTACCACCTCTATTCTGCATTTCCTTGACTGCCTCTAACTTCTCATCGGGCCCTTGGTCAAAGTGCATTTCAGTCTTTTTTGGGAAGAATCGAGCCAAGGTACTTTGCTGACTTGAATTATCACCTGACAGCACCGAAAGCCTGAATTTACGGCCAAGGCTTTTGATCAATTCCTTGATTCCTTTTCTATAAGTGGACTTTATTTCAAAATAGCCCAAGTGCACACCATCTACTTCTACATGGACCGAGGTAGACTCACTCTTATTGGTCGCTCCTAACCATTCAGCAGATCCGATTCTGATCTTTGTCCCACTTACTTCTCCTAATATTCCCTTTCCAGGCAATTCGGTATAGGATTCAATATGGGAAACCTTTCCATCGTCCTGCACGGAATTGTAGATTAAGACCGACAACGGATGTGTACTGTTCCCGGCAAGTGCCCTGATTAAGCTCCAATGGCGTTGGGCCATCATACCATGAAACTCGAGACTTTTTTGTTCTGAAGATGTCAACGTACCGGTTTTATCGAAAACGATATGATTGATCGAACTCATTTTCTCAACAACACCGGCATTCTTCAAATAGAGTTTATTTCTTCCGAAAACTCGCATTACGCTACCTACTGTAAAAGGGGTAGACAATGCCAAAGCACATGGACAAGCAACAATGAGCACTGCGGTGAATACCAACCAGGTTTTTGAAGGGTCAATCAGTTGCCAGATAACGGCTCCTGCTATAGCCAAACCAACCACTGCTATGGTAAAATACTGGCTGACCTTATCAACTATACTCACATGTTCCGAGTCTTTGGAAAAGGCCTCATCATTCCAAAGTTTAGTGAGATAACTATGCGATATTTCTTTCTGAATCACCAGTCGAATGGTGCTTCCGACCTGCTTGCCCCCGGCATAGATATAATCTCCTTTTTTCTTGAGTACAGGTTTAGATTCCCCGGTCACGAAAGAATAATCAATGGAAGCCGATTCATCAATCAGAATCGCATCGGCCGGAATGATCTCATTATTCCGAATCAGGATTTCGTCACCTTTCCGAAGCTCTTTGACCTGAGTAGACTCAAACTTCTCCTCAGACTTTCGCATCACCGCAAGTGGAAAATAGGACTTAAAATCACGCTCAAACGAAAGGGTTTCATACGTTTTTGCCTGGAACCACTTACCGATCAATAGGAAAAAAATCAGCCCCACCAAAGAATCAAAATAGCCGGGTCCTGTATGGGACAGTATTTCATAGCTGCTTCTCAGGAACAGTACAATTACACCAAGTGCTATGGGCACATCGATGTTGAGAAATCTTTGTCTAAGGCTTTTGACAGCAGATTTCAGATAATCAAAACCTGCGTAAAATACTACTGGCACTGCCAATAGCATATTCAGATAGCTGAAGAACTGGCTGTATCGAGCCTCAATTCCTTGCATGCCCAGGTACTCCGGAAAACTCAACAACATCACATTGCCAAAACAAAAACCGGCTACGCCCAACTTCACAATGACTCCCTTTGTGGCTGAACCCTTTTCTTCCTTTTTCTCATCAAGGTTTATAGAAGGTCCATACCCAATGGAATCCAGAAGTTCAGCCAGTTGTCTCAGGCTTATTCCTTTAACCGAGTAATGGACGGTCAGGTCTTTCTTCACAAAGTCTACCTTAGAATCAAGTATGTCCGGACTAAGTCGTGACAGGTTTTCCAATAACCAGATGCAGCTACTACAATGAATATTAGGAATTGAAAATGTTACACGTTCATAGTCTTCCGACCTGAAATCCAGGAGCTCATTTTTGATGGACTCATTTTCCAGAAAATCGAAAAGTTTGTTGGAGGCAGACTTTTGGGTGATCCCAGGAGTAGACTCAAATTCGTAGTAGTCGCAAAGCTCGTTGGCAGAAAGTATCTCGTACACTGTTTTGCAACCATGGCAACAAAACTGTTTTTCTTCAATTCTGATTTTGGAAACATTACAAGGATCACCGCAATGATAGCATTGTTCCTCTTGTTCCACCCTTCGATCCTCTCGGGTAACTGCCATTAGTGATGGTTTTTGAAAATAAAGGTAGGTGCGGAATCAGTAACTACCCGGTTCTTCGCATTGCAATTCAAGAGCCGGTTGCCTCCAATTTCACCTGCTATAACCATTGGGTGGTCTGTTGTATTCTCAATAAGCCTGATCAAACATTCGATGGGATCGTCATACATGAGCTGAATGCCAATATCTTTGAAAAACAGTTTGATGTAATCGATAAAGACCTTCTCAGCTTCAATCGCTTGATTTGATTCAGGATCACTCACTAAAACAGATACAGGCAAGGTTCTTAATTCTGTGTTAAAAATGGAGATGAACTGCTTGACGGATTGAACAGAAGACAATGATCCGTCATGTAACATAATCAGACTATCGACTTTGCGATTCTCGGGAAGTACAAGAACAGGGCACGAAACTACTTTGATCAGATCTTCCAGTACACCTTCTCCGCAATAGTTTTGCAGCACCTTTCGATCTATTATCATCAGGTCAGCGACTGAACTGATAGTAGTAAGAAGCCCATCATCCACCGATTCTCTAAGCATGGCAAGGTTCATCCCTAATTCCTCAGCACTTTTTTCGGCTGCCACTTCAAACTCAATGTCCGCAACCCTGGATTTCAAATTAAATACCGGATCGGCTTCGTTGGTGGCAAGTGCCATTTTCTTTTCCAGATAGCCTGAAATACTGATTCCGGTTAGTAGTTTGGTGTGAGATTGGTTAAGCAAATAGCGGACATCCGACAAAAATTCGTGATCGTGTATTCCTCGTTCGTATGATATGATGACCTTATGCTTCAACCCTGAGATACTAGTCTACCTTAACAAAGGTATCCAACGTATTCAGGCTGCTTTTTGATGGTTATCAGTAGAAAACATGATATATATCATGTTTTAACCATAGAAGTCAGCTTCGCGTAGCAGAGAATCAGAATCGAGGACCTTGATTTTCTTTCCCTGAAGCGCAATCAAACCATCAGACTTGAACTCGGAAAGAAGCCGAATTACGGTCTCGGTAGCAGTACCTACAATATTGGCAAGGTCTTCCCTTGAAAGAGCAATATCAATAATCTCACTTTCACCACCTTCCATGCCATAAGTCTCTTTAAGCATGAGAATTGTAGCCGCAAGTCGCTCACGCACAGATTTTTGAGCAAGTTGTGCCAGTTTTTCCTCCATGACCCCAAGCTCATGACAAACGGCCTTCATCATGGTCTTAAAAAAACCAGGATTCGAATTTAGCACAGTGAGAAAATCGGATTTAGGAATAAAGCAAACAGCGGCTTCTTCAATAACGGTTGCCGAAGCACCATAAAATTCCTCACTTAGCAGTGATCTGTAACCAAGGAAATCTCCGGGTTGACAAATAAAGAGAATCTGCTCTTTGCCATTCGAACCCATTTTCGAGACTTTCACTTTACCTTTATTGACACAAAATATCCCAAGAGGACGCGTTCCTTCATAGAAGAGGATCTGCCCCTTCTTATAGGGAACACATGATTTATGAGATGAAATTGTGTTTAGTTCGGCTCCATCAAGATCAGCAAACATGGACGAATGCCGGCTTTGACAGGCTTGACAATGTAAGTCTATTTGATTTTTACGTGCGGCCATTTAAGGTTGCTTGAGTATGGAACTAATTTAGATACCAAGTGATATATATGCAAGACCGGTAGTCAGATTAAAACTGAAAATTCGATTGACTACATTTATACCATGCAAACCATTCCCAGTCCGCGTCTAGAGCTAACGCCAATATCATCCGATGACTTTGATCTATTCGTAGAATCCATGCTCACCGACCCGCGAGTGGTTGAATTTTACCACAGCTATAAAATTATGACCGACCTGGAAGAAATTAGGACGAAGGCAATGGGTGATTTCTGGGCATATTTTGAAGAAAGCAGAAAAAGAGGTTATGAAGTTTGGGCGGCACGAATCAAGGACAACGATCAATTTATCGGGTGGTCCGGCCTGGTTCACTCGAACTTATCTGAAAAATACGGAGGGCCTGAAATTCAATACATGTTGGCCGGAGATGCACATGGCAAGGGCTATGCCACGGAAATGGCCACCGCAATTATCGACTATGCACAAAATGAATTGAAACTGGATATCGTTATTGCCACAGTAGATATTCCAAACAAAGGTTCAATCCGTATAATCGAAAAATTGGGCTTTCAATTTGACGGGCAAATAGAGGCCTATGGAAGCAGTGAAATGTATTTGTACAGTAAAACACTAAATCCCTGAAGAAGTTAATCTATCTCTCAGCCATTTGCCTGTTCTTTAGTTGCTCTCCCAAAGAACAAGTCGAAAATTACGAGTCCAAAACACTCGAAATTAAGAAAATCTCCACGGGTGTCTATCAACATATTTCTTATCTCAACACCTTTGGTTTTGGCAAAGTCACCTGCAATGGAATGATTGCTTACCACCAAGGAGAGGCGGTTGTTTTCGATACACCAACCAATGATTCAACCTCTCTTGAACTGATTGACTGGATCGAGAATGAGTTAGATGCCAAAGTCAAAGCCGTTATACCAACCCATTTTCATGAAGACTGTCTTGGAGGATTGAATGCTTTTCATCAAAGGAAGATCCCTTCCTTTGCCAATCAAGAAACGATCACACTGGTCGAAGGTGATCTAAAACCAAAATATTCGTTCGAGAACTCACTCGAAATTGAAATCGGTGACGAAAGAGTCATTATAGAATTCTTGGGAAAGGGCCATACGATAGACAATGTCATCGGCTATTTTGAAACGGGGAACACGATCTTCGGTGGATGCATGATCAAATCGATGAATGCTGGAAAAGGATTCCTTGGAGATGCGGACACACTGGCCTGGCCTATGACCGTAGCTTCGATAAAGCAAAAATACCCCGACATAAAAACGGTGATACCGGGGCATGGTAAAACAGGAGGTCCCGAGTTGCTGGACTATACCATTGAGATGTTCAGTAAAAACAACTAGCCTTTTTTCAGAATTTATTTGCGTAACCAAATAGTTACATATATATTTGTAACCAATCAGTTACCTATTTAATGAGACGAGATGTTTTTCAAGCTATTGCCGATCCCATTCGCAGGGATATCATTGAGCTACTAGCCGAGGAGCCTAAAACTGTGAATGCGATTGCCGAACAGTTTGAGGTAAGTCGCCCTGCTATCTCCAAACATTTGAAAATCCTTAATGAATGTGGGCTGATTGAAATAGATAAAAAAGGAAGAGAGCGGTATTGCCAGATTCAACCTCGAGAACTGATCCCTGCCTTTGTTTGGCTCGATCAATACAAAGCTCTTTGGGAAGAGAAACTGGACGCTTTCGAAAAATATGTAATGGAACTTAAAGCTAAAACCAAAAACAATGAGTGATTCCAACGACCTTAAAAACCGCACCCTAACGATTACCAAAACCCTTAACGCTCCTATCCAATTGGTATGGGAAGCCTGGACCAACCCTGAGCACATTGCCCAGTGGTGGGGCCCTCCGGGAATGAAAACCCGCGTGATTAAGCACGAATTTAAAGTAGGTGGTGAATGGGAATATGCCATGCAAATGCCTGACAGCAATGACTTCATTGCGGATGGCGTATACTCCGAGATCGTAGAGCTTCAGCGAATCTTTTCCTCGGCTAACTTCAAGCCCATGACGGAGGGTGTGGAAATCCAGTCGATCTTCGAAGAAGATGGTGATCAGACTCACTTCACCTTTAATTGTGTTCACCCTACTGTAGAATACTGTAAGCAACAGGAAGAAATGGGATTTTACAATGGATGGGGTTCAGTATTTAACAGGTTACAGGAATTCTTGTCTTCGCACGACTAAGGACTAAAATAGCTGCCCTACTCCAAATAGTATCACAAATAGCAAGGTTGTCAAAGCCATTTGCTTTAGGAAAGGATCAAGTTGATCTGCTTCCTTATAGGCTTTGACAGCTTTTCCATTTTTGGCCAATAAAGGAATTACTAACAGGATAGCAAATTGTACGGGGCTGGTGTAGTTCATAACGACATAAACTACTGACGCCAGATATCCGGTCGCCAATATCATCCAATGATAAACTACTGCCCTTTCACGCCCTAATCGCACCGGAATGGAATACTTACCCGCCAATTTATCGGATTCAATATCCCGGATATTGTTAACATTTAAGACGGCCACTGAAAACAATCCGGTAGTGATCGCAGGAAGCAAATATTGATAATTGAACTCTTGTTCGTAGAGGTAAGCACTACCTAAAACAGCTACAAGTCCAAAGAAGATCAAAACACTAATATCACCCAAGCCTGCATAGCCATAAGGTCTATAGCCTGCCGTGTAAGTAATTGCTGCAATGATGGCTAAAACACCAATTCCTATAAATACCAGGAAAGCAATTGAAGACCAACCAAATGCCGAATAAAGTAATCCTATACCACTGGCCAACGATAAAATCGTAAAGATGATCATCGCATTTCGCATCGCCCTCTTGGAAATCGCCCCGGATTGAACTGTGCGCTGTGGACCACTTCGTTCAGCACTATCTGCGCCATGAACTGAATCTCCATAATCATTGGCCAGGTTTGACAAAATCTGTAGGCAGATGGTTGTTAAGGCGCAAAGAGCAAAAAGATCACCGCGAAAATTTCCGGATGAGGCAGCCAAAAAGGTCCCCATACCAATACTTGCTAACGCAAGTGGCAAGGTTCTTAATCGGAAAGCCTGAATCCAATGTCTCATCTACATACGTTCAGGTTCTTCTATACCCAAAAGCCCCATTGATTTAACTATTGTCTGGGCTATCAAATCGGAAAGGGCGATTCTGAATTTTCGCTTTTCAAGATCATTCTCATTGAAAATCGACACTTCCGCATAGAAGCGGTTATAGCCCTTCGCAATTTCATAAGAATACTGTGCCATAACAGCCGGGGAATATTCTGATGCCGCTAATTTCAGCTTTTCACCATATTGACCAATCGCGTAGATCAGCTCTTTTTCGGTTTCATGAAGCTCACTTATGGACGAATAATCAATATCGCCATAGGAGACACCAAGCTGCTCGGCCTTTCGAATGATCGAGCGAATACGTGCATGTGTATACTGAATAAACGGACCGGTATTTCCTTGAAATTCAATGGATTCTTCCGGATTAAAGAGCATTCTTTTACGAGGGTCAACCTTTAGAAGAAAATACTTCAATGCGCCAAGACCAAGCATCTCATACAATTCCTCAGCTTGTTCTTCGCTAAACCCCTCTATCTTACCCAACTCCTCAGTTCTCGACTTGGCTGTATCTGCCATTTCCTGCATCAAATCATCGGCATCGACTACGGTACCTTCCCTGGACTTCATTTTGCCCGTTGGTAAGTCTACCATTCCATAGGAAAGGTGATAACAGGCCTCGGCCCAGTCATATCCCAACTTCTTAAGTATGAGGAATAGCACCTTGAAATGATATTCCTGTTCATTTCCTACTGTATAGATCAATTGCGAAAGGGATGGATAATCTTCATAACGCATCAGGGCAGTTCCGATGTCTTGCGTCATGTACACCGATGTGCCATCCTTTCTCAACAACAGCTTTTCATCAAGTCCTTCATCCGAGAGGTCCACCCATACTGAACCATCTTCTTTCTTGAAAAACACTCCTTTTTCGAGCCCCTCCATTACCTTATCTCTACCGATCAGGTAGGTGTCACTTTCGTAGTAGAGCTTATCGAAGGTCACACCCATTCGGTCGTACGTGGCATTAAAACCATCATACACCCAGCCGTTCATCTTTTCCCAAAGAGCATACACCTCAGGCTCTTTTGCCTCCCATTTCTTCAACATCTCCTGGGCCTCAAGCAAAATCGGAGCATTTTTCTCCGCTTCCTCCGGCCCCATTCCATTTTCAATGAGTTGAGCAATTTCGGCTTTATAGGCTTTGTCAAAGGCAACATAATACTTACCCACGAGGTGATCTCCTTTGATCCCAGATGATTCCGGAGTCTGGCCATTTCCGAATTTCTGCCAGGCAAGCATCGACTTACAAATATGGATTCCCCGGTCATTAATGATTTGAACACGCACCACCTTATTTCCGCAAGCTTCGAGAATCTTTGCCACTGAGAAACCAAGGAAGTTATTCCTCAAATGCCCTAAGTGAAGCGGCTTATTCGTATTGGGCGAAGAATACTCTACAACTACCGTTTTGCCCTGAGGCTCGACCTTAAAAGCAGGTGAATTGGCGATGTCATTACCATCGTAAAGCGATTGAAAGAGCTCAACCTGAGAGTTCTCAGAAAGCACCAGGTTCAAGAATCCCTTGACTGTGTTGAAGCCACTGACCACTGTCGTGTTCTCAATCAAATACTGACCGATTGTTGCTCCTGTTTCTTCAGGGCTCTTTTTTGATATTCTTCCGAATGGAAAGGTGACGAAGGTGTAGGTCCCCTCAAAGTCTTTGCGGGTAGGTTGAAGTGCTATTTCTTCTTCACCAATCTGGTGATCATATAGTGCACTGAATGCACTTACTATCCCCTTCTTAATCTGTGACTCCATCTATTAGAAATTCTCTACCAGTGAATCCGTGGTTGATTCCAGTATATCAAAGGCACTTTCGGCCATTTTGTTTTGTGTATCCAAGGTTGGGTTGACTTCAACGATCTCCCAACAACAAACCCTTTTGTCTTTAATCAATTCGATGTTTAAGTCCATTGCCTGCTGCTTGGATAGACCGTTGGGAACAGGTGTTCCCGTTCCGGTTGAAATGGACGTATCGAGGCTATCCACATCAAAGGAAATATAGATTTGCTCACAGTCTTTAAGAATGTCCAGGGCTTCTTCTGACACTTGGTGGATCCCTTTTTCAATGACCTCCTCAGTGGTGAAATTTCGAATACCAAACTTCTCTATCAAGTGATCTTCCGGAGCTTCCGTATCTCTTACTCCGATAAAGACAATGTCAGCAGGGTCTATTTTTGGCCCGTTCCCGCCAATTTGCTTGATCCTCTCCCACAATGCTTCTGTTTCTTCTTCAATGTCATTTTGCTCGCAAGCCTCGTTGTCTATTGCCGCTGCCATTGCCAGTGGCATGCCATGCATATTACCAGAGGGAGTAGTATAAGGTGAATGCAAATCGGCATGAGCATCGATCCAAATTACTCCAAGTCGTTTCTGTGGATCTGCCTTCTTGATCCCGCAAATGGTACCTGCAGCTGTGGAGTGATCTCCAGCCAATACAATTGGGAATAATTCTTCCTCTCTTAATCCTGCAATGGTATCACAAACCCTATCCAGCATGGTATAAACACCTTCACCATATTTGGCAAACGGAAATTTCGGTTCACGAAAAAGAAGTTCATTTTCGTCCTTGACACTGACTGGCTGAAACCTTGTGAAAAAATTGGAATGTTTTTGAAGGCTGGCCACTTTCATCGCGTCAATCCCCAAACTGGCACCTCTGGTTCCGGCCGCCAGTTCTGACCTCACCTCCACTAATCGAATCTTTCTCATAACTGGCTACAAAACTAAACTATTTGAGCTTAAATCGCTGACTCTGATATATGAAAAGGCCGCCCTTGGTTAAATCATTTTTTTGTCAGAAAATTGCCCTGCTTTAGTTAGTGTTCCTATCACCCCACAATGAAGAAATACAGCGATCTTATTCATCAGTCTTTTGAGTTTCCCACAGAGGAATTCAAGGTAGACGGAAAGTATCTCAACTTTCATGATATTCCTCTGAATGAGATTATCAAAGAACATGGAACACCACTGAGAATCACCTATCTACCCAAGATTAGAGAGAATATACTGCGATCCAAAGATTGGTTCGAAAACGCAATAAAAAAGCACAACTATGAGGGGGACTATACCTATTGCTACTGCACCAAGTCTTCACATTTCAGCTTTGTGATTGAAGAAACATTAAGACAAGGGGCCCATCTGGAAACCTCATCAGCTTTTGATATTTCAATAATTCGTAAACTCCAAGAGTCTGGAAAGATCTCAAAAGAGACTCAAATTATTTGTAATGGTTTCAAGAGACCATTATATACTGAATACATTACTTCACTTGTCAATGAGGGCTTCAATTGCACACCTGTATTGGATAACCTGAACGAGCTGCCGATCTATATTGGTGGAGTGACCCAGGACCACTTTAACATTGGCATTCGTGTGGCAGCCGATGAGGAACCCAACTTCGAATTTTATACTTCCAGACTTGGATTCAGGTACAGCGACATCACGGAATACTATAACATCCATATCAAAGGAACCAAGGCCAAACTCAAAATGCTGCATTTCTTTATCAACACAGGAATTAGGGATACAGCCTATTACTGGAGTGAGTTGAGCCGGTTTATGTATAAGTACTGTGAGCTTAAAAAAATCTGCCCTGATCTGGATACAATTGATATTGGGGGTGGTTTCCCAATAAAGACTTCACTAAGTTTTGAATTCGACTATCAATACATCGTTGATCAGATCATTGAGAACATAAAGTGGATATGTAATAAGAGTAATGTTGAAATGCCCAACATAATCACTGAATTCGGCAGTTTTACCGTAGGAGAAAGTGGTGCTCATGTTTATTCCATTTTGGATCAAAAACTTCAGAATGATAAGGAGCTATGGTACATGATAGATGGTTCCTTTATTACTCATCTGCCTGACACATGGGGTACCAATCAAAAGTTTATTTTACTTCCTGTCAATAAGTGGGATCATCAATTTCATAAAGTCAACCTTGGTGGCCTGACCTGTGACAGTCTAGATTACTACAACTCAGACACACATTCCTCAGAGGTGTTCTTACCGCTCATCGAGGAGGATGAGAACTTGTATATTGGTTTTTTCCATACCGGAGCTTATCAGGAATCTTTGGGTGGTAACGGGGGCATTCAGCATTGCCTGATCCCCGGTCCAAAGCACATTATTATTGACAAGGACAATAATGGCAAGGTAAGCACGTCCGTCTTTGCAGAGGAGCAAAGTGATGAAAGTATGTTAAAAGTCCTGGGCTATTGACTACAACCAAATGGACAGCAAATCAGTCTTTATGCATATGAGATGGTTCTTTTTGCCGGCTGTACTTACGCTATGCCTTTTGTCTAACTGCAAATCGGACGATGGTCCTTCTAATACGCCCTCATCGAACTTCCAGGTATTCTGGGATATCTTCGATCAGAATTACTCCTACTTTGAGCAAAAAGGAGTTGATTGGGATCAGGTTTATCAAGATTTCGAGCCACAGATCAATGATGAGCTGTCTAATACAGCGCTCTTTGGACTTTTTTCTGAGATGTCGTTACTTCTTAAAGACCTTCATGTTCAGGTCGATGCCGGGTTTGCAACGGCCCGCTACCAACATCCTGCCGGAGATACGGACAACAGTCCCGTCAACGTGAGACAATATCTATCTACTGTAGAGACTTCTACCAATCAATTGACGATTGGACCTGTTTCCGGAAAAAATGTGTTGTTCATTGGAGTTCACTCGCTGAGTGGTGCTACCAATGGAACGGAATCGCAACCACTTTATGATGCCGTGCAACAATTCAACAATTATGACGGGGTAATTATTGACTTAAGAAACAATGGCGGTGGTAATGATGGCATTGCCAAGAGTTTCGTCCAACGTTTCGTCAATGGTAGCCGTAATTTCAGACGATATCGTTTTCGGGAATCTTCGGCCAGAAATGCCTTCACCGCATGGACTAACGACTCTCTTCAACCTCAGAATTCGATAAACTATACCAAACCTATTATAGTATTGATCAATCGTAACGTGGTGAGTTCTGCCGAGGGATTTACGCTTATGCTTAAATCACTGGAAAATGTTACCCTGCTGGGAGAAACCACACGAGGCTCTACCGGAAACCCAGGAGTGTTCGAATTGCCAAATGGTTGGAGTCTATACGTATCACGTTGGCAAGTGACTGACCCCGATGGAAACTACATAGAAGACAACGGCATTTCTCCTGACCTGACTATCTCAGTCACTCCGACCGACAGATCAAATGGCCGGGACACAATCCTTGAGGCCGCCATAGCAGAATTCGATTAAATCAGATCCAGAACATTTTCAGGTGGTCTCCCCAAGACAGCCTTTTGCCCCTTCACCACTATCGGTCGTTCAATCAATTTAGGGTTTTCAACCATTGCCTTAATCCATTCCTCGTTAGTCAGGTCTTTTCCCTTGTAGTTCTCCTTGAAAACCGGCTCACCCTTCCTGATAATCTGATGAGCCTCCAAACCGAGTTTTTCGAGTAGTTCTTTTAGCTCTGATTCGCTGGGTACGTCCTTGAGGTATTCCACTATTTGTACTTTCTGATTATTTTCTTCAATAATCTGCAAAGTTTCCCGACTCTTGCGGCATCTTGGGTTATGGTAAATTGTCAGCATTCTTCATTGAGTTGTGTTCAAATTTATAAGACAATTGTGAACTTTTAAGAAAGATATTTGAATTTTGTACCAATCAGAATTCAAATGGAGAGAATCAAGCTAAGCGAGAATCTGGATATTTCCAGAATTATACATGGAGTCATGCGACTATCAAGTTGGAACATGAATGACAAGGAGATTATCGGGTTTGTTGAAGAATGTTTGGAACTAGGTATTGACAGCTTTGATCATGCTGACATTTATGGTGGCTATACCTGTGAAGAAATATTTGGGCAAGCATTAAGTCAGGTTCCGAAATTGAATAATTCGTTAAAGATCATTACCAAATGTGGAATTCAATTGGTCACTGAAAATCGTCCATCAACATATATCAAGCATTATAATACCACATACAATCACATCGTCAGCTCTACGGAACGATCACTTAAAAATCTCCGAAGGGAGAGAATTGACCTTCTTTTGATCCATCGCCCCGATCCTTTGATGGATCCGGAAGAAATTGCCAAAGCCTTTGATCAATTGAAAAGTGCGGGTAAAGTACTGGAGTTTGGGGTTTCCAATTTTCTCCCTGGCCAATTTGACAATCTGCAGTCTTATTTGGATGTCAAATTAGTCACCAATCAAATAGAAGTATCGGTAGCGGCAATCGATTCCTTTCACAATGGTACCATTGATCACTGTCAGAAACATCGCATTAAACCATTGGTCTGGTCACCGCTAGCGGGTGGTGCTGTTTTCTCAGCTGAGACACAACGATTCCTCACTTTGAAAAACGTGTTACACCGGATAGCAAAAAGCCATGACACCAGCATTGATCAAATAATGTATCAATGGTTACTTACTCATCCAGTCACCCTGGCACCAATAGTTGGTTCAGGTAAGATCGAGCGTTTGAAGGCCGCTGTTAATGCGATGAGCATCGAACTTACCAGGCAGCAATGGTTTGAGATATGGGTGGCTACCACTGGATCAAATGTACCTTGATGACAGAAAATGAACTAAGCTACCCGATTGGAAAATACAATCCACCTCAAGTAATTGATCACGATAAGATCAATCGATGGATTGAAGAAATTGCCCAGCTTCCCGACCAACTTGCTAAGGCTGTTGACGGGCTTTCAGATGAACAATTGGATACTCCATATCGACCGGGCGGTTGGACGGTGAGGCAAGTAATTCATCATGTCCCCGATAGCCATATCAATAGTTATGTACGATTT
This sequence comes from Cyclobacteriaceae bacterium, assembly GCA_028281285.1. Taxonomy (GTDB): domain Bacteria; phylum Bacteroidota; class Bacteroidia; order Cytophagales; family Cyclobacteriaceae; genus Roseivirga. The sequence continues at coordinate 137,338 of JANQKF010000013.1, forward strand.
CATTGGGCCTTGACTGAAAACAACCCTCAAATCAAGGCCTATAATGAAAAAACCTGGGCGACATTGGGCTATCACCAGAAATTGCCCATCCAGGTATCGCTCAGTATGTTGGATGGTATACATAAGCGTTGGGTTTATTTACTTAAATCCCTTAGCAATGAAGATTTGGACAAGACTTTTCTCCACCCAGAAGATAATGGCACTTATTCGCTTCGATATACCATTGGAAATTACGCATGGCATGGGAAGCACCATTTAGCGCATATTGAAAACCTTAAGGCTAGAATGGGCTGGTAAATAATTTGATGGTTGAAACGCCTTTTTTATCGAAGTCCCGTATAAATAGGAACAACTATTGTTCAACCACAAAACTCAATCATGAAAGGTCTATTTACACTCACTACACTTCTAATCTGTTCTATTTGCTTTGCCCAAAGCGATACGGAAGAACAACAAATCAGAAACACAATCACTACCTACTTTGAAGGTGTGATGGAAGCTGATGCCGACAAAATCCGCAAATCCTTTCACCCGGATGCCGACATTATCAGGGTGAATCCCGAAAGGAATTACTCATATGGATATCAAACACTGTCTAATTGGATTCAATTCACAAAAAGACCAGCGCCTAGCTTTACGGAATATGAAAACTCGATTACCTCATTAGATCGTGTCAACAACATGGCATTTGTCAAAACTAAAATGAGTTGGCCCAAACTCAATTACATTGACTATCTCATTTTAATCAAGGATGAGGGGCAATGGAAAATAATCAACAAAGTTTGGGAACAGGAAGACAAATAAATTTGACGATTCAGACAGTTTCATACTAAAGTATTAGTCCGTTTTTGCATCAAACTTCTTTATTTGACAAAAAAACAACTATGGACAAACCAGTTATAGGAGCAATTGGGTGGATCGACCTAACCGTGCCCAATGCCACTGAAGTTAAAGATTTTTATGCCGCAGTTACAGGATGGGAAGTTGCACCTGTGTCAATGGGTGACTATGATGACTACACCATGAGTTCGGATGGCGAGGCAAGAGCAGGGGTCTGTCATAAGAGGGGTCAAAATGAGAATATTCCTTCCAATTGGATGATTTATATAAATGTGGCAGATATCGAAAAAAGCAGGGAAGAATGCACAGGTAGAGGAGGAGAACTCTTGTCAGACATTATCGGCATGGGTGCCATGGGACGCTACTGCTTTATCAAGGATCCGGCTGGGGCAGTTTGTGCACTTTTTGAGCACAACCAGTAAGGCTTAGCAAAGAGATTATTTGCTATTTTAGCAATTGTCTATTCACTATGAAGACAATTGCCTCAATCGTATTAATTCTCTTGTTGCCGCTCCGACTTGCGGATAAAGGTGATTGTCTGACCTGCTCACAACAGGACAAGGACTACTACTGTGCGCAGAACACCTTGGCCATGAATTTCAGGCTATGCATGGATGTTACGGAAGTGCCAAGTATGCTTTGGAAGTCTTTCCTTATCGATATGAAAGCCCAATATGGTGAAGGGTCTGAAGAATATCAATCCAACTTTCCTGACTTTAAGCTCTGGGAACAGCTTTTCCCTGGGCTAACCTCTAGTGAGCTTTCGAGGAAGTTCTTCAATGAAGAGGTGTTTGATCTGATGCCTATCATTGGGGTATCATTCGAACAGGTACAGCATTTCCTGAATTGGCGAAAGGACTTCTTTCAAAAGGAATTGGACAATATGGACCCTGATATGCGGGCCAATTTTCCGGAGAATTTCAAGTTCCGGTTACCGACAAATAAGGAATGGGCCAGAATCAGATTCATGACCCAGGAAAAACGGATGATGAAACGCCTGGACAAGGTGGCTTCAGGAAACATGAAGTTTTTTAAGTTGAAGAAGAACGATCTACTACTAAACAGCTACAAAGTAGGTCACATTTATAAAAACAAGCATGAGCTGGTTGGGCTCTACAACCTCTTTGACAATGTGGCCGAAATGACCTCAGAAAAAGGGTTGGCCATGGGAGGTAGTTGGAAAGAGAAAAATGACGCCTCGGTCTGGACTAACGAGTATTCTTATGAAGGTGCTCAACCGTGGTTGGGCTTTCGATGTATATTTGAGATAGTGAAATAAATTACAGCAAACCGGCTATCAGAAAGCCAAAGTAGGTGCCCACTCCCGCACCCAATGATCCAGCCAGTATAGCAGGTAATAGCAGATCTTGTCGATCATAGCTCTTTGCCAAAGCCAGTGCCGTAGAGGCACCTCCAATATTGGCCTGTGATGCAATGGCCATCAAATACCAGTCGGATTTGATCAATAGTCCAACCAGAAAAATAAAGGCACCATGAACGACCACTATGGCCACTGTGAAAAGCAGTATACTTCCGGCTAACTCCCCTACATCCGCCAAAGCTGTCACCTCACAAAAGGCCCCCACAACTGCCAAAAACAAATAAACCGAAAACATCCCAAGTAGCTTTGCACCGCTTAATCGTTGAATAGACTTGAATTGGGCAAGTATTAGTGCGAAGGTGGTGAGAATGAGTATAGACGGCAGTTCAATTCCCAAATTGCTTAACCCTTCAGCAATCGCGTCAGAGAGAAAGAAGAACAAGAATGCCATTCCCAATAACAAGGCCAGAGTTAAAGGGTTAAGTTCCTCCTGGTCATTGTGTTCTCCCAAATCCTCTGAGGACACATTAACAAGTTTCTTTCTGGGGCGCCATTTATTTAAGATTGCCGGCATCGAAATAGCTACCATCATCCAGACTGCCGTCACAATATTATCGGCAACAACAATACCTGTATACACCGCTCCTTCACGAACCACATCATAATGTAAAGCAACAGCATTAAAGTTTACACTACCACCGATATAGGTGCCGGTCATCATGCCTGCCACCGCATTAAATGAGTCCCCAAAAACTTCCGGTCCGTTAATCAGATTAATTGCTACCAAAACGCCAAGCATTGTGCCTGCTGCTCCGATAAAGAACATGAGCAACATAGGCAAACCCGCTTTCTTAAGTTGCTTAAGACTCACTCCTAAAAGCAGGAAGAAAATACTGGCTGGAGCAACATATTTGAAAATACCATCATATACAGGGCTGGCATTTGAGGCCGAAGGAAGAAATCCGATATTAGCCACAATGGCGGTCAAGATGATCACCAAAAGCGATGAACTAATTTTTTTAAGAAAGGTATGCCTACAGAGCCATTCTGAAAGCACAATTAATCCACAAAGAAAGGCCAGAATATATAGGGGATTTTGGATCATAAACCCTCAATATAAGGGTTTCTTCCCATTCACTTTAAATTCTCCTTTGGTCATGTCCAACCACAAGAACACTGAACGTCACTTGACTTTCTTGAGTACCTCTTCACGGTAAGATTGCCCAATCGGAACCATATGGTTTCCAATTTTAATCTGATTTCCCTCTATATACTCGATTTTTGATTTGGCTATAATGAAGGACTTGTGGGTTCTAAGGAATGCCCCCTCCGGAAGCTCTTCAAGGAGTTTCTTCAAAGTCGATGTCACAATCAAAGTTTTATCCTCAAGATACGCCTTCACATAATCACCCAAAGCCTCAAAAAACATTATATGGTCAAAATTGACTTTGAACATCTTCTTGTCTGCTTTGAGCATTATATGCGAAGCGTTATTCGATTCAATGGGCTTGGTCTTTTCTTTTACCTTATTAATGCCTTGAATAAATCGTTCGAACGAAAAGGGTTTTAATAAATAGTCAGTCGCATTCAACTCAAAGCCCTCTACAGCAAACTCAGGATATGCAGTAGTAAAGATTACCTGAGGCTTTTCGTTCAATGATTTATAAAAGTTTATACCGGACAATTTGGGCATATTGATATCCAGAAATAAAAGGTCGATCATCTCCCTCTCCATTACTTTCATCGCCTCAAAAGCATCCTTGCAAGTTGCTTTTAGCTCCAGATCAGGGTGATCCTGGATGTAGTTAGTCAATACATCTCGCGAGAGCGGTTCATCATCTACTATAATACACTGAATACTCATAAGTCAATCACAGCGGTTACTTTAAAAACTTCATTCGTTTCCTTTATATCTAATCTGGAATCCGGATAAATCAAAGACATTCGCTTCTTTACATTTTCAAGTCCTATCCCTCCATATTTACCTTTTTCCGGATCATCAACTTGACCTTTATTGTTCTCTATATCGAATCTAACCTCATAACTTTTAATTCTCATCTTGATGTTCACAAACGCTTGTTCCGAGGCACCTTTCACACCGTGTTTGAAACTATTCTCGATCAAAGGCATAAATAACAGGGGAGCAACCTCAACATCTTCAGGGTCGCCAATAATTTCAAATTCGATTTTTGTTGATTTATCTGCCCTTAACTTTTGAAGGTCTATATAGACCTTCATGATCTCAATTTCCTTCGTCAGGGGCACTTTATCATCTCCAACCTTATAAAGCATGTATCGCATGAGTTCTGATAATTCCAATATGACTTGTGGAGTACGTTGATCATTTTGCAGCGACAACGAATAAATACTGTTCAAACTATTGAAAAGGAAGTGAGGATTCACCTGGCTTTTAAGAGAGTTTAATTCAACCGTCAGTTTCTCTTTTTCAATACTTTGCAAGTGATACCAGGATTTTGCCAACCAATACAATGTGGAAACCACCATATAGATCAAGAAAATGGTAAACAATACCTGGACATCGATAAATGAAACCATGTAGATTTCGGGAATAAGAGGCAGAACGAACTCAAAAACTCCTTCATGCGCTAAATAGGCAATTCCAATATTCCCTATGGTAGCCAGCAAGTATTTCCAATACTTCCCCCTGGAGAGGTACCTTGGTATCCACCAATTCAAATTGAGATAAACCAGGATCATCAAAGGAATATGGAAGATGATGGCATAGATCAGGTCAATGATCTGGAAGAAGTTGGAAATCGAGAAATAGGAACCAATGGCATAAATGGATAACACCCAAAAGACTGAGTGTTGTAACCACTTAGAGTTTATAATTCTCCTGATTCGGTTCATTGAGCTGAAATTCTCTGGTAATTGATCGTCTCATCAAAAACCGATTCATCATCAGAGTACTTCTTTAAAAATTTCTGAATCTCTTTAGGTTGTGCTGTAATCAGTACAGTGCCATCCACATTTTCATGGCGCATTCGAATCAGGTTACTTTCAAAAAGCCTATTTAATTTGTCCAGATCGAACATCACCATATCAAATTTATCATTGCCTTTTATCTCCATCTTCAGAAAGGTATGCACTGGAAAGAAATTATCGGAAATACCTTCCAGCTCATAGAATTCGTATGGATAGAGATCCATAAAGAGATCTTCACCAATCCTTACCACATGCACCTCATATTGCTCTTTCTTCTCACCGTCTTCATACACTGTCATTCTATAGTTCATTTTGTCCTTGCTGAGCGTGGTGATATCAGAGCTCATTATGACATTTTTATTTATTGTTACTAAGGTGTCATCCTTCTCTTTCAGTCTTTCGGCAATCTCCTTTAATGTGTATTCTTTTTGCCCGAATCCATCTAGCTTCAAAGTCTCGTCATCACCCTCTTCATCGAAATCTATCGAGATTGTGAAGTTATCCTTTGAGCCAAATTTTGAGGTGAATTCAATATAGTCTCCTTCATCATCTCCCGGTGATTGCCATTTCCCCACTAACTCAGGTAAGTAAACCAAAGTATCGGTGGTATAAATAGGGAATAAAGAGTATACGCATGAACTCATGCAGATCATCAAAAGTGTCAAGGCGATAATTACTTTCTTTTTCATCTTCTTAGTTGTTTTTTGATGATCCAAAAGTGTTGTTCACCTGCGGGTTGGACAAAAAATCTCGGTGAACACGACAAAACTCAGGATGAACACAAATTTTTCCGGACTATGAATTTAAAATAATATCAACTACCTCTGAAAAGGTAGTGGCATGGTAGTCGGCTAATTTGCTCCTATCTACCAACGCCTTCAATTGGACTGTCTTGATTCCAAGTTTCTTCCCGGGGGCCAAATCCCGTTCCTTATCACCAACCATCCAACATTTTTGTACGGCTCCGTTAAATTTAGCTAATCCTTTTTCGAGCATTAAGGAATCCGGCTTCCTCATCAACGATCTGCTAATGTGATCGACCAGGGGTGCATAGTAGAAGTGATCAATAGCATTATTGCATTGCTGTTGTAGAAGATCATGGCAGTCGTCCACCAACTTCTCATCATAGTATCCACGGGCAATACCACTTTGGTTGGTGACTACTATCAGCTTAAACCCATTGTCCTTTAAACGAGCCAGTCCGGAAGGCACATCCTCTGGGATTTCAAACTCTTCGATTTTCATTATGTGGCGGCCGATTTCTTTGTTCAAGACACCGTCCCGGTCGAGGAAAATACATTTATTCATAGGCAATGTCATCAGGGCTTCTAACAATTTATTTGCATATTCGTTATGAGAACTACCACTCCTCATTACCGGCCCATGACACTAAATCTAGTTAATTAAACAACCTTTCAAAGGCCAAATGCATTTATATATTACCTTTGGGCACCATTAAGAAATGAGCGATAGCCTAGTCATCATCCCCACCTATAATGAGAAAGAGAACATTGCCGAAATCATTGATGCGGTAATGAATCTCCCAAAGGAATTTGACTTGTTGATTGTTGATGATGGGTCCCCTGATGGCACTGGTGACATCGTTAAATCAATGATGGGCGAGTATAAAGACCGGCTTTTTATTGAGGAAAGAGCGGGTAAACTGGGGCTGGGAACGGCTTACATCCATGGATTTCGGTGGGCACTGAAAAGAAGTTATGAGTTCATTTTTGAAATGGATGCAGACTTTTCGCATAACCCTGAGGACTTAATGAAGTTACATTATGCCTGCCATAATGGTAAGCATGACATGGCCATCGGATCGCGATATGTGTCAGGGGTGAATGTTGTTAATTGGCCCATGAGTAGAGTAATGCTCTCCTACTTTGCCAGCCACTATGTGCGGTTTATTACCGGCCTGCCAATCCGAGATACTACGGCAGGATTTAAGTGTTATAGAAGAAAAGTACTTGAGACTATTGACTTGGAAAAGATCAGGTTCATGGGCTATGCCTTTCAGATTGAGATGAAGTTTCTCACCTGGAAGTATGGTTTTCAAATTGCAGAAGTGCCCATAATATTCACCGACCGAACCAGAGGCGAGTCAAAACTTTCGGGAGGGATAGTAAAAGAAGCTGTATTTGGTGTTCTTCAAATTAAAATAGGTAGCCTATTTAAGACCTACCGTCAAGAGATTAAAGACGATCCCGATTTAATCGAAGCGGATGGCCTTCACAGGGCTGATGCGTGAAATTAATGCTGTGGGTAGCAACATGGTCACCGTTATTAATCCCACGACCAAAACATTTATTCCAATGATCATAGTCCAATTCCAGGCAATAGGTACAAATTCCATGTAATAGTGTATGGGGTCTAACGTGATCGGCTTTAGGTAATACTGGACAAGTCCAAATACAATGGCCATCAAATTGCCAATAAGCATTCCCTTTAAAACCAACTGTAGGCCATTGTAGGAAAATACCCTTCTTATTAAACCATCGGTAGCTCCCAGAGCTTTGAACATCCCAATCATTTGCGTTCTTTCTTTAATTAGGATGAACAGTACGGATACGATATTGAAACAGGCCACAAACAGTATGAGGGCCAGAAAGATAGAATTGTTCTGACTTAATAATGAAAGCCAATCAAAAATCTCGGAGAATTTATCCGGCACTTTTTGAGTAAACTGTTCTTCACTGACCAAATCTGCCAACTCCTCGTTGGCCTGATCAATATTTTTGAAATTATTGATGAACACTTCATATCCACCTACCTGATCATCCTCCCAACCATTTAATCCTCGAACCATCTTAATATCCCCCAAAACAATCTTCTGATCAAAGTCATCAAGTGCGGTATTAAAGATTCCGACCACAGTTAGTCTACGTGTTCTCGGAGGGTCCTGAATAAAATAAGTTACCACCCTATCTCCCACTTGTAATTCCATATCCTCGGCAACATCCTGACTCACCACAATCTCAGGAGTGAACGAAGTATCGTTGAAATCGATGAACCTGCCGTCAACCAAATAACTATTGAAGTATTCCTTATTGAAGCTCTCTCCTACACCCTTGATCATCAAACCAGTCACCTCGTCAGAATTCTGAAGAATAGTGGGCTTTTGGGCGAATTCCTGGACATGGGTAACATACGCATTATCTTGAATACGCTGTAATCGTTCTGACTCCATTGATATTGGATCTTCCTCAAACGAATTTGTCAGGGAGTACTTCACAACCTGTATATGCCCGGAAAAACTGAAAATCTTGTCTTTAATATTCTCCTGAAAACCACCCAATATCATATAGGCACCAACCATTACTGCAATTCCAATTGCTACACTTGCTACGGCAACCTTCTGAATGATTGAAGAAAAATTACCCTGCCCGGGATCACTAATTCTTTTCGCTATGAAATAAGGGAGGTTCAAGAATATGGTTAATTTTGATCTTTCCTGTTCGCATCAAAGATAAACGAAGCTGTGATTAGAACGCTCTTCATCCTTTCTATTTTATTAATCTTTAGTTGTTGCTCCACTAACCGGAAATTGAAGGTTGGTGCTGAACGATTGGAGGAATACCTGAAACTTCTGGATGGTAAAAGAGTGGCAATGGTCGTTAACCAAACTTCGATGATTGGTGATGTTCACCTTGTCGATACACTCCTTTCTCTGGGAATAAATATCGTAAAGGTGATGGCTCCGGAACATGGCTTCAGAGGTGAAGCTCCTGATGGACAGCATATAGACGATAGTAAGGACCCAAAAACCGGTTTACCCATCATCTCCATTTATGGCAAGACCAGAAAACCAACACCCGAGATGATTGAAGATGTGGATATCATGGTTTTTGATATCCAGGATGTAGGGGTTCGGTTCTATACCTTCATCAGCACCATGCACTATATCATGGAAGCTGGTGCCGAAAATGGAAAACAAGTGATCATTTTAGATCGACCCAACCCTAATGGAATGTATGTAGATGGTCCGGTCAAAGACCCGGATATTACCAGTTTTGTAGGTATGCACCCAATCCCTATTGTCCATGGTTTGACAGTAGGTGAGTTAGCCCATATGATCAATCGTGAAGGTTGGCTCGCAAATGGGGTCAAATCAGATTTAACAGTGATCACCATGGACGGTTGGGATCATAGTCAGGAATATTCGCTACCTGTAAGACCATCACCCAACCTATCCACCGATAATGCGATTGCACTTTATCCTAGCTTGGGATTATTTGAAGGTACTGTGGTTAGTGTTGGACGTGGCACTGACCATCCTTTCGAAATGATAGGCCATCCAGATTATTCAAAAGGCGATTATACATTTACTCCTCAACCAAATGCCGGATCAAAATATCCTCCTCTTGAAGGGTTGGAATGTAAGGGCCAGTTTTTTGGAAATGCACCTGCCAAACATGAGTTGACCTTAGCGTATTTGCTCGAATATCATAATGATCTTAAAGATGACACTACTTTTTTCAGATCATATATCAGACTCCTATCCGGTACTGAGAATCTGCAAAAGCAGGTAGAGTCAGGCATGACCGAACAGGAAATCAGGGAAACCTGGGAACCGAGACTAAGCGAATACAAAGCGCTGAGAAAAAAGTACCTGCTCTATCCCGATTTCGAATAATGAAGGAATTGAGAATCATATACATGGGCACTCCCGAATTTGCAGTGCCAAGTCTTCAAATTCTTGTAGAGAACGGGTACAACGTAGTTGCTGTAATCACGGCACCTGATAGGCCTAAAGGGCGCGGGCAGAAATTGACAACCTCTCCAGTTAAAGACTACGCTGTTTCTCAGAACATCCCGGTTCTTCAACCCACCAACCTAAAGAACTCCGAATTCATTGAAGAACTCAGAAGTTACAATGCTAATCTTCAGATCGTAGTGGCTTTTAGAATGTTACCGGAAGTCGTTTGGAATATGCCGGAAATTGGCACATTTAATTTGCATGCCTCTCTACTTCCTCAATATCGTGGTGCCGCTCCAATCAACTGGGCAATTATAAATGGTGAAAAAGAAACCGGGGTCACCACCTTCTTTTTAAAGCACCAAATTGATACTGGTAACATCATATTCCAGGAACGCGAACCCATTGAAGATGATGATACTGTGGGTTCTTTGTATGAACGATTGATGGATCTCGGGGCTAAGCTGGTACTAAGAACTGTTCAATCTATCCAAACTGGAGATTATCCCCAGATTGCACAAGATGAGAGTGTTGAAATCAAGCATGCCCCGAAGATTTTCAAAGAAACTTGCCAAATAGATTGGTCGAAATCATCTGAAGAAATCTACAATTTTATCCGAGGTTTGTCACCCTATCCGGCAGCATGGACCACAATTGCGGGAAAGAATTTTAAAATCTTCGGGGCGAAGAAAACAGAGTTCAAAACTGTTGGAACAAAACCAGGGGATTTTGAAACAGACAACAGGTCCTACCTGCATGTGCAGACGGGTGGAAGCCCACTTGCCATTACCGATCTGCAAATGGAGGGTAAAAAACGCATGGACATTGAGTCATTTTTAAGAGGCAATACCTTATGAAGAGAACAATAGTTGTAGCTAAGGCAAAAAACAATGCCATAGGAAAGAACAATGACCTGCTTTGGAGATTGCCTGATGACTTTAAATTCTTCAAGCAGGTTACACTTGGTAATTACGTGATTATGGGTCGAAGAACCTTTGATTCTCTCCCTGGCATGCTCCCTGATCGCAAGTTTGTGATTGTGACCAGGCAAAAGGATTACGAGGCACCGGAAGGACATGATGCAGTAAATAGCCTGGAGGAAGCATTCGAGCTATGTGGAGTAAAAAAGCAGCTTCAAGAGGTGTTTATCATTGGTGGTGGAATTATCTACAAAGATGCCCTCGAAAAAGGAATGGTCGATCGTATGTTAATCACCGAAGTAGATACAGTAATCGAAGAAGCTGATACTTTTTTTCCTGAATTTGATCCAAATGATTGGCACGAAGAAAGACGGCAGCATCACCCTATTGATGAAAAACACAACTACGCCTTTGATTTTGTGACTTACGTCAAGAAATAGAATCAACCCTTTAGCGCTTCTTGGACTTCTCGTTTATAATTCCCTCCAATAGGAATTTCATGAGGACCAATTTCAATGTCGGCTGCGGTGAACGCATCTATTTTCGACTTATTCACAATGTAAGACCGATGAACTCTTAGAAATGAAATCGGTAATTTCACCTCAAAGTCACTAATCTTTTCCTTAGTCACCAATGTTTCATCTTCAAGATGAATTTTGATGTAATCCTTAATGCTTTCCACGTAGAGCACTTTGTTGAATACCACCTTTACGTTTTTCTTGTTCACATTTACAAAGAGATGGCCTTCCTCATTTTCTACAATTTGATCCGATAAAACTTGTTGAGGACTAGTTTGATCAAGGTATTTGTTGATTGCCTTAAAAAAACGTTCGAAAGTAATCGGCTTAAGAAGATAATCAACAACATCAAGTTCATACCCTTCCACTGCGTACTCCCGGTAAGCCGTGGTAAATATTACTTTCGGTGGATTCGAAACCGATCTCAAAAATTCTACTCCGGTGATCATAGGCATTTGAATATCAAGGAATAGCAAATCAATCCTTTCTGTCTTTAATATGCCCATGGCCTCCATAGCATTCGAGCTGGTAGCTGCAACCTCTAATTCTGGTAGTTGCGCAATATGGGATTCCAGCAGCTGGATCGCCAATGGTTCATCATCCACTATAAGGCATCGGGTATTCACAATTCTTGAAGGATTATTTTTAATTCCACTCGATAAGTTTCTTCCTCTTCTTCTGTGGTCAAGGTATACTTTTCAGGATAAACCAACTCCAGTTGTCGTTTAATATTTGACACTCCGATGCCTGCCTTAAAATTGGTTTGGTCGTTCTGAACAACGACAGGTTTACTATTAAATACAACAACTGAAAGCTGATTGTTGGTCACTTCAACTTTAATACGAATAATGGCTTTTTTAACTGAACCACTAGCACCATGCTTAAATGCGTTTTCTACCAATGACAACAAAATTAATGGAGCAATAGGGCTCTTTTGGTCATCAATATTTACTTCGAATTTCAAATCAAGTCTCTCTCCGTATCGCAGTTTTTCAAGGTCAATGTAGTTGTTGATAAGCTGAATCTCTTTGGAAATTGGCACAACCTTGTCGTTGCACTGATAGAGCATATAGTCAAGCATTTCTGATAGTTTCACCACAGTCTTGGGCGCCTCGTCCGACTTCTGAAGAGTGAGTGTATACAGATTATTGAGCGTATTGAAGAGAAAATGAGGATGAATCTGAGCCTTCAGGAAATTCAGTTCAGCCTTCTGCTTTTCATGTTCTAATCGCTCTTCTCGCTTCTTCGCCTCTAAGTTCCACCTTACAGTTTTAATGCTCGCCATGATCAACGGACCGATGTATACACTCATCAGATAATTTCGAATAAGTCGATCCGGAGAAATTAGGACGGTTGCCCACATGTTCGGTAGAGGTTGATCCGTTCCAAGAATCGGCTCGCTGATATAAATCGTTGCCAACCTCGCCATCACCGTGAAGAAGTAGGCACTTAAGAGCCAAGAACCAGCAAAACGCCAGTAGCGCTTAGTTTCAATAAATTTTGGGATCTGGTAATAGGTTAGCCAATATGCAGCTCCGATTATGGCTGGGAAGAGTACAATGCTATTGACAAAGCTGACGTAAAAATCACCGTAGTTGAAGAAGACTTGAGTATAGAGGAATATCAATACTAGCCAAAAAAGCACGTGAGTCAATACCCTGTTCTTCAGAAATCGTTCCAGTAAAGCATTTACATCCATAGCTCAGCTCCAAAATAAGGACTATTTGGGATTAACCTCTTTCAAGTCGACCAATCTGCCTTATCGTAGGTCAGATCGAATTTAGCGAAGGACAAAACCCATTCGACCTCACCAAATACTTCTCTATAAGTACAAAGTCCGGTTCAGTCGATTTTTGAAAAGATGGGTGTTTTAGAGAAATATATTCAAGCCGAATTCAAAAAAGGAATCATGAAAAAGATCGTAATAGCCTTATTCTCAATCTTTACCCTAGTCGACCTTGCGGAAGCACAACAAAGTCCGGACTTAAAAGCTGTTGAGCGTATTCTGGACGACTACGTCCAGAATGAAGAAATACCATCAACCATAATTGGCATTGTGAATAGCGATGGACTTCAACACGTTATCGCCAGAGGTGAAACCAAATGGGACTCGGGCATCCCTGTGGACAAAACAACGGGTTATCAAATTGCCTCGTTATCCAAATCGTTTACATCAATCATTTTCAACAGCCTCTTTGAAAAGGAAATCATGAGCCCACTGGACAGTATTACGTCCTATTTGAGAGGTGAAATTCCGGACTCGGCACTCGACAAGTTTTCCAACGTCACTATTAAAGACTTTAAAACCTATATGAGGCTAAAGGACTTCCTTCAACATCGGGCCGGTCTACCCAATAATGGTGCATCTGTTCCCCCTACTCCCAATGGTGCCCCTATGCTGGGCGGTTATAGCGAAGAAGGTATGATCAAGGATCTCACAGAATTTGAGATCAACCAGGAAATGATCAATAGGTTTTCCTACTCCAATTTTGGCTATGCCGTATTGGGTCATATTCTGGAAAAGGCAACTGGCAAATCCTACGAAGCCTTACTAAATGAATATGTGACTGACGTTTATGGGTTAGAGTTTACTACCTCGATTTTAAACGAGGAGTCACACTCGAAGCTCGCGACCCCTTACCATGTGGGTGATCGAAAAAAGGAAACGAAACCGTGGGAAATGGGCAAATCGATACCCGGTGGAGGCATTCTCTCTAACATCAAAGATTTATCCCGTTTGATGTCTGCTCAGATCAAAGCCTATCAGGACTACTTAAAGAAAGGACAAGAATCAAAATTGATCTTAACTAAGGAAAAGAAGTCGATTGGTCCCAATATGTATTACGGTTACGGGTTTATTGAAAGCAGAAATCCGTATGACAGTACAATCGTTCAATTCGGGCATAGTGGGGACGTTGACGGTTTCGGGAGCTTTTATGAAATCTATCCATCAAAAGATATTGGTCTGATTATTCTTACCTCAAGTGGAGGTTCATGGTTCAATGAACTTAAGAATACGGTTGAAAGGGCATTGCTAGGTCAGCCGGTGCGTAAACACGTTTCTCTCCCAAAGAATATCCTAAAGAGGTATACCGGCAAATATGACTTTGGCAAGGATCAAATCATGACCATATTCAGAAAGGGTGATGAGCTAAGGACGTTTATGCGCGGATGGGGCTCAATGAAACTATATAGTGAAAGCGAAACTTCATTCTACTATCGATCGATGAACGCAGGCTTTAAATTTGAAGTCGATGAAAATGGCGAATTGACCAAAGTGATCTACCAGCAAAACGGCAAGGAGATTTATCCTAAGAAAATCAAATAAAAAGGGCCGCAGATGCGGCCATTATCTTAAGTCCTAAAGTGCAGCGGGTTCTCGCATTCCCACCCAAGTGAATCTTCTGTTTACATAATCCGGGTTGGTAAATGAAGCGTTTCCTGCCGGATTTCCTCCGGTTACATGAAAGTCAGAAAAGGCAGCATTCTGATTCACAAAAATCTGACCTGTCAGGTTAAAAGAGACAGGCGTAGCGGCCAACGACATTTCATCAGCAATGTACTCCTTCATTTCTGCATCAGTGGTATACGCACCACAAGAAATTGCACCATAGGTTTCAGCCATTTCTTTAGCCAGAGCGACTGATTCTTTGGTGTCTTTAGTCTTTATTAAGAAGGCAATCGGACCGAACATCTCTTTAGCAAACTTGTCCTTGTCTGCTGAACTCAACTCAATGTATGTCGGGGTTTGTGTTCTTGCTTTCTCGAAGATTGGAATCGTCTGTTCTACATGACGAGTGGCTAACCAAACCTTACCCCCGATTTCATCCGCGGCCGAAGCTGTTCTCGCACTAGTCGCTGAGTTCTGGATCGTTCCGGCCACAAAAGGTCCGGCCTTGGGGTTATTGATTAGTCCGTCTGTAAAGTTCGCGATTTTTTGTGCCACTTCATCGAAACTGACCACTCCGTCTGGAGTTTTCACTCCTCCTTCAGGAATGAAGAAGTTTTGCGGGGCCGTACACATTTGTCCTGAATACAAAGTCACTGAAAAGGTGATGTTCTGAATCACTTTATCCAGATTCTCTACAGAGTCCAAAATCATTGAATTCACTCCGGTTTTCTCCGTGAATACTGCCTTTGGTAGGCTCTCCAGGTAATTTCCAAACTCCGAATTCCCAGTAAAATCAACCAGTTTTACCTTTGGATGATCTGCCAATTCCTTTGCAATTGGATTCGCCTTGGTATCTACCGCCAACTGACAAATTTCAGGATCATGACCGGCATCTCTCAATGCATTTCTGATTTCTGCCACCACAATAGCCATTGGAAGAATCGCTCCTGGATGAGGCTTTACAATCACTGAATTCCCAGTGATCAGGTTAGCATAAACACCAGGCACCGAATTCCATGTTGGGAAGGTGGAACAGCCTATTACGAGACCGATACCTTTAGGCACTGCTCTCCATTCCTTATTGATCACCAAGTTGTATTTACCCATGGGCTTGTCCCAAATTGTGGATTCAGGATAACGACCCAATTCTTCATATCCTGCAGCAACTGCCTCGAGTGCCCTATCAGCAGCATGAGGACCAGAGGCCTGAAAGGCCATCATATAGCCTTGACCCGTGGTATGCATGGTGGCATAGGCATTTTCAAAAAATCGCTTAGAAAACCTCTCCAAAGAATCGATCAATACAGCCGCCCGATCATCCTTACTCACCTTTCTCCAAGAATGGAAAGCTGAATCAGCGCGTTCCAACAAGGTGTCGTTTGAAAATCGTGGATACTTTGTGCCCACTGGCTGATCAAAATAAGGAGAATGCTCCTCACCTACCCATTCGATCTCTCCTTCTTGTTGAAGTTCTTCGAAATTGCCCTTGCGTAATTCTTTAAATGCATTCTTTCCTTCTTCGTCTGCCGTTTCTCCATAGATTTTAGGAGAGGGATGTTCCGGATATTGAGCATGGAAAGTTCTTTCGTGAAGGGCCTTAATGGCGTCATCTAAAATGGATTTGTATTCAGCGGATAGACTCATACCTAACGATTGTTTGGGTCGAATTTAATGGATAGAATTAAGAATTGATAATGAAGAAATACTAAACTTATTTCAATAGTTCCCGGTATTTCAGGTTCTTTCGATGTAATCTTGCATTCGATTAGAAAAAATAAACCTACACGAACATTTCACAGCCATTCGTGATTATTAGATGAGAAGATGAGCCCAGGCATGAACGATAGGAAAACCACAAATTTATTGTTACTGATTATTGTAATTCCTCTGGTCTTTTTCCTTCTCAAGACACTCTCTTTCATTTTTATTCCACTTATCTCAGCGATGTTCATCGCTTTACTTTTTCTGCCAATGATGAGGTGGTTGAAGCGAAGGAAGGTGCCAAAGGTGTTGAGTCTCCTCCTGGTTGTTTTGATTATAGCTGTTTTCTTTAAGCTTTTTGGAGAAGTCCTTCAGCTATCAAGCAGAGAAATATTAAGCGCTGACAATGCTTTTTTTGACAAGATGAAGGAGAAGCTGACCACATTGGTAGTTTCCCTGGAGAATTTTTTCGGGGTTGATTTTCTTCAAGGAGAAACAGTCTTGGCCTCTTTCATTCAAAAAGAAAACATCGTAAAGAGTTTTGCACCCACCTTGGGCTTTGTGACTGACACTCTAACAATGACTTTATCAGCCGCTTTTTTTGTCATACTCCTGTTGGCAGGATCAGTTGATGTGCAAAAACTGTTAAACGAAACCATCCTCAAAAAACAGTTCGAATCGATAAAAACCTTCCGAAAAATCGAAAAGGACCTTATCAAATTTGTCAAAGTGAAGTTCTTCATCAGTCTTTTTACAGGAATTGGAATCGGCATTATGTGCTGGGCATTTGGAGTGAGCTTCCCGATATTCTGGGGGCTATTTGCCTTCGCCATCAATTT
This sequence comes from Cyclobacteriaceae bacterium, assembly GCA_028281285.1. Lineage (GTDB taxonomy): Bacteria > Bacteroidota > Bacteroidia > Cytophagales > Cyclobacteriaceae > Roseivirga. Next base: position 154,513 of record JANQKF010000013.1, read on the forward strand.
CCTTCAATTGGTAGGCTCGGTAATCAGTGTGGTTTGCCTGGCAATCTTCTCTTTTGTGGAAATTGAATCAACTTCAATGCTGCTCTTCTTTGTACTAAGCATTTCCGGTGTTCAGGTATTATTCGGAGGAATCCTCGAACCCATTTTTATGGGTAAGTCCTTTTCCATTAACGTGATCACAATATTGATCATGCTCATGCTTTGGGGGTATATCTGGGGTGTCCCAGGGCTGATCATGTCAATCCCGATTACTGTCTTTCTTAAGATAATGCTTGAAAAATCTCCAAGAACCAAGACCATCGCAAGCCTAATTTCCTAAGCTAATTCGCACGGCTTCAATAGAATTAAAGCATTAGCAGGGAAACAAGCTAGAACCAAGCAGCGGTCTCAATCCTGAATGGCCAAGGTATTGCTACTAAGATCACAATCAAGGCGATCAGATAGAATACGGAGATCTTCTTAAATTTTTCGGTTCCTGTTTTCGCTTTTTTGGACTTGGAATGTCCGATAGTAATTAAAGCAACCGCAATCAACATCAATACAATATGCTCCACCAAGTAGAATCGCTGAACTGTGTTTTTCATGGATTCACCTGAAAATACTACTAGAGGACTAATGAAGTAAAGCACCAACCCAATAGTGAACTGCACATGAGTGAAGATCATGGTGAACAGGGCCATTTTTCGATCACCCTCAGAAAAATTTCCGGAAGATTTCTTGGCAAAGGCGTTGAAAATAGTGATTAGTAATAGAATCAGAACAACCCAGCGAAGTCCTGAATGTGCGTGAACAAGTCCGTTATACATATCGGTTGATTTTAGTTGTGCCAAATTACATACAAAAGCATAATACACCAGACATCCGGCAAATTCTGTCGGTGTAATTAGTCTCTTTGTCCAATTAATTTTGATCGAAATGCCTGATTCTTTAGACTCAGGTTAAGTTCTGCGTATGAAAGCCTATTTGTCGCTCTTAACATTTATTGCTCTTGTTTGCTGTACTGTCAAGGAAAGTGAACAAGAATCCACCAACGAATTTCAGCCGAGAATATTTGCTGCTACAGTATCCAATGTTGAAGCTTCAATGGACTGGTATGCCTGGGTTCTTGGTTTTGAAAAAGATACCTTGGCTCATTTTGAAAGTTCCGGCATTACGGTCGGGATGTTGAGTCAGGATGACTTCTTTATTGAATTGGTAGGTTTTGATGGCAGTATTTCAAAAACCGATTTAGATCTACCTTCTCCCTATTCCAACCTCCACGGTTTCTTTAAAATGGGGTTTCAGGTAGAAAATATAGAAGCACTTTATAATCGCCTTTCTTCGGATAACAAAATCAATATTATCGCACCTTTAGACGCCCTTCCCCCAATTGAAGGAATCGATTGGCCGGAGAAATATTTTTTGATCCAGGACCCGGATGGAAATTATATTCAATTCTTCTCAAAGGTATCTCAACAGCATAGTTCAAACCAACACATCATTCCTTTTCTCGTAGGCATTAGTACTCCTGACATTGATGCTTCACTTCAGTGGTATCAACAGCATCTTGGTGCAAGACCTGTTGGAGAAAAAGTAGGAAATTCCGGCAACGAGAGAGCATTGTTGGTAAAGGACGGATTGATTCTGGAGATTGGCGAATTTAAGGATGACGTTGATTTCCAACTACTTGAAGTGCCCGAGGGAGTATGGCGTTCGAAGGTCCATGGGATGGCGAAATTATCCTTTCTTGTAGATGACATCCAACAGCCGTATCAAACCTTAAAACGCGCTGAAATCCAATTCGACTTCGACTTGACAGAAAATAAATCAATGGCGGGTGACCGTCATTTTATGGTCCAGGATTTAAATGGGGTTTCTCTTCAATTCTTTGAGGTTGACAAATGACAATCAACTAATGTGACATTGTTTCCGAGTAGGCAATTGCCTATTTTTCAATATGCCAAGACGAAAGTTCAACCTTAGCTGGAAACAGGGACTTGCAGAAATACTATTGATTTTCATCGGTATTACTTTGGCAATTGCCTTTCAGAATTACAATGATGACAGGAAGGACAACCAACTGCGAAACGGATATTATGAACGTTTGTTGGTCGAAATAAAGCAGGATGTCAGTGATCTCAACGGTGTCATCGGTTATAACGAAATTCGACAGAAGAGAATCATCGAATTCTTTGCATTCCTGGATACCAATGAACGACCAAACCCCGATCAATTGCAGCAATTGATACAGTCCATCAGCTACCATATGAGTAGTTATGTCCCCAATGAGAACACGTATAAAGAATTGATTTCAACAGGAAACATTAAGTTGATTCAAACTGACGTACGACAAAAACTTCTAAGACTTTCACAAATGCATGCTTACGTTGTTGAAACGGAACGAGCTTTTGACCTTCGATATGATAATCGAAGAAACCAAATGGCCGAAGTTATTGATGAAGCCTCTTTTTACGGCCAGCGCACCAATGCAAACCCAAGATTGACCCAATGGCAACGTGACGTCAATTCCGAAGGATTCAGAAGGTATTCAAATCTCCTGGCGGCTCGCCTGTCAATTGCCGAGACACTAATTGAGATGTTCAATACTTTAAAGGCACAATGCCAGGATCTGATTGTGAGCATTGAAACCCTTGAATAATAACTCATAGGCCAGAATCGGTACTCAGAAATACCAATTCGGTGCATTGATCGCCCGTTTCGCTGCATTGAAACCTCCCAAGATCGCCAATTCACGTAATATCAATTAGGTCATGAGCCTTCTGGTCAAAGGTTCAAATGGTTATAAAACGTCAGGTCAAACGTCTTACAATCATAGGTCAAACTCAAATTATTATGAATAACAACGCACAACATGTCACGGTCAAAACTCAAACTCAACTGGAAGTATGCGCTAGGTGAAATCACATTAATCTTTGTTGGTATCAGCCTGGCCGTAGCTTTCGATAATTTCAATCAGGAACTCAACAAGGATCAGTCTCAGCGATTGATCCTTGAAGAAATCCATACTGATCTCCTGGAAGATACGATCCTTATCAATAGTTCACTTGCTCAAACCGATAGGTTGATGAATGGAGTCGACTATTTGGTTGATTTGCTAAGAAAGAAGGAAGCCTTCACCGATACTACAGAATTGGTGTTGGCCAAAGTGCTTATGTTTCCTCGTATTTCTTTCATTAGTGCTGGCTATCAGACCCTCAAATCATCGGATATTACGCTGATTGAAAATCAAGCCCTTCGTAGGGATTTGGTTGAGTATTATGAATATATGCACCCCAAGGTGGTTCAACAGATGGGCGATGTAGAATTTGAGTTTAAGACCTATTGGACACCTTGGATTTTAGAAAACATCGCGGAATTTCGATATGCTCAGATCGCTCGCCCATTTGATCCAAACGATTTACTTAATGACCAAAACCTTGTTCGTAATTTTTTGATCAGCAAGGATAACAATTCGGGGCTCCACCAAGGGTTATTGGAAGCACAGGAAGAGGTGAATTCACTAATTGAAGCAGTTGAGGCGGAGTTGGACAAACTAAATTAATTCTTGCCCAATAACGTATTCAATTCATCCATACTCATTTGCTTATATCCTTCCGGCACTGCAAATAAAGACTGATCCACTTTGAACCTCTCCAATTTGGTTACAGTGGTCTTGGTGTGCATGTCATCTTTGAAAGTTTCATACTCCAGAGGAAACCCATTCAGCTTTTTAAATTGATTGTGCTTAACCCGGATTTGTTTTGTAAACCAAATTCTCTGATAACCACCATCGTCCATCAGACTTGTAGCCAATTTGCATTTATAGCCCTGGATAACCTTTTTTTCGTTCGGGTATTCAAATTCAGGATCAGGAGATTCCATGCTTTCTTTTTCAAAATCTTCCTTACTCATGTGAATATGAATTTTTTGACCCATCATATCCATGAGTATATCACCAGTCATCAGATTGTTGTCTATGATTATGGTCTGTTTACCTCCCATAATATCCTGCTCTAGACGTGTCTTATCCCCACTTATGAGCATCGTTATACTCTGCGGCAACAAAGACTGCATCCCCTCGATATCTTTCGGTACATCAATGTACTCAATTCCATAGGTTAGGCGACCTTCAAAACTCTTAATTGGATCTTCAAAAGATGTTAGAATAAAACAGAGGATGAGGATTGAGAAAATGTGTTTTTTCATGGCAGGGTTGTTACTTAAAAATAAGCATTACATTTTGCTTATTGAAAGACATCAAATGAGGGCTGCCTACTATTCTAAATTCGAAGGACCAATAACAATTGAGAATTTGCCTGACCCTGAACCGGTTGAAGGTGGAGTAGTTCTAAAAGTGGAAGCAACCGGGCTTTGTAGATCAGACTGGCATGGATGGATGGGACATGACCCGGACATTGAACTTCCTCATGTGCCCGGGCACGAACTGGCGGGCACAGTTGTTCAAATTGGCAAGGAGGTATCCAAATTCAAGGTTGGTGATCGTGTGACTGTACCATTTGTGAGCGGCTGCGGTAATTGTGAGCAGTGTAGTTCAGGCAATCATCAAGTTTGCGACTATCAATTCCAACCTGGCTTTACCCATTGGGGCAGTTTTGCGGAATATGTCGGTATCCATTATGCTGAGACCAACCTGGTACATCTACCTTCATCGATTAGTTTTGAAACGGCCGCAAGTTTGGGTTGTAGATTCATCACATCCTATAGAGCAGTGGTTCATCAAGGGCAAGCCAGTGAAAATCAGTGGGTAGCTATTCATGGTTGTGGAGGTGTAGGTTTATCAGCCATAATGATTGCCAATGCCTTGGGAGCAAAGGTCATAGCCATTGACATAGACTTGGAAAAGCTTGAATTCACAAAGGCAATCGGTGCACACCATACGATCAATGCCAATAAACAGGACGTGGTGGAATCCATTAAAGAATTGACCAAAGGAGGAGTTCATATTTCAGTGGATGCCTTAGGCAGTAAAGAGACTTGCTTTAATTCAATAGCCAACCTGAGAAAAAGAGGCAAGCATATTCAAGTGGGACTCATGGCCGGAGCAGATTACCTGCCTTCAATCCCAATGCATTTGGTAGTGGCCAACGAATTGGAAGTTATCGGAAGTCACGGAATGCAAGCCCATCGTTATCCAGAAATGTTGGAGAAAATTGAAAGTGGGCTTCTTCAACCCCAAAAGCTCATTGGTGACTTGATTTCACTTGAGGAGGGGGTCAAAATATTACCACAGATGAATGAGTTTCATGGTGTCGGTGTCAAGGTGATCAATCAATTTTAGGGCAACCGCCAACATCACTCTAATATTGGATTATTCGTAGCGAAGCGCTTCCACTGGATTCTTATAAGCAGATTTGCTTGTCTGCCAAAAAATGGTAAGCATTGCCATTATCAAAGTTACCATTCCGGATATTAGGAAAACCGTCCATTTCAAATCAATGCGATTGGCAAAATTATCCAGCCATATGGTCAATAGATACCAGGTAATTGGACAGGCCAACACAAAGGCCAATACAACCCATTTTAAAAAGGAAACACTCAATAATGACATAATAGACTCAAAACTTGCCCCCAATACCTTCCGAATTCCAATCTCCCGAATTCTCCTCCGAGTCTCATACAGGGCAAATGTAAATAAGCCAATGGTCGAAAGAATCAACCCAATGAGCATGAACATCATGAAAATCTGGCTTAGCTGTTTCTCTTTTTCGTATTGTTCTCTAATGAGTTCTTCAAGCAAGACATAGTCAAATTCCTTTGATGGGTTAACCTTCCTGAATATCTCTTCGACAGACGCCAAACCTGCCTTGAAATTCTTTTCGTTTATCTTGTAAACGAAATTGTTCTCGCGATCACGCATAAAGGCCATCATTAGCGGTTCCACTTTCTTCGAAAGGTGCTGATAATGGAAGTCTTTTACCACTCCAATAATTTGATATGGATCTGCCTCTCTACCCCATGACCCATTTGCAATTTTGGCTGTAGTAATATCCTTAATACCGTAATACTTGACCGCTGCCTCGTTAATTACCAATTTTCTCTGACGGTCTTTATCCAGTTCTTCAGAGAAAAAACGGCCCTCTATCATCTCCAAACCAAGCAAACTTTGATAAGCCGGATCAACAGTCATCAAGTTCTGATTTCTGTAATCCTCCGCACCACCTATCAATTTCCATGACATCGGATAGGCTGAACTACCTATTGGGAGTTTGCTTTGCGTAACCGACACAAAATTGGGATTATTGAGTGACTCATTACTTACCATTTTGTAATTGTCCCTTACCTCAAAAAACCTTTCCCTCCTTTCCTCGCGATCCTCGAACATCGGCACCTCATCGATCAACTTTACACTAATCACATTCTTATAGTCATAGCCAAGATCCTTGGTAACCATATAGTTGAACTGTTGGTAAATCACTACACTGGCAATGGCCAATGATATAGCACAGGTATATTGAACTGTTGTTAAGATTTTCTTAGCCATCCCGGATTCATGGTTTTGTCTTTGTCCAATAAGTTGACCAGCCTGAAGATTTTTGTTTTGAATAAGAAAAAGTCCAAAAGAGAGTAATGTTGAGAGCAGGGCAATTGTGAAAAATGATAAAAAATCTACCGCTAAATCCTTTTCGATTTTAATAGCTAAAAACTGTTCATAAGAAGGTAGAATCGCATAGAAGGTCAATAGACCTACCGCGGCTGCAGTCAATCCATAGAAAATTCTGCTGGTAAGTGCCTCCCCATAAATATCCCATATAGTGGCTCCATTAACTCGTTTTATACCTTGAGTTTTGAACTGGGACAGCATATGTGTGGCTTGTACATTGGTGAAGTTTAAAACACTGATGAGAAGAACAACCCAGCCGATAACCTTCATTGTACTCACACTACTCGCATCCCCCGTTTTATCGAAAAAAAAGTGTTCGAATGGGTGTTCAAAGTAGATATCAACAAAAGGAAAGGTCGAGGTCACACTTTCCTCGTAACCCCTTCTTTTTCGGGCAATGTTTTCAATTTTTTCATTGAAGAGTTTATGATCTGTACCGTCATGCATCAGCAAAAACTCCACGGCCATTCTACTCCAAAATGACTTGGAGTGGGAAGGCACCAGAAAATCAAATGAAAAAGAACTGTTGGAGGGTATTTCATCGAGTACACCTTGAACAATGTATTCACCTACGTTGTCCATCTCCAGTCTTATGCTCTGGCCAATTGGGTCTGATGTACCAAACAGCCTTTTTGCAAATGATTCGGAAAGTACTATGTCCGATTTGTTTCGTAACAACACATCCGTGTTACCCGATATGGCGTTGAAATTGAACACATCAAAAAAAGTACTATCCACAACTACACCTTTTCCAGAAAATGTTCTCTCACCTACAATCAATTTTCCCTCATTCGGTTCATAGGTTCTTGTCACTAACCTTTTATCGATTGCAGGGTAGGCCTGTTGGTCGATAAGATCCGTAAGTGTTGAGGCACGTGGCCCGGAGAGTGGATTTCTTTGAGAAGTAACCACATATATGTCCTCTGCCCTGTGATGAAACCGGTCCATTGACTGTTCATTCTTGACCCAAACTTGAATAGCATAAAAACACAGGGTTCCAACGATCAAACTGATCATGCTACCAACAAAGATCAGCCTGCTTTTCTTGATGTCTTTGAGAGCGAATCTAATGTAGGTAGTCAGCATAGAAAACATTTGAGTTGATGGTAGTCATTTGACACTTACACAATTTAAAAATTAACCTAACTAATCGAGTTATTACATTCATACCGGTAAAGTAATTTTATGAGTGGTTCCAATTGTCAGGATCATCATTCTCATTTGGAGATAAGCCAAGAATATCACCTTCAGTATTCACTCCCAGTCCAAGCACTGTTCTATTGGCATAGCAGAAGTAGCTGGTAACTTGGTTCACTTCGAGGATTTCGCCATCATCTGCCCCTGCTACCCTAAGCACATCCAAATCAACTTCCTGAATTGCTGTTGGAGTCAAAGTCAGCTTTTCGGCATACTTGAGTAAAACGAGCTCTTTTCCATCAAACACCAATTCCGGTTTTTTTTCTTCCAATGCATCCCGTATTGCTGTAGATCGTTCATCGTTATCGATCAATCTTCGCATGCCTTGATAGTGATGTTCAACACAGTAGGAGCATTCGTTCAGTAAGGAAACATAGACACCTATTGACTCCAAATACCATTTGGGAAAGGTATTGCCATTATGATGTAACACGTATTTGTACATGTGCATATGTCCCTCCATGGTATGCGGCCGCAGGCTATGTACAAGCATAATATTATCTACATTATTGTCAGGACCGGTGACCCTATTGTAGAGTTGTTTGAGTTTTCCAGTTGCTTTCTCAAAGGGTATGATTTCTATCCAGCTCATAAACCGATTATCATTAGATGTACTTAAAAATAGTGTTTTACACGTTTAAATAGTTATGGGATGGCACGCACTCGATAACAAGCACCAGGTTTATGAAAACATACCAAAGAAAGCTTTTCAGAAGGCGCAGATCATCTATGGAAAGAGAATGAATGATGCCCCCAGAAACCTGCATGCGAAGCATAGAATCGTCACCGATTTTGATAAACTAATTGCCTTGAGAAAAGAAAGGTCGGCTAAGAAAGATAGCGCCTCAAGACGTTTTATGTTTTGGATCGGGTTTTCAGTGATCGTATTTGTCATCGTCTTCTTACTAATGACCATGGAAAGATTGTCTGGGTTCTAAAACTTCAAGGACGCATAACCTTTTAGTTGATAAGTGGTCATCACAGTTAGCATTGCTGTGGCCACTTTTATTTCAGGAGCCATCTTATGGTGATCAATCCCCCTCCCCTTCAATGACTGGGAACATGCAAAAATCTTGACACCAGCTTCATTGAGCTCTTCGAACAATTCAAGGTGAGGATTATCAACATCATACTTCTTCCGATATTCTTCATTGTTCATAACAGAATAAGCCGCTCCTCCATGAATAGCCAGAACGATCTTTAGGTTCTCTTTGGGTACTCCACCCATCACATGCAAATTGATTAGTCGTGCCACATTGTAGAGCGAATAAGCTACTTCATCCGGTTCAGAATCATTGGTGGCAATATCAATGACAATTTTGTACTCCAGACTCGGATCAGGCTTTTCTTCTGCATGCGGGGCATCGAAAATCCCACCAAAATTCTTGATTACAGGATTAATTCTTCCTTGACTATAAGCATTTTGAAGCCCTGTGAAAAGGAAAATTAAAAGCAGTAGGCCGAGTTTTCTCATTGTTCCAACATTAGTTGGCACAATAGAGTAAATTCTCTACAATAAATCAATCAATCTTTGAAGGCGAGTCTAATCCCATTTAAAATAGGCGTAGCCCTTCAATTGGTAAGTACTCACTGCGGTCAGTGCTGAAGTGGCGGTCTTCACTTGTGGAATCACATCTTCAGAGTCATGCCTGTACATGCTTAAGGACTGACCACATACTATTAATTCAACTCCAGCTTCTGCAAGTTCTTCATAAAGTTCGATGTAGGGGTTGTTTACTTCATACTTCTTCTTGTAGGCAGCATTGTTGATCACAGTATTGGTTGCCTCTGCATGGATTACGACCGCCACATTCAAGTTCTCTTTTTTTACTCCACCCACAGCATGAAGGTTAATGAGCCTGGCAACGTTGGTAGCAGAAAAATTTCTACGTTCTGGCTTATCCATATCATGCACCAATTCGATAATAATGTTATACTTTAAATCAGGATCGGGTTTCACATCGACATTCTCCAGATCCAGGATCTGTCCATAATTCTCGATTATAGGATTAACCCAATTTCTTTTTTGGGCAAATGAGAGTTGTACCAATGTTAAAAATGCGAGGCAAAAAAACAGTCTGAGCTTCATAAGTAACTTCTTTAAGAATTTCGAATAAAGGCAATGCCTCATCCTAATTCAAATCCTACGTAGAAAATTCAGCTACGTTCGTCTAAAAACTTCAAACGGTAATTATTTTGAAAAATATACCAATTGGTATATTTTTGCATCAACATGAAAGAAACCAAATCGGATCGAACAAAAAAATTCATCTTGAAGCAGGTAGCCCCCATTTTTAACAAAAAAGGATACGTTGGTACCGCACTTTCCGACATGGAAAGAGCCACCGGTCTTACTAAAGGAGCGATCTACGGAAATTTTGGAAGTAAAGATCAGTTAGCCTCGGCCTGTTTTGAGTACAATCTAAGATTACTTCAACGCGGGGTTTACAAAGCCGTTTCAACCAAAGGCGGTAGTTATGCTCAATTGACCGCTCTGTTGGAATTCTATGAACAGCATTACGATGAAGTGGCCGCGATGGGTGGCTGCCCTCTTTTAAATACCTCTACAGAGTCGGATGATACGATCCCATCACTCCATAAAAAAGTGCAACAGCGGATCACCAATTGGAAAAATGAATTGAATGCAATTGTTCGGAGCGGTCAGGCAAATGGAACTGTTCAGCCCACTCTGGATGTTGAGCGGTTTTCCACCACCTTTATTGCAATGATTGAGGGTGGAATAATGCTGGCCAAGGCCATGGAGGATAAAAAATACTTTCATCATGCAATAACCAGTATTGACAGAATGATTGAAGACGAATTAAAGATAAAGTGATGAGAAGGGTTGTAGTAACAGGGTTAGGAGCATTGACTCCTATCGGAAACACAATTGATGAATATTGGAAGAATTTGATTGCCGGAACTAGTGGTGCCGGGCCAATTACCAAGTTTGACACGGACAAGTTCAAGACCAAGTTCGCTTGTGAAATAAAGAATTTTGATGTCAACGACCATCTCCATCGAAATGAGATCAGAAGATCAGATCCTTTTACACAATATGCCTTGGTCGCTGTAGAAGAAGCGATCAAAAACGCGGGAATCGATTTTGACCAATTGAACCGCAATCGCATTGGTGTGATCTGGGGCTCTGGAAATGGCGGCATCCAAACATTCCATGATGAAATGGTGGATTACGTCCGAAATGATGAAACACCGAAGTTCAATCCGTTTTTCATTCCAAAAATAATAGCGGATATCGCCTCAGGACTGATTTCCATCAAATATGGCTTGAGGGGAATCAATTTCACGACAATCTCTGCATGCGCCACTTCTACCACTGCCATTATCGATGCCATGAACTATATCCGATGGGGAAAGGCCGACATGATTATCACCGGAGGGTCGGAAGCACCGATTAATCCTGCAGGTGTAGGTGGCTTTAACGCGAGCCGCGCGCTTTCCACCAACAATGAAGAAGCGACTACCGCCTCAAGACCTTTTGATGTTTCCAGAGATGGGTTTGTGATGGGTGAAGGCGCAGGTGCTTTGATTCTGGAATCCTATGAACATGCAGTTTCTCGCGGAGCAACCATTATTGGTGAAGTAGTCGGGGGAGGAATGGCTGCCGATGCCTATCACCTCACAGGTACACACCCGGAAGGAGAAGGCGCTTACCTAGGTATGACCGAAGCGCTGGACGATGCAGGCATTTCGGCATCTGAAATTGACTATATCAATATGCATGCTACGTCTACACCTGTGGGTGATCCCAGCGAATTGATTGCCATAGAAAGAGTATTTGGAGAAAAACCCGATCTAGCTATTTCAGCCACCAAATCAATGACAGGCCATCTCCTTGGTGCCGCAGGTGCCATCGAAGCCATTGCATCAATTATGGCTGCTAAACAGGGTATAATCCCTCCTACCATCAATACAAAAACAGTAGACCCTGACTTGGATGGTAAGTTTGATTTTACCCCCGGAACAGCTAAAAAGAGAAAGGTTGAATATGCCATGAGCAATACCTTTGGATTTGGAGGCCATATTGCGACTGCAATCTTTAAGAAGTTCACGCACTAGCGATCGAGAGGACCGTTGGTGAACTTTAGTGGCGTGTTCCTATTTTCTTTTTGTAATATTATCGTGATCAACCTTCAGCTTATGTATTCACGATTCCTTGCTCTCATACTGACTGTCCTTGTTTTAGTTGGTTGTGAGCCTGCCCAACAAGAAAACCCAACTCCTTCTAATTTAAAACTGGCTACCTCTGAACTAGGAATGGTTGCTGCCGCTCAACCTCTGGCAACACAAGCAGGAAAAGCCATTTTGGAGGCAGGCGGAAACGCTGCGGATGCTGCTATCGCAACAGCATTCGTTCTGGCGGTGGTAGAACCTACAATGAATGGAATTGGAGGACGAAATCAGATTTTAGTACGAAAAACTGATGGCAGCTTTCAAGGCTATAACGGCATGACTGAAATACCCGCTTCCTATGTCAAGCCGGAAACCCCTCCGAATTCAGGTCATGGTACCATTGCAACCCCTGGTGTAGTAGCCTCTCTAATGAGACTACATAAAGAACATGGCTCCATGGATCTCGAAACTTTAATGGCTGCAGCAATCAAATACGCTACAGAGGGCTTTGAAATTTTACCCGGTGAAGCCCGAAGGCACTCGATTGCCCATGAAGCTATGAAATCAGACCCTGGCTTCCGAAATCAAATGCTTAAAAACGACACAGTTCTTTATTCTGCGGGTGAGGTGTTGAAACAACCTGATTTAGCACGAACATTACAACGCATCTCAGAAACAAACGGGGACGACTTTTATAATGGTGAAACAGCTCAGGCAATTGCAGCTGACATGTCTGCAAATGGCGGCTTCGTAACACTTGAAGATTTGAACAATTATAAAGCCATGGATGCCAGGTATGTCACCACCAATTATCGAGGGTATCAAATTCATAGCATACCGGCTCCTGCAGGTGGCGGTCTTGTCGTGAAAACACTTAACATTCTTGAGCAATTCAATCTGAAAGAAATGACTGATGCTCAATGGGGTGCGGTTATGAACCAGGCACTGGCCATTTCTATACGCAGTATGTCTGATAACTATAAAGAGGAAGATCTTGATTTTGTCCAGAGCAAAGAATGGGCTCAAGAACAAGCGAAATCAATCACAGTCCCCAATGTCCACCTCTCTGATGTTCATGACTTCAAAGTTCAGAAGAATCAGCTTCTGGCAGATAATACCGACTGGTCTGGAGATACCTGGGGGAATAACAGCCACCACACTACCCATTTTGTAACTGCGGATTGTAATGGCATGGTCGTTTCCATTACACAAACTGTTGGACCATTATTTGGATCGAAGGTGATCACTCCAGGACTAGGATTTGTTTATGCTTCTACAATGGGTGCTTATCTCTCCAATTCTGATCAGGCACCGGGGTCAAGACCAAGAACGACCATTGCTCCTACCGTAGTGACTAAAGATGGTGAAACAGTGATGGTACTTGGAGCAGCAGGAGGTATCCGTATTTTATCCGGCATTGTCCAAACCATTTCGAGAAGTATTGATCGTGGTATGGATATTGAAGAAGCCGTTGCTGCTCCCCGCGTTCACCCGGATGCAGGTGTAAATCCCGAAACAGGGCAGTATGAGGTATTTGGAAATAAATTCAGTGCAGAATTTACACCTAAGAATGGATGGAACAAATCCGATTCATCGGTATGGGCTGTTGGAGGGTTCGAAGTGACACCTATTACTCGCTATGGTGCATTTGCCCGGGTCCATGCTGTGTCAAGAGACCCAAAAACCAACACCTGGTACGGAATGGCCGACTTGGATTGGGAAGGCACAGCCGCTGGCCCTTCAAAGTCCGATTGCGATCAATAAAAAAGTCGCAACGAAATTGCTGCGACTTTCAAAAGCTTTTGAGTTAGCCCTACTCTCCTGAAGATTCAGGCATTCCTACCACTTTAGAGTCTTCTGGCTTGGCAAACATACCATCATCAGGCGTATCGGTAGTAAGTTGGACATTCGTGAAAGGTATCTCCCTTCTTGGGTCTTTAGGAACACCATCCTCATGATTGTACCAAACCAGTTTCCCAGGAAGCTTCACTCCGTTTATCTCTCTCCAGTCTTCATACTTAATCAAATTAAAACGGTCACTACTTTCCTGACTTCTGAATGTGACAGTGTACATCAACCATTCCATTTGGCCAGTTTCAGGATCATAGTAAAGCTTATAGTTATCCTTGGGTGAATCACCTACACCATCACCATAAGAAATCAAGATTCCTTTACAGGTTTTTCCCATCATTTCAGCATCAGGTAATTCTGAGTAAGTAATTCCAGGATCGCCAAGCACAAATGGCATTGCATGGAAATAGAAATATAGATTGTGATAGAACCGAGCATTTCCGCGATACTCATTTTCGGCCGGGCTTATCCACACATCACTTCCATCAAATCCGATAGAATGATTTTCGGCATCAATTCGGACTTTCCTGTTTCGCAGTTCCACCACGTGGTGCTCTCCATTAGCAAGATCAAATGACATTTGTTTCATTGAGTGCCATTTATCCATTCCACCATGTGCAGTTAGCACCTTGGTTATAGCATCAGTATGGTGACTTGTATTAGGAGAATCCACTACTCCGGCCGTGGAATTCTCTTGTTTTTGTTGACTCTGGCAGGCAACAAATAATGTTGCCACTATTAAGAATGAGAATTTCTTCATGGTTGAAAATTTGCACAAATATTATTGCTAATCAACCAGAAAATGGTCAGTTGGATTACCTGATTGGAAGACTTGATCGACCAGAAACCCAGTTTTACATGAACGGCTAACGTACTAGTCTTTATCCATCACCAATTGAATGTCGCAGCCATTCAAATTGTAATTGAAGGTAAGTACGCTATTGGATACAGTATAAGTACCCGTAAGTGGAATTACTCCGGGAACGTCAATCGTCAGCGTTCCATTCTCTGCCGACCATGTTCCTTCGGAAATAGTTGGGACACTATCCACGATATTTCTTCCTATGTAGTCAGAATCATCTTCAAAAGTAAATTCGATACATTCAAAGCTGGTACAAACCAAATTGGTGTCAGACTGATTGTTAGCTTCGTCTTCGCAGTTTGAAGCGATAAATGTATTCGCTTTCCACACTCCCACTAAATCGGGATCCACCACAAAAACTGGAGTATCATCACTACCCCCACATGAGGCTAAAGCGACCAAAATGCACATAACTAGAGCTAATAGCCCTCCTTTCAAAACTTTCAACATCTCTTTTAGGCTCATTTACTGATTGGCGGTTTACGACATGCGAAGGTAATAAGATTCTTTTACTGTTTTCTAAAAACAGCTTCAACGTCACAGCCGGAATCAGGGTCGGTAGAATCCATGGTAAGAATGTTATTTAGAACAGTGAATTTCCCGGTCACATTTTCCTGGATCGTGTTGATGGTATACCCATTATCTGTGGTAGTGTAGGTTCCTCTCACAGTCTCTGTCACTCCGTCCTCAACATAAACACCTTCAAAACCACCATCCTCCTCAAACTCAAATGTGACACAGCTATTCAAACTACATACCAGTGCTGTGAATCCATCTTCACTCGAGTCGTTGCAGTTGCTCTGATCCACACTCTCAAGTTGCCATAAACCTACAATTGATTCTTGCTCCGGTTCAGGACTTGATTCCTCTTCACATGCTATTGCCATCAGGGCCACAATTAGGCCAAGAATCAAAAGAATGTAATTTATCTTCTTTTCTTTCATCGAATTGAGAATGCGGTTATTATCTATACAATCGAGGACTCAAATACCCTCTCTAAGTGTTAGATAACTTTTAAGACCAAAAGGTTCGATCGTTGCTCTTTTTTTATCTTGGAGTAAAGTAAAGAATTGATCTAATTGCGAGCCCTGAACAAGTCAAAGCCACATTTGTTATCAGGTAGTTGAAGCGTCCTATGAAAAAAATACTTGCTGAAATTCTCACAATTGGCGATGAAATCCTTTACGGTCAAATCACAGACACTAATTCACAATGGATTAGCGCTGAGCTTGACTCAATTGGCATCAAAGTAATCAGAAAAACCACTGTTGGTGACACCGAGGATGAGATTCTGGACGCTTTTTCCGAAGCTGACGAAAGAGCTGATTTGGTGATTATAACAGGAGGTCTTGGTCCTACAAATGACGATTTAACCATGCCCATGTTGGCAAAATATTTCGGCAGTGACATAGTTCATAATCAAGAAGTCCATGATCATGTGAAGCACTTCTTCGAAAGTCGTGGTTTAACGTTCACCGAGCTAAACAAAGGGCAAGCCATGGTGCCTGAAATTGCTCAAGTACTGCATAATGAATTGGGTACCGCTCCAGGCACATGGTATGAACAAAATGATAAAGTGTTTATTTCCCTACCTGGTGTTCCTCATGAGATGAAGAATATCATGACAACTCATGCTCTTCCAAAAATCAGAGAGTACTTCCATACCGCAACGATCTATCACAAAGTGATCAAAACGGTTGGGATTGGGGAATCATTTCTTGCGGACAAAATCAAAGACTGGGAGGAGCGGCTACCAAATCACATCTCACTTGCCTACCTACCAAGCGTAGGACAGGTAAAACTTAGATTGACAGCGGTTGGAGAAAATAAAGATTCTCTCCAAACCGATGTTGAAAACGAAATTGACAAAGTCCTTCCAAAAATTGAAAAGTATACTTTTGGTTATAACAAAACTACCCTTGAAGAAGCAATTGGTGAATTATTAATCAAGGAAAACAAAACCATCGCCTTTGCCGAAAGTTGTACTGGAGGGTATATCCAGCATAAGATTACTACTATTGGTGGTTCATCACGTTACTTCCAAGGAGGTCTTGTCCCTTACCATAATGAGCTCAAGATTGGTCAACTTGGGGTAAAAGAAGAAACTTTAAAAGCCCATGGTGCTGTTAGTGAGGAGTGCGCATCGGAAATGGCTAATCGGGTAAGAGAAAAGTTTAGTGCCGACATCGGTGCTTCCAGCACAGGAATTGCAGGTCCTGATGGAGGAACACCCGAAAAACCAGTAGGTACAGTATGGATCGCCTATGCAGACGGCAAACAAACCATAACCAAAAAACTGCAATTGACTAATAACAGAGTATTAAATATCGAATTAACAGAAATAGCAGTATTAAATTTGGTAAGAAAAAGTTTGAGGACTTAAAACATTGATAATATTTGGTAAAAGAGTTAGATTTGTCACCCTTTGCAATCGTTTGACTCGTTAAATAGAGAGATATGGCAATAGTTGAGATGGTAATGCCTAAGATGGGCGAAAGTATAATGGAAGGCACAGTGTTGAATTGGTTAAAGCAGGAAGGTGAGTCCATTGATGCGGATGAATCGGTGCTTGAGGTAGCTACCGACAAAGTAGATACTGAAGTGCCTGCCACTCACGGTGGTGTTCTTAAAGAGATTTTGGTTAAGGAAGGAGACGTTGTTCCTGTTGGAGCTCCAATCGCCAAGATCGATACTGAAGAAGAAGGTGCAGCCCCATCTGCTCCGGCACCAGAAGCAGAAGCCATTCCTACTCCGGTCAATGGTCAAATCACTGAAGAAAAGGTAGAAGCAGCTCCTGCCGCTAACGGTGCTGCTGTTCTTGAAAAGCCTGCTGGTGATCGTTTCTATTCTCCCTTGGTCATGAATATTGCTCGTCAGGAGAATATTGCAATGAGTGAATTGGAAAGGGTTCCAGGCACTGGTCGGGACGGAAGGGTTACCAAAAAAGATATTTTGGCCTATGTCAAAAATAGGCCGGCTCAGGGCTCACCAGCTCCAATTGCGCCAAGTGCTCCAGCTGTTCAGGAAAGACAACCGCAACCAATGCCAGTTTCGGTAAGTGGGCAGGACGAAATTATCGAAATGGACCGTATGCGCAAGATGATTGCAGAGCGTATGGTCGATTCCAAACGAATTTCACCGCATGTGACTTCTTTTGTAGAAGCGGATGTGACCGGAGTCGTTTCCTGGAGAAACCGCGTCAAAAACTCGTTCAAAGAAAGAGAAGGAGAACCTATCACCTTCACTCCGATTTTCATCGAAGCAGTTGTAAAAGCGCTGAAGGATTACCCCATGATGAATATCCAGGTGGATGGTAACAATATTGTTAAGAAAAGGGCCATCAACGTGGGAATGGCAGTGGCCCTGCCTACCGGTAACCTGATTGTTCCGGTAATTCATAATACCGATCAGTTCAACCTCACCGGTCTGACCAAGAAAGTAAATGACTTGGCCAGAAGAGCTCGTGAAAACAAGCTGACACCAGATGATTTGCAAGGTGGAACTTACACGGTGTCCAATGTGGGTTCATTTGGGAATGTGATGGGAACACCGATCATCATGCAACCTCAAGTGGGTATTCTTGCTCTGGGTGCAGTAGTGAAAAAGCCAGCAGTGATTGAGACTCCGACTGGTGATGCCATTGCTATTAGACATAAGATGTTCCTTTCTCATTCTTATGATCACAGAGTAGTTGACGGTTCATTAGGTGGCATGTTTGTGAGAAGGGTCGCAGACTATCTTGAGAAGTTTGATACAACTCAAACTATTTAAAGTTCTCACTATCACATTAGTCATTTCGAACCCTTCTGCCGACAGGCAGGCTCGTTTCAGTATCTGTTAGACCCTGAAATAAATATCAAGGTCACTTCTAATTTTTAGCTTCCATGAGAGCTCATTTCAGAGTGCTTTCATACCTTTATTCATTATGATAGTCATCGAAGAAGTACATCAAGGAACAGTTAAAGTCGTTGCGCAAATGGCCATCGAGATGTGGCCGCATTGCATCTATGATGAAGAGCTAAAGGATTTCACACGAATCATAAGCTCACCGACTGAAGTTACCTTCCTGGCCCTCCAAGACGAGAATCACATTGGCTTCGCTACCCTTTCCTTACGCAATGACTTTGTGGAAGGGGCTACTTCGTACCCTGTCGGCTATTTGGAAGGCATCTATGTAAGATCGGAATACCGTAAAACAGGTGTAGGTAAAATACTGGCTGAAAAAGGAGAAGCGTGGGCCAGAGAAAAAGGGTGTAAAGATTTCTGCTCAGATGCCGAAATCGAGAACCAAACCAGCATCGATTTTCATAAGCGACTTGGCTTTAGAGAAGCGAATCGTGTGGTTTGCTTTCATAAGACTTTGGATTGATCTCAATGGGTTTAATCAAAATCAAATCTGCTGATCCGAATGACCTGGAGTGGGTGAATGCAAAATATGATGAGGTCGCTTTCCACCATTCCACTTCAGAAGATTTTGTCGTTATCGCCAGTTATGATGGAAAGGAGGCAGGGTTGGGTAGACTGGTCAAAGTTGACGATGGTCACCTTGAGCTTGGAGGAATCTATGTGTTTCACGAATACCGAGGCCTGGGAATTGCTCAAGCTATCGTAAGCTATTTGAACAATCATCCAATCACCAGTAGCAAGATCGTTTGGTGCCTACCTTTTCAAAACCTGATCAATTTTTACCTGACTTTCGGATTTAGTTTAACGGACTCATCGGATCCAAAGCTTCCAAAAAGTCTATATGAGAAAACAGGGTGGTGCCTCAAAACTTATAAGAAGAAAGTTGATGTATTAGTGAGGTCTGCTACGTAATCAACAACAAATAAAGATTGAAGCTGAGATTCAAAAATCATTAAGAACGTTGAATTAATTAATCGAGCTCAAATCCATTCGTAAAGAATGCAGGTTGGTCTATGATAAAAATCAGACTCACTGCATTCTTCTTGTTAGTACCATTCTTTTCCATAGCTCAGAATTCCAAATCGACCAAGGACCTTTCCTTCCTGGTGGGAGATTGGGAAGTGACTCGAACCTATTACTTGTATCCTGACAGCCCAAGAATTTATAAGGGAACTCTTAGTTGTAGCTTAAGCCTTGATGAACAGTTTATCAGCTGTAGATATGAGATGCAGCGGCCAGGAAAAACCCGAGGGCTCGATCAAGTTTATTTCAATTATAACTCCATCTATGATAGCTATGAATCGGTCTGGTTGAGTTCTACCTGGCCCATCAAAACCATTTCAAAAGGATCCCTGGAGAAAATCGATAGTCAGATCATTTTTAAATCCTTTACTGAATTCCCAATTGAAAATGGTGTGATGGAATATGTTAAAGGAGAACTCGTCTTAAAGGACGCAGACATGTTTGAACGCAACCTACACCTACGAACATCCAATGATCCCGAAGGGGAATGGAAGCATCATATGAAGACGGTTGCAGTCAAAAAACGCTAGCTTTTCATTTTGACAGGTCTTGGTTAGTTTTATCTAATCATGTCAGAAACTATTGTCGAAAGAGCACGAAGACTTAAGGAAGAAGGGATGGATTATGCAAAAATTCGTGATTACCTATCAGCACAGGGATATGAGTCGGATAGAATTTCCAGGGTGTTCGCCCAGCTTGATAATGAAGAAATCGACTTCCTCTATCGCCAACAAAGAATTTCCAACCTTCGAACATACTTCATAGCATCCCTTATTATTGATGTGATAGCCATCATCTATACCATCTTGCGATATCCTGAGGATGGCCTGCAGCCGATAATCCTACTCCCACCCTTAACATTGACGGCTTGGACCTATATGCGCTACAAAAAGGTCAGTGCCGAAACCTACACTACATCAAAAATATTAAGGGAGAACAGGAAACATCTAAAAACGGAGAAGTAAGATCACTAGTCCTTATGTCACCAGGCCATAAATATAGCCTACCAAGACGCTAAGTAGCACAATCGGCATCACCCATTTGAGCCATGCCAAAGCAAATCTGTTCCAGGCAGTATCGCTGTTTCCGAATATCTGCCTTAACGCGGTGACTTTACCTAAGCCCCAAACTAAACCAATAACTGAGAGTATACTCCCAAGCACCTGCATTCCGGACCCAAATACCATATCCAGAATACCAATCAAATCAGGGTAAATCGTACTTGGCAGCATCAACAGGGCCTGAAGAATTCCAATTGCCACGATTACATTCCCTCGTTTGATCTTAGGGAAAATCTCTCGATTGATGCTCCCTGAAATCACTTCATAACCGGCTGTTAATGACAGAAAGGCAACAAAGGAAAGTGCCAGAAGAAAGATGCTTCCCACGAATTGACCACTCGGCATCTGGGCAAAAAGATTGGGCAATGTGGTAAATATCAGTCCCGGCCCGGAAGTCATGTCAAGTCCAAATACGAGGATTGCAGGCACCAAAAACAGACTCACTAAAAGTGACGCTCCTACATCACCCAAACCCGTAAAAGCTGCAATCCTGGGGATGCTCTCCTCCTTTTTCAAATAGCGACCATAAACGACTATGAATGTACCTCCCAAGCCTACAGAGAAAAATGCCTGTCCAAGTGCAGCAAAAACCTGCTCAGAAGTCAGGGCGGCCAAATCAGGCTGAAGAAAATTGAATAGTTTCTCAGTGGCACCTTCTATAGAGAATACAAAGAAGATGAGATAGACAATGGCGATAACAAAAAATGGGATGAAGATCTTGCTGAGTACTTCAATTCCTTTTCTCAAGCCTTTGAAGACTACAAAGAGTGCTGCACTTATGAGCACTACTCCTATCGTATATTGAACTATCCCGTTACTTAACCCCTGTTGGTGTAACTCAAGGTTAGAAGGATTAAACCCATTAAAAATCGAGAAGAAACCTGTGTATACCACATTGGATACCACTACAGCATAGTAGCTTGTCGCTACCAATACGGTGATGACCAGTGCGTACCCTATTATTTTTCCCCATCTCCGGCCAAGAGATTTGGTAAAAGCTACCAAAGTTCCTCCTTCAGTTTCTCGACCTAATGCGATTTCCGCCATCAATGCAGGAATGGCAAAAGCTATCGTAAAGAACAAATAGACCACCAGGAATGCGCTCCCTCCATAGCTACCCATCATATAAGGAAACCTCCACACATTACCCAATCCAACGGCCACACCTATCATGGTGAGCACAGTGGTCAGTCTGGAGGTATAGGAAATCCGGGGTTCCAAACGGTTAGTTGGCTCTTACAGCACCGGCAAGCGTATCGTGATGTTCCAATAGCAGTGAACGCAGATAGCTTCCAATGGTATAGACACTTTCGAAACCCGCTTTCTTCGCGGCCGCATCTTCCTTTTCTATTGGAATATCAACACTCTCCGCGTAGTGTTTGATATCACGGTAAAAGCCAATCGTAAATTGATCAGCCTCGCCTCCAAACACCTTTGTGAAGATCAGGTTATCATCCCTCCCAATTTCCTTGAGATAGACATTTTCCATTTGTCGCTCTTTCAAGAGTTCAGCCTGCTTACCGGCAAGGGCTTGAAATATCTCTATATGATAATAATCGTAAGTCTTGAATCTTCGATTGAATTCTTCAATTGCAGGACCTTTTACAATTTGCTCTTCCTGAAATGAAATCCAGTCATAATATGAGCTTCCATGAGGTTGGTCTTGAGTCTTGGATCTTCGTCTGTTTACGATGGCCTTGTCTGACATGAAACTGCCTAATTGATTGCCGATTGGATAAATCATCATTAGGTCCCAATGATCTCCCTGAGAGTGTCTCATTAAAAACGGCTCTTGCATCCCATAATTCAGGTGATTTTTCATGTCCTGTTTCAACACATCTATCAACTCGAGGAGTTGCCCTGGTGCGGCACGCATTGTAGTAACCTTATAATAAGCCTCATCCTGTGCTTGTGTACCACAGGCCACAAAGAGAAGTGCAAAGGCATAGATGAAGTTCTTCATAGTCTTAAAAAGTCATGGATTGATACTCATCCAAAAAATTAAGGATTGTTGAATATATGAATTCTAAGTCGTCATCTGAGATGATGTAAGGGGGAATCAAGTAAATCACATTGCCTAATGGTCGTATTAACAACCCTTTAGAAATAAAATATGGGTAAAGATGATGTCGAGCTTCATTGAGATACGAGGTCTCTCGTTCGGTATTTAGTTCAAAAGCAACAATAGTACCCATGACCCTTGGGCTTCTCACCATTTCATGCCCTTCTATTTTGGCAAGAAATTCATTATGTCTTTGATTCAATCGAGTTCTATCGTCTTCGCATTCCGCTGTCAATAGTAAATCGAGAGAAGCATTTGCCGCTGCACATGCAATAGGGTTGGCTGTGAATGAATGCCCGTGAAAAAATGTCTTCATCAGATCTGAAGATCGGTAGGCACTCTGAATCTCATCGGTACAAGTAGTAACACCCATTGCCATTGCTCCTCCTGTAATTCCCTTAGACAAGCAGAAAATATCCGGTTTGTTTTCGAGCTGATCTGCAGCAAACATTGTCCCCAGTCTCCCAAAACCAGTCATCACCTCATCGGCTATACATATCACCCCATTCTTTTGGGCAAGCCTCATCATCCTGTTTAGCAAATCTATGCTGTAAACCCTCATTCCTGAAGCGCCCTGAACAATCGGCTCAAAAATAAAGGCTGCGATATCACCAGTAGCTATCAACGTTTCAAATTGGTGCCAGACGGTTTCCTCAGTCCCGTGTGAAGGAAAATCGATGAAATCAACATCAAACAAATATGGATTAAAGGGCTCTGTGAACGCCCCTCTTTCGCCTACCGACATGGCACCAAAGGTATCGCCATGATATGCCCCATCGATTGCAATTATCCTTTTCTTCTCAATGCCCTGATTATGGAAATATTGGAAAGCCATTTTAATCCCTACCTCTACAGCGGTGCTTCCATTGTCAGAGTAGAAAACTTTGGACTGATTATCCGGCAAGATTTCCAGTAATCGCTTAGCCAACGTAATGGCGGGCTTATGAGTAAACCCGGCAAATATCACGTGTTCGAGTTCGGCAGCCTGATCATGAATTGCCTGAGCAATGTATGGATGACTATGTCCATGAATATTTACCCACCAAGACGAAATCACATCAATAATTTTTTGTCCTTTCTCTGTATAAAGGTTGACACCTTCTGCACGTTCGATCATTAGCGGATCATCTAACCCTTGCAATGGTGTAAAAGGGTGCCAAATATGTTTTCCGTCTTCTTCCTGCCAACTAGTCATTCCAGTTCTTCAATAGTTCATCACCCAGTTTTCTGACCACTTCCCGGTTCACTTTCTTCAATTGGGGAATTCTTAGCAATTGCTTGAATCCGCTGTATTTCAGAATGATATCTTCGCTTTCAGGGTTGGGGGTCCCATTAAAAACGATCCCTTTAACTTCAATCCCCTGATGCTTTAGATTATCTACCGAAAGAAGTGTATGATTGATACTCCCCAAATAGAGGTTAGAAACCAGAATTACCGGCATTCTCCATAAAAGTGGCATATCAACGATAAACTCCGAGTCATTTAGTGGCACCATTAGGCCTCCTGCTCCTTCCACGATCAACGTATTCTCAGTTTTAGGAATTTGAAGTTGATTGATTGCGAGATCGACACTATCAATTTTGGCCGCGGCATGTGGGGAAGCAGGAGTGTTCAACAAATAGCCTTCAGAATGAAATACTGAATTACCATTAGTTACAAGACTCTGTACGGTTTCAGTATCCCTGGGAAATCCGGCCTGAACAGGTTTCCAATAATCGGCCTTAAGGGCTTCTGTAAATATTGCACTTACCAGTGTTTTACCACTATCCGTTCCAATAGCTGAGATAAAGTATTGCATTCGTTAAGGTCAGAAAGCGAAATTAAGAGACAAAAGGAAACTTTCGTTGACCTACCTGAAGTAATTTGGAACGGAGCTGATCAAAATTCATGGGTTTAACAATGTAATCATCCATTCCTGATTCTTTCGCTTTCTTCACATCTTCTTCAAAAGCATTGGCCGAAACTCCAATAATGTATGGAGGATCCTGAAGGTCCATTTCATTGATCAACTGCGTTGCTTTTAGTCCGTCCATTCCAGGCATTTGGATATCCATAAGAATCACGTGATAGTGATTCTTTTTGACCATGTTCAAAACTTCGGTTCCTTCCTTTACCACGTCAGGAATGAAACCCATTCGCTCAAGAACGATAAGGGTCAATTTTCGATTGATTGAATTATCTTCTGCTAAAAGAATCTTCAGCGGATATGAATTTGATATCACCAAAGACATTGGATCCGATCTATTTACATCTGTAGTGGGTGAATGATCAAGCGTATCCGTTTCTTGTGAAGTCACCTTTTTGACCTTTGCGGTAAAGTAGAAAATCGACCCCTTGCCCTCTTCGCTTTCCACCCAAATTTTTCCTTTCAACAGCTTTACAAGGTTCTTACAGATCGCAAGCCCCAACCCCGTACCACCATATTTTCTCGAATGAGAAGAATCAGCCTGACTAAATTCTGCGAATAGCCCTTTCAATTTCTTCGCTGAGATTCCTATGCCTGTATCCTTAACCGAAAACCTCAGTGTTGCGGTTCTCTTGGTATCATTCTCCAGGTCAACTTTGACCCTTACAAAACCTGATTCCGTAAATTTCACAGCGTTGGAAAGCAGATTCAAAAGGATTTGGCGCAACCGGGTACGGTCGGACAAAACTATTTCCGGAACCTCATTCTCAATAATCAGATTAATTGCAACTTGCTTCTTTTCGGCCTCATAACTTACTAGGCTGATACTCTCTTCTAATACTTTCTTTAATCCAAAAACATGCTCTTCCAAAGGCATCTTCCCGGATTCAATCTTGGAGAAATCAAGAATATCATTGATGACTCTCAACAATGTGTCCCCGCTTGCCTTGATCGTCTCAACATAATCCTTCTGTTCCTCGTCCAGTTCTGTATCGGCTAAGAGGCTAGTCATACCAATCACGCCATTCATGGGCGTTCTGATCTCATGGCTCATGGTCGCCAGGAAATTACTTTTCGCTGCTGTCGCAGCTTCAGCGGCCTCTTTCGCTTCCCGAAGACCTTCTTCCAACTTTTTCTGAGCAGTAATATCCCGAGCCAAAGTAAGTACGCGATCATCTGCCAACTTTACGAAGCGTGCTTCAAAAAAACGCACTTTACGATTGAGTTCCATTCTGTACTCTACAGTCTGAATATCGCCTGTCTCAAATGCTTTTTTAAGACTATCGGATAAAGCCTTATTGATCGGGTCCGGAAAGACATCTTCAACTTTCTTGCCCAAAAAATCCTCAGGTGCATAGAAAATATCTTCCGGATTTTTGATTTGATAATCCAGAAAGGCCCCCTCTTTATCATGAGTAAACATTAAATCGGGGATTGCATCCAAGATCAATGATTGCTGCCGCTCACTTTCCTTTAATTCCAATTCCGCCCGATAGATATTCGTGACATTTTTTGCTACTCCTGAAATTGAGTTAACATTCCCATTATCGTCCTTGGAAGTACTTTCGAAAACTTCGAGCATGTGCAATTCCCCATTCGCATCTTTGATCTCCACAAAATGTGGGGGTATAATCGATTCGCCTGCATTTATTGCCTTTTCAACGACCTTCTGAACATTATCATTGATAGGATTGTCTGTCAACACCTGGGAAAAATGGATCGATTCCAATTCGGGGTTGTACCCCATCATTCTCTTTACATTGCTTGATACGTAGGTAATAAAACCTCTTTGATCATATTGATAAGAAAAGTCCGAAGAGTGATCAAGTAGCAAATCCAGGTTATTCTGAATTCGATCTTTTTGCTCTGATATGTGCTGATTTCGCGTTTTTAAATCTTTGTTTCTGGCCCATAGCCGGGACAACAAAAAGCCTACTGAAAGTAATGCAAGTACAAGTACGCTGATCAATATCAGAGTTGGTGTCTCCACAAATATTGTCTGATCTTAGGTTGAGTGAACAACAAAAATAGTATTTATAATAATACGAATAGCCTACTGAAATATTTCTGGAGAAAATTTAAGAGCTTCACTCAGTTTCAAGGCATGTTCTGACTGAGGGACTTGTACATTTCATCAAAACGGGTCAATGCCTGGCTAATAAACTGATCTGACAGAATTTCATCAATTTCTTCTTCAAGAACATCAAGTTCGCTCACTTTGAAGGTTTGTTCTAGCGGACCTTTTTCAAGCTTGATCAGATACTTCTGGTTCCACCAAAAAACTGTGATTTTACATTCGGGGTGTGGAATCTCTCTTACAACTCTCATTTCTAACTATTAACACTTCAAGTCAAACATAGTTATTAATTCAATCATCATATGGAAGAAATTGACCACTTATCATAAAGCACATCTGATCTTTTGATCCCCTGCATTAATCCATTACAATTGCGATTATTTTAATTTATGCGCCACCTCCTCAGCATAGCCCTCCTGTTGGTACTTTTTGCCGTTGATCTCAAAGCACAGGAAAGAAAGCAACTTCACATTAAACGAGCCATTGGTGAGATCAAAGTAGATGGTATTTTGGATGAGGCCTCTTGGGAAGCTGCCGAAATCGGGACAGATTATCATCAGAATTTTCCCACCGATACTGTGATGGCTAATGCTCAAACCGAACTTCGGCTGACCTACGATGACAAATACATTTATGTAAGCGCGAAAATGTACAATTCCGGCCTAAGGGATTATGTGACTCCTTCCCTAAGGAGAGATTTCAGGGGAGCTGGTAATGACATGTTCGTCATCGGATTTGACACTTTTGATGACCGAACAAACGCCTTTCAGTTTGGGATGAACCCTTTCGGGGTTAGACGTGAAGGCCTTTTGGCGAATGGTGGTGGAAATCAAGGGGATCTCTCTTTGGATTGGGAGAATAAGTGGTTTGGAGAGGCTACCCAACATGACGGCTACTGGATGGTGGAAATGGCAATACCATTCAAAAGCATTCGCTTCAAAGAGGGATCATCGATTTGGAATATCCATTCGTATCGAATCGATACTGGTACTGGAGAGCGATCTACCTGGGCCCCGATTCCCAGGAATTTCAGACTCTATTCTCAGGCACATGCAGGACAATTAATTTGGGATGAGCCCCTGGGAAAACCCGGAGCCAACCTTGCCATCATTCCATATATTTCAGCAGGCTATAATGAAGACAATACGGCCGACCCAAACACATCTGACTCACAGGGTGACTTTGGTTTTGATGCCAAAGTAGGATTAGGCCCAGCTTTGAATCTGGACCTGACCGTCAACCCGGATTTCTCTCAAGTAGAAGTGGATCGACAAGTGACTAATCTTGATCGTTTTGAGATTTTCTTCCCCGAAAGAAGACAGTTTTTTCTTGAGAATGCTGACTTATTTGCGCAATTCGGAATCGATCAGATGCGCCCTTTCTTTTCAAGAAGGATTGGTGTTTCTCGCGATGAGAATACAGGAAGTAACGTCCAGAACAAGATCAATTTAGGGGCACGACTGAGCGGAAAACTCAACAACAATTGGCGAATTGGTTTGCTCAATATGCAAGCTGATGCCATTAATGATATTAACCTTCCTCAGATCAATTACACAGTAGCGGCATTGCAGAGAAAAGTATTCAACAGGTCCAATGTTGGACTCATTTTCATTAACAAACAGGATTTAAGCAATGAATCGGGAACCACCTTTAACCAATTCAATCGAGTTCTGGGGTTGGATTATAACCTGGCCTCTGCGGACAACAAATGGAATGGAAAATTCTTCTTCCATAAGTCATTTGACAAAGCTGACTTTGACGACAGTTACTCTGCGGCTGCCAGGGTCCTCTATAGCACCATTCAATGGCGCTTTTCCGTACTGGCCCAAAGTGTTGGAGAAAATTACAATCCCGAGGTCGGATTCGCGCGAAGAACCAACTATGATCGGGTCCGAACCGAGCTGAGAAAGAACTTTTATCCAAAATCGAACTTTTTCCAAAGCATTAGCCCGGGCTTGAACTTTGACCTTTTCAGGAATGAACCAAATGGCACCACAGACTCAGAGATGAGTGTCAGTGTAGAAGGACAACTGCTCTCAACAGCGCGATATGGCATGAGAGTCCAACGCACGTTTGTCTACCTGTTTTCTGATTTCGACCCTACCAGAAGTGGTAATACAGAACTCCAGGAAGGAACTGAATACACTTATTATGACTTCGGTATGAATTTTACGTCCGATACCAGACCCAAATTTTTCTATACTGCCAGAGGAAGTATCGGGGAGTTCTTTAATGGAAACCTCTTCAATATCGGAGGAAATTTAAATTACCGAATTCAACCATACGGCATTATTTCCCTTGACTTCAACTATAACCGAATTCGCCTTCCCGAACCTTACGGTAGCGAAGATCTCCTCTTAATCGGACCAAGAGTAGACATCACTTTTTCAAAAAAACTGTTCTGGACCACTTTTATCCAGTACAATAATCAAATCGATAACATCAATATCAATTCACGACTGCAATGGAGATTTAAGCCAGTCTCTGATCTGTTTATTGCCTATACCGACAACTATACCCCTGATGGCCTGGTAAATAAGAACCGCGGACTTGTGATGAAACTCACCTACTGGCTGAATTTCTAGTCCCGCTCAATAATGTATTCTTCAGTGATGTTGGCACTCAAAGTAGCAGCAACAGAACAGTACTTTGATGCCGCCAAATGAGCCAGTTTCTCAAACTCCTCCTGCTTGGCGTCAGGTGATTTAAGAATAAATCTCAATGTGATATCGGTAAACCCTCTGGGATGAGTATCTCTCCGTGTACCATCTGCTTCTACAGTCAAACCATTAACAGTCTTTCTTCGCTTTTTCAACATCTGCACCAAATCGACAGAAGCACAGGCAGATAAAGATGACAAAAGAAGCTCAGTGGGTGACATGAATTTTTTCTCCTCCGCGGGCAACATGTCAATGTTATTAACGTTGCCCTGATCATTCACTGACTGGAATTCATAATCGTCTATAAACGTGGTGGTTATCATCTTTATTGTGGATTTTTTTGAAAGTGTGAAAATAAAATATTTAAGCCATTAACCACACAATATGAGAATTAGTTTCAAGGTTCTGTCTCTGAATCAAAGATGAACGAACCATGAAGACAACCACATTTTTTTCAAGGGTCATTATCGCTGTGAGTATCGTTCTACTCTCAGCATGTGGTGGTGACGATGATGCTAACCTTAATCTCCGAATTACTATTGAGGATCAGTTCGTGAACTTGCCCTCAAACGTTTCGGTGTTCTTTAAAGTAGAAGATTTAGCCGGTCGCGGTCAGGCCGGATTAACAGAAGCCGATTTCAACATTTATGAGAATGGAAGTCTGATTTCAGAATTTGAAGCAGTGCGTAAAATTCAACCCAACGAACAGGTATTTG
Organism: Cyclobacteriaceae bacterium; assembly: GCA_028281285.1. GTDB lineage: Bacteria > Bacteroidota > Bacteroidia > Cytophagales > Cyclobacteriaceae > Roseivirga. The sequence continues at coordinate 184,570 of JANQKF010000013.1, forward strand.
ATTATAACATCATACTTGTTCTCGACCTTAGTGGTAGTGTGCTAGCAGGAGAAAGCCTGGGCTCACTTAAAAATGCAGCTAAAGGATTTATCGATGAAGTAATGCCCACTGAGGGTTCAGCCTCGTTGGATGCTATCAAAGCAGAAATTTGGTGGTTTGATGGCGCTGAGAATCTGAAATTGCTTTCTCCGGCAAATGGTAGTGCCTCAGAATTGAAGGCAGATATCGACAATATCTCCCCGGCAATGAGCTCCGATAATTCTACGAATCTCTATGGTGCTGTTATACAGAGTATGGAAGTGGCTACACAACGACTTACTCAAACCAGGCAACAAGATGAAATAGGGTCAAGTGCTGTAGTGATTTTCACCGATGGTACTGACCAGGCCAACAGAGCTACCAAGGGTCAGGCACTCGATGCCGTAAACAGGGCCGACCCGGATATTTCGATTTATACAATAGGCTTAGGAGGCGAAATTGATGAAAGTGTGCTTGGGCAGATTGGGCGGACTAGCTTTGTTTCAGCAGTCAATATTGGAGAGTTATTGGAGAAATTCTCAGAAATCGGTGACTTGATTAGTGGTAGGGCAAACAGCTATTACCTATTGGAATATTGCTCGCCTAAGCGATCCGGAGAGAATCAGCTGACAATTGAGGTGGTAAAAGGTAGCTTACGAGGTTCGGCAAACACCTTGTTCGATGCCTCCAACTTTAATGGAAGCTGTAACTTGCAATAACTAAAAAAGGCCTCATATGAGGCCTTTAATTTTGATTCTGAAAGGTTTTGGCCTTTACGTATGAAAGGTCCACTCCTATTTCCTCACCTATGCTTTCCAGGCATTCAACAATCACCTGATGTCCATCTACCGGGGTTTCATTACCTGAGAAGAATTCCTTACTCAAATGGAATACATTGTTTTGCAGATTCACCAACAATGGATTGAGTTTGGCTTTCTTATACAACCGAATGGTATTAAGGATCTGATTCAACAGGCTCAAATTGGTCTTGTCTTCTGAGAATTCATCAAACATCTGATCAAGTCGGTCATTTAATCTGGCGTTGATCAGTTCTTCATTAAGCTTGACATTCCAGCGAAGAACCTCATCCACCAGTTCTTCCATTTTCTGAATACTGAAATCTCCGTTACTTAAAAGGTCCTTAAACTCAATATTGATCACATCGTCAATATTTTGTTTCAAAGTAGGTGGGATTTGAAGGTTTTCCACCTTCATTACATTCAAAATGTTGTAGTTCCGATCGTAAATCTTTCGATACGAATCATAAGCCAGTTCCTCGCTTTGTTCAAGGTATTGATTCACTAATTTCATTTGCTCGTCTTTGAACATTCCAAAAAAGGAAAATGTATGAGTCTTGAAATTTTCCTTGATCATATCCACTACTGAAGCAACATTACTTTGTTCGAATGCCGTTTCCAAAGCATTCGCAATCGGACTGAATTCATTTTTTGACAGTCGTCTTGAAGTGCCACCAATTAAATGGTGTTGTCCTAAATAGATGACTACAAAGCTGAATTGCTTTTTCGAGGAAGTGACTTTTGAATTTACCTCCGTGGTACCGTAGGCCAATTTTTGCATCCCCGCACTTTTTCGCTCGAAGAACAGACTCTTACTATCGTAATTGAGTATCGTTAAACTTTGTGGGTTATCGGCAAACAATGAAGCCACTGCATAGTGCATGCCCACTTGTGTCAGGGAAAGCTGATAGGGCTTAATGTGCTTGAGGTAAATGTCCTTACCTGTACCCTCTTCTTTAATATTACTGACAGCCTTTTCTAAATCTTCCAAAAATCTGCCTTCAAGCCGATAATCGGATTCGCTCTCAGCCAACTGAATTGCTCGACAGGCATATTGTAGTATTTGAAGGGTTTCAATTCCGGCCACATCGTTAAAGAACCAGCCACAGCTGGTGTACATCAACATAGCATTACGCTGCATTTCCAGCATGCGCATGATATGTGTACGCTCTTCATCGGCCAGTCTTCGATTAATATGCTTCTTAAGGAATTTTGTAGTATTCAGCTTGGTACGATCGAGAATCACTTCAATGTACTCATCCCTCAATTTCCATGGATCGTCAACGAAACCATTCAAGCCTTGTTCATAGACCTGGATCATCATGTCCCGGGCATTATCCAGAGCGGTCCGTAAGGGTTCTCGCCATTTTTGGTGCCAATGAGTCTCTCCTCCTGTATGACATCCGCAATTGCTTCTCCATCGCTCCACACCATGGGCACAACTCCATGAGCTATTTTCGTGAATTTCTACCTCATATTCTGGTTCAAAGAGTGACAGGTATTGACCATAGTTGGTCAGATTTGTCATGCCTTTCTCTTCAATATGTCTCAGACAATAGGCCAGCGCCATGTCTCCGTTTTTATGGTGATGTCCATAGCTCTCACCATCGGTTGCCACATGAACCAATTCTCGTCCTCCACCAGAATGGTAGGCTTCCATGAGATCTTTAGCAAAAGCTTTTCCATTATCCAGAACACCTTTGAAGGCCACGTTCTGAGAACGTTCACCATCATAAAAGAAGAGCGCTATCTTCTTTCCATTGGGAAGATTGCACCAATAATGTTTATTAGGATCAATACCCTCATTCCAATAATCATTACCAATTTTTCTGAATCGAGCTGCTTGATTTGGTGCTAACAATGAAAACTTGATGCCATGGTCGGCCATAAGCTCCAGTGATTCTGTGTCTACGCCAGCTTCTGCCAACCACATGCCTTCCGGATCCCTGCCAAAACGCTTTCTAAAATCTTGAATACCCCAGATGATCTGTGTTTCCTTGTCTCTCCTGTTCGCCAGAGGCATGATCAAATGGTTGTATACCTGGGCCATTGCGGAACCATGACCTCCAAAGTTGTCCATACTCAACCTATCGGAATCGAGAATAGCCTTGTAAGTGACAGGCGCGTTCTGTTCCATCCACGAGAGCAAGGTAGGACCAAAATTGAAGCTAATTTTTGAGTAATTATTGACAATGTCAATAATCTTACCCTTGTCATTCAATACTCTGGAGAAGGCATTCGGGTAATAGCATTCCCGATTAATTCGCTCGTTCCAATCATGGTAGGGAAAGGCGCTAGGCTGAATCTCAATTTTCTCTAACCAGGCATTCTCTCTCGGGGGCTGATAAAAATGCCCATGGATGCATAAGTATCTCTCCATTACAATTCCTTCTCCTTTATGCTCTTTTCAAAATGACAACTGATAGTGGAGGAAGTTTGATTTCAACAGAACGTGGTCTTCCATTCCAACTATGATCGTTGCTCGTAATGATTCCTTCGTTTTTCACTCCACTACCCCAGAATTCTTCATCATCGGAATTTAAAATCTCAGTCCAGTCACCATCATTCACACCTATACGGTAATTGTCTCGAACCATAGGTGTGAAATTGCAAGCTATCAGTAAATTGTCCGATTCGTTATGGCCTTTTCTGAAATAAGTCAACACCGAATTTTGCGCGTCATTCAGTTCAATCCATTCAAATCCTTCAGCACTAAACCCATGCACATGCATGGCAGGTTCTGATTTATAAATATGATTTAGCGCCTTGGTCAGTTTTTGTACTCCCCTATGTGGAGCATGTTCAAGTAAATGCCAATTCACCGAGTAGTCGTGTTTCCATTCTGAAGTCTGACCGATTTCTCCCCCCATAAACACCAATTTGGTTCCAGGATGGGTATACATGTACCCATAAAGCAATCTCAAATTGGCAAATCGCTGCCATTCGTCTCCCGGCATTCTATCAATCAATGGACCTTTCCCATGTACCACTTCATCATGAGACAATGGCAACATGAAATTCTCAGTAAAGGCATAATTCAAACTGAATGTAATGTCATTTTGATGATGCTGACGATAAAATGGATCCTTTTTGAAGTATTCCAGTGTATCGTGCATCCACCCCATCATCCACTTCATTCCAAATCCCAGTCCACCAGCAAATGTGGGCCGTGATACGCCTGGCCAGGCCGTTGACTCTTCCGCGATGGTTTGAACACCTTCAAAGCTTGCATACACCGCCTCATTCAATTCTTTAAGAAATGAAATTGCCTCCAGGTTTTCTCTGCCTCCATGTTCATTTGGAATCCATTCTCCTTCTTTCCTCGAATAGTCCAGGTAAAGCATGGAAGCTACAGCGTCCACTCTTAGACCATCGGCATGACAAACGTCCAGCCAAAAAATTGCACTGCTAATTAAAAACGCCCTAACTTCATTTCTGCCGTAGTTGAAAATGTAGGAATTCCAATCCGGATGATAGCCTTGCCTTGGATCAGCATGTTCAAAAAGGTGAGTCCCGTCAAATTTATAAGGCCCGAAGGCATCGCCCGGAAAATGAGAAGGTACCCAATCCAGAATCACCCCGATCTCAGCCTTGTGGAACGCATCCATTAGAAACATAAAGTCTTCCGGTGTTCCGTATCGAGAAGATGGAGCAAAGTATCCCGTACACTGATATCCCCAGGAACCAAAGAAGGGGTGTTCTGTCACAGGAAGGAATTCCACGTGAGTGTATTCCATATCCTTGCAGTAGTTAACCAGGTCTTTCGCAAGTTCTCGATAGGACAACGATTCTCCATTTTCGTTTCTTTTCCATGAACCTAGATGAACCTCATAGACAGAATAGGGCTTGTCTAAATCGTTGAATTTCTTTCGGTTTTTAATCCATTTAGAGTCCTTCCATTTATAATCCGACTTCCAAACAATAGACGCTGTCCTAGGTGGAACTTCCCAGTGCATGGCAAAAGGATCTCCCTTTTCCAGGACTTCTCCTGTGTTAGAGTGAATCTTGTACTTGTAAGCAGTACCCTGGCCAATTCCCTTCACAAATCCTTCCCAAATTCCTGACCCGTCCCATCTTGGATAAAGCTCGTATCCTTCTCCGTTCCAATAGTTAAATTCTCCAATTACCTGCACCGTGGTAGCGCTCGGTGCCCAAACTGCAAATAACGTTCCGCCCTCACCTTCTAATTCCAGGATATGTGATCCAAGTTTTTGATATAATTTGAAATGTTTACCCGCCTTGAAAAGGTCGGTGTCAAAGTCGGTTAATAGGGAATAGGAGGTTATATATTGGTGTTGTTCCATGTATTGTCTTCTAGAATTTGTTTGATTCCTGTCAAAGGAATAATCACCCAATCAGGTCTGGCTTTCAACTCATAGCCGATTTCATATACCGCTTTTTCAAGGAGGTGGTATTTGAGCAAATAGCGGATTTCTGACTCGTAGCCTATGTCCAGGTTGTTGTACATGGCGGTATCCACGTATTTCTTCAAAAAGATCCCAGAAATGGCTCGATAGTATTTTTCACCTGCCTCAAAGAGTCGCTCTTGTGGAAGATCGAATGAATTTTTTTCGTTGAAAATGGTAGCATAAACTGCATAATGAAAGGACCTTAGCATTCCAGCCACGTCCTTCAATGGAGTTTGCTTAACTTTTCTATCTCTGATGGTACTTTCCGGCTCACCTTCATAATCAATTATGAAAAAGTCATCTTCTTCAGTCATCAGAATCTGACCCAAATGTAGATCACCATGTATACGAATTCGGCTACTATTCAATTGAGTTTCTTCAAAGGCATAAAACCGAGTGGTGACTACTTCTCTTTGCGCCACAAATTCCTCAGCATATTGCCTGGCAAGCCCTTTCAGTTTTTCAACATTCTCTTCTACCAATATGAACCGTGCATTCAGTTGATAGATGATTCTATTCTTTAACCAAACAGTGTAATCACCATTGAATGGAATGGGATTAAATTTGGTATCAACCTTATTATTGAAAAGAGCAATGTGCATTTGGGCCACGCGCTCTGCCATTCGTTCCACTTTGACCAATGAATCCTCTCCTATCAGTAGCCTGAAATTCGACTTTAAGTCTTCCGGTGCCTTAAATGAAAAGCTGGGAATATCCTGGATTTCATCTATATCAATGTCTGTGGCTTCAATACGGTCGAAATAGCCTTTGATCCAATCCAGGGTATGATTGAATGCCTCTCCTTTGTTATCAATACGTTCTTGCATGATACCAATGGAGATGGTCGAATACTTATTGATCACCCAGCTAATGCTTCCTGCATAGCGCGGACAGTTTTTGAATTCTCCTTCGTCAGAAAGGTATTTGGTCAGTTCCAGATCAGGGTTCGTGTCTTTGAATAGACGCCTGTAAGCTTTGAAGAAATATTTGCCATTGTACTCAACAGAAGTATTGCTTTGATCAAAGGACATAACCTTCGATGACTCATAAGCCGGGCTTGACCGGAGCACCTTACCCCTTTCAAAAACCAGCTTCGTTGCATTATCAATTACATTCTTTTGGGCAATGATCTGTTCGTATATCGCCATCCGGAACGTTTCCCAATACAAGGCATCCACTATCCAGCCTTCCGCATTCGCAATCGTTAATTGACAAATTCTTCCCTTCTCATCAATCTCCTCATTCTTGTCCACAAAGGCCAGTGTGAGAAAATAATATTCGGTGAAGCCAGCTACAAAATTGATTTCAATTGTGATGAAAAAAGCTGTCTTGTTGTCACCCACTTCGAAAGGCATTATTTGCTCAATCCGAAATGATTTTGCAGCCTGAGTTTTTGCAGCATACCAACGTGTACCCTGCATATACTCGGGGAGTACTTCTTCGCAAAGTCGATTTCTGAACGACTCAGTATTGAATAATTCTTTCCAGGATTGGATGTCTACCTCCTCAACAGTCATAAGTCCTAAACTTGAACTGAAAAAATATGATACGGCACCTGGTAAGGATCAAGTTCAATGTAGTTTACTTCATCTTTCCAGATATAGCTGTTCCCAGTCACCAAATCACTCACTCGGATGGCACTATCTGCACTCACACCAAGTCGGTATCTCGGTACTCGCAACCACCCACTTTGCTTGTTGTAAGGATCCAAATTCACAATACAAAGAACATTGCTTGAACCATCTTCGCTCTGCTTGAAATAGGAAATCAGCTGGTCATTATCTACACCGCAGAATTCAATATTATTGGTGAACTGAAATGCTGAATACTCTTTTCTGATTTGATTGACTCTGGTAATAAGCTGTTTTAGTTTGTTTGTTTTATTCCAATCCCAATGCCGGACTTCATACTTCTCAGAGTTCAAATACTCTTCCTTACCTACCACCGGGGAATGATCAATTTGCTCGTAAACCGGCCCATACATCCCATAATTTGATGACAAAGTAGCGGCCATCATGTGACGTATGATATAGAGATTTTCATTACCTCCTTGAAGCGGCCAGGGGTTGATATCAGGCGTGTTTGGCCAGAAGTTGGGTCGGAAATAATCCTTCATAGGTCCTTTGGTGAGCTCATTCATGTATTCTATTAGCTCACCTTTCGTATTTCGCCAAGTGTAGTAAGTATAACCTTGAGTGAATCCCACTTTGGCCAATCGCTGCATCACCTTGGGCCTTGTAAATGCTTCAGAAAGGAAAAGTACGTCTTTATCGACCTTCTTCACTTCTGCAATCAAGTATTCCCAAAAGCCAAAGGGTTTGGTATGGGGGTTATCTACTCTGAATATTTTGATACCCAGCTTATTCCAATGAAGCACGATACTCACGAACTCGTCCCACATGGGTTCCCAATCCTTTGATTCAAAATAGATGGGGTAAATGTCCTGATATTTCTTTGGTGGATTTTCTGCGTATTGCACAGTGCCATCCGGACGCCATTTGAACCAAGATGGGTTTTCCTTCACATAAGGGTGATCTGGGGAACATTGCAATGCAAAGTCCAGGGCAATTTCAATCCCTTGCCCTTTTGCTTCCTTGACGACTTTTTTGAAATCGGCAAGACTTCCCAATTCCGGAAGAATATCTTTGTGACCGCCTTCTTTGTTTCCTATGGCCCAAGGCACGCCTACGTCATCGGGCTCTGGAGTTGTGGTATTATTCTTTCCCTTCCGATGTGCGGTTCCGATGGGATGAATTGGCGGAAAATAAATTACATCAAACCCCATGTCGGATACGTGAGGCAGGACATCAAGACAATCTTTGAATGTTCCGTGTTTCCCTTCTTCTTTGGAGGTGGATCGAGGAAAGAATTCATACCAGGAACTGAAAAGGGCCTTCCCTCTGTCCACATATAGAGGGAGATTCTTCTCATATGTTGTAGAGAACTCTTTTGTTGGATTATCATGAAATAAATCATGCAGCTTCTTGGATCGGGCCTCGTTAATGGCATGATTATACTGTTCTTCCGACTGAAAAGCCTTGATAAGACTATCGAGATATTCTTTCTCCGTGGGGCATTTTTTCTTGAGCGCTTTCAAATATTGAACGCCATCTAGCAGTTCAACATTCACATGTTGGCCATCATCAATTTTGCGTTCGATGTTGTGCTGCCATGTCAGCGGATAATCCACCCAAGCTTCAATGGAATAGGTATACTCTCCTTGTTTATCCACCGTAAACTCTCCTTTCCAACCATCATTATCGGCATGATGCATTGGTGCGGTCTGCCAATTTCTTGATTTGCCCGCTTTGTATTTTATTTGAGCATTGAGTACGTCATGTCCATCTGCTAAAATATCGGCAATTACTTCAAATCGTTGGCCAACTACTCTCTTAGCGGCATGTTGCCCTCCGTTGATTTCCGGGGAGACATTTTCAATCACCACTCTTTTTTGTCCCGATTTCATCTTAGTCGAATCAATTTTTGTCGTTCAAACCGAGGAATTTGTTCTCTTGTTTGGGCGGAAAATACGGTAAAAACAAACTGGTTTTCAAGCAATTCGGAATGAATAGTTATGCAATCGGTTGCACTGATTATGAGCGGTTTATGTCACAAAAAGTCGTTTTATGTGCCATTGTTCACAGATATTAATGCACTCTCGGTTATATTGGATTATGGAGGCATCAACTATAGATGAAGTTATTGACCATTTGGATCAAATCATTGATCACTCCTATAAGGACAAAAGTAGACTGGCCTATTTCCCAATTCTTTATAAAAAGGTGACTGTTGCAGTGAAGGAAGCTATAGAGAAGAAGGAGTTTGAAGACAATGAGACAATGGAACGTCTGGATGTTGTTTTTGCAAATCGCTACCTAAAGGCCTATTCCGAATTTCTGGCGAATAAAACTCCTTCTTCCTGCTGGTTGGTAGCATTTGAAGCAACTGATCGATTTTGGCCGCTAGTTGTTCAACAATTGCTTCTCGGAATTAATGCCCATATCAACTTGGACCTGGGAATCGCAGCGGCCGAGATTGCTCCAGGACACAAAATTCATAGTTTGAAAACCGACTTCTACAAGATCAACTCTATCCTCTCTAGTATGGTGGAAGGAGTACAGACCGATATCAATAAAATATCTCCTATAATTGGTATTCTGGATTTCTTCGCTGGAAAACTGGATGAACGAATCGTTGACTTCAGTATTGAAATTGCCCGTGAAGGTGCATGGGATTTTGCACTGGAATACGCCTTCGCGGATGAGCGGCTAAAGACAAAGTTGATTCAAAAAAGGGATAAATCAATTGCTTGGTTAGGGCGTGACCTTCGAAGCCCTGGCCTATTTATCGGCACCGTAGCAAAATTCATACGAATCTTTGAGACAAAAAATGTTCGAAAAAATTGCGATGTCCTTATTGGGTGAGTGTCGCTGCGATGAAGTAGCTTTAGGATCCTTTAATTCCAGCTTCAATAGCAATTGGCAAATGGTTGGCCTCAGGCACCATTGGACACTCATAACGTTCATTGTAGGCACATAAAGGATTGTAAAGTTTATTGAAATCAATTACCCATTTGTTCCCCTTGGGAATGCCTTCGTAATGCAGGTACCTTCCGGCATCATAGGTAGACACTCCGGTAGTTTGATCTATTATTGGGAGAAAGAGATAAGTTTTTTGTGTGGGCAGGTAGAATTGCCGGACTTGCTTGTAAACTTCCAGGGTTAGCTTTTTTCCCTTAAGTTCAAAATTCAAATCTCCATGCTTTTTAAATAATTGAGTAGTACCCCTGTTGGTACCAAGAGCGAAGGGCTTGGCTTCGGGTGTCGCAACGAAATCGGCAACTACACGATATTCGACATCTATGGGAAAAAACTCATGACCTTCAAATTTTGAAAGCTTTTCTCCGGACAATGGAGATTTATCAGGATTTAGGAAATCAGCATTTTCTTTTTCGCGATGTTTTTTGATTTCCTCCAAATAGGCATTGCCCTGAGCAGCGCTACTCAAGACAATTGTTATACCTAAGAATAAGGTCAACAGCCTTTTCATTAATTCAAATCTATAATCTTCAACCTATTTTGTCACAGCCAATCCGGTATATTTGGCGTATGCATCATCATTTGGTTCCCATAATTCAACTTTAGTGCCATTCAGGTCCTGAATATGAACAAATTTTCCATAGTCATAGGTTTTTATCGAGTCTAAAAGGCCCACCCCTTTCTCTTGAAGCTGCTTGACTAACCCCTCCATGTTCACCACTCGGTAATTGATCATATAATCTCCATTGAAATAGTTCGTCTTTGCAGCAAAAGGGCTCCATTGAGCATGACCTAGTCTATCCGGGTTGTCACTATACCTCCATTGAAAATTGGTACCATACTGATCAGTGTTTAGTCCAAGATGTTCTTTATACCACTCCCTGGTTGCTTGTGGATTCTCTACCTTGAAGAAAATTCCACCTATTCCTGAAACACGAGGTGTTTCCGGCTCAGTACTAAATTGTAAATCGGTAATTTCCGAGACCCCAAACCCGATTGAAATCCCAAGGGTCAAGATCGCCAGTATTTGTTTTGTTTTCATAATTCTAATTGTTTTCTACCCATGTTTTTATATCGTCTAAATCCTTTTGTAATGCTTTACGCGTTGCTCCTTTGAAAAAAGGCCCCATCAATACTGACATCAGCTTAGTCCCGAAATTCTGGGCCTCTCCTCCAAACTCCATCGACAGGATTGTTTGATCACCGTTCTGTTTGATGGCGATGACCGATTTGTAAATCATGCCATGACTTTCTGCCCTAACATTGTAATGGCTGTTCTCTTCAGCCTCAGTAATCCACATCACTTCGGTAGCCGTTTTACCAAACATTGTCCTCGTTTCCTTCCATTTGAATCCAACCAAACCATATTCTGGCCTTTCCAATACTTCAACTTCTTCGATACCGGAAATGCGCTCTGCAGATCCCTCGATGTTGGTAATCACACTCCAGACCTTCTCTCTTGATCCGTTGATATTTGTTTCTACTTGTAGTTTCATTTCAGCTTTGTTTAAGATTATTCAATTGACCAGATTCTGATTCTTTTGTCTGCCGACCCTAATGCGACAACTTTCTCGTCAGGAGATATTGAAACTGAGTAATTCCCTTTTGCAGAACTCTCAAGAATATATTTTTCATCTAGTGTCCCCGCATCCAGAACAGCCACTCCCTTTTCACACACCACCGCCAATTCATTTCTACTTTCAATGAATGCTGAACTAAAGACGCCTTTAATCCCAAGTTTCCGACTTGAAAGCACTTCCCATTTATTCAGATCGAGGACATTCAAATTGCTTTTGTAATCAGTGCACCAGGCGTTGCCGTTGACCGGGTTAATTCGGATACTGGTGATTGCTACTTCACCTACCGCAAATTCTGTCACTTTTGCAAGTGAAGGGATTTCAAACACTTGCACCTTATTCCCCAGACCACCTACCATCACATGTTTACTATCATTAGTAACACCCAGAATTCCAATGTTTTTGGCATTAGGTTTAAGCTCATGGTTGACCGATCCGTCCAAATCTCTCGTTACAACCATTCGATCCGGTCCACTACTCAATAGATAATTGCCATTCGGTGTTACACGCAAAGCACCCACACCTTTTTTATGATCCATTATGGAATGGAGCAAGCTTCCTGACTTCAAGTCATAAAAGTTGATGTTCCCTTCCAGCCCACCTGTAATGAGCTGTGCATTATGTTCAACACCACAGTTTACACTTTTGGAATGCCCTTCCAGATCTCGAATAAGAGACCAATCCTTGGAATTCCATTGACGGAGTTCTCCGCTAAATCCCATCGAGAAAATGCTTTTTCCATCCTGAGCAAATAGCACCCTATTAATGTGTGATGTGTGCGCTTCAATAATATGATCTGGCTTCATTTTTTCTATTATTTACAATTTTACCACCTAGATATGCGAAAGGAATATAACCGGCTGCTGATGCAACAATCAACCAAGTAGGATGTGGAATCATTACCATGTTGATCAAGGCTCCGATTGACAGAACTACTCCTACTATAATCACATTGTCTCTCCATTTATCAGGGTTTATTTTACTCGTTACCATTCCGCTAACCGCTGCGCTCACCATCCAGGAAGCAAATAATAAAACAAAAGCTCCTGCAGGTATCGATGCCATTAAGCGAGCTATAGCTTCTTTAGAGGATAAATCAGCCCCTTCCGGCATGGGGTATGCAAAATGATTCAGTTTTTCCAATGCAAATATTGTCAACCAACCGACCATCAAGCCGACCACCACTGGTACGATCCGATCTTTCATCGATCAGGCCGTTTGTACTTGTTTGGTTTTTAAGATCAGTGAAGAGATTACGCTCAAGACGAACCCGATAAGGAATACAGTCATGAACATGGTAATCGTTCCTCCTAATGTACTGTACATGAATCCACCGGATTCCATCATGCTGGAGAATTGCTTTTCAAATTCAGCAGTTCCTCGTTCAAGTCCCATCTGGTAGGCGAAATACTTTTCATTGAATTCCGGGTCAACCCAGAGCACAAAAATCAGATTATACACTGCAAAGGCGATTCCTCCCAGCACCGAGATTAATGTCCCGATTTGCAGGCTTTGACCGAAAGAAATTTTTCCATCATTCTCCTTGTCGCGATAGACGCGCATCGCGAAATACACCAGAGACATTGCCACAATAATAGAGGTATAACCAACTATTTCACCTGTGGAATAGGAGTCGGGTCCTGTACCAATTATCAAAGAGGACAGCAGCGGTACTCCCACAGCAATTGCCGCTCCATACAGCCCGTATTTAAGAATTATTTTTTTCATTGTGCTTTTGCATTTGATCTGAACAAATCAACTTCATCTCCCCACAATGCTGGTCATACTTTAGTACCAAAATAGTGAATCCTACTAAAGTACCACTGAAGAAAACCTGATTAAATTGTTCCCTCAGGCGATCAAGCGTAATTCTTTGGCTTTGGTCACTGCTTGCGTTCTTCGCTTTACATCAAGCTTAACAAACAGGTTAGATACGTGAGTTTTGATGGTGCTTTCGGATATAAAGAGTCGTTCACCAATTTCGCTATTGGACAGTCCATCGGAGATTAACTGAAGCACTTCCATTTCTCGATCACTTAAGCCTAGCTCTTCTATACGGGAATTATCAATCTCTACTGGGGCCTGTACTTCTACCACTTTGTCTTTTTTGATATTGCCCCCCAAATAAATACCGAGTGCAATAAGAATAATTGCACCAAGACCTATTACAAAGTCTGCCGGAATATCAGGAATAAATAGTGAGGCATTGCTCAACTGAAAAATGATGAGCAGGGCAATGATGATAAGGCCAAAGCGAAGAACCGTTTTGAGCATGGCCTTCTAATTTTTCGAAAAGCAGGCAAAAAGAGAAGCACCTGGATAAAAATTTATAAAAAGACGCAAAAAAGAAGAGCTCAATTATTTATCCAAGCCTGAAGTTTTTTTTCAAGGAACCTTCGTTCTGTCTGATTCTGAGCCTGACGAATGGCCAACGAAACATGATATCGGGCTTTATTCCAATTCCCGGTTTTCGCATAAAGATCTGCCTTAAGGGCTTCAAAGGACTGATTCCCGCCAATATCTCCTTCAATTTTCTCCATCTCTTCCAATGCCACTTTTGGCCCATTGAGTTTGCTTAAAACCACAATACGACTCATTTTGACAACTGGAATAGGCTTGATTTCAACCAAAACATCATAGAGACCCAATATTTGCTTCCAGTTGGTTTCCTCGTAGGTCGCTGCGTTAGAGTAATAGCTGGCAATAGCAGCTTCGATTTGGTAGACAGACCTTCCCGGAAATTGTGAGGATTTCTGTAAAAACCGCCAGCCATATTCAATATAGTCTTTTCGCCATAAGGACCGATCCTGAAATTGAAGTGTGAGCAGATTTCCCTCCTTGTCTGTTCGTGCCGGAAACCTCGCAGCCTTAAAGAGCATCATTGAAATCAGTGCATTCAACTCACCAGTATTACAAGACTCTTCATTCAAAAGCAGAAATGCCATTCGTATGGCCTCTTCGCTAATGTCATTCTTAATGAGCTTTTCTCCACTTGTGGCTTTATATCCTTCATTAAATAAAAGATAAATCACTTGAAGCACTGCCGAGAGTCTCTCCTTGACTGCATCTCCTTTAGGCACATTTAAATCACCTACATCATTCTTAAATTTCGTCTTTGCCCTGGTGATCGCCTTTTTTGTTGCCTCTTCATTCTTCAGAAGTGCTCTGGCAATTTCCTTTACACTCAAGCCGCATAATAATTTGAGGCTGAGCATTAATTGCTCCTGGGGTTTCATTGAGGGATGGCAGCAAGCAAAAATCATTTTAAGCTGCTCGTCCTTAATCGCTTCTTCATCCATTTCCAACATCACATCCTCTGATCTATTTTCATTTACACCTTCCCAAGCCACACTTTTCTTCTCCCTCCTCAGAGTATCGATTAATTTATTGCCAGCCACACGATAGAGCCATGCAGAGGGGTTATCAGGCATAGGTTTATAGGCCCATATCTTGGCGGCTTTATAAAGCGCCTCCTGAACCGCATCCTCAACAAGATCGATCATAGATGATGAATATTTGTTAGTAAGCAAGGCAACAAGCTTGCTATATTCATATCTGAACAAGTGATCGAGCTTACGGGAAAGGTTAATTTCTTCCATGAAAAAAGCCTCTTCTCTTCAGGAGATTGAGGCTTAAGTTATTCAATAATATCTGCTAATTACATATTCATAATTTCCCTGACCTCAATATTGCCATCTTCAGCCTGCAGCATCGGACACCCTTTTGACAATTCTACAGCCTCATCAAGTGATTCGGCATTCACCATCAAATAACCACCTACGATCTCGGCTCCTTCGGCAAAAGGGCCATCGGTAACCACATCCCCATGATTGGTCACTTGTTTGCCAGCTCCATTCAGAGGTAACCCATCGATAAGTTGGCCTTTTTCGGCAAGTCCGTTCATCCAGACCCTCCATTCTTCCATGTGTGCCTGTTTTTCTTCAGGAGACATCTCAGCCATCATTCGGTCGCCCCCTCTGAATAAGTACAAAAATTTTGTCATCGTTTTTTGAATTAAATGTTAAGTAATAATAAGTTCTTAAAATCGGCTCAAACTCTTTTTACCAGTCTCCAAGTAGGTTTTTAGCCTTTTCATGTAAAACGCCCAACGATAATTGCATTGGGCAAAATAGGTGGTTTGCTCCTCCCACCCCGAATGGTACATTTTGAGATTGGTGGAATCACCTGCTGGTTCCATTTCGAAAGCCAGGGTAGTACCAATCCACTCCGGGTCTCCACTTTTGAACTCCCACATCACCCGATGTTCAGGTATTCTCTCAACCAACCTTACTCTGCCCGAACAATTGGGAGCAAAATGAAAAGTCGAGATTTCATCGATTCTGGAATTGAATCCGGTGGCAACGGCCAACCAGGCTTCCAATCCCTCCTTGGTAGATAGAGCGTCAAAGACCTTTTTCAAGTCTACCACAGTAGTGCTCAAAATATGGGATATAACGGTCATGGTTAATGTGAATTTATTTCGAATTCACTACCGTGACGATCTTAAAAAACAAAAGGGACAAACGGATGTATTTTTTTATCCAATGGTTCTTAGAACATCGGATAATATCAAAACTGCCTTTTCCTGTTCTTGAAAGTTAAGACTTGCAAATCCAAATCGATTGTGATTGTGTCCAATATTGAAGGGATCATAATGTTTGGCATGGGGGATTTTCAAATGTCTCTTTCTGCACTCATCGCGAACAACATCCCAATTGTATTTTTTGTTGAGACCTACCCAGAAAGCCATACCTCCTTCCGGCACTGAATAGGAAAGGTATTCTCTCAGATATTTCCTGAGAAGCATATCGAAATTGTTTCTTCTCTCCTGGTACAGTTTCAATGCCTTTTTGGAATGCCGCTGGTAATCTCCCTGCTTAATCATATTTGCCACTGCCCGCTCCAAAATGGGATCGCCCTGACGATCGATGATTCTCCTCAAATGACTTACCTCCTTGATAAAGTCTTTTGATGCCACCATATAGCCAACACGATAAGCCGGGGCCACAATTTTACATATGGCACCCATATAGACAACATGATCAGTATCGGCACTGGCCAAAGGTAATAAAGGAGCCCTTCGATAATGAAAGTCGTAATCGTAATCATCTTCCAGAATGGCAAAGTCATACTCCTTGGCCAGTTGAACCAATTGGACTCGTCTTTCAGCACTCAACGTGACTGTTGTGGGATGATGATGATGGGAAGTCACAAAAATCGCCTTCACCTTCTTGCTTCTACAAATCTCCCCAATAGCATCCACTACCAAACCATTTTTATCTACCGGAACCGTCATGAGCTTCGCACCTCTATCTTCAATAGTCATATTGGCCGTCCAGTAATTAGTATCACCCACAATAACCAAATCGTCTTTATCAAGTATGTATTGCGTGGCCAAATACATTGCCATCTGACTTCCCCTTGTGATCAGGACATTGTCCGAGGTGATATTCAAACCTCGCGTTTCATGTAGATAATCAGCAAGTACATGTCTGAGAAGACCGTCACCATAAACCGAGCCATAAGACAAATGCTTTCGGTTATACTCTCTGGCCAAAATATTCTTCTCATGTCTGATCACCTCCTGAACAGGTGCAATTCGAACATCAGGTATACCCTCATCAATCGTTAAAATGTCCTCAACAGCGAAATCACGTCTATGCAATTTTTTCCGCTGATTGTATTCAAATGCAGCCTCCCCTTTTGGACATATTATTCCACGACCGTTTAAAAGTGCCTGCGGTTCGATTACAGGAAGCTTACTACTTACAAAAGTTCCTTTTGAAGGCTGAACTTCAATCCAACCCTGGCTGGTCAGCTCATCATATGCAGCAATCACCGTCTTTCGATGAACTCCCAATTCTTCTGAAAGTGACCTGGACCCTGGCAATTTAAACTTCTGGGCGAGTGTACCCCGCTTAATTAAATGTGCCATTGTATTGCTGATTTGAATGAATACTGGCACTTCGGATGATCGATTGATATCGATCAGGTTTTTAAAAGAAATCATACCGGACTATTTAACAATTGTAAACTGGACCGACATAGTAGTCCGTCAAAGATATAAGTTTGACTGATATCAAAAAATTTTCACCATGATAAAACAACATATGAGCCTATTCATAGCTGGTGTTTTTTTGATGTTGACTACTTCCTGTGATCAACCTTCACGCGAAGGCCGGCTTGAAGACAAACCGAATTCCAAAAAACTGATGAGCGACAACAACGGTGCTAACGACTTTGACTTCCTGGCAAATAAGAATTGGAAAGTTCAGAATCGCGTGCTCAAAGCAAGACTAAGCAATAACAATGAATGGGACGAGTTCGAAGCTGAATTCTATGGGTATCAAAAAATCGCAGGTGGATACGGAAATGTTGATCAATTCAAAGGTGTGAGGAACGGTCTTGAGTTTGAGGCATCAAGCATTCGAACATTCAATAAAAATTCTGGAGAATGGAGCATCTATTGGATTGATAACATAAGCACTAAACTCATTTATCAAGTCACGGGCAAATTTGAAAATGGCATCGGTACATTTTTTGGTGAGGAGCCGTTCAATGGGAAAATGGCAAAGCTTCGTTTCCTATGGTCAGATATCACCGATACATCTGCTCGCTGGGAACAAGCCTATTACGATAGTCTTGCCAATAAATGGGAGACCAACTGGATCATGGAATTCCACACTGACTAATCTATTTTTAACAATTACATACCTCCATAATGAGTGAGTTTGAGAAATCAGCATTGAACAAAGTTGTACGAGGTCCGAACAGGGCCAACTATGATAAAAACAAAATATATGAGATTGTCGATTCTCATTTTCTCTGTCATATGGGTTATATCTATGAGGGTACGGCCATCTCCATACCAACGGGCTATGGCAGAGAGGGCGATGTCATATACTTGCATGGATCTACTAAGAATCGAGCGTTGAATACGGTGCTTCAGCAGGAAAAAGTGAGCTTGACAGTCACTCATATGGACGGCATTGTATTGGCTCGTTCGGTCTTTCACCATTCATTCAATTACCGCTCCGTAGTGGTTTTTGGAAAGCCAAGGCTCTTGACGGATTGGGACGAACGAATGCATGCCCTCAAGGTTATCACAGATCATATCATTAAAGGGCGATGGCAAGAAGCCCGAATACCTAATGAAAAGGAGATGAAGGCCACAATGGTATTGGCCGTTGAGATTACCGATGCTTCTGCTAAAATCAGAGCCGAGGGAGCCAATGACGAACCAGGTGATATGGAACTTGATGTTTGGGCTGGAGTATTGCCTCTTCAGACAACAGCCTCAGCACCCCTTAGAAACGAGGACTGTAAGCCAGATCTTTCGGTTCCGGATTCGGTAAATCAATTTGATACTTTCTAAGCCTTATCGGTGCCGGATAAACTGAAGCCCAAAACCATATGGAGTTATTTCTGCTGGTCTATCACCAAAGTTCCGATTCAGCCCATAATATCCGTACGGTCTAATTAGCCATTGAAATCTACCCCGTGTCCGTGGAGAAAATGTGAAGCCAAGATTTAGTGTCCATAGCCCTGTTGGATAACTAAGCAATGTATTGTCCTCAAATTCATTGATCAATGCATTTTCATAAGTTAGCAGGATATCCAATGCTCTACGCTTAACGTCATCATTATCTATTTGATAGATCATCCCGATAGCTCCTCCAAATGATAAGGCATTGAATTTCCCCTCGAATTCTCTGAATTGGTTTTCGCCTTGAGGGACATAGCTCAATTGGATATTGAACCTTCTATAACGGGCAAATACCTGGTTCTTTAACCAAAAACGACCGTCCAAATGAAACCACATGTCATAGCCTATTGACATCCCCAAACGTTGAGCGGAAAGGTCAATATCTGATTTACCCTTCTCAAATAGAATATCATCTTCCTTATTCGGCCTAATGATACTGTAGTTCATCTGAAAGCCAAAATTCAGTCGCAATAAGAATTTGGATGGTCTGGCTTTAAGAATCGTGCCTCCTTGAGACTGGAAATCAGGAAATGGGGTCAAATAGTGATCCCATAAATCAATCTTGGAGACTGTTGATTCGGGTTTTCTTGAACCTTCGGTTACAAGCATTTCAAGGGGTCTTCGTACAAACTCCGGACTTGAAGTCTTAAATTCCACATTCGTTGTTGAAGTGTCAGATATCACTTGGCGTTGCGATAAGATTTCCGATGCTTTCGGATCTTCAGACAGGAAGACCTTCCTTTCCTTCAATTCCTCAATCACTTCAACCTCACTTGTCTGGATATCGATAGCAGAAGCTTGTTTGGGCAAATCGGCCGTTAGGACTTGGGTGGACTCTTTGAGAGTGTCAATACTCAATCGTTTTGATTTATCCGTTGCATCTGACTTGATATCATCAATTATTTCAGACCCTACACTACCAGTATCTTTCGCCATTAAAGGAGTCGCAGACTTAGATTCTGAAATGGATTTTTTCTCAAGCTGTATCTTTCCATTATCCAATGGATCATTCGTCTTTCCCTTCCGGATTTCCACTTCATTCGGTTCCTGCTCCAGATTAGCCTCTTGTGAAGAATTTGATCGAAGATACAAGCCACTCAATCCGGCTATCAATATCAATGAAAACAGTGCCCATAGCAACCATCTTCTTTTTGATCTTTCATTTGTAGAAGCCCCTATTTCACCTGCAATCACCTCCCAAAGCCCTTCGTCCACGGGAGCCTCAAATTGATCAAATTTTGACCTGATTGTGCCGAATGCTTTATCCATAGAACTGCTCATCGACTTCAGTTTTTTTTAGTAACTCTATCATGTTTCGTTTTCCCCTGGTCAATAATACCCGGGAAGTGCTCTCTGCAATATCCAGCCTTTGAGCAATCTCCTTATGGCTGTATCCATCAATTGTAAAAAGGTTGAATACTATTTGCTGATTGTCTGGTAACTGTTGAAGTAACATTACTACCTCCTCGGCTTTCAATTTTTCGAAAGCGTTCGCGTCTGTGTCCTTAAACTCAGGAACATCCTCATTGTCCAGGCTCACATGAAGCTGAGATCTTCTTTTCTTATAAGCATCTATTGCTGAATTTGTGGCGATCCTTCGCACCCAAGCTTCAAAATTGCTCACATTAGCAGCCTGATCAATATTTTTGAACAGACGAATCATGGCTTCCTGAAATACGTCATTGGCATCTTCCTGCATTTTATTATATCGCAGACAAATCCCCATAAGTCTTCCTTTGAGCATATCATATAACTCACGTTGCGACTTAGAGTCACCCGCAATGCATCGCTCAATCAAATCCTTATACTCCAGCATATTCGATTCAGAGGTCTCAAAAAAAGGTCTACTTCGAAGCCTCTATGGCGATCAGATTTGTCTACCCAGTATTACTGTCAATCAGATGTCGAAGAGTTTGGACACAGATTAATAAACCTGATTCTGTCAGTTACTTACTTTAACTGACTTTGATTAGATAAGAAACGCTTCATTGCGACTCAATTTTTAATCGATTCGGCTAAGCATACTTGGCAAAGTGTATCAAAATCTGTTAGGAACGTTCATATAATTGATTATTCAATAATGGCCAGAAAAATTTTTCAGCTTCATTGAAGCGTTTGATAAAGGGAAACAGTCTTAATGTTCAGAGAGGTAATGCCGACTGTTTTTGAATTAAACCTTTTAAGAATGCAACGATTAAAAAAATTAACTGTACTAACCTTATTTGCCGGATTGCTTTGGTCCTGTGATGTCGTCAATGATGATGAGATTCCAGTGCAAGGGGTAGATGGTGGTATTGAAGAGCTAAGTTTTTCTGCTCTCACTACTGTTACCGGTACATTCTCAGGACAAGATATCGCCTTAGTTGGGGATACTACTACCAACAGCCTATACCTTGCATACAAAGTGTTTGCAGAGCCAACAAGCGATATTCATCCAGTAGTGATTAAGAAAATTGAAGTCTCTACGAGGCAAGAATCGATATTCTCATATCAGCCACAGGCATCCAGCACTTCGTCCAGGCAGCTTTTAATCGCAGGGGACAAACTTCATGTCGTATCGGGTAGGGCCATTTATTCTTATGATTTCCCTTTAGTTGAAGACGGCCCCGTTAATGAAGTCAATACAAATACTTTGATGAGTCGATTTGGTGCATTTTATCGAAATGGAAATATCTATACGCTTGGTGGAGAGGGAGGCGTAATCCCGGAACCCGATCAAATCGGGGACAATATTAGTTTATGGAATATCGAGTCGGAGTCATTTGACCAGGTAGCAACCCTGCCAAGTCCCAAGTACTGGGCCGATGCACAGTTAATTGGTAATAAAGTCTATACTTTTGGTGGTCTGAAGTCATGGAATGATTTGAGCCATCCACAAAGTAGCATTTTCGCCTACGACTTCAGCACGGACAATGTCGAAACTTACAGCCTACCAAAGGGAGTAAGCTGGACTTATACGGCCCTTTATGGCAACAAGATCATCGTGGGTGGCTTGATAAGGACAGGGGACGCTTCAAATGCCGATCTCGAGATTTTCCTTGGTGCATTTGATACTGCGACCAACCAATTCCAGGAAATCAACCATAATTTGGATGACAGTGACCTGAACACCATATGGGACATCGCCACAGTTAAAAACAAACTCTATGTTCTCCATGGAACAAGAGATCTTGGCACATTAACTCCTGTTAACTGGACTATTTTCGAAGCAGATTTAGATTTCTAATACCCAACTCAAAATTTCTAAAGCCCATTTAATTGAATGGGCTTTTTATTACATATTTCTACGGTACTGCCCCCCAACCTCAAACAATGCTGAAGTAATCTGACCTAGCGAGCAGTATTTACAGGCTTCCATCAGTTCTTCAAAGATGTTTTGATTTTGAATAGCCGCGGTTTGCACTCGCTTGATCATCTCTTCTGCCTTGGTGGCATTCCGTTCATGAAGTGCTTCAAGCATCTCGATCTGGTATTCTTTTTCTTCTTTGGTAGCTCTGATCACCTCCTTGGGTTGAACTGTTGGCGAACCTTTGGAACTTAAGAAAGTATTCACACCAATAATTGGAAATTCACCCGTATGCTTTAATGTCTCATAGTATAAACTCTCCTCTTGAATTTTACTCCGCTGATACATGGTTTCCATGGCGCCCAGTACTCCACCTCGTTCAGTAATTCTATCAAATTCCATCAAAACGGCTTCCTCAACCAAATCCGTGAGTTCTTCGATGATGAATGACCCTTGCATCGGATTTTCATTTTTAGCCAGTCCTAGCTCCTTATTAATGATCAACTGAATGGCCATAGCCCTTCTCACTGATTCTTCTGTTGGTGTAGTGATTGCCTCATCATAAGCATTGGTGTGAAGGGAATTACAATTATCATAAATCGCATATAGTGCCTGAAGCGTGGTTCGAATATCGTTAAAGTCAATTTCCTGAGCGTGCAATGAACGTCCGGAAGTTTGAATATGATATTTTAACATTTGGGCCCTGGGATTGGCTCCGTATTTATTCTTCATTGCCTTTGCCCATATTCTCCTGGCCACTCTACCAATTACTGCATATTCAGGATCAATTCCGTTAGAGAAGAAAAACGAAAGGTTCGGGCCGAACTTGTTGATGTCCATTCCCCTGCTCAAATAGTACTCTACATAAGTGAATCCATTCGCCAATGTAAAGGCCAATTGGGAAATTGGATTAGCACCGGCTTCGGCTATATGATATCCGGAAATGGAAACCGAATAGAAGTTTCTTACATTTTTATCAATGAAATACTGTTGAACATCTCCCATCAACCTCAGCGCAAACTCAGTAGAGAAAATGCATGTGTTCTGTGCTTGATCTTCCTTCAATATGTCTGCCTGAACAGTACCCCGAACCTTGGTCAAGGTATCTGCTTTGATTTGTTCATAAACTTTAGCCGGCAATACTTGGTCTCCGGTTACACCCAATAGCATTAGGCCTAGCCCATCATTGCCTTCAGGAAGATCACCTTGATATTTTGGTCTGGCCACACCCTTCTTCTTGTAAATCGCCTGGATCTTATTCTCAATCTCGTCTTCCAGCCCTTTTTCTGTAATGTAAAGCTCACACTGCTGATCAATGGCAGCATTCATGAAAAAACCTAGAAGCATTGGAGCCGGACCATTAATAGTCATCGAAACGGAAGTGGTTGGGTCTGCCAGATTAAATCCTGAGTATAATTTCTTAGCATCATTCAAGCAGCAGATGCTCACACCAGAATTACCAATTTTTCCATAGATATCGGGTCGATATCCCGGGTCATTGCCATAAAGTGTCACCGAATCAAACGCGGTCGAAAGTCTGGCTGCCGGCATTCCCAAGCTTACATAGTGAAATCTCCTGTTGGTTCTTTCGGGACCGCCTTCTCCAGCAAACATCCTAGTCGGATCTTCCCCTTCTCTTTTAAATGGATAAATACCAGCAGTATAAGGAAACTCTCCCGGAACATTCTCCTGCAACGACCACCTTAAAACATCTCCCCAACTTTTGAATTTAGGTAAGGAAACTTTAGGAATCTGAGTGTGTGAAAGTGACTCAGTATGAGTCTGAATGTTTATCTCTTTATCTCTTACCTTAAAAGTATAAACCGGATCTGAGTATCTTTTCTTCTTCTCTTCCCAGCTTTCAATTAGCTGAAGGTTGTGCGGATCAAGGTCAAGAGCTACATCAGCATAAGACTCTTGAAGCCCTTTTATCAGTCGGTCCCTGTCAGCAACAGTAGAATCTTTGAGTGTTTCAATTGACTTATGAAATCCATAAAGTTTGTCTGCCACCTCGGCTTGTTTGGCAGCCCATTCATCGTAAGACCTATTGTTCTCTGAAATTTCAGAGAGGTAACGAGTACGCTTAGGCGGGATCACGAATATCTTCTCAGACATCTCGTTAGTTATCTGGAAAGTTGATTTAAGATCCACTCCTGTCTTCTCCACAAGATGATCCATAATCACTTTATACAGTGAATTCATCCCCGGATCATTGAATTGAGAGGCAATGGTACCAAATACCGGCATATCATCTACCTTCGCTGACCAAAGTCCATGATTTCGTTGGTACTGCTTTTTGACATCTCTTAGCGCATCCAGCGCACCTCTTTTATCGAACTTGTTGAGCGCAATCACATCCGCAAAATCAAGCATATCGATTTTCTCAAGTTGAGTTGCCGCACCATATTCTGGCGTCATCACGTAAAGGGATACATCTGAATGATCTAAGATTTCAGTATCAGACTGCCCTATTCCAGAGGTTTCCAATATAATCAGGTCATAATTGGCGGCCTTGAGCACTTGTATTGCTTCCTTTACATGCTTTGACAAAGCAAGATTAGACTGACGCGTTGCCAAAGACCTCATATAAACCCTCGAATTATTGATTGAATTCATTCGAATTCGGTCACCAAGCAAGGCGCCACCTGTTTTTCGTTTCGATGGGTCAACTGAAACAATAGCAATATTTTTATCCTTGAAGTCAATCAGAAACCTACGAACCAACTCATCCACCAAAGAGGACTTACCCGCACCTCCAGTTCCGGTAATTCCCAACACAGGTGTTTCTACTTTTGCAGCCAACTCATGAACTTTGTCTAAATCGGCCTTTGATTCTTCAGGAAAATTCTCTGCAGCAGATATTACTCTGGCTATTGCATTTACATCTTTGGATGAAATATGATCAACTTCTCCATTCAGGTTCTCACCAGTAGGGAAGTCACATTGCTCCACCATATCGTTGATCATTCCCTGCAATCCCATTTCCCTGCCATCATCAGGACTATAGATTCTGGTGATGCCATAATCCATCAATTCCTTGATCTCCTCTGGAAGAATTACACCTCCACCTCCTCCAAATATTTTAATGTGGCCGGCACCTTTCTCTTTAAGCAGGTCATACATGTATTTGAAGTATTCGTTATGACCCCCTTGATAGGATGTCATTGCGATGGCTTGAGCATCTTCCTGAATGGCCGTATTCACCACTTCCTCAACACTTCGATCGTGTCCCAAGTGAATCACCTCACAGCCGGTTGCCTGAATAATTCTCCGCATTATGTTGATGGCGGCATCGTGTCCATCGAAAAGAGACGCTGCGGTTACTATTCTGACTTTATTCTTTGGTTGATAAGGCGCGACTTCCTGCATAGATCTTCCGTTGAGATTTGAGCACAAATTTAGCCAAAATACCCCAGTTTCCTAACGCTTGTTAGGCAGAATCGAGATATGGATCTTCTCGCTTATTTTGGGCTAGAACATAATTCAAGTATATTATAAAATATGTCAAAATCAGTTTTAGTAAGTGAATATTTTGGTCGGCAAAAATTTGTTCCAAATGATGAAATAAGTGCCATTACAGGGGCAATGATTAATAATCTAATGTTTGACGAACCAGTCCCCAAGGAGAAGTTGGCCGAAATAACCCTGGAGGAAGAGTTTGACGACTTGACCGAGCCTAAAGATCAGCTGATTAAAATGACAAAAAAGAAATTTGTAGATAGTTTTTTTGAAAATGGAACGATTCGATTGGGGACATTCAGAGATTTTGCCCAAAGTGAAAATAATGAGATTGGTGATAAAAGTGAAGGCTCTTTAATTGTGGTTGGACGAGATTCACAGATGACAGGATTTGCACGAATAGCATCTGGATTTAACAACTTTGTCTTCTGTACTTATATAGGTAAGCCAGATCCAGAATTGATACAAAACTTTGAATATGATGACTATTATATAATCAATGATCCAGAAGGCTTCGCAAATGCCATTGCAGACAGGTTAGCATGTCCAACCATTTATAGATCAGGTTGCCTCTATAGGACAAACAAGGTGTTGGTTGGGACACCTCCTCCGAATTTTGATTTTTATTCACTATCAGCCGAGTTAAGAAATCTGGTCAACAAGTCTCAATATTTCATCAAACCACTAAAGTTTAAACCTCAACGAGAATATCGATTTATTTGGGAACTAGATGAGGATGTCGATGATCCGTTTGTATTCAACTGCCCAGAAGCAATAAAATACTGTTCCAGAGGAGATCAATAGTCTTCAACAAAAAGAGTTCTCAAGCTATGGAGTGATTTTTGATTAAGAGGATGTTCAATTGCTCTAATGATGTTTTTCTTCTCTCTTTCAGTAAGCCTCCAACTCAGTGAGGCTCGATCTTTAGGGCTTCCGTCCAGGTTTAAGCGGTATTCAAACTCTACACGATTCACATGATCTCCCATTGTGGATTTGAGCACATCGTACTGCTTTTCATTTTTAATCGTTTGTACGTAATCCCAATTGTCATATACCCCCTTCAACGGACTAAAAAGTCGTTGAAATAGCGACTCCTTTTCGATGGATGTAATTTCCGGTTCCTTTTCTGAATCCCTTATAGTGAGTAAAATGACACCTGAGGTGTTTTCGAGAATCCAATCTTTAAAAACATGCAAGTAAGTCAGTGCATCTGCCACACCAAAGTTGTCAGAGATGCCGGCATCAGCAATTTCAATCGGAGGTTGCGTAGGTAAGGTCACATTAGGAGTTATGTATGGAAAAGTAGCACTCATTCGCAATGCTGAAAGAAAACGCAAGCTGTCTGCTCCTTGCTTGGTTAGGAGCCTTCGGAAATCTACTCCCTGTTGTTTTACATCCACCAGATCATGTCCGGTGTTGAAAAACGAAACT
The DNA here is from genome assembly GCA_028281285.1 of Cyclobacteriaceae bacterium. Lineage (GTDB taxonomy): Bacteria > Bacteroidota > Bacteroidia > Cytophagales > Cyclobacteriaceae > Roseivirga. The sequence continues at coordinate 211,571 of JANQKF010000013.1, forward strand.
GACTGAGAAGAAAGGTAGAGTTTTCGCCCATCATTGACTACAGTAGGTGCCATAACCAGTATAGGGATTTCTGCGTTCTGTTCCGCACTGTAATAATCGGCCAGTTTACGGTCTTCCAAAGACAAGTTTTCCATCAATCGTTGCTCAAAGGCATACCCTCTATCCTTGGGATAGTAGTGACCTGCAAATTCGAAGGTTCCAGTTCGAACAAAAATGTCATTAACGAATAACGAGAATATTATCGGGTTAAGGACATCTCTTCCAACCGCATCCAGATCAACAGCCTTGTTTTGCTCTGACCAATATCGGTCACGATAATAGCCGGCACCGACCAATCCACCGGATGCTCCTGTCATTAGTACAGTGTTTTTCATCAAATTACCATTCAAAACACTATCAGCACTTTGTAAAACTTTAGTCGTCCAAAGTGCAGACCGTTGTCCCCCTCCACTTGCTGTAATCAATACCATTTTTGGTTTTGACTCTCCAAATCCAGCTCTCCATTTGTCCAGAATCCCAAGGATATTGGCCTTGTCTTGCTCAACATTATCCGGACTATTCAGTTTTCGGATCTCCCCAACACTATATTCAGCCCTTTCCACAGTGTAGTCCAATCCGTAGGCTTGATATATGGCCTTAAAAAAACCTGCGATGTGGGTGATGTTCAGAATAAGAAAGAGGCCGATTACCGTGGTGATGGCCCAGGTTCGAAACCAATAGCTGATAGCTCCTGTAAACATCACGATCATAGTCAACAAAAGCACGATGCTTGCAGCGGCCGGAAGTTGAAACTGCGGAACCGATTTTACTAATCCAAGACTTATAATTACAATGAAAAGGAAGAGCTCAATAAAAATCGCATTTCTCTGATTCTGAGTAAATACCCGCAAAATGAGGACCCTATCGAATACCTGCTCAAACCTTCTGGCACTGAACACCTTGAATTTAAGACTCACATAGTTCTCAACCCTTACTGCATTTCTTCGTAGTCTCCTTAGCTTTTTGAAAGCATTTTTCTTTCTAGCGGTCTTGCTCTTTGGTTTGTCCACCGCGATTCCGAGTACTTTGAAAATGTCGCGATTGGTTCGCATAAAATAGGCAAACATTGGGGTTAGGGTAAGCAAGTAGCCTAATAACAGCCCTAAAATATCTGAAATGATATGCCACCCTGAATCACCTTCCATTGTCTGTTGAAATCCTATTATTCTGATTATGTAATAAATCAAGAAGGCCAGGGGAATTAGCGAGTTATTTAAACAGAAGTGAGCAAATGGCTTCGGAAGTGTACCCAAAAATGGAAACCGGAAGCTATCCAAGATGTATGAACTAATATTGAAAGCCATTGTAAAGCCCGCCAGCACTAACCCCATGATCAGGAAACTCCAGAAATTGACATTGTCCAGGTAAACAGGATCCAGAAACAAGTAGGGTATTCCCAAAAGGCTGCCAAAGTGCCCACTGACAATAGTGAACAAGAAGACCCAATACAGTACGAGGAAATGATTAAACCTCAGATGGGTGATTACCAATCTGACGGGAAATGAAAAATATATTGATCGCAGTACTTTCAACTCAGTCCATTTGTCGTTTTGAACCTTGGTAAAGTTCGTACTCTAGCAGCCTAGACTCAATGCGAGCGTTGAAAAACTCAACTCTCCTTGAGGTTCTTAAACCAATTCTCTTTGCAAGTTCAAGGTTGCCTGTAAATACGTATCCTTTATAACCTTGACACTTTTGTTTGAAAAAATCACCTATTTGAGAATAGAGCAACTCCAGATCTTTGTCGGCCCCAAGTCGTTCTCCATATTCCGGATTCATCATGATCACCCCATTTTCTTTGGGAATGGGTGTTTCTCGAAAGTCACACTTCACAAATTCTATAAGGTGATCTACCCCTGCCAATTTCGCATTGGTTCGGGCAGCTCTCAATGCTTCGCTGCTTATGTCAGAAGCGATAATCTTAAAATCAACTCCTTCTTTCTTTTGCAGTCCTGCTAGTCGCTGATAACCCTTCCAGGATTCCTCATCATACCCATTGATGTGCATGAATCCATAGTTATTTCTGATCAAACCCGGCACCGACTTCGTGGCCATAAGCGCTGCTTCAATTGCCAGAGTACCTGACCCGCACATTGGATTCACGAATGGACTTTCCATGTCCCATCCCGAAGCCAAAATTGTTGAGGCCGCTAACGATTCAATCATTGGAGCTTTGAATGGTATTTTACGATATCCGTGTTTGGAGATAGTATTCCCAGAGGTGTCAAAATATAAACGAACGCGATCTTCTTTCCAGTATACATGGATAACCGCATGATCTCGGGAAGGCCCCGAATCAGGCCTGGTTCCCGTCTTCTCCACCATTCTGTCGACAATAGCATCCTTAATTCTCACGTTGGCAAAACGCTCATCTTTTATGCTATCATTTCGTACCCATGAGGTAACCGAGAAGTAACCATCTTTTTTGAGGTACTTCTCCCAAGGTATTCCCAAAATCTTTTTGTAAAGATCATTAGCGTTATTCGCTCTGAATCTGGAAACCTGGAAAAGGACTCTCCCTGCCGTTCTCAGATACATATTCAGCCTGAGACAATCATCCATGAAGCCTTTGATTTCCACTTCCGATACATTCTTACTTTCTACAGTATAACCCAAACTCTCCACTTCCTTGGCCAGCCATGGACTTTGTTTAGGAAAGCACGTGATGACAATTTGGGTGGGAAAAGGAAAAACGGCACTCATGAAACGTGAAGTAGCAAACTTCGCAATGGATTAGAAAATTATTTCAAGCCTTTTGTTCGATCTCGTAGAATTTAGAGGACAAGCCCTTATCTTCGCACACCTAAATTCAACGCTATGCAAATCTGGTTTTCCTGCAAGGTCAAGTATCAAAAAGAAGATGAACAAGGACGAGTTAAAAACGTAACTGAAGCCTATTTGGTGGATGCGCTGTCGTTTACAGAAGCAGAAGCCAAAATCTATGAGGAAATCGGACAGCGCGTAATGGGCGAATTCCAGGTGACCAGCATTGCAAAAAGTAAGATTGTTGATGTTTTTGAATATACGGATGCGGAAACATTTTATCAATGCAAGATTTCTTACATGATCATTGATGCGGATAGTGGAAAGGAGAAGAAAGTCACCAATCTAATGTTAGTTACTGCGCATCATGTGAAAGAAGCTTATGATCGCATCCATGAAAGTTTAAACAACATGCTCGCTACCTTCATCGTGCCTGAGGTTAAGGAATCACCGATCATTGAAGTGTTCAAACATGCTAAAGAGCCCGGGGATGAAAAAATACCTGAAAATCTAACTCCGATTTCCGAAATTGAGGAGGAAGATGAATAAAGAGTTTGAAAACGTATCGACTACTGCATTTGAATGCCTAAAGACCAAACTCCAGGGTCAAGGCATCACTTTAGAGGGAAATTCAGGGTATCTTTCCAAGAACGGAATCTCACTAGATTATGATTTTTCGGATGAAAATCAAACGTTAACTATCGAAAACCTGGAGGTAGGGTTCCCGGCTTCATTGGTTGGAATGAATACTGAAAAGGTAATGGGTATTCTTGAGAAGGCTATCAATGAATGTAAGTAAAGACTACTATTTGGTTCATCCATTGATAATGATTTTAGATTCTCATTTATACCGCTACAGCAGTAATTTGACTATCTGACTTACCTACTTCATCGTCAATTTAAACTATGAAATCTAATTTTTACTGTTGTGACAGTAATTATTGCTTGTTTTTATTGCTTATTCTTCTTGAATTGTAAAAGAATACTTAAATTTGCTGCTATGGCAGTAAATAATGATTTAGATAAGATAGTAACATTCCATAGAAAGCAGGCCAAGCTAAGCCGAAATGCGTTAGCCGAACTAGCTGGAACAGGAAAGACGGTTATCTACGACTTAGAAAAGGGTAAAAAAACTGTCAAATGGTCAACAATTATGGCTGTTCTGGAAGCGCTCAATATCAACCTTAAATTTCAAAGCCCACTAATGGAGGAATATGAGAAAAGCACTGGTAAAAATACATGATACTAAAGCTGGCATTCTCACCGAGGAAAATCCAAAGCATTATACTTTTCAATATGACTTAGAGTATAATGGTTCACCCATTTCCCTTACCATGCCTGTAAGAAGTGAGGCCTATGTTTATGAACAGTTCCCTCCTTTTTTTGATGGATTATTACCTGAAGGGACTCAATTAGAAGGCTTATTAAAGAAATATAAGATAGATAAAAAAGATTACCTCACACAGCTACTGGTCACCGGTCAGGATCTCGTAGGGGCAGTTACCATTGAAAATGCACCTGATGAATAAGTGTCCTATAACATATGAACCGTGCAAGGATAAGTACAGTAAATCAGGGCTTGCAAAACTATCGCCCCGGCTTACTCATTTAGAGGACCTACCCTTTACATCTCAGGAACAACGAAGGGAAGCCGCTTCGCGAGCAGCTAAGATGTCAATTCAAGGCGTACAGCCTAAACTGAGTGCCAAGCTATCTATTAAAAACCAAGCCCTGGAAATAGTGGACAGTCACGGCACTTTTATCATCAAACCGCAAAGTGATATTTTTTATCAAGTTCCTGAAAATGAAGATTTGACCATGAAAATGGCCAAATCTTTCGGGATTGAGGTTCCACTCACAGGGCTTATTTATTCAAAGGATGGAAGCTTTAGTTATTTCATAAAGCGATTCGATAGGTATGCCAAAAACAAAAAAAACCACTTAGAAGATTTTGCACAATTGACCGGAAATACAAGGGATACAAAGTATAATTGGTCGATGGAAAAGTTAATCCCAGTAGTTGAAGATCATTGTACTTTCCCTGCGCTGGAAAAAAGAAAGCTATTCAGAAGGACTCTATTCTGTTTTCTAACCGGAAACGAAGACATGCACCTTAAAAATTTCAGCTTGATAACTCGTGATAAAAAAGTAGAACTAAGCCCAGCTTATGATCTACTCAACTCTACCATCTCGATGAATAATGCAGTTGAAGAAATGGCATTACCGATAGCAGGAAAAAAGAGCAAAATCAAGAGAGAGGATCTCTTTGAATACTTTGGAAGAGATCGGTTGAAATTGACTCAAAAAACCATCGATTCCGAACTACAAAATTTGATTGACAGAAAGGACGACCTGGAATACCTGATCTCAATTTCATTTTTATCAGAAGAAATGAGAGACAAGTACCTCGATCTTATTTCTAATAGGTACAACAGGCTAATTGGATAGGTCATCCAACTATATGGCGATGATCGGTTAGGTAGGTATCATCCACGTCTCTTGACCTGTAGATATGTGAATTCCCATTGTTGAGAACGAAACTGTCTAGTCCGGTAGTTAATCTTAGATATTCCGAGACTCTTAGACCTCCAACAATGTCCAGATCGTAAGCAGGTGCGGTAGTCCCAATTCCTACACTACCAGAATAGGGAAACGTATTTTGACCCTTAGCCCAATCAGAATACACGATGACCAACAGATTGGAATTATTCTTTTCATGGCCTTAGAGTTTAAAGAATTATTTGATTTATATCTCTCAGCATGCATATTGAAAAAGGTGAGAATCGGACATAAAAAACCAGATGAGAACATCTGGTTTCTAGCTTTCAACCTTTGAGCTGACCTACTTATTGGTCGTAACCACCTCTTCAAGCGAGGCAAGCCGTTGTTGTATTTCCAGCAGACTAGTCGTACGCATTCTCAGGAACATCCCTATAGTGGCCAGAATCGCGATAATCAGGAATAGACTTCCAAGAATCACCGCAAAAGGGACAATAGTCTCAATCACAGATTCGAAGGCTACTGCTCCTCTATTGTAAAGCCTTACCATTCGACTTAAATCGATTAAGGTGAAGGAGAGGAAAACCAGCAGCATAACCACTGTACCTATCCAAGCCACACGACTTACCCGTTTTACAAAAGCGTCCTTTTTCTTTTCGCGATCGATTAACTCCCAGATCGCTTCGTTTGGTTTTTGATTTGTCTTTGTCATCATATTCAAGTTTTATTCATCAGATATTTGAGTTTGACCTTTGCGTTATAAATTCTTGATTTCACGGTGCCCAATGAGCTACCGACTATCAAGGCAATTTCATCATAGTCCATTCCTTCCAGAAAATTCAGAATCAGCACTTCACGATGCTTGTTCGGAAGTTTTTCAAGGTTCGATTCCAGAGTATTTTTCACTTCGTCAATGTCATCGACAGATTCTAATTCAGCTTTTTCTGATTCCTGATTAACCTTGTATACTTCCTCGAATTCGGAAATTCGCTTCGTCTTTCTGAAATAGTCGAGCGTTTTGTTTCTGGCCATTTGGAAAAGCCACATCCTAAAGGCCGAAGGGTTTGACAGGGTTTTAATTCGTTTATATACCGTCAACCAGACCTCTTGATTCAAATCCTCTCCCTCGTCATTGCCTACCACATTCCTTAGGTAGCGCAACGTTTTCGAACTGAAGTCCGAATAGAGTTCTCCAAAAGCTTGCTCATCACCTACCTGACATCTTAGCACCAGAAAGTGCAGCTTCAAATCTTTAGACTCGTCAGACGCTTCTTCTCTACTCATTGAAGGAATAAATTATTCAATCTTCGCCACTAAAGACGCCTGACTTTTGAGATGGTTCATTTTAAACAAGGCGCATAAAAAAAGCCAGACATTCAGCCTGGCTCTCAATTTATTAGATTTCCTTTTTTAGACTTCTTCTTTCTTAAAGCTTGAACTCAAATATTCTCTATTCATTCGAGCAATATTTTCAAGACTAATTCCTTTTGGACATTCTACTTCACATGCCCCCGTGTTGGAACAGTTGCCAAATCCTTCTTCATCCATTTGCTTGACCATGTTTTGAACACGTTCTGCTGCTTCTGGCCTCCCCTGGGGCAGCAACGCAAACTGAGACACTTTTGCAGAAACGAAGAGCATTGCCGAGGCATTCTTACAACTGGCAACACATGCCCCACAACCGATACAAGTCGCTGCATCAAAGGCTTTATCCGCATCGGCTTTTGGAATCGGAATCGCATTGGCATCTTGGGTATTTCCTGAAGTATTAACACTTACAAAACCACCGGCAGCCATTATGCGATCAAAGCCACTTCTATCAACCACCAAATCTTTGATCACCGGAAATGCTTTGGCTCTCCAAGGCTCAATGTAAATGGTATCCCCATTATTGAATTCACGCATGTGCAATTGACAAGTGGTAATTCCTCTTCCCGGACCATGTGCCTCTCCATTGATATACATGGAACACATTCCACAAATACCTTCTCTACAATCATGATCAAATGCCACCGGCTCTTTACCCTCCTCAATCAATTGTTCATTGAGGATATCCATCATTTCAAGAAATGAGCTATCGGGAGAGATATCAGCTACCTGATAGGTCTCCATCTGACCTTTATCCTTGTCATTTTTTTGTCTCCAAACTTTTAGCGTTAGGTTTAATCCGTTTGCTCCTGACATATTTTCTAATGCGTTAAATCCTCAATAATTATTTGTATGACCTGGTTTTAAGCTCAATGTTGTCGTAGACCAACGATTCAACATGAAGAACCGCATCTGAAGGTTCTCCTTTGAACTCCCATGCAGACACGTGGGTGAAATTCTCATCATCACGCATGGCTTCCCCTTCTTCGGTGCTGTACTCTTCTCTGAAGTGACCTCCACAGGATTCATTCCTTAAAAGTGCGTCACGGGCGAAAAGTTCTCCTAATTCAAGAAAATCAGCGACTCTGCCGGCCTTCTCTAATTCAAGGTTCATTCCATCTGCTACGCCCGGTACCTTCACTTCCTTCCAGAATTCTTCCCTGATTTGTTTGATCTCCTCGATAGCCTCCTTTAGTCCTTGTTCGTTTCTCGCCATTCCCACCTTGTTCCACATCACTTTGCCTAAGCGCTTATGGAAATGATCGACTGACTTAGTACCTGCGTTATTAATAAAGAAATTGATTTGATCCTTTACTGACTTCTCGGCTTCTTCAAACTCAGGTGAGTCTGTTGAGATTGAACCAGTGCGAATATCATTGGCCAAGTAATCACCAATTGTATATGGAAGAACGAAATAGCCATCAGCAAGGCCTTGCATCAATGCTGAGGCTCCCAATCGGTTAGCACCATGATCGGAGAAATTAGCTTCTCCAATACAATAGCAACCTTTGATGGTGGTCATAAGATTATAATCAACCCAAACACCACCCATGGTATAATGTACTGCAGGATAAATCTTCATTGGCACCTTGTATGGGTTGTCTGCCGTGATCTTCTCATACATCTGGAACAGGTTCCCATATTTTTTCTCCACGACATCCTCTCCTAATTCTCTCACGCGAGCCTCGGAGGCATCATGCTCTCCATGGATATTAGCTTGTTCTTGTCCATATCTCATAATGGCTGCAGAGAAATCAAGGTACACTGCTTCACCACTTTCATTGGTTCCGACACCATATCCCGCATCACAACGCTCTTTGGCAGCCCTTGAAGCTACATCTCTGGGAACCAGGTTTCCGAAGGATGGATATCTTCTTTCGAGATAATAGTCCCGATCTTCTTCAGGAATATCGACTCCTCGCAATTTACCGGCTCTAACCGCCTCAGCATCTTCTTTTTTCTTTGGCACCCAGATTCTACCATCATTTCTCAGTGACTCCGACATTAAAGTAAGTTTCGACTGTTGATCACCATGTTGTGGTATACAGGTGGGGTGAATTTGAGTGTAACAAGGGTTGGCGAAGAAGGCTCCCTTCTTATGGATTTTCCATCCGGCACTCACATTAGAACCCATTGCGTTTGTCGAAAGGAAAAACACATTGCCATAACCTCCCGATGCAATCACCACGGCATGGGCGGAGTGCCTTTCGATTTCTCCGGTGATCAGGTTTCTGGCTATAATGCCCCTTGCTTTTCCATCCACCTTGACGATATCCATCATTTCATGACGGTTATACATCTTGATCTTACCCTTTCCTATTTGACGTGACATGGCAGAATAGCAACCCAAAAGCAATTGTTGTCCAGTCTGTCCTTTGGCATAAAAGGTTCTTGATACCTGAACTCCACCAAACGATCGGTTGTCTAACAATCCGCCATAATCTCTTGCAAACGGAACTCCCTGGGCAACACACTGGTCGATGATATTGGTAGAAACCTCAGCTAATCGATATACATTAGCCTCTCGTGACCTATAATCACCTCCTTTTACAGTATCATAGAATAATCTATAGGTTGAATCACCATCTCCCTGATAGTTCTTGGCCGCATTAATTCCTCCTTGGGCGGCAATCGAGTGAGCCCTTCTGGGTGAATCCTGGTAACAAAATGCTTTTACATTATATCCCAGTTCAGCGAGCGTAGCCGCGGCTGACCCACCAGCCAGCCCCGTACCGACTACGATCACATCGATAAGACGCTTATTGGCTGGGTTAACCAGTTTAATGTTGTTTTTATGATTGGTCCATTTATCCTTGATTGGACCTTCAGGAATTTTAGAATCTAAAACTGACATACTTCTAAATTCAATGAGCGAGATAGTGAAAAACTGCGATGAAGATATAAAGAGCCGGAACAGCTACCGAGTATAGCTTTCCAAGCTTGACAATAGCAGGTGTGTATTTGCTATGTCTTGCTCCAATGGATTGAAATGCCGATTGAAAACCATGAAGCAAGTGCAAAGCCAGAAATACAAATGAGAGACAGTATACTGCTACGCGAATTGGATTTTCAAACATATGAACCACCTCTTCATAATAGCGATTCGGATCTGAAGGATTTACCTCAACGTACTTGTAAACCATTTCCGGAATCCAGAAATCGGCAAAGTGGAAAGCCAGGAAAAATAGAATAAACAACCCACTCCAAAGCATATTTCTCGACATCCATGAGGAATTGGCACTCCCATCATTTTTAGCATAGCGAACAGCCCTGGCACTCTTATTCTTGATTTCAAGAATAAACCCCATCATAAAGTGAAACACTACTCCAAAAATCAATACAGGTTGCAGGGCGAACTGTACGACCGGATTAGTACCCATAAAATGAGACAAACTATTAAAAGTCTTCTCACTGATCACAGATGTGAAATTTATGGCCAAATGTTGCAAGAGGAAAATCAAGAGAAACAGGGCCGATAGCGCCATTGCAAACTTTCGTCCGATGGAGCTGCTAAAGGTTCTTTTAAACCAACTCATTTATCTAGTGGAGATTTAATTTAAGGTTGCCAAAGTTACATGCCGATTAGTTAGCAATCAAATGCCTTTGCTATTTGAAAGTATTCTAAAGTACAATGTTGATTATAAAGCACTTTGTTCGGCAATTATGTTTAAAAAAAGATAGGAGAATTATAAGCTCAGGAGACATTAGGTCGTTGTTATTCAACAACCTCGAACTTGCTCATGACTCGACTATTAAGGAAGACTTGGGGCATTTATGTCCTTTTTCTACTTACTGCATCGACTTCAGTCTATGCCACCCATATTCGTGCTGGTGATATTACCGCTGAGCGCATTTCACAAACGAGTTACACCTATCGATTCACATTCAGCATCTTCACAGATATTCGTGCTCCAGCCCAAGTTGGACATCTTACGGTAATAAAATTTGGCGATTCGAGAATAATTGATGCCTTAGCAAATGGTGGCAGGGATTGGCTGATGAGACAGGCAGACTCCTGGGTAGAAGAGCAGTTAGACAATGATGTCGGCAAAGTCACGATAACCTTCACTCACACCTTCGAATCCGCTGGCACCTTTGAGGTAAGTTATTTCGAAAAATTCAGAAATAACGGGATTCTAAATATCAACGGAGGAGCGTCTGATCAGACTGCATTTTTTATAAGAACTACCCTCCGAATTGATCCATTTTATTTCAACAACACTCCGGTTTTGTCTATTGACCCAATCGATCGTGGTTGTATTGGAAAGACTTTCATTCATAATCCTGGGGCTTATGACATTGACGGTGACAGTTTGGCTTTCAAGATCGTTGTGCCAATGGAACGGGATGAAACAGATGTAGCGAGCTACGTTCCACTAGATCATAGCTCGATAGCAACTACCCGCGAGGATGGCGGAAGTCCGGCACTCTTTCAAATGGATCAGGAAACAGGTACGTTCATTTGGGATGCACCACTCAGGGCAGGTGAGCACAATGCTGCTTTTATCGTGGAGGAATGGCGTTACTCGGAATTGGAAAACCGCTGGATTCAACTTGGGTTTGTCACTCGTGACATGCAAATTCTAGTCGAAGATTGTGATAATGAAAGACCGATTTTGACCGTTCCTGAGGGTTTATGTGTGGAAGCTGGCACCACAATAGAGGAAATAATTCAAGGAATTGACCCAGATAATGATGATGTATTAATTGAAGCGTTCGGAGCCCCATTCGACCTTAATATCTCCCCTGCTCGATTAGACCCCTCTTCCGCTTTTCAAAGTCAACCGGCTACTGTCAATTTTGAATGGAATACAGACATCGCACATGTTCGGGAGGAACCCTATGAAGTTATCTTTAAAATCACAGATGACCCTTCGATTACCTCCGGACCCTCATTGGTAGACTTTCGCACCTGGAAAATAAAAGTCGTTGCTCCTGCCCCAGAAGGACTTAATGCGGCAGCATTAAATAGGCAAGCAATCCAGCTAGTTTGGGACGAATATGTCGGGAAGGACTATGCACCAACAATGAAAGTCTATAGAAGAGTAGACAGTTTCGATTTTTCAGCTGAAGACTGTCTCACCGGAATTCCGGCAAATTCCGGGTATGAAAGAATTGCGGAACTGGCTATTGATCACCTCAGTTTTGTGGATGATCAAGGGATACAGCCTGGTGTGAAATACTGTTATCGACTAGTCGCGCAATTTCCCGAACCGGCTGGAGGTGAAAGCTATGCTTCTACTGAGGTTTGTGTAATCATACCGGTCTATGCTCCGGCAATAACTAATGTGAGTGTAACCAACACCGCTGTAAACAACGGAAACATAGCAGTAAAATGGACTCCTCCAATCGATATTGACCCCATCCTTTTCCCTCCCCCCTATACTTATGAAGTCGTGAGGTTCACAGGGCAATCCGGGAACAACAATGCCACAATTATTGGTACTACAACGGACACGTCTTTTTTCGATTCGGGGCTTAATACACAAGACCTCTCCTACCATTATAAAATCAATGTGTACAAGGACCAATCATTCATTGACGCTTCGGCAAACGCCTCTTCCGTGCGTTTGGACGGATTAGGGCTTACCCAGTCTATTGAGCTTGACTGGCAGGCATCGATCCCTTGGTCGAACCGAGTCGATAACTTTCCTTATCATTATATCTACAGGGATCGCACGGATATAAATTCAGAAGATGAGATTTTGGTCCTTATTGATAGTGTAAAAACCACAGCGACAGGTTTCAACTATACTGACAGTGGACAGTTCAACGGAATATCACTTCTTGATGATCGAGCCTATTGTTACTTCATTACAACCAATGGAAGTTACGGGAATCCAGCGATTGATAGCCCTTTGATCAATGATTCACAAAAGTTATGTATACAACCCAATGATAGCATACCTCCCAGGGCACCGATCATCAACCCTGCACCGCAAACTGATTGTTCTATTTACCAGGAAGTACCCTGTGGTTTTTCAGATTATGCAAACCAGATATCATGGAATATAGATAATGCTGAGGTCGATATCTCACATTACAACATTTATTATTCGCAATCCGGTGAGGAAGACGATTACATTTTTGTGGGCAGCACTTCAGACAGTCAATTCACGCATTCTGGTTTGTCATCTCTAAAAGGGTGCTACCAAGTGTCTGGTGTAGATAGGTCTGGAAACGAAAGTGAGAGGAGTCAGTCCGTCTGCTTCGACAATTGCCCCAACTATGTTTTACCAAATGCTTTTACTCCCAATGGTGACGGTATCAACGATACATTTTCAGCTTTTGATCAACCTAATGGTCAATGCCCCAGATTTGTAGAAAAGGTAGAAGTCTTAATTTTTAGTCGATGGGGTGGCAAGCCGGTATTCACCTATACGACTGAAGACAAAGTGGAACCTGATTTTTTTATCAATTGGGATGGGAAGGACCAGGCTGGCAACGACTTGCCATCGGGAACGTACTATTATCATGTCAAAGTAACATTTGATGTATTTGATCCTCTTCAGAGGACACGAGAATTCAAAAACTGGGTCAAAATTATTCGTCAGGAGTAGTGTTTCTTTCTAAAATTCCACCATGAATTAGGTGAGAGGCTATTCTTAAGTGTACTTTAGTTGAACATGTTTCTTAACAGACAGTTGTTCAATTAAATTTGTTATACAGTAAATAATTTTCGCTTATTGCGTTAAGTAGATTAAACAGGGTTTTGATGCAGCTCAGAAGGAAGGTTGGTTTTGTCCTCTTGTTCTTGTTAATGATAGGTGTGGAAGCATGGGCTACTCACATTCGGGCGGGGGAAATTACAGCAGTTAGAATATCTCAAACTAGTTTTCGTTACCGCTTCACTATTGTTATTTATACTGATACACAATCTCCTATTCAAGCAGGAGACGGGGGTATAATTGACTTTGGACAAGGGACGGTATTTGATGGAACTCAAACCAGTGATCCCAGGGCATTCCTAATCAGTAAAGAGGAGGACAATTTCTTCGAAGAGGAGTTGATTGGTAACCAAGTCAGAAGGACCATTATGGAGTATGTGGTTACTTTTGATGCACCGGGGGTTTATTGTATAAGCTATACTGAACAAAACCGAAATGAAAATATTCTGAATGTAAATGGAGGAAGTTCTGATCAGATTCCGTTCCACATTGAGACCGTATTGCGAATTGATCCGGCATTAAGTAACAATACACCTATTCTTACTTCTCCACCAATTGATCGCGCATGTATAGGTTCGAGATTTTTGCATAATCCTGCTGCTTTTGATCAAGATGGAGACAGCCTTGCATATCGACTCGCAGTTCCATTGCAGGAAAGAGATCAGGCTGTTAACAATTATGTAGACCTTGACGACCCATCAATAACCACTACGCGCCAAGATGGAGGCTCGCCTGCCCTTTTCACAATTGACGCTGTAACGGGCGATTTTGTATGGGACGCTCCGGCAGTGGCGGGTGAATACAATGCCGCCTTTATTGTTGAAGAATGGCGTTTTTCCCAGCTTTTGGATCGATGGATATTGCTCGGTTATGTCACCAGGGACATGCAAATAGTGGTGGAGGATTGTGATAACGAACCACCGGTTCTGGTTATTCCAGATGACATATGTGTCGAAGCCGGAACGACCATAGAACAGCAAATTGTAGGAACAGACCCAGATGGAAATCGTGTGAAATTAGAAGCATTTGGTGGAGTTTTTGAATTAAATATCTCACCGGCTTCTCTGACTCCTGATCCTACTTTCAGAAACCAACCTACCATTTCCTTATTCGAATGGACAACAGACATCTCACATGTTAGAGAAAGACCTTACGAGGTAACATTTAAGCTATCGGACCAACCCTTTGATCCGGATGCCCCTTCACTCACCGATTTTCAAACATGGCAAATACAAGTAGTAGCACCAGCGCCAACAGGTCTCAATTCGGCAATAGCTACCGGGCGCTCGATTCAGCTCGTTTGGGACGACTATATAGGCAAAGATTTTTCTCCGGTTATGCAGATTTGGAGAAGGGAAGAAACTTTTGATTTTACTGCTGAAGAATGCGTAACAGGTATTCCTGCTAATTCGGGGTATGAACTTATCGATGTTGTGCCAATTAATCAACTGAGTTATGTCGATGAAAATAACGTGCGGCCAGGAGTAAACTATTGTTATCGAATAGTGGCTAAGTTTCCATTACCCAGAGGCGGTGAAAGCTATGCCTCATTGGAAACATGTACCCTTATCCCAATAGACGTTCCTGCCATAACTAACGTCTCTGTAACAAATACCGACACAGACAATGGTGAAATAGAGGTGAAGTGGACTCCTCCATTAGAAATCGATGAAACCCTTTTCCCTCCTCCCTTCAGATATGAACTCGTACGGTTTACAGGCCTCAATGGAGAATCAAATAGGGTTTTGGTTACATCTACCACAGATTTGAGCTTTGTTGATACCAACCTGAATACTGAAGCTAACCCATACCATTATAGAATAAGGTTCTATGATTCTGGTGATAACCTTATTGACAGCTCGGCCGTGGCTTCTTCTGTGAGAACCGAGGCTCTGGGTTTGTTGGCCTCGGTAGAACTCGAATGGGATGCGGATGTACCTTGGTCAAATCGTGTTCAGGATTTCCCATTCCATGAGATATATCGTAATCGAACGGATGTCGATGCAAATGACGAAAATAATTTTGTTCTTATTGACCAGGTCGATGTTACTCAGAACCCGTTCATCTACTTGGATGAAGGTCAGTTCAATGGTGTGCCTCTAAAAGATGATCGTGAATACTGCTATTTTGTGAAAGTGAGCGGGAGTTATGGCAATCCACTTATTGATGAACCGCTAATCAACGATTCGCAAATAATCTGTGTAAGACCGAATGATAATATTCCTCCTGATGAACCGGATATTGATATTGGCAATCCGGTGGATACCACGGTGGTCAACGGAGTTCCATTACCAATATTAGAGAACCCAAATTGTGGTTCAGCCTTAAATGTTCCTTGCAACTTCGCTGACTTCTCAAACACCTTTACCTGGACTGTAGACAATGCAGACGGAGATATTGCTTTCTATAATATTTACTACTCTCCAACCGGAGAAGACAACAGTTTTGAGTTAGTAGGCACAGCCAGAGAAACCACTTTCATTCATAACGGATTGAGTTCTTATAAGGGATGTTATCGAGTCAGTTCTGTTGATCGATCTAATAATGAAAGCGAATTGAGTGATGCAATTTGTTTCGACAACTGTCCTAACTACGAACTTCCAAACGCGTTTAGCCCGAATGGAGATGGTGTCAATGATACCTTTACCGCTTTCGATCGACCGAACACGCAATGCCCGCGTTTTGTGCAAAACGTAGAATTCCACGTTTTCAACCGTTGGGGTGGAGCCGAAGTGTTCACATATAGCTCCGGGCAAGCCGAAGGCAACATACTAATCGATTGGAATGGAAGAGATAATAACGGCAAAGAACTACCTGCTGGAACCTATTACTACCAAGCTATTGTTACCTTTGATGTATTCGATGAGGATAAAAGAACTCAGGAATTCAAAAATTGGGTGAAAATAATACGATAGTAGATCAAGATGTCCTTCTCTTTGATGGAGTGTGCAACCTATGCAATAACTCCGTCAATTTTGTGATTGATCATGACCCAAAAGGCAAATTTAAATTTGCTGCGTTACAATCTGATTTTGGGAAAGAAAAACTCAGTGAGCTCGGTTTGAATACTGAAGATTTTGACAGCATCGTACTCCTTTCAAAGGGTAAAGTATATCGAAAAAGTTCAGCGGCATTGAGAGTAGCGAGAAGGTTGACGGGTTTATGGCCTATGCTTTACGGATTCTATATTATACCTTATTTCATACGCGATTTGATCTATGATCTAGTGGCCAAAAACAGATATAAAATCTGGGGTAGACGCGATCAATGTCGGATTCCTACCCCTGAATTAAAGCAGCGATTTATAGAAGGTTAAGCTGATAAGCTTTACTTTTGCGGCTATCTTAATTGTAATTCAATGAAAGCATACGTTTTCCCCGGCCAGGGTGCACAATTTCCAGGAATGGCAAAGGATCTTTATGAAGGCTCAGAAAAGGCCAAAGAACTTCTGGAACAAGCCAATGATATTTTGGGATTCCGAATCACTGACACGATGTTTGAAGGAAGTGCTGAGGAGCTTAAACAAACTAAAGTAACTCAACCAGCAATTTTTCTACATTCTGTGGTGTTGGCTGCTGTATCAGACTTTACTCCGGATATGGTAGCGGGTCACTCTTTAGGAGAGTTCTCGGCCTTGGTAGCTAATGGAGTTCTTTCATTCGAAGACGGACTAAGGCTCGTTTCTCAAAGAGCCCAGGCAATGCAAAAAGCTTGTGAAGTTAATCCTTCTACCATGGCCGCAATCCTCGGTCTTGATGATGATGTAGTTGAGAATATTTGCTCTGGAATCGATGAAGTGGTTGTGGCCGCCAATTATAATTGCCCAGGTCAGTTGGTCATCTCCGGTTCTCACAAGGGTATTGAAATTGCCTGTGAGCAAGCCAAAGAAGCTGGAGCCCGTAGAGCACTTCCGCTACCAGTCGGAGGAGCTTTCCATTCTCCATTGATGGAACCGGCCAGGGTACAGTTAGAAGCGGCTATTGATACGACTAACTTCAACCAAGGCTCTTGTCCTGTTTATCAGAATGTTACGGCCAAGGCAGAAACCGACATTGCTCAAATCAAAGAGAATCTAAAAATCCAATTAACTGCTCCTGTGAGATGGACCCAATCGGTACAAAGCATGGTGGCTGATGGAGCGACCGACTTTATCGAGTGTGGGCCTGGTAAAGTACTCCAGGGACTCGTCAAAAAGATTCATAGAGAAGCTGAAGTCTCGAGCGTAGCTTAGAGATCGGAATTCATAAAGTTTTAGAATTCTCTATCTTGGATGGAGAATTCTTTTTTTATGCGCAAAATTCAAACTCTCTTTTTACTGATCTTCATTATCGGTCTTATGTCATGTGAATCGAGTAATAATCCCCTGAACAAAATTATGGCGAGTGATGCCATTGAAATAAGTAGGATAAGAGAGAATCTCGATCGACATGAAGTCCAGATTCTATACACTCAAATTGATAGGGATGAAAACGGGAAACCGTTATTTAAAGAGTATTCTTATCAGTTAGATGCCAATAACTACTTCTATCCGGCAAGCACCGCTAAAATGCCTGTGGCCATTCTCGCTTTGCAAAGAATCAATGAACTCAAATCTGAGGGACAGAAAGTAGACAAGCTTGCTCCTTTTTCAATCTTTGAAAAGGACACCGACAAAGTCATTGTCGAAGTTGACTCTACCGAAGAAAACCTGAATCCAACTATCGCCCATATGATTAAGAAAATATTCTTAGTCAGCGATAATGATGCCTACAACTATCTGTTTGAATTCTTAGGTAGAGATTACGTAAACCAGGAACTTCGAAAAAAATCATTGGGGCCCGCTCACCTTAATCATAAATTTCAGGTTGGGGCTGACAACAAAAACATGAACCCAATGTCCTTCAATATGAGTGATACATATACCGTAATCGAAGGGACGGTATCCAATGTCGACAAACACTCTTACCCACTCAACAGAATGATCAAAGGTATTGGGTATACCGACAACGAAGGCAACCTCACAGAAGAGCCTATGGATTTTTCAGAAAAGAACTACTTCTCTATTCAGTCACTCAACCATATTCTCAAAGCAGTAATTTTTCCGGAAGAATTTGAAGAAGAGTCACGATTCAATCTTACCGATGAAGACTATGACTTTTTGAGGTTTTGGATGAGTCGGACAGCTTTAGAAAGTGAATACCCCAATTACAATGACGGAGAACACTACGACAGCTACGTTAAATTCTTCATGTTCGGGGATAATAAAGACCCTATGCCAAAGCATATTCGCATCTATAACAAAGTGGGATATGCCTATGGCTACCTTACCGATGTGGCCTATATCAAGGACTCAAAAGAAAACGTGGAGTTTATGCTCACGGCCACTGTGCATGTCAATGAAAACCAGATTTACAACGATGGGAATTACGAATATGATTCCCTGGGCATCCCCTTTCTGGCAGAGTTGGGCAGACAGGTCTACAACCTTGAGCTCAACCGAAAATAGGCCATGATGGTCTGATATCGAAGTTTTTAAACATTTGTTCTTAATAATAGAAACAAATGTAATTGCTTTTGCGTACTTTCATCCTACAAAATAGAAACAAATATTTTCTGTTTCGTGCAACCATTCTTGAAATAACAAATACTTTAAAGATATGAAAGGAACAAACTTGGGGGAGTTTGAGGAGCTTGTACTTCTCATTGTTCTCATCCTTCAGAAAGAGGCGTATGTGCTCAAGATCAGAGAAGAGGTTCTTGATCAGATTGGCAGAAGTGTAGCCATGGGAGCACTTCACTCTACACTCAGTAGACTTGAAAAAAAAGGATTCTTAGAGTCGGTCATGGAAGGCGCAACCCAGGAACGTGGTGGCAGGAGAAAGCGAATCTATGAGCTGACTGCTCTGGGTAAGACAGTACTCAAAGATGCCAATCAGCAAAGACAAATGCTCTGGAATCAGGTGCCAGACTATGCATTAAAATTCATCTATGTCTAAAGGGGAAACATATTATTCAAGTATATCCCTACGACTCATTCGCTGGCTCTGTCGCAAGGAATTACAGGAAGAAATTGAAGGAAATCTCCTGGAATTCAGACTAGAACTACGTCAATCCGAAATCCGATTTTCTAGAATGAAATATTGGTTTCAGGTGCTTAACTACTTACGTCCTTCTACACTCAAAAAATTCAATCACTCAAAAAGAGGCAACATGTTCAATTTCAACCCAATCTTTACCATTCGCAGTCTTTTTAAGCAAGGAGTCAGTTCATTAATTAATATTCTGGGATTTGCCCTTGGCTTAGTCTGTGTACTATTCTTATACTTCCATATTCAATCCGAGATCAGTTACGATGATTTTCACCAGGACAAAGATCAAATTTACCGTGCAATTAGAATTGCCGATCCTGATGGGGAAAGGTCAAAAGTCGGAGTTAGTTCAGGGCCGTATGCTCAAGCACTTTTAAATGATTTTCCCAATAGCATCAAATCTGCCGTTAGGGCAATGCCCAGTGACGTGTTGGTCACTTTTGAGAACAAAAGTTTTATCGAAGAGCAGATAATTCTAGCCGATAGCAATTTCTTCTCTTTCTTTTCATATCCGTTAATCCGTGGAAATAGGAATCAGGTATTGAACGGCACTAATAATGTAGTTCTCGGCAAAGAAGCTGCTTATCGGTACTTCGGAGATGAGGATCCGATTGGCAAAATCATCAAAATCGATAACCAGACTGATTACATGGTTACGGGAGTAATGGATGAGTTCCCCTCACACAGTCATTTAGAGTTTAGCATGGTGATCAACATCAACGTCCTCAACCTTGGTGGTTGGTGGAACAACGGACTGATTACTTATGTGAAAATTGAGACACCGGAAGAAGCCAATTATGTCAATAGCCAATTGACCAATTTTATGAATAAGTACTTTGGCGATGACTTTGAAGCAGGAGATTTTAGAATGGATCTCGAGCTTGAAGCACTTGGAGATGTCCATTTCAATAATGACATCATGTTCGATTTCGCTGCTCATGGTAACAAAAACACCATTTATATCCTGGGAGCCGTTGGTCTCGCGATTCTATTAATAGCGTGCTTCAACTATGTCAATCTGTCCATAGCACAGTCGTTCAGAAGGGCAAAAGAAATAGCCGTCAGAAAAGTGCTGGGGGGAGAAAAAACCAGACTTATCCTTCAGTTTTTGGGTGAATCAATTACCATCTTGCTCTTTGCAACAGGTATTGCTGTTGGATTGGCAATCCTGTTGAACCCTACGTTCAACAATTACTTCGAATTGGATGTCAGGTTTGATTGGCTTGACCCAAATCTGCTCATCTTTGGAGGAATTCTATTGGTAACCACTCTTTTGATAGCGGGTCTCTATCCTGCTCTCCTCCTCTCTTCCTTCGATGCATTGAAAGTCTTGAAGGGAAGCAAAGTGAGTTCCGGGAAAAACAGCATTATTCGCAAGTCACTGGTTGTGCTGCAATTCTTCATCTCTATCTTCATGATTTCAGCGACCTTGTTAATCTCCCAACAAATGAGCTATGTTCAGCAAAAAGATTTAGGCTTCGACAAAGAGGCGATAGTGCTCATTGATATCAACAATGGCACTATTCGAAGCAAGATCGATGTCTTTAAAAAATCATTCGAGGACGAGCCCGATATCATATCATTCACTTCGGTTGGTGGAGAGCCCGGAGGCTTTCACGATATCACATTACTCACCTTACCAGAAAGCCCCGATAATCATAGGATCAACATCGGTTGGGGTGATGAAGATTATTTTGAAACTTTCGGAGTGAATATGGTTGCAGGCCGCTCGTTTGAGCAAAACCTTGAATCAGACCGACAACAAACTGCGGTACTAAATTTGAAAGCAGTTGAAATGTTAGGTTTTACACCAGAAGAAGTCCTTGAAAAGAAAGTCACGGTTTGGAACAACGAACTTCGGGTTATCGGTGTAAGTGACAATTATAATTTCAGTTCTTTGAAGCAAGAATTAGAACCGTTGATTATTGTCAATGGATTGAGACATCGAAGGTTTGCGATTAAAATCAACGCTTCCAAACTATCAGCCGCCATGGAGACGATCTCAAAATCATGGGACGAATTCTCCCCCGATTACCCTATGCAATATGAATTCTTAGATGAATCAATCGCCAGGCTTTATGAAAGTGAGGCGAAGCAAAGCCGGGTTTTCTCGGCTTTTTCAACAATTTCAATCTTTTTGGCGTGCATGGGTGTGTTTGGATTGGCCACCTATACTGCCCGCCAACGCCAAAAGGAACTGGGAATCCGTAAGGTGTTGGGGGCCACCGCCAACCAAATCATTAACCTCCTTTCTAAAGAATTCATTTTGTTGATCTTGATCGCTTCAATCCTGGCAACTCCGGTCGCCTGGTACTTTATTGACAGTTGGCTGAATGAATTTGCTTATCAGATCAGTATATCGGGAAATTGGCTGGTTTTTGCGATTAGCACATTGGCTGTAGGAATTATTGCTTTTGTAACAATCGGATTGAAGACCTACAGAGCAGCTGTTTCAAATCCCACAGAAAGCATTAGGTATGAATAGATGGAATTAGTCGGGCATCAAATTTTCAGTTCAGTAGAAAGTTGATCGGAACATAGCGAGAAAAGTTCTCGCTGTGTTTGCCCTATCACCGGATGTATTTGGTCCGCCCCTATTTCCACCATTGGCTCCAAAACAAAGCGCCTGTTCTGAATTTCAGGGTGAGGAATTACCAAATCCTTCTCTTCGATGATTTCATCATTGAAATACAAAATATCGATATCGATGAGTCTTTCTCCCCATTTTTCGATTCTCACACGTCCCATCTCCTTTTCGATGACCCCTATACGATTGACCAAAAATCTTGGAGACAAGTCTGTAACCACCTCCAAAACCTGATTCAAAAAATTCGGCTGGTCTTCCTTTCCCCATGCCTCCGTTTCGTAGATTGAAGACGCTCTACTAATAATTATACGATTGAAAGTCAGCAATTCCTGGGCACGTATCAAATTCTTTTCTCGGTCTCCCAAATTCGACCCCAATGATAGATAAATTCCTTGCATCGCCCGTAAATATAGTATTTGTGTTGAATCCATTGGAAGTACAGCTCTTCCTCTTTATTTTGCCGTGCATTCAAAAAAGAATAGATGAGCGAGATCAGGCACGACTGGACCAGGGAAGAAATTGTTGAAATCTACAATCGACCCTTATTGGAATTAGTATATGAAGCAGCTTCCATTCATCGTCAATATCACAACTCTCGTGAAGTTCAAATCAGCACGTTGCTCTCCATAAAAACAGGAGGATGCCCTGAGGATTGTGCCTACTGTCCCCAAGCTGCAAGGTATCATACGGACATCGAAACCAATGATTTGATGACCTTAGATCAGGTCAAGGCTCAGGCACTGCGTGCAAAAGCTTCGGGCTCTTCCAGGGTATGTATGGGTGCAGCTTGGAGGAATGTTGAGGATGGCCCTGAGTTTGACCAGGTACTTGATATGGTTCGCACCATCAACAAGCTTGATATGGAGGTTTGTTGCACGTTGGGTATGCTTAGTGAAAATCAAGCCCAACGATTAGCCGAGGCAGGTTTATATGCCTACAATCATAATCTCGATTCATCGGAAGAATATTATAAAGAAATCATTTCCTCCAGAGGCTTTGACGATCGTTTGAAAACCTTGGAAAATGTTAGGAAAACAAATGTGACCGTCTGTAGCGGGGGCATTATTGGTATGGGTGAATCCATCGAAGATCGGGCGGGTATGTTAGTGGCTTTGGCCTCGCTTAGCCCACAACCCGAATCTGTTCCTATTAATGCGCTTGTGGCAGTCGAGGGCACACCACTGGAAGAACAGGAAGTTGTTCCTATCTGGGATATGATAAGAATGGTAGCGGTAACTAGAATTGTCTTGCCTTCTACAACGGTTCGTTTGTCCGCAGGCCGTACTGAGATGAGCAAGGAAGGTCAGGCTTTCTGCTTTCTTGCTGGTGCAGGATCTATATTTGCTGGCGACAAACTCCTGACCACCCCTAATCCGGATGTGAACGAGGATATGGACCTGTTCAATACGCTTGGTCTGATCCCGATGAAGCCCTATGCCAAGGGTACAAAGCCCGAAGCTTTGTCAGCAGAAGACATGACCCCCGAAGAAGGTTCCAAAACCAAATGGTCTAGGCCGGGTCATCGCATCGAGCGAAATGTTGAGGCGACCAAGAAGGCCAACAAAAAAAGAAAGGAGGCACTATAGCCTCCAACTATTTAGAAAGAGCTCTTTTTCTTTCTACTAATTAGTTTCAAACCCACTGACAACACCAATTGAGTCTGTCTTTGATCGGTATTCAAAAAGCTACTGGCATTGGCGAAATTGCTGAGGTTACCCTCATACTTTAAATCGATGGCTAATAGATTCAATAAGTCCATCCCGACCCCGGCTTGGTAACCAACAGTAGTCGAATTATAATTCTCTTTAATATCATCTATTGTTCCTCCGATGTCTCGTTCGGCTTTGGTTAAGAAACTGAAGGTTGGACCAGCCTGAACCCTAAAAAAAAGCAACTTAAGTCCCAGTAATACAGGCATATCTATCTTATTAAAGTCCAGGTCTGCCTGCACATTATTCACGTTAATTGTCGAATTAGTATCAGAGAATAATAGTTCAGGCATCAAAAAAAATGGCCCCATTTTCAATCGAGCAAAAATTCCGAATTGATAACCAAATTCAGCGTCACCTTCTTGAACATTCGCTATGTTCTCTTCAAGGCTTAAATTAGTTGAGATCAAGCTCACTCGGGGACCAAAAGCTCCTCCTTGTGCAAAAGTAATGTGTCCGATAAGTACCAAACACACGGTAAGTAGAATTCTTTTCATAAGCGTTTATTCATCGCTGTAAGTTAAAAAATGTCAAGAATTCCGAACAATACCGTCCAATGGGTATAAAAAAAGCCGCTCTAGGAGCGGCCCTTTCCGTTAGTTCGATATTTCTAAAATAACTTAAATCCTAGCGCAAATACAATTTGATTCTGTCTTTGATCAGAATTTATTCCTGCCGGAAGTGCATCAGCGAATGCACTCAGGTTACCCTCGTACTTCACATCGACCACAAATTTCATCAGGTCAATTCCGATCCCCGCCTGATATCCAACCGTAGCACTTTTGTAGTTATCCTTCACATCCTGTGCCACCGCTCCAGGGTCTGTGCTCTCTGCTTTGGTAAGAAAACTAAATGACGGACCTGCCTGTAATCGTATAGGTCCAAGTTTATAGCCTACCATTATAGGGATATCAAATTTCCCAAATTCAAAATCAACTGCACCTCTTCCTGCAATATCCAGGACAGAACTGGTATTAGTCACCAACAATTCGGGCTGAATGTACAACCCTAAGAGCTTTGCCCTTAGAAATACACCTACCTGATACCCGATCTCCGGGTCACCTTCAGTAACAGTAGCCAAAGGATCTTTGAGTTTGATTTCAGAGGAAATCAATGCTACTCTCGGACCAAAATTCACCTTCTGTGCCGTTACGCTACTCGCTACGAGAAGCAACAGGCCAACAATCATGAGTTTTTTCATAAAAATCTAAAAATGTAGTTAGCTCTTATTTAATGACCCTTTTGTAATAAGGTTAACCATGCTTTTTCCAGATCATTTTCATTCAGGTAGCGTTGAGCCAATTTATGTAAATGATTCTCAAGGGATTCAGCATCGTGTTGAAAACGTTTGAAAATCTCTTGTATTTCAGCAGTCTCCGAAAATGCTAAAACAGCTTCATTATCGGGTAATTCACTGATATTTCCTAATCTACCCAAATTGTTGCCACTTAGCACTATACTATTGCGGATTGAATCAGGGATTTGATCCACGCCAACACCCAGGTTACGGTTTGGCTTCGGAAGCCTGAATACTGCCTCTCCATTCGCCCTGGCATACCAATCACCTCCCATGCGACCTACCAGGTCTGTCTTATGAGGGTCTGGCTTACCATCTGCACCCAGCACTTCATCCTTAATATGAGCAAGAATAATCTCGCAAATTACAAGGTTTCCCGCCCCTGGGCTTTCACCCAAGGAAATCACTTCCCTTAGTTTGCATTCGAAAGAAGCAAATGACTCACCTACCCTTGGTGGTCTGACCTTTTCGGACTCAATCTCCGTCAATCCTGCCTTAATAAACTCATTAACTCCTTTCGGATAAGCCGTGCTACTCAAAGACATCTGTTCGGCCACAGGATAGCTCACCATATTGATCACTATCTCTCCTGTGTCCATTACATTTTGGAGTGTGTGCTTCTTAGCCCCGTCTCTTGGCAACGCTGGAGATAATATTAGAGTGGGAGGATTGGAGCTAAAGACATTGAAAAAACTATAAGGAGCAAGATTCACATTCCCTTCATTGTCTACTGTGCTTGCCCAGGCAATAGGTCTGGGACCGATACACCCCAAGAGGTATCCATGCAAGTCTGGTTGTGCTATTTCCTTTGGGTCTATTCGCATCTAATCTTTGGCTGATAATACCTTGGCACTTACCTCTCCAAATCCTATGCGAACACCATCTTTCTCAGCATGTCCCCGCATAATCACCGTATCGCCATCTTGAATAAATTTTCGTTCCGATCCATCATTCATGGCAATTGTATTCTTGCCTTGCCATGATAACTCCAACATGGATCCGTATGAATCAGGGGTAGGACCTGAGATGGTGCCGGAGGCATACATGTCTCCAACCTGAATATTACACCCATTCACCGAATGATGTGCCAATTGCTGATTCACGTTCCAATACATGTATTTAAAACTGGAATTACAAACAATGGTCTCGTTCGAGTCCTCAGGAGCTATTCCTACCTGCAGACTGATATCAAAATTCTTTTCTCCCTCATATTTGAGGTATGACAACACTTCCGGGTCCTGCTTTGGCCCTTTCACTCTAAATGGTTCCAGGGCGTCCATGGTTACAATCCATGGTGAAATATGGGAAGCAAAATTCTTGGCTAGAAATGGTCCCAGTGGCACATATTCCCACTTCTGGATATCTCTTGCAGACCAATCATTGAACAAGACAAAACCAAAGATATGATCATCCGCCTCAGCTGTTGAAATGCTATTACCTAGTCCGTTTTCCTTACATGTGATAAAAGCCATTTCCAATTCAAAATCAAGAAGACGACATGGGCCATAGCTTGGAGATGCGGCATCATTTGCCTTGGTCTGGCCTTTAGGCCGGTGGAATGGAGTGCCGGAAACCACTATAGACGATGCTCGACCATGATAGCCAACCGGCAAATGTTTCCAGTTAGGCATTAATGCATTCTCCGGATCTCGAAACATGGAACCTACATTTCTGGCGTGTTCTTCCGAGGAATAAAAGTCCGTATAGTTTGGTACCTGAACAGGCATCAACATTTCCACTTCATCCATTGGAATGAGTGCCAACTCACGTGCTGCTTTTCTATCCCGTAATTCTTTATTACCAGATTCCAAAAGTTCAGAAATTCTGTTGCGAACAGCTCTGGTTACATCTTTCCCAAGACCAATAAAGTCGTTGAGATACTTTTGATTGAATACACCTTGAGTTAATCCAAGTCCACTAAGGAATCCATTTTCATGTAGATAGGTCAAGTCAAGTACATAATTGCCTATGGCTACGCCAGCCCCGGCATCCATGTATTCGGTCCTAAAGATTCCAAAAGGCAAATTTTGGATTGGAAAATCGGAGTTTTGAGGGACATCGACCCATGATTTCAACGAAGGGTCATTCGCTTTTATCTGCATTGAGTGAAAAATTAGATGCTCACCAAAGGTAAGCATCAACGCTCTAAATTTGTAGCGCAATTAAACTTTAAAGGCTGGGCATAGAACTTAGAACGAATAGTGATATTTTTGCCCACTAATTTCGATTAAACGTAGGAGGACCGCATTAATGTCACTTTCAACAAAATATAACCCGTCAGAAGTAGAAGACAAGTGGTATGAACACTGGATGAATAATGGCTATTTCCACGCCAAAGTTAATCCTGACAAAGAACCCTATTCTATCGTCATTCCTCCTCCGAACGTGACTGGCGTATTGCATATGGGCCATATGCTTAATAATACCATACAAGACATTTTAATACGCAAAGCTCGTATGGAAGGCAAGGAAGCACTCTGGCTTCCGGGAACCGATCACGCATCAATTGCTACTGAAGCCAAGGTGGTGAAAATGCTCCGTGAACAGGGCATCAAAAAATCTGACCTGACGAGAGAGGAGTTCCTCAATCATGCCTGGGAATGGAAAGAGAAGTATGGAGGGATCATTCTTCAGCAACTGAGAAAACTAGGTGCATCTTGTGACTGGGACCGAACAGCCTTCACGATGGATGACGGTTACTACAAGGCGGTTATCAGGGTATTTGTCGACCTCTACAAAAAGGGATATATCTATCGTGGCCTTCGAATGGTCAATTGGGACGTTGAAGCCAAAACCACCGTTTCTAATGAAGAGGTAATCTATGCCGACCAGGACGAGGTTTCAAAACTCTACAAGTTCCAATACAGCATCAAGGACTCTGATGAGAAGGTGGTCATCGCTACTCAACGACCGGAGACCATTATGGGTGATACCGCTATAGCCGTGAACCCAAAAGACGATCGGTTCAAACATCTTATTGGCCAAATTGCGCTTGTTCCTGTAATCAACCGCGAGATTCCGATCATTGGAGACGACTACGTGGAGATCGAATTTGGAACCGGATGTTTGAAGGTGACTCCGGCTCATGATCCAAATGACTACGAGATAGGACAACGCCATAATCTTGAAGTCATCGATACCATCAATCTCGATGGAACATTAAATGAGAAATGCGAAATCCCGGAGTATGTAGGGCTTGATCGCTTTGAGGTGAGAAAAAGAGTGATCAAAGACTTTGACAAGGCCGGATACCTGATGGGCCATGAAGAGTTCACCACTAGAATCGGTCGATCAGAGCGAACCAACAGCATTATTGAGCCTAAACTCTCGCTCCAGTGGTTTATTAAAATGAAGGACATCTCACGCCAAGCTCATAAGGCTGTAATGGACGATGAGGTAGAGTTGCTTCCGGGCAAATTCAAAAACACCTATAACCATTGGATGGAAAACGTCCGTGATTGGTGTATCTCAAGACAGCTTTGGTGGGGTCAACAAATCCCAGCTTATTATTTTGGTGAGGGAGAAGACGATTTTGTGGTAGCGGAGACTAAAGAAGAAGCGCTGGAACTGGCCAAAGAAAAAAGTGGTAATTCAAGTCTTTCTTCTGATCAACTGAAACAGGATGAGGATGTCCTTGATACCTGGGCTTCTTCCTGGTTGTTCCCCATCGCTCCTTTCAATGGATTTGATGACGAATACTTTGATCAGGAAACCGGCAAAATAATCAAGGGAAAGAATGCCGATCTGGATTACTTCTATCCTACTTCCACGTTGGTTACTGCGCCAGAGATCCTATTCTTCTGGGTGGCTAGAATGATCATTGCAGGGTATGAATACATGGATGAAAAACCATTCAAACATGTTTATCTTACCGGTATTGTTCGTGACAAGCAGCGAAGAAAGATGTCAAAATCACTTGGCAATTCTCCCGATCCTTTGGATTTAATTGCCGACTATGGGGCGGATGCTGTCAGGACCGGAATGCTCTTTTCTTCACCGGCAGGAAACGACCTACTCTTTGATATGGAGCTTGTTCAGCAGGGTGGAAAGTTCTCCAACAAAATCTGGAATGCATTCCGATTGGTTAAAGGCTGGGAAGTGGATGAATCGTTGGATGGTGAGGCCGATACCACGGCCATCGATTGGTTCACGGCTCGTTTCAATCAGGCTTTGGCTGAAGTGGAAGATCATTACAGCAAATTCAGGATTTCCGATGCTTTGATGAGCACCTATAAATTGATCTGGGACGACTTCTGTTCCTGGTACCTGGAAATGGTCAAGCCCGCCTACGGTGAACCAATCGCAGCTTCACTTCGTGAAGCCACCATCCGATTCTTCGAAGACATCATGAAGCTCTTACATCCATTTATGCCTTTTATCACTGAGGAAATTTGGTCGCATTTGAAAGATCGTGAAGAGGGAGATGATGTGATAGTGGCTAAATACCCGATTGCTGAGAAATTTGATAGTCAGATTATCGAACAAGCAAAACTGGCATTCGAAGTAACTTCCAATGTAAGAAACCTGAGAAGTAGCAACGGAATGTCCCCTAAAGAACAACTGGCATTGATCATTAATACCTCAAACAGTGCTCCCTATCAGGCATTTGAAAAGGTGATCATGAAAATGGCCAACCTTGAATCATTGAGCTTCTCGGACGATAAGGTTACCGGTGCTGCGGGTTTTGTAATCAAAGGTGATGAATTCTTTGTCCCTATGGACGGTGCTATCGATATCGAAAAAGAAAAAGAAGAAATCTCAAAAGAACTTCAGCGTCTTCAAGGTTTCTTAAAGGGTATTATGGGCAAACTGAACAATGAGCGCTTTGTGAACAACGCTCCTGAGCAAGTGGTGGCTACAGAAAAAAAGAAACAAGCCGACACCGAGGCAAAGATCAATGTGCTTGAAGAAAAATTAAAATCACTTTAATTTATATCCATCACTCATCAGCTAAGATTCGGGCAGGATTCTCCCTTGCCGATCTGAGCACATGATAACTTATTGTCGCAAGTGTAATTACAGCCAAAATCGCTACCCCGATCAAAAATGGGGCTAAGCTCATATCGGTTCTATATGCAAATTGATCCAACCATTGTTTCATCACGATCAATACAATCGGTATTACGATCAACCCAGCCAATACAAAAAGTCTGACAAAGTCCTTGGATAGTAAGAGGTATAAATTGGCGATTGACGCGCCAAGCACTTTCCGAATTCCTATCTCCTTTTGGCGTCTTCTTACTGCAAAGGAAATTAGTCCCAAAAGTCCCATGATGGTAATGAATATTGACAATGAGGTAAAACCGGTTAGTGTCTTCTCCAGTCGTGCTTCCTGATCATAGTACTGGTCGTACAAGGAAGACATGAATTGAAAATCAAAAGGCTCATTGGTTGTGGCATGCTTTTCCCAACTGGATTGAACAAAAGAGACAATATCGTTTAAATCGTCACTTTTGAATTTCACAAAGACCATTGGGGAATGCTTACTATAAGTTAAAGCGAAGGGTAGAATCTCATTTCTCAATCCCTCGAAATTAAAGTCCTTCACTACACCTATGACCATAGCTTCCTTTCCGAAATATCGGATCTGATTCCCTAGTGCCTCGCTGGCATTATTCCAACCGATAGTTCTTATGGCCTTTTCATTAAGAATAATGCCTTGGTCCAAATCAGTGGGCATCTCAGCCGAAAAAGACCTCCCTGCGATCAATTCAATTCCAAAGGTCTCGATAAAATCAAACCCCACTTCGATTCTCCTTAACGGCTCCGCCAATTCCAACCAACCTTCATGGCTACTTACCATTGTCGGTTCATTTGGAATGCTTGAGTTCATATTATAAAGTGGTCTTACTGTTGCACGGCCCACCCGATCTATCAAAGGATTACTCAAAAGCTCATTTTTGAAAGCTTCATTCCCACCAGCTCTGTTGCTGGGAATGACGGTTTGAATGATCCCCTCTTTTACAATTCCGATGTCTCTTTTCTTTATGTAATCGAGTTGACTATTGATTACTCCTGTAGAGATGATTAGGATCAGAGAAAACGCAAATTGTACGAACAGTAGAGATCTTCTCACGGCTTGGCTCCCTGTTCCCGATCTTGAGTTTTTTCGCATGACATTAACCGGGTTATGTCGGGTTAACAAAAATGATGGATAAACGCCAGCCAACATTCCCAGAATCAGACCAAAACCCAGAATCCAGAACCATTGATTCACATAATCAATGCTCAGGCTCTTACCTACAAACGCATTGTATTGTGGCAGAACGGTTTCAAGGAGAAGGATTGCCAATGCCAGTGCCATTAATGTTAGCAGGACTGATTCAGTCAAAAATTGGAAAATCAACTGTTTTCTAGCAGCTCCAAACGACTTTCGAATCCCCACCTCTTTTGCGCGTTCGAAAGAACGTGCTGTAACTAAATTGATATAATTGATGCTGGCCATAGAAAGAATACCCAACGCCACGATCAACAGAATAAAAACCATCTGGCGGTCTCCTGTCCTCGCCCTGTCATCTTGCAGTTCAGCAGAACCAAGGTGAATGTCTTTTAGTGACTGCAGTTTTAAACGATAATCAGAGTTCTCCAAGTTGGCAGAATAGCCTTTCGAATATTCTGTAAGAGATCCCTCCAATTGTACCAAATCGACTCCCTCATTCAACTCCAGGTAAGTAAAGGTCGGTTGTCTGATCCATCCTGAATTGTTTTTGTTTATGTCCTCAAGGGTCTTGAATGAAACCAGATGGTTGAACTGCAAATGTGAACTTTCAGGGACATCCTCGACAATAGCAGTTACCGTTAGAGGCTTCCTCTCTCCTCCATAAACGTAGTAACTGAGTAACTCGCCAATCGCGTCAGATGAACCAAAAAACTCCTCTGCCATAGAAGAGGTCAGAACTAGAGAATAAGGTTCGGCCAATGCCTTCCTTAGGTCACCTCTGACCACGTTGAAATCGAATATCTCAAAAAATTTGGCAGATGCGTAGAAGGTTTCACTCCCTTTGGGAATAATGTATTTTTCTCCTAAGCCTAACATAATTGGAGCAGTGAAACCAAGTTGAGCACTCCTCTTGACTAAGGGAAAATCATTGGCAATTGCTTTTCCCAGATTGGGCCAAACATGTGCAAGATGTCGCTGATCTCCAATTGAATTATTGGACTTTGTTAGGCGATAGATCGTGTTTCTTTTTGAATGAAAGTTGTCAAATTTCAACTCATCGATAACAAATAACGAGATCAGGAGAAATGCAGCAATTCCCACAATCAGGCCACTGAGTGTAATAAAGGAATGGAATTTATGACGAAACTGGTAACGCAGGAAATTGTTGAGGTAATGAGTTATCATGATCGAGTTTTTGATGGCGGTATACTAAAAATACTAAAACGATCGGACAACTGAATCAAGTATTAAATCATCGGTTTCAATGCTTGTCTTTCAGCATTTGGTCAATCTTCCTATCTTAGGTCATTAACCTTAATGACTATGAGACTAATCACCTCCGTTCTGGCTATTTGCCTGATTTCATTTAGCCTATCCGCACAAAAAAAGGAAAAAGATGTTCTAGCGGCCCTCGATGCCCAAAAAGACAAGTATGCTGATATCGCGCTCCAAATCTGGAGTAATCCGGAACTCGGATACCTGGAAGAAGAAAGTTCGGCTCTGCTTCAGAAAACATTAGCAGATGAAGGGTTTAGAATTACAACCGGTGTTGCCGACATTCCAACCGCATTTACAGCGGAGTTTGGAAGTGGAAAGCCGGTAATCGGTATCCTGGGAGAATTTGATGCCCTCCCCGGAGTCTCTCAAAAGGCAATTCCCAAAAAAGAAGCAGTAGTGGAAGGCGGAGCCGGTCATGCCTGTGGCCACCATTTATTTGGAACGGCTTCAGCTGCGGCTAGCATCGCAGTCAAAAACTGGATGGAAGCGACTGGAACAAAAGGGACCATCCGATTCTATGGTACTCCAGCCGAGGAAGGAGGAGCCGGTAAGGTTTATATTGCCCGGGCTGGTGCCATGGACGATGTCGATGCCATGTTACATTGGCATCCGAGCAGCGCGAATGCTGCGGGGGCAACTTCTACACTGGCCAATAAGTCTGCCAAATTCAGGTTCTATGGTGAGGCTTCGCATGCAGCCGGTGCACCTGAAAGGGGTCGCTCAGCATTAGATGCTGTAGAGGCAATGAACTACATGGTGAATATGCTAAGAGAGCATGTGCCGATGGAAACAAGAATACATTACGTAATCACGAGAGGTGGTGAAGCTCCTAATGTGGTACCTGCCTTTGCTGAAGCCTTTTATTATGTAAGAAATCCCGATGTAGCCAATGTAAAAACAATATTCGAAAAGGTGGTGAAGGCTGCTGAAGGTGCAGCCCTAGGTACTAATACTGAAATGAAGTATGAGGTGATCCACGGACTATACAATGTACTTCCTAATGAGACACTGGCTAGAATTATGCACAAAAACCTTGAGAAGGTAGGTGGAGTGAAATACTCAGAATCGGATCGCCTCTTTGCCGAGGAGATTCTCAAGACATACCCTAATGTAAAAGTCTCTCTGGATCAGGCTGATAAAATTATGCCATTCGTTGTTCGTGAAAAAGGAACCGGAGGATCGACCGATGTAGGCGATGTGAGCTGGCTCGTCCCAACTGCAGGTATGGGGGCCGCTACATGGGTTCCAGGTACTTCAGCACACACCTGGCAAGCCGTGGCAGCCGGTGGCATGGATATCGGAATTAAAGGAATGATGGTGGCTGCCAAAACGATTACACTGACAGCCATGGACATTTTTAAAGATCCTTCTGTGACCGGAAAAGCATTAGAAGAGTTGAGGCGTAGAAGAGGTGAAAACTTTGTATATGAAGCACTCATAGGAGATCGAAATCCACCACTAGATTATCGTAAATAATATGAAGCCTCTCAAGGGTGAAATCTCTGAAATCTGGGGCAAAGAAAAACTCAAAAACTTATTTGCTCCGATTGATAATTCCACCATCGTTCTCTTCAGAATTATGTTCGGAGGGATCATGCTTTGGGAGGTTACTCGTTATTTCAAGTATGATTGGATATGGAGATATTGGATCGAGCCGTACTTTAATTTTGCATACGGTCCATTCAATTTATCTCCCTTGCCAGAAGACGGCATGTATGCGATCTGGTACATTCTGGGAGTTTTGGCATTTTTCATAGTCATTGGCTTTCTGTACCGGATAAGCACCACACTGTTTTTTCTGTTATTCACCTATACCTACTTGTTGGAACAAGCCAGGTACCTGAACCATTTTTATTTGGTTGTTCTGATCAGCTTTGTAATGATCTTTATTCCAGCACATCGCAATTTTTCGGTTGACGCAATTCTATTCAAAAAGATCAAATCTCATTACAATCCGTCCTGGAACCTTTGGCTGATCCGATTTATGATCGGTGTACCCTATTTCTTTGGAGGAGTTGCCAAAATCAATCCGGATTGGTTCGGTGGTTATCCTCTTAAACTATGGTTGCTAAATGATCTTGAATTTCCCGTCATTGGTCAATATTTCACCGAGCATTGGATGATATTGGTGATGTCCTATTCAGGCTTGCTTCTGGATTTGGCAGTTGTTCCCGTATTGCTGTTCAAAAGAACCAGAGTATGGGGTTTTACCATCATTTGCCTCTTTCATCTGATGAATTCTGAACTCTTTGAAATCGGCATTTTCCCTTGGTTTATGATCGCTGCCACCACGGTCTACTTTGCTCCGGATTGGCCTAAGAGATTGATCAATAAATTGCTCCCCCTCAAAGAGAACCCTCTCTCCAAGATGGTTCCCACATTCCCCTACCACAAGCTGACACTTTGGGTTATTGGAGTGTTTGCGGCCCTGCAGATTCTTTTGCCATTCAGACATCTTCTGATCAAGGGAAATGTCCATTGGACAGAAGAGGGGCATAAATATGCCTGGCATATGAAATTAAGGAGTAAGACGGGTGACACAGACTTTTTCATCCGAAATATAGCCAGTGGCGAGGTGATTCAGGCTGATCTAGGAGGGTATTTGGAAGAGTGGCAATACAGAAAAATGAGTGGCCATCCCGGTATGATCTGGAAACTTGCTCAATTTATTCGTGAGGAATATGAGCTAATGGGTCTTGATATTGAAGTTTATGTGGATGCAAAAGCCTCACTGAACGGTAGGGACTTTCAACATATCATCGATCCAAATATTGATCTTTCAAAAGCCAGACGCCCTTTTTTCGGACATGCCGAATGGATTCTTCCGTTGACCACTCCTCTTTCCAGTCAACGCTAGCCCAATGGCTTGACAATATCCCCAGGCCTTATTTTCCCTGATCTAATAATCCTTGCTGTGATACCTCCATGTCCGCGCATTGCATTATATCCACCCTGACCTAGGTTTTCTTCCATTCTTGAGCAAGGGTGACATTCGCCCGTATATTCCAGAATAGACTCTCCTACACGAAACTCTTTGCCTTTCAATGCCAAAAGGTTAATGCCCTTGACAACAATATTTCTCCTCAGTACCAACGGGTCCAATTCTTCAATACCCAACATAGAAGCCACTCCATCGATATGCTCTTGAGAAATCAATGTTACTTGCCTTTTTCCACCAGAACTCGCGTAATGATCTCCCCTTAATCCCTCGCCTTCCATGGCCAGCACAAAATCTTTGTTAACGGGAATCTCCTTCCGCTTTGGACGAACCGAAATCGATACTACTTCCCCACTCTGAGCGAATTGCTTTGTTAAGTGCTTGATATTTTTCTTTTCAAAGGAGAGCATATGGTCTATTGTTCTTTTGAAAATTTAGATCCTACCGGTGGCCGATAGGGCTGGAACGGGATTTCAAGCAGGTTTCCCATTCGGTCGTTCTCTTCAGGCTTCATATGAGTATCAATTCCATAAACAAGTTCTTTGGTATCTTCGACCTGGGCAAATGTCCCAAACAATCTATCCCAAATGGAAAAGATATTTCCAAAATTGGTGTCGGTTAATGGCTGGGTATAATGATGATGCACCTTGTGCATTAAGGGAGTAATAAACAACAATGACAGCGCCCTATCTACACCTCGAGGCATGTTAATATTAGCGTGAGTGATATGGGCGAATAAAACAGAGAGACTCTGGTAGACCATCACCAGCCACATAGGCGCTCCAACAATCATTACAGCCAGGATAGTAAAACCAATTCTAAACACCGTCTCCCCCGGGTGATGCCTTAAGCCTGTTGTAACATCCACAGTCGTATCGCTATGATGAACCAAATGAAATTTCCACATCCACTTCACTTTGTGTTCCACCCAATGCACAAAATAGGCACCTATCAGGTCGAGGAGTAAAACTCCAACCACTAATTGTCCCCAAAGAGGTAAATCGATGAGATACAACAGGCCAAACTTATTTGCCGCGACAAAATCACTCGCCATTAAAAGCACCCCGGCAAGCCCAAAGCCAATAATTGCGGTGGTCAAGGTAAAGAACAAATTCAGGCCTGCATGCCTTACTTTCTTGTACTGGAATCGAAACAGTGGAAGTATACCCTCGAGAATCCAAAAAACTACGACTCCACCAATGAGTATCCCGGCACGGAATTCCGTGGGTATATCATTGAAAAACGAGACAATCCAATCCATGCCTGAATATATTCTGCATGCCTCATAATTCCAATTCAAGGGCTAATCCTCCTATTCCCTTTTTTGCCCGACTGCTTTTATTTACCTTAAGTACCAAACCCTTTCAATATGAAAACCCGTATTCTTGCCTTACTCCTCCAGATACCGATCATAGTTGTATCGGCAAATGCTCAACAATTTTCGAGAGTGGTTCAGCCCTATGTCAACGTTCAAAAGTCGATCGTGGCTATTACCAATGTCAAAGTAATTGATGGTACGGGTAATGCAGCATTGAATAATCAGACAATCATTTTTAAAGATGGTACTGTCACTGACATTGGGCCATCATCATCTACTAATGTTCCATCAGACGCTAGAGTGATCAATGGCTCTGGCAAGACAGTTATTCCTGGGTTGGTGATGCTGCATGAACATATTTTTTATCCAAAATCCTTCGATGGGACCTTTAGCGTAGCCCAAATGACATGGTCATTCCCTCGTCTGTACCTGGCCGGGGGGAATACCACCATAAGAACAGCAGGAAGTATTCAACCACAAACTGACCTGAATATTAAGGAATGGGTAGAGCAAGGCAGGATGTTAGGACCTAAAATGGATGTAACCAGTCCATTTATAGAAAGAGCAGGTACTCCGGTACCAGAACTTGGGGTGATCAAAAGCTCTGAAGAAGCTGAAGCCATGGTGAACTATTGGGCCGACCGCGGTATTACATCCTTTAAAGTTTACCAAAATGTGACTAAAGAAGATTTGAAAAAGGTGGTGGATGCTGCCCATGCAAGAAACCTTAAAGTGACAGGACATATTTGCTCGGTCACCTATAGGGAAGCGGCAGAAATTGGGATAGACAATATTGAGCACGGGTTCTTCCAGAGTTCTGATTTTGTTGAGGGCAAAGTCGAAAATTTTTGTCCCGCGTTTCAGCGCTCACGTTCATTGACGAATCTTCCAGAAGACAGTCCCGACATGGAAGCGCTTATGGATTACCTGATAGAACAGAATGTGGCAGTCACTTCCACGCTTCCCGTTTTCGAGCCCTATACTGGTCGAGAAGTAGTCTTGGGAGGTGGTGTGGATGCCATGAGCCCGGAGATCAAAGAGAAGCTATTGAAGAACCATGTACGCCTTCAATTTCGGGACTCGACATTGATGAGCAACTTCAAAAAACAAATGGCCTGGGAAAAGAAATTCTATAAAAAAGGTGGAAAACTGGTGGCGGGTACCGATCCCACAGGAGGAGGAAGAACCATTGCTGGCTATGCCAATCAGCGCGTGATCGAACTCTTTGTGGAAGCTGGTTTTTCAGTGGTGGAAGCCATCAAAATTGCCTCATTGAACGGTGCCAAATACCTGGAGCGCGACAATGAAGTGGGTTCCCTCAAAGTGGGTAAAAAAGCAGATTTAGTCCTTATCAATGGTGATTTGGAGTCCGATGTTTCCAACATCAGAAATATGGAAATTGTCTTTAAAGATGGTATCGGTTTCGACTCCCAAAAGATCTTCGAATCTATGCGCGGAAAGGTGGGTATGAACTGACCGAAATTTATTTCCATTGTTTCTTGCATTTGAATATTCAGGTTCTACTTTTGTATTCTTATTTAGACTAAATCTTAATAAAAATAATGCAAACCGGACCTAGGTTCAGGAACCTTTCACGCAACTGGCACAGAGACATCGCATACTTCTTTGTCGGGCTTATCATATCCTTCTCCATTTCAGGCATTACCCTTAACCACAGAAGAACATTCAGTTCACGCACATTCTCCTATGATGTCGAAAAGATCAAACTGAATCTTCCAAGTAATCCCCAAGACATCACGGAAGAGTTTATCCAAAGTCAGCTTCCCGTTCTGGATATCGGCAATCCATATCAAGGATTCCAGGTCAGAAACGGTTCGTTACGAATTCTCTTTGATAAAGCTCGAGCAGAAGTTAGCCTTGAAACGGGTGAAGGTGAAAAAGAGTGGCTGGGCAGAAAGTATGTATTGGCTGAAATGGCTGATCTTCACCAAACGACCAACCCTGCCTGGATCTGGTATTCCGATATCTTCGGTATCGCCATGATCTTAATTGCCATCTCTGGAATGTTTATTTCCGGAGGATCAAAGAGCTTTAGAAAACGAGGCTGGAAACTTGCCCTGGTAGGAATTCTATTCCCGCTTACATTTCTCTTCTTTATTGCTTAAGCTTCTTTGAGAGGCTCATCACACCAATGTTTAAGCCGTGAGTCGAGCCGCCACCACATTTGGTCGAAAACTACGGTTTCCCTACTTGTTAATGACTAGATTGACACATGAGATTGACAACCTCATTCCTGCTTTTGTTTCTGCTCCAGGGATTTTCAAACTGGAAGAAACTGGATGTCAATGCTCCGCCTCCTCGCTACATTCAGAATTTGGTGAGAGTCGAAGACCAACTTTTCTTCTTTGGCGGTAAAAACAACACCAATGATGGATTTGATGACCTATGGACTTGGCGCAGAGGTAAATGGGTGTTGATCAACACCGGAGCAACCAAACGCTGGGATCATGGTTTTGCCTTTCATCGGAAGTCCGATCAAATTGTCCTCTTTGGAGGAAGAACATCAGGAAGAAATAACAATCGAATTGAGCTTGGTGATACTTGGGTTTACCATAACAACTTATGGAGTATGTTGAATATTGATGGGCCTGAGCCAAGGAGTTCATTTGCCATAGCCTATCATTCTGAAAGCGGGCAATTGATTCTTTTTGGTGGTAGAAATGGCGCCAAGGTATTTGACGACACTTGGGCTTTTAACGGTACGTCATGGTATCAACTAGGCATCTCAGGACCTGAGGGAAGAATGGGACATTCGCTCGTTCATGATCGTAAGACTAACCAACTCATCTTGTTTGGCGGCCACAATGGTAAAGCACTTTTGGGAGATACCTGGGTTTTTGATGGTTCAGTATGGAAAAAGTCAAATACAAACTTCTCCCCTTCTCCCAGAATGGCTCATGCCATGGAATTTGATGATCATGGAACAGGTATTTTATATGGTGGTTGGACAGGAGAGACTTCTAATGAAACCTGGCGTTGGCGGGACAACGAATGGCGATTGGTCCCGACTGGTCCCTCATCAGTCCCAATACTTGGACATGCAATCGGTTATGATGATTTAAATAATCAGTTCATCGTGTTTGGGGGAAGCTCCAAATTCGGAGAAGGCTTCAATCAGTATTCAAGAGCGTTGAAATTGAATGATTAATATTCAGGAATTAAAACATTCATTTCAGGGTTAACACTTCAAACCACAGTGAAATGAGAAAAGTACTGCTCCTATTAGCCGATGGATTCGAAGTTTATGAGGCCAGTGTATACATTGATGTTTTTGGTTGGAATAAAACCTATGGCACGAAGGACATAGAACTTGTGACTACTGCTATAAAGAAAAACATCACCAGTACCTTTGGGCTAAAAGTCGAAGTAGACAAAACACTCGATGAAATTACCCCCACTGATTATGAGGCAATTGCCATTCCAGGAGGGTTCGAAATTTATGGATTTTACAAAGATGCATTCTCGGAAGACTTCAAGCAGATTATCAGGGCATTTCAATCTCAAAACAAGACGATCTCTTCCATATGCACGGGAGCCTTACCCATAGGTAACAGTGGTATTTTGGAAGGTAGAAAGGGCACTACTTACAATATTGGCCCCGAACGTCAGGACCAATTGAAGTCATTCGGAGTAAATGTAGTGAACGAATTCATTGTTGAGGACGAAAACGTAGTCACCTCCTGGTCACCTGTCACAGCGATTCATGTTGCGTTCAACCTACTTCAAAGACTTACGAATGAATCGAATGTTAATCATATCAAGCACCTTATGGGTTTTGATAATCCTCAAAATTAAGATTGGTAGATTAAATACACGGGACCATGAAAGATTTTTAAAATAATCTATTTCAATTTTATTTATTCTTATAACAAAAATTTATATGTGCAAATCAATATTTTGAGTAAAAAAGTATAGTGAATTCTCAAAATGACCGTTAAGAAAATTACCGTATATAAAAAAAATTCAATTCTGTTAAACTTTTTTTGACAAGTGCAGGTTATTACTTGAAACAGCATCTAATAAGTTGGTGCACATAGATCAAGACTATGATTAGTAACTTTCTTGGGTCGATTGATATGTTGGACATTGTTCCGGGGTTGGTATTAGGTTATTTCCTATTTGCCACTGGCTACTACCTCTGGAAAAAACTTACCGGGCCTACCTCATAAAACCCGAATGTCCTCAACTTAAAGTGTAGTCCCTTTCCCGAGGGATCAAGTTTTCTTGTCGCCCATTCGATTTGATTTTACGCCTAATAATCATGCAATTCCTCCTCAATTATTCTGTTCATGTCATCCATATTAAGGATGTTCGAAATCATTTACCATCCATAAAATCGCCTACGTCCAATTCCTGATCCTGACTATCTTAGAGTCATTAAAACTTGAATACTATGAAGGCCAGAATCATTGCACTGCTCCTGTTGATTTCAACCACAGCATTCGGACAAAAGAAAGTCTTAGATCATCCTGATTTTGATATTTGGAATACGATACAAAGCCCAAGAATCTCTCGAAGCGGTGATTTTATTATCTATTCTCTGGAAAAAGGGGAAACAGACAACCATCTCAAAATCAAAGACGCTCAAGGAGACTTGATCTTTGAACATCCTCGCAGCGAAAATGGTCGGTTTTCATACGATTCGGACTTTGCCTTCTTCACCATAAAGATTGGTAACCAGGAGGAAATGGACCTTAAGAGAAAGAAGGTCTCAAAAACAAAAATGCCTAAGGACACCTTGGGAATCTACGACCTCAATAGGAAGTCAGCATTGAAAATCCCACATGTCAAAGGGTATAAAATTCCGCAAAAATGGAGTGGATATATTGCCTATCAGCTGGAAGAAATCAAATCGGACAAAAAGGGTAAAAAGGCCAAAAAAGTAAGTGCTAAAAATGGCTATCATATAATTCTTCGAAATCTCAACACCGGCAATCAGGATACGATCAAGTACGTCAAAAACTACCTCTTTGCTGAAGAAGGCAAAATATTGGCCTATGTAACTTCAGGTGAAGATAGCATCACAGAAGCAGGAATATTCATTCGAAATGTTGAAAGTGGCCAAACTACTTCTGTTTTCAATTCTGAGGATGGCAAGTTCATGAAATTGGCATTGAGCAAATCAGGAGAGAAACTGGGATTCATTGCAGATTTGGATACCACAAAAGCCTTGATCAGACCACATGAATTGTATACCTGGAATTCAAGCATGACTGAAGCAAAGAAAGTAGCCGACTCAAGTACCACACCTGACGGTTATCTGGTTTCGAAGAATGGAAACATTAGCTTTTCTGAAGATGAGTCAAAAATGTACTTTGGGTTGGCTACTCCTCCAATTCTTCAGGACACCTCATTATTGAAAGAGGAGATTGTGAATGTTGAGGTATGGACCTATGATGAGCCTCGGCTCTATACAGTTCAGGAACTCCAGGTAGGCAATGACAAAAGTCGTTCGTACAGTGCGGTTGTTCATTTGGATCAAAATAATCAGATGGTCCAATTGGCATCAATGGACTATCCGAATTCGTCATTGGGTAATGAAGGCAATTCAGCAAATGTATTGGTAAGCACCTCAAAGCCTTATGATCTTGAACGTCAATGGACAGGTGCCACCCGAAGGAATTATGCCATTGTGAATTCAACGAATGGTTCGAGCAAGCAAATTCTTGAAGGAATAAGAGGCAACGTGCGACTTAGTCCGGCAGGCAAAT
Organism: Cyclobacteriaceae bacterium; assembly: GCA_028281285.1. Classification (GTDB taxonomy): domain Bacteria; phylum Bacteroidota; class Bacteroidia; order Cytophagales; family Cyclobacteriaceae; genus Roseivirga. Next base: position 253,995 of record JANQKF010000013.1, read on the forward strand.
ATGCCTTTGGTTATGATGCCATTGATAGTGCCTGGTTTGCATACAATATTGAGGCCGGTACCAAGACAGTACTTACCAAAGGACAAGTTTTCTACAATGAGTTAAACGACTCTCCAAATCATCCGGGATCCTATGGTTCAATGGGTTGGACCGAAAATGATGAAGCTCTCCTACTCTATGATCGATATGACATCTGGGAATTTAATCCTGACAATGGACAAGGACAGCGAATCACTAAGGGTAGGGAAAACAAGATCGCCTATCGTTATATCCGCTTAGATAACGAAGAGCGCTTTATCGATAACAAAGGGAGATGGTTGCTCAGCACTTTCAATGATGATAACAAGCATTCAGGCTATTATCAACTCAATCGAAGAAACAATCGAGGTCAGCAACTTCTAGTCGGACCTTATCGCTTTGGGAGACCAATAAAAGCTCAAGATGATGATCATCTTATGTTTACCAGGGAGTCGTTTACTGAGTTCCCGAATATCCATTACACCGATATGCAGTTCCGAGGAGATGTTCAAATCTCTGATGCCAATCCTCAACAAAGCGAGTACAATTGGGGAACAGCTGAGCTTGTGGAGTGGACCTCATTGGATGGGATGGAATTGACCGGAATGTTGTACAAGCCGGAAGATTTTGATCCAAATAAGAAGTATCCGATGATCGTAAACTTCTATGAAAAGAGCTCCAACGGAATTTATGGACATCGAGCTCCTTCTCCGGGTAGATCTACAATCAATTACAGCTTTTACACCAGTCGAGGGTATATCATTTTCAATCCTGATGTATATTATAGAATTGGCTATCCAGGTGAAAGCGCCTATAACTGTGTAATACCGGGAATCACCTCGCTTATAGAAAAAGGTTTTGTGGACAAAGACAATATTGGCGTCCAAGGTCATAGTTGGGGTGGATATCAGATTGCTTACCTGGTGACCAAGACGAATATTTTCAAAGCCGCTGAGGCAGGAGCCCCGGTTCCTAACATGATCTCAGCTTACGGGGGAATCCGGTGGTGGACAGGCTTAAGTCGGCAGTTTCAGTACGAGCATACCCAAAGCCGAATTGGTGGAACCCCATGGGAGTACCCCGCTCGGTACGTGGAAAATTCTCCGATCTTCAATATTGATAAGATCCATACGCCACTTCTAATCATGCACAATGATGCTGACGGGCATGTACCTTGGTACCAGGGCATTGAGTTCTTTGTTTCCCTTCGAAGGCTTGGCAAACCAAGCTGGTTTCTCAACTATAATGGAGAGCCCCACTGGCCATTAAAACGACAAAATCGAAAGGACTTTAATGTGCGCATGGCCCAGTTCTTTGATTATTATCTCAAAGGAGCTCCAAAACCAGTTTGGATGGTGAGAGGAGTTCCGGCAGTTGAGAAGGGGATTAATCAAGGGTTAGAATTAACAGACAAACACTAAATCCATTACGCCATTCTGATCCGAGAATTCGGGGGAAAGAGTACCAGAATCGTCCGTTCCTTTTATTGTCATCTCGCTTTAATCGAGATGACAATTAATTAAGCGTGGCCATCATTTTAGATTGAAATTCTTCGAACTCACCTAAATCCCGATGTCCTCCTCCTACTATGGTGACCAACCCTTTATTGGAATGAGGTATTGACTCATATAGCTTCTTGCCGAATCGATAAGGAACAACAAAATCTTCAGTGCCATGAAAAATAGTAATGGGACATTCTACGGACTGGATATATACTCGACTCTTGAAATTGAATCGCAGGCCAGGGCCTACAGGATAGATTGGTAGGAACCTGTAAATCACAGTTCTGAAATTATAATACGGAGTTTCGAGAATCAATCTTTTAGGTTGATTCTGAGAAGCCACGTAGGTCGCCAGACCGGAGCCCAGCGAGCGCCCATAAAGTGTTATTTCCTCTTCTGAATAAAGGTTTTTGGTATACTCATAAAATTGCTGAGCATCAGACAAAAGCAGTTTTCTGGTACGCTTTCCTTCACTTTTGCCATAGCCCCGGTAATCCATAACGATCACATCATAGTTGAGATCCACTAAAAACCGGACTTCATTACCCCAGCGGGAAAGGTTACCGCGGTTGCCATGATAGTACAAGACAACTCCTTTTGGCTTCTCAAGCTTAAAGTGCAGCGCATGCAATGAAGCACCATCTGAAGTGGAGAGCCGCACCTCCTCGAACCGAGTTTCGAATTCAAAACGATGCCCTTGAGGCAAACTACTTGCCTGAAAAATGACTTTCTCCTGAAAAAAGTAAAGCAACAAGCCTCCCAACAGATAAAGACCGATAAGAACCAGGAGTATCGTTTTCAAGAGTTTCACTTTTTCTTTTTCTTGTCACTCTGAATCCTGTGAAACAGGATGAAAGAGTCCCAATATAACAACATGAGATTCTTTCCCCCGAGCATTCGGGGTCAGAATGACAATTAATTCTTCTTCCGTTTGAAACTCAAACTCGTTTCGTTGGGATCTACCGGCTTGGGCAGTTTTGCATGGAGGATCTCTTCCATCATTCGATGATACTCCTCGAAGGTGTGCATATTATTATGTCCCGCCCCAATCACCGGATAAAGCCGTGTGCTCTCCTTTTTAATCTTTGACAAGGCCATAGAAGTTTTGAAGGGGATTAAACGGTCATTAGTTCCATGGATGATCTTGATCGGTACCTCCACATATTTCAGATAGACATGTGTACGTATCGGGAAACGCATGATCAGCGAAATAGGCATAAAAGGAAGAATGCGCTTTGCTACCTTGGTCAAACTGTAATAAGGTGATTCCAGTACCAACATTCTAGGGTTGTTTTGTGAAGCGAGTTTCGCGGCAAACCCTGACCCCAATGATCGCCCATACATAATGATGTATTTCTCATCCACCTGTTCTCTGACCTTATCATAGATGTATTGCATGTCATCCTTAATATCATCCTCAGTCCTCCGTCCGGTGCTTTTTCCAAAACCCCGATAATCAACCATGATTACATCAAATCCCTGTCGCGTGAAGTCGATCGCAAACTTTCCCCAGCCTTTAATTGACTTGGAATTTCCCTTGAGGTAAAAGACAACACCTTTAGGGTCAGGAATGCTAAAGTGGATTCCGTTGATGTTCACACCCTCATCCAGTTCAAAATTATACTCCTTGAAATTGAGGTTGGGATATTTGAACTCAAAGTCCTTTGGAAGCTTTTCGGGTTTGAAAAGGAACTGCTCCTGCCAAAAATAGAGTACGAAGTTGGCTAGAAGGTAAATGCCAACTACTAACAGAATTATGGAAGTGGTACTCAAAGGTTTGGCTTTTCTAAAAGTTAATTGAAAAAGTTGAGGGTGGCAACCTATCCAAACGTCACTCTGATCCTATGATAATGGGAGAAAAGTATCCCAGCCAGAACAAGAGATTCTTCGGATCATTCCACTCACCACTGAATGACGTTCTTGAATTAATCCTTTCTCATACAAATCCGTAACTTGAATCATGCCCAAAGTCTATAGCCTCCTTCTTATTTACCTCATTTCAACTCCAGTATTTTCTCAATCATTATCAATTCCTCTTGAAAAACTTGAAGGAGATATCTGGGTGGATCCGGCCTTAGAAAACATCACGGGAAACACCCCGATTGTAGTCTGGTTCGAAGATCAGCTTTTGGGCAGCGGAGATTCTTATCAAAAGAGAATCAGGGAATTCAGAGGCATAAAAAGAAGTGAACTTCAACGAAGAGTGATTTATTCCCTGAAAAGAGTGAGTGAGCAGTCAATCGAGCGAGTGGTAATCGACCTGACAGGCCTTGAACGTGCTGGTCATATTTCAGATTTCAGAAGACATTGGATAGTTAATGGATTTAGCTGCACAGTGAATGACAAGGGACTTAAGGCGATCAAAAAATTAGAAGGTGTCTCAAAAATTTTCAGAAAACGGTCTGCATTTTCTCCGAGCAATCAGGATGTAGGACCCGAATATGTCACCTCTCCGCCAAAATCCAGCTTTGATAGGGCGAAGGTCGAATCTTATCCTTGGAATATCGAAAGAATTAGAGCACCTGAAGTCTGGAAGGAGTTTGGGGTAACCGGCAAAGGCACTTTGAATGTGATCCATGATTTTGGTTTTAAGCTGGATGTACCTCCATTGGCTGAAAACATTTATATCAACTTTGGTGAGATCCCAGGCAACAATGAAGACGATGACCGGAATGGCTTCATAGATGATTTTCACGGTTTCAACTTTGACTCCCAGAATGCAAACCTCAATGAACCGAGGATGCGCGGGACCATCATTCATGGCAATGCCTGTGCAGCAATGGTGTCAGGCACCTTTGCAACCGGAACTAATGAAGTCATAGGAATTGCTCCCGAATCCAAATGGGCACCAGTCATCGGTTCCGCCAATATTGAGCAAGCAGTGGAATGGGCCATCGAACAAGGTGCGGACACTTACAGCATGAGCTTTTCTCAGCCTAATCTCGGTGAGTTGAGGTCTCATTGGAGAAAAGTAATGGAACAAGCATCATTCTGTGGAATCGTATTTATATCCGGAGCAGGAAATTTTGCTGCAGGCAATAACTTTGCTCCGGTTCCAATCCAAATGAGAAATCCGGAAGATATTCCTGAAGCAGTATTAGGTATTGCCGGTGTTGGCCAGGATGGTAACCGTCCCATATTTAGTAGTCAGGGGCCAGTAGAATGGAAAACTGAACACTATTCTGATGGTCGCGTGAACAAGCCCGATTTTGCAACACTTAACTTTCAGATCAGGTGTATCGATCTCGAGGGTAATCTTTCTAATCAGTCTAGTGGCAATTCATTTGCCGGCCCTCACATGGCAGGAATCATTTCCCTGATGCTTTCAGCCAATCCGGAGTTGCTACCCTGGGAAGTGAAAGAAATATTAAAAAAGACAGCCACCGATATCGGTGATAAAGGTTTTGATTTTCAATCAGGTTACGGTTTTGTAAATGCTTATGACGCTGTCAAGGAAACCTATCTCTGGAAGAAATAATTCGTAATTTCCGTCAAACAAAGACTCATGAAGATTTTAGTTTCATTCTTCCTGCTTCTTATAAGCCTCGAAATTGTGGCCCAAAACGGTCCCTTCAATAGCCGTAATGGGCGACTAATTCTCAGCAATACGAAGGAGCGTACCGCCTCGATTGGTTTTGGTGACCTGGATGGCGATGGAGATATTGATGTAATTGCTGCCAATGGTCGACATTGGCCAGAGCAAAACAGGATTTTCTTCAACAATGGCAAAGGAGTCTTCACGGTTTCTCAACCCTTGGATATTACGAGCGAAACCAGTTATGCAACAGAATTGGCGGATTTAGATGGAGATGGTGACCTAGATGTTGCCGTAGGCAACGACCAGGCACCAAACATGCTCTATTTCAATGATGGCCGAGGAAATTTTACGCGTGGCAGTCACTTTGGGAAGAAATATACGCCCACCAGAAACCTGACACTCGCGGACCTTGACCAGGATGGAGATATCGATATTCTAATCACCAATCGAGGCACTGAAAATGAGATCTGCGTGAATGATGGCAAAGGAAATTTCGATCAGGTAATTGGCTTTGGTAATCGAACCGATTCGACCATTGATGTGGAAGTGGCCGACATGGATGGGGACAATGATTTGGATTTAATCCTGGCTAATCGAGATGGACAAACTAATAGCGTTTATCTAAATGAAGGTAACCTTGATTTTTCTAAACGAATAGATTTTGGAACAGGGTCGGATGAAACACGTGCTGTAGCAATCGGTGATATCAATCAGGATGGTTTTCCGGATATTGTTACGGCCAATATCGGTGAACCAAACGTTATCTACTTTGGGAACAACCAACTCGATTTTTCTACTTCCCAGGTCTTCGATAACTCCAATGATCTCACCTACTCAGTGTCTGTAGCCGATTTCAACTCGGATGGAGCCATAGACATTATTGTAGCGAATAATCGTGGATTTAATGGGGTATATATGAATGAAAATAACGGTACTTCCTGGTCAAAAATCAATATCGGCCGTAAGGGATACAACACCTATGATATTATCGCCATTGATTTGAATGGTGATGGAAAACCAGATATTGTTGAAGCCAATTCAGATCAGGTGAATCTCTATCATTTCAATCAGATGAAATAAGCCAGAGGCCATGCTGAACTTGATTCAGCATCTCAGACCCTGAAACAAGTTCAGGGTGACAGTTTATTTTAAAAACTCCGCCAGCAGTCGATGAAAATGATGCACTCCTTTTTCCATTTTTGGGGAGTAACGTCCGGCTTTATAAAACCTCGAATTAATCCCTTTTTGTACTCCCTCTACTACAAACTCATCTTCTCGTTCAACCTTATCGATCATAGCGACAGAATTTGAATCGAACTTACTCTCATTGTAGACATAGGTAATAAAACTCACCCTGGTACGATTAAGAGATATCGGTTTCACGATATTCACCGATAAGCCCCAGGGATAAAAATTGAACATCATATTCGGGAACACCCAGAAGTAATAAGCGGCTACGTCCTTTCCATAATCCATATGGCCCCCAGGCAGATCAAAGGTATGTTGTGCTCCATCCGCATAACCAACTTGCAAATTCATATGATCGTAAAGCACCGTTTCATAGGCACCATAATCGAGTACTGCATTAAGATCAGGATGTACGAATGGAATGTGAAATCCCTCGAGATAGTTATCACAGTACAGCGACCAATGTGCATTAACCAAATAGTCCTGAGAAGTTACCTCATTCAGCTTGAATTCATGAAGAGGTAAAAACCCAATTCGCTCCAACATGCCATCAATTATTGGTTGAATCGGAAATGAGGGATCAAGCCCCATAAACAACCATGGGCCCATCTGTTTTAAATCAAACCGATGCAGATGATCCGATTCGGATGGAAAGTTTTCAGCCTCCTTAAATTCCGGCATATGCTGAAATGATCCGTCCAGTCCAAACCTCCTTCCATGGTACATGCAGTAGAGACCCTTTTCAGAACCGGGATTGTGACACACAATGTTGCCTCGATGAGTGCATACATTGGAGAGGCAGTGAATGGTACCTTCTTTATCTCTAGTTAGTACAACCGGTTCTGTCAGATAGCCACCAAGAAGAGTAAACGGATGCACCTGTCCTTCCAGTTTTACAAGATTCTCATCACCAATCCATTGCCAGGACTTCATTATCACCTTCTCCTTTAAGAGTTCGAATACATCCGGGTCACGATAGAAACTCGCAGGCAGTGTTTGAGCTTGCTTGATATCCGGATGAATAGAATAGCTAGGCATGTTTAAGTTTTATCGATATCTTATCCAATGGCGGATTACTAAAATAAGGAATCCAACGAGATTTTCTTTCGATGAGCAACAACTCTCTTTCCAGCAAGAAACTGGGCTTTTGGGCAGCAACGTCACTTGTGGTGGGCAGCATGATTGGTTCCGGTATCTTTTCATTGCCCATAGCATTAGCTGAATTTGGAGGAATAAGCCTTTTTGGATGGTTAATTGCGGCTGCAGGGGCATTCACTTGTGCAAAGATTATGATTGCACTGAGCAAGGTCATCCCAGTCACAGGTGGACCATATGCTTATTCCAGAGCAGGCTTTGGTGATCTTTTGGGCTTTCTTGTTGGCTGGGGTTATTGGCTTTCAATTATGACGACCAATGCTGCTCTGGTTATGACCATCATCAGTTATTTGGGTGTCTTCTTCCCTATTCTAGTGGAACAGACAATTGTAGGTCTTCTGGTTGGTGTGGCCATTTTATGGGTCATTACTACCATTAATGGACATAGCCTTAAAGCTGCAGGGAAGACACAATTGGTCGCCACCGTTTTGAAGCTGATACCCCTTGCCATTATTACGATTGGTGGACTGTTCTTTATCAACTTCTCTCACTTTTCACCGCTAAACATCAGTGGGCAAAGCTCCTTTCAGGCGATCACTGTTACGACAGCCTATTGTCTATTTGCATTTCTTGGCTTGGAAGCAGCCACAATACCGGCTGGCAGCATAAAAAATGCCGAGAAAACCGTACCGCGAGCAACACTTCTAGGCACCATGTTCGTGACTGCCATTTACATGTTGAGTTCCTTTTCACTTTTCGGAATTCTGCCTCCCGAAGAGATTGCAAACACTGTCTCGCCATTTGCAGATGCCGCTTCCAAAATCTGGGGCGCTAATGCAATGTATTTTGTTGCTGCCGGTGCCTGTATATCTGCGCTTGGGACTTTGAATGGCTGGGTGTTAATGCAGGGACAAATGGCATTAGGTGTTGCACAGGATGGACTATTCCCAAAGGCTTTTGCAAAAGTCAATAAGAATTTGTCTCCGACTTTCGGGATCGTGGTGTCCAGTTGCATCGCTACACTGCTTGTCCTCGTCAACCAGTCCAAAGGACTTTCCGGAATCTATACTTATATGGTCTTACTCACAACCGTGTTCAATTTAGTTGCTTATATATTCAGTATCGGAGCTTTCGCCCTTTTTGGAGCTGAAAGAAAATATGGATTAAAACCTACGGTAACCAATATCGTCCTTTCAATAATCGCCTTTGGCTTTTCAATTTGGATGATCATCGGTTCAGGAGAGACTGCTGTAATGGCTGGGTTCATTGGTCTTTTGGCAGGAATACCAGTTTATATATGGAATAAAAGAAAACGTTAAATGGAAACTTGTCACTCAGAATATGGTAGACTCATTTCAGTTGTCCTTAAACCTGCTCAAAATGCCTTTGTTAGTCAGGATAAGATCAACGCAGAATGGGAGTCCCTTAACTATTTAGCAGCTCCGGATTTTGCGAATGCCTCGCACGAATCTGATGAGTTCAGGACTTTAATAGGATCAGGAGGTGCACAAATTCTTGAATTGCCCGAAAATCCCTCTGTCACTATTGATTCCATTTATTGTCGCGATGCATCATTCACCACCGACTTCGGAGTGATCATTTGCAACATGGGTAAAGGGGGTAGAATCAACGAGCCTCTGGCAGAGAGAGTACTCTTCGAAAAATCTGGCATTCAAATCCTGGGCGAAATTGAAAGCCCAGGAACTGTGGAGGGTGGAGATGTAGCATGGCTAGATGAAAAAACAGTGGCCATAGGTCGAACATACAGAACTAATCCCGAAGGAATTCGACAGTTTAAAAACCTTCTTGAGCCCCGGGGCATAGAAGTGATTGTGGTAGAATTGCCGCATTACAAAGGACCATCTGATGTATTTCATTTGATGTCCATTCTCAGCCCGGTCGATAAGGATTTGGCGGTCGTCTACTCTCCACTAATGCCGATATGGTTTCGTGAAGAATTGAAAAATCGTGGATTCGAATTTGTAGAGTGTCCGGATCAAGAATTCGAATCTAAAGGATGCAATGTCTTGGCTATTGCACCACGTGAATGCCTAATGGTAGCCGGAAATGATATTACCAAGAAACGCCTTGAAGAAAAAGGGGCCAAGGTAACCACCTATAAAGGTTGGGAAATCAGTGAACAAGGTAGTGGAGGTCCCACTTGTCTCACCCGACCGATTCTTAGGCAAATCTGACCTTGTACAGCGCAATCACATTAACTAGATTGTTCCAAATTCCATTTCATGAAGCGATTTTTATCAATACTCCTCCTTACCTTTTTTCAGGTAGCCCCTGTAGCAGCACAAAAGCATCATAAGCGATTTGAGGCGATGGATGTTCAGCACTATCGCTTTGAAATAACGCTCAACGATGAGAATAATGAAATCAAAGGTAAAGCCATCATTCAAATCAAATTCAAAAAAGATGTTACCCATGTTTACCTAGATTTGGCAAGTCGCGTGAATGGGATTGGTGATGGCATGAAAATCACAGGCATTGCCGGCCCTCATGACCAAGGTCTCCACTACACACATGAAGACGATGTTCTCAGTCTCCTGTTTTCGGCCAAACAAGGTGAAACGCATGAGCTGAAAGTCGAATATCAGGGAGTACCGAAGAATGGGTTGATCATTGCTGAAAACAAGTTTGGCGAGCGAACTTTTTTTGGAGATAACTGGCCGGACCGGGGCAAACATTATTTACCAACGGTCGACCATCCCTCGGACAAGGCCACAGTGGACTGGGTAATCACTGCCCCTGAGCACTATCAGGTGATTGGAAATGGCAGATTAATTGAAACCACTAATCTCGAAGGCGGTATGAAAATCACACGTTGGAGAACGGATGTGCCAATTCCTACCAAGGTGATGGTCTTTGGCGCAGCGAGATTTGCCGTAGAATACCTTGGTAGAACATATGGTACAGAAGTCTCCAGTTGGGTCTATCCTCAAGACAGGGATGCCGGATTCTATGATTATGCCATTGCCCCGGAAATTCTGGATTGGTTCATTAATCATGTCGGACCCTACCCCTTCTCCAAATTGGCTAATGTACAGTCTAAGACTATGTTCGGTGGAATGGAAAATGCAGGTAATATTTTCTATTCCGAACGATCAGTAACAGGAGAGCGAAGATCGGCCGGGACAGTTGTGCACGAAATTGCCCATCAGTGGTTTGGCAACTCGGCCTCCGAAGCGGATTGGCATCATGCCTGGCTGAGTGAAGGTTTCGCCACATATTTCACCAATCTCTATTACGAGCAAAAGGAAGGGCGCGACAACTTCGTGAATCGCCTGAAAACTCAGCGGTTCAGAGTAATCCAATTCAGCAAGAGCAAACCAGTTCCAATTGTAGATACCTCCATAATTGATTACATGCAGGCTTTAAATGCCAATACTTATCAAAAGGGTGGTTGGGTACTCCATATGCTCAGACGCGAGGTTGGTGATGAACATTTTTGGGAAGGAATACGAGCCTATTACAAAAAATACACCCTCTCAAATGCCTTAAGCGAAGATTTAAGAGATGTATTCGAAGAAGTCTCCGGACAAGAATTAGATGGTTTTTTCAGACAATGGCTTTATCAACCCGGGCAACCACAACTTGATGCAAAGTGGCATTATAATGAAGGCAAACTCGAGGTTCAAATCAACCAAACTCAAATAGAAGACTTTGAATTCGACTTGGATATCGAAGTCATCTATGAAGACGGAACTTCCGAGAAGCATACGGTTCCGATTACTTCTAAAACACAGGTCTGGAGTCCGGAGGTAAAATCTAAACCGTTAGATGTGAAGCTGGACCCTGATACTTGGCTTCTGTTTGAAGGGAAAATCGAGAGGAAATAATCTACTTGATCAACTTGGTATTGGGGTAAGCTGCTTTCCAGCCAAACCAAAAAGCACGATGGTAAGGCAATCGCTGCAGTTTTGTTCCATCTGACTTTTCGATCCTGTCTTCATACAACTTCCACTCACCCCCTTCCTTATCTGTGATTGTTTCGTTTCCATCAAAAGACTTGAATTTGTAGCCTTTAGCTTCATATACCCTATTTGCACCTGACGTGTCGGTGAATACCACAAACTTCACTTTCCCCAAATTATTTTGATAGACCGGTCGTTTACTCAAGAAATCGATTGAAATCGCCATCTGTCCACGCGGATATTCCGGAAATTTCAGTGCCAAAACCTCTTGTTTGTTTTTCAATCGACCATCATCGAACGGAGTTGTAAACATCAACCGATCTGTAGCAAAGTAGTCTTTATAAGCCGCTCCTTCATCATAATCTCTTCGATGTCCGGTGGTGATAGAAAGCACTGTGGTTTCAGGATGTCTTCTTTTCCATTCACCCCAGGTGGTAGTAACGACACTTAGCTTTTCAAGCTCTATACCTTTTCCTCTAAGCGGCCCTAGCACTGGTGTTCCCCAAAGAGTATTCCATAAAGATTGGGTTGCTTTATCATACATGAGCTTATTGGAGCGGTATAAAAATCCGCTGGTTCCTACTTCATGGTTTACTTCATTAAGAGTGGTGTTATAGAGAATCACCGTCCCACAGAGGGTACAGTATACACCTGCCAGATTTTGTCCACCAACTTCGTCAACAAACATCTCATGCCATGCCAGGATTCGCTTCGGGTAAGCACGTACATCCCCATTAACTTCTATTCCAAAAACGACATTATCGTCCTCTAAGTAGCTTGCTTCTTCAACGGCAACCATTTTAGGGGCACGCAAGGGTGGAATCCCATCTTGTTGCACACCTCCCCATCTTATCTCATCTAATCGAATGTCACTCTCGTATCTACCTGCAAAGTAGGTTTCGAACTTCGGGTCAATTCGCTTGTACAAACCCGCTTTAAAATCAGCGTAATTTTCAGTGATCAGTTCAGGTTTAGACCAAATCCATTTGTACCATTGATTAAAGTCAAACCCAAAATTCTGTTTGCTCATCTCCTGCATTAGACTCACTAAAGCCTGGTTTACCCTGGGATCTCTATGCAGATAAATCACCTCAAGAATCATAGGAATGAAGGCATTAGACCAGTTTTTTTCAAGATAAACCAATGCCTCCCGCTGCATTTCATCATTGTTCTCAAAGAAGTTCAATAAGTGTTGAGCTGCCAGAGGATCACTCTTCAGCTTTGAGGCGGTGGCGTATTGAATCCCATTGAACAGGAAAAACAAGATTAAAACCAGTCGGTATTTCATGACACTTGCACTAACGCAATATCACAAGAATTTGTCGCGCATCTTTGTTCAAATTAAACACAATTGTCATCCAGGATTCCCAAGTACCGGGAATACTCATGCCATATCTACCGAATTTCCGGCAAACTGACAGGTTTTCAATCCCTTACCTCTTTGGATCATTCTTTGTAAGAAGGCATTTCATGTCTGACACCAGGTTCATAAAACTGAAAAGGCGCTTATTGAAGTTTTTACGGACTTTATTATTCGCATATATGTTGGGCATTTCCAATATCGTCAATGATGAATCCAGGTATGTTGAAGACTGGAAGACCAAAATAGAATACCGGGTAGAAATCAATGATGATGACCAGCTAAGAGACCCTGACTAGTCCGGCACCACTATTTCCTTCCCCCATGGCTATAATTGGCTTATGTCCTGGATTAAGTCACCTTTGCAACTTAGTGGAACAAGAGTCAATCTTATCAGCTTAGAAAGCCACCACATTCCAGAATTACAACAAGTTGCTGAAAGCAAAGAGATTTGGAGGCATTACGCGCTTGATGGCTCCAACCCTGACACTTTTCAAAAGGCCTTCAGTGCGGGCATTGATGCGATGTATGATGGTCGTGAATTCGTATTCGCCATTCAACTTAAACAGGAGAATCAATTTATTGGAAGCACTAGATTTCTGGATATCCAACCAGCTCATAGAAAATTGGAAATTGGATGGACCTGGCTGCACCCTGACTATTGGGGCACCGGGATCAATGAGGAATGTAAGTTGCTGCTTCTCACCTATTGCTTTGAAACGTTGAATACAGTTCGGGTTCAACTCAAGACTGATGAGCTTAACGTTCGATCTCGAAAAGCAATTGAAAAAATCGGTGCTCAATTCGAAGGTATTCTAAGACATGATATGGTTCGCGAAAATGGCACTAATCGAAATTCTGCTTACTACAGTATTATTGATTCTGATTGGTCAAAAGTAAAACCAGACTTGGCTAAATTAGTGAGGTGAATGAGGTTGAAGAATTTATCTACCGCCATGAAGGCCAACAACGGGCAATCATGCTACACTTTCATACCCTCCTGACTCAACAGCTTGGTTTGAATTGCAAGATTAGATTCAAAATCCCATTCTATGACCTTAGAACCTGGATATGCTATTTAAACCCTACTAAATCCGGAGGTGTAGATTTCGCTTTCATCAGGGGTAATGAGCTTTCGAACAGTCAAGGGATTCTAGAGGACCGGGGACGCAATCAAGTCAGAAGTATAGAATTTAAATCGTTAGAGGAAATTCCGGAGGAAAGTCTATACGAAATACTCCAGGAGGCATTGCTATTGGATGAAACCACTCCTTATACAGTAAGAAAAAAACCTAAATGACCGACTTGATCAATTGTGTCTTACCTGCAAATTGGAATTGATCGCCTTGAGATTTTCCGAGAAGCTCTTGCCCGATAGGTGATAAAGGAGAAATTGCAAAGTATACGCCTCCATCCACTTCAAGTTTACCGGCAGAAACGGAAATATAATAATTGGCCATGCCGGTTTCAACCAACGCACCTAGTCCAACACTAGAAAGTGCTTTGCTCGGTTCAATCTGATCTAAGGCCTTTTTCATCTTTAAAGCTTCTGAAAGTTGAGAAGCCAACTTCTCCTTTTCAAGATGCATCATGGCACGTGCTGTCTCATATTTATCACCGGCACTGCTCTTCGTTTCATTATTCGCAGCATCTTGTGCTTCTTGCAATCCATCATTTGCGAAGCGAATCCTCGAATTGACAAAATCCAGACACTTTAGGTACAAAGATTGCTTGATTTTACTCATTCCTTCTCCGAAATTGTATTGACCACTAAACTACTAAAATGACGTTAGACGATTTTGTCACACAGCTCAGAAACGACTATGGCCCAATTAGAAGAAAAAAGAGGAATGTCGACTTGGATGACATTCCTTCCATTGAACATGAGCTCAGGAATATAAAGAATCGCAGGAATTTTCAGATGGGTTTGGCGGTGGCTTGGATAGTACTTGGGTTGACTCAGCTGTATTTAAGATGGGAAGATGCCGGAAACAATACGGAGGTAAACAAGGCAGGTCTTTATATTTCGCTTAGTTGGTTATTACTTGGAACAATCTATTTGTTAGCAACCGAGGCCATCAATAAGAAAATCTACCAATTGAAGGCGCTAAGACTCTTGAAATCAAATGTTCAGTCCAAAGTGCAATTGCAAAGTGAAATTCTTGAAACCTATTATAGGAAAAAGAGGAGCACCTCAAGTGACCTTATCCTAAAGGCATATAGCCCGGCAAGTGAATATGTTTTGATCTTCTTTGCTTTATCAGCAATGATTGCCACAGCAAAATACTTCACCGATGCATTCTACTTTCAACAATCGACAGATTTTATATTGGGTGCAATTAGTTTTGTGACGTTCGTGCTTCTGGCCTATGGATGGCGGGTAATTGCCAGAAAGAAAACCATAATTGATATAGTTCAAGGCCTTAATGCAGTCAACTTTAGCTTAGGCAAATCCGCTTAGTCTAAAACAGCCGGCAGTATATATTTCTGCATCATTTCGTCCACCTGTCGATGTCCGTAAGGTTTTCCATATGCACTTGCGGTAATAACTATAACCAATGGCTGATCCTTGAACACAAATATCTTGTTCCCTCCATTTCCGCTGCAAAAATAGACTTCATGCTTTTCACCATTTACGTCATATTCCTTCTGCCACCAGAAGTAACCATAACCTAAACCTTGCTCAGTTGTCTGATGGTAATTCTGGAGAGACTCTTCCACCCAACGCTGAGGTAATATTTGTTCTCCATTCCATTTACCTCCATCCTTATAAAGTTGGCCATATTTGGCAAAGCCAAGCGCTGTAAGACTCAAACCTCCTGCGGTATTTGCCACTTTTTGGGGAGTATACTGCCATTGATATTTTGAAATGCCCAAAGGGCGGAAAAGTTTTTCATCTGCATATTTCTCTAATCCCCCTGGTACAGACTTATGAATGATATCTCCAAGTAATACCGCACCACCGGTAAAATAATACCACTTATCTCCTGGGTTACGGTCGCTCGCCATGGGAAGGTTTAATGCCCAATTAACCCAATTATCCGTTGGATACATATTTTCCTCGTTTCCGATAGATTCGGGATCGAAATCAAAGGCTTCGAAACCCGAAGTCATTGTCATCAACTGTCTTAGTGTGACCGATGATTTTTTGGAATCCGAGTTTTTGTATTTGCTAAGGTCATAGAAATCAGATAAGGTCTGCTTGATATTCTTAAGGTACCCCTCCTCTAGGGCCATCCCCAGCATGGTAGAGGCAAACGTCTTTCCGACTGACCTCGGATTATGAATTTTACCCCTTCTTCCACGCCCGAAGTATTCTTCTATCAAGAGCTGTCCGTTTTTTATTACCACCACTCCATTAATCTGTTTGTAAATCTTGTCTGAGATTTTACCTGCCATTTCATTAATGAGTCCGTGGTCATAGGGTTCGTTGCTTACTTCCCATCCATCAATGGTTTTGATCTTTCTGTCGGTAGAAGACTGCGCTGAGACCATATTGTTGCAGATGACCCAGGCAAAAAGCGTTAGTATCCATCTTGTCGTCATAATTTGAGTTTTTGGCATTATAAACACTTGAATATGGAAAGTATAGAACAAAATTAACCTGTGACCCAGCTTTGTATTATTTGGAGAGCAGACGCTTATAATGATTTGGTGTGATTAGAAAGTATCGCTTAAAGCTTCGGGTAAAATGACTCTGATCAGCAAATCCACAAAGGTAGGCAACCTCGGCTATTGTATAGTCTTCATTAGCCAGCAGGCTCAATGCTTTACTCAATTTTGTCCTTCTAATATAATCTCCAAAAGATATTTTAAAATGTCTGGAGAACTCTCTACAAAGGTAGACAGGATGTATTCCAAGCTCCGTTGAAACTAATGCCAAAGTCAGTTTCTCCGTGGCAAGTTCTTGTACCATCTCATTTATACGCCCTACCCACGTAGGTGGCTCCATGATTTGATTACCTCGGTTTTGTCCAAGCTCAGAAATCAATTCCACTACTAATGTCTTCACCGACTCTTGAGTTATGCAATCGTCAAAATGGGTTTCTAAATAAAGTTGGGTGAACAAGCTGTTTACCCTTGGGTCTTGTAGTATGTTGTTGCCTTTGATTAGCTCAAAACTAAGATCAAGAGATTGGACCCAGTGGGAGTCCAACTCCAGATGAAAGCCTTTGGCTGTAGGAGAGTGCTTTGTGTTTCTGTGAGGCTCATCCCAATTCTGAAAAAGCACAGTACCTGGTTCGCATAAGTAAGTTCTCTTGTTATTTATGTCCTTGACATGTCCTCTAAGCAGAACCATGAAATATGGATTTTCATGATAATGCCAGTCTGTACCATCCGCGACATACTCGTACTCACTTAGCAGAATACCCTCATTTCGGGTTTCCTTTTTCTCGACTCCATAGTATTGCCCCGTTGTTCTCCTTTTCAATTCCAACTAATGAAATTTGACCTTTTTAAATTCAATCGAAGGAAATTTAAACAAACACAAACACTTTCACCCCTTAATTTCAATACAAACCCATTCTGATTAATTCAAATCTTGAGCGCATTACTGTCCGTCTGTACCTGACCTGACATCTGAAGGTCAAAAAATGATCTAAGTACTTTATTGTCTTTAACTTACTTGTAGATTACATGTACATGGAAATCTCTCTTTTTCAAACTTTGACGATGGTAATTGGTGCCGCGGCCTTGTTTTCTTACATCAATCATAAATTTCTGAAGCTACCTACTACAATAGGACTTATGATTATGGCCCTGGTGCTTTCAGGTTTTCTGATTGTACTCGGTTGGTTCGACAAGGAGGCAATGATGGATACTTGTCGGATCGTTCATGTGATTGATTTCCGGCAACTCTTGATGGACGTAATGTTGAGCTTCCTTCTTTTCGCTGGAGCGCTCCATGTGAATGCCAAATCTCTGAAAGCTGAACGGGTTTCCGTTTTTCTGTTTGCTACTGTCGGTGTTCTGATTTCTACTTTTGTTGTAGGTTACCTAAGCTTTTGGCTGTTGAATGCATTGGGCTTTGATATTGCTTTGACGTATACCCTTCTCTTTGGTGCTCTGATTTCACCGACTGACCCTATTGCCGTTTTGGCGATTTTAAAATCCTCCAATGTGTCAAAGAGCCTTGAAACCAAAATATCTGGAGAATCCTTATTTAATGATGGTGTTGGCGTGGTTGTGTTTTTGAGTATTCTAATGGTGCATGAACACGGTGTTGCGAATTTCGAGATCTCTGAAACGATCAAACTATTCGCGGAGGAGGCACTCGGGGGAATTGCCTATGGTGCTTTCCTTGGATATGCCGGATATCGCATTTTAAAATCAATCGAAGATGATCCTAAAATCGAAGTGTTAATTACAATTGCAATCGCGATGGGGGGATATGGCCTGGCCTCGGCCATTCACGTTTCCGGTCCACTGGCTATGGTTGTCGCGGGCCTCATCGTGGGCAATAAAATAATTCTACCAAAGAAAGCAGGGCAATCGGCTCATCAACTATCACTGTTCTGGGAAATGTTGGATGAAATTCTAAATGCCGTTTTATTCGTTCTTATCGGACTCGAAATTATATCTCTGCCCGACAACCTGGAATTCATTGTAGCCGGTTTGCTAATGATCCCTTTGGTTTTGGTTTCCAGACTCATTTCAGTCGCTGTACCTTTTTCGATAATGAAGAAAGGCGAGGTAAGTTCCTCAAAAACAATCGCAATACTTACATGGGGAGGACTCAGGGGAGGAATTTCGATAGCACTGGCACTCTCCCTACCAGAATCGGAACTCAGAAACCTAATGATTGTGGTCACCTATGCGATCGTGGTATTTTCAATAATAATCCAGGGACTAACTGTTGGTGGCTTAGTGAAAAAATTGAACCTCTCTACTACCTAGGCATTTTGGATTTTGATTACATCTTCGGAAATTAAAGAATGCTCTATGAAATCATTTATAGGAGTACTGCCCAACCGGAATTGGGAGAAGAAGATTTATTGAACATTCTGGCCACAGCAAGAAAATTCAATAGTGAAAACCACATCACAGGTTGCCTTCTATTTAACAAAGGCACATTTGTACAGATTCTGGAAGGTGAGTCTGAAGTAGTCAATGTGTTGTACAGTAAAATACGTGAGGATCGAAGACATCACCAGGTCGAAACACTTCACATAGAACCTATAGAAAAGCGACTATACGCTGATTGGAGTATGGCCTTTAAAGAAATGGATGCCAGCGATATGCAACAGATCGAAAGTGCTCTGGGTATCAAGGAATTTATGGAACTTAATACGAGAGACGAAAAGTCTACACTCTCAAAAGAGCTTTTCTGGGTAGCAAGTCGGTCAATTATTAATTAGAATCTTGCCGCAAGTAGCAGGCTTAAATCCTTGAATGGCAGATTGTATTTCTTCGCAATTGCCAAATTTGTAATACTTCCCTTATAGGAGTAGACCCCAGCATTAAACCATTTATGTGAATAGATCATTTCATCAATTCCTCCGGCATCGGCTATTTTTAAAATAATCGGTGTGAGGATATTGCTCAATGCTGTTGTAGCTGTTCTTGCAGCCCTAGAGGCAATGTTCGGAACGCAATAGTGGATCACATCATATTCCCTGAAAGTAGGGTTATCATGTGAAGTAATTCTGGAAGTTTCTATACAGCCACCTTGATCAATTGAAACATCGATGATTACTGATCCGGGCTTCATATTGGCGACCATATCTTCGGTGAGTACGACTCTCGCTCTTCCTTTTTCAGCACGAACAGCACCGATGACCACGTCTGTCGACTTGAGCGATTGAATCAGTGTTATCGAGTCGATTGCCGAGGTAAAGGCTTGATTGCCAAGCTTATGTTTGATCCTGCGAAGCTTGTAAATCTCATTATCGAAGATTCTCACCTCCGCTCCCAAGCCGATGGCCGCTCTTGCGGCATATTCAGCTACGGTACCTGCTCCCAGAATAACGACCCGTGTTGGAGGGACGCCAGTAATCCCCCCCAGGATAATCCCTCTTCCTCCATGAACGCTACTTAAAAGTTTGGCGGCTATGGGAACTACCATACTTCCGGCAATCTCACTCATAGCATTGACGATTGGCAGTCCTCGTACCTTGTCTTCAATCATCTCGAAACCAATAGCTGTAATCTTTTTCTTCCGTAGTGCCTCAAAATATTCAGTATTGGCACGCCCAAGTTGTATTGCAGACATTACCGTTGATCCTGGTTGCATAAGATTGATCTCCTCTATTGTGGGAGGTTCTACTTTAACAATCAGGTCGCCCTCAAATACTTCCTTATTGGAGTATAGAATCTGTCCACCGGCTTCGCTGTATTCATCATCCCTGAAGTTTGAATGTTCTCCGGCACTCTGTTCTACACAAACCTCATGGTCGTTGTTGACTAGTATGCCACATGCCGCTGGCGTTAACCCAACTCTATTCTCTTGCAACGACACCTCCGTTGGTATACATATCCTGAGTGATTTGTTACCGCTTTTAACTTTGAGCAACTTCTCCTGAGGGTATAAACTCCCTTCTTTGGCGAGATCCTCAAATCCTGATTTCTTTTTATCAGCCATGCTTGCTCAATTTAATTGTACGAGTTCGATCGGGATTTTCAGTGATATCAATCCTGACAAAAGTATCAGGCAATACGGATTCAATATTCTGAGGCCATTCCAACAAACATAAATTTCCGGAATCAAAGTATTCCTCAATCCCTATACTAAATACTTCCTCCACGTTCTCAATCCTATAAAAGTCAAAATGATAAACTGTTTTATCATCTTCAGTGAGGTACTCATTTACTATCGAAAAAGTCGGGCTATGAACAGAATCCAACACTCCGATTCGCTCGCAAATCGCTTGAATCGTAGTGGTTTTTCCGGCTCCCATTTCACCGAGGAAAAGCCAAATATTTGAACCATTGGCAAAATCAATGATCTCCCCAACAGTTGCCCTTAAATCTTCAAGGGATGTAATTTCCAGCCGCTTCTCCAATGGTATTAGGCCCTCTTCGAATTTAGTGAAATAATAGGAATAATCATTTCTTCCATAGATATGCCACCATGTTGAAAGGTGTCCCGGTAGATATTCACATAGTGGTTGTAATTGTTAGGATAAGCGAAAAATAAGTCCTCAGTGGCAAACACAAAAGTTGTGGAAACATTGGGCTTAGGAAGATGCAGTCTTTCTGGTCTTCGTTCGACATAAATGCTATCACTTTCCTTAAAATTGAGGTTTTTCCCCAATTTGTACCTGAGATTGGTGTTTACATTTCGATCTCCCAATATCTTATAGGGTTTCTTAACACGGTAGGTGCCATGGTCGGTAGTAATAATGACCTTCCCACGGCCATCGCTTATCATTTTAAGCAAGTCAAAAAGCGGTGAGTGCTGAAACCACGATTTAGTTAACGACCTGTACGCAGATTCATCTGGAGCCAACTCTCGAATCATTCTCATGTCCGTTCGTGCGTGAGAGAGCATATCCACGAAATTGTATACAACCACATTGAGGTCGTTCTGCGAGAGGTTGTTAAAATTGTCGTTGAGCTGCTTGCCTTGATTAGCATGAATGATTTTATGATAGCTGAACTTAATATTGAGGTTTGCCCTTTTTATTTGACGCTCAAGAAACTCCTCTTCTTTATTATTCTTCCCTTCCTCGGTGTCCTCTCCTACCCAGATATCCTGATCCCTTTTAGACATTTCCAAGGGAAGTTTACCCGAGAATATTGAGTTCCTTGCATAGGCAGTAGTGGTTGGAAGAATAGAATAATAGGCCTCTTCCTCAACTACATTAAAGTACTCGAGAATATCTTCTTCGATAATCTTCCATTGATCGAATCTCAGATTATCTATTACAATGAAGAAAAGCGGGGATTGACCCAATTGAGGAAAGACTTTCTTTTTCATCAATTGATGAGAGAGTAAGGGTCGTTCAATGTTGGGGTCATTTAGCCAATCTTCATAATTACTAATCACAAAATCGGCAAAATTAGAATTGGCTTCCGTTTTCTGCATCTCCAGCACCTCCGACATGCTCTTATTTTCCGTTTTGTCAATTTCAAGCTCCCAAAACACTAACTTCTTATATATTTCTATCCACTCGTTATGATCAATCTCATCATTGTAAGCCATGCTAAGGTTTCTGAAGTCTTGCTGGTATTGCAAGTTCGTTCGCTCGGTGACCAGTCGTTTGTTGTCAAGGATTTTCTTAACTGAAAGAAGGATTTGATTCGGGTTAAGCGGCTTGATCAGATAATCCGCAATTTTTGAACCGATCGCTTCTTCCATGATACTTTCCTCCTCACTTTTGGTGATCATGACAATCGGTAACGATGGCTGTGAGGACTTTATATAACTGAGCGTTTCCAGACCTGTCATTCCCGGCATGTTCTCATCCAGAAAAACAATATCGAAATTGTTGTTTTCGCATTGTTCAATCGCATCAGCACCACTGGCTACAGGAGTGATGTCATACCCACGATCGTTTAGGAAAAGGATGTGTGGCTTGAGTAGATCAATCTCATCGTCCGCCCACAAAATATTATATCTTTGCATAGCTCCTCGGTAGCGTAGATGCCGAATTTAAAGAAATAAAGCTCAAAATTTGAACAAGAAGAAAATTATCAATGATCCAGTATATGGATTCATTCCAATCAGAAGTGAGCTCATATTCGACATTGTTGATCATCCTTTTTTTCAGCGTCTGCGGAGAATCAAGCAGTTAGGCTTAACCGACCTCATTTACCCTGGAGCACATCATACCAGATTTCATCATGCCCTTGGTGCCATGCACCTCATGTCCGGTGCACTGGAAAACCTTCGAAACAAGGGAGTCGCAATTGATAACGAAGAGTTTGAAGCCGCCCAGGCCGCTATACTCCTCCATGATGTTGGACACGGCCCGTTTTCACATGCTCTGGAGTTCAGCCTTCTTCAAAATGTTCGGCACGAAGAGCTTTCCAGGCAAATCATCTCGACTCTTAACGATCACTACAATGGTAAACTTAGTATGGCACTTTCGATTTTTGATGGTTCCCATCCGAAACTGTTTTTACATCAGCTTGTGTCCAGTCAGTTAGACATTGACCGACTTGACTATCTTATGAGGGATAGTTTTTTTACAGGAGTGTCAGAAGGTACGATCGGTGCAGACCGGATTATTAAGATGCTTGATGTTAAGAACGGAAAGCTGGTAGTCGAAGAAAAAGGGATTTATAGTATTGAAAACTTTTTGAGCGCGAGAAGGCTAATGTATTGGCAAGTATACTTGCATAAGGCCAGTGTAAGTGCCGAAAAAATGCTCATTTCCATTATTAAGAGAGCCAAAAAGTTAAGTAGAAAGGGACATGACCTTTTTTGCAGCCCATCCCTATCATTTTTTCTCAGTCGTGATGTGACATCCGAAGATTTTGTACAAAACGGATCTGTATTGAGTCACTTCATGCAATTGGATGACTACGACATTTGGGGAGCAATCAAATTATGGGGCAATCATAAAGATTCCATCTTGTCAAAGCTCTGCACTATGCTTTTAAACAGGAACTTGTTCAGGATTAAGTTGACCAGTGAATCACCGGGGCGAGAAGAAATTAAAGCTATTGAATCATCAATTCAAAAACAATATGGTTTAAAATCGGGTGATGTTAAGTATTTCTTCTCCCATGGGAAAGTGACTAACTCTGCCTATATCCCATCTGAAGGAGAAATTTCAATTTTGGCAAAATCCGGAGAGGTTCGTGACGTTGTACAAGCAGCCGACTTGCCCAATATTAAGGCCATGAGCAAAATGGTAAGCAAATACTATCGTTGCTGGCCAAAAGACATATCTTTGTGAAACTCAATTAATCAGGAATGGAATTATCAGTAGATCAGGTAGCCCAACTGATCGGTGGCCGCGTGGAAGGCAACGGAAATGAGCAGGTAAGCAGGCTTGAAAAAATCGAAGAGGCCACAAAAGGAAGCATTGCATTCCTGGCCAACCCCAAATACACAGAATACATATATACTACCGAGGCGAGTGCAATCATTGTTTCCAATGATCTTGAGCCAAGCCGGGAGATTAAATCAGCCTTAATACGAGTTGAAGACCCATACACAGCATTTAGCAAACTTCTGGAAGAGTACGAAAAACTTATAAAGCCAGTTAAAACTGGTATAGAAGAGCCATCATATCAGAGCAAATCCTCTACATATGGTGAAAATGTCTATTTGGGTGCTTTTTCACACTTAGGAGATAATGTCAAACTGGGTAACAATGTTCAAATTTACCCCAATACTGTGGTGGGGGATAATGTAGTAATTGGAGATAACACCATCCTCTATTCAGGAGTTAAGGTCTATGCTAACTGCCGGATTGGTGCTTCCTGTGTTATCCACTCGGGTGTTGTGATTGGGAGTGATGGCTTTGGATATGCTCCTCAGAAAGACGGAACCTTCAAAGCCGTCCCGCAGATTGGGAATGTTATCATAGAAGACCATGTGGACATTGGGGCGAATACAGTTGTGGATTGTGCCACCATGGGATCTACTGTAATTAGCTCTGGAGCTAAACTTGACAATCTGGTTCAGATTGCTCACAATGTTGAAATAGGAAGAAACTCTGCAATTGCCGCCCAGGCAGGTATTTCAGGCAGTGCCAAAATTGGCGAAAACTGTCAAATTGGAGGTCAGGCAGGTATAACCGGACATTTATCCCTGGCAAATCGAATCACAATTGGGCCCCAGGCCGGAGTTCCAAAGACGATTGAGGAAGAAGGCGGAGTTTATTTTGGAAGCCCTAGTATGGATCACAAAGATTTCCTTCGAATGAGCATTGCGCTAAGAAAGCTTCCTGATCTGGTCAGAAGAGTAAACGAACTGGAAAAAAACTCTTAAATTTGCGCCACTTTTCGGGGTTATGATGAATACGAAACAACATACGATCAAAGAACCAATAACGGTTTCAGGGGTGGGATTGCACACTGGTGTAGACGCGAATATGACGTTTCAACCTGCTCCTCCAAATCATGGGATCAAGTTTCAAAGAACGGATCTTCCAGATCAGCCTATTGTAGATGCCGATGTGGACTACGTAGTTGACCTTTCGAGAGGGACCACGATTGAACACAACGGAGCAAGAATTAATACGGTGGAACATACTTTGGCTGCCTTGGTTGGTTTGCAAATTGATAATGTCCTTGTCCAATTGGATGGTCCTGAACCACCAATTATGGATGGCAGTTCACGTATGTTTATCGAAGCACTTGAAAAAGCAGGCACAGAAGAGCAGAATGCACTGAGGGATTTTTTTGAAGTAAATGAAAGCATCATGTATCGTGATAAAAGTCGTGATGTTGAGATTGCTGCACTTCCTTTGGATGACTACAGGGTGACTGTCATGGTTGACTATAATTCACCAGTACTGGGTAGCCAACATGCGTCTCTTACCGACATCAATGATTTTAAAAAAGATATTGCGTCTAGTCGTACTTTTTGCTTCCTACACGAGTTGGAAATGCTCTATAAGAACAATCTCATAAGGGGAGGTGATTTGAATAATGCGATCGTTGTTGTTGATCGTGTGGTTAAGGATGAAGAACTCGATTATTTGGCGAGCTTATTCAACAAGCCAAAAGTTGAGGTGAAAAAAGAAGGAATTCTCAATAATGTAGAGCTGAGACATAGAAATGAGCCGGCAAGGCACAAGCTACTTGACGTTGTAGGCGACCTTGCTCTTGCCGGAAGACCAATCAAAGCCCAGATTCTGGCCGCAAGACCCGGACATGCTGCAAATGTCGCTTTTGCCAAAAAGTTGAAGAAGGCGATGCAAGCCTCGAAAAACTCCGCTCCTTCATATGATCCTGTACTGCCACCGGTAATGGACATCAATCAGATCAAGGCGATTTTACCACACAGGTATCCGTTCTTATTGATTGACCGAATTATTCACTTGGATGACACTATGGTTTCGGGAATAAAGAATGTAACGGTGAATGAGCCTTTCTTCGAAGGACATTTTCCTGGAAATCCTGTGATGCCAGGTGTTCTGCAAGTTGAAGCGATGGCTCAGATTGGAGGCATCCTGGTTTTAAACACAGTTCCGGACCCCGAAAATTACACCCCGTACTTCCTTGGAATTGACAAGTGTAAATTCAGAAGAATGGTAGTGCCTGGAGATACTATTAAATTTAAATGCGAGCTTACGGCTCCGATAAAAAGAGGAATTGCGCAAATGAATGGTTACGCATATGTTGGGAATAACCTGGTTTGCCAAGCCGCAATGACAGCACGAATTGTTAAAAACTCATGAATCAGCCACTCGCATATATACATCCACAGGCAAAAATTGCACGCAATGCGGTTATAGAGCCCTTTGTAACTATTAGTAAGAACGTTGTCATTGGGGAAGGAACATGGATTGGCTCCAATGTCACCATTATGGAAGGTGCCAGAATTGGTAAGAACGTCAAAATATTTCCGGGAGCTGTCGTTTCGGCAATTCCTCAGGACCTAAAGTTCGGAGGAGAAGAGACTACCTTGGAAATAGGTGACAACACAGTGATCCGCGAATGTTGTACCCTTAACCGTGGAACGGAAGCAACTAACAAAACCGTCATAGGGAAAGACTGCCTAATTATGGCCTATACACACGTTGCCCACGACTGTGTGGTAGGTGATAACTGTATTTTGGTTAACGCTGTGCAGCTTGCAGGTCATGTAACAATTGATGACTATGCGATTGTCGGTGGTGCAGCAGCAGTTCATCAGTTCGTCAAAATTGGTGCTCATACCATGGTTTCGGGTGGTTCACTTGTAAGAAAGGACGTTCCTCCATATACAAAGGCCGGTCGTGAACCATTGAGCTATGCAGGTATCAACTCGATTGGCTTGAGAAGAAGAGGGTTCTCTCATGAGAAGATCATTGAGATTCAGGAAATCTACAGGTATATATTTCTTAAAGGACTGAATAATTCTAAGGCATTAGATTTAGTTGAACTAGAAATGGCTCCGTCTAAGGAACGAGACGAAATAGTAAATTTCTTTAGAAGTTCCGACCGAGGTATCATGAAAGGATACACCCAACGATAATATGCGAATCTCTGTTCGGGAACTCGGAAAAAAATACGGCAAACAGTGGATTTTTCGCAATCTTGATTTTGATTTTGATTCTTCCGCCTCTTACGCAATAACCGGCCCGAATGGAAGTGGCAAATCTACACTTCTTCAGCTACTCACAGGTATTTTTCCTCCCACCAAGGGAAAAATTGCTTACCAAGACGAGCATTCTGAAACTATAGAAGAAGAAAGCTTTTATCAATATTTTGATGTAGTAACGCCCTATTTGGAATTAATCGAAGAATTTACACTTCAGGAATTTCTTGAATTTCATTTCAAATTCAAGACACCCAAAGTAGGGTTGAGTATAGAGGAAGTTGTAACTAAGATGTATCTGACTGATGATAAGAATAAATTCATAAAGAACTTTTCATCAGGCATGAAGCAGCGTCTAAAATTGGGGATTGCGTTCTACTCTCAAAGTCCGGTCTGCTTCCTGGATGAACCCACTTCCAATCTTGATGAAAAAGGAGTGGCTTGGTACAAGAACCATGTAAAAGAAGCCTTGAAAGAAAAACTGGTGATCATAAGCTCAAATCAAAAATACGAATATGACTTCTGTGATAAGATAATTCATATTCCGAATTTTAAATGAGTATGTCGGGCAGGTGATTACTAAAACTCGGTAATAATACTTATAATTGAATATCAATTCTACTAAAATGCTAAAGACTAAACATCTAATAACCTCACTACTTGCCATAGCTGCCTTTTCGCTACTATTTCTTTCTTCTTGTAAGAATGGCAGTGATGATGAACCATTAACAGCTGAAGAACAACGTTTACTAGATTTAGGTGGAAGTAGTGGTGTGACTTGGGTCGCAACTTCAATCACTTTCCAAGGAGCACCTGCCACTGGTTTCGATAATTTCAGCGTTACTATGAGAGGCACAGAGACTTCGAAGACCTATACCAGTACCGATGCTGATCCGTTATTAAATGCTTCGGGTTCATGGGATTTCAATGGAACAAACATCAATCAGCTTGTTTTTGATGAAGATTCAGACAATGTATACAGCATTAGCAATTTAATTACTGAAGCTACTCCTGCGACACTTACACTCACCGTCAACTATACGGAACCAGGAGGAACGATAGAGGGGGTGAACGGGACCTATGTATTTAATTTACAGGCCCAATAATTATTAAGCGACTATTAAACAGTGGGCTGTTCATTTAATGGACAGCCTTTTTTATTTCATAGTCACAATCGTGATCCCGGCACCTCCGCGGTCAGCGTGTTCATCCCGCATGGCATCTACTTCCTTGTATTGCTTTAGATGATTTCTGACAATCTCCCTCAGGACACCACCTCCTTTCCCATGAAGAATATGAAGTTCTGAAGCACCTAACAAGATAGCCTCATCCACATATTGATCTAATCTGGGTATGACTTCTTCGGCTCTCATTCCCCGAATGTCGAGCTTGTGAGAGAAGTTCGCCATTTTATCATTCAACAAGACACCTTTAGGCTGTGAAGTAGTCTTTTTTTCTCGTCTTTCACTTCTCGTCACGCGCTCCAAACGATTCAGTTTCACTTTGGAGGTTAATGCTCCAATTGACAACTCCGCATCCTTTCCTTTGAGTGACATTACTTGCCCTATTGTCTCCTGACCTGTCACTCTCACATAATCACCCACCTTAATTTCACCATCCACTTTCTTTGGTTTTACTTTTGGTGACTCGTTTTTCTCAATTGTCAGTTTTTTATCTTCAAATCCCTTCAATTCGGCACGGAGGTTTTTGGCTTTTTCTTTTTCGGCCTCACTTTCCTTAATCTCACGAATGATCTTCTCAATCCTTGCATTGGCCTCTTTTACCAACCGTGATGCCTCTTCCTTTGCTTTTCTAATAATTGATTTCTCCTGCCCTTCTAAATGCGCTTTGAGTTCCTCATATTGTCTTGATATCTCCTCCAATTCACTTTCCCTCTCCTTAACCCTCCTTTCAGTGGTGGCAACCTCTGATCGCTGCTGATCTAGTTCGGCAAGCATTCTATCAAGAGAAACTTTCTTTCGGCCAACCTTGGACTTTGCCTCATTCAGTGTCTTTTTAGGCAACCCAATTTTCTGTGCGATTTCCAGGGCAAAAGAGCTTCCTGGCTTTCCAATTTCCAGTTGATACAAAGGTTGAAGTGCCTTGATGTCATATTTCATAGCCCCATTCACCAACCCTGATTCTTTATCCGCAAATTCTTTCAGGTTACCATAATGTGTTGTGATTACACCCAGGCCTTTAGACGCATTTAACTCCTTAAGAATGGCCTCTGCGATGGCTCCACCAAATTGAGGTTCAGTTCCAGTACCAAATTCATCAATCAGGAAAAGGCTTTGTTTGCTCACATGACCAAGTAGCTGTTTCATGTTCTCCAGGTGAGAACTATAGGTACTGAGGTCATTCTCAATGGATTGTTCGTCACCAATATCGATAAAGAGGTCTTTGAAGACCATAAACTCCGAATCTTCATCACATGGTGTGAGCAAGCCACATTGAAACATATATTGAACCAAGCCTACTGTTTTCAGGCATACACTTTTTCCCCCGGCATTGGGACCCGAAATCACCAAAATTCTATTATGTGAACTTAAGCGGATATCCAGAGGGATCACCTCCTTGTCCACTTCCCTATGTGCCAAAAACAAAACTGGGTGAATGGCCGCCTTCCAATCAAAGCCCTTTGTTTCTGACCATTTCGGTTTCCTGCCACCTATGGACATTGCCAGTCTGGCCTTCGACCGAACAAAGTCTATGAGTCCCAGAAATTGCAGGATAGCACTGAAATTCTCAATTTCTGGCCGTATTTCGTCCGTCAATTCGGTGAGTATTCTAACTACCTCTCGCTTCTCTGCATACTGTAGTTCTTTAACCTCATTGTTGATCTCAAGTACTTCAGTGGGTTCAATGAAAACAGTTTGGCCGGTGGCCGATTCCCCATGTATAAAGCCCTTTATTCTTCGCTTATGTTCGGCAAATACCGGAATCACCATCCGACCATCTCGAATAGTAATGGTCAAGTCGTCCGGTGTGTATTCATTTTTTCGAGCACTGCGAAGAATGCCATCCAATACCTTTCGAAGGCGTTGTTGTTCTTTCTGGATTCCCAACCGAATATCTAAAAGTCGATCACTGGCATTATCCTTCAGTTTGCCACGATCATCAAACAAACCAGCAATCCTCCAATAGAGTCTCTCATTGAACTCAATTGGTTCGATCAAGGCAGACAAAGTAGGATATTCTGTCTTCTTCTCTTTGAAAAAGTCGAGGCAGCGATCGAGTGTCTTCAGAGACAGGATGACATCAAAGAACTCTTCTTCGGTAAGAAAGGCGTTCTCCACCTTCACTTTCTTCAGGTAGGAAGAAAAGTCGATGTAATTGGAATTGGGAAATAATTCACCTGACTCAATGATCTGCACAAACTCAGAGGTTTGCTTCAACCATCGATCTATGCTCCGTTTGTCAGATGAAAATTTAATCTTTTTGACAAAAGAATGCCCAAGGTTGCTCTCGCAGTTGTCGAGCAATAATTGTCGAATTTTGTCAAATCCGAGTTTCTCTTCTAAGTTTTTGGGATAAAGCATCCGGCCCCTCTAATTTTCTTCTGCAGGAGAATCAAGTCGTTGTTGCCTCACTTTAAGGCTATCTAAAACAATATCATTGACCCTCAGGTATAATTGCGGTTTGGCCACATAATATTGATAACTCTTACTATAAGTAGCACTATCAAGACCCAATCGTTCAAAGATTTGGCGCTCCAACTCATCGTACAACACCCTGGACGAATCACGACCTACATTCAGTGTTCCAACTTTTCCCTCTGCTATCCGTATATCGATCAGAACTTCAACCATCTTCTCCTCTGAAAGTATATCTTCAGGGAGTTCCTCCTCGCTTTTGCAGGAAAAAAGAACCAAAAAAACCGCCAGTAAAAAAACATTTTTCACGGGTGAAAATTACTTAATTAAGTTATACTTTTAAAGCTTCATTATGGAGCACATCATATCCAAGCTTCGGAAATACGAGATTCAGATCAGGAAGGCACTCAACTCCAGAATGCAAGGAGATTTCCATTCCATTTTCAAAGGCTCAGGCCTCGAATTTGATGGTGTGCGCGAATACCAATATGGAGATGATTTTCGCTCAATTGATTGGAACGTGACCGCCAAAGGTCACGGAGCATTTGTCAAGACCTTCAAAGAAGAAAAAGAGCAAACCGTTTTTTTCTTGCTTGATGTCAGTGCCTCCCAGGAAATTGGCACCCCTGGTGCTCAAAAAGTTGATGTAGGAAAAGAGATTTGTTCTGTGCTCACCTTATCAGCCATAAAAGAAAACAACCGTGTTGGTCTTATTTGTTTTTCAGATGTTAGAGAGAAGTACGTGAAATCTGGTAAGGGCACCAAGCATGGCTACCAAATCATTCATGAGCTTTACAACCTCAAACTTAAATCTACCAAGACTGATATTGATGAGGCCATCAAGTTCACTCTTGATCAAGTCAAAAAACGAAGTGTTATCATTGTGGTTTCTGACTTTATTGATGATGGCTATGAAAAGAACCTTAAGACCTTGGCCAAACGTCATGACTTGGTCGTAATCCATTTGAAAGATGACAGGGAAACAAAGCTCCCAAATCTGGGCATCATTCCAGTTTATGACCAGGAAAGTCGTAAGACCGTTTGGGTTAATACATCTTCCGGTGAATTCCGTAAGCGACTGGAAAAGAGATATACGGCCAACAAAGGTGAACTGGAAAGGTTGTGTAGAAAGCATGAGATCAACTATCTCGAAATCAACACTAAACAGAATTATGTTCCACAATTGATTAAGCTGTTCAAGCTTAGAAATAAAACACTGAAAAGTCTGTAGGAAAGTGCGGGGGCTATTTTTTACATTATTCTGCTTATTTACAATTTCTGTTGCTGCCCAGGACAACAAGCCAAAAGGACATTTCCTTAAGGATAGTGTAAAGATTGGTGAAACAGTTCCTTACGTCTTCTCTTATACAGATCGAAGGAACCGACCTGTTATCTTTCCTGATTCATTACACGACTTCTCTCCATTCGAGCTCGTTGATCGAGCTTATTTCGATACAAAGTCAGACAGCATTATAAGTATTGACAGCGCAGTTTACTATTTAACCACTTTCGAAATAGATACAGTTCAGAAGCTTTCATTGCCGGTCCATGTGATGTTGAGCGAGACAGATAGCATCTCGGTATATGCCGATATGGATTCTATTATTCTAAACCAGGTGGTACTTCAAATGCCAGACTCCGTTGCACTAGAGGAAAGTGCTCATTATAGGCCTGTTGGCCTGCAATTCAATTATCCCTATTGGATTATAGGATTGATCATTCTTGGCATCATTGGGATCATTGTACTGATTGTCTATGGCAAAACCATTCGTAAGAAAATTCAGCTTTATCGATTGAAAAAGAAGCTGGAGAAATTTAATATCAGTTTTGATGAGGAGATCAGCGGGCTGAACGATGACCCCACCAAAGAAAAAATTGAACACGTATTGAAGTTCTGGAAGACCTATATGGAAGGATTGGAAAAGGTCCCTTTCACGAAACTAACGACCAAGGAAATTGCGCTACTACATGAAAATTCCAGTCTGGAAGAAACCTTGAAGTCAATAGACCGAAACATTTATAGCCCAATTAAAGTAAATGCTCTTCAGAACGACTTTGAATTCTTGAAGGATTACTCATTGGATCGATACAACCATGTAACAGAAGTGATCAGAAATGCTTGACGAGACGATATATAAATGGTACTCGCTGGAATGGTTTACTCCAAGCACTCTTCAGTCTTTTGATTGGGGCTTTGGCATTTTGCTTTATGCATTGCCATTGGTTCTTTTGATTTTCCTCTTGAAGTGGTTGATTGGCACCAAGATCAAGCAAAAGCTACCGGTTGCCTTACCCAAGAAAGATATCGGTACGAGTTGGATGTCTTATTTGCGATTAGTCCCTAATCTTTTGATTGCTATAGCGCTGTCCTTGTTTATTGTTGCTCTGGCTCGTCCACAACGGACCAACGAACAAGTGGAGCAGTGGACAGAGGGTATTGATATTGCTTTGGTCATTGATATTTCGGAATCGATGCGTATTGAGGATTTTAAGCCCAATCGATTAGAAGCGGCCAAAAGAACCGCCAGAAGCTTTATTGCCGGGCGTTTCCAGGATAGAATTGGGCTAGTCATCTTCTCCGGAGATGCCTATTCCCTCTCTCCGCTCACAACCGACTATGAATTGCTCTACCATTTTATCGACAATGATATCGATTTTGATAAAATTGAAAACCGCGGAACAGCTATCGGTAGTGCCATAGCAGTGGCCACCAACAGGATGCGCGAATCTGAATCGGTAACTAAAGTATTGATCTTATTAAGTGACGGTGACAATACGGCTGGAAACATTGACCCAATCACAGCGGCTGAACTAGCGGCTGCCTATGGTATTAAGATCTACTCCATTGCCATAGGCAAAGAAGGTAAGGTTCCTTTTGGCAAAGACTTCTTCGGCCGACCTAACTATGTAGAGAATACCTTGGACGAAACCAACCTTCGCGAAATCGCTAAAATAGGTGAAGGAGAATTCTACCGTGTATCTGATAATCAAGCACTGGCCAACGTATTCCAACTCATTGACCAATACGAAAAGGCGGAGATCAAAGAAACCCGCTACAAAAACACAACCGATTTCTACCCAGCCTATGTAAAATGGGGGATTGTCTTTTTCTTACTCTTTATGCTGTCCAAAAGCACTTTTGTAAGTAACGTGTTGGAGGATTAAGCTTGACTTCTAGTAGGAACCGATTCGAGTGTCTTAGCGTTGGTTACCTATGGAATCTTACGCTACCCCTTCCCAAACTAAAATCGGCCATGTTCACTTAAAAGTGGCTGATCTTCCCAGAGCCTTAAGTTTTTACTGCGATGTCTTGGGCTTCGAAGTGATGGCCACATATGGCGATCAGGCGGCTTTCATATCAGCAGGTGGATATCACCATCATATCGGTCTAAATACCTGGTTCAGCAAGGGAGCAGAACCAGCTCCTAAGAGAAGTGCTGGCCTTTTCATACTGCCATTCTTTACCCTACACGTAAAGACCTTGCTGTTATCTACAAGCGCTTGAATGATTTGAGTTATCCGTTTACCGGCTTCGCGGATCATGGTGTCTCAGAGGCGCTTTATTTAGATGACCCCGATGGAAATGGAGTCGAACTTTACTGGGATCGACCCATCGATGAATGGCCCAGACAGCCAGACGGAAATATTGATATGTATACCAAGCCCCTGGATTTGGAGAAACTATTAGGCGAATTGAAATAATACTCTATCTAATCTATATCCGATTTGGATTGAGCCCATCTGGCTATTCATGTTTTCCAAACACTTTTTATAATAATATGTTGCTGGATTAAATAAAATCACAACATTTGAGCATGTCTAGAATTGTGGCCTTTATAATTCTTGTTTGTATTACTGTTTCAGTAAGCGCTCAAGACTCTCCTATAAAAATTCCCAAGGAAGAGTTACGAAATTTGAAATTCGAAAAGCTCTCAAAGGGTACTGAAAGATTTATATCTGCCGAGCCCTTGAGAATTGATTTTGGCCATGGTCCCGCTGAAAGTTATTTATTCGAGCTACCCGAATACAGAAAGGCTGGAAAAGAGTTTATAGTTGACTCAAGAGTCTTCAAAGGCCAGTTTTACTACCCTATTATCTTGATCTTGGATGAGAACCTGGAACTGATACAGGAAGTCCGTCAACCGATAGAGTTTCAACAATTGACCCTTTCTCAGCAACGCTTTCTAACGGGTGATCTACTTGATGAAAATGCAAAATATTTAGTCATCACTACTGACCCCACCAATTTTGGTAAGGGTGTAGATTACCTCGTTGAATCCTCCAACTCCACTCCAATATACAGTGGTGGCACCGTCATATTCGTTCCGGGCCGAACCAGACAACTTTTAAATACCGCATCAATTTCAAGCGAAGGAAAAATTAAAATACTTCTCCCTTTCGATTTTGGTGAATCACCACAGAGAAGGTACCAGGGTTTTACATTTGAGTTTGGTATAGGTTTCGGAGGTGAGAGGATAGCAGAAAATCCTGATGGTGATGACTATAGAGCCGGGGGTGGAGCAGTTTTCAGTGCCGGGTATTCTAAGAACTTTAAGGGAACACCGATTAACTGGAGAGTACTAGGAGGATTTCGATATCAAGGTGGACAGGGCACTAATCAAGGCTTCCATTTCCTACCATCCCTCTATTTATCGACACGATATGTCAATTTTGGGGCCGGATTACAATTTGATTTTGGGAACTCTGTTAAGGCACCTGATGGAACAAAAACCAGTTTCACTGGTGCCACTGGTTTGAATATTTGGTTAGAAGGAAAATTAATGGAAACGTTGGGTTTTAACCTGTTTCACATCAGTACTGAATATGAAGACAGCAATTCAATAGTCTATAGCGGAAGCAGAACAGGGTTTATGCTCAACTTTTGGTTATAGCAGGGAGTACGTG
The DNA here is from genome assembly GCA_028281285.1 of Cyclobacteriaceae bacterium. GTDB lineage: Bacteria > Bacteroidota > Bacteroidia > Cytophagales > Cyclobacteriaceae > Roseivirga. The sequence continues at coordinate 289,263 of JANQKF010000013.1, forward strand.
TTATCTAACCTAAGAGCCTATACCCAAACCCCTCAAGTACAAAATTGAAGAGGCGAAGGCTGAAGAGAATCAAGGCAATTCCTACCACCCGATTCATGATCTTCATAAAACGGGGCGTTACCAGCTGACTGAGTTTTGTAGAGAAATATGTCTTAAGCAAATCTGTGCCAAAGACCGTTGCAATTAGAGTAACAAAGAAGGTGGTCGCCTGGTAATTATTGTATTCGTAATTGAGGGTTACTTTGCTGGCTATACTAATCCAAAAGAACAGCACAAACGGGTTCACCCCATTCAGGAAAAATCCTTTCATTATTTGACGGAACCAAACCGATGACTCCTCATGGGACTGCTTGGCGCCCGTTACCGGGACAGGCTTGAATATCGAAACTAACCCAAATGCCAGCATTATGGCGCCTCCTACTCCACCGAGCCAAAGGTTTAGGGTTTCGTTATTAATGATCTGGGATATCCCTAAATAGGTGATCACGATATACATGGCATCGCTGGCGGCTATACCCACAGCCATAAAGAAACCTGCCCAAAAGCCTTTTTCAATACTATTTTGAATCAGGGAAAAAAATACCGGCCCTATTAAAATACTTAACAGTAATCCGAAAATGAGCCCGTTGGTGATTACATCAAACAAACTATTCTACTGAGGCCCCCTCCTCCACAAATTCCAGCCAACTGGATAGTTTTTTCTTCTTCAAAACTCGAGGGAATTTAGATTGGCCTCCCTCCTTACCTTGAGCTTTCAACCAACCATAGAAAGTGCCGGTAGGCAAAACATCGATCTCCAGATTTTTCAATGCATGTTGTCTTTCAACCCCATAATCGTCATTCAATTCTTTAAGGCGATCATCGATGTACTGGATTAAGGTCTGAGAATCCACTGGATCATCGGTACCCACAAACCAATGGTGTTTGAATAAGTTTCCGTCCGGGAGCCCAGCTACTGTAAATTCTTTGACCACAATATTTAACTCTTCGCTAACCATCTCGACCGCTCTATTCATGTTGTCCACAGAAAGGTGCTCTCCACAAAGGCTCAAGAAGTGTTTGGTTCTGCCTGTTATGATGATTTCCGAGTTTCGCTTATCGACAAATTTGATGGTATCACCTATTTGGTATCTCCATGCTCCTGCACACGTAGATAATAGTAAAGCGTATTCCTTCCCTTCCTCCACTTGGTCAATCATTAAGGTTTCGGGATCCTCCACCATGGCCCCATCTTCATCAAAGTTCTGGTCATTGAAAGGTACAAACTCATAGAAAATACCGTTGTTCAATACTAAGCGCATTGATTTTTTACCCGGATCTGCCTGAAAGGCCAGAAATCCTTCCGAGGCAAGATAAGTTTCTATGTAATGAATGGGACGTTCTAAAAGTTTATCAAACCCTTTTCGGTAGGGTTCAAAGGCCACCCCTCCGTGAACAAAGGCCTCCAGGTTTGGCCAGATATCATGAATATTATCAACCTGGTAACGGTCGATGATCTTTTCCAACAAGATCTGCATCCAGGCCGGCACACCCACTATCATTCCGATATTCCATTTCGGAGCATTTTCGACAATCTCTTCCAGTTTGGCTCCCCAGTCTCTGTTTTTAGCAATTTTCACACCGGGACGATAAAAACCCTGAATCCAAAGTGGAAGCTGTCCGGTGGTAATGCCACTTAAATCTCCATAGTGGTAGTTGCCTGAAAAATTGAGTTGAGTACTTCCGCCAAGCATAAGCATTCCGCATTGGAAGAATTTATCTGGCAGGTCGTACTTGGAAAGCGTATAGATATGACGTGTTCCAGTCTTCCGTATCGCCCGGATCATGTCTTTGGTTATCGGAATATATTTAGACGAAGCTCCAGAAGTCCCCGAGCTTAAAGCAAAGAATTTTGTTTTGCCCGGCCATGCCACATCCTGTTCACCTTCCCGCGTTTTGTGCCACCATCGGTCGTTGATCTTATCATAGTCGCAAACCGGAACTCTCTGCTTAAACTCATCGAAAAAACTATGTGGATCCACATCCCTAAACTGCTCAAGCACAGACATAAAGTCGTATTCTCTTCCCATTTGGGTATTCCGGGCACTGATCAACAGTTTGGAGAGCTCCTTTTTTTGAAGATCGTATGGAGAGGTGAAGTCCTGCTCCAACGTTTCCCTGAGTTTAATCCCTTTTTTGAGTATCGTTCCTAAAATTGGCATTTCAATCTTGATATTCATCTTTCCTAAAAATTGCCAATCTGACCTGTTTTAAACGTTTTTCCCTAACTTTGGCAACTCAAGAAAGTGTCAAAGATACGACAATTCCAATTAGCCATATCAATGGTATTACTATGAGTATCCAAACCAATTTAGATTACTATTCCCAACAACTCAAAAACTACAATGCTCAACTCATAGCTGTGAGTAAGACTAAGCCTAATGCTGATTTGTTACAGGCCTACGATGCAGGGCATCGGGACTTCGGTGAAAACAAAGTTCAGGAGCTGGCAGCAAAGGCCGAGGCACTTCCAAAAGACATCCGTTGGCATATGATTGGTCATTTACAGCGCAACAAAGTGAAGTACCTTGCTCCCTTCGTTCATTTGATTCATTCGGTTGATAGTCAGCGTCTATTAAACGAGGTCAACAAGCAGGCACTTAAGAATGAGCGAATCATAGATTGTCTGCTTCAGGTATTCATTGCAGAAGAAGACACCAAGTTCGGCTTTGATGAAGCGGAATTGATGACATTATTCAGTTCGCCTGAATTCAGGGCATTGGAAAACATAAGAATTGTTGGGCTCATGGGGATGGCAACGAATACCGACAATACTGATCAGGTTCGTTCTGAATTTGAACGATTACGGAAAATCAGCGAAAGAATCACCCGTGAGGTAGATTCGGATAAGGTGACAATGAATGAACTCTCCATGGGAATGACAGCCGACTACGAGATTGCTTTGGAGGAAGGGAGCACGATGGTACGGATTGGCAGCGCCATTTTTGGAGCAAGGAATTATGCAAAACACTAAGTAAGCAAACATGACAGCAAAACAAGTATTGATCAGCGCGGGTGTTCTTGGTGCACTCTCAGTGGGCATCGGGGCATTTGGAGCACACGGCCTTGAGAGCACGCTCACGCAAAATGGTAGATTGGACACGTTTGAAACAGCAGTCAAATACCAGTTTTATCATACACTCGCCCTTTTTCTTCTGGGTATATTGATGTTGAACTACCAGCACCACTTTTTCAATTATGCTGCTTTCGCTTTCCTCGGAGGGATCATTGTTTTCAGTGGCTCACTCTACACTTTGTCGCTAACCAATATTTCTGTTCTTGGAGCCATCACACCCATCGGAGGTCTAGGGTTTATCCTTGGTTGGATGTTCTTCGTTTTAGGCCTTGTCAGATCGCTCTAGAAGAATCGCGGATGAAAATTAACCAGAAAGAGTTCCTTGGTTGCTCGTGTTACAGCGGTATATAGCCAGCGCACATATTCCTGATCAACCATATCTTCATTCAAATAACCCTGATCCACAAAAACTGCATCCCATTGCCCGCCTTGAGATTTGTGGCAAGTCAGTGCATAGGCAAATTTCACCTGAAGCGCGTTTAGATAAGGATCTTTTTTTATGGACTTTTTCCGTTCAGTTTTGGTGGCGACATCCGCATAATCTTCGGCTACTTGATCATAGAGTGACTTATAGGATTCACTGTCCATTGAAGCTTCAGGAGAATAAAGAGTGTCTAATATGACCTTTGCCTCAAAAGGTTCTTGATCAGGATAATCAAGAAGTCTTAGATGAAGGGTTGCGAAACGCAAGTCATAGTAATCCTCAAAACGTACAATTTTCAACACCTCCACAAAATCACCATTGGCAAGAAAGCCTGCAGGTGCATTTTCGGGTAAAAAGAAATAATTGTTCCTCACAATCATGAGAATATCGCCTGCCTCGAGTTCATCCTCTCTATATTGGAGCGCCCTGCGGATATATTGATTGTACTGCACAGCATTCTTGTTGGATCGACAGACGATAACTGTGTTTTCAGTCCCATATTTATCATATGCATAACGCAGACCATCCTCCAAACGCTCTCCGGTCATTTTGAATACATCCGAAAAGGCTGACGTACGAAATTTGGGCTTGAATTCCTTTCGAGGCAGTTCGTTTCGAAGATTCGTAGCATTAAACAGAATTCCTGACTCTTCTTCCTGTCGCATCACTTCGGTGAGTTCAATCGACTGAGCATCCAATTTAAAACCGGACTTAAGGTAATCGACATCCAGTGCAGGGCTTTCAATACTCCCCACAGGGGGAAGCTGGGCAACGTCACCTATCAGAAGGAGCCGATTATTCTCTTTGGAAAAAACAAAGTCAATCAAATCCGTGAGCAGCCCTTTGGCGCCAAAATCGGATTGATCCGATAACATGGATGCCTCATCAACTATAAAGACGGTATTTTTATGATAGTTACTCTGCCGCTTAAATTGGAGTCCACCTCCGGGTTCGGCCACTTGATGAAATATTTTCTTATGAATAGTAAATGCTGTCCGCTTCGCATATCCGGACATGACCTTAGCTGCCCTACCTGTAGGGGCCATCAAAACGGATTTGAAATTGAAAAAAGGAAGCATTTTTACCACCGCACTAACCACGGTGGTTTTTCCGGTTCCAGCATAGCCTCTGATAAGAAGAGTTGGGTTTTCGCTCGTCTCACCTAGTAAAAACTCATCAAATAGGCCGAATAATTCCTGCTGGCCTTTTGTTGGTTCAAAAGGAAATTTTGATATAAGTATCTCCGATGGCTTGGCCAATTATTCTTTGTTTTTGAAATCTTCGGGAAATATAGTCGCCATTGTTGTGGTAGCCTTGGCTATCAGGACTCGGTTCTCTCCGGTAACTGACCAAACTTCTGCTTCACAGAAATTGAGCTTTCTCCCTTGCTTGATTACCCAGCCAATCGCATGAAGTTTATCCCCTTTCCCAGGATTGAAATAAGATACTTTGATTTCTCCAGTGACAACATGGTGATCGGCAGGCACCAGCGTATATGCCGCAAATCCAGCCACAATATCTGCAAGCGTAGCTGTAACTCCTCCGTGTACCAACCCCGTCTGTTGTTGATGTTCTGTTCTCAGGTCCAACCACCCTTCCGTTCTTCCTTCCTCTATGGCAGTCAATTCAAATCCTACCAGTTTCATGAAATGTTGACGCTCCAAAAACTTCTCTACCCTGGATTTGAAATCGGCATTAAAAACCTTTATCATGTTTCAATTTTGCGTAAATATATTCAATTGAAACCTGCCACCTAGTATGGGCGATCTCCAAAGTCAATTATCTGATAAATATGGTGGACAACTCAGAATCAGAGTTTGTGGGATCTGGATAGAAGGTGATGAGATATTGTTGGTACATCACAAAGGGTTGGGTCCAAATAACTCACTTTGGATTCCCCCGGGGGGTGGAATTGAATTTGGCGAATCGATTCCCAAAGCCCTCAAACGGGAGTTCAAGGAAGAAACCGGAGTGGATATCGAAGTGGAGGAATTCCTTTTTGTATGCGAGTTTTTCAAATCTCCATACCATGCCATCGAACTTTTCTTCAAAGTAAAAGGTGACCGCAGCCAACTGGTTATAGGTACAGACCCCGAACTAGAAAAAGATAATCAAATCATAACACAGGTCAGTTTTAGGACTATAAATCAAATTCAACAGGAGGCAACAGATAATTTGCACCAATCACTCCATAATATTAATAATCTGACCGACTTATTTATACAAAAAGGGTATTTCAAAATTGGATAGAATTCCATAAAATAGCGCTTCGTTTTATTATGGATTACCTAATAAAATAGTTATAATTGCAAAAAGTCAACCTTACAAAATGAGCCTATCTAAAATCTTAACTATAGTATTCTTTCTTGGCGCTATTGGCGTTGGATATGCTTTATTCGATAGTATCAATGGTACCATCGAGGAAGCCAAAGAAATTGAAAGAGTCGAAAACACCGTAAAAGCGAAGCTGGAGATGATCCGCGATGCGCAGGTGGCTTATCAAGGAAATTATGGAGACTACGCTGATACTTGGGAAAAGTTAATTCACTTTGTTGATACAGGCAAAATCTGGCTTATTCAGAGAACGGAGAAAATAACCATGTTGGCTTATGGGGCTGAAAGATCGGAGTTTTTCTATGACACGTTGGGATTTAAAACAGTGAGAGATTCACTTTTCAAACCTTCTCAATTTCCGAATTTCGACCCATGGAAACTTCCTGAATTGCCTCATGCAGAGGGCAAATACTTCTCATTGTACGCTAAGGACTCTGTAAGATCTGGTGTAAATGTAGACTATATCGAAGTAGTTGACACCTTCCCATTTGATCGTACCAGAACTGACGATGCAGAAATTGAGAATAGAAGACCGCTAAGGTTCGGATCAAAAACTGAGATTACCACTGCCGGTAACTGGTAAAATAGCCTTTCCGAGTGAATACGGCTAATACGGTTACACGGGTAAAAATATTCAAAGACGACAGACTAGACATTGATCACATTGATCATTATAGTCTGTCTTTTTTCATTTCATCATCTTCAATCCAAGTCAGCGTTTTTGATGAAAAGAGGAAGCGACTGCTGCTCTACGAGAAGTATACCTTAAATGGTCAGAATGCATTAGAGGCATTGCAAGAAATTCATGATGATCATACCTTGATTTCGGCTGGCTTCTGGCAAACCGTTAGAGTCAATATCGATTCCCATCAGTTTTCAGTAGTGCCTTCCGAACTATTTAGCTTTGAGCATCAATTCGATTATGTGAAGTTAAATAGTCATACGGACCCTAACACAGAGAGCTACAGGAGTGTGACCTTTGATCCGTTCAATATTGCTTTTGTTTTCGCGATTGAGAAAGTATTGATTAAATGGTTCAGTGATAAATATTTTAACCTGGAGGTAAGGCATTCGCACATCGGAATGAATTTCATCAAGTTCTGCCAGAGTCAATTATCCAGGAAAGAGGATCATCGGGTTTTCATTCATTTAGGTGACCAGGAAATGGTTTTAGCCGGAACCAGTGAGGGAAAACTGTCGATTTATAATCAGTTCTTAATCAACACCTCAGAGCACTTAATAAAATTTATTCTGCTGAGCATCCGGCAGTTCTCCCAAGTTGGACAAAATGCCAACATAAGTCTTTGGGGAAGCGAGAGCCAGATCCAAAAATTCCGACCTACCTTGAATAAATATTTTAAAAACCTGACTCTTGGCAATAGACCAAGGCTAAAGTTAGGTCCGGCATTTAGCGAGCTTGAAACCTATGAGATTATTGATGTGTTATCTGTCCATGTATAAAAGTCTTAACTTAGCCAATCAATAGACCATGGAACGCATTGCTCTTTTCCCCGGCTCATTTGACCCATTTACCAAGGGTCACGAGGACATTGTACTTAGAGGGTTAAAGCTATTTGATAAGATTATTATCTCCTTAGGGCATAACAGCAACAAGTCACGTTATTTTCCTTTGGAAAAAATGGTCGCGAATATCGAAGAAGCGTTTGCTGGAGTAGATAAGGTATCTGTGATTACCTATAGTGAGTTAACCGCAGAATTGGCGAAAAAGCATCATGCGAATTACCTGCTTAGAGGACTTCGAAATACCACGGACTTTGAATATGAAAACAGCATATCCCAAGTAAACAGGCACCTGAACGATCAACTCGAAACTGTTTTCTTAATTACCTCTCCTGAATATGCTTCCGTGAGTTCTTCGATTATCAGGGAAGTGCACAAATATGGTGGTGACGTAAGCGACTTTATTCCTTACAAACTCTGAAACTGCTTTAGTTTTTTGTACTTATTATGAACATGTTGGATTGATCGATACGAGGTATAAAGAGCTATATCTACCTCTTTCTTGTTCATCCATTTCACATCTTCAATGCCTTCTGACAACTGAGGTTTCATTTTTTTGTCGTCCAGACAATTCATCAAATACCAGGAAGTCTTTTTCAGAATATCTCTACCACCCTGTACATAGGTGTGCCATGTAGTACAGATTTTTTCGACTATTTCGACTTCGATATTGCATTCTTCTTCAACTTCACGCTTAGCACCCACCGAAGACGTCTCTCCTTTTTCAATCTTACCTTTTGGTAGATCCCATTTATCGAATCGGTAAATCATCAATATCTTCTCGTCCCTGGCAACTACCCCTCCGGCAGCTCTTATTATTTTGAATTTGCTCTTTATGAGTTCGACTGCAGCATCGTAATCATCCGTTACCAAAGTAATCGACTCTAAAGACTTTGGTTTTTTGTGATGAAGGATAAATAATATTGTCTTGATAATACCATGCGTAGCATTCAGAATTAAGACATCCCCCTTGAACTTTTTCTCATTGATCAAAACGTCATCGGTATTCAAAACCAACGAGTAAATACTCTGATCCTTAATATCTTCAGGCTTTTTTATTCGGAGCGGCTTGTCCTTGATGTAAATCCGCATGGGATTGATTAGGAATTTTATTCAATATGAAGAAAAAAATTAGTCGTACCCAAAAAATCAAACCACAATTTTTCGAAAAAAAATCTCTTAAATTCGCGGCATGGAAATAGTCCAAAAAGAAAAGGTTACCGCACTAAAAATTGCATCCGATTTATTGACAATTGGTGCCATCAAACTAAGCAAGGAGAATCCCTTTACATGGAGTTCGGGTTGGAAGTCTCCAATCTACTGTGATAATCGCCTTTCCCTCTCCTATCCAGAGATCAGGAACTATATAAAAACTGCACTTTCTCAGGCAATCAAGGAAAAATACCCTCAAGCTGAGGCCATTGCGGGTGTTGCGACAGCGGGAATCCCACAGGGGGCTTTGGTTGCCGAAGAACTTGGATTACCCTTCCTATATGTGCGCTCAAAAGCAAAAGGTCATGGAATGACCAATTTAATCGAGGGTAAGGTGACTCCCGAACAAAAAGTAGTTGTGATTGAGGATTTAGTTTCAACAGGAGGTAGTTCGTTGAAAGCTTCAGCCGACTTAAGAGCAGCAGAATTTAATGTACTAGGCATGATGGCAATATTTACCTATGGATTTCCGATAGCTGATAAGAACTTCCAAGAAGCCGGGATTGAATTGACCTGCCTGAGTGACTATTCTACAATGCTTGAAAAGGCATTGGAGATGAATTATATCAATGCTGATGATATTGAATCTTTAAAAGAATGGCGTCAAGATCCGGCCAACTGGCAGGGTTAGAATTTCTCTTCTACACCTAGCCCAAATAAAGCAAAATCATACTTGACCGGATCTTCCGGATCAAGTTTTCTAAGGTTCTCTGTAAGCTCGAGCGCTGTAAGCCAATCTGTCTGTTTCCTGGAAATCAAGCCTAGTTTTCGTGCCACCCGGTCAACGTGTAAATCACATGGACAGATCAACTGACTAGGCCTAATCCTGTCCCATATTCCGAAATCAACTCCTCGATCATCGTTTCTGACCATCCACCTCAAAAACATGTTTAGTCGCTTACAGGCGGACTTTCGAGCTGGGGTAGCAACATGTTTTCGTGTTCGAGCCGGAAAATCCGGTAGATCAAAGAAGTATTCGTGAAAATGAATCAGACTTTCTTCTACACTAAAATCCCTCTTATTATTTGGAACAAATATGTGCTCGAGAGAATCGTATTGACCATAAATTTGACTCAAGACTTCTATGAAGTAGAGCGTGTCGGTCGCGTTAAACGTGCGATGCTTAAAACTCAAGAGTCTCTTCAGGTCCGTTTCTTTATGATTGATTATAAAGTCATAAGGAGCGTTATCCATTAAGTGGAATAGCTCCGTGCACTTATTAATGATGGTTATTCGTTGGCCCCATGCCAAAGTGGCCGCCAGAAAACCGGTGATTTCTATATCCTGTTTTTTGGAATAACGATGTGGAATTGAGACAGGGTCATTTTCAATAAACCCTGGAGTGTTGTACTCATCTACCTTTTGATCAAGGAATTCTTGTAAGTTATCAAATGAGTTCAAAATTACTGGAAATAGCTCAAATCCACTCTGAATCGTTGATCAAGAGCCTTTAGTTGATCATAAGCCCTTTTATTGATTTTGATAACAATCCCCTCGTTTTCAGTGGTATCAGGAAGCTTGCCTATGACTCTAACATATACCGTAAGATCATTCATTACGTTTCTAACCTTAATAACCGTGCCTTTGGGAGCGGTTCGGTGTAGGGCCAGGAATTTGGTGGACTCTTCTGTTTCTTCAATAAGTTCAGCAACAACATTTTCTTCCCTTCTCTCTCGGAACGGCTCACCATTCAGTTCATCCGTGGGATCCGGACTTTCCACCTCAGGAGTCAACACTGTTACTTTTACCGTAGAGTCATTCACCACATCGACTTCTCTTGGAATGGTCAAATCATCCACTACAACACTATCATCTTTCACTTCATTGGTAGGAGTAATTGAATCTAAAGTTTGGTTTCCCTCACCTTTCTTTATCACAAGAACCTGTCCTACAGACAGACTGTTCGTATCCATGTTGTTAAGGGCTTTTAACTCGTCAATCTTCACCCCATACTTTGACGCAATGGCAAACAGGGTCTCTCCTGATTCCACAGTATGTGTCACATTCGAACCATCAATTAATGCTTTGCCATAAGGTATCTTTAAAGTTTGACCAACTTGAAGACCATTGGCTACACTTGGGTTTTGATCGGATATCGCTTTGACCGTGGTCCCATATCTTCTGGCCAGGGAAAACAAGGTCTGCTTAGAAGCAACTTTGTGGATTACAAATACTTTGTCTCCTTCCTTTTCGACACGAAGAGAATCAGTCTGGGCTTCAACTACAAAACTAAAACCTGTCGATATCAAAAAAAGAAACCAGAACTTCCTCATCTATTCACTAATTATTAATCCTACTAATTCATTACGGTTCTTAACAAATATAAGTGCTTCCCCCACTATAAAAAAGGTGTCTGATGCCACACCACTCAATGCTTCAGATAGTAATTCCTGATGAAGAATTTCCCCATCTTGATTTACAACTAACATTCTATTGAATGTTCCACTCTCATGCTTTCCAAAAAAGGAGATTATCACCTTGTTGCCAACTTCGGCATAATCACAGGCTCCTGAGATCGAGATTCCCGTTTTTAACAGAACAAAGTGTTGTATCTGCTCAAAATGCTTTGTCCCTTCTGTATAATGAAACGAGCTCACGCCCTTATGAGATATATCACCTCTTTTCAAATTATCTGGTTCTCGAATTTCGCCAGAGGTAGGGTCGATAGAAATATGTTCACCAGTTGGCCTAATGGCATAGATCTCATTGTCGATGACCACAGGATTCTTCACCTCCTCAGACACCCATTCCACGGTTGTGTTGATCATGTCAAATCCAAATACGATTTTCCTCTCTATGTCCTCGTCCACTACCACTTGAAAGATTATCCGTTGATCCAAGAAACCAAGAATGTTGACCCACCAATCATCTTCGAATTGAATATCCTTCCAGATAAATGATTTTGTCCGGAGGTCAAACAATGAGAAATACACCTGCCTTTTCTCCTGATCGCGATTCGTAATTGCGAGGAACTGATTGGAAGAATTAATCTGCCAAACCGGAGCATCAAAGGGTTCAGAAAAAAGAAGAGGTAATTTCCCGGGCACAACGAAACTTCGTATTTTGAACAAAAATAGGGGTTTGAGGTGGTAAACAAAGCTGTGAAAAAAATCATTAGAATTTGGCTCATATTTGGGTTGTTTGTGCTCTTCGTTTTTGGCTTAAAAGGGAAGATAAGTCAATCTGATTCTGGGCCTACAAGGGTCTTTATTTTAGAAATTCGTAATGACATTGATCCTCGGATGAGCAGATATGTGAATCTGGCATTGGATCAAGCCACTGAAGAGGAGGCAGATATTATAATCGTAGATATGGATACCTACGGTGGAGCGGTGGGTGATGCGAATGATATTAGAACCCGATTACTTGAATATGACAAACCGGTATGGGTCTTCATCAACAATGATGCAGCTTCAGCCGGAGCATTAATATCCATAGCTTGTGACAGTATATATATGGTTCCCGGTGCCAATATTGGAGCCGCTACTGTTGTTACAGCAGAAGGTATTGCGGCACCCGACAAATATCAATCATATATGCGTTCGATTATGCGATCTACCGCAGAGCAAAATGGTCGTGACCCATTGATAGCCGAAGGAATGGTTGACGATCGGGTCGAAATTGAAGGTATTACTGAAAGTGGAAAAATCGTGACTTTTACTACTTCTGAGGCAATCAAAAACGGCTATTGCGAAGCAGAGGTAGCCAGTATCAGAGAAATTCTTGAACGCAACAATGTGACCAATTATCGAATGATTGACTATACTCTAAGTTGGTCAGAAAGAGTGATTGCTTTTTTCCTTAACCCGGTGGTTAGTGGAATCCTGATATTAATGATCACCGGAGGTATCTTCTTTGAATTACAAACTCCTGGAGTTGGGTTTCCACTTGCCGCAGCAGTTGTAGGAATGATTTTCTACCTGACTCCCTACTACCTCAATGGCTTGGCTGCAAACTGGGAAATTGCCGTATTCTTTCTTGGTCTCATACTGGTGGCTCTAGAGGTGTTCGTCATACCGGGCTTCGGAATTGCCGGAATTGCCGGCCTGATCTGTGTGGTTGGTTCTTTAATTCTGATCATGATCAACAACGATAGTTTTGATTTTGAGTTTGTGCCTTCCGGAGAAATTTTCACGGCCTCAGTAGTTGTACTAGGAGGGATGATAGGTTCAATAATAGTTCTGTTTGTTCTTGGCTATAGATTTACAAAAAGTGGCATGTTTAACAGAGTAGCACTTCAAGGCACTCAAGACAGTAGTGAAGGATACACGATCAATTTTAGGGATGAGCCACTTCTTGGAAAAGAAGGAACTGCCTATACCATTCTTAGGCCTAGCGGTCGCGTTGAAATAGAGGATGAAATATATGATGCTTATACGCGAGGTGAATACATCGAAAAAGGACAAAAAATAAAGGTGATCAGCGAAGAGGGAAGCTCGCTCAAGGTAAAAGCAATTTAAGATGAGTAAATCAATGGATGAATTTAGCCCCGAAAGCTTAATGATGAGCTTGGGACATGATCCCAGTCTTGTTCAGAATTCCATTAAGAATCCGATCTTTCAAACTTCTACATTCGAATTCTCAACTGCAGAAGAAGGCAAGGCATTTTTTGAGAAGGTCTATGGAGGAGGAAACATAAAGGAAAAGAATCAAAGCCTGATTTACACTCGGCTAAATCATCCGAACTTGATTACTGCCGAGAGCCGTCTGGCACTCTTGGATGGAACTGAAGATGCAGCCTTCTTTGAAAGTGGAATGGCAGCAATAACGACTACACTTTTGGAGTTCGCCCATGTTGGTGATTTGATATTAATGTCCAGTCCATTATATGGAGGCACAGATTCCTTTATTAAGAACATACTACCAAGATATGGTGTAGAGCATTTGATCTTTTCGCCAAAGATGGGCAAACAAGAGATCATCAACTTAGTGTCTTCACATCCCAGAAAAGAAAACCTCTCTCTCATCTATTGCGAGACACCTGCCAACCCTACCAACAGTATGGTGGACATCGAAATGATGGCAGAGATCAGAGATTATTTTACTAAGGACAAGGACGTTTACCTGGCTGTCGATAACACTTATATGGGGCCGATTTTTCAGCAACCAAAAAAACATGGTGCTGATCTTATTCTCTATTCCGCCACCAAATATATAGGTGGTCACAGTGACTTAATCGCTGGTGCCTGCTCAGGTTCGAATTCGTTGATGCTTCGATTGAAATCACTAAGAAGCAAGTTAGGCTGTATGGCTTCTCCGTGGACATCCTGGCTCATCTCCAGAAGCTTTGAAACACTCTATATGCGAATGGAAAAGCAAGCGAGTAATGCACTAGCCGTGGCAAGATTTCTGGATGGCCATCCAAAGGTGAAAAAGGTTCACTATGCCGGTCTTCTTACTGAAGGAGATGACTATTTCGAAACTTATCAAAAACAATGTACATCAGGTGGAGCCATGCTTGCCTTCGATATAGTTGGAGCTGAAAAAGAGGCATTCACATTCCTGAATCATCTCAACCTTATCAAACTTGCCGTGAGCCTGGGAAGTACTGAGACGCTCGCTTCTCATCCGGAAACAATGAGCAGTTCCAACATACCAAAGGAGGATCGTTTGACAGTTGGAATTACACCAGCAATGATCCGAATGTCTGTTGGAATAGAAAACCCAAATGACCTGATTAAAGACATTGGTAACGCACTAGATCAAAGCTGATGTCAACGCTATATGATCGTATCGGGGAGGAAAGCATCCTGAAATTAGTAGATGACTTTTATGCTGGAGTCGAAAAGGATGAGGTGATCAGAAAACTTTATCCCGAAGACCTGTTGCAGCCAAAAAATCGACTAAAACTCTTTTTTATTCAAGCGCTTGGAGGACGACAGACTTATACTGACGAAAGAGGTCATCCCATGCTAAGAAGAAGGCACTTCCAATGGAAAATTGGTGAAAAGGAGGCCACACATTGGTTGAAAAATATGCATGCTGCCTTAGAGAAAGCTTCCTTTCCTGAAAAAGAAAAGGAGGAGTTTTGGAGTTATGTGTATAAGGCTGCACTCCATATGATCAATCAATAACTCCGGCATTAAATGAAATCCATCACACTTACAAGGTTCATTGCTTTCATTTTCTCCATAGTCTTTTTAGCACTATTGCAAGGTTGCACTTCAAACAATAGTTCAGTTTCTAAACAGGCCAAAGTGTTTTCTTTGACGCTTGAAGACTCCATCACCTTTGACCGGCTTTCTGAGGTAGAATTACAGGACTATAACGAGAACACCGGAGAATTGCTGTTACATGACGCTCAGACCAGCGAAATTCTGATTATTAATACCCAAGGTGAATTAGTATCCAGTTTCGATCCTTTTACGGAAGGCCCTAATTACGTTAGTGATCAGACTTATGGCTGGAATTTTTATGGCGAAGATCAAATCCTGGCTTATGGACAAGTCCATTTCCACCGATTATCGAAAAAAGGCCAGCGAATTCAACGGCTCGAATATCCTGTTGAAGTCTCCTCTTGGTGGACACTGGACTATAATCCACGGATGCTATTCACATTCGATGACAATAATGAATCTAAAATCGTAGCATTCATACCTGGTGTCACAGGACCAAATTACAAGACTCAGGCCTTTCAAGATTCAGTTGACATGGTCTATACTTTGAGCTTCGAAAGCTCCAAGAGTCAAGCAGTCTTCGAAAAGTTGGAACAGAGTGTTTATCGCAGTTTGGGTAAATACGTTGACAGGGGTTGGCCAACTATGGCCAATTTTAGTGATAGCAGGTTTGCCGTTACCTATAGCATCGATTCTGTCCTCTACATTTTTGATGCGGTATCAAATGAACTACTGAATCAAATACCAATTCCACGGGGGTACCAACCAAAATATGATTACGTGGATTTTGGTAGTAAAAATGTTCCGGATAGGTCTAGAATCAACACTCGCATCTTTCCCATGGGAGAGGAAATAATTTTGGAAGTTTCTGATCGTATCCCTGAATCGGTGATGACTAAAATCCAACAACTCCCGCAATGGTGGGAATCGGATGAATTGATGGAGGCATCACGAAAATATAGCGACCGATATTATCTCGTATTCAATCAAAATGGATACCTGGGCAATCTTAATTGGCAGGGAACTAACATTAATTACCATATCATCGGTAGTAAAAATGGGTTTTTATGGCTTCAACGAAGATATGAGGATGAACGGGACTATAGAACCTTCCTGAAAATGAAAATAACTGAAGAATTGAACTGATTCAGTCCTTCTGTCAAAGTCTACGCGAAATCCAATTCAATTCACTGCACATTTATTATCTTCCGCAGCAGTTGGATGTGTAACCATCTCATTTTCATTTCAAGACAACATTATGATTTATTTCAACCTATCCGTCCGAAGCATGGCTACAATAGTGTTCATGCTGATCTCTTCAAACTTGTTTAGTCAAGGAACTCGGCTTCTTCGACAACCTGATATTAGTGACAGCCACATCGTTTTTACCTATGGTGCTGATATATGGACGACAGATCTTAGTGGGAACAGCCTAAAGAGAATTACCAGTACTCCGGCAGTAGAAAGCAATCCCCATTTCTCACCTGATGGAAACTGGATAGCCTTTACTTCCAATCGTTCAGGAAGCAATGCTGTGTATATCGTACCAAAAGAAGGGGGAACTCCAAAACGTCTTACCTGGCATCCCTCCTCCTCTCAAGCAAGAGGTTGGACACCAGATGGAAAGAGAGTCTTGTATGCCTCCTCTCGAGAAACAGCACCTACCTCAACCAACCGTCTATGGACTGTCTCTGTCGATGGTGGCCCTTCTGAAAGAGTGACTGCCCAATGGGGCTTTGACGGTTCCTATTCAGGGAATGGTCGGCAGATCGTAATTGATAAAATGAGCCGTTGGGATACTGAATTCAGAGCTTATAGAGGTGGCCAAAACACTCCGTTGATCATTTTGACACTTAACAATCAAAATGAAGTGCTGATCCGGAATGAAAAAACCACTGATATTCAACCCGTTTGGGTGGGTCAAACCATTTATTTCCTGTCTGATCGAGACTGGACCATGAATATATGGGCTTATTCGGTGAGATCAGGTGACCTGACACAAATCACAAATTTCACAGGGACTGATATCAAATCCCTTAATTATGGCGATGGAAAATTGGTATTTGAAAGGGACGGCTATTTACATACTTTGAACCCATCAGATAACAGCACCTCCCAATTGAACATTACCGTTACCGGAGATTTCCCATGGGCCGAAACAAAATGGGAAACGGTGACTAACAGATCCAGAGCGGCCTCTTTATCGCCCTCAGGAAAAAGAGCGGTGATGGAAGCCAGAGGAGAAATATTTACTGTACCCACGGAGCATGGCGATGCGAGGAATCTAACCAAATCCTCAGATGAGGCCGATAGAAATCCATTATGGTCTCCAAATGGTGATAAGATCGCCTGGTTTTCTGATAAAGGAGGAAACGGTTATGCATTATACATGACGGATCAGGATGGCCTCTCTGAAACAACCAGCATTTCCATTGGTGAATCCAAAATGGCCTGGGAACCTGCCTGGTCGCCTGATGGGAAACACATCGCCTTTGTCGATGATGATACGCGAATCAGAATTATTGACCTGGAATCTAAGGATATTCAGACAATTGATAACGCTGGCACCAATCTGGAGCGCGGCTCAATGGGCTTGACTTGGTCACACGATTCCAACTATCTCGCCTATGCCAAGGGAGGTAGTAATAATTTCAGAAAAATCATGGCCTGGTCAAAAAAGGATGGCTCAATTCACCAATTGACCAATTCCTTCGCAGATTCCTTTGCTCCCTCCTGGGATAGAGATGGCAAACACATGTACTTCCTGGCAAGTACGGATGTGGCTTTAGGCTCAAGCTGGGCCAACACCAGTTCAATGCAAGCCAGCCCGAGCTATGCGGCTTATGTGATTGTCTTGAAGGAAGGTGATGATTCTCCGTTTATACCAAGAAGTGATGAAGAGCCAGTGAAGAAAAAGGAAGAAGATAAGGGTGAAGAGAAAAAGGAAGAGAAGAAGGAAGAAAAAGAGACAGAAGCAGAAGAAAATGAAGGTCTGGTAATTGACGTAGAAAACATTGAGCGAAGGACCATAGCCCTCCCTCTTCCAACGGCCAATTATAGAACTACCGAGAGCGGACCGGCCGGTTCGGTCTTCATTAGTGAAAGAAAACCAGGCAATTTCACATTGACTATCCACAAGTTTGGACTAGACAAACGCAAAGCCGATGAATTCCTTTCCGGAGTAAGGCAGTTTTCCGTTTCCTCTGACGGAAAGAAAATGTTAGTGCAACAAGGTCCTGGCTGGAAAGTAGCGAATACAGGAGGGCCAAGCGGTAAAGGCGCTAAGGGATTCTCAATGAACTTGAGAATGAAGCTGAATCGCACCTTGGAATGGAAACAAATGTTTGATGAGGCTTGGAGGTATGAGCGAGATTATTTTTATGATCCGGGAATGCACGGAAGAGATTGGCAGGAAGTGTACAACCGTTATTCACCTCTTGTACCTTATGTGAAACATAGAGCCGACCTGACCTATATTCTTGATCAGGTGAATGGTGAACTCTCTGTTGGCCACAGTTTTGTTTTTGGAGGAGACTATCCCAGGACTGACCGCTCTAGTGTCGGACTTTTGGGTGCTGACTTGGTGATTGACAAAAACCGCTGGAAAATTGACCGCATATATACCACCGAAAGCTGGAACCCAGGACTGACCAGCCCATTAGACAGACCTGGCATGAAGGTCAAAGAAGGCTATTACTTGGTTGGAGTCAATGGAGATGAATTGACTGCGGCTGATGACCCCTATCAGTTCCTTGACGGAACAGCGGGTGAGCAAACTGTTCTTCACATCAACGACAAACCGTCCTTTGACGGAGCCTGGAGAGAAATTGCAGAACCAATCAGAAGTGAAAATGCGTTGAGACAACGTGCCTGGGTAGAAGACAATCGAAGAAGAGTTGATGAACTTTCTGGTGGCCGTCTTGGCTATGTTTGGGTACCAAATACAGGTGGAGGAGGATTTGTGTCATTCAATCGCTATTTCTTTGCCCAACAGGACAAAGAAGGAGCTGTAATTGATGAACGCTTCAATGGTGGAGGCTTACTCGATGATTATATGGTTGATTTGATGACACGATCATTAAGGGCTGGTTTGACTAACGAGGTGCCCAATGCCAGACCAATGCGCCTACCAGGTGGTATTCTCGGACCGAAAGTATTATTGATTAACGAAATGGCCGGTTCAGGAGGAGACTTCTTTCCATGGGCATTCAGACAACAAAAAGTAGGACCATTAATAGGAGCAACCACCTGGGGTGGATTGGTGAAATCCTCTGTTCATTATAGCCTCATTGACGGTGGTGCGTTAACTGCACCTGATAATGCAGTTTTTGACCCAATCAATAACGAGTGGGTTGCCGAAAACAAAGGAGTCGCCCCAGATATACCTGTTCGTCAAGATGCGAAAGCACTTGAGGCAGGCCGTGATCCGCAATTAGAGCGCGCTGTTCAGGAAGTACTTCGGTTGATTGAACAGCAAGGTTCAAGAAGTGTGAAGTATCCGGAATATCCCAAACCGGCAAAAAAGAAAGGAAACTAGAATACTACGCTGCTCACATAAAAAGGCCCTTAGGGGCCTTTTTTGATACTTTGAGCCAACTATGTTCACCTAATGTCCACCGGGCATCACTACTATCGACACCTTATGTCGACTCCTTTTTTTCGGTGAACCCATAATGACCCTCTTCCTTTGTTCCACCAATTAACAACTGAAGAGATATGAAATCAACTATAGAAAATTCAAGAAGAAAGTTTCTGAGCAAGCTGGCTCTGACTGCCGGAGCAACTGCAGGGCTTTCAGCGATACCTAAGGAGTTGATCCCGGGCGAATCAATTACTAGTTCTTCCAATGCACTGGAAGCAGACATCTGGTTTCTTAAAAATGTGAAGGGCGTTCATCGAGTGGTTTACGATGCCCCCGAGCCACATGATGGTTTCCCCGTAATTTGGTCATGGGTCTTCATGACAACCAATAATGAAACCGGAACCCGTGATGAAGATATGACGTCAATGGTCGTTTTAAGGCACAACACAATAGCCTATGCGTTAAACGATGCCATATATGAGAAATATGATATAGGTGAGTTTTTTGGTGTCAAAGACGCCCGAACGGGAAAGTGGGCTAAAAGAAACCCAATGTGGGAACCAAAAGAAGGAGACTTTCCGGCTTCCGTAATTCAAGGTATTAAACAACAACAATCACGTGGCGCACTTTTTTGTGTTTGTGAAATGGCCATGAAAATGGATAGTGGGGATGTGGCCCGCAAAATGAAACTTGACCCTGAAGAAGTCAAGAAGGACTGGTATGCCAATCTTCATCCGGGTATACAACCCGTTCCCTCAGGTGTCTGGGCGCTTGGTCGAGCCCAGGAACACGGATGCAAGTACATCTATGCCGGAGGTTAAACCTCAACCGTACCCGTTCTAAACCCAGCCTTGGTCAAGCTGGGTTTTTTATTTTAATCATTGCAATTCTGGATTTGATTTTGAGTATTTTCGACCAAGTCAAAAAGCAATGAAAATTCTCCTTAAGGTCTACTCTGTTTATGGCCTGATTGTATTTGCCTTAATATTTTTGGTGCTCCTCCCCTTCTTTCTGTTGGCAATGTTTATAAGACCGCTGGAGAGAATAGCCGCCCCTTTAAATCACATTTGGGCCAGAGTGTTTTTCTTCCTTCTATTTCTGCAAAGAACCAAAGTCATTTATGAAGAAAAATTAGACCCGAACCAACGCTACTTGTTCTGTGCCAATCACTTTTCCTATTTAGATATACCTACGATTGGCTTGCTCAATCACAATTTCAAGTTCATAGGTAAAAGCTCCTTGAGAAAGGTACCCATCTGGGGATACATGTACGGTCGACTTCATGTCTTGGTAGACCGAGAAAGTCTTAGAAGTAGATATGGAAGTCTGCTCGAAGCCCGAGAAGCTATTCAACGGGGCTTCAGTATGGCTTTTTTTCCTGAAGGGGGTATCATTAGTCCCAATCCTCCGAAAATGGCCAGGTTTAAAGAAGGCAGCTTTCGACTAGCTGTGGAAGAACAAATCCCAATTGTACCCATTACCATTCCGTTTAATCATATAATTTTGCCCGATGAAAAGTCGTTAACAATTCGACCGGGAAGGGTTGTGATGAAAGTTCATCAGCCTATTTGGCCCTCTGATAATACTGATCAAGCAATCAAGGAGATCAGAGATAAGGTGAACAATCAAATTCAAACCGAACTCAATAAACAGAACAACATATCTGATTGAATACTTCAACCGATGTAAGGGTCTTTAAAATTCTTAGTCAGGCATTCCTGGTGCTTGCAGTTGTTGTCGTAGGCCTCTATGGCTATTCGGAATTGACCGGAACTGACTTGGCTCTTCCATGGAATATCACCACCTCCTACTTTCCAAAGCCCCTCTTTCTTGAATATTTCAAGTCCGATGGAAAACCTGTTGGTTTTTTCGTAGACCAGTATGTCAATTGGCAGCAATACGGTGTCGGCAATATACAGCACATTAGCTGGCCAGGTTATTTGCTCTTGGGCTCAATAACTATTTGTATCTGGATTATAAGTACAGCGATTACCTATTTTAGTCGTTTTTGGTATTTGATTACAACAGGCGTCTTGATAGTACTTGTAATGCAGTTGAATTTGAGGGAAGTTGAATTCTGGGGAGGAAATAATGCTTATGTGGCTGTCGCTCTAATTATTTTTTCGACTTACTTTTTTCATGCGTTCAAACCCAATTCTTCTCTAACCCTGCGGCTTGTAGGGATAGGAGGAGTAATGCTCTTGTTCTACTTATCCCTTTATTTATTCAGTGATGTTCCCTATTCAGGACTGACCATTGTCAACTTTGGACTCTATTTTCCAGTGTTGCTTTTGGCAGCATATCTATTGCTGATAGGTCCCGACAATATCTTTTCAATTCTAAAGCTCACAACTACTGGCAACTCCGGAAAAACGAACTTATTCCATTTTATACTCTTTGGGGTCATTTACATCTCAATCCTGGTGATGATGTTCCTTGACAAAAGAGGGGATTTGGGTTTTGAATTAATATTCATTAATCCAACCATTTTCCTGGTCTTGTCCTCGGTCTCAAGCTTTATTTGTTTTGATCAAAAGTTTGAAAAATATAAGGGCATACTCCCCCTAACAGTTCTCAAGCAATGGGTACTACCGGCTCTGTTTGTTCTAGCGATAAGCTTGATCGTCTTTGCCAAAATTTCCATCAATGATCCCTTGGTTGAGGCTATTGATGATTTCATTATCATTTCACATCTCGCTTTAGGGGCCGTCTACTTTGTTGGGGCATTCATCAACTTCACTCCATTGATCATAGAGAGGCTAGATGTCCAAAAGGTATATTTCAAACCAAAATTTGCCCCGGGATTTCTATTGGGATTGGCCTCAATCGGTTTTCTCGTGGCCTTGTTCTTCTATTCCAATTTTTATCCCATATACCAATTAAGAGCAGGATTCTATAATACGAAAGGGGATATCAGTGAAGTAAAGAATGAATTAATCTTGGCAGAGCAATACTACAGACAGGCGGTGGCCACAGATTTTGTCAATTTCAAATCCAATATTCAGGTTGCTAAGTATGATCGAAAAAACAAGAACGCAGCAGGTGTAATTAAATCTTTGGACAATACTTTTTTTAAAAATGCAAGTCCCAAAGGGTATAGCATTTTGACAAACTACTATAATTCTCGCGAACAGGGGTTTAATACCATGTTTGCATTGAAAGATGCCATTAGAGAAATCGATAGCCGAGAACTAAGAAATAACTTATCATTTACCTATCGACAATTTGCATTCTATGATAGTGCCTACTTGATGCTTCGAGAGAATTGGGACGATCAGAATGACAATGTTACCAAAAACAACCTGCTCGCATTAAGCACCGAACTAATCGATCTGGGAAATGCCGACTCATTAATTGTTGAGTTGGGAAATTCTGATACGAGGAACAAAACCAATACTGTCGCGCTGGCCAATATTAACAATCTCTCATATGCGATTGTCCCCGAGCTGTCGCCAGATACCTTGTTAAATCAAAATGACCTCTTTTTGCTTTTTAATTCAGCATTAAATCGCCAAATCGAGACAAATGTCGACATCATCTCGGCCATTGACTTTTATCTGCAGAGTCCCTACAACAACGGCTTAAGAAAATATCTGTATCTGGCTAAAGCCATTTCATTATATGACTTGGGTAAAGTCACCGAGGCTTATGCGATTTTGGACCTCCTCAAGAATATTGATAGTCAATCCATAGGTTTTTATTATTTCGTACAGGGCGTTTGGTCCATCCACCAGAACCAGGCAATTCTTGCGGAAGGTTACCTGGAAAATGCAAGGATCGAAGGCTTTGATGAAACAACTGTTTTAAACGTTTTGGAAGTAGTCTCTTCAGGAAAAATCCCACCATACGAAAATCGATTCGCACTTTCTTTGGAGAATTACGATGTGAATCAGGATTCAATAACCGTCAGAAACAAGTTAACCCAAATTGCTCGTGCCAATGCATTTGATGAATCTACTACCATTGGAGCTGTGAATGAACTTCAGAAGTGGGGTGTCTCTTACCGGGAATGTTATGAGATCTTGCTGGAAGCGTGGAATTTGAACAGGTTTTCTGTCGAGTTAGGTCAGGCATACATACTGAATGCCGTAGAGACTGGAATATCACAATATGCCATAGAAGGTCTTCAAAGAATTAGGTCTTTAATGCCTCCGATGGCATTTTCCAGGTTTGAGGAAACAGTGAAAGCAAGAATTGACGAAAAACGAAACCAGTTCTTTGAATAGACATTCTAATCTCCAATAAAGCCTATAATCCAACCCAAAATCCGTTTAAGTAATAAGTTTGGTCACAAGTTAGAGTTTTAGTTGTTTTGGACTGTTGGTAAACCTTTTTCCAACTTTTTAGTCTACTAATAAACTTTAAAGGGTCAAGAATCGTCATACACATATGAGTGCAGTAATACAGACAACGGATATTTCTAGGATATACCAAATGGGCAGCGAAACCATTCGTGCCCTTCAATCAGTGAGTATTTCTATCAATAGAGGAGAATATGTGTCCTTTATGGGGCCTTCTGGCTCAGGGAAATCTACTTTGATGAATATTATCGGGTGTTTGGATACACCCTCTGGAGGAAGATATGTTCTCAACGGAAATGACGTGAGTGACATGACGGAAAATGAGCTGGCTGAAATAAGAAATAAAGAAATCGGCTTTGTATTTCAGACATTTAACCTGCTTCCACGAGCAACCTCCTTGGAAAATGTAGCGCTTCCATTGATCTACGCTGGCTATTCAAAGTCAGAGCGAGAAGAAAAGGCATTAAAGGCACTGGAGGGTGTTGGTTTGGGAGATCGAGCGCACCACAAGCCCAATGAACTCTCTGGAGGACAACGCCAACGGGTGGCCATTGCAAGAGCTTTGGTGAATGACCCGAGTATTATTTTAGCAGATGAGCCTACAGGTAACCTGGACTCAAAAACTTCTTATGACATCATGGATCTTTTTGCTGATCTTCACGATAAAGGCAATACCATAATCATGGTAACTCATGAAGATGACATTGCACATTACTCTCATAGAATCGTTAGATTGAGAGACGGTTTGGTCGAAGCTGATGACAAGAATGAGAATCCAACCAGAGGGAATCCATTAAAGCAAGCTCAAGCCGAAGAAGTCTAAAACCGGCAGATAAGATTGAAAATATATACAAAAACTGGAGATAAAGGCACCACCTCATTACTGGGTGGTGCTCGTGTTTCTAAAGCACATATCCGAATCGAGGCCTATGGTACCGTAGATGAACTCAACTCTTATATTGGCCTTATAAGAGACCAGGATGTCAATTCCGGTCGTAGAGATTTGCTCAAGGAGATTCAGGATCGCCTCTTTACTCTTGGAGCCGAACTGGCCAAAGAGCCTGGAAAAGACAAAGTGGTCAAACCAGATCTTCATGAAACCGACATCGAGCTTCTGGAGAAAAGTATTGACGAAATGAACGATGAACTTGAACCACTTAGAAGCTTTGTTCTCCCAGGAGGTCATCAATCCGTTTCGTTTTGCCACATCGCAAGATGCGTCTGTCGTAGGGCTGAGAGAATAACAATTGCACTAAACGATAGTGAGCCAGTGGATGAATTAACAATTAAATACCTGAATAGACTCTCGGATTTCCTGTTCACACTATCTCGAAAAATGTCATCGGAGCTTCAAGCTGAGGAAGTTAAATGGGAGCCTAGAAAAAACAACGGATAAGCAAGTCATGACGTTGTTGGCTTCTTGCGAGTAAGTTTTTTTCAAAGAATCAAAATAATATTTCGTTTCATATTATTATTCAGAATTTTTTTCTGATTAAGTGTTTTTTATTCTTCCCAACGAACCAATTCTTTTGTTTTGACCGTTGTTATTGATACTGATTTTCAGTATTTTTGCCCCCCGTTTCAACACAAAAACGACTTGTCATGATAGATACCGCAGCGATCAAGATCAACAGAGTAGCCCAGTCTTCAATCCATGAATTGGATGTCGAAAACATTCCTTTTGCAAAGATTTACTCGGATCACATGTTCATTGCAGATTATCGCGATGGCGAGTGGAGAGATCTTAGAATCGAACCATATCAGCCATTGGCTTTAAGCCCGGCAACTTCTGCAATTCATTATGGTATTTCCATCTTCGAGGGGATGAAAGGCTATAAGAATGCTGACGGTGAAGTTTTGTTATTCAGACCAGAACAGAATGCCCGAAGACTAAATGTATCTGCAGAGAGAATGTGCATTCCGGAAGTGCCGGAATCTTTGTTCATGGATGCATTGACGGAGTTGGTTCGCTTGGATAGCCAATGGGTGCCAAATCATCCCGGTACCTCTCTATATATCAGACCATGTGTGTTCGCAACAGATGAATACATTGGCATCAAGCCTTCAGAGAATTTCAAGTTTATCATCATAACATGTCCGGTTGGAGCCTATTACTCCAAGCCTGTGAATGTGAAAATTGAAACACATTTTTCAAGAGCATTTGAAGGTGGAACAGGATATGCCAAAGCGGCAGGTAACTATGCAGCTTCTCTTTATCCGGCAAAACTCGCTCAACAGGAAGGCTATGATCAACTCATCTGGACTGATGGGAAAACCCACCAATACATAGAAGAGTCCGGAACCATGAACGTAATGTTCATTATCAATGACACCCTGGTTACTGCGCCTGCCAGCGGCACAATTTTGAAAGGGATAACAAGAGATAGTGTATTGACAATCGCGCGAGATTGGGGCATGGTCGTTGAGGAAAGACCGGTTGCCGTCAAGGAAATTGTAGAGGCCGCACGAAGAGGTGAAATTCAGGAAGCATTTGGAGTTGGTACAGCAGCAACTATTGCCCAGATTGCTTCAATTGGCTTTGAAGATGAACGTTTCCAGTTAAATGATGTTAAAACAAGAGAGTTCTCTAACAAAGTATTAGTCGAACTTGATAATATTAAGACTGGAAAAGTTGAGGATAGATTTGGCTGGACATACAAAGTCTGATCAATCCCTTACATCTAACATCGAGCAATGATCAGACTACGCCACATTTTTGTCGTTTTACTTATTTTCTTTGCTCATGAGACATTCTCTCAATCTTACCTGGTCTTAAGAAAACAAGGTGCGAAAAGACGATTCGAGTTCTTTCCCGGTGACCAATTCATTTACAAAATGAAGGGCATCGATACCTTCTTTAAAGATCGCGTGGCTGATTTTGCTGATAGCACCATCATACTTGAAAATAACATCCTTCACCTTACTCAAATCGATGAGATAGATGTAAGAAATGCTGATTCTAACCGTTCGGACTTTCTGAGATATATGGAGGGCTATCTACCTACAATCGGTTATGGATATTTCGCTATAGACTTCATCAATGTAGCTATAGTGGAACAAGAGAATTACTCGATCGACAATGGTGTGGCAATTACATCAGCTGCAATGGTGGGAACAGGCTATGGATTGCGATTGATGCGCAGAAAAATATTCAAACTGTACAAGGAGAAAAATCAGGCCTATATTGTCGGCCTATGATTATTTGAATTTAATCCCTTTTTAGCCACCTTTGTCGCTTCACTTTTATCAACAATGACTACAGATCAACTGAAGGATTTAAAGGCGCGTGTTTCGGCCTTGAGGGGGTATCTTTGACTACGATGTCAAAAAGAAGGAAGTAGAAGAAGAGGAGGCAATTAGCGCCCAACCCGGATTCTGGGATGACCCCAAAGAAGCAGAAAAATTCCTAAAAGCAATTCGATCGAAAAAAGTTTGGACCGATAGTTTCGAGCAGGTGAATTCGGCTGCCGAAGATGTTGAGACCCTGAACGAATTCCTGGAAATGGGAGAAGCCGATACCGAGGAGGTCGAAGCCGAATATCAGAAAGCACTCAAGATTCTGGAAGAAGTAGAATTCAAGAAAATGCTCAGTGGCGAAGAGGATCAACTCAACGCCATGATTGAAATCAACCCAGGCGCAGGAGGAACCGAAAGTAACGATTGGGCAGAAATGCTCTTTAGAATGTATACCATGTGGGGTGAGAAGATGGGCTTCAAAGTAAAGAAAGTAAACTATCAACCCGGAGACGTGGCAGGAATGAAATCAGGCACCTTAGAAATAGAAGGTGAATTTGCTTACGGACAGTTAAAGTCCGAGACAGGAGTGCACAGATTGGTTCGAATCTCTCCTTTTGATTCCGGGGGTAGAAGGCATACGTCTTTTGCCTCAGTATTTGCCTATCCGGTGGTGGATGATACCATTGAAGTGGATATCAATCCAGCTGATATTTCCTGGGACACCTTCCGCTCTGGTGGTGCAGGGGGCCAGAATGTAAATAAGGTGGAGACCGGGGTGCGATTAAAACATGCACCTAGTGGAATCATCATAGAAAATACCGAATCTCGTTCCCAGCTAGCCAACAAGGAAAAAGCCATGGCCATGCTGAAATCAAGATTGTATCAAATGGAGCTAGAAAAGAGGAATGCCGAAAGAGACAAAATTGAGGGCGACAAACTCAATGTTGACTTTGGCTCTCAAATCAGGAATTATGTGATGCACCCCTACAAGCTTGTAAAGGATAATAGAACGGGAGTTGAACGGACCGATGTCCAGAATGTAATGGACGGTGACCTGGATGATTTTATAAAAGCATATCTAATGCAACAATAAATGAAGATGGGGCTACAGGCCCCATTTTTAGTTAAATGACCAAAGACAATTTTTATACCCTGCAATTCTTCCTGCTATGCCTGAGTTCTTTCTTGTTCTTCGGCAGCTTCAACATGATCGTGCCCGAATTGCCCGATTACTTAACCTCAATGGGTGGAGGAGAATACAAGGGCCTGATCATATCCCTATTTACCGTCACCGCTGGGTTATCAAGACCCTTTAGCGGAAAACTGGCGGATACAATTGGAAGAATTCCTGTGATGATCATTGGTGCAGGTGTTTGTTTTGTTCTTGGGTTTCTCTATCCCGTTTTCAACACGGTTTGGGCTTTTTTCCTACTTCGGTTTCTACACGGTTTCTCAACAGGATTCAAACCAACCGGAACAGCAGCCTATGTAGCCGACATTGTTCCCCCGAACAGGCGAGGTGAAGCCATGGGGATTGCAGGAATTTTTGGAAGCACAGGAATGGCAGCAGGACCAAGTATCGGAAGTACGATTGCCAATGCTTATTCACTGGAATGGATGTTTTACGTTTCATCCGCGTTCGCAGCATTATCGGTCCTAATATTGATCGGAATGAAAGAGACCTTACCCACCAAGGTAAAGTTCAAGCCTTCTCTCCTTTTAGTAAACAAAAATGACTTTATCGAACCCAGAGTCTACAGCCCATCTATAGTCTTCATCCTCACCTCCTTCTCTTTTGGAGCGGTATTAACTTTGATTCCCGACCTCACCCAGGAAGTAGGCTATGAGAACAAGGGTATCTTCTTCACAATTTTTGTAGTGTCCTCATTACTCATTCGATTTTTGGCAGGTAAGGCATCTGATCGCTATGGAAGGGTAATCGTGCTCAAATTCGCAGCAGTCGCGATTATTGTATCTGATCTGGCCATTGCTTATACAAATGACAAATCTCTTTTGATCATCAGTGGAATACTGTTTGGCATTGCCGTGGGAATGAACA
This sequence comes from Cyclobacteriaceae bacterium, assembly GCA_028281285.1. Lineage (GTDB taxonomy): Bacteria > Bacteroidota > Bacteroidia > Cytophagales > Cyclobacteriaceae > Roseivirga. The sequence goes on from JANQKF010000013.1 coordinate 318,164, forward strand.
CTCCGACCATTTATGCATGGACGATTGATTTGGCCTTAGATAAATTCAGGGGCAAGGCACTGGCCACCATGTACATTGCCCTTGAAATTGGTATAGGTGCCGGGGCTCTTATTGCAGGTTGGATTTACTCCAATGAAATTTCTAACATGCGTGAAGCATTCCTTACCTGTGCCGCATTGGCACTCCTTGCTCTCCTCTATCTGAATTTTGGTGTAAATTGGATGTCAAATAAGTACCGTCATTTAGACAATGAAGAATAAGGAATTCTCATTTTTTACTGTTGTTTCTTTACTCCACCTCAGTGGAGAACTCCTTGAGAATCCGGCTACCACCATGATCACAAAACCATTGATCATGGCAAGTTTGATTATTTACTATAGAAACTCTACTACGCGAACACCGCTAGATAAATTTGTTGTGCCAGCACTCGTATTCTCATTAATTGGTGATTCGCTCCTATTATTTCAAAAGGACAATTCGCTATTCTTCTTAGGTGGATTAGGAGTCTTCCTCTTAGCACATTTGGTTTATTCTTTTCTCAATTTCAACTTGGTAAATGACGACCAGAGAAAAATTAAATTGTATTGGCAAGACCTGCCAATCATCGCGCTGGGTTTCATAGTCTTCCTGTTAATCAAAGAAGGTGTTGGAAATCTTCAAATTCCAGTTCTTTGTTATATCGTTGTAATATCCATTATGGGGATAAGCGCAAGACAGCGTTGGAAAAGGGCTGATAGGCAGAGCTTTTGGCTGATCATGTCCGGAGCTTTGTCATTTATGTTAAGTGATAGTCTTTTGGCCATAAACAAATTCACCCAACCCATTGACAATTCTGGGTTTTGGATCATGCTCACCTATATCCTTGCACAGTTTCTAATCGTCCGGGGTCTTATTGTATTTATACAAAAAATCCGGCCAGAAGCCGGATCTTAGGTATTGCTATGAATTAATTTTAGTTGATTCTTCTTACAGTCCCACTTCCGGAAACACTGGAGTTTACGCTGGTTGGTTTACCCATATAATAAATCTTGCCACTTCCTGAAATTCTTACGTCAAGATCACCTTCTACATTGATTGATCCTCTACCCGATCCACTCATACTAATTTGATAATCACCTGAAATCAATTTTTCAGCAAAGTATTTGCCCGATCCGGATATGGATAGTTTTGCTCTTTCTGTCTTTCCTTCCAATTCTATATTGCCTGACCCGGAAATCTTCGAACTTACATATCGGGCATCCAGGTCCAATTCAATATCTCCGGAGCCGCTAATAGAGACACTGAAATCATCCGTCTTAATTTGATTTTGTCCTATGATGTCTCCCGAACCGCTTACGAAGGCACCTTTTAATTCCTTAACGGTGATATATGCGGTAATTCGATTTCTATCACTACTCCACCATCTCCAGCCACGATCTCTGCGATTTTTAATAACCAATCTACCTCTTTCAACTTCAGTTTCAATCTCCGCAAGATCATCTTCATCGCCTTCGAGTATCACTTCATTCTTATCTCCTTGGGTAACATAGACCTTACCACCCACTCTCATTTGAATTTCATCAAAGTCTCTAACGTTTCTGGTCTCCTTATTCTGACCAAATAATGCGATTTGTACCAGGAACATTAGTGTCAGTGCGGTGAAAATTCGAATCTTCCTCATTTCGTTTGGTTTAATATCCGATGTAAAGACTAAATAACGCGATCAGGGTTGCATTTGACATTCAATTTAAAGCAGTTTTTTTCTCATAAATCGGGAGGCGAGTAATCGGAATCGAACAAAGAGCAGAACTGCTGCTATGGAAAGGCCTACTAATAGCCCATACCAAATTCCCTCAGGCCCGATCTTCAGAATAAAACCAAAATAATAGCTCACTGGAATCCCGAGTACCCAATAGGCGATCAAGGTAATAATGGTTGGTATTCGCACATCCGACATTCCTCTCAGTGCACCAAGGCCTACTACCTGAACTCCATCAGAAAGTTGAAACAAACTCGCCACAATTATCAGACTTCCGGCAATTTCTATCACTTCTAAATCGTCAACATAAAGTGTGGGCAGAAATTTGTTGAATGTGATAAAAACCAGTGCACAGCTCGCCATAATGATCAAAGACATGACAAAGCTGGAATAGCCTGCTCGCAACAAATTGAGACCATCACCCTTGCCAAACTGATTTCCAACCCTGACTGTCGCTGCAGCGGAAACACCAGTGGCCATCATATAACTTAGTGAAACCAAACTGATAGCTATCTGGTGAGAAGCAAGCTGTACTGCACCTAATGAGCCCATCATTACAGCAGCCACTGTAAAAGCTCCAACTTCGAACATAAACTGAATTCCACTTGGGACCCCAATTTTAAGCATGGGTTTGATGAACGTAGCCTTGAGCTTTCTCAGATTAAATCCTGCTTGGTAGGATTTGAACCTCTTTGCTTTGAAGACAAACCAAATCATTGCCACCATCATAAAAGCTCTGGCAATTAATGTTGCCCAACCTGCCCCATTCAGCCCTAATTCCGGAAAGCCAAATTTCCCATAAATCAAGAGGTAATTCAGCCCGATATTCAAAAGGTTAGATGCAATGGTAATAAACATGGTCTGCTTAGTTACCGACAAGCCTTCCGTGAACTGTTTGAAATTCTGGAATATCATCAACGGAATAATTGAAGTAGCTACTATCAAATAGTAAGGTTCTCCCAATTCAACCACTATTTCCGGTTGATTCATTTGATCCAGAAACAAACTCGTAAGCAGCATTCCTCCAAAAAGAACAAGCCCCGCCACTGTGCACATGATTATGCCATTCCTGAGTACACGCGTAATCGCATGATTGTCCTCCTCACCTACTGCCTGGGCAACCAAAGGAGTGATTCCGTAGGAAACCCCAATACCAAACATCAAAAACAGATGAAAAATACTCGTAGCGAAAGAAGATGCAGCTAAGGGTTCTGTACCCAATTGACCTACCATAATGCTATCCACAATACCCACCATCACATGTCCGATCTGGCTGAGCATCACGGGATAGGCCAGATTAAAGGTCTTTTTGAAATGCGATTGATATGATTGGGGGGTCAGTGTCATAGACCGGTCATCCTGGCATATTTCAAAATACAAGCCACACTCAAACTGTCGGTGATTTTTCCATTCATTACCATATCCAATGCATCTCTAAATGGCAGTTTCCAGACCTTAATGTCTTCGGTATCATCAAATTCAGTTTCCCCTTGTGTCAGTTCAGTAGCTAAATAAGACATACCTACCTCATCCGTGACAGAATTCGAGGTATGAATCTTACACAAGAACTCTAGTTTATTTGCAATCAGTCCAGTTTCTTCCTTTAGTTCTCTTAATGCCCCTTGTTCATAGCCTTCAGGTGTAGGAACTGCACCCATGGGAATCTCCCAGCTGTACTCACCTAAAGTGTAGCGAGTTTGCCCTACCAGCCAGGTATTCATCTCCTCATCAATTGGCAGTACGCCCACAGCAAGGTTTTTGAATGACACCTTACCATATATTCCCTGACCTCCAGTTGGATTGATCACATCGTACTCGTCAAGCCTTATCCATTGATTTTCATAGATCAGTTTACCGCTCAGAGTTGTCCAGGGATTTTCATGCTCACTCATGCGGCAAAAATAGCCATTCGCTTTTAGTTTCAACTTTTAAATGACATGTTTATGAATTGATGCTGTTATCGAATTTTAGTAATGATTTAATTGAGGCAGGTTGCGATGAGGCAGGCCGTGGACCACTGGCCGGACCAGTTGTGGCAAGCGCAGTCATTTTCTCAAATGAATACAAAAATGAGCTTTTGGACGACTCCAAAAAGCTCTCTCTCTCAAAGCGTAATATTCTTGAAGAACAAATTAAACGAGATGCAATAACCTGGGCTGTTGCAGAAGTTGAGCCAAGTGAAATCGATGAAATCAACATCTTGAACGCCTCATTCGTAGCGATGCATAGGGCCATAGAAAAATTGGCGAAGCTTCCCGAACTTCTCTTAATTGACGGAAATAGGTTTAAGCCCTATAAAAATCTCCCATTCGAGTGCATCGTGAAGGGCGATGGCAAATATTTGTCAATTGCTGCCGCATCAATTCTGGCCAAAAACCATAGAGATCGATTAATGGAGCAAGCCGCTCTCAAGTTTCCAGGTTACGGATGGGAAAGAAATGCCGGATATCCTACCAAAGAACATCGTGAAGCTATTCAACGATTAGGCATCACACCCTTACATCGAAAATCCTTTCGGCTTCTACCTGAGCAATTGGATTTATTCCAATAAAAAAGGGTGCCATAGCACCCAAAAACATATTATCACATTCTTATTATTCGTATCTCAATGAATCTACTGGATTTCTCTTTGCGGCTCTCAACACTTTTCCTGAAATGGTTAAGAATGACATAAAGAGAATCAAAAATACTGGAATCAAAATCGTGATTGCGTTAACGCTCATATGATAGGTCCAAATACTTCCCATAAGTACGCCCGTCAGCATATATGCGGCAGCTGATCCTAACACAGCACCTACACCAACTATAATTAGAAAAGGGCGGTTAATCAAGGTAGCAATTTTAGGAATTGAAGCCCCTAGCACCTTTCTAACCCCAATTTCTTTCATCCTGCTCAAAATATTAATCGTGACAAGAGTAAAGAGTCCGACAATTGATAAGATCACAGCGATCACGGAAAGGAACATGAAAATGGCTACAATATTCTTATTTACTTCACGAGTACCGCCAAGAACGTTTTGATTATGATCCAAAACATTTTCGGGTCTGTCTGTTATTAATTTTGCCCAAGTCGCCTCCAAAAACTCATTGGTAGCAGACACTTGATTTTCGCTTGTCTTCACGAGCAACATATTCGCTTCGTCATCATTTCTCAAACGCACCATGGTCGGCTGAATTGGTGCTTCAACCCCATAAGTCATTACATTCTTAAACATACCCACTATCTGGTAGCGAATCGTATCATAGAGAATCAACTCTTTGCCCACAGGGTCCTGCCAGCCAAAACGCTCCGCAGTCTTTTCATTAACCAACACATTTGACTGACGGTCAATTTCTCTATTGGCTTCGTTGAAACTACGACCGCTAATAACGCGCATTCCTGCCGCTTCAAAATATCCCATACCAATATCCATCACTGAAAGCTCATTCTCCTGGCCTTCACTTTTGAATGGAGCCGAGCCCATTCCCCAGCCAATGTGACTTCGAGTGGCTGCCGTGGTCGTAATAAGTGGATTCTGCTCAATCTCAGCCCTAAATCGCTGAACCTCTGAGGCATCATTCATTGGAACTATGAATAAGCCTTCCTTGTCATAGCCTTGATCTATTCCTTCTTGAAATGCTGCATTTTGAATAAATGCATATCCTGAAATCAGTGCCAGAATTGAAATCATGAACTGAAAGCCCAATAAGATTTTGGAAAGAATACTCGAACTCCCCAATCTAAGTGTGCCCCTCAGAATTGCCACTGGTCTGAACTTACTCACGAATAAAGCAGGATATCCTCCTGCAAGAAGGGCGGTACCCAACAAGACAAGCAATAAGAAAATGACTAATGCGGGATTCTCGAGCAGTGTCATCGAAACGGTCATGTTAGGCCACATATCGCTGTATTTTGGCACTAGCCAGTTTGCAAACAGTAGCCCTGCCACTAATGCGAGGAAACACAACAGAAGATTCTCACCAAAAAATTGAAACATCATTTGTGCCCGGCTTCCACCCACAGTCTTACGAATACCAATTTCTTTCAATCGCTTGTTTGACATCGCAATGGCTGTGTTGGTAAAATTAAAACAAGCCAAGAGGAGAATCAGAATAGCCATAATATTCGGAGCCAAAATATGTGCCGGGTGAAGTGTCTCCCCGCCTAAATTTGTTCCATTCAAGTCCCTTTGATTAAAGGGAACTTCATCCATTGTTTGAATCCAGAAGCTATGAAGCAAAAAATCTTTCCTAACATCATTCTGTGCAGCAACATATTTCTTTAAGATCTCCGGAGCGTTATAAGCAACTTCAGGGTTATCAGTTTGGATAAAAATCCCATCGATAAAACGAGACCAGTCCCCTTTTTCAACTTGGAAAGTCCGATAGAAATTTTCGAAATGCGCTAATAGCTGAAACTGCAAAGAACTCTTTAGCCCCACATCTTCAAAAACTCCACCGACATTCAAAAACACGTTATCCCCTTCCGAATTCACTATTTCCACTGTTTCACCCACTGCATTGGACTTTCCAAAAAGCGATATTGCCGTTCTCTCAGAAATCAGAACCTGTGATAATTCCTTAAATGCATTTTTATCTCCATGGATGACCGGAAAAGTAAACATCTCTAGAAAGTCATCATCTACAAAGGCCAATTGACGGTTAAAAATGTTTGTATTCTTTTTTATTGTAACTCCTGCTCTTTCAAATCTCGTATAGGCTTTTATCGAAGGAAGATCTTCTTTTAATGAAGCTGCAGCTGCCATTGGAACCATACCATATGGAATGGTACTACCTTGATATTCCCTACGCATAGATATTTCATAGAGCTCATCATAATTTTCATGCTGCTCATCGAATGAGGTTGCGAAATCATAATTGAGATAGGCGACTATACAGCACGCCAATGCCATCCCAAGCCCTATTATGTTGATGAATACAAAAAGCTTGCTCTTAAGTAAGCTTCTTAGGGTTACTTTGAGGAAATTCTTAAACATTGTTTTGACCTTTAGTTTGAGTTAGTGACTTAATGACGCAAAGGAAGCGAATGTTGGTTACAAACACAGGGCTTTCCGTCATCAGGTTGTGATTTGCCTATTAGATGTGCATTGACGCCACAAGGTTGCACTAAAATTACGCCCTTGATTCAATCCGATTTCGCTCGTCTCAAACTTTAGCTAGAATTTGCTTGAAAATCTCATCCAATGGTTAGTTTTGTCAACGATTAACTCAACACTCATGGAATTGAAGAAAGTAGCCCTTAATGACATCCACGAAGGACTTGGAGCCAAGATGGTTCCATTTGCCGGATACAACATGCCTGTTCGGTATTCATCTGATAAGGAAGAGCACCATGCCGTAAGAAATGGTGTTGGTGTATTTGATGTGTCACACATGGGTGAATTTGTACTTGAAGGCCCGGATGCTCTCGATCTAATTCAACGAGTGACCAGCAATGACGCTTCTAAATTGGTAGACGGACAAGCACAGTATTCATGCCTGCCGAATGAAGATGGTGGTATTGTGGACGATCTGTTGGTCTATCGCTTCAATGAAACAAAATACATGTTGGTGGTAAACGCATCCAACATTGACAAGGATTGGGACTGGATTTCAAAATATAACACCAAGGGTGTGACAATGAAAAATGTCTCTGATTCTCATTCCCTATTTGCTGTGCAGGGACCAAAAGCGGTAGAAGCACTCCAGTCATTGACCTCGGTAAACCTCTCTGAGATCAAGTTCTACACATTCGTTGTAGGGCCATTTGCCGGAGTTGATTTTGTGATTATTTCTGCAACCGGATATACCGGAGCAGGAGGCTTTGAAATCTATGTGGCTAATGAACACGCGGAAAAAGTCTGGAATGCCATTTTCGAAGCAGGAAAGGGTTTTGATATCAAACCAATTGGACTTGGTGCACGGGATACTTTACGACTAGAAATGGGGTATTGTCTATATGGAAATGATATTGATGATACCACCTCTCCACTTGAAGCCGGATTAGGTTGGGTGACTAAGTTCACCAAGGAGTTCACAAATTCAGAGAACCTTCTAAAACAAAAAGAAGAAGGGGTTAAAAGAAGGCTTATTGGTTTCAAAATGATCGACAAGGGTTTTCCTCGAAGCCATTACGAAATACAAGACCTTGATGGTAACCAAATTGGTGAAGTCACTTCTGGTACCTTGGCTCCATCGCTTGGGTATGGTGTTGGTTTAGGCTATGTTACCAAAGAAAACGCCAAGGCAGGAACGGAAATCCAAATTGCGGTAAGAAATAGAACCCTCAAAGCAGAAGTCGTGAAGCTCCCCTTTTACAAAGGATGAAGAAAATAGACGTTTGCTATTCTCCTGAACTCATCAATCAATTCGATCTGACTGATCGATGTATAGTTGTTATTGATATTTTAAGGGCCACTTCCTGTATGGTGGCCGGTCTTGGTTCCGGGGTAGAAAGTATAACTCCGGTAGCCACGGTGGAAGAGTGCGAAGCTCTTGGAACGCAAGGTTATGTCATGGCCGGTGAGCGTGGTGGACAAAAATTACCTCAATTCGACATTGGCAATTCTCCATTTGACTATATGAAACGAGAGTTTAGAGGGAAAAGAATTGCTGCCACCACCACCAATGGTACCCGGTGCATAGAGCTTTCCAAAGGCGGTTCAGAAATAGTGATTGGAGCGTTTTTGAATCTTTCCGCTGTGGTTAATCATTTAAAGGATCAGTCCCGAAATGTGCTTCTCTTTTGCGCTGGTTGGAAGGGAAGGTTCAATCTGGAAGACAGTCTTTTTGCCGGGGCAGTGTGTTATTCCTTGCGAAATGATTTTGAACTGGAAAGTGATGCGGCCATAGGCGCTCTGGCAATGTATAATTCAATGAAAGTGGATATAACAGCTGCCATTTCCAATTCGGATCACGCAAAACGACTTGGCCGTTTTGGTATTCAAAAAGATATCCAATACTGTTCTAGAATTGATGAATTTGAGACTATTCCAACACTCGTGAGTGACCGGTTGGTTATCAACTCCTAACTTAATTTCTGGTTGTTCTTATGCCTCTCTTTGTCTCGAGAAGTTTTTCGTTCCATTCTTCGTTCCCATGCAGCCTGTAAGTCAACACCCGTTTGATTGGCAAGGCAAACCACGACAAAAAGGACATCTGCTAGTTCCTCACCCAGATCTTTTTCCTTGTCGGATGGTTTTTCGGATTGCTCACCATATCTACGGGCAATGATTCGAGCTACCTCACCTACTTCTTCAGTGAGTTGGGCCATATTCGTAAGTTCATTAAAGTATCGAACTCCAAACTCGTTGATCCAATCATCTACTTCGAGTTGAACTGCCCTAAGGCCTTTTGTTTCATCACTCATGATCTATTTTTTATCTTTTGTATCAATGATTATTGTGACCGGCCCATCATTGACCAATGCTACCTGCATATCGGCTCCAAATTCACCCGATTGCACCCGTTTACTTATATCAACTGAAAGTTGCTCAATGAATTTCTCGTACAACGGGATAGCGGTTTCAGGGCGTGCTGCCTTGATATACGAAGGGCGGTTTCCTTTCTTTGTACTGGCATGAAGTGTAAACTGACTTATAACCAGTGCCTCACCTTCTATATCGATTAAACTTCTGTTCATAACCCCATTGTCATCCGGAAATATTCTTAGTTGACTGATTTTCCTACTTAACCACTCCACATCGTCTTCAGCATCTGCTTCTTCAATACCCAAAAGGATCATTACTCCTGTTTGAATAGAAGACTTTATCGCATTTTCAATGGAAACAGAAGATTCAGATACTCTTTGTATTACAGCGATCATAGGCCGTAAAAAACCTCATTATTAATTTATGATTCAAGTTAATTGTATAAATTCAATTCATGCGCATTCGCCTTTATTGGCTTATTATTTTTTTGTTAATCGCGGTCGGTGCTTTCTATTTCTATCAAGACAAACAACCGGCTCTCTCCTATCATTTTGCAGAACAATTTGACGGTAACGACTACGAGGGAATCTATGACTTCTTCAATGGAAGTGCCGAAGAATACCGAGTGTCCTTCCCTTTTAATTCGAGAATCATTGTGCCTTGGCTGGCGTCAAAAGTGGGAACTGGTGACATAATCAAAGATTTTCAAGTCGTAAACTTCATTTTCACCTTATTGGCTGTCGTCATCACTTTTCTTCTATGGCGTGAATTAGGGTTTGACTTGAAATGGATTTGGTTCGGGTTTTTCTGGTTGATTTTTCATTGGACTGGAATGATTCGTCTGAATGCATTTGATCCCATCACTGTGGATCTCCCCTTATATCTATTTCAAGCACTATTCCTGTTGTTAATATTGAAGAGACAATTTGTTTGGCTGCTGATTTTAGGACCAATCGCCACAATTCAGAAAGAATCTTTCATAGCACTATTATTGATATTGACATGCTATGGTTGGTATCATAACAAAAGAAATGAAGATGGGTTTTACAATTTGAAACTAATTGCCGGTGCACTATTGCTCTCAATAATCACCAAGCTTGAAGCATCCTATTTCTTTCCTGCCCTTGAAAAAGGTCGTGGACCCATTATCACCATTCTGTTTCATATGCGTGAATTGCTCTACCATCCATTTAAGTTGATCCGTTGGGTAGCTGCCTTCTTCATGGCATTTGGTCCTTTCCTGGTTGTGGCATTATTAACCCTTCCAAAAAACAGACGATTTGATAATAAGCGAGTATTGTTAGTCCTATTCTCAATGGTCTATGCACTTTTCGGAATATTTGCCGGTGGTGACATGACCAGGATAATTTTCCTCGGATTCCCCTTCATCATGAGCTTGATCATGTTCGAACTGCAGGAAATCTCCATGAAGAATTTTATTGTTCTGTCACTCTTGTCAGTCCCACTTATGATGATTACAAGGACAATACCCGATCCGGCATTCTCTTGGGATGCCTGGCAAAGTTGGTATCCCGAATTCGCATCACTGAAGATTGTTTTAATCTATTTTGGCTATGCCCTTTTTATCACATTATTCTCAAAATTCTACTTATTGAAATCAAATTGATCTAGGATGATAGGTTTTTCAAGAATATCTTTTAATTGCCATTAATATGGAGAAATCTGTTTGCGAAGAGGACGTTTACAATACCATTTATCGTGAGCAATTTGAGAAGGTAAGAAACTTTGTCTACTACAAGTGTGGAGACTTGGATGAGGCTGAAGACATCGCCCAGGAATCCTTCATTCGATTGTGGCGAAATTGTGCTGAGGTTCTTTTTAATAAAGTCGCAGGATTCGTGTTCACAGTAGCAAACCGATTGTTCCTGGATCAGACCAGATCAAAGAAAGTGGCACTGAAATTCGAAAAGGCTCAGTTACCTCAACAAGACCGACAAGACCCCTATTTTGAGCTAAGGACCGATGAGTTCAGAACTCAGATCGAAGAGGCAATTGCAGATTTACCGGAAGGTCAACGGGAAGTATTCCTTCTGAATCGAATTGATAAATACACCTATAAAGAAATAGCTGAGATGCTCGGGGTAAGCCAAACTGCAGTGGAAAAGAGGATGACAAAGGCCTTAATAAAGCTGAGAGATAGGATTCAAGAGTTTAAAGAACATAAAATTTAACGAGGGGGTTGGGTAAGTTATTGCCAATAGCGTTGATAATACAGTGAGCGACAAATACGAACATAACGAACGACTCGCCAAATGGCTGAACAATGACCTGGATCAAGAGGATACAGATGCCCTCAGGGACGACCGGTCATTGGATGAGTTGCGATTTGTCATAAATGATATTGATTCTTGGTCTCTGCCAAAACCTGATGTTGAAAAGAAACTTCAGCAATTGAAAGAATCAGTTGGTCAGAAAGAGACGAAAGTGATTCAGTTTACCCCAAAGATTTGGCTCAGATATGCCGCAGCCATCGCATTGATTGTTACAGGGTATTTTGCAGGGAAGGACTTGCTCATGAATCCAAATATCATTGTTGAAACAGCTCTCGGAGAGCAATTAAGTCATGAATTACCTGATGGATCAATCGTTACTCTTGGGCCTTCATCCAGACTGGAATACAAAAGGAAAAACTGGATGGAAAACCGAACCTCCAGCCTGGTTGGAGAAGGTTTTTTTGACGTGCAATCGGGACCAGGTTTTTCGGTGACAACTTCAAAGGGCACCATTTCTGTGCTTGGTACTGAATTCGATATAGAAATTGAAGGCGAACGACTTGAGGTGAACTGTTATGAAGGGCGGGTATTGGTAGATATGGCATCACAAGACGAAATTCTGCAAGCCCAGCAAGGCCTTATCCTTCAAGGGAGTAGTGTAGACAGATCACAGTTTACAGCCATGGCACCCCATTGGATTGGAGAAAAGAGTTCTTTTGAAGACACCTATTTAAGTGCGGTCGTTTTTGAATTGAAGAAATACTATAAGCTTGATTTACAGCTTCCAAAGAAGTATCAGACTACTTCCTTCACGGGTAGCTTTGTACATGATAATTTGGAGGAAGCACTCAAAAGCATTTTTACACCTTTAGAGATCTCTTATACACTGAAAGAGGGTGGAAAAGTGGAATTTGAGTGAAGCAGGCAAATTCCCTGACCATGAGTCTAAAACTCATAGCAACCAAATTAGTCTCGGCCGCATTATTATTGTGCGTACAGTTTTCCTATGGTCAAGATCAATTGATAGAGCTTGAGCAAGCGCTCAACCAATTAAAAAAAGAACACAACGTTACCTTTTCGTACAACCCAAGGTTAGTCAAGGGGCTGAAGTTAAGAGCAAGCTTAGATTATTCGGATCTGACAGGTTCTATATCCAAGCTATCTGACTTGCTACCTTTGAGGTTTGAAGAATCTGACGAATCGAACTACTTATTGATCCCAATACGATCTGACCTCGAATTCAGGGTGGAAGATGCTAATGACAAATCTCCATTAGAACTGATTTATGTGACGGTAAACCAAACAGCTCAAACCTACCTTCTCTCCGATGGAGGTTTATTCCAATTGAAGAATAGCTTTCCAACGGATTCTATTGAAATCGGAACCTCCTTCTATCAATCTCTAACGGTCAGAGCCGATGAGATTAAGCGTGATTCACCTATATCACTGATTCCGGAAACCACCAATCTGGGAGAGGTGACGGTTCTTTCCTATTTGACATCAGGAGTGAATTCCAAAGTAAGCGATCACAGTATGGAGATTAACATGAAGTCATTGGGACCTTTGGCGGGCGATACGGATGGTGATATTCTCCAAATTCTTCAGGCGATTCCTGGAATACGTTCTCCCAACGGAAAACCAGGCACCCTAAACCTGAGAGGTAGCACATTTGACCAAAACGTGATCTATTTTGATGATATCCCCATCTATCATCAAGGTCATTTCTTTGGAGCATTTTCACCCTATAACCCTGGTGTTGTCGAAAGTATCACTGTGCATAGAGGCATTCTTCCGGCCCGTTTTGGAGGAAGAGTTGGTGGTGTTTTCGATATTAAGACTATCGAAGAGGTACCAATCGAAATGAATGGTGGCGCATTGGCCAACTCCGTATTTGGAGGTTTGGAGGTCAAGGCTCCAATCATTAAAAACAAATTAGGTTTGGTTTTTTCTGCCCGATCCAACTATCCTACAGGATCGCTCTCTCCAAAACTTGACTCCTATTTCGATTTGAACTTCCAGGGAAGTCGGATTGGCCCAGCCATTGATCAAGGAGTAAGCTTCTTTGAAGAATTGGATATCAACTTTAGCGACATCAACAGCAAGTTGATTTTTCAACCCGATTCGAAAAATCAAATCACAGCCAGTTTTTTGAACATCAAGAATGACTTTTCCTATCAATTCGAAAGAAGCCAGCAGGGACAGGGGCCTAACCAAACCGAAATAGAATCTGAAGAAACAGAATTAAATAACACGGGACTGAATATTCAATGGCAAAGTCAGTTAACCGATTGGTTGAAGGCCAGGGTAAGTTACACTTCGTCATCATTGAAAATACGAGAAAGTCAGTTCGATATAGACCAGGGGGTGACCGCTGTAGATCGAATTAGTTTCAATACTGTTGAGGATACGAGGATTACGTCAAATCTCGCCTTTGATATCAGTGATAAGACAAAAGCTCAGCTTGGATATGAGTATACTGATCATGCATTCACAAGAGACCGCAGGCGAAACGGGCCAAATAATCCCGGTACTGAAGTTGTAGGTTTTTCGGGAAGTATAAACGCTTTTTATGTTTCTGTTGAACAGCGATTTGGGAACCGTTTTATCAGCAATTTTGGATTACGTTCCGACCAGTATTCCGAAGGTGCGCGCCAATCATTTGATCCAAGGCTGACCATCACTTATAGAGCTGACAAGAACCTGTTTTTTAAAGGTGGCTGGGGAACTTCACAACAATATGTTCGACAAGAATTCAATGAAGATTTTGACGATTTTAGAATCGACACTCAGTTCTGGTCAGTCACAAATCGGAATGACCCCATAATGAATGTCTCACAAATAATGGTTGGTACACTTTATGATAAATCAAGCTGGCTTTTTGACCTTGAGATCTATGCTAAAAATGTGGAGCATGTTCCTAGAAGTAGAGGCGAGCAAGGCTTTGATTTTGGAGAATTGAGAACCGTTGGAGCGGATATACTTCTTAAGAAACGATGGCAAAAGTTGGAAACCTGGGCGAGCTATACCCTGAGTCATACGTTGGAGACTTTTGGACGAGATGAGGACGCTTATAATGACCAACGACATGTGTTAAACTTGAAAATGCTCTATCCGGCAAATCGATGGAATTTTGCCATTACATGGGGGTATATGTCTGGTATGCCTGTTTACTTACCCGATCCGGACGAAATTGAAGATGACTCAGGTCAAGGCAATGGCCCTTTGATTGTACCCTATTCAGGAAGATTTCCAGCCCAACACCAGCTTGACCTGTCTGCTACCTGGCTATTTACTAATCCTGACGCCCGTTGGAAGGGTGTATTGGGACTGTCAATTCTGAACTTATATGACAATGAAAATGTGATTAACATTTTTCAATCCAATGTCCAAAGAAACAGACCTACACGTTTCGGACTTGGCTTCACGCCAAACATTCAAATAAAAATTTCTTTCTGAGGGTTGGGTAAGGTAGACTCTATCACGTCATTAAATCAAACACACTTAGGCATAGATTCGAAAGACCTATTGGCACCTATCCAGTGTTTTGGTTGTCGAAGAAAAGCAGGCGCGGATGGCGCCTGTTTTTCTTTATTTCTTTCTTAGCTTTTTTCAGAAGTCTACTCCATCGGAACCTCATCCAAGAAGAAAATTCTTTACATCCTCCTCATTATTTCCGATTGATAGAAATAGCAGCCTTTATCTTCTTGTTTTGCAACTTTCATAATGGCATCAGCTACTTTATCTACATGGATAGGATGATATTTTTTCCACGGTCCAACGAAAGGGACAATCCTGCTAAATGCCTTTGCAAAGCTCTCACCGGCTCTGCTTTCCTCCCTTTTTCCGCGTAAGAGTGAAGGCTTGAAAATATAGATCGTCCTATAATCCAGGAATGAAATCTTGTCTTCCAGTTCACCCTTCACCCTATTATAGAAGTACCTGGATCGAAGATTGGCTCCCATTGCAGAAACCACAAAGAATCGATCAGCTCCGGTATTCAATGCAGCTTTTGCCAATTCATAGGGATAAGTGAAATCCACCTTGTAGAAAGCTTCTTTCGAACCTGCCTTCTTCATTGTAGTACCCAGACAACAGAAAATATCGTCACCTTTGGGGAAATCTTGAATATTAGGAAGTTCATCAAAGTCTATTGTGACTTCGGAATACTTCTCATGTTGAATGCCAATCGGCTTTCTGACCAGTGCAATAACCTGACCATAGTCATCGCTTTTAAGGAGTTGTTGAGTTAATGACCGGCCAATCAAACCGCTTGCACCGGCAATGATTGCTGTTTTTTGTTCCATACATCTAAAATAGCCAAAAATTCATTTTGTAGGGTAAGCCCCTTGTCCTTGGCATACCAAAGATGCATTTCCTGGTTCAATTCAGAATAGGTCTTTTCCTTGGTTACTTTGTTTTCCATAGCCAATCGCTGCATTGGTTCAGGTCTCGGGCCCCATGTTCCTAAGATTTCAAGACTTTCGGTATCTATTGCGATCAGTTTTGGGATTGAACGACCTCCATTCGTCAGAAATTGGTCCATCACTTCCAGATGCTCATCTCTAAGGATAAATCTTAAATCGATATTATCATTGTACTCGGCCATTTTAGCAATGAACGGAAGGTTCTGCGCTGCATCTCCACACCAACCTTCGGTTAAAATCAACCATGTAACCGGGAGCTTTTGCTCTAGAATTTTCTCAACCAATTCAGGAGTGACTTTACCAATTTTCTCCCATTTCTTCATCCGCTTTTGATTAAGCATTCCATACTCTACCATCGCCTCCGACTGATTAGGACCTGTGGTTTTGCCTTGTTTCAATAAGTCGTCCAACAATGTGCGATATTCATTGTACGACATCGCACTATCTATAAGTTTTCTTGTAATTATTTGTTCCATAATAAAGTCACTTTATTTCGTAACTTTATTTGTAACAATAAGCTAATTTGAAAAGTTCGCCTTTTCCCAGACTTTATAGTTGGCAATATCTTCCTTAAAGCAATTGCCTAACCACACGAGAACAGTGGCATCATCAAGCCAGCCACCGATGGGAATAAAATCGGGAATAGCATCCAATGGGGCAACAAAATAAAGCAATCCTGCTATGAGCATGATGATGGTTTGCCATGGGGTCTCGTTGTATTTACCTGACAGGTAATTCCCGAGCATTCTGGAAATCAGCTTAAGATACTCGACCAGCTTCTCCATGAGAGAATCGTCCTTCTGTGCATTCTCAAGCTTCTTCTGAGTCTTCTCCAGGAGCTTTTTTAGCTCATCATGGTCATTGACTATGGCCTTAGCCTTACCTCGCATTCGATGCAGTGTTCTCTGTGCTTTTTCTGATACGTCTTTATTCATTCCTTGCTTTTCTTGCCTTTACGAATAGAGCCCCAAGATCTTTTTCTTGCTGTATTTCTCCTGAGCGTTGCACATAACCCACATGAGTCACATCTATCTCAGAGAAACCAGCTTCAATCAGAAGATTAGTTATTTCCTCTTCCCGAAAATAATGCAAATATGCGATTTCATCTCCTTCAAGTTTTTTATAGAATACATCTCCTTCCTCATAGTCGGAACGATAGAGTTGTAATCGATTGTAAACGTCCAACGCTTTTGGTCCCCATTCGCTCTTATCGTAAAGGTTGAAAACATCAACATAAAAACTACCACCAGGTTCCAAATGATTAAATACTTTCTCCAGGACTTTTCTGCGCTTTTCATGGGTAGTAATATGACCGAATGCATATAGAAATGTGATCACTTCAAACTGTTTGTCTTGTGGAATTTCCGTATTGAGCCAATCTCCATGAATCGTTTCAATTCCTCTTTCCTCGGCAATCTGACACATGTCTGCACTGATGTCAATTCCCATCACTTCATAGTCACCACTTATTATTTCCTTAATGTTCATCTCTCTCCTGCCAGTCCCACATGCTATCGCCAACTTAGATTTGATTCCCTGATGTTTGTCATGAATATCGGATGCTATCAGCTCATTGATTCGATTCGTATACCTCTGCCTTGACTTGTGTTGGGTATCGAAGTTATCGTATTGTTCTGCCTGCTCATTATAGTACCCTGCCAGCATAGACGAAATCTGATCACAATCGGGTTTTGGAATGATCGGAAAAATCTTATGAGAGGGGAAATTCTTTGCCTTATCAAATGGCATGAACTCGAAGGCATTTTCCTGAATTTCTTCGAAACACTCTTCAGCCTGCTTCCATGATGCCGATTTCGCCTTCTCGCCCAATGTGCCTTCCCTGCCAGTTTCCAGTTCGTAAATCTTCATCCCCTTGAAGGTATTAATAGGAGGATAGTAGAAATGCAGTGTCACCAAATTATTGATGTTACTACCGTTTTGAATTTTGTGAATGATGTCATCAGGTTCTCTGATAATTCCCCCACTAAGAACTCTTACTGTCATCCCCTCTTCCAGCGTCTCCCCTCTCTGTACATACTCGACATTTTCAGCAATACCTTCCAGCACAGCCACATACCCCCAAAATCCCCGGTGATAATGTATTGCACTTTCCGTACCCGGAGGCCAAAACAAAAGGACACACTCTAACGGGCCTTCATGAAGCACCTTTCTGCAATAATCATTTTCCGAACGATTTGGGTCCAAGTAAGCCTCATAGTCGACATCTACAAAATCTAACGAATATATGGCATCACCGAGCTCCTCAAAATTCAGCTGATCTGACGCCAAAGAAGCAACCTTGCTCAGAATTTCTTCCATTATTGGTAGATTAAAAAAATTGTCTTATTTCTTCCTTGATCACTCGCAATGACTCATGGATAGGATCTTGATTCTTGTTCATCATATTTTCAAAAATTGCCTTGGCCAAATCAATCGAGGTGCCCTCATCTGCTAATCTTTCAGCTGAATTATTGATCAATACAGTTACCTCCTCAACGGCCATTTTCGTCCTCTCCCAAGCCAAATCCGAGACATAAATTTGTTGTGACAGATTATGATGAAGCTCTTCTCTAATCTCTTTTAATAACACCTGCTGGAACTCCCTGGCCGAATAGGCAGGATCATTCACACGGACAAGCATATTATTAGGTGCTATTCGCTCAAGCAGAAGGCATAATCGCTCATAAGCTTGCAAGCGAAGGGGAAGCACCGTTTCGTTATTCTTAATTTTAATATCTATCAACCGCTTGTCATATTCCTTCTGAAGAAAAGACCTCACCACCAAATAGACAGCATAGAGCACCAATAAGCCGGGAACTAATATTTGTAAAAAATCGGTTAAGTATTCCATTATACTATCTTTACCCAAGCCTGAAAATACAAAGATTAACCGGCCCAGATAAGATTAGCAGTTTAATTTTACATCATTAATAAAACCTCCAAATTCGATTATGATTGAGCCCGTAACCATATCAGAAAAGGCCGCACTGGAAATCAAACATTTAATGGAGAATAAAAATATTCCAGAAGGATATGGACTTAGAATTGGTGTTAAAGGTGGAGGTGGTTGTGGAGGAATGGGTTTCATACTTGGTTTCGATAAGCCCAAGGATGGTGACATAACCTATAAGGAAAAGGGCATTGAGGTACATGTGGAGAAGAGACAGACCATGTATCTCATTGGTTTGGAAGTTGATTTCCACGATGGCGCTGATGCTCGTGGGTTTACTTTTGTTCATCCTGATCAAACTTGAAATTTTTCATAACTAAGTTCTTAGTAATTTCTTTTCCTATTGGTTGATCTTTACTACATTTAACGAAAGTTTTAGTTATGCAACGGCTCGACTTCATTTTTACCCTGCGTCATCTATGGAGAAACAAATTTTTCACCACTTTAAATATCCTGGGCTTGACACTAGGACTTTCTGCAGCGATATGGCTGTTGCTATACCTCAAGAATGAACTCACCTATGATTTGCATTTTGAAGGTCATGAATCTACCTATAGAATAAGTGGGATATTTGAAGCACCTGGCGTTCGTTTTAATACCGCCTTTTCTGCCAGCGAGCTCGCCCCACTACTCAAAGAGGAGTTTCCGGAATTACTCGCTTATGCTCGATTT
The DNA here is from genome assembly GCA_028281285.1 of Cyclobacteriaceae bacterium. Lineage (GTDB taxonomy): Bacteria > Bacteroidota > Bacteroidia > Cytophagales > Cyclobacteriaceae > Roseivirga. The sequence goes on from JANQKF010000013.1 coordinate 337,591, forward strand.
GTTGCGGTAGGAAACGAAAAAATTGATGTGGCCGATAAAGAATTCTTAGAACAAGACATGTTCTATACAGATGCAGAGGTCTTCCAAGTGTTTTCATTGAACTTGTTGGAGGGTGATCCAAATTCAGCTTTGGATGAACCGAATTCAGTAGTCATAAGTGAATCCACAAGCAAAAAACTATTCGCCTCAAATTCAGGCGTAAATGAGGTGATCAAAATAAATGGTAATGACGTTAAAGTGACCGGTGTTTTTCAGGACTTACCCAAAAACACGCACTTCAACTTCAACGTGCTTCTCTCGGGAATCTACACGAGAGATTGGGCCATGCCTGATGGTGTTTTCAATTCTGAGGTCCTCTGGAATGCAGATTGTCTCACTTATTTAAAGTTTACTGACGAATTCGATGAAGCACACTTCTTAGATCGATTCAAATCTTTCAATGAAAAGTATTTCATGCCCTTTGGAAAGGTTGTCTCCGGTCAACACCATGTTCGTTTGCAACGGTTGGCAGACATCCACTACTCTCCAGAGGTTCTGGATGACGATTACCCAAAAGGAAGTCAGGCTAATCTCCTGACTTTTTCGGCAATAGGATTTGCAATCTTACTGTTGGCATGCATCAACTATATAAATCTAGCGACATCCCGAGGAAGGCTGCGCGCCAAAGAAATCGGCATTAGAAAGGTTTTGGGATCAAATGCACTGCGTTTGAGAAGCTCACTTTTGTTAGAGTCAATGTCTCAGGTCATCTTATCACTGGCTCTTTCGGTTGCAATTGTCTGGGTCGTTATCACCAAAACTTCATTTCAATCTTGGCTAGGAACCGACTTCGACTTTAACCTTTTCGAGCAGCTCGACTTACTAATCGCAGTAATCGGTTTGGCACATTTTACCGGCCTGATTTCAGGTGCTTACCCCGCCATTTATTTATCAAACATTAAGCCCGTTAACTCGCTTAAAGGGGTGATGGGAATCGGTAATGGGCGCAATGGCCTAAGACAATTCCTTGTCTTATTCCAATTCATAGTTTCTATAGGTGTTCTGTCCTCTACTCTATTAATGAGAGACCAATTGAATTTCATTCAGAATAAAGACTTGGGCTTTTCCAAAGATCAAGTCATGGTAGTGAGTCTACAGGACAGTGCAGTCAGGGCAAACGTTAATCTATTAAAAAACCGGCTATCTGATTTTCCAGGAATTCTGTCCACAAGTTCTACTAACAATGCTCCGGGAATTCAAATTGATCAAATCGTATTTAAAGTAGACCAGAATGGCGCAATGGAACAGCAGGAATTTAAGTTTGTCGATGTGGATGTTAACTATCTGGAAACCCTGGGGATTGAGCTTAAGGAAGGGAAATATTTTAGAGGAGATGAAACCAGGGGGAATCAATACTTTGTCATCAATGAGACTGCTGCGAAAGTGTTGGGATGGGAAAACCCTATTGGCAAACGACTTGGTTTTTTCCATCAGGATGAACCAGGACAAGTTATAGGTGTGGTCAAAGATTTCAACTTTCATTCTTTGCACAATCCAATCACACCTATGGTCTTAGCGTATTTTCCTAATAGCGGACGTAACCTTCTTATCAGGTACAGACCCGAACGACAAAATGAAATAGTGAGTATTGTTGAATCAGCCTGGAATGAGTTGTACCCTAATCAAACGTTCGCTTTCTCCTTTCTGAATGATCGCCTGGCACAACAATACGCTTCTGATCAAAACCAGAATCAGTTAATCAGCATCATGGCAGGACTTTGCATAATTATCGCCTTAATTGGACTATCCGGTCTGACTGCATTTAATGTAAATCAAAGAACGAAGGAAATTGGGATTAGAAAAGTACTTGGAGCCATGCCCGGGCATATTGTGTATCTTATATTTTCAGGAACGTTTCGACTGGTTATTCTTGCATCAATAATTGCAGGTCCAATAACCTATCTTCTCTTTGACCAGTGGCTGGATAATTTTGCCTACCGAATATCATTCAATGTTTTTATCGTGCTGTCAGCAATTATCTTAGCTATCATATTGACCCTGACCATTGTTGGTGGTCATGTGCTGAAAACAACCAACAAAAATCCCTCGGTAACTTTGAGACACGACTAATAGCCTACAATACAACAATTTATCAGTACATAGTCGAAGTCTATCTGAAAAAGGTTGTAGAGACAGCCCAAATGAACTACGTTCGCGATCATGAGATATGATTTTGACATCACTATCCTAAGCAATGATCGCTATGTTGATGATCAGAACAGTAATGCGTACCAAGAAGATTTAGTTGTACGGCAGACTTTGGAAGAAAACGGCCTGAAGGTTCATAAAATCTCTTGGTCTAAGGAATACTTCGATTGGTCAAAAACGAAAGTAACGTTGATTAGAAGTACCTGGGATTACCATCATCGGGCTGTTGAATGGAATTCTTTCTTATCCAATTTCTCCGGCAAGAATAAACTGATTAATCATGAAAAGTTGATCCGATGGAATATGGACAAGCATTATTTGGGTGATCTTGAGAAACTTGGAATTACAATACCCGAGACAGTTTTTATTGAAGAAGGAAATCAAAACTCATTGATTGAACATTACCAAAATTCCGGTTGGCCAGAGATAATTCTTAAGCCTTGTTTTTCTGCCACTGCCCGGCACACTTATCGCGTCAATAGCAACAATGTTAAATCCATCAATGCCACTTTTCAAAGGCTGATACAAAACGAATCACTGATGATTCAACCCTTTCTCCACAGCATTATGGATGAAGGAGAAATCTCCTTGGTAATTATTGGTGGAGAATTTACTCATGCAACCATCAAGCGGGCTAAACCTGGAGATTTCAGGGTTCAGGACGATTTCGGAGGAACTGCAGACTTGTATCAGCCGAGTATGGATGAAATAGAATTTGCAAAAAGAGTGGTATCAAAATGTGATCCTCAGCCGGCTTATGCCAGGGTCGATCTTGTCAAGGACAATAATGGACAGCTCGCATTGATTGAGTTGGAGTTGATTGAACCTGAACTGTGGTTTCGCTTATTCCCAGAAGCCGCTGAAGTATTTGCCTCTGTGCTTATGGAATATTTGTAAGCTCTTGGAATTATTTAAACGTGATCTACATTATTAATTGGTAACTTTCTTACCATGATCATTGCTGAATCACCCGCAATTTACATCTTGTATGAAAACCCAGAGTGGTTAGCCCCACTAACCGCTGCCTTGGATTCCACTGACGTCCCTTATGTGAAATGGAATTTAGCGGAAGACAATTTTGATCTGACATCCACTCCACCTGACGGTATTTTTTACAGTAAAATGAGTGCCTCTGCCCATACGCGCGGTCATCTGCATGCAACAGATTTAGCGGCTGCAGTGTTATCATGGCTGGAAGCCCATGAGTGCAGAGTAATTAACGGATATAATGTACTTCAACTCGAAATAAAAAAAAGTGAGCAATACGTAGCTCTTAGTAAAGCTGGCCTGAAAGTACCAAAGACACTAGTTGCAAATAGTACCGAAACTATGAGAGTTGCTTCTATTCAAATGGGCTTTCCGGTAATTATAAAGCCAAACAGGGGTGGAAAAGGGATTGGAGTCAAGCTCCTATGGTCTCAAGAGGATCTTGATGAATTCCTTAAAGTCACTGACTACTCTGAGTTTACCGTTGATGGGATCACGTTGATCCAGGAATATGTTCAATCCTCAAATCAACAAATCACAAGAATGGAATTCATTGACGGGAGACTGTATTATGCTGTCAACGTTGATACTCAGGGAGGTTTCGAACTATGTCCGGCTGACGGGTGCAGCATTGAAGATATTGCCTGTGCTATTGATGGTCAATCAGATGGAATTCCTCGGTTTTCGATCATTCAGAATTTTGATATCCCCGAAATAAAATTTCTTGAAAGGTTATTGTCTGACAACAATATTGAAGTTGCAGGCATTGAATTCATACAAAATGAAAAAGGGGAACGCTATTTCTATGACATAAATACCAATACAAACTATAACACGGATGCCGAAGAGCTAGCAGGTCCGGATGTTAGTGGGATCGTTCGAGTGGCTAAATTTCTCAAGAGTGAATTTCTTATTAAGTACCCTTTGGTACACTCATGAAAAGAGTTCTCCCATCATAGTCTCTGAAACGCTGTTACTCTGTTTTAAGTAAGCTCTCGGACTCAAACCTGAAAATTGTTTGAAAGCCTTGGTGAAGTGTGCCTGGTCATAAAAACCCACATTAAGCGCTGTATCTGTTAACCTATGATCGCAATTATTCATTAGTTGGACAGCAGACTGAAGTCTCTTTTTGCGCCTGAACTCTGACAGCGTTATACCGAAAGTTTCCTTAAACTGGATTTGTAGTCCCCGAAAGGAATTCCCCCAAAATTTATCGGCAACCTCCTCAATTTGAAGTTCATTAAATTTCATTAACACCGATGCGAATAGCTTTAAATGGGCATATTCATTATAGGAGTCATGGACAAATTTTCGAAGAAAGAACTCATCTAATCGTTTGGAAAGGTTTTGGAGCCCTCGCTCTTTATGAATCAGGCAAATCAACTCTCCATATCCACCTGAAAGGTTGCGAACATCGACTATTTGACCCGTAAACTCAACGGAGGGTATGCCAAAAAGAACTTTGGATGCCCAAGGTTGAATTGAAACCCCAACTATATCCGTATTTGCCGATGGCATTTTTTCATGATAATTCAGGTATTGACCTTCAACGAATGCCAAAGGCTCATTTACATGTCTTCCTTTCTTCTCAATAACCATTGGCAGGCCACGATGTATGATCAAATCCAAAGCACCAAATGGCATGATCTTACGAAATGAAGGATTCTCGGCATTTCCCTCTAGAAACCAGTAGAATCGAATAAATTCTCTCAGTATCGGATCCGGAAGTACTTTCTTGAACTTCATTAATTCAGAGTCGGGTTGTTGAACGGCTTTTTTAACTAACAACTCTAGGCACACTCCTCCCCATTCGCCCCTGTACAATTAATCCTCATTCCAGCTTTCTATTTTTTGGTACCTATAATTCAAAAACTATGAAAAGTCGAATAACAATTTTAATTCAAGCCACTTTAGTCATGCTATTTTTCGGGTGTGATAAAGACAATGCTCCAATTCCAGATCCATTGACCATTACCGAGACTACTGTTTCCGGTTTCAACTTCACTTGGAACGATACTAGCTCTCCTATAAGGCTACAAGTCAGTGAGTCAGCCGACTTTAGCACAATTGCCTTTGACTCGACTTATTCCAATTCCCCAAGCTCAGTCGAAGGTTTAAAAAGTATGCAACCCTACCACATTAGATATGCCTTTACTTCAAGTTCATCCACCTTTTCGGAAAATCAGCCATTGACAACCAATGAACTTACTCCCCCTCAAGGTGTATTGGCCTCAATAGTTTTGGGAGATTCCTTTAAACTATCTTGGACTGACGTTCCTGGCGCAGATTATTCACTTGATGTTTCCACAGATATCGGCTTTTCACAGCTTCTAGAGGGGTATAATGGTCTCCTGGTTGAGGATAATCAGGTTCGGGTAGAAGCACCTGATATTGAAACCACCTACTATTTTCGATTGAAGTCTGTAAACGGGGACCAAGAATCTCAATATTCGGAAATTGGCAATGTTACCACGACCGATGTCCTGGTTTTTAGTTTTTCAAGCCCTGCTTTTGCCAATGGAGAAACCATGCCCGCCAAGTATGCGTGCTCTAATCCATCTCCACCTCTTCAATGGAAAAATCCACCTGAAGGAACAGTGTCTATCGCAATCATAATGGATGATCTTGATTTCCCGGGTCGAGTGTATAACCATTGGGTGATTTTCAACATTTCAGCCGATGTCACCGAATTACTCGAGGGAGCATCTGGCCCAGGTGTACCTCACGGAAGTACGGAAGGAATTAATGGATTGGGTCAAACGGGTTATTTCGGACCCTGTCCACCTAATGGAGAAACACATCGATATGAATTCACATTATATGCGCTGGATACCAATATCCCTTTGGGTGGGTCGGCTACTAAAGGGGCTCTATTGGGGGCGATGAACGGCCATATTCTTGGGCGCAAAACGTTCCAAGGACTTTACAATTAATATAACCATTCGAAAGCGCTATGATAAGAACCGAGCTTTTCAGTATAGTCGATAATAGCTGAATAAAAGGAGTCCTTGCCCAAAGTGGAAGAGTCACCAACCATAACAAGCTTGGACTTTGCTCGGGTCATGGCAACGTTCATTCGTCTGTATTCTTTCAGGAATCCGATTTCGCCTTTGTTGTTCGAACGAGTCAGGCTGATATAAATAACATCACGTTCCTGCCCCTGGAAAGAATCGACTGTATTAACCGTGATCTGCTCTCTAATTTGATCAAGGCGTGGTTCTTTTATTATCAGGTCTTGTAATAACAATATTTGTGCCTTGTAAGGGGCTATGATGCCGATACGCTCATCCGTAATATTAATGCCACACAGATGTTCGACCAATAACTTCGCCTCGTCTTCATTATAGGTACTGAGTGTTTCTTTATTGATACGCTCTACAAAACCACTTCCGGCTGTGTCAATGAAGGTCAATCGTTCGCCTAGTGCATCCGTTGGTCTTCGGATTACCTCTTCGGCAGCAACCAGCTTGCCTTCATAGAAATAGTCACTGGAAAATTTCATGATATCCGGATGCATTCGGTACTGTGTTTCCAGCATTACAGAGCTTTCTGTGGCATTAATGGCTTTTTCGAACAAGGTGTGCTCAAGCCCGTCCCTACCTGCTTTAATCGATTTTACAGTGGGAGGAAGTTGCTGATGATCTCCTGCCATCACAACGCGATGAGCTCTTAATATGGGAATCCAACAGGCTGGTTCGAGTGCCTGAGATGCCTCATCAATGAATACGGTACGAAACATTCGATCCTTAAGCAAGTAGTGGGTAGACCCTACCAAAGTACAGGCGATCACCTGGGCCCGATCCATTAGGTCTTCAGTGATTTGAGATTCTATTCGGTCAGCATCTTCTCTTAGCATGCGAGCTTCCTTCATAATAAGTTGCCGCTGCATTCTTTCCTCTCGGCCAAAGTGCCTTTTATACTGCTGTCCCATCCTTTTGTACTCCTCTGCTCTCTTTCTGATGTCTTTCAGTTCTTTAAAGAATGCATGTTTTGAGATTTTGACATCAAGACTGTTCTCTATCACTTCAGCGGTTAACCTTGCCGGATGCCCCAAACGGAGCACTTTCAAATCCAGGTCTGCAAGTTTTTCCACCACAAGATCGACAGTAGCATTACTCTGAGCACAAACAAGAACCTGTTTCTCATCCTTAATAATCTCTTTGATCGCGTTGACTAAGGTAGTGGTCTTTCCAGTTCCCGGAGGCCCATGAATGATCGCGATGTCCCGTGCATTAAATATGTTGGTTAATGCTCTGTTCTGAACAGCGTTCAAGTTTACCGATTGGTAGTCAAAGCCTTTTTTGAATTGGGCCCGGGCAGCACCATAGAGGGTTTCTCTTAACTCAGCAATCCGTCCTTTTTCGGCCGTAATCACCTTTTTAAGGGCCTTGTTCATTTCACGATATGAACCCTCATCGAACAAAAGATTGACTCCCAATCGGTCATCACGCACCCAATCGGGAAGTTCGGTTCCGTTAAGTGCCACACGCATTTTCTTATCTTTGATATAGCTCACAACCCCGGAAATACTCTGTGCCTCATCACCATGACCTGAGAAAATACTCACCACCGCTCCTGTTTGAAAGGCGTGGTTCTGATCAAAGTCATTGGTCTTATCCAATTCAAGCGTGTATCGCTCACCAGTACTTATATAGCGATTAACCAACTCTACCGGATGCCAAGTGACTCCCTGTTTTCTGCGCTCTTTAATAGATGCATGAAGCATCTTTTTTTCATATTGAGCATAGTCTTCTTCCTTCTCAATTTTCAGGAGTTCGACCAGATTTTGGAGCGCACGCTGAGCTTCGGTATTCATGTCAAGGCCTAATAGGTCTTAGGCGCGTCTTTTGGAGTAACGATAATAAAATCAGCCAGTTCAATATGGTCATCCAATAGTTTATTCAAGCTATCCTGATCAACATTGGCCAAAGTCATCACCTTCAGATCCGGATTTCCTTGTTTCAAATAGTAATAGATTCCCTCAAAGTTGTTGGAGTGGAATGTGCCATGATAATGAACGAATTTTTTATCCTGTTCATAATTCTTCAGGATAAAATGAGCCATTGTGGCATCTTTGCTTGCTTGACTCCGGGCAATGTTCGCGGGATCACCTCCGGCATGTTTACCCATCATTTCAATCATCCATTGATAACCAGGGAGTGTTAGGTCAACTTCAATGGGCAAAGGGGCTATCCAGGATTTGGCTTCCGGTGTTAGCTCATCTAATGCTTCCAGTCCCTTTTTGTTTACAAGGCTTGCATATCTCCTTGGGATATTGGTAGCAACAAACCTGATCTTGTTCGACTTGGCGTAGTCTAAGAGCGGTTTGTAATCAGTCTTATAGTTCTTCCACATTTTACCTTCAGTGGTGAAATGGTTCTCAGTGATTATATCCGCTAGATATTCATCCATCAAGACTTGGTCATCCGCTTCAAACATTTCAGCACCCATCATGATAGGCCCTTTTGAGTGAAGCTCTTTGGTGACTTGCAACTGAAGCCAGTGCACAACGGCATTGTTGTGCTGTTCTCCAAACAATACAATATCTGCTTCATTCAGAGATTTCATCATTTTACCAAAGTCTACTTTTTTACCTTTTTTGTTAAATACTTGATAGGTCGGTTTTTGTTGTGCGGTAAGTGGGGCCATCACTGAAATCATGATCAAGCCAAAAAGTAGTTTCTTCATTTTCTTGATTGGGTTAGAGTCACTATGGATTTTGCACAGACACCTCCAATGGGGGGATTGTGTTTCGCCACAGACACAGAAACTTCATTCACATTGGGGAGTTCATTGAGCACTGAATCGATTATTCTCTTTGCTAATGACTCAAGAAGCTTGGTCGGTATTTTCATTTGAGCTTTCACAAGTTTATAAACCACCTCATAATTGATAGTCCCTTCAAGTTCATCCGAATCCGCAGCTTGAGTAAAATCGGTATGAACGGATATGTCAACTGTGTATTTATTACCGACCTCGCGTTCTTCAGCATAATATCCATGATAGGCAAAGAACTCCATGCCCTCCAGGGCAACCGTACCTGCTGGCATACTTTAATCGAATTGGTCAAAAAACGAACCTTCTTCCTTCTTCTCTTTATCTTCCTCTTCTTCTATTTCGGTTTCTTCATCTGACTCTGCCACCGGCTCTTCTTCGATTTCAGACTCTTCTTCAACTTCTGGCTCATCCAAATCATCCGATTCTTCTACCGCGGGGGTCTCAGAAACTTCGTCAACGGTCTCTTCAACTTCCGAAGGTTCCTCATCCAACTCTCCTACCTTGGCTTCTTCACCTGCGAGCATTGAGCTAACCGCCTCATCCTGTATGTTACTATCATTGATTTCCCTCGCGAGTTCTTTTGCCTTTTTTACATGAGGCTTAATATCTGCAGGAAATTCTGCATGTCTGTTAAGTTTGTCGAGAATATCATTGGCGAGCAATTTCAGATCGCTCATCAATGTGGTTTTATTCGCATCAAGGCTTCTAAAAACCTGCTCCAGTTCACGAATCTCATCTTCCATATCGGCTACGATATTCCTTGCTTTAGACTCTGCATCCTCTATGATCGATTTGGCTCTGGATTTTGCTTCGCTCATTAAGGCATCTGCCTTCATCTCTGTTTCCTTCATATGAAGTTCAGCCGTCTTTGTCGCCTGCTCTACCATGTTAGCTCCCGTATCCTCAGCGGTCTTTAAGGTCTTAAATAGCGAGTTTTCGACCTCACGGAGTTTTTCCACTTCTTTTTCGGCAGCCTCCAACTTGTACTTTAGTTCCTTATGCTGATCATTCAGCTTTTCCCATTCGATCGACAACGAATTGAGAAAGGCGCTCACCTCATCCTTATCGTATCCTCTGAATGCTTTTTCAAAAACCTTTTGTCTAATCTCTAAAGGGGTAATGTTCATGCTTAGAATAAATTAAAATGTGATATCCCAAATTGATATACTACGGTCATCACTGCCCGAAACTAATAGGTTGTTGTAGCTACTCCAGAAAAGAGTGTTGACAGACGTCCCGTGTCCTGCATGCCTGGCTTTGTCAATTACCTTCAACAATTTAAAAGCCTCTGCATCCCAGACTTTTATGGACTTGTCCATGCTACAAGTTACAAAATGTTTGCCATCAGCACTATAGTCGATATGGTTTATCGCGAACATGTGCGCCACGATCGATTCTTTCAGATCATAGTCTCCGAAAACATCCCATATTTTTAGGTGAGCATCACGACTCCCGCTAAGTAGATAACGTCCATCTGGTGAATACCTTACAGCAAAGACTGAAATTTTATGCGCATCTATTTCATGCAATAATTCCCAGTCTGAAAGCGCATAAACTCTGATTTTATTATCGCTATAGCCAACTGAAATATGTCCGAGCTCTTCATGAATCGTCAGAGCCCTGGCGCTCTTCTCTGAATCTTTAAATGAATGCTCCAGTTCAAGACTTGTGAGATTAATAACCTGGACTTCCCCATCCCCTAAGGCTACGATAATTCTGTCCCTGATCACCTTTATGTCAAATATTGCTGCCAACCCTGTTTTTATTGAACCTACTTCTTTCCTGGATTCCAAGTCTATCAGATGGATGCCTTCAAAATTTTGGCCCACAACAAGGACATTTCTGGGTTCGTAATAGCAGAGGGCATAGATAGAACTAGGAACTTTAGCAATCATTCTGCCGTTCTCCGGGTCATTCAAATCCCAACAGGCCACAACACCGTCACCGGCTGAGGAGAAAAACAGGTTTTCATCCGGTCCCTTTTCTAAAGTATAGACACAATCATTATGACCTCCCAGGGTATGGAGCTTTTTTACTTCAACTTTTGACATGCGCTAAAAAACAGCTATTCTTACTATTGCAGTAAAATTAAAGATTCAGTACCGCACGCCAATATATAATTCATGCCAATTACCAAATTCACTAAGATTGATAACTCTGTTTGCTGGGTGTTATGGAAGATTGAAGAAAATCTGACAGAATTGGAGAAGTTATACAACCCAAATCCATCAGAATTGAAAGACTTTAATTCCATGAAAGTGGATTCCAGGAGAATGGAATCTTATGCTGCCCGATTAGCACTGAGGTATTTACTTGGTGAAGTAGAACTCGCAAATTGTGAGGTCTACAAGGATGAATTTGGAAAACCTCATGTTGAGCACAACGGAGTCGAAATCTCAATAAGCCATGCCAAAGGATATGGCGCAGCTGCCATAAATCTGAAGGGTCCTGTGGGAATTGACATTGAATATCCAAGAAATCAAATCACGAAAATTGCCCATAAATTTCTTCATCCGGCAGAAGTCGAATGGGCTGGACAAAACATTGAAAGACTCACTAAAATATGGAGTGCCAAAGAGGCGCTTTATAAACTTCACGGGCGTACTCAATTAATCTTTGCCGAACAACTCATCGTTGGAGAAGCGTCAGGTCAAATTATCGAATCGGATTCTTTCCAGGAGTATGATGTGGTATTCGCTGATCAGGGAGATTTTCTAATCAGTATAGCCTTCTAGCTAACCTCTCCAAGATTGAGAATTTCAATCAAACTCTCTATTTCCTTTACTTTTTCGGAATGGCCCAACTTATCATGCGAAGCTCTTAAGTTTCTTAAGACTCGAATCACTATATCTATATTCTCACAGGGCTGATAATAGACTTCTTTCGGTTCGAGTTTTAGATGGGCAATGTAATTGTCAATTTCTTTTTTCGAGAAAACGAGACCTCGATTGAACGCATTGATATAAAACTGGTTCTCTTCCAGCTTATAGGTCAGAATAAAAAGATTGGGAAGATTTACACCAAAAATCGGAAGCTTTAGTTTCTGAGCCACCAACATATAAACAATGCAGAGCGCTATAGGATTACCTTTTCTAGTCTGAAGAACCACACTCATCATAGAATTACCAGGCGAGTGGAAGTTCTTGGTATTGGCTCCAAACTTCAGCTTGTTGAAAATTACGCTGTTCAAAATTCTTACCTGATCAATAGGTGTGGAATCAGGTTTGAATTCAAGCCAGGCCTCATAGTATAATTGCTCTAGTTCCTTCTTTAGATCCGCGTATTCCAAATCCGGATATTGATAAGTATTTACCAGCCAAATTCCTTCTAATAGATCTTCACCTCCACTATTTTGCCAGGCCCAAAGCTTCTCCTTTAAGAGTTCGAATTGTAGCGAATGGACTAATTCTTCTATCCTCTTTTGTACCAAAGGATTGAAGCTGTTCTCCCACTCAAACTCAAGGTAGGGAATTACGTGGGTACCCAATGACATTATTCGGTCCTCCACATGCTGCACCACTTCCATATCATCGTCATCAAGAAGTGTGACCAGTGCTTTTAATTCGCTGTTATTCAAATTCCCTTCTTCCACTCTATGTCTGAATTACTCCTACATTAAACTTCTCTTTTAAGGGTGCATGATCAGCCATCTTAATTCCTTTAGAAATGACTTGTCGTGTTTCCAGTGGATCAATGATCCCATCTACCCAAAGCCTTGCGGCTGCATAATAAGGGCTTAACTGTTCATTATAACGATCTCTGATCTCTTTTAGTAGAGACTCCTCGGCCTCAGGCGTAATTTCCTCACCTTTAGCCTTTAACCCAGCCACTTTTATTTGCAACAAGGTCTTTGCTGCTGCATCTCCGCTCATTACTGCCATTTGCGCTGTCGGCCAAGAATAGATGAGTCGAGGGTCATAAGCTTTCCCACACATGGCATAGTTGCCCGCACCATAGGAATTACCCATGACAATGGTAAACTTCGGCACCACCGAATTGGCCATGGCATTCACCATTTTTGCTCCATCCTTAATGATACCACCATGTTCAGCGCGGCTACCAACCATGAATCCGCTTACATCCTGAAGGAAGACGAGGGGTATTTTGCGTTGATTGCAATTCATAATGAAACGAGCGGACTTGTCGGCTGAATCAGAGTAGATAACACCACCCATTTGCATTTCGCCCTTCTTCGATTTTACCACCTTTCTTTGGTTGGCGACTATACCAACGGCCCATCCATCGATCCTGGCGTAGCCACAAATAATAGATTGGCCATAAAGCTTTTTGTATTCATCGAATTCTGAGTTGTCCACTAACCTTTTGATAATGTCACGAGTATCATATGGTTTTACCCGATCCTCAGGAATTACTCCCAGAATTTCTTCAGGATTATCTTTGGGCTCGACTGGTTCTACACGATCAAATCCTGCGGTTTCAGGGGCACCCAGCTTATCGAGGATTCTCTTGATGTAGTCCAAGCAATCTTGATCACTTTCAAACTTGTTGTCAGTAACACCCGAAATTTCGCTATGAGTTGTTGCTCCACCAAGCGTTTCGTTGTCTATGTCTTCTCCTATGGCCGCCTTTACCAGGTAAGAGCCAGCCAGGAAAATCGAGCCCGTTTTATCAACTATCATTGCTTCATCACTCATAATCGGCAAATAGGCTCCGCCTGCGACACAACTTCCCATAATGGCAGCGATCTGGACGATGCCCATCGATGACATACGAGCGTTATTTCTGAATTGTCGTCCAAAGTGCTCTTTGTCCGGAAATATCTCGTCTTGCATAGGAAGGAACACTCCGGCACTGTCAACCAAATAGATAATTGGAAGTCTGTTTTCCATAGCGATTTCCTGTGCCCGCATATTCTTCTTGGCCGTAATAGGAAACCACGCCCCTGCCTTAACGGTAGCATCATTGGCCACGATCACGCAATCCCGACCACTGACTACACCAATTCCAACGACCACTCCGCCCGAAGGACACCCCCCAACCTCATCGTACATACCGTCTCCGGCAAATGCACCTACTTCCAGAAAATCTGAGTTATCGTCTATCAGATAATCAATTCTCTCTCTTGCTGTGAGCTTTCCCTTTTTGTGCTGTGAGGCAATTTTCTTTTCACCACCACCCTGTTTGACCCTTGAAAGTTTTTTATTCAACTGATAAACCAGCTGTTTCATCGCATCTTCATTCTTATTGAATTCTATATCCATAAAGTAGCTTTTCTATAGAGGTTAACTGATTTGCAAAGAGAAGAGTTTAACGACCTAAATTAGGCGCAACTAGCCAGAATTCAAATGGATTAGTGGAGCTAAAGAACGAGCCTCGATTATTTCTTCTTTTCGCGTTTATCTCTTCGGCCAAAAAGCGAAAAATGAACGTATCGTTTCGGATTATTCTCCATATCGATAAACAAACTATCGAGATTTGTTAGCATACTGTTCAAGGTATGGTAAAGCGAGTCATTAGTCATCAACTGACCAATTGTTCCTTCTCCAGAGTTAATCTTGGTCGTAATTTCGTTGAAGCCTTCCAAGGTTTCGTCAACTTTTTGAAGCCTGCTTTCTATATCGATTGTTTGTAATCTATCTCCCAGACCTTTGAAGGACTCGGCTGCAGCTCTGACACTGCCCAATGCCGCGGCCATTGAATCCATAACATAGTCGGCACGGAGTTGGAGTTGTTCGATTCTACCCGACATTTGCATGCTCAGATTCTTCCATTCAGCCGTTATGTCCTTTATATTTCCAATTGACGTTCGTATATCATCTGCTCCATCAACTAATGGTTGAAGTGCATCATTTATTTTATTCACGGTAGAGGTCAGGCTATTGGCTGCACTCAATCCTTCCTCTGTTAACAACTCAGTAATTCCCCTATCAATTTCTGACACCAGGCTTTCCCCGCTTCCTAAAACTCTGCCTTCCCGGCTCATGATTAACTCTATGGCTTTTGAACCGAGGACATCAGTCTGAACCAGTTTTGCTATTGTTCCTTCTTTAATGACAATGTCTTTACTCACCGCAAGGGTCACATAGATTCTTTGGTAATCGGCAGTGTCGAGTGTGATTTCGGAAACTCTTCCGACCTGGAAACCATTGATGATGATTCTGTCAGAAGGATTCAACCCGTTAACATTGCTGTACTCTGCAGTATAGTATTTATCGGGAGAGAAAATATCGAGTCCTTTCAGGTAATTGAACCCAAAATACAAGATGGCAAGTGCTGTAACCGCCAATATTCCAACCTTTAATTCCTTATACTTAGTCAAACCTATTTTGTTGAATCTAAAAATTCTTTATAGTCTCTGATGGCTCTAAAAATAGCTGAAGCCAAATAGTCCTGAACCTTAGGATCATTTAATTCTTTTTCCTCTTTTGGGTTCGTAAGATAACCTAATTCTACCAATACACTAGGCATTGCCGTATTCCATAATACCCAAAGGCTTGATTGTTTTACACCGAGACTTTTCCTACCCGCCCGCTTAGCGAACTGATCCTCAATGTTTTGAGCCAAAAGAATACTGTTTTCCTGAAATGCCTCTTGCATAATGGAAAACATGATATTTGATACGGGTTTTGTTGGATCAAAGCCCTCATACACTTCTTCATAGTTCTCCTCAAGAAGAATTACGGAGTTTTCCCGTTTCGCTACCTCAAAATTTCTACCTGTATTTTTTAAGCCCATAACGAAGGTTTCAGTACCCCTTACATGCTCGTTTCCTTTGGGCATAGCATTAGCATGAATAGAAATAAATAGATCAGCTTCGGCTTCGTTGGCAATATTGGCATCTATTTTGGGGTGACTGTAGGAGTCATCTTTTCGAGTATATATGACTTCAACATCATCAAGCAATTCTTCAAGGTACTTTCCAACCATGAGAGACACTTTTAGAACAATGTCTTTCTCTTTTGTATACTTACCCCTGGTACCCCAATCCTTACCGCCATGCCCAGGGTCAAGCACCACCTTGAATGTTTTTTTAGCTGGTATGGAGTCCCCTTGAAATGACATCACGGGCAGACCAAACAATGTGCTCAACAAGTAAATGGAGACAATAAATTTGACATTAATGCGCATGAATAAGCTTATTGGGATAACTTTACGCAAAAATCTGAATTTTTCTGAAAAAGCGAAAAATCCTGTGCGCGCCAAGAAGTTCTTATTCTGTTTCATTCCTATTCTAATGACCGTTGGGCTAAACGCTCAACAAAACACAGCCAGGATTGATTCAACAAATACCGCACCAGCCGCTTCTGATTCAATCACGTTTACGAATTCAAATGGAATTGAAACTACAATAAAATACTTTGCTCAAGATTCCACGATTACCAACGCGATCACCAAAGTAACGTCACTTTATGGAAATGCTTATATAGAATATGGCGACATCAGGTTGGACGCGGCAAAAATCAGCATCGATCAGTTAAATAATGAACTCACCGCCACAGGCATCCAAGATTCGACCGGTTCATGGATTGGTCTTCCCATCTTTAAGGATGGCCCTGATACTTACGAAACCAGAGAGATTCGATACAATTTCGCCACCGACAGGGCAAAAATTAAAGGAGTCGCTACTGAGCAGCAAGATGGTTTTTTAGCAGGTGAAGAAGTCAAAAGAGATGCAGATGGTAGCACTTATATACTTGATGGCAAGTTTATTCCGTGTGCCGACCCATTGGCAACAACATATATAAAGGCAAAAAAAATCAAGATTATACCCGGTAAGAGCGTGGTCACAGGACCTTTCCTTTTATATGTTGGTGGAATCCCCACGTTTCTGGGGCTACCATTCGGAATTTTTCCTGACACCCAGGAAAGTGCATCGGGGATTATCTTTCCCAAGTATGGTACGGAACAGTTAAGGGGCTTATTTCTACGAGAAGGCGGCTATTACTTTGCTTTTAATGATTATGTACATACTGCAGTTACTGGTGACTTTTATTCAAAAGGAAGTTGGGGGTTGAGAGCCAGAACGAATTATAAAAAGCGTTATAAATATTCCGGTAGCTTCGACCTCTCTTTCAATCGCAACAAGTCCACAGAGATTGACGAATCGCGGTTGGATTCAAAAGATTTCTGGGTTTCCTGGAGTCATCGACCTGAATCAAGAGGAAGGGGGAGTTTTTCGGCCAATGTAAATGCCGGTACTGCGACCTATAACCAAAACAATGTTTCTACAACCAATTTTTCCAGAAACGTCCGATCTGAATTCCGGTCCAATATCGCTTACGCCTCTACCATTAGAGGAACTCCTTTTAGCTTTTCTATGAATGCCAGACACAATCAGAATGTACAGACCGGAATTGTAGATATCTCCTTGCCCGATATGTCGCTCAACATGAACAGAATTTATCCATTTAAAGGCTCAAAGGCTGATATTCTCAAGAAATTGAATGTAGGGTGGTCTTTTAATGTTTCGAATCGAATTAGCAATGTGGTCAAGCCGGTTTCAAAAAGCTTCACGCTTATTCAAGAAACCGAAGCCGATACCATTGACGTGAGATTCAATACACTTGATCGTTTATTGGAAAACGCTCAAAATGGTGCACGCCATAGCATCCCCATTTCAACTTCCTTTTCTCTGCTCAAGCACCTTAATGTCACTCCTTCCCTTACCTTTCAGGAATTATGGTATTTGGAAGAACTCGATTACCAGGATTATGATGCTACACTGGGAGGCGTTCAACTCACGAAGAGGAACGGGTTTTCCAGAGCCAATACCTATAGTTTTGGGGTAGGTATATCCACACAACTCTTTGGAATCTTTGACCGCAGTCATAAGGGGGGCAGAGTAGAGGCAATTCGACATATTGCACGACCAAGCATCGGCTTCTCCTATCGTCCAGATTATAGCCAGGACAAATTCGGGTATTTTCAGGATGTGGTTGTAGATGAAGATGGTAATACGCAACAGCTATCCATTTACGATGGCTTCTTATTTGGAGCGCCAACCTTAGGTGAAACTGCCGCAATGAGTTTCAGCGTCAGCAATAATATTGAAATGAAGGTAAGAAGCGATACGGCCCGCTCCAAGAAGGTTCCTATCATGGAAAACCTCACCTTTAGTGCTTCCTATAACTTTCTGGCGGATAGTTTTAACCTGTCCAGAATCACTTTCAACGGACGAACTTCCTTGTTTGACAAAAAGCTCTCCCTGAACTTTGGAGGTACCATTGACCCATACACCTACGTCACCAACGATGAAGGTGTTACTTCAAGAACTCCTACACTGGCCTGGAAAGGTGGTCAAGGGTTAGGGCGTTTGACATCAGCCAGATTTTCTCTGACTACCAGTCTTAATTCACGAGGAAACAGCAGTAGCAATGCTGACCGATCTTTTGCCGGGGCAGCAAGTCAGGTAGGTTTTGGAAGTCAATTTGAGGACGAAGAAGATGGTGCTTTCGGCTCCATAAATGATGGTGATGTAAACCTCTCTCCCGCACCTACCTATGCCTTTGACCCTAATGCCTATATTGATTTGTCAATACCCTGGAATGTGCGGCTTTCTTACGACTATAATTATACGCGTAGTCTCACTTCCAGTACCACCAGGCAAGCCGTAAAAGTGTATGGTCAGATAAGCTTGACCCCAAAATGGCGAATCACGCTCAACACAGGTTATGACATTGACGCCAAAGAACTCACACAAACTTCTCTAGGAATTTATCGAGACTTAGGTTGCTGGGAGATGCGAGGCAACTGGATTCCTTTCGGCAGATTTACTTCCTATACCATAGATATTCAAATCAAAGCCTCTTCTTTGAAAGACCTGAAACTGAGCAGAAGAAGGAGTTTCTTTGATAATACCAACTAGCGTCAGGATTTCGCTATTACTCGACTTACAAGAAAGTTTTCTCTCAGAATCATTCAATATTCTACCTAACAAGGCTGATAACGACCTAATGCTCACCTATTATTAATTTCCAGAACCTACATGTGATAACTGATCGAAGGGCTCTGCCTTATTGATCAATTTGGCTCATTTGAAAGCCATGAAATAAATATTTACCAATCACGTAAAACACAAGTTCTATGAAAAGATTTTTACTAATCGCATTATTGTGTGTCGGATTCACTGGGTATGGACAATCTCCTGAGTTATTCAGGCATAAGTCCAAAAAATTCGACATGTTAGAGTTCAAGATTTCGAAGGAGTATTTTTGGCTAGAGGTTAATGATCAAGACACTACCTCTATTAAAAATCTCGCCTCAGATGAGGAACTCAAGTTTTTTGGAAGAGGCACAGCACTGCTAAGAGCGCAAATGAATCGAAATGAGGGTTTTGACAACCGCGCGAATGCACTCAGAGCGAAATTCGCAAACAAATTTAGGAAGATAAGGCCTGTACTAATTGATGCTGATTCATCAGTAGTAATTGCCAGAGACCGAATTATCCTGAAATTTAATGATGAAAATCATGATGTGTCCAAGTTGTTCAAAGGGCGTACAGCAATTTTCCGACCTGATGAATTTGTCCCCAATCAATATTTAGTGACGATTTCTTCACTAAAGAACTTCGACATCTTTAAAGTATGCGAGCGGCTGGAAAAGAGAAAAGAGGTCGATTTTGCCGAACCCGATTATACGATGTTTGCCGAGCCTCAAACAAATGATCAGCACTACGACAGCCAATGGGCTCTGGAAAACGATGGTTCGGAGGGAACACTTGATGCCGATATTGATGTGGAAGGGGCTTGGCAATATACCATAGGTCAGAATATTAAAATCGCGATCATTGATGTAGGCATTGATCTAAATCATGATGATTTGGACGGAAATCTAGGGACCGGGTATGATGCGACAGGCACCGGAGCTAACGGACTTGCAACAGGTGCTCATGCCTCCAATGCACATGGAACTCAAATAGCCGGTGTAATCGGTGCGGAAGCCAATAATACCATAGGAGTAGCCGGAATCGCATACGATGCGGAATTACTTTCTGTAAAAATGGGATATGTTAACACCATGGGAGTGGTTCAAACTAATGCGTCATGGATTGCGAATTGCATCAATTGGGCCCGTAACAACGGAGCTGATGTTATCAATATTTCACAAAAGTTTACTTCCGGTAGCAGTGCAGTGAATAATGCATTGACAGATGCAGCTACCATAGGGCGTGGAGGTCTGGGTATTATCTTGGTAGGTGCAGCAGGTAATGACGGTGCTTCGAGTATAGTCTATCCTGCGAGAAGAGATGATGTAATTTCAGTAGGAGGGTCAAATTATTGTGACGAAAGAAAGACGCTGACAAGTTGCGATGTACATCCATTTTTTCCCATATCCTGGGAAAGTAATTACGGGAATGATTTGGACCTTGTTGCTCCGGGGGCTGAGATTTACACCACAGACAGGACCGGATTGATAGGAGTATCTCAAGGTGATTATTATGGACGTTTTTGGGGAACTTCTGCGGCTGCACCACATGTCAGCGGTGTTGCGGCTTTGGTACTTGCTGCAAATCCCAATCTTACTCGATCTGAAGTCAAAGAGTACATCTTAAGAAATGTCGACAAAGTTAGTGGATATACTTTTAGCCCGAGTTTATCGAAACCGTATGGAACATGGAATCTTGAGATGGGTTATGGGCGTCTCAATGCCCATCTTGCGGTTGAGGAAGCACGTTTTGATGCTATTGAGCTTCTTGGTAATGATTACGCTTGCCTGGGTCCTGCTACCTATGCTTACAACCTGAGTAATTTACCTTCTGGAATCACCGCACAATCCTGGTCTGTATCTTCAAATTTGACAATTCAAAACACCTCCACAACGGGAGTTGTAGTTAGGGCGATTTCCTCAGGTACTGCTTGGATTGAGGCCACTTTTACGGGAGGATTGAAACGTAAATTCAATCTTTGGGCTGGAACTCCATCTTCTCCATCTTTCTTACTAGGTCCTAATTCAGTGGTCTCTGGAGGCTTTGTCTATTATTATGGGTCGTCAGCAAATGGTGCCGAAAGCTATGAATGGAGACTTCCATACCCATTTGATGTGGTAGGGATATTCAACATATTTGGGGCTAATTGGCAGATGCAAAATACCACTACATACAACTCTTTGTATGCATTTACAGGAACAAGCGGAACAGATGGCTATGTCCAGTTAATGGGGAAAAACCCTTGTGGATTGGGTCCGGCAAAGAGCATCTATGTGGAGCATGATCCTAATGGAGGAGGCCAGATACCAAGAGTGAATCCAGAGCATGATATAATTGTACTCTATCCAAACCCTTCAAATGATATTGTCAAAATCGATGTAAAGAAGAATAATAATGGCATCGAGCAGAACATTGCATTTGAAGAGATCACAATCAGTAACATGGATATGACTTATCAAAAAACTTTTAAGCCCAAACCTTCGGAAAGATCGTTCGAAATTAACGTTGCTAACCTTAGAAAGGGAGTATATACAGTGAGGATTAAAGTCAAAACAGGTGTTGTAATAAAGAAGCTATATATCGATTAGTTATATTTATAAGGGTTTATGAAATATCTCAAATATAATATTATACTATTCTTAGTACTTTTTGCTTGTAAAAACGAAACACCCAACTGCGGTTGTGAAAGTGAAATTTCGTCAACAATTGAAGAAAGCGAAGCGGTCAGTGCATTGATTTATCAACTCACCGATAGCCAAGTAGATTATTTAGACGATGGTCCGGTAATTTACATCGATCCCGCTTCATGCGGTGGCTGCTCGTATAATTATGCAATATGCAATCCGGAAATGCTGAGTGGATTGGGAGAGATTCCACCATACCCTGGAATTCCCATTACTTTCAGCGGATTTGTCAGAGACAAGTGCGAACAGCCTGATGGGAACCCCGTCAGCTTCAGACTGGATTGGATAACCTTAAATTCAATTGAATTGGGTAACTAGGAATTGTTCAGAGAGGCCAATGTCCAGCCTAATCTAATAGGTTGTGCATTGGTCACTCAATTATCTCTACGAACAAACCTTCATCCGTTTTTTGAACTTTGGCCAATCCATTTTGCGTAAGTTCCTTGATGGATTTATCCCATTTCTTGTTTGACAAACCTGCCCCTTCCTTTAATTGAAGTAACTCAGTCTTGCCAACCTTCTTCAATAACTCAAGTATGCCCCTGGCTTCTTCAGATAACTCAACGGATATCTTTTTCTCAGGCTTCATTTGAGGAAAAAACAAGACATCCTGAATGGAATTGGAGTTGGTCATGATCATGGACAATCGATCTATGCCTACTCCCAGACCGGCAGTTGGTGGCATCCCGTATTCCAGTGCTCTTAGAAAATCTTCGTCCAGCACCATCGCCTCATCATCTCCTCTTTTACCAAGCTCTAATTGCTCTTCGAAGCGTTGACGCTGATCAATCGGGTCATTCAGCTCAGAAAAGGCATTACATATCTCCTTGCCATTGCAAATGGCTTCAAAACGTTCAACCAGTCCTTCTTTATTCCGGTGTTTTTTGGCCAATGGGGACATCTCTACAGGGTAGTCGGTGATATATGTTGGTTGGATCAATTTAGGCTCACAGTGTTCTCCAAAAATCTCATCAATTAATTTGCCTTTACCCATTGAGTCATCCACTTCAACTTTCAACTCTTGAGCTGTCTTTCTAAGTTGATCTTCTTCCATTTCAGAAATGTCAACTCCTGTGAAATGCTCGATCGCCTCAAACATGGTAAATCTCTTCCAAGGTCGCTTGAAGTCAATCTCATTTTCACCGACTTGCACTTTAGTGGTCCCGTGAAGGTCGAGCGCCACCTTTTCAATCATCTCTTCAACGAGATCCATCATCCAGTTGTAATCTTTGTATGCCACGTATAACTCCACCTGGGTGAATTCCGGGTTGTGGAATCGCGACATACCTTCATTTCGGAAGTCTTTTGAGAATTCGAAAACTCCATCAAATCCACCTACGATGAGCCGCTTCAAATAGAGCTCATTTGCAATCCTCAGATACAAAGTCATATCCAAGGTATTATGGTGAGTTTTGAATGGTCGAGCTGCAGCCCCACCATACAATGGTTGCAGAATTGGGGTTTCTACTTCCAGGTATCCTCTTTCGGCAAGGAAGTTCCTCATGGAATTCACCAGCTGGGTCCTTTTAACAAAGGTATCTTTCACATGTGGATTCACGACCAAATCCACGTACCGCTGACGATATCTTTGTTCCGGATCAGTGAATGCATCGTGAACAACTCCGTCCGCATCTGTTTTGGGAAGGGGTAGGGGCTTCAAGGCTTTCGTGAGAACCGTGAGGTTAGTCACGTGAACTGAAATCTCTCCAACTTGTGTCTTGAACACATAGCCTTCGACACCAACAATATCACCAATACTCAATACCCTCTTAAAGACCGTATTGTACATGGTCTTATCGTCTTCAGGGCAAATATCATCTCTTCGCAGATAAACCTGGATTCGTCCTTCACTGTCCTGAAGTTCAGCAAATGAAGCCGACCCCATAATTCTTCTACTCATCATACGACCGGCAATCTTCACCTGTTTGAAGCGTTCAGGATCCTTATCAAAGTTCTCTTTGATATCTGTGGTTGTAGTGTTTACCGGAAAGGTCTCAGAGGGATACGGATTAATGCCTAATCGCTCCAACTCCTCTCGCTCATTTCTTCGATTAATCTCCTGTTCGCTCAATTGCTGCATGACACAAATTTTAAGTGCGCAAAGTTAGTGATTCATAAATATTTATAGAAGTATGAAGTGGAAAGCTAATCGGCTATTTACCTTTTCTTCTTGCCATTTCCCGTTTTACGAGGGTAAGCTCTCTCCCACTCTGGCCCTTAACAGAAGTATTTTCTTCAGCGCGCCTGATCAAATAAGGAATTGTAGCTTTTATAGGGCCATAGGGTAGGTATTTGGCCACTTGGAATTGTGAGTTGGCCAGATTGAATGAAATGTTATCACTCATTCCATAGAGTTGTGCGAAGTAGACGCGATCATCATCACGAGCGATGCCTTTTTCTTCAATCAAGTGAGTCAGGTGGTAATTGCTTTTCTCATTATGAGATCCGCAGAAAAGCGCAGTATTGTTGATATTTTCAATACAGAACTCCAACCCCAAATCAAAGTCTCGATCAGAAGATTCCTTATCGGGTTGGATTGGGCTTGGATATCCCATATCCATGGCTCGTTCACGTTCTTTTTCCATATAAGCTCCCCGTACGAGCTTCGCCCCAAGGAAATAGCCTTTGGCAACTGCATCTTTTTGGGTGTCCTTCAACTCCTGAAGTGCCTCATGTCTATACATTTGATAAGTATTATAGATCAGTGCCTTTTCCCGGTTGTATTTCTCCATCATTTCATAAGCCAAATCATCAATCGGCTTTTGAATCCAGGTCTCTTCCGCATCAATCAGCACTTTTACACCGAGCTCATGGCCAAGAGCGCAAATCCGATCGACTCGTTCTCTCACCTTCTGAAAAGCACTAACCTCTTCGTCTGTTAGTGTTTCTTTTGCCTGGATTTTAGCCAGCAAATCAAAGGAACCAATCCCGGTGACTTTAAATGCACCAAACGGGATGTGAGCAGAATTTCCTGCTTTCTCGATAGTTCTGACAATTTCAGCAGTGGTAGCCTCAAAGCCGGCTTCTGTTTTTTCACCTTCAACTGAGTAGTCAAGGATGGCCCCAATGTTGAACTTGGACATTTGTTCGGCCGTTCTCTGGCACTCTTCTATGTTTTCACCTCCGCAAAAAATATCGAACAGGGTTCTCTTAATGATCCCTTTTACTGGTAGACCTGATTTTAATGCTAATTTTGTGAGCGTTGTGCCGGTTTTGACCATGGCACTACTTCCCATTGTGGAAAAAACAAAGTGGATCTTCTTTAGTGTTTTGTCATTCTTTGAAGCAAAAGCAACTTCCAAATTGTCAAAATCAACGTGTTTCTTGAGATCCATAGGCTGCGAATTGTCGCAAATATAATAACAAACACAGAGTCTGAAACTTTTGTTGTTAGGACGGTAATTATAAGAGAGCAATGCAAATTGAAAGGTTGGAAAACTGGGTTGATGGCCACAAAAAACCGCTGATTATATCTGGGCCGTGTAGTGTAGAAAGTAAGGGGCAATTCTTCTCTTCAATTGAACAATTGGATTTATCGAAAATTGATTTCATACGGGGGGGCATTTGGAAGCCTCGTACACGGCCGGGAAGCTTTGAAGGAATTGGCAAGGAAGGCCTTACTTTGATGAAAGCCGCAAAGAAAGAATTCGGAATCAAGGTTTGTACCGAAGTTGCTTCTGCTGAGCATGTAGAAGATGCAATTGAAGCAGGCATAGACCTCCTATGGATTGGGGCGAGAACCACAGTGAGTCCATTTAATGTTCAAGAAATTGCTGGAGCATTAAAAGGAGTGGACATCCCCGTCTTTGTCAAAAATCCTGTGAATCCGGATTTAAGTCTCTGGAAGGGAGCATTGGAACGCCTCTCTAAAGCCGGAATTACGAAACTCGGAGCGATTCATCGAGGGTTTGATTCACTTCAAAAAACAAAGTTCAGGAATGTGCCTCTTTGGCAAGTTCCGATAGAACTAAAAAGTGAATTTCCTGATTTACCTCTCATCTGTGATCCTAGTCATATTGGAGGCAAGAGAGCTTTGATTCATGAC
Organism: Cyclobacteriaceae bacterium; assembly: GCA_028281285.1. Taxonomy (GTDB): domain Bacteria; phylum Bacteroidota; class Bacteroidia; order Cytophagales; family Cyclobacteriaceae; genus Roseivirga. The sequence goes on from JANQKF010000013.1 coordinate 363,158, forward strand.
ATAGCACAAAAAGCCTTGGATTTGAATTATGATGGATTGATGATTGAAAGCCATATTAATCCTGCAAAGGCGCTAAGTGATCCAAAACAGCAGCTTGAGCCAAAATCTTTAAATGAATTACTGGAGGTCCTCGAACCGCGTGACGCCACTAAGACTGACCGCGTCTTTATCAACCATTTGGAAATAATAAGAGAACAAATTGATCAGGCTGATCGTGAAATACTTGAAGCCATTGCTACCCGCATGAATTTGGTGGAGAAAATTGGCGAATACAAGAAAGAGAATAATGTTGCCATTTTTCAGTTAAGTAGATGGAAAGAGATATTCACGACCAGACCGGAATGGGCTAGGTCGCTGAATCTTGATCCTGAATTTATAAAGGAACTCTATCGTTTTATTCATCAACAATCGGTTCAAAAGCAGACTGGTATATACAAAGAAGGAGACAAAGAAACAGATCTAAAAGAATGACCAAACTAGGCATACTCGGACCACGACACACCTTTCACGACATAGCACGGTCTAAATTCTTGCCAAATGACCAATACGTTTTGTATTCTTCCTTCGAAGAAATCTTTCAGGCTTTAAAAAAGGGCCAAATAAAAAGAGCTTTAGTCGCCATAAGGAATAGTACTTCAGGAATGGTTGCAAACAATTTAGACCGAATCAAAAAAGAAGGATTCAAGTTGATTGACCAATACGAATTACCGGTCAATTTGTGTTTGGGGAGCAAGGGGATGATGAAGCTTGAAAAAATCAAAAAGATTTACTCTCATCCGATGGCTATCAAAGAAACTCAGGGTTATTTTTCCAAGTATAGCCATATCACCTTTGTCGCTAGTTCAAGTACTGCAGGCGCGATTGATGAATTGCAACAAAACGTAAAAGAGCATGCTGCTGTGATCTCGAGTCGTGAGGCGATTGAAGAGAACAATCTCCAATTGATCTCAGAAAATATTGAGGATCACCCTGATAATTCCACCACCTTTTCATTAATCGAGGTCTAATTCTGCACAAAAACATCCACATATTTTTGACTTTTAAATAAGATGCCTATGTTTAGACCATAATGAGAGCACAAAGACGATTCTATTACTTCTTTTACTTTAGCTGGAGAGATAAAGTCGGATCAGTGCTTGCCTAAATAGAAAAAGATAAACTGAAATAAATGAAGCCTGGTTCGACAAGAGCCGGGCTTTTTTGTTACCTAAAACTAAAACGATGGAAGTCACAGATATTGAAGATTGGGGACTAGGACTTGAAAAAAACCTACTAATTGCGGGACCCTGCAGTGCAGAAAGTCCCGAGCAAATTGAAGAAATCGCAAAAGGGTTGAGAGGAAGTCCGACACAACTTTTTCGAGCAGGAGTATGGAAGCCAAGAACCCGACCAGGTTCGTTTGAAGGAAAGGGAACGGAAGCTCTGGGTTGGATGGAGATTGCCAGGGAACAGCTAGGAATACCGATTACGGTAGAAGTGGCCAATGCTGATCATGTAGAGCAAGCCTTAAAAGCCGGTATTGAAGTGCTTTGGATAGGTGCCAGAACCACTGTGAATCCTTTCTCGGTTCAGGAGATTAGTGAAGCTTTGAGAGGTGTTGATATACCAGTGATGGTCAAGAACCCCATCAACCCCGATTTGCAGCTATGGATTGGTGCTTTAGAGCGACTTGAGAAGGTGGGAATACACAAACTCGCAGCGATTCATCGCGGATTCTCCGACCCTTATGAAAAACGATATCGTAATAAGCCCGAATGGAGCCTACCTATACATTTAAAGCGAATGATCCCCGGGATTTCTGTAATATGCGATCCCAGTCATATATGTGGTACACGAGAAATAGTTGCGTCAGTGTCTCAACGCGCCATAAACTTCGGTTTGGATGGATTGATGATTGAAACACATCATGAACCTGATAATGCCCTTAGTGATTCCAAGCAGCAAATTACTCCTGAAACATTAAAGATCATCTATGAGAACCTAGCGTTCAGAGATACTATTGACGAGCACCCGGAGGTAATATCGGAACTCGATAAATTCCGTCATAAGATCGACCTCCTGGACAGCCAATTATTGGAGCTGCTGGCCGAACGTTTCGATGTAATTCAGCATATTGGCGAATACAAACGCGAGCATAATTTAGCCGTATATCAACCCGACAGATGGCAAAGTGTTATGGAGTCCAGAATCAAAGCCGGAGTGAATAAAAACCTGACCGAAAAATTCATGAAAAATCTTTTATTTGCTATTCATGAAGAATCCGTGAAAAAGCAGGAGGCTCAACTAAAAGAAGCAGCTACAGTTCAAAAATCATGAGCAAAATTGTCATCGATCAAATAGAGAACTCTTTGCCAGATTATTTCGAAGGACTGACATTCTCGAAGTTAGCGGTCCTGGTCGATGAGAATACACGAAGGGATTGTCTCCCAATCATCTCTGAGTTGATTCCAATCGACCTGATCATTGAAATCGCAAGTGGTGAAGCCAATAAAACCCTCACCACCTGCTCCAGAATCTGGCAGGCACTCACTGATGCGGAGTTTGATCGACATAGCATTTTGATTAATCTCGGTGGAGGAGTAATAGGCGATATGGGAGGTTTCTGTGCTTCTACCTATAAAAGGGGGATAAGCTTCATCAATATCCCAACCACTCTATTGGCTTCTGTTGATGCCAGTGTAGGTGGAAAGTTAGGAATTGATTTTAATGGATTTAAGAATCACATAGGTCTATTCAGAGAGCCTGAAGCAGTTTTAGTGGATGACATATTCCTCCAAACATTACCTAAGGAGGAATTAAGATCAGGTTTCGCGGAAGTACTCAAACATGGACTCATCGCTGATATCGATTATTTCAAGCAGGTATCCAGTCAGGGGTTAGATCATGAGAATTGGAAGCCAATAATTGCTCATTCCATACATATCAAGAATGAGGTAGTCAAAAGCGATCCAAGTGAGGCAGGACTTAGAAAAGTATTGAACTTCGGACATACCGTAGGGCACGCTTTGGAGAGCCATTTTCTAGGAACCTCTAATCATCTACTCCATGGTGAGGCAATCGCAATTGGAATGATCTGCGAGGCTTACCTCTCCCTGAAAATGCTCGGGCTTTCAAAACACAATCTTGATGAAATCACATCCTCACTGGTAAGTAATTTTGGCAAGGTTAAAATCAATAGGAAAGAACTTCCTGACATTGTAAAGCATACTTATCAAGACAAGAAAAATCTGAATGGGAATCTCAACTTTTCATTGCTCAAATCGATTGGAGAGGCGACTTTTGACATTCAGGTGAATGAAAATGATGTAATTGATTCGCTGTTTTATTACCTTCAAATAGCCGACTAGGATTGGAAGTTAAACACTTAGCATATAGCCCAAGATTAGCTGAGACAAGCATCAACCTCCCAGCTTCCAAAAGTGAGAGCAATCGTGCTTTAATCATCAATGCCTTAGCTGGTCAGGAATCAACCATTTCCAACCTTTCCGAAGCTCGCGATACCCAGACTATGACCAGACTTCTTCAAAGTAAAGATGAAGAACTGGATGTTATTGATGCTGGAACAACCATGAGATTTCTCGCAGCCTATTTTGCCGTGGGAGATGATAAAAAAGTGCTTACAGGAACTCAGCGGATGCAGGAACGACCAATTGATATTTTAGTAAAGGCACTAAATAAAATTGGAGCAAGAATTACCTACGAAAACAACCCTGGATTTCCTCCGATCAAGATCAAGCCATTTAAACGTCAACTAAAAAACGAGATCAAAGTCAGAGGTGATCAAAGCAGTCAGTTTATTTCAGCACTTTTAATGATAGCCCCAGTGCTTCCTGAAGGACTAACCGTGAAGATTAAAGGTCCGCTAGGCAGTAAACCCTACATCCAAATGACATTAGATATGATGTCGGTGTTTGGAATTGACTATGACTGGACAGGTGAGTTGATTACTGTTGCCCATCAAGATTATCAACCATACCCTTTTAAAGTGGAATCTGATTGGTCAGGAGCCAGCTACTGGTACAGTCTGGTTGCCTTAGCCGAGAGTGCCAACATCAAGTTACTGGGACTCAGGCAGAAGTCGATTCAAGGGGATGTGGCAATTGTCAGCATCATGAACCAGTTGGGGGTAATGAGCACATTTGAGGAAGACGGTGTCGTTTTAGGCAAAATTCCACACCGCGATCATTTTGAATATGATTTCACCGATTGTCCTGATCTAGCACAAACTGTCGCTGTTACTTGTGCTGCAAAGCATATTACCTGCCATATGACTGGATTGGAAAGTCTGAGAATAAAAGAAACTGATCGAATCAAGGCTCTAAAAAGGGAATTGAAAAAACTAGGAGCCAAATTCAAGGAAATTGAGCCGGGAGTTTGGGAAGTGAAGTCGAAGTTTGATGCAGGTGCCAATGAAATCTCCATCGATACCTATGACGATCATCGAATGGCTATGGCCTTTGCTCCTCTCGCAACCATGCAGAGTTTAACTATCCAAAACCCAAGTGTTGTCGTTAAATCATATCCGAATTTTTGGAATGATCTTGCGAAAGCCGGGATTTCACAATCATAGAAAAGTGAAAATGGAATCTTTCATCATCCACTTGGGTTAATGTCATTGCGAAGACATTTTTAAATGGCAAAATCAAAGTTATCCAATATTACCGTAGGCCAGGTTTTCAAAACCATTATTTGGCCCAAACGTGGCCTACTACTCCTTGGTTTAGTGCTTATCTTATTAAGAAGTGGTGCTAGTGTTGTTCTACCAAAAGCTACACAATACTTATTAGATGATGTGGTAATCAACAAGGACATGTATATGCTCAAGGTAGTGGTGGCGGTCATCGTAGGAGCCATCATTGTCCAGGCTTCAACCTCCTTTGCTTTGACTCGAATTTTGAGTGTCCAAGCGCAAAAACTCATTGCTCAACTAAGGGTTCAGGTTCAAAAGAAGATACTTTCACTCCCGATAAATTACTTCGACAGCACCAAATCAGGTGCCCTTGTTTCAAGAATCATGACAGATGTTGAAGGAGTGAGAAATCTTGTCGGGACCGGTTTTGTCCAATTGATTGGAGGAACAATCACAGCAATTTTTGTTTTGTTTCTGCTTATAGATATGAATGCAAAGCTCACTGCTTTCATTTTCGTTCCTGTTGTGGTCTTCGGCTTGATCGCCATGCGTGCCTTTGGATATCTGAGACCTATTTTTCGAAAGCGTGGAAAACTCAATGCTGAAGTTACGGGTAGATTAACCGAAACTTTGAATGGGATTCGAGTAATTAAAGGGTTTGGTGCAGAGTTGCAGGAAATCGTCACATTCGAAAGGGGGGTTGATGAACTCTATCAAAACGTGAAAAAGACTTTGACTGCAACCGCTCTCGTTCAGAGTTCTGCTACATTTCTTCTTGCCGGTGTGGCCAGTACCGGGATACTCGGCATTGGAGGCTATTTCATTATAGAAGATCAAATGTCGAGCGGTCAGCTTGTCGCATTTATTGGGTTACTGGCAGTGCTCATTGCACCAATCGTACAGATGTCTAATATTGGCAGTCAAATCACCGAAGCCTTTGCGGGTCTTGACAGGACGGAGGAAATCATGATGACCAAGGCGGAAGACGAAGACGAAAATAGAACGGTTACCATTGATAAAACTCATGGAGACATTGTATTCAATGAGGTCACTTTTGCCTACGATGAAGGTGTGGATGTGCTTAAGAAAATCAGCTTCAAGGCTCCTCCGGGTAGTGTTACTGCCCTTGTAGGTTCCTCAGGCTCAGGTAAATCCACCATAGCCGGTTTGGCAGCCACATTCCTAAAACCCATAGAGGGTCAAATAACCCTTGATGGAATTGACTTGTCAACAGTCAACCTGAAAAGCTATCGCAGAAACTTGGGAGTAGTTCTTCAAGATGATTTCCTTTTTGAGGGTACGATCAGAGAAAATATTCTTTTCCCAAGACCGGAATCAACCGATGAAGAATTAAAGATCGCTGTGGATGCGGCTTATGTAAGTGAATTTACAGATCGTTTCGAAGATGGGCTGGATACACTCATTGGCGAACGCGGGGTAAAACTTTCAGGCGGACAACGGCAGCGGATAGCTATTGCTCGGGCTATCTTGGCCAATCCTAAAATTCTCATTCTTGATGAGGCTACTTCCAACTTAGACACGGAAAGTGAAACTTTCATCCAGCGCAGTTTGGCAGAATTGATGAAAGGCCGTACTACTTTTGTGATCGCCCACCGACTCAGTACCATCCGGCAAGCCGACCAAATCCTTGTAATTGAAGAAGGTGAAATTGCTGAAAGGGGCACCCATGACGAACTCATTCAAAAAGAAGGAAGGTACTATCAACTCTATACATATCAGGCCAGAATTTAGGCCAGGTTTTGACCTTATCAATTAGGTCGGTATTTCCATTTTTTTTGCTTTTTGCATCAGGCGAATTAGCAAAAACAGCTAAACACGGGCCATATGCATACATTTTTTCGCATCTAAAAAACTTTTTATGAATATATGTTGAATTTTTCATATTAAGTATCTACCTTAGTATTCCCTTATAACCTAAACATGAGAACGATTACCGGTCGGTTCCCTATGCTATGCATAGGCCTGACGACTATACTCCTTCTGAGTTCTGCCTTTCGGCCTAAAGGAAGTGCAGACCTACTACTCACAGAAGCCAATACGGAAGATTGGAGGGTAGTGCATTTCACCATGCCTACCGCCAATGATTCCGTGGTCTCTCTTAAGAAAAAACGTTACGATATCATTTTTGACAACAAGTCGGAATTCGACTTGCAAGTGGCCATTCGCTATAAAGAGTATAGTGGTGAGTGGACCACCGATGCCTGGATTACACTCAAACCAGGTGAAAAGAAACTAATGGGTTCTTCAGACGAAACAACCTACTACTACTATGCTAAAGCCAAGTCCAAATGGCGAAAAATAGCCTGGGATGGCAAGCACAAATTTAAGGTGGGTGATAAATCTCTAAACAAGGTACGCTTTCGCAAACAAGATATTTGGGAGTGTTACCATTCGGAAATGTGTAACACGTTTGCGGTGTTTAGGTAACCCTTGGGGAGGCTGCTGGGGCCTCCCCTTCTTTTATTGTTTCAAAATACTCGTGGGCTTTCAGTAGGCGACTTCCATACCAACTGAAAATTTCTCCATCCACTAACATGACTTTTGAATTTGGACATATATTTTGCAACTCTTGTAGATGCTTTTCTTTAAATGGATAGGGCTCGCTCGAAAGAAATATATAATCAGGATCCAGCTTTGTAATTTCTTCACTGGTTAGTTCCGGATAACGTGAACCTTTCGGGAGCACATTAAAAAAGCCTGCCCGATACATCATGTCATTGATAAAGGTATCGGTCCCCGCTGCCATGTAAGGCTCATTCCAGATGAAGTAGAGTGCGGTTCCGATTGGTTCAACTTTAACAGAGAAGTCCTCTTGGATTTTATCTAAAATTTCCCTTCCCTTCTTCTCCCTACCAACAATTGAGCTAATAGAAGTGATCATGTCACGCGCATCGTTAAGATCATAAATATCACTAATCCAAACCGGATACTTCCCAGCTAATTCCCTGATTCCCTCCTCATAATTTTCCTCTTTATTAGCAATGATCAGGTCTGGTTTTAGTCCATCTATGGTATCAAACCGAAATTTCTTCGTACCCCCAACAACGCTTTTGGTCTTTCTCCAATGATCAGGATGTACACAAAATTTTGTTAGCCCAACTACTTCTGAGTCAAGCCCCAAATCATGGAGCAATTCAGTTTGTGAAGGAACCAATGAGATGATCCGGGAAGGGCTTCGTGGAACTTTCACATTCCTCCCCATTTGGTCCTGAACTATATGATATCCAGACACTACTTTAAGTAGCTGAAATCGTGATTATCATCCAATTGTGAAACGAATTCAAACATCAATTGAATTACGTTCTCAATATCGGATTTATGGGCGGTCTCAACTGTGGTATGCATATACTTCAATGGCAGCGAGATGAGTGCAGAAGGTACTCCATCATTAGAATAGGCGAAAGCATCGGTATCAGTGCCAGTCGATCTGGAGGCCGCAAAGCGTTGAAAATCGATTTCCTTCTCTTCGGCCACTCCAATCAACATTTTTAATACGTTATTGTGTACTGCCGGGCCATAGGCCAGTACTGGTCCCTTACCACATTTCTGGTCTCCTTGTAACTTCTTATCATACATTGGAGAATGAGTGTCATGGCAAACATCAGTGATGATGGCTACATCAGGCTTGATTCTGGCAGCAATCATCTCAGCACCTCTCAATCCTATTTCCTCCTGAACCGCATTTACCACATAAAGTCCAAATGGGAGTTTGACTTTAGATTCCTTCAGTTTTCGAGCTACTTCTGCAATCATGAAGCCCCCTATCCTATTGTCAAGTGCACGTCCACACCAGTAACTCTCATTGAGCTCCATGAGCTCATCTTCAAAGGTGATCACCGAACCAACATGAACTCCAAGCTTTTCGACCTCCTCTTTTGACTCACATCCCACATCTATGAAGATATTCTTTAGAGAAGGCGACTTTTCATTGGCCTTATCCCGAACGTGGATTGCCGGCCAACCAAAAACACCTTTGACCACTCCATTGTCGGTATGAATGTTCACTCGCTTCGAAGGTGCAATCTGATGGTCTGAACCGCCATTTCTTACTACATAAATGTAGCCATCATCACCGATGTAATTGACAAACCAACTGATTTCGTCTGCATGGGCTTCAATGACTACCTTGTATTCAGCTTCGGGATTGACAACGCCAACTGCTGTACCATACTTATCCGTAAAGTGTGTATCCACAAAGGGCTTGACATAATCCAACCAAATCTGCTGACCTGAAGACTCAAACCCAGTCGGAGAAGCGTTATTAAGATACTTTACGAGGAATTCTCTACTCTTCTTGTCCATGTTAAATACTCTTGGTTATCCCACCATCCACTTTAATATTCTCTCCCGAAATATAGGCACCTCCCGCTGACGCGAGAAAGGCCACGGTTTTTCCAATTTCTTCGGTTGTTCCAGGTCTACCCAAAGGAATTTGTTGCCGGATTTCGTCTGTAACGGGATAACTTTCAATAAATCCCGGCAAGACATTATTCATTCTGATGTTTTTAGGTCCATATTCTTCAGCATAGAGCTTAGTAAAACTTGCCAGGGCCGTTCTCATAACTGATGAAACAGGAAAGGAGAGTGACGGCTCAAAAGCTGCAAATGTGGATATATTAATAATAGAACCTCCACCTTGTGACTCCATAATAGGAGTCACCATCCGTGCCATTCTAATCACATTCATCAATACTAAATCACTACCTGTTTGCCAATCGACATCCGAAATTTCAAGAAGTTGACCTTTTGGAGGGTGACCAGTATTATTCACCAACACATCAATTCTCCCATATTCCCGCATGGCAAGATCGACAGCTCTCTTCAAGTCGATTTCATTAGTTACCGAGCCCTTGAGCCCTACACCTCCCAATTCTTTAGACAGGTTTGATGCGTCCTCGGAACGCGACATCAGGACCAAACTAAAACCGTCTTCGGAAAGCGCTTTTGCACATGCTGCCCCCATACCTTTGCCGGCAGCAGTAATTAATGCCACTTTATTCATACCTATAGTGGAATATTGCCATGTTTCTTTTTAGGTAATTTATCTACCTTGTTCTCCAGCATCTTGAATGCTTTGATCAACTTGATTCTGGTGTTCTCCGGAACAATTACCTCATCTATAAAACCTCTTCGCGCGGCTCTATAAGGATTAGCAAACTTACTTGTATAGTCGTCTACTTTCTCCTGAAGTTTTTCTTCCGGGTTTTCGGATTCAGCAATTTCTTTTCTAAAGATGATTTCAGCAGCTCCTTTTGCACCCATTACTGCAATCTCAGCAGTAGGCCAGGCGTAATTCATATCAGCACCAATGTGCTTGGAATTCATTACATCATATGCTCCGCCATATGCCTTTCGAGTAATCACGGTGATTCTAGGTACTGTGGCTTCAGAAAATGCGTACAGCAGTTTTGCACCATTGGTGATAATGGCATTCCATTCCTGATCAGTACCTGGCAAAAATCCGGGAACATCTTCGAGCACTAAAAGTGGTACGTTAAAACTATCACAGAATCTCACGAATCTTGCGCCCTTAACACTGGCGTCAATATCCAAGACCCCAGCCAAAGAAGCCGGCTGGTTGCCGACAATACCTATACTTCTTCCTCCTAGTCTTGCAAAACCAACTACGATATTCTCAGCATAGTTCTTGTGCACCTCAAAGAACGACCCTTCATCCACAATTCCATCAATCACATCTCGCATGTCATAAGGTTGATTAGGATTGTCAGGCACAATATCATTCAAAGAGACTCGTGTTTCATCCGATAAGTTGTACTCATACACCGGTGCATCATCTTCACAATTCTGAGGAATGTATGAAAGTAATTTCTTTACATCTTCAATGCATTTTGCATCATTGGCCGATGTGAAATGGGTGACTCCACTCTTTGTGCTATGCGTGCTTGCCCCTCCAAGTTCCTCAGACGTCACTTCTTCTTGCGTAACCGTCTTCACCACATTAGGCCCGGTAACAAACATATATGAAGTGTTCTCTACCATGAATATAAAGTCCGTTATGGCAGGAGAATACACAGCTCCGCCTGCACATGGCCCCATCACTGCCGAGATCTGAGGCACCACTCCTGACGCCAAAGTGTTTCGATAAAAAATATCTGCATAACCGCCTAAGCTCACTACACCTTCCTGAATTCTGGCACCTCCGGAATCATTAAGCCCTACTACTGGAGCTCCGTTCTTCATAGCCATATCCATGATTTTGCAAATTTTTTCGGCATGTGTCTCACTTAAGGAACCACCAAAAACTGTAAAATCCTGGCTATAAACATAGGTAAGTCTCCCGTTGACTTGTCCATATCCTGTCACCACTCCGTCACCCAGATACTGCTCCTTATCCAACCCAAAATCCGTACTGCGATGAGTCACAAACTTTCCAATCTCTTCGAAGGTGCCTTCGTCAACCAATAAGGCTATTCGCTCTCTTGCTGTTAGCTTTCCTTTCTTATGCTGAGATTCAATTCTCCTTTCTCCTCCACCCAACAGCGCTTCTTGATTCTTCTTCTTTAAGAGTTCCAGTTTCTCTTCTTTAGAGAGTATTTTTTGTTCCGTTTGTGCGATGTTATTCTCTGCCATCCCTACTTTTTTAGCGTTGTCAAATATAGAGAGCCCTCCACAAAAAAAGAACCCACAATTGACTAAATAAAGACTTGTGATTTGACATTCACCGATATCTCTTATCTTGCGCCATTCTTTTAAAGAATATGCCAAAAACTGCGATTATAGACTTGGGGACGAACACTTTCCACCTCTTCATTGCCGAAGTAAGTGGTAAAAACCTTCGTACTCTTTACAAGGAAAAAATTGCAGTCAAAATTGGGCGCAATGGAATTAGTAGGGGAAAAATTGCAGCGGATGCCCAGAAGCGAGCACTTCATGCGCTGAAGATTTTCAAAAACGTCATCGATCAATTTGGTGTTGATGACGTCAGAGGTGTGGCCACAAGTGCTATAAGAAATGCCAAAAATGGTCAGGAACTTCTGGACAAAATCAAAGAATCAACCGGAATCAAAATTGAGGTAATAAGCGGTGATCGGGAAGCTGAACTAATTTACTTTGGCGTCAAAGCAGCGATAAAATTGAAATCCAGGCCACAGCTTATCATGGATATTGGAGGTGGTAGTGTCGAGTTTATTATTGGAAACGATACCGAAATCCTATGGAAGCAGAGTTTTGAAATAGGAGCCCAACGGCTACTGGACCGATTTCATAAGGTCGATCCAATCCAAGAAGACTCAATTGTTGAAATGAATAGTTTTCTGGAGATTGAACTGGCAGATCTCATCGAAGCCATTCGTGAATACAACCCTACAGGCTTGATCGGTTGTTCGGGAACATTTGACACTTTGAAGGAGATTTATTTTAGTGCAAATAAATTGGAAGCATCATCTGATTCAAGATACTTCGTCTTACCAAAACAGGCCTATAATACCATCCATCTGGATCTTGTCACAAAAAACAGGCAAGAGAGATTGTCTATTCCAGGTATGGTAACCATGCGTGTGGATATGATCGTAGTGGCCAGTAGTCTGATTAACTTTGTATTGAGATTTATGGATATTCCTGAAATTGTCTCTTGCACATTTGCCTTAAAGGAAGGTGTACTTTTTCATAATAATGAAGGTGCGACAATTATCAACTAGCTGAGTTTGACTAGAACGTTTACATACGAAGAGCTTTTTTCATTTACAGTCTCCATTTTTAAGGAGATTGGTTGCCCTCAGAAAGATGCCATAACAGCAAGCAGGGTCTTGCTTTCAGCGGACTTGAGAGGGGTTGATTCTCACGGAGTTGCTCGATTGAGCGGATATATTAGGCTATGGGAGAAGGGTCGCATCAATGCAAAACCACAAATCAAAGTAGTTCATGAAACTCCTAGCACAGCAACAATTGATGGAGATGCAGGTCTGGGGCTTGTAGTGGCACCCACTGCTATGGAATTAGCAATGGAAAAAGCATATGACGTGGGCTCAGGATGGGTATCAGTCAAAAATTCGAATCATTATGGTATAGCGGGCTATCACTCACTTATGGCCACAACGAAGGACATGATTGGCATATCAATGACGAATGCCAGCCCGTTGGTAGCACCTACATTTTCGAAAGAACGCTTGTTGGGAACAAACCCCATCGCTGTTGCGATTCCAGCCGGTGAAGAACCTCCTTTTGTGGGTGATATGGCCACAACCACCGCAGCGAATGGAAAGCTTGAAATTCTTCAACGAAAAGGATCAGAAGCACCCTACGGTTGGATTCAGGATTCTGACGGTCAACCCACCACAAATTCATTTGGTGTGAAAGATGGAGGAGCGTTACTTCCACTCGGTGGAGATAGAGAGCATGGCAGTCATAAGGGATATATTCTTGGATCCGTGGTGGACATCTTTTCAGCGGTTTTGTCTGGTGCTAATTATGGTCCGTGGGTTCCTCCTTTCGTGAGTTTTCTGGAACCCTCGCAAAACCCCGTTGGGGAAGGGCTTGGGCATTTCTTTGGTGCCATGAGAATTGATGCATTTCGACCCGCACAGGAGTTTAAAGACAACATGGATCAATGGATAAGAAGGTTTCGTGACTCTGAACCCGTTGATCCGGATCAAAACGTTATTATTCCGGGCGATCCTGAACGAGCTCTTGAATTAGAACGTAAGAGGAATGGTATACCCCTTTTAATGACTGTTGTGGAAGATCTTTATAGTCTTTCCGAAAAGTTCGGTATCGGTCTATAGAACAATCCCTCCCCGCACAACTACGGCACTGCCATAGGGACTCTTAAAATTATCATGCAGAAAGTTATACAGCACAGTGATATTGATTGAGCTATTGGCAAAAAAGGGAGTCATCATGCCACCACCAAGAAAAAGGCCGGGAACCCATTCTCTTTCAGTTTCATTTCCGATACCGGTACCCAATTCAACACTTATGGATTCAAATTCGGCTTGAGCAAAATAGATGTCGTCAATCTGTCGTCTACCGAATATTCTGCCTCCGAACTGACTTGAACTAATGGAGAAACTTGGTTGACCCTGAAAATTAAAATCTCTTTCCAACCACAAGTAAGAAATGCCCACACCCATGGAGAACTCAGGAGTAAATCGATAACCTGCAATTGGAGAAACATTGAGGAATTTGAAGTCTCCAAATAAATTGAAACCAAACCCTCCTCCAAAATAGAATGGGTCGACTACGGGAGCTTCATCTTCAGTATCTTCCTGTGATTCTTCAAAATACTCCTGACCATTTGAAAGTTGGATCGCGGCCAGAATCATAATAAAAGTTAATAGCAGTTTCTTCATATGTCTTACAACGAAAAAGTCCTCAAATGAGGACTTTAGTAATCAATTATTTTTGTCACTTATTTGTCAACAACAACATAAAGATCTTCTGAACGCTTCTTCATTAGATAGTTTTCTCTGGCAAACTTTTCAAGAAGCTCTGTATTGGTAGACAATTCTTCCTTCTTTTTTAGTACATCCCCCTTCTTATCCAGGTAATAGGTCTTCTGATTCTTTAGATTTTGCAGTTTACGATTGAGTTTATACTGAGAAACAAAGTCATTTGAATCAACAAAAAACATCCATACAACAAAGAAAAGACCAAAAAGGAAATAGAAGTTCTTTATGAACCTGGGGAGCTTGGTGAAAGGCTTCATACTCTAAAATTAACGAACTTTAGGATATAAAGCCAAACCAATCTCTTGCTACTAGTTATTTGGTGCTCCAGCATCCACCCAATCAGCAATGAGCTGAATTTGTCCATCAGTTAGTTGAGGACTTCCGGAGGGAGGCATTGTTTTGGCCTGTGTCCTGGCCTTGATTGCGGCAGCACTCGCACTTATTTGAGCATGACTAGCAAAAACTGTTGGTGCATTTCCACCGGCCACATGACACCCTGAGGTGGCGCATCTACTTTGAATGATAGGCAGTATTTCAGCTGAAAATGATGGAACGTTCCCTACTGATTCAACGATTCTCACTTGTAAATCTACACTACAGCTATTGGAATCTACAACTGTAATGACATGATCGCCAGCTGGAAGGCCTGTGAATATTCTGGATGTTTGAAAATCACCACCATTAATACGGTATTCATATGGTGGTGTACCCCCCTGAGCCAGGATCGTAATAGATCCATTGGATTGACCTAAGTTTGCATCAGACTGGCTTTCGGCAACAGCCGTTACAGGATTATTCAGGCAATCGTTTGCCACCGATGGGCTGTCATCTCCTCCGCTGTCGCCACATGAGCTGAGAAAGATGAAGGGGGCAAGGAGAAGAAATTGCAATAACTTTTTCATAGTACAGTGTTTGGACTAACAACTGTACTGCTGAAAGATTGTTAAGGCTGCGTTATCCATAAAAAAAGCCTCAGAGAACCGAGGCTTTCATTAAAATCAAGTTTCTGTTATCTGAAATTGCTTCCTGGGAACTGAGCAACCTCCTCTAATTCCTCTTCGATACGAAGCAATTGGTTGTATTTCGCCATTCGATCAGATCTGGATGCCGAACCTGTCTTAATCTGTCCTGTATTTAGGGCCACAGCCAAATCAGCAATTGTGTTGTCTTCAGTTTCACCGGATCTGTGGGACATTACCGCGGTATACCCGTTTCTGTTTGCCAGATTTACAGCTGCGATAGTTTCAGTCAATGTTCCGATTTGATTGACTTTGATAAGTATGGAGTTTGCAATTCCATTGTCAATCCCTTTCTGTAGGCGCTCAACATTGGTCACAAAGAGGTCATCTCCAACTAGTTGAACCCGATCTCCTATTTTATCGGTCAGGGCTTTCCAGCCTTCCCAATCGTCTTCAAACATTCCATCTTCAATCGACCAAATCGGATATTTGTCACAAAGCTCGGCAAGGTAATTGGCCATTTCCAATGGAGAGAGCTTTTTACCTGTAGAATCGGCAAAGTGGTACACCTTTTCATCTTCCAAATAGAATTCAGAGGAAGCCACATCCAAGGCATAAACAATATCTTCTCCCACTTTATAGCCAGCGTTGGTCACCGCTTCCGATATCACATCGAGTGCCTCGGCATCAGAACCCAAATTAGGAGCAAATCCTCCTTCATCTCCTACATTGGTGGCAAGACCTCTTTCTGAGAGCACCTTTTTCAAATGATGGAAAACCTCCGTCCCCATTCTTATAGCATCCGAAAAGTTATCGGCACCGATAGGCATAATCATAAATTCCTGGAAATCAATCGAATTGTCCGCATGGCTACCTCCATTGATGATGTTCATCATTGGAACTGGCAACGTATTGGCACTCACTCCACCGATATATCGATATAAAGGCTGGCCCAGCTCTGCTGCTGCTGCTTTGGCAACAGCCAGTGAAACACCCAAAATAGCATTGGCTCCTATTTTTGATTTGTTAGGAGTCCCATCTGCTTCAATCATGATTTTATCAATCAGATTCTGTTCGTAAACTGGAAAGCCGATGAGTTCAGCGGCAAGAATATCGTTTACATTCTCGACCGCCTTGAGTACACCCTTGCCAAGGTATTTGCTTTTGTCACCATCTCGCAATTCAACAGCCTCATGTGCTCCAGTGGAAGCTCCAGATGGAACGGCTGCACGTCCTACTACCCCATTTTCAGTGATTACATCAACTTCCACCGTTGGGTTTCCACGCGAATCCAGAATTTGTCTCGCGTAAATACTTTCAATTAAACTCATTGATAATTATGATTTGAATAGTTTTATGAACTCGTCAAACAGGTACCTTGAATCATGTGGTCCCGGAGATGCTTCTGGGTGGTGCTGTACAGAAAATGTTTTCTTGCCTTTCACCCGAATGCCTGCCACAGTATTGTCATTTAGATTTATATGTGTAAGCTCAACCACATCTGAATTCTCGACTTCTTCGCGTTTGACCGCAAAGCCGTGATTCTGAGAAGTCACTTCACTTCTTCCTGAAATCAAATTCTTGACAGGATGATTGAGTCCCCTGTGACCGTTGTGCATTTTGAAAGTAGGAATTCCGCATGCAAGGGAAATCACCTGATGACCTAGGCAAATTCCGAACAAAGGCTTGTCGGTTTCCATGATTTTCTTTGTCGTTTCAATCGCATAATCCATTGCTGATGGATCACCGGGTCCATTGGATAGAAAGTAACCGTCAGGCTCCCAACTTTCCATTTCTTCAAATGACGTCTTTGCATTGAAAACTTTGAGATAGCACCCTCTTTCAGCCAAATTTTTGAGAATGCTCTTTTTAACTCCGATATCAAGAACCGCTACTTTATAAGGGGCATTTTCATCACCCATAAAATAAGGTTCTTTTGTACTGACAAAGGAAGCAAGCTCTAAGCCATCCATATTCGGCACCTCGTCCAGACTTTTCTTGAGATCAGAAATGTCGATATCCTCAGAACAGATGATCGCATTCATCGCGCCTTGATCTCGTATATGACGAACCAACAAGCGGGTATCCAATTCAGATATTCCCACAATATTGCTCTTTTCAAGATACTCCTGCAATGACCCATCACCGGTCTTTCTGCTAAAGTCCTCGGAAAATGTATTTACTACTAGCCCTCTGATCTTTGGTGAGTCAGATTCCTGTTCATCATCCTCTACTCCATAATTTCCAATATGGGAGGTGGTATTTACCACAATCTGTCCATAATACGAGGGGTCGGTGTAGATTTCCTGATAGCCAGTCATTCCGGTGTTAAAGCAAATTTCACCGCCAGCTATCCCAATTTTTCCTATCGCAATTCCTTCAAATTTTAAACCGTCTTCAAGAAGGAGAATTGCCTTTCTTTTTTCGTGGGATTTTTCTGTAGACATGTAGGTTGATTAGTACGACTTATTCGAGTTGTGCAAAAGTAAATAAAAAAGAGATTCTGTCAACCTCCAATTCTCATGTAAACAATCAAACTCACTTTAGGTTTGAGAATGCACAATGAATTATGTACAAAAAAAGGAATAGACTCATGTCTATTCCCTTAATATCTGTAACTAAGAAAGAAAGATAGATACTACTCTTCGTCTTTCTTTTCTTCTTCGCTTTCTTCTTCAGCTGATGCTTCCGGGGTTTCCTCCACTTCTGCAGCAGGCTCTTCCGTAGCAACTTCTTCAGTTTCAGCTACTGGTTCTTCGGTAACAACCTCTTCTGCTTCCGCAGTAGGCTCTTCCACCATCTCTTCTACTTCAGCAACCGCTTCAACTTCCTCAGTTTCTTCTGCTGCTGGTTCTTCAACCACTTCTTCAGTCTCGGCAACAGCTTCCTCAGCTGCCTCCTCAACAACATCTTCAACTACCTCCGTTGCTTCTACTGCCGGTGTAGCTTCAGTCTTCTTCTTGCCACCACGTCTGCTTCTCTTCTTCTTGGCAGGAGCTGCTTCCTGAAGGAGGTTCTCATTGTAGTCAACCAATTCGATGATGCACATCTCTGCATTGTCACCAAGTCGGTTACCTGTTCTAATGATTCGAGTATATCCTCCGGGGCGATTGGCCACTCTGTTGGCTACATCACCGAACAATTCTGTAATTGAATCCTTGTTCTGAAGATAGGAGAATACTACCCTTCTCGAGTGAGTTGTATCCGTCTTTGCTTTGGTGATCAAAGGCTCAACATACTTTCTCAACGCCTTTGCTTTCGCAACGGTAGTAGAAATCCTCTTATGCTCGATTAAAGAAGAAGCCATGTTAGAAAGCATCGCTTTTCTGTGCGGTGCTGTTCTACTCAAATGATTGAATTTCTTCCCGTGTCTCATTATTTATTCCTCCTCTAGTTTATATTTACCCAAGTCCATTCCGAACGTAAGGTTCTTATCAGCAACAAGCTGCTCTAGCTCCGCTAATGACTTCTTACCAAAGTTTCTGAACTTCATCATATCAGAAATCTCAAGTCTCACAAGGTCACCAAGTGTTCTAACATCAGCAGCTTTCAAACAGTTGTAAGCTCTAACTGAAAGATCAAGATCGTTCAACTGAGTTTTCAAGAGCTTTCTCATGTGAAGCATTTCCTCATCTACCTGCTCTGGCTCATCCAATGCTCCAGTTTCGAGAATCATATTCTGATCAGAGAACAACATGAAATGCTGAATCAAGATATTTGCCGCACCTTTCAACGCATTTTCAGGGTGGATTGAACCATCGGTTTCAATATCCAAAACCAACATTTCGTAGTCAGTTTTTTGCTCAACCCTGGTATTCTCCACGCTGTACTTCACATTTTTGATCGGTGTGAAGATTGCATCAGTTGGGATGTACCCAAACACTTGCTCAGAAGGTCTGTTTTCCTCAGCAGGAAGATATCCTCTTCCCTTGTCCACTGTCAATTCAATTTCGAATTTCACGTTAGACTCAAGGTGACAAACTACATCATCCGGATTCAAGATTTCATATGAGCTGGTGAACTTACCAATGTCTCCAGCATTGAATACATCCTGACCTTCGATAGTTACTGTGATCTTGCTATCAACAGTGTCAGAAATCTTCTTGAATCTTACCTTTTTAAGGTTCAAAATGATTTCAGAAACATCTTCTACAACACCTTCAATTGTTGAGAACTCATGCAATACACCAGGGATCTTAATTCCAGTGATCGCATACCCTTCCAAAGAGGAAAGCAAGATTCTCCTCAATGCATTACCAATAGTTACCCCGTAGCCTTTTTCCAATGGCTTGAATGTGAACAGACCGTGAAAATCGTCTGCCTTCTCCATCACTACCTTTTCCGGGATTTGAAATGCAAGTATTGACATATTCTTAAATAGTTTAAGTTTCTTAATTTGATTATTTAGAGTAAAGCTCGACAATAAGTTGTTCCTTGATATTCTCAGGAATCTCATCCCTTACAGGGAGATTAACCAACTTACCGTTCATTTCAGCGGTATTCCACTCTAACCATGGATACTTGGAGGCTGAATTGGCAGCTAAACTATCGGTGATTGCCTCAAGAGATTTAGACTTTTCTCTTACCCCAATGACATCACCAGGTTTTAAGGAATAAGATGGAATATTGACCACCTCGCCATTCACGGTGATGTGCTTGTGAGAAACAAGTTGTCTCGCACCTCTACGTGTTGGTGAAATTCCCATTCTATAAACAGTATTATCTAGTCTGGCCTCCAACAACTGAAGTAGGTTTTCACCAGTGATACCGTCTTTTCGAGAAGCTTTATCAAAAAGATTAGCGAACTGACGCTCAAGTACTCCATAAGTGTACTTCGCTTTTTGCTTTTCCATCAACTGGATAGCGTATTCAGATTGCTTTCTTCTTCTCCCTCTGCCATGCTGGCCCGGAGGATATGCTTTCTTCTGTAATGCTTTACTGTGACCAAAAATAGGATCGTTAAATCTTCTTGCGATCTTGGCCTTAGGCCCTCTATATCTTGCCATTACTAATAAATTTCTTAGGATTAAACTCTTCTACGTTTTGGAGGACGACACCCATTATGAGGTAGTGGAGTTACATCTTTGATCATAGTAACTTCAATACCTGTATTCTGGATGGTTCTGATAGCAGATTCTCTACCTGCACCAGGTCCTTTAACGAATACTTCTACTTTTCTCAAGCCTAAGTCGTATGCTTTTTGAGCACAGTCCTGAGCAGCCATCTGAGCAGCATAAGGGGTGTTCTTTTTAGAACCTTTAAATCCCATCTTACCGGCAGAAGCCCAGGAAATCACTTGTCCTTGCTGGTTGGTCAACGAGATAATGATGTTATTGAACGAGGCTTTAATATGCGCCTGGCCCATTGCATCCACTCGGACAACTCTCTTCTTAGCTTTATCTTTTCTTTTCTCAGCCATTTCTCAAAATATTTTAATAGTCTGATCGACTACCCAACCCTTATTTGGTTGCAATCTTTTTGTTAGCAACTGTTTTTCTCTTACCCTTTCTCGTTCTAGAGTTGTTTTTGGTATGTTGACCTCTTACAGGAAGCCCTTTTCTGTGTCTCAAACCTCTATAGCAACCGATATCCATCAATCGCTTGATGTTCAGTTGCACCTCAGACTTAAGTACACCCTCTACCTTAAACTCTTCACTGATGATGGTACGAATAGCTTTCTGCTGCTCATCATTCAAATCACCAATCTTAGTATTGACATCAATACCGGCTTTTTCCAAAATGTAATTAGCCGAGCTTCGACCAATACCAAAAATGTAGGTCAAGCCAATTTCGGCTCTCTTGTGATCTGGAATATCTACTCCTGAAATTCTTGCCATAACTATCCTTGTCTTTGTTTGAATCGAGGATTCTTTTTGTTAATCACATACAGCTTTCCTTTTCTTCGGATGATCTTACAATCAGCGCTGCGTTTTTTTATAGATGCTCTAACTTTCATCTCCTTATTTATATCTATAAGTAATTCTTCCTTTGCTCAAATCATAAGGCGACATTTCCAGTTTTACCTTGTCACCCGGTAATATTTTAATGTAGTGCATTCTCATTTTACCTGAGATATGCGCAGTTACGATATGCCCATTCTCAAGCTCTACACGGAACATTGCATTGGACAATGCTTCGAGTATTGTACCATCTTGTTCTATAGACGCTTGCTTAGCCATTTTATAGTTTAAATACTTCTTCTATATACTTATGTGTGGTAAGCACCTCCGTTCGATCCTTAAACACTGCCACAGTATGCTCATAATGAGCCGAGGGTTTTCGATCCCTCGTACGGATGGTCCAGCCATCATTTTCCTGCACAATGTTTCTGGATCCAAGATTCACCATGGGTTCAATGGCAATCACCAACCCATCCTGAAGCTTCGGTCCTCTACCGCGCTTGCCATAATTAGGAACTTCGGGACTCTCGTGAAGGCTACGCCCCAATCCATGTCCAACCAGTTCTCTAACCACCGTGTACCCACGATCTTCGACATGCTTCTGGATGGCATAACTCACATCACCCATTCTGTTGCCGAATTTGGCTTGTTCAATACCTTTATACAACGACTCTTTCGTTGCTTTAAGAAGTGACATGGTCTCGGGGGAAATTTCTCCTACTGGATAGGTATAAGCGGAATCGCTATGAAAACCTTTGTAGAAGACTCCACAATCTATCGAGATTATATCACCGTCTTTCAATTCGTACCCGCTCGGAAATCCATGAACAACTTGCTCGTTCTCAGAAATACAGAGCGCTGCCGGAAATCCATTGTATCCCTTGAATGATGGCTCTCCACCATGGTCATGGATGAACTCATCCGCCACCTTATCAAGGTCTTTTGTCTTAACCCCAGGCTTTACCAGCTTGGCTACTTCTCCGTGAGCTCTACCGAGAATCTCAGCACTCTCCCGAATTAGTTGGACTTCCTCTTCAGTCTTATATAAGATCATTTTATGCAACAGCCACGTTCTGAGACCTACCTCTCATCTTGCCTGACTTCATCATGCCTTCGTAGTGTCTCATCAACAAGTAGCTCTCTATTTGTTGCAAAGTATCCAGGATTACCCCTACCATAATCAATAGTGACGTTCCTCCATAGAATTGAGCAAATTGCTGACTAACACCGGCAATTTGAGCAAAAGCAGGAATGATCGCGATGATCGCAAGGAAAACAGATCCCGGAAGTGTTATTTTATCCAAAACATTACCGATGAAGTCTTTCGTAGGCGCACCAGGTTTGATACCCGGAATAAAACCGCCACTACGTTTTAAATCATCTGCAATGTTCGATGGATTCACTGTGATCGCTGTATAGAAGAATGTGAAAAGCACAATCATCAAAGCAAACAATGTATTGTATTGCCAAGACACCGGATTAGAAAATGCCACACCTACGGCATTCGCCAATTCACTCGTTTCAGACCAGATTCCTGCCAACAATGTTGGAATAATCATCAAAGCCTGAGCGAAGATAATCGGCATTACTCCAGAAGCATTCACTTTCAATGGAATGAACTGTCGCTGGCCACCATAGACCTTGCCACCAACCACTTGTTTGGCATATTGAACCGGAATTCTTCTTGTTGCTTGTACCAGAGCCACTGTCACAACCACAATGAAGAACAATACAATTATTTCAATTACTGAGAACAGTGCTCTTGAAAGTCCATTCTGAGTAAATATTTCATAGTAAGCTGATCCTGGCAATCTGGAAATAATCCCAATCATAATCAGCATAGAGATACCGTTACCGATACCCTTGTCTGTTATCTTCTCTCCCAACCACATACAGAACATGGTTCCTGAGGTCAAAAGGATCATTGAAGAAACAGTAAACAGGGTAGGATCAATCGCAATGGCCTCAGTTGGAATGGTCACTTTCAGATAACCAATACTCTGCGCCATCGTCACGATGATCGTCAATACCCTTGTTATTTGATTTATCTTTTTCCTACCAGATTCACCTTCTTTCTGCATTTTCTGGAAACTAGGCACAGCTACCGTCATCAACTGAATTACAATTGATGCCGAGATATATGGCATAATACCTAAACCAAAAATGGATGCATTACTAAATGCACCTCCTAACAAGGTGTCAAGAATTCCAAGAATTCCGGTATACTCTCCATCCAAGGCAGCCGGATTAACTCCAGGCAAAACAACGAATGAGCCAAGTCTGAAAATAACAAGGAACCCTAGCGTAGCCAGGATTCTGTTTCTTAGCTCTTCAATAGAGTATATGTTCTTTATGGTAGTGAAAAACTTCTTCATAAGATTAAAGTGTTGTAACGGTTCCCCCAGCTTTTTCTATTGCAGCTACAGCTGTCGCAGAAAATTTATGGGCAGTTACATCTACTTTAGCCGTCAACTCTCCTCTTCCCAAGATTTTGATCAAGTCATTTTTTCCAGCCAACCCATTCTCTACAAGAACGGTGTTATCGATGGCTTTCGCTTTTGTCTTGTCAACCAATCCCTGGAGTGTATCAAGGTTAATTGCCTTGTATTCCACTCTATTCGGATTAGTAAAACCAAACTTAGGTACACGTCTCTGCAAAGGCATTTGACCTCCTTCGAAACCTTCTTTTCTTGAGTAACCTGATCTGGACTTTGCTCCCTTATGACCTCTTGTAGAAGTACCTCCTCTTCCGGATCCCTGTCCACGACCGATTCTCTTTTTATTTTTTACTGAGCCTTCTGCAGGCTTAAGTGTATTCAGTTTCATCTTAAAGTTCCTTTACAGATACCAAGTGACTTACTTTATTGATCATACCTTCAATCTGTGGAGTCTTTTCTACTTCCACAGTTCGGTTGATTCTACCAAGACCTAAGGCCTGAATTGTTCTCTTCTGCCTTTCTGGTCTGTTGATAACGCTTTTTAATTGTGTAATCTGAACCTTTGCCATGACTTACCCATTAAAAACTTTAGACAATTCAACTCCTCTTTGTTGCGCTACTGTGTAGGCATCTCTCATGCTAAGTAAAGCATCGAAAGTAGCCTTTACCACATTGTGAGGATTCGAAGAACCTTTAGACTTAGCTAAAACGTTCTGGATTCCAGCACTTTCAAATACGGCACGCATTGCACCACCGGCAATTACTCCCGTACCCGCTGCAGCTGGCTTCACCAACACAAATCCACCACCAAATTTGCCAAGTGCTTCGTGAGGAACAGTTCCATTCAACAAAGGAACCTTCACCAAATTCTTCTTGGCATCATCAATTCCTTTAGTGATAGCATCTGTGACTTCGTTGGCCTTTCCCAGTCCATAACCAACAACACCACTTCCATCGCCAACAACTACAATTGCAGAGAAGCTGAATCTTCTACCACCCTTCACTACTTTGGCCACACGTTTAATCGCTACAACCTTTTCTTTAAGGTCGATTTCGCTGGCTTTTATCGCTTTGATATTTCTTTCAGACATGTCGATTAAAATTTAAGGCCTCCTTCTCTGGCACCATCTGCCAAAGCCTTCACTTTACCATGATATATATAACCGTTTCGATCGAAAATCACTTCTGTGATTCCTGCTGCAACGGCCTTCTCTGCCAATTTCTTTCCAACCTCTTTAGAAAGCTCCACATTTGTGTTTTTAGTAGCTCCAAGCTCTGATGAATTCGCTGCCACTAAGGTATTACCGTTCAAATCATCAATGATCTGAGCTGATATTCTAGTATTACTTTTGAAAACCGAAATTCTGGGCCTCTCCGGAGTTCCACTGATTTTCCTTCTAATACTCTTTTTTCTTCTTGTTCTTCCTACGCTAGTCGCCATGATTCCTATTATTTAGCAGCAGTTTTACCAGCTTTTCTTCTAACATTCTCACCAACGAATCTCACACCTTTACCTTTATAAGGCTCTACCTTTCTCAGAGATCTGATTTTCGCGGCAACCTGGCCGATCAATTCTTTATCGTTGCTTTCCAATGTCACAATCGGATTCTTACCTTTTTGCATTTCTGCAGAAGTCTTCACTTCAGTAGGTACGGCTACATATATATTATGTGAGTACCCAAGGTTCAATTCCAACACATTGTTCGATACAGAAGCTTTATAACCAACACCAACAAGCTCCAATTGC
Source organism: Cyclobacteriaceae bacterium (assembly GCA_028281285.1). GTDB lineage: Bacteria > Bacteroidota > Bacteroidia > Cytophagales > Cyclobacteriaceae > Roseivirga. The sequence goes on from JANQKF010000013.1 coordinate 388,260, forward strand.
TTTCTGTAACCCTCACTTACACCAATAACCATATTATTGATTAATGAGCGATATAGTCCGTGCAAAGATTTGTGTCGTTTTTGCTCTGTTGGTCTTTCAACAGAAACAACTGCATCTTCTACGGCAACTTTAATATCAGGATCAACTGCCTGAGTCAGTTCTCCCTTAGGCCCTTTAACAGTAACCACATTTTCAGCGGATACGTCTACAGACACACCTTCAGGAAGATTAATCGGTTTCTTACCAATTCGTGACATTGCTCTCTATCTCAAATTCTTAATAAACGTGACATAAAACTTCACCACCCACATGTTGCGCACGCGCTTCCTTGTCGGTCATGATGCCTTTAGATGTAGAAACCACAGCGATTCCAAGGCCATTAAGGACTCTTGGAAGCTCTTTGGCTCCTGTATATTTTCTCAAACCAGGCTTGCTAATTCTTTCAAGTGCTACGATAGCTGGTGCACTTGTACTAGGATTGTACTTCAAAGCAATTTTGATAGTACCCTGGGGACCTTTATCATCCTCAAACTTATAGTTTTGGATGTAACCCTTGTCGAACAACACTTTGGTGATCTCCTTCTTAACGTTAGAAGCAGGCACCTCTACGATTCTGTGGCTCGCCTTAATGGCATTCCGCAGTCGGGTCAAATAATCTGCTATTGGATCAGTCATTGTTTTTTTATTAACTCCCCTCTGGCGATATCACCCAGAAATGGGATACATTTTATTTTTACCTCCGGCCAAAACCGGCCTGCAAAGGTATGGAATTAATCTCTCTTTTTAAAAAGAAAAAGTAACTACCAGCTAGCTTTGGTTACACCAGGAATTTTTCCTGCTGCAGCCATCTCTCTGAACGTTACTCTGGAGATGCCGAACTTACGCATATACCCCTTAGGACGTCCAGTCAATTTGCACCTGTTGTGCAATCTTACCGGAGAAGAATTCCGAGGTAGTTTGTCCAAACCAACCCAGTCTCCTTCAGCCTTAAGAGTAGCTCTTTTTTCAGCATATCTGGCAACCAGTCGCTCTCTTTTTCTTTCTCTAGCTTTAATTGCTTCTCTAGCCATTATCTAAACTTATTTTTTGCTGGATGAAAAAGGCATTCCAAAAGCCTTCAACAACTCATAACTTTCTTCGTCCGTATTGGCAGTTGTCACAAATGTGATGTCCATGCCGGAAATCTTGTTCACTTTGTCGATCGAAATCTCAGGGAAGATGATTTGTTCTTTCACTCCCAAAGTATAGTTACCTCGACCGTCAAAACCTTTGTCGTTCACTCCTCTAAAGTCACGCACTCTTGGAAGGGCAACATTCAAAAGACGATCCATGAATTCGTACATTTTCTCGCCTCTCAAAGTCACTCTCGCACCAATTGGCATTCCTTCTCTCAACTTAAAGTTTGAGATGGAGTTCTTAGCAATAGTAGGAACAGCCTTCTGACCTGTAATAGTGGTCAACTCCTCGACACCAACGTCTACTAATTTCTTATCAGCTACAGCTGCACCAATACCCTTATTAACCACAACTTTGGCCACTTTCGGTACTTGCATCACTGTGGTGTACTGAAACCTATCCTTCAATGCAGGAACGATTTCGCTGTTGTATTTTTCTTTTAACCTAGGACTAGCCATCTTAATAAACCCTCCTACTTAGTTTTAAAATATCTTTCCAGTTTCCCAGCGTCATTCAACTTTCTACCCGATCTCGCGAATTGTCCTGAAGCAGGATCTTTCACCATTAGATTAGAAAGGTGAACCGGTGCCTCGGTCTTCTCTATTCCACCATTTGGATTAGAAGCCGAAGGCTTAATGTGCTTAGAAACCACATTAACATCTTTCACAATCGCTCTGTACTTGTCAGGAAATACTTTTAGTACTTCTCCTTCTTTACCCTTTGCGTTTCCGGCAATCACCTTTACGATATCACCTTTCTTCACATGTAGCTTCATACGCTTTGTATTCTTCTTTTGCATGACTTAAAGTACTTCTGGAGCCAATGAAACAATCTTCATGAATTGCTTCTCGCGCAATTCTCTAGCTACAGGGCCGAACATACGAGTACCTCTTGGTTCATCGTTGTCGTTCAACAACACCGCAGCGTTATCTTCAAATCTGATATAAGAACCATCTTTTCTTCTTACCTCCTTCTTGGTTCTTACAATTACTGCTTTTGAAACAGTGCCTTTCTTAAGATTACTTGAAGAGTGAGCAGCCTTGACAGAAACAACAATCTTGTCGCCTACGCTGGCATACTTGGTACCTGTACCGCCAAGTATTCTGATACACAGTACTTCTTTAGCACCACTATTATCAGCTACATTTAGTCTTGATTCTTGTCTGATCATGATTACTTAGCTCTTTCAATTACTTCAACTAATCTCCATCTCTTGTTTTTACTCAGCGGACGAGTTTCCATGATTTTTACAGTATCACCGATACCACAATCATTTTTTTCGTCATGAGCCGCAAACTTGGAAGTCTTTTTCACAAACTTTCCATAAATCGGGTGTTTCTCCCTTCGCTCTACAGCCACAGTGATGGTTTTATCCATTTTGTTGCTGGTTACGATCCCGACTCTCTCTTTTCTAAGATTTCTAGCCTCCATGCGATTATTAATTTGCGAGTTGTTTGGCTTTCAATTCAGTTTTTAATCGAGCAATAAACCTTCTTGACTCTCTGATTTTCATCGGATTTTCAATTGGGCTAATTGCCTGGGCAAACTTTAACTTGTTGTATGCCTCAGTCTCTGTGCCTATTTTTTCTGTCAACTCTTCGACAGTAAGCGCTTTGATTTCTGAATTTTTCATAACTAACCAACGTAATCTCTACGTACAACAAACTTTGTTGAAATAGGAAGTTTTTGGGCAGCAAGCCTCAAAGATTCCTTCGCCAACTCGATATCTACACCTCCAGATTCGAAAAGGACCGTGCCAGGCTTAACCACAGCTACCCAATAATCAGGTGCTCCTTTACCCTTACCCATCCTAACTTCTGCAGGTTTTTTCGTAACAGGCTTGTCAGGGAAAATCCTAATCCAAACCTGACCTTCTCTTTTCATAGCCCGGGTCATCGCGATACGAGCCGCCTCAATCTGACGACTTGTGATCCAACCTGGCTCCAATGCTTTTATACCAAATGATCCGAAAGCCAAAGAGTGTCCTCGCTGCGCGAGTCCCTTCACTCTGCCTTTCTGCATTTTTCTAAACTTTGTTCTTTTTGGCTGTAACATTCTCTTCTACGTTATCAGGTGATTAGTTTCTTCGATTACCAGCTCTGTTTGGTCTTCTTCTTCCACCGCCTCTTTCATTCTGGCCGCCAAGACCAACGTTTGGAGAAAGATCTCTCTTACCGAAAACCTCACCTTTGAATATCCAGACTTTTATTCCGATTTTACCGTACACCGTGTTTGCTTCAGAAATTGCATAATCGATGTCGGCTCTAAGTGTATGCAAAGGAATTCTACCTTCTTTATACATTTCAGAACGTGCCATTTCAGCACCACCAAGTCTACCAGAACATTTGATTTTAATTCCCTGGGCACCTACTCGAATTGCAGAAGCAATCGCTTGCTTCATTGCTCTTCTGTAAGAAATACGAGCCTGCAATTGCTGTGCAATAGACTCTCCCACTAACTTGGCATCAAGCTCAGGTCTTTTAATCTCGAAAATGTTGATTTGAACATCCTTGCCAGTCAGCTTCTTCAACTCTTCCTTGATTCTATCTACTTCAGCCCCGCCTTTACCGATAACAACACCTGGTCTTGCGGTATGAATCGTAATTGTGATTCTCTTAAGGGTTCTTTCGATGATAATCTTCGAAATTCCACCTTTAGGGATACGGGCGTGAACGTATTTTCTGATTTCCTGGTCTTCAACCAATTTGTCAGAAAAGTCCTTGCCACCGTACCAGTTAGAATCCCAACCTCGAACGATACCTAGTCTAAGACCAACAGGATTTACTTTTTGTCCCATCTTTATTAATTATCAGTTTCGTTAGTTACTTCTTCTTCAACCTCAACCACTTCTTCTGCTACACTCTCTCCCGCTTGATTGTAAGAAGCTACAACCAACGTTACGTGATTAGATCTTTTTCTTATTCTATGAGCTCTACCTTGAGGGGCAGGCCTCAATCTTTTCAACATTCTACCGGAATCAACAAAAATCTCCTTCACATAAAGATCAGCGTCTTCTAATCTCTCGTCTTCATTTTTTGCCTGCCAGTTAGCGATTGCTGAAAGCAATAGTTTCTCCAGTCGTGCCGCACCTTCTTTGGCCTCAAACTTCAAAATGTTCAAAGCACGGTTCACACGCTCACCCCTGATCAAATCAGCTACCATCCTCATTTTTCGAGGAGAAGTAGGTACATTTCTCAACTTAGCTACTGCTTCCATGATTATCTCTTATTCTTTTTCGCGATGTGACCACGGAAATTTCTGGTAGGAGCAAATTCACCGAATTTATGTCCAACCATATTCTCCGTTACAAACACCGGGATGAACTTATTACCATTATGGACAGCGAAAGTATGTCCAACAAAATCAGGTGAGATCATTGATCTTCTTGACCAAGTCTTAATGACAGATTTCTTTCCAGACTCGTTCATAGCCTCAACTTTGTTCTCAAGTCTGAAATCGATATAAGGTCCTTTTTTTAACGAACGTGCCATTTCTTACTTCTTCTTTTTACCAATGATCATCTTATTCGAATATTTCTTAGGTGTTCTTGTCTTCTGACCTTTGGCATAAAGTCCATTTCTAGATCTTGGATGCCCTCCTGAAGACTTACCTTCACCACCACCCATTGGGTGATCGACTGGGTTCATTACCACACCTCGTACTCTTGGTCTTCTACCCAACCATCTCTTTCTACCGGCTTTACCAAGATTTACGTTCATGTGCTCCGAATTACCTACAGATCCTACTGTAGCCATACATGTCACAAGCACATTTCTCATCTCACCAGAAGGCAATTTCAAGGTTGCGTATTTTCCTTCTCTTGCTACCAACTGCACGTAAGTACCGGCACCTCTTGCCATTGCACCACCTTTACCAGGCTTCAATTCCACGTTGTGTACAATAGTACCCAACGGAATTGCAGAAAGAGGAAGCGCATTACCTACTTCAGGAGCTACTTTTTCGCCCGAAACTACGGTCTGACCTACTTGCAAGCCCTGAGGAGCAATGATGTATCTTTTCTCACCATCAGCATAGAAAAGCAAAGCAATTCTTGCAGATCTGGTAGGATCATATTCAATTGATTTTACAGTAGCAGGAACATCAAATTTGTTTCGCTTGAAATCAACAATCCTGATTTTCTTCTTATGACCACCGCCCATGTAGCGCATCGTCATTTTTCCTGTGTTGTTACGACCGCCTGATCTCTTCGAAGGAGCAGTCAGGGATTTCTCAGGGTTACTTTTCTTGACGGTAACGTCAGCAAAGTCAGGAGCGATTCGCTGCCTGGTCCCCGGAGTCATTGGTCTTAATTTCTTAACGCCCATTTCTGTTCAATTAAATGCCGCTGTAAAAATCTATAATATCACCTTCAGCAACTGTAACAATTGCTTTCTTGAATGAGGCAGACTTTCCCTTGATTACTCTTGACTGAGTATATCTTGATTTAGTCTTACCTGCATATCTCATAGTGTTCACATCTTCAACCGTGACGCCATACATGGCTTCAACAGCTTTCTTGATCTCCACTTTGTTCGCAGATTTATCCACGATAAAGCCATACTTACCTTTCTCGTTCAAGGCAGATACTTTCTCTGTAACCAATGGTTTCTTTAGAATACTCATGCTCTTTTACTTGAATAGGTTTTCGATCTTTTCCACTGAACTTTCACTAAGCAACAAGCTTTCAGCATTCAATACATCATACGTATTCAATGAATCAGCAGTGATTACCTTCGCATTAGGAAGATTTCTGCTTGACAAGAATACATTCTTGCTTTGTTCACCTAATACCAAAAGTGTTTTCTTGTCACCAAGAGAAAGACTGTTCAATACACCAACAAATTCCTTGGTTTTAGGAGCTTCGAAGTTGAAGTCTTCCAATACCACCACACACTTGTCTTTTGCTTTATAAGTCAAGGCAGATTTTCTAGCCAATGATTTCAATTTCTTATTCAGTTTGAAATCATAGTTTCTTGGTCTTGGGCCAAATACTCTACCTCCACCTCTGAAGATTGGGGACTTGATACTACCAGCTCTCGCTGTACCCGTTCCCTTCTGTCTTTTTATTTTTCTCGTAGATCCAACAATCTCTCCTCTTTCCTTAGACTTGTGAGTTCCTTGTCTTTGGGCAGCGAGGAATTGCTTAACGTCAAGATAGATTGCGTGGTCGTTTGGTTCTATACCAAACACGTCCTTAGGAAGCTTTACTTTTCTTCCGGTGTCCTCTCCACTGTTTTTAATTACTGCAACTTCCATCTTTTTATTTCTCTAGAACTACGATAGAATTCTTTGCTCCTGGTACTGAACCACTCACTACGATAAGGTTTTTCTCAGGGACTACTTTCATTACTTGCAGGTTCAAGACTTTTACTCTGTCACCACCCATTCTTCCTGCCATTCGCATTCCTTTGAATACTCTTGCCGGATAAGAAGCTCCACCGATCGAACCGGGTGCTCTCATTCTGTTGTGCTGACCGTGAGTTGCTTGTCCAACACCACCAAAATTGTGACGCTTAACAACACCTTGGAAACCTTTACCTTTTGAAGTTCCGATAGCATCCACAAAGTCACCTTCATTGAAGACATCACCTACTTTGATCTCGTTACCGAGTGCTACCTGTCCTTCAAACTCTTCACGGAAATTTCGGAACTCAACAACTTCTTTTTTTGGAGTGGTGTTGGCCTTTTTAAAATGACCTTTTAGCGCGTTGGGAGTGTTCTTTTCTTTGCGCTCACCATAACCCAATTGTACTGCTGTGTATCCGTCTGTATCCTCATCTTTTACTTGCGTAATTACGCAAGGACCAGCCTCTATCACCGTGCATGCGACACTCCGTCCATCGGCACTGTAAATGCTAGTCATTCCGATTTTTTTTCCGATAATTCCAGACATCTTTTTACTTGTTTAAAACACCATAAACATAGTGCTCCCGTCAAAGGGACTGCAAAGATAGGGATTTAAATTTCTGGATCAAATCCCGAAATTGAAATTTCACCAAGATTTTGAATCATAATTTCACCCTATCCGTAGAAGGCCCCTTTAAGCACAAAAAAGAGGCCTGCCACCACGACAAGCCTCTTTTAAAATTTATGATTTAGGTACTTATACCTTGATCTCTACGTCTACTCCACTTGGCAATTCCAGCTTCATCAATGCATCCACCGTTTTCGCGCTGCTTGAGTAAATATCAACCAGTCTTTTGTAGGTGCAAAGTTGGAATTGCTCACGTGATTTTTTGTTCACGTGTGGTGACTTCAATACTGTAAACTTTTCCTTCACAGTCGGCAACGGAATAGGACCACTAACGATCGCTCCGGTTGTCTTTACTGCTCTCACGATTTTCTCCGATGACTTATCCACCAGGTTGTGATCGTATGACTTTAATTTAATTCTGATTTTCTGTGTCATTGTATTAAGAGTTTACAGTCTCTCCTTTTGATTTTGCAATTACTTCTTCAGCGATACTGTTAGGAACAATCTCGTAATGAGAGAATGTCAAACTAGCGGTTGCTCTACCTGAAGACATGGTTCTTAGGTCGGTAACATATCCGAAAAGTTCTCCCAGAGGAACATCTGCTTTAACAACAGTTGAAGTTCCTTTGGTATCCATACCCTTCATGATACCTCTTCTTCTATTCAAGTCACCAGTGATAGAACCAGTATACTCGTCCGGAGTAACAACCTCCACACTCATAATCGGCTCCATCAATTTAGGTGTTGCTTTTTTAGCCGCTTCCTTGAACCCAAGTCTTGCCGCCAATTCAAAAGAAAGAGAATCTGAATCCACATCGTGGAATGATCCGTGGAACAATCTCACTTTCATGTCTTCCACTGGGAAGCCGGCAAGTGGACCATTGTCCATGGCATTTTTGAATCCTTTCTCGATTGCAGGAATGAATTCCTTAGGAATCACACCACCCACAATATTATTTACAAACTGAAGGCCTTTACCTTCGAAGTCTTCATCCTTAGGACCAAGCTCAAATACGATATCGGCAAATTTACCTTTACCACCAGTTTGTTTCTTATATACTTCTTTGTGTTCAACAGTAGCGTTGATTGACTCTTTGTAGGCTACCTGAGGAGCTCCCTGGTTCACTTCTACTTTAAACTCTCTTTTCAAACGATCCATGATGATATCAAGGTGAAGCTCACCCATACCTCTCAGAATAGTCTGACCTGTTTCCTCATCAGTGTTTACTGTCAAAGTCGGATCTTCTTCTACCAACTTCGCTATTGCCATTCCCAATTTGTCAACATCAGCCTGAGTCTTAGGCTCAATAGCGTATCCAATTACAGGATCAGGAAAGATCATAGATTCCAATACGATCCTGTGCTTTTCTTCACAGAGGGTATCCCCCGTCTTGATATCCTTAAACCCTACTACAGCAGCAATATCACCTGAATGCAAACGCTCAATAGCATTTTGTTTATTGGCATGCATTTGGAAGATCCTTGAAATCCTTTCTTTCTTACCCGTTCTTGAGTTGTACACATAAGAACCGGAAGGCAGCATACCTGAGTAAGATCTGATAAAGCAAAGACGACCTACAAACGGATCTGTAGCAATCTTAAAGGCCAATGCAGAGAAAGGCTCATCCGGAGATGGCTTTCTTGAAATGGTTTGCTCCGTATCAGGATCAGTACCTTCGATACTATCTCGATCAAGTGGAGAAGGCAACAACTCCATCACGTAATCAAGTAGCGTCTGCACACCTTTGTTCTTAAAGGCAGATCCACACATCATCGGAACAAAGTCCATATTGATGGTAGCCTGTCTTAGTGCCGCAAGAATTTCAGCTTTTGTGATCGAATCAGGATCATCGAAGAATTTCTCCAACAACGTATCATCATACTCAGCGATCGCCTCCAAAAGACCTTCTCTGTACTCGGCAACCTCATCGACCATATCCGCAGGAATTTCAACTTCCTCGAAAGTCATTCCCATATCTTCCTCGTTCCAGACGATTGCTTTGTTCTCTACTAAATCAACGACTCCCTTGAAGTTCTCTTCAGCACCGATAGGCAACTGCAATGGTACAGCTTTAGTACCAAGCATTTCCTTCACCTGCTTACACACGTTCAAGAAATCAGCACCTGCCCGGTCCATTTTGTTCACGAACCCTATTCGGGCCACATTGTAGTTATCTGCTAGTCTCCAGTTAGTCTCAGACTGAGGCTCAACACCATCAACTGCAGAAAACAAGAATACAAGACCATCCAATACACGCAATGATCTGTTTACCTCAACAGTAAAGTCAACGTGTCCGGGAGTGTCAATAATGTTAATATGGTATTCCTTCTCTTTGTAAGGCCAGAATACGGTGGTTGCTGCCGAAGTAATAGTAATACCTCTTTCCTGCTCCTGCTCCATCCAGTCCATGGTAGCAGCACCATCGTGAACCTCACCTATTTTGTGAGAAACACCAGTATAATAAAGGATACGCTCAGTAGTGGTAGTCTTACCGGCATCAATATGCGCAGCGATCCCAATATTTCTAGTTAAACTTAAGTCTCTTGCCATCGTAGTTTAGGAATTAAAATCTAAAGTGTGAGAATGCCTTGTTAGCTTCGGCCATTCTGTGAGTATCATCTTTCTTTTTAACAGCAGCACCTTCTCCTTTTGATGCTGCGATGATTTCACCTGCAAGTCTCTCCTTCATGGTTTTCTCTCCTCGCTTTCTTGCAAAACTGATCATCCATTTAATGCCTAGTGAAGTTTTTCTTGTTGGACGTACTTCGGTAGGAACCTGAAAAGTGGCTCCTCCCACTCTTCGGCTTTTAACTTCCACTGAAGGCATGATGTTACTCAATGCTTTTTTCCAAGTTTCAAGACCATTCTCACCAGTTCTTTCTTCCACCAATGCTACTGCATCATAGAAGATTCCGTAGGCAATACTCTTCTTTCCATCGACCATTAGGTAGTTCACAAACTTTGTTACCAAAGTATCCTGGAACTTGGGATCGGGAAGAATATATCTCTTCTTTGGTTTAGCTTTTCTCATTGCTTATCTACTGTTCTGATTTATTTCTTTGGCATTTTCGCCCCGTACTTCGATCTTCTCTGAAGACGGCCATTAACACCTGCGGTATCTAATGCACCACGGATGATGTGATATCTTACACCAGGAAGGTCTTTTACTCTACCTCCTCTGATTAGCACAATTGAGTGCTCTTGAAGGTTGTGACCTTCACCGGGAATGTACGCGTTTACTTCTTTACCATTAGTCAACCTTACCCTGGCTACTTTTCTCATAGCTGAGTTAGGTTTCTTTGGCGTAGTCGTGTAAACCCTAGTACATACCCCTCTTCGTTGCGGGCAGCTGTCCAACGCTGGAGATTTTGACTTGGAAGTCAATTTCTTTCTACCCTTTCTTACTAGTTGTTGTATAGTAGGCATTTACAATTATTTAGATTTAATTTTCCTTCTTACGAATTTCGGACTGCAAAGGTAAGAAAAGAAGTAGATGAAACAAACGGGCCTGATTAAAATTCTATTAAGTCTTTTTATGCTCCTCACAAAAAAAATAGGCGACTCAAAAGTCGCCTATTTTTTGTAGTAATTATATCGTTAGCCCATTCAGGCTTCGCCTATCGTTCCACCAAAATTCATTGGGAATTTTGGTGGTTCGTCACTCTGCTTGACTGGGCCAAAAGTGGCTTCGAACTTATCAATGTTGTCTTTCAGGGCATTTAACAATCGCTTGGCATGTTCAGGAGTGATCACGATTCGTGATTTCACCTTTGCCTTGGGAACACCGGGCATCATTTTGATGAAGTCAATGACAAACTCACTATTAGAGTGAGCAATCATTGCCAGATTCACATACTGACCTTCGGCAATCTCCTCCGAAAGTTCAATATTGAGTTGTCCCTGGTTTTGTTCCTTCTCTGCCATCTTATCCGAATGTTACTTCCTCTTCAGAAGACTCAGACCTGTAAGCATCTTTCGCTGCCATCAGTCTTTCGTACTCTTCCTTGTTACCTACGATCAAGTCATCGTATTCTCTCAATCCTGTACCAGCAGGGATCAAATGTCCTACAATCACATTCTCCTTCAAGCCCATCAACTTATCAGCTTTTCCTCTGATTGAAGCCTCACTCAATACTTTGGTAGTTTCCTGGAAGGAAGCCGCTGAAATAAAGCTTTCAGTTCCCAAAGATGCCTGAGTAATACCCTGAAGTTTAGGACTAGATACTGCAGGCTGAGCATCACGTACTTCAACCAACTTCATATCCTTTCTTCGAAGGCTTGAGTTCTCATCTCTCAACTGCCGTGGAGTTACGATTTGCCCTTGCTTCAAGTTTTCAGAGTCACCAGCTTCAACCACCACTTTCATGTCAAGGATAGCATCGTTTTCTTCTCTGAAGATGAATTTATCTACTACCTGACCCGGAAGGAAGTTAGTATCACCAGCATCCTTGATCTCAACTTTCTGCATCATCTGTTTCACGATCACTTCGATGTGCTTATCATTGATTTTCACACCCTGTAGTCGGTATACTTCCTGAATCTCGTTCACCAAGTATTCCTGAACTGCAGTTGGCCCTTGAATATTCAAGATATCATTAGGCGTAATCGCTCCATCAGATAGAGAATAACCTGCTCTCACAAAGTCTTGGTCCTGAACAAGGATGTGCTTAGACAATGGAACCATGTATTTCTTCTTCACACCATCCTTAGACTCAATGAAGATTTCACGGTTACCACGCTTGATACCACCGTAGGTTACCACACCATCGATCTCTGAAACTACGGCAGGGTTCGATGGGTTTCTTGCTTCGAAAAGTTCGGTTACCCTTGGAAGACCCCCGGTAATATCTCTCGATTTACCCATGGTTCTTGGAATCTTAGCGAGTGGCTGTCCAACTCTCACTTTATCTCCTTCATTCACCGCCAAGTGGGCCCCTACCGGAATGTTGTAAGACTTAGCATTGTCTTTCGCGTTAACAACAATTGCAGGGTTCTTTGTTTTATCCTTAGTATCGGTAATTACTTTTTCTCTGTGACCCGTCTGCTCATCCGATTCCTCCTTATAAGTAATGCCTTCTTCAATTGATTCGAATTCAATCTTACCGTCAAATTCGGACAGAATCACCGCGTTATACGGATCCCACTTACAAAGTTGATCTCCTTTCGCTACTTTCTGACCTTCCTTCACTTCAAGGAATGCACCGTAAGGCACGTGGTTTGAGATCAGTATTTTATTGGTCTTAGGCTCAAGAATCTGAATCTCGCCAGTTCTACCCATAACCACTTCCATTTTCTCACCTTCGTCATTGGTAGTTTGCAATGATCTTACTTCTTCGAAAGCAACAACACCATCAAACTTGGCCTTAACAGTCGCATCAACAGCGATGTTCGAAGCAGTACCCCCTACGTGGAAAGTTCTCAACGTAAGCTGTGTACCTGGCTCGCCAATTGACTGCGCGGCAATTACACCCACTGATTCTCCTTTTTGTACCATGTTAGAAGTAGAAAGGTTTCTACCGTAACATTTCGCACAAACCCCTCTTTTAGTCTCACAAGTCAGTACTGATCTGATTTCTACTTCTTCAATCGCTGTTTCGTCAATTCGAGCAGCAATCGCCTCAGTGATTTCACCACCAGCTTCGATGATCAATTCATCAGTATGTGGATCGTAAACATCATGAACCGATACTCTACCCAAAATTCTTTCAGACAGTGGTTCAACGATATCTTCATTATCCTTGAGTGCAGAAACGGTTAGTCCTCTAAGCGTTCCACAATCCTCTTCGTTTACTACCGCATCCTGAGCCACATCCACAAGACGTCTTGTCAAGTAACCTGCATCGGCTGTTTTCAAAGCCGTATCCGCAAGACCTTTACGTGCACCGTGAGTAGAGATAAAGTACTCCAATACATCAAGACCTTCTTTAAAGTTTGAAAGAATTGGGTTTTCAATAATCGCACCAACGGAACCTGCAAGGTTTTTCTGTGGCTTGGCCATCAAACCTCTCATTCCACCAAGCTGACGAATCTGCTCTCTGGAACCCCTCGCTCCTGAGTGCATCATCATAAAGATGGAGTTGAATCCTTGCTGATCCTCTTCCATCTCGTTCATTAGACCATTGGTCAATCGTGTATTTACACGTGTCCAAATGTCAATTACCTGGTTATATCTTTCATTGTCCGTGATAAGACCCATCAAGTAGTTTTGCCATACAGCATCTACTTCTTCCTTCGCACTTTCAACAAGTGAATCTTTATTTTCTGGAATGTGAATATCATTCAATCCCATCGACAGGCCACCTTTATAGGCCATCTGGAATCCAAGCTCTTTGATGTCATCAAGGAACTGGGCAGTTCTGGCCATTCCAGCAATACTGAATACTCTGGCAATAATTTTCTGTAGCTTTTTCTTGGTCAATAGCTCATCCACGAAACCTACTTCCTCAGGAACAGTCTCGTTGAACAATACTCTACCTGCTACCGTCTCGATAACTTTGTCGACAAGCTCATCTCCTTCTCTCACTTTCGTTTTGACATGGATATAAGCATGCTTAGAAAGAACACCTTCGTTCATTGCGATGATCACCTCCTCTGCCGAGTAGAATCTCATTCCTTCGCCACGAACTTTGTTGTCGTCAGTCGACCTTCTTCCTTTTGTTACATAATAAAGACCCAATACCATATCCTGAGAAGGTACGGTAATAGGCGCACCGTTAGCCGGGTTCAAAATGTTGTGAGAAGAAAGCATCAACATGGAGGCTTCCATCACCGCATCGTGTCCTAGTGGCACGTGAACGGCCATTTGGTCACCATCAAAGTCAGCGTTAAATGCAGTACACACAAGTGGGTGTAACTGTATTGCCTTACCTTCGATAAGTTTAGGCTGGAAGGCCTGAATACCCAATCGGTGAAGTGTAGGAGCCCTATTCAATAGTACTGGGTGTCCTTTCAGTACATTTTCAAGGATATCCCAAACTACAGGATCTTTTCTATCAACAATTTTCTTCGCTGACTTCACAGTCTTCACAATACCTCTTTCAATCAGTTTTCTAATCACAAAAGGTTTGAAAAGCTCAGCTGCCATGTTCTTAGGCAAACCACATTCGTGGAGTTTTAACTCAGGACCTACAACAATTACAGAACGTCCAGAGTAATCCACCCTTTTACCCAATAGATTTTGACGGAAACGTCCTTGCTTCCCTTTAAGCATATCACTCAAAGATTTCAAAGCACGGTTACCGTCTGATCTTACAGCATTTACTTTTCTACTGTTGTCGAACAATGAATCAACAGCTTCCTGAAGCATACGTTTCTCATTTCTAAGGATTACTTCCGGAGCTTTAATATCGATCAGCCTTTTAAGACGATTGTTTCTAATGATCACACGTCTGTAAAGGTCGTTCAAATCTGAGGTTGCGAATCGACCTCCATCCAGTGGCACCAATGGTCTTAGTTCCGGTGGAATAACCGGTACCATTTTGATGATCATCCACTCTGGGCGATTTTCGATTCTTGTTTTGGCATCTCTGAATGCTTCAACTACTCTCAAGCGTTTAAGGGCCTCTGCCTTTCTTTGCTGGGAGGTATCAGTAGCTGCCTGGTGTCTTAGCGAGTAAGAAAGACCGTCAAGGTCGGTTCTTGCCAACAACATCTCAAGTGCTTCAGCACCCATTTTTGCGATGAATTTTTGCGGATCATCATCGTCAAGCATTTGGTTTTCACGAGGAAGCTTATCCAGAATATCCAGGTATTCATCCTCAGTAAGGAAGTCCATGTGAGCAATGCCCTCTTCTTCCTTGATACCCGCTTGAATTACAACGTATCGCTCGTAGTAGATGATTTGATCCAACTTCTTGGTTGGCAATCCAAGAAGGTAACCAATCTTGTTTGGCAAAGATTTGAAGTACCAAATGTGAGCTACCGGAACCACCAATTCGATGTGTCCCATCCTTTCTCTCCTTACCTTCTTCTCAGTAACCTCAACACCACAACGGTCACAAATAATGCCTTTATAACGAATTCTCTTATACTTACCACAATGACATTCCCAATCCTTCACTGGTCCGAATATTCTCTCACAGAATAAGCCTCCCATTTCAGGTTTGTAGGTTCTATAGTTAATGGTCTCCGGTTGCGTAACCTCTCCATTGGAACTTTCCAGGATCGATTCCGGTGAAGCCAAGCTAATAGTAACCTTGTTGAAGTCGCTGATAAGTTTTTTATTCTTTTTAAATGCCATAGCTTTTTTGTGTTCTTGTTTTTAGGCTTAAGCCAATTGTTAATTAGGGATTAGTCCAAAGTGATTTCCAATGCCAAACCTCTCAGTTCGTGAACCAATACATTGAATGATTCAGGAATGTTCGGTTTAGGAATGGTCTCACCCTTAACGATGGCCTCGTAAGCCTTGGCCCTACCGATTACATCATCAGATTTAACTGTCAAGATCTCTTGAAGTACATGAGAAGCACCGAATGCTTCGAGCGCCCATACCTCCATCTCACCAAATCGCTGACCACCAAATTGAGCTTTACCACCCAACGGCTGTTGCGTAATCAATGAGTAAGGTCCGATTGATCTTGCGTGCATCTTATCATCAACAAGGTGACCTAGTTTCAGCATGTAAGCGATACCCACTGTTACCGGCTGATCGAACTTCTGTCCGGTCAATCCGTCAAATAGGTAGGCCCGGCCTGCATTTGGCAACCCTGCTTCAGAAAGCTCAGCCTGTACTTCCTCCATGGTAGCACCATCGAAAATCGGAGTAGCATATCTTCTACCCAATTCAAGACCAGCCCAGGCAAGTACAGTTTCGTAAATCTGACCTATGTTCATCCTTGAAGGTACACCCAGTGGATTAAGAACGATATCCATCGGTGTTCCATCCTCAAGGAATGGCATATCTTCTTCTCTAACAATCTTAGCGACAACACCTTTGTTACCGTGTCGACCTGCCATTTTATCACCAACTTTCAACTTACGCTTCTTGGCGATATACACTTTAGCAAGTTTTACGATACCTGTAGGCAGTTCATCACCTACTTCAATGGTAAACCTCTGACGTTTGAATTCTCCCGAAATCTCATTTCTCTTAAGATTATAATTCTTGACCATCTTCTTCACCAAGTTATTGGTATGTTCATCGGTGGTCCAATTATCAAGATTCAAATCAGAAATCAAGTTTACCTCTTCCTGAACGTTATAATTAGACTCATCACGATAGATGTTCTTTTCAGGGAATAGGTTTTCGCTAATGTTAGCCTTATTGAATTTCACTCCTTTGGAAATTATTTCATCTCCAAACTTGTGATTGACTCCTTGCGAAGTCTTTCCAGAAAGCAGGGTAAACAGCTTATCAATCATCTGAGTTCTCACCTCAGAAAGATCCTTGCTGTATTGTGCCTTAAGCACTTCCACTTCTTTCTTTGACTTGGCGCGAAGGTCTTTGTCTTTCTTAGGTCTTGAGAATAGTTTGGTGTCAATTACCACTCCTCTCAATGATGGAGAAGCTTTCAATGAAGCATCCTTCACATCGCCTGCTTTGTCACCAAAGATCGCTCTAAGCAGTTTTTCTTCTGGAGTTGGATCCGTTTCTCCTTTAGGAGTAATCTTACCAATCAGAATATCCCCTTCCTTGATTTCAGCACCAATTCTAATGATACCATTTTCATCAAGGTTTTTCACAGCTTCCTCACTTACGTTTGGAATCTCAGAGGTCAACTCCTCTTCACCTCGCTTAGTATCTCTTACTTCCAGCTCATATTCATCGATATGGATAGAAGTAAAGATGTCGTCTCTTACAACTTTCTCGGAAATTACAATCGCATCCTCGAAGTTGTACCCTTGCCAAGGCATGTAAGCTACTCTCAGGTTCCTACCAAGAGCGAGCTCTCCGTTTTGAGTAGAGTATCCTTCGCAAAGCACCTGACCTTCAGTTACTTTATCTCCTTTGAGCACAATTGGCTTCAAGGTGATTGAAGTGTCCTGGTTGGTTCTTCGGAATTTGATTAAGTCGTATGACTTGTATTCTGTATTGAAATTGACCAAACGATCTTCATCGTCCTGATCATATTTGATTACAATTTTGTCAGCATCAACGTAGTCAACAACACCAGTACCTTCAGCGATCACCAGAGTTCTGGAGTCCATGGCAGCACGTGCTTCAAGACCCGTACCTACAATTGGCGCTTCAGGAGTCATCAATGGCACTGCCTGACGCTGCATGTTTGATCCCATCAATGCACGGTTCGCATCATCATGCTCCAGGAAAGGAATTAACGAAGCTGCCACCGATACAATTTGGTTAGGAGCTACGTCCATGTAGGTCAATTCCTTCGGTTCAACCACAGGGAAGTCACCTTCGTATCTCGCTTTTACACGGTCATTCACAAAGTTTCCATTGTCTTGCAATGGAGCATTTGCCTGTGCGATGTTGTGTGTGTCCTCCTCCTCTGCAGTCAGGTAGATCACGTTCTCGGACATGTTCACCTTTCCATCTTTCACTTTTCTATAAGGAGTTTCGATGAATCCCATTGAATTCACCTTAGCATGCACACAAAGAGAAGAGATCAAACCAATGTTCGGTCCTTCCGGTGTTTCAATCGTACAAAGTCGACCGTAATGTGTATAGTGAACGTCACGTACCTCGAAACCGGCTCTTTCTCTGGAAAGACCACCTGGTCCTAGCGCGGACATTCTTCTTTTATGAGTAATCTCAGCCAGAGGATTGGTTTGATCCATAAACTGAGATAGCTGATTCGTTCCAAAGAATGAGTTAATTACAGAAGACAATGTTCTTGCATTGATCAAGTCAACAGGCTTGAAATCTTCATTGTCACGAACATTCATTCTTTCCTTGATGGTTCGAGCCATTCTGGCCAAACCAACTCCGAACTGAGCATAAAGCTGCTCACCTACGGTTCTAACCCTTCTGTTTGACAAGTGATCGATATCATCAACTATGGCCTTAGAGTTGATCAAACCAATCAAATATTTCACGATGGAAATAATGTCTTCAGTAGTAAGGACAAGTTTCTCAGCGTCAATTTCAAGGTCAAGCTTCTTATTGATTCTGTATCGTCCAACTTCTCCAAGATTGTATCGCTTATCAGAGAAGAACAAGCTGGTGATAATATCACGTGCGGTCTGCTCATCCGGAGCTTCCGTATTTCTCAGCTGTCGGTAGATTTGCTCAACGGCTTCCTTCTCAGAGTTTGAGTTATCTTTTGAAAGGGTATTATATATAATAGTATAGTCGGCAATGTTGATATCTTCTCTATGAAGAATAACTGAATCTACATTTGACTCAAGAATCAAATCAATGTCTTCATCAGAGAGTACAGAGTCTCTTTCCAACAATACTTCGTTACGATCGATAGAAACTACCTCACCAGTATCTTCATCTACGAAATCTTCTGTCCAGGTTTTCAACACCCTTGCCGCAAGCTTTCGACCCGTAACTTTTTTCAGTTGCGCCTTATTGGCTTTTACTTCTTCAGACAAACCGAATAGATCAAGGATGTCTTTATCAGTACCATAACCGATTGCTCTCAATAGTGTGGTTACAGGAAATTTCTTCTTTCGGTCGATATACGCATACATCACGCTGTTCACATCAGTTGCGAATTCGATCCAAGATCCCTTGAAAGGAATAATTCTTGCCGAATAGAGGGTGGTTCCGTTGGTGTGCTTGCTTTGAGCAAAGAATACACCAGGTGATCTATGCAATTGCGAAACGATAACACGTTCAGCACCATTGATCACGAATGACCCTTTTTCAGTCATATAAGGGATGTTCCCCAAGAACACCTCTTGTTCCATGGTTTCAAAGTCTTCGTTGTCTTCATCATTACAAGACAATCTCAACTTTGCTTTTAAAGGAACAGAATAGGTAAGTCCTCGATCGATGCATTCAGCAACATCGTATTTCGGAGGGTCTACCATGTAATCGACAAATTCAAGAACAAAGTTCTCACGAGAATCTGAAATCGGGAAGTTCTCAGAAAACACTTTAAAAAGTCCATCCTGGGTTCTTTTCTCCGCTGGGGTTTCCAACTGGAAAAAATCCTCAAATGACTTCACCTGAACGTCTAGGAAGTCAGGGTAGTCAAGAACCGACTTGATGGAGGAGAAATTTATTCTTTCGGTTTTATTTGCTGTAATAGCCAAGGCCGTAAATTTTTAGTTTAAACTAAATCCATGTTGTGTACTCGAAGCGTACACGGCTTTTTGGAGGCATTCGCCTCAAATTGTATACAAACAGGAAAAGACCCGTGATTCCGACTGCTATCGGGACCAGGGCCTGTTCCATTAGCCATAAATACTATGGCCGATCAAATTACTTGAGCTCTACTTCAGCGCCAGCTTCTTCAAGTTGCTTCTTAAGCGCTTCGGCTTCGTCTTTAGCAACTCCTTCTTTGATTGCTTTAGGAGCACTGTCAACGATTTCTTTAGCGTCTTTCAATCCAAGACCAGTCAAGTCTTTCACCAACTTCACAACGGCTAGCTTAGAACCACCTGGAGAAACGAGTACTACGTCAAATTCTGACTTTTCTTCAGCTCCACCTTCTTCACCGCCACCACCAGCAGCAGGGCCAGCAACAGCAACAGCTGCAGCAGCAGGTTCAATACCGTATTCTTCTTTTAGGATATCAGCTAATTCGTTTACTTCCTTCACAGTTAAGTTTACCAACTGCTCTGCGAATTCTTTCAAATCTGCCATTTTAGTTTTTGTTATTAGATTTCTAAATCTTGATTAATAATTAATTTTCACGTTCAGACAATGTCTGGAGAATACCAGCCAACTTGCCACCTGCACCCTGAAGACCAGAGATAACATTTTTTGCAGGAGACTGAAGTAGGGTGATCACTTCGCCAATAAGCTCAGCCTTAGACTTAAGCTTACTTAGCATGTTCAAGTTCTCTTCGCCAATGAAAAGATCGGTATCGATGGAAGCACCTTTCAACATTGGAGATTCACCGCCTGATTTTTTACGGAATTCTTTGATCAGCTTTGCAGGAGTGTTCGCATTCTCACCTGAGAACATAATTCCCGAAAAACCTTTCAAAACTGATTCATCAAAAGGAGTATAGTCCGTATCCATACGTTCTAAAGCCTTCTGAATCATCGTATTTTTAAATACTCTGTATTCGACACCTTTTTCGAAACAGAGTCTTCTTAATGCGTTCGTTTCAGCAACTGTCATCCCGGACGCATCAGTGATATAGAAGTTGGAATTGTCAGATAGTTTCTGAACCAACTCATCAACTACGATTGCTTTTTCTTCTCTAGTCATGATTATAAACCGGAAATTGTGCTTTTATCAACTTTTACACCTGGACTCTGAGTAGTAGACATGTTGATACTTTTAAAATAAGTACCCTTTGCCGATGCAGGTTTCAATTTGGAAATGGTTTGGATCACCTCTTCAGCATTGTCAGCAATCTTCTCAGGTGAGAAACTTGCTTTTCCAATACTCGCATGAATGATTCCGAACTTATCAACTTTAAAGTCGATCTTTCCTCCTTTTACATCCTGAACTGCTTTACCTACTTCCAGAGTAACTGTACCAGACTTTGGGTTTGGCATCAAGCCTCTTGGTCCGAGTACACGTCCCAATCGACCTACCTTAGCCATTACAGTTGGCATCGTGATGATCACATCGATATCGGTCCAACCTCCTTCGATTTTAGTGATATAGTCATCAAGACCAACGTAGTCAGCTCCAGCAGCTTTTGCTTCTTCTTCCTTATCAGGAGTACAAAGCACAAGTACTTTCACTTCTTTACCCGTACCGTGAGGAAGTGCAACAACACCTCTCACCATCTGGTCTGCCTTTCTAGGATCCACTCCTAAACGAATATCCAAATCAACAGAAGCATCAAAATTTGCACTATGAATTTCCTTCACAATGCCAGATGCTTCGGCCAATGAATATTGCTTGGCAGGATCGTATTTACTTAAAGCTTCTTTTTGCTTTTTTGTCAACTTTGCCATTTGTACAAATCTTTAGTTTACCAGGGAGCTTTACCCGTAACTCTCAATCCCATGCTTCTAGCTGTACCAGCGACCATCTTCATAGCAGATTCTACTGTGAAGGCATTTAGGTCGGGCATTTTCACTTCGGCAATCTCCTTAACCTGATCCCAGGTCACGCTACCCACCTTAATTCGGTTAGGCTCTGCAGACCCTTTCTTGGCTTTGGCCGCCTCCATCAACATTACTGGTGCTGGAGGTGTCTTGATTACAAAGTCAAAAGACTTATCAGCATAAATGGTAATTACAACAGGGAGTACCTGTCCCATTTTATCCTGGGTTCGTCCGTTGAATTGCTTACAAAACTCCATAATGTTAAGCCCTTTGGCACCAAGTGCCGGCCCAACTGGCGGAGAAGGATTGGCTTGGCCTCCCCTGACTTGTAACTTCAGATAACCAGATATTTCCTTAGCCATCTTAATCTTCTTTTTCGACTTGCATGTAACTTAATTCAACAGGGGTATTTCGACCGAAGATCTTAACCATAACATTAAGCTTTCTTCTTTCTTCGAATACCTCTTCAATAGTACCCGTAAAACCACTAAAGGGACCGTCCATTACTTTCACGGTCTCTCCGACTATATATGGTGTATCTAGTTGTTCGTCAAACTCATCAATCTCCTCAACCTTACCTAAAATTCGGTCGACCTCGGGTTGACGCAATGGAACTGGCGGAGTGGAAGCAGTGCCAGCCTTTTGACCTAAGAACCCTATGATACCAGGGATATTTTTAATCATATGGATTACCTCACCATTGGACAGGTCAGCTTGAACCATCACATAGCCAGGGAAAAGATTTCGATCACGCGAACGTTTTTTACCGTTACGCATTTCGTACACTTTTTCGGAAGGAGTAATTACTTGAGGAATGAATTCTTGAAAGTTCTCACGTTCAATCTCATTCTCCAGGTATTCCTTCGCTTTTCTCTCCTGACCAGATACGGCTCTGACCATGTACCACTTTAGTTCAGCCATCCTCGTATTATCTTCTTATTGCGTAAAACCAATCCATCAAATTGTCGAAGCCAAGATCCATCACCCCAATCAACAAGGCAAAGATCAAAGACGCCACAAGCACAAGCACTGAGCTACTCTGAAGATCAGAGTATTTTGGCCAAGATACCTTGTGCATCATCTCATCATAAGATTCTCGAACAAAAGAAATGACTTTATTCATTTGGTTTTACTTTTTAAAATCCGCACGGGTGGTAAGATTCGAACTCACGACCTTTGGTTTTGGAGACCACTGCTCTACCAGCTGAGCTACACCCGTGTATAATTTCTAAACAAGTTTTTCTCAACTGTAAAAGGCTCTTTTTCAACCTTTTGAGTCTCAACTTCACCTTCCCTAAAAACCTCCGGTTGAGACGCACCTGTTTAGATACAACCCCAAAACGGGCTGCAAATTTAGACAATAATTATTAACGAAACAAACGCGTTTCCGAAAATCGAAAACGCGTTTGGCATTTATTTTAAGTAAGAATTTACTTAGTCAAGAATCTCAGTCACCTGACCAGCACCTACCGTTCTACCACCTTCACGGATAGCGAATCTCAACCCTTGCTCAAGAGCTACTGGGTTAATCAAGTTTACTTCGATAGTTACGTTATCACCAGGCATTACCATTTCGATGTCAGCAGGAAGTTTGATCTCTCCAGTAACATCAGTGGTTCTCAAGTAGAACTGAGGTCTGTACTTGTTAAAGAATGGAGTGTGACGTCCACCTTCTTCTTTTGAAAGCACGTATACTTCAGCTTTGAAGTGAGCGTGAGGAGTAACAGATCCAGGCTTACAAATAATCATACCTCTTTTGATCTCAGACTTCTCAATACCTCTCAATAGAAGACCAACGTTGTCACCAGCTTCTCCTCTATCCAAGATTTTACGGAACATCTCAACACCAGTGATAGTAGAAGTCATGTTCTCAGCTCCCATACCGATGATGTCAACAGGATCACCAGTGTTAGTGATACCTCTTTCAATTCTACCAGTAGCTACAGTACCACGACCAGTGATTGAAAATACGTCTTCAACTGGCATCAAGAAATCCTTGTCAGTCAAACGCTCAGGAAGTGGAATGTAGTTGTCCACTGCTTCCATCAATTCTTTGATTTTCTCAACCCACTGAGGCTCGTTGTTCAAGCCACCAAGAGCAGAACCTTGGATCACAGGAATATCATCACCAGGAAACTCGTAGAAAGAAAGTAATTCTCTTACTTCCATCTCAACTAGTTCAAGAAGCTCTTCATCATCAACCAAGTCTACTTTGTTCATGAAAACAACCAAAGCAGGAACACCTACCTGACGAGCAAGCAAGATGTGCTCACGAGTCTGAGGCATTGGTCCGTCAGTAGCGGCAACCACAAGGATTGCACCATCCATCTGAGCAGCACCCGTTACCATGTTCTTAACGTAGTCAGCGTGACCAGGACAGTCAACGTGTGCGTAGTGACGATTAGCAGTTTGATATTCAACGTGAGAAGTATTAATAGTAATACCTCTTTCTTTTTCCTCAGGAGCGTTATCGATCGCAGAGAAGTCTTTTACTTCAGCAAGACCATCGCTTGCTAATACAGTTGTAATTGCAGCAGTTAAAGTGGTCTTACCGTGGTCAACGTGACCGATAGTACCAATATTAACATGCGGCTTGGAACGGTCAAAGGTTTCTTTAGCCATGTTTGAAATTAGTTAATATTAATTTTTAAAATTTATCTTTTACCAGTGGGCAGCAAGCTACCCTTTTTTGTGAGCCAATGACGAGATTTGAACTCGTGACCTCTTCCTTACCAAGGAAGCGCTCTACCCCTGAGCTACATCGGCTTGAAAGCTTCAAGCTCCTGGTTTCAAGTTTGAAGCAACTCAGCACCTTGAACTTGCAGCTCAAAGAATTGAGCGGGAGACGAGGCTCGAACCCGCGACCTACAGCTTGGAAGGCTGTCGCTCTACCAACTGAGCTACTCCCGCTTGTGCACCATAGCTTTAGCGAAGGTGCACATGCACTTTCAGTCTATGGAGCAGCACACCTCCGCTAAAGCTTCGGTGTGCGATGTGGGGGGAGCAGGATTCGAACCTGCGAAGTCATAAGACAACGGATTTACAGTCCGTCCCAGTTGGCCGCTTTGGTATCCCCCCTTTTGGTATTACAATACGTTTAAGAACGACATAAAAAATCCTTTCAGCGAAAGGAAGTGCAAAATTATACCCTTTTTTATTTTAATCAAATATTTGCCATAAAAAGATGAACTAAATTCAAAGCAGCAAAAAAACCGCTTAAACACGCTGTAATCATGGTTTTTTGCCAGTTTTAATTTCTCCCCAAAAACTGCTGAATCTTCCACCTAAAGTCTGGTCAATTTGACAGGGCTGGTAAAAAATATTGCTCTATATTTGCGGAGTTCATTTGACCAATATTCCGATCGGATTTATGTACCAGGCTAAAGTCAACAACAGTGAGAGCCTAACCCTCGAACAAAAGGGCGATAACTTCTTCATTAACGGACAAGAATACGAGATCGACATCTCTGAGATTTCTTCTGGTTATTTCCACTTAATAACCGAAAGTAAATCCGTCACGGCTGAAGTGGTCAATGTCGATAGAAAGGCCAAGGAATTTGAAATTAAAGTCAACGGAGAGATTCATCATGTCAGCCTGAAGAACAAGATGGATCTTCTGCTGGATGAAATGGGAATTTCATCCACAGATGACAATGCCCTTTCCGAAATTAAGGCTCCAATGCCTGGGTTAATTCTGGATATTTTAATCGAACCCGGACAAACCGTACAAAAGGGTGATCAGCTTATGGTGCTTGAAGCCATGAAAATGGAAAATGTTTTGAAAGCTCCAGGAGAAGGAGTGGTCAAGTCCATTGAGGTTAACAAAGGTCAGAGCGTTGAAAAGAATCAAGTATTAATCAACTTTTAATAGAGAACTGATAGGCATGAAATACAAACGGATCCTTCTCAAGCTAAGTGGAGAAGCGTTAATGGGTGATCAACAATATGGCATAGACCCTAATCGACTAGATCAATATGCTCAAGAGATCAAAAGAGTGCATGATGAAGGGATTGAAATTGCAATAGTTATCGGAGGGGGAAACATTTACAGAGGTGTTCAGGCCGAAGCATCCGGCATCGACAGGGTTCAGGGTGACTATATGGGCATGCTTGCCACTGTAATTAATGCCATGGCCCTACAAAGTGCCTTAGAAAAAGGTGGAATGTATACCCGTCTAATGTCAGGGATTAAAATGGAGGCCGTTTGCGAACCATTTATCAGAAGGAGAGCAGTCAGGCACCTGGAAAAAGGACGAATCGTAATTTTTGGTGCCGGTATTGGCAACCCCTACTTCACTACTGATTCGACCGCCAGTTTAAGAGCCATTGAAATTGAGGCAGAGGTGGTATTAAAAGGAACACGAGTAAATGGTGTTTATACAGCTGATCCGGAGAAAGATCCGAATGCCGTCCGCTTGTCCGATTTGACCTTCGAGGAGGCGATAAGCAAGGGTTATAACATCATGGACATGACCGCGTTTACCTTGTGTCAAGAGAATAATGTTCCTATTATAGTATTTGACATGAACACTCCCGGCAACCTTCACCGTATAATGGATGGTGAAGAATCGGTTGGGACATTGATCAGTAATCACTAGAAAAATGGAAGAGATAGAACTGTATTTGGAGACCGCTAAGGAAATGATGGAGCAAGCAATAAGCCACTCCAGAAAAGAACTAGCCAAAATCAGAGCGGGTAAAGCAATGCCCAGTATGCTTGATGGCATACTGGTGGAATATTATGGTACCCCAACTCCAATCAATCAAGTTGCCTCTATCTCCACTCCTGATGCAAGAACTCTTTTTATTAAACCTTGGGAGAAATCGATTATTGCCGAAGTAGAAAAAAGCATCATCAACAGCAACTTGGGTTTCAATCCTCAAAATGATGGGGAGAATATTATCATCAGCGTGCCTCAGTTGACTGAAGAACGAAGAATACAGCTTACCAAGCAGGCAAAAGCGGTAACTGAAGACGGTAAAGTTCGAGTCAGAAACGCTCGTAAAGAAGCCAATGACGAGTTGAGAAAATTGAAAAATGACGGGGTTTCAGAAGATGCGATCAAAAATGCTGAGATCGATGTGCAGCAATTGACTGATTCTTTCGTAAAGAATCTGGATGATCTCCTGTCAGTAAAAGAAAGTGAAATTATGACGGTCTAGAGCCAATGCTCAAAAGACTGGTTTTATCTTTAATTATTGCAGGCTTGTTCATCAAGCCTTCTTATTCTCAATCCCTTTCTAAGCAACGCTTTAATCTAACTATATATAATATAGGTGTTGGTGCCTTGGTTGGCGGAGCAGGAGGATTTCTCAACAAGGACCCGAATGAAAGAGCCTTAAAATCGATTCTGAGAGGAATGGGAGTTGGAGCAGCAGGCGGAAGCCTGGTAGCTTTTGGAAAAAGTATCACCTACCAAATTACTAAATCAGAAGCGCTGGAATTCGCCTGGCTTGCCAGACTGACCAATGCAGCTGGATCATCAATCATCCAAAATGCTTATAACAATAACAAATGGTGGACGAAGTGGAATTTGAACGCCTTGGGGATGCACTTGGAATATGATGTACCCAACAACCAGTTTCGAGGCCGGGTTTTATTCTCGTCTTTCATCACGACATTGGTGCTCGCAAAGCAAGCGAAACTCAACGTAGGAAGAACCTTGGCAACGGGCGTCTTCTTTTATGAAAAGGACGGTCTGCCAAAGGGCTTTGGTTTAATCGGCTCTGGAATTGGTGTAGCCAATTCGATCGCTGTTGATACAAATGTTGAGGCAGGAAGCCGTAACGAGTTCTACTCCTTAGTGGCCCATGAAATAGTGCACACCCTACAGTTCGATAATCTTTACTGGGCCAACCCGCTCTTCAAACGACTGGATTCCAACCTGAAGAACAAGAGCCGTCTTTATTCAAATCTTGGTAAATACATTCATCTTGACTTGAACGGAGCACTCCACTATTTAATCTATGAAGTGCAAAAAAGTCAGCCTTGGGGGTGCAGGCTATATGAAAGAGAGGCGGAGGTATTCTCAAACCGAATAGTCCCTCCTTGTAACTAAGCTCAAGGTAGGGTTGCAACGGTTCACTACCCCCCTTCCCCAACTCAATACATATTGATTTTTGGTTTCACTTTTCGACCGTATCTAGCATACATGTTAATGTGTCTTAAGTATATATTCATGTTTTGCATAAAAAATAGCGTTCAGCAGATTCATTTTTTATACATTTAGTGAATAAATAGATTAACAATGAAAGGAACTAATCTGGGAGAATTCGAAGAGCTAGTCTTACTGACCATTGCGGCTTTGATGGAAGAAGCGTATAGCGTTTCTATCTGTGATGAGATTGAGCGCATCACGGAGCGAAAGATAAAGTTGGGGGTGGTTCATTCGGTTCTCAATCGACTGGAGAAGAAAGGCTACGTCCAATCGCATCTCGGTGAAGCTACTAAGGTGAGAGGAGGTAGACGAAAAAGATTCTTCACCGTCACGCATGCCGGGAAAGCCACATTGCACAAGGTCAAAGAGCAACGCGATCAACTTTGGAACCTGATTCCGGAGTTCACCATGAAACTGGTATGAAGACAGAGAAAACTCATTTACCACCAAAATGGGCCGAGAGGGTCTTGGAATGGTACTGCCGACCCGGAGTGTTGGAAGACCTTCAAGGTGACTTACATGAGTTTTTTGATCGCAATCTCGAAAACAAAGGTCCATTTAGAGCCAAGGTGAACTACGTCATCGATGTGGTCAAATTCATGAGGCCCTATACAGTAAAGAAACTTGAAATATTAGACAACATAACCACTTTTATCATGTTCAAAAATTACTTCAAAACTTCAATCAGAAGCATAGGAAGAAACAAACTCTTTTCTGCCATTAATGTCATCGGATTGGCCATCAGCATGTCTGTATGCCTGCTAATGATCTCCTTCTTATCTGAAGTATTCAGCTATGACAACTTCCATGTTGATAAGGATCGCATGTATAGAATAATGACTTCCAATCAATTCTTACAGGAAGATCCAAGTGATTTTGCATCAACCTCAGTCCTCGTAGGAAAACGATTACAGGAAGAAGTTCCGGGTATTGAATCCTCCGTGATTATGCGGAGGAATTTTGGAGGCGATGCGAAGATTGGAGACAAAACCATACCCATCAGCGGAATTTGGGCCGGAGAAGGGTTCTTTGATGTTTTCAAAGCTTTCCCTCTGATTCAAGGAAACCCCGAAACTGCCCTCAAAGAGCCTTACTCCATTGTACTGACAGAAGAAGCTGCTGTCAAGCTCTTTGGAGATGAAGATCCGATGGGCAAGATCATTCAACTTAGAAGCGAAAACAGTTATACAGTTACTGGTATCGTCCAAAAGCCTCCACACAATTCCCATTTTACTTTTGAAACTTTGGGCTCGTTCATCACTTATGAAAACGAGCGAAAGAAAAATTCTACTGGGAATTATTGGATAAGCTGGAACGACATCTGGTCCAACTATGTCTATATGGTGTTGGAACCGAACACCTCGGCATCACAAGTCAATGCTGCTCTTAAAGCCATTCAGGATGAAGAAAATGCAAAAAATGATCGAGTCAATAATTATGTAAAGCTTCAATCGATAGGCGCAATCATGCCAGGTCCAGATCTGTCCAACAACATTGGAAAGTCAATGAATACCAGTATTCTATGGCTGCTTTCCGGACTGACATTTATCGTAATCCTTTGTGCCGGGTTCAATTATACCAATCTGTCAATAGCAAGATCACTTCGAAGAGCCAAAGAGGTTGGTGTGAGAAAAGTAGTAGGCGCCTCCAGAAAGCAGGTGTTTTCACAGTTCATTGTTGAGGCCATTATCATCTCGTTGATTTCACTGGTTTTTGCCACATTGTTATTCTATGTGATTAAGCCGGAATTCTTGAATCTGGATGGAGAAATTCAGGAAGTGGCCAAGATTCAAACTACCCCAACATTGTTTATATACTTTTTTGTTTTCAGCATTGTTATTGGAATCATGGCTGGGTTTTTCCCGGCAGTTTTCCTATCAAAACTGAAGGCTGTCAAGGTACTGAAAGATGCCGGGTCCACCACCCTATTCAAGAAAATCAACATGCGTAAAGTGTTGATCGTAGTTCAATTCACCTTATCTCTTGCGTTTATTATTTCCGCAACAATTGGCTATCGTCAGTATAAATATGCACTTGCCTTTGACTTGGGGTTCAAGACCGAGAATGTCCTTAATGTCAGACTAAGTGGCAATGATGCCAACACTGTAGCCAATGCGTTCAGGTCTATCCCTGAAGTCACGGAAATATCAAAATCATTGATGATCCCGAGTATTGGTAACCGCTATGGGAACACACTCAAATATGATGACCCCATGGATAGCGTAACCCTGTACTATAACATCATTGATGAAAACTATATTCCTCTGATGGATCATGATCTTGTAGCCGGGACAAACTTTGAAAGCAGGCCTGAACAAGAAAAAGAGGAGGTAATCATCGTTAATGAACAAGTCCTTAAAAGATTCAACATCGGCACCCCCGATGAAGCAATTGGCAAGCAAATTCAACTTGGAGGAGGTACTAATGGAAATAAAGTCAGGATTATTGGTGTGGTCAAGGACTTCCATTATGCCAAGATTAGTGACGGTATCAAATCCTTTGGATTCAGGTATCGTCCTGGCGAATACGACTATCTCAACTTAAAAATCAATACCAACGATATCGTTGGAACTATGGATAAACTCAAATCCGCATGGCTAGACATTGACGATGTCCACGAATTTAGTGCAATGTTCTATGATGAGCGGATTGAGCGCGCCTATTCCGAGTTTTCGGTAATGTTTACCATTGTTGGTTTTCTGGCATTCATCACTATATCACTTGCCGCTTTGGGATTATTAGGTATGGCGGTATACACGGCAGAAACAAGATTGAAAGAAATCAGCATTAGAAAAGTTCTCGGTGCTACCGAAGGCAGTCTAATCAAACTGTTGGCAAGAGGGTTCATGTGGCTTCTAATTATTGCAGCTTTAATTGCTGTGCCAGCTACTTATTTCTTATTTGATTCCGTTGTACTTGCACAATCTGTCAATAGAATTTCGATAGGAATAATAGAACTTATGTCTGGAGTAGTCGTGATTTTTGCCATTGGATTCCTGACCATTGGTTCCCAAACCTTGAAAGCCGCAAAATCGAATCCGGCAGAAACACTGCGAACAGAATAAACGCATTTCGATACAACTTTTCTAACGATTCAGTCATCAGCAATTACAGTTGATGACTGTTTCTTTTTTCATTTTATCGTCATTTACGAATTTTATTTGTTAGATTTAATCGTCATTTACGAATTAAATCATCAAAAATTATGAAAGGAACCAACTTAGGAGAATTTCAGGAACTCGTCTTGTTGACTATCGGGTCCTTACATCCGGAGGCATATGGTGTAGCCATCAAAGAAGAGATTTATGCTCATACAGGTAGGAAAGTGACTTTAAGTACAGTACATGCTGCACTCAACCGCCTGGAAAAGAAAGGTCTTGTTAAAAGTGACCTGGGTGAAGCAACTAAAATCAGAGGGGGAAAGCGCAAACGCTACTTCACCATTACCGCCTATGGTGTAAGAATGTTGTCAGAAGCCAAACAGCAGCGTGAGTCGCTCTGGAATTCAATTCCTGATATCGTGTTTCAAGTGAACCTCAATGGCAGTTAAAATAAAGCAATGCATAAGGTCTTATGTTACCAAAACCGAAGTTAAACGACTGTTAGTCGAGACCCAATAAGATGAATCAAACCACACGTGATCATATCCCACCAAGGCTCGCCAGAAGTTTTCTTCGCTGGTATTGCAAGCCAGGACTCCTGGAAGATATTGAAGGAGATATTCACGAGGACTTCAATAAAAGGTATATGCGATCCGGGGCAAGGTCGGCCCGGTTTTATTACGTGCTCGATGTCATTCGGTTTTTCAGGCCCTTTGCCATCAGAAATTTCACAAAAATTCAACCTATCAATCCAATGTTCAAGATCAACACAAGATTAGCATTCAGGAATCTTGCTAAGAACAAACTCTATTCTACCATAAATATAGCCGGCTTGGCACTGGGAATTGCTGCCTGTCTGATGATTGCTCACTACGTCCTTTTTGAGTTAAGCTTCGATCAACAATTCCCAAATTCTGAATCGCTTTACAGAGTCCACACAAGCTATTATCAAAATGGAGATTACCAAACAACCAATAAAGGATGTGGATTCGGATTGGGACCGGCATTAAGAAGAGATATTCCCGAAATTGCCAAATCCTCACTCATTCACCACTACAATAGAGGTGCTATAGTAAGTCACGTACAAGACTCCTTGAGTCTAACACCCATTAGAGAACGAGGACTAATGTTTGCCGAGCCTGCCTTTTTAAGCATGTTCTCTCTTAACTTCATTCATGGCAACCCCCAAACCGCTCTGAATCATCATAAGTCGGTGATAATTACAGAATCCATGGTGCAGAAGTACTTTGGTCAGGACCCAGGTTCTGTAGTCGGAAAAACGTTAAGAATCGTGGGTGAATGGGGTGAATCTGGTGACCATGAAATATCAGCTGTAGTCAGTGACTTTCCATCAAACTCACATATCCGTTTTGACTTTCTTTTGCCTATCGCCAATGTCCTGAAAACGGACCAATACCAGAATGAAGAGGCTCGATGGAACTGGACGAATTTCAACTTGTATGTACAGCTCACACCTTTAGCCACTGAAGCCGGTGTGGAACAAAAAATTAGTGGGCTAATGAAAACCTATATGGGAGAATCTCTTGAGCGCAACGGAGAAAACAGAATATTGCAACTTCAACGCATCACCGATATTCATCTGAAATCTGAGGTAAACAATGAGGCTGGCGGTGACTTACAGTCAGTCTACTTTCTAAGTATCATTGCTTTCTTTATCCTCATTATAGCTTGGGTCAATTTTGTTAATCTATCTACTGCCAGGGCGTATGACCGAAGTCGTGAGGTAGGTGTTAAAAAGAGTATGGGAGCCAAAAGACACCAACTGATCGGTCAGTTTCTGGTCGAATCATTTTGGATCAACATACTGGCAATGGTCGCTGGCCTGTTAATTACATATCTGCTATTGCCTTACTTGAGCTCTGTTGTAGGGCAAGACCTTCATCTGGATTTGACCAATACCCACATGCAGATTATGTTAATCGTTCTCATATTGACAGGCCCTATGGTGGCGGGAGCATACCCTGCGTTCTTCATGAGTTCCTTTGATACTATCAAGGCATTAAAAGGTCGACATGGTCAAAATCCCGGGCGTATCTCATTAAGAAAAACTCTTGTCGTTTTTCAGTTCATAATCTCTACGCTCATGATCACGGGAACTTTTGCAGTGACTGAACAACTGCGATTCATGCAGGAGAGTAAAACCGGGATCGATATGGAGCAGATACTTGTGGTTAAAGGACCTTCTGAAGATAACATGGGTGGATTTGAAAGTTTTAGGAATAGTGTGACTTCACTGCCCTCAGTAAAAAGCTTCAGTACATCAAGGAGTATTCCGGGGGCAGGCTACAACTGGTCCACAGAACTTATAAAAGAAGGTGCAGAACGCTCAAGCCGAAAAGGCGCAAAGATCACCTGGGTAGATCACCACTTTTTTGAAACCTATCAGCTTGAAATGGTAGCAGGTCGCGACTTCACCGATGCCATCAGAAGTGTTGGTGAACCAGGTTCTGACGAGGTAATCATTGTAAATGGCCTGATTATCAATGAGACCGTGGTAAAACTGTTTGACCTAGGTACCCCAGAGCAAGCCCTTAATGAAAAGCTCATTGCCAATGGTATTCCTCTAAAGATCCGAGGAGTAATGAAAGATCACAACTGGAGTTCATTGCATACTCCTGTTTCAGCAGGTATAATGATGTATACTCCAGATAACAATGAATATTTTTCTTTAAGGCTAAACAGCAGCATTATCGATGAAACCGTTGATGTTATAAAGAGTGCATACCTTGAAAACTTTCCAGGAAATCCAGTAGAGTTGTATTTCCTGAATGATTTCTTCGATCGACAGTATCAGTCTGATCAACAATTTGAAACCATTTTCAGGTCGTTTGCCATGTTCGCGATCCTGGCCTCCTGCCTCGGTCTCTTTGGTCTGACGGCCTTTAACATGTTACATAAGAGGAAAGAAGTGGGCGTAAGGAAAGTCCTGGGTGCTAGCCTGACCAGTATCAGTTATACATTTTCTAAGGGCTACCTGGTTATGATCTTGTTCGCTAGTGCCCTTGCGCTACCCTTAGCCTATATCGGCATTGATCGATGGATCAGAAATTTTGCTTATCAGAC
Source organism: Cyclobacteriaceae bacterium (assembly GCA_028281285.1). Classification (GTDB taxonomy): domain Bacteria; phylum Bacteroidota; class Bacteroidia; order Cytophagales; family Cyclobacteriaceae; genus Roseivirga. The sequence goes on from JANQKF010000013.1 coordinate 421,840, forward strand.
CCCGATAACCTTAAAACTACTGGTACTTCCCGTAGTCATACTGATGTTAATTGCATTACTCACAATTTCATTCCATGCTATTAAAACCGCCCAAACCAATCCGGTCAATTGCCTTAGAAACGAATGAATATGCATAAGACAATAGCTACCATCTTTTATGGAAAAGAATGAAGGTCTCAATTAAGACATATAATCCGCCCAAATTACCCCAGCGCTTCCTTCGATGGTATTGCAAACCAGAACTTCTGGAAGATATTGAAGGGGATATTCATGAGGACTTTAACAAAAGATATATACGATCCGGGGCAAGGTCGGCCCGGCTTTATTACATACTCGATGTCATTCGGTTTTTCAGGCCCTTTACCATCAGAAATTTTATGAAAACTCAAATTATCAATCCAATGTTCAAGATTAACACAAGAATAGCGTTCAGGAATCTTGCCAAGAACAAACTCTATTCATTCATCAACATTACCGGGCTAGCCATTGGAATAGCAGCCTGTCTAATAATTGCTCATTACGTAATCTTTCAACTCAGCTTTGATCGATTCCATGAAAATGCTGAGTCTGTATATCGCGTCAACACAACAACCTATCAAAATGAGGAATATGTTGGAACCGGTATTTATTGTGGTCATGCTCTTGCACCTGCCCTCAAACGAGATGTTCCTGAAATCTCCAAGTACTCCAGGGTACACCCCGAATATGGAGGAGCCATAATGAATCGGGTGATTGATGGGGAAGATTCAGAGCCCTTTAGAGAGCAGAATATCATCTATGTGGAACCGGCTTTTTTGGAAATGTTCACCATTGACTTTCTTCAGGGTGATCCGGCCACTGCTTTGGATGATGTGAATTCACTGCTTATTAGCGAATCCATGGCTAAGAAGTATTTCGGTGATGAGGCCAACAATGCACTCGGCCAATTCATCAAAGCATCAGGGAGTTGGGGCAACGGCACGCTGGAAGTCACTGGTATATTCAAGGATTATCCTGCTAATTCTCATTTGGACTTCGACTTTTTAAAACCCATTAGCAAGGTAGTTGAACAAAACAACTACGCTGAAGAAGGTACAAATTGGGGTTGGACCAACTTCTTCATGTATGCTCAGTTGGGTGAAAATGTAAGCCAGGATATTGCAGGAGAAAAAATCGCTGATCTGATGCATACATATACACCGGAGGACCTTGAATCAACCTCTCAACGGGTGGTATTAACCCTTCAACCAATTACTGATATTCATTTAAAGTCTGATGTAGACGATGGCGATGGAGAAATAGCCGATACCAAAAGCATCAATTCGGTCTACTTCATGATCCTGATTGCAGGCTTTATTCTCATTATTGCCTGGATCAACTTTATAAATCTTTCAACCGCCAAAGCCACTGAGCGTGGCCTGGAAGTGGGTATCAAAAAAGCGATCGGAGCCCATCGTTCTCAATTGATCTCTCAGTTTCTTACGGAGTCCTTTTGGATAAACTTCATCGCCATATCTCTGGCACTTGGCTTCACCTACCTCCTATTGCCAATACTAGGAAATACCATTGGGGAACCATTGAATTTGCAATTAGGTCATCCCGTGGTACTAGGCGGTATCGTTGGGTTGGTCTTCATCGGTCCTCTTCTGGCCGGAGTATATCCTGCATTTGTGTTGTCCTCATTCAAAACCGTAAGTGCTCTCAAGGGAAACCAGTCCATCAAAATGAAGTACCAGTTTTCGATCAGAAAGGGACTTGTGGTATTTCAATTTGTGATATCCACCTTGTTAATAGCCGGTACGTTCACGGTTTCCAAGCAAATTGACTTTATGCGTAATGGAGATACTGGTTTCAATCGATCAGAAGTGCTAGTGATTAAGGGGCCAAGCATAGGAGTGACTCGGGCAAAATTCGATGTTTTCAAAAATAGTATGCTCTCCTTCCCTGGGGTCGAAAACATGGGAACCTCCAGGAGCGTACCTGGGGCTGGATATAATTTTGCCACTTCAGGTCGAAATGCACTGGCTGAAAAAAGTACGGAACAACGAATTGAAGTCACTTGGGTTGATCCGGATTTCATTCATACCTATGATCTGGAACTTATTGCAGGCAGGGACTTTTCAGATGCTATCGAAGATGGACCCAATGGTGCTTTAGTGAGCGCATTTTCTGTAGAGGCATTCAACCTTGGAACCCCTGAAGAAGCCATAGGGAAAAGAATCTTAATTAGTGAAGATACAGTCTTTGTTAGAGGAGTAATCGAAGATCATAATTGGCAATCACTTCACCGCGCGTACATGCCCAGTGCTTTACTACACATTCCTGCTACAGTGAGATACATGTCCATTCGAATTAATCCACAAAACGCCCAATCAGTAATCCAGGAGGCTGAGAAACAATTTATGGATGTTTTTCCGGGCAACCCGTTGGAGTATTATTTTATGGACGACTTCTTCAATCGTCAATATGAGGATGACCAACAGTTTGGTAAAATATTCAACGCCTTTGCAGGGTTTGCAATCTTCGCGGCTTGTCTTGGCCTATTCGGACTGGCATCTTACAGCGTAGTTCAGAAAGCAAAGGAGATCGGGATAAGAAAAGTACTGGGTGCAAGTAGTTCACACATTACCATGCTCTTTTCAAAGCGTTATATGATTTTGGTAGTAGTTGCCAATTTGATTGCTATACCATTGAGTTATTTTGCAATGAAGCAATGGCTATCAGATTATGCTTTTAGTATTCCGATAACAATAGACTTATTCATACTACCAATTCTGCTTTTGGCCATTATTGCTACCGTGACCATAATGATGCAAACTGTTAGAGCATCGATGGCCAACCCGGTCAAGAACTTGAGAGCTGAATAGAAGCCTCAAGAAGGTCGGTCTAAAATGACCGACCTTCTTTTGAACGCTTCCGAACAGTTTACCGTCCTTAATTGACACACCTGTTAACTGACTAACCCCGTTTTTTCTCCATTTCGGTACATTTCCCTTATGGCATAGCCTTTGGTTGAGTTTAACCACCTCAAACTCAATACTTATGCTGAAGAGTTTCCTACTCGTCACAATCAGGAAATTAAAAGGCAAGGGTTCGTCCTTTCCAAGTTTCTTAAGTTTAAGCATCGGAATGACCGCCTGCTTACTCATCTTCGGTTATATCCGCTATGAGCTGTCGTTCGATGATTTTCACCAGAAGGCCAAACAGACCTACCGCATTGAAAGTGTTGAATCAGACATTAATGGTGGCCAGTCCATCAACGCCTTCACTGGTTCCTCACTTGGTGAGCAACTTATGGATGATCAGCCTCAAATTCAGTCGGTCACTCGAGTAATCCCTTTTAGCGAAAATTATAATGGCTTCTTCAGAAGATACAAGGGAGAAAAAGTAGTGAACAGAATCTATTCGAAAAGGGCCTTTTTCGCAGACCCCAATTTTTTCCAGGTCTTCGATTATGAACTGCTTTTAGGTGACCCACAAACCGTGTTGTCAAAACCTGGCAACCTGCTGATTTCCGAAGACCATGCCATGGGGATTTTCGGTGAAGGGTGGTCAAAACATAAAGGATTAATTGGCACTGAAATACGAAGCGGTCGAGCAAATCTTGACGAAGCGACTTACCAGATCTCAGGTGTCTTCAAACGAACTCCCGAAAATTCTCACCTACGCTTTGACGTGATTGTCTCTTCTCTGTCCTCAGAATCAGGAACAAACATCAGGGCTAACCAGGACCCGCCTAATCTCTACACTTATGTATTACTTGAAGATGGGACCACGCTTGAGCAGTCTAGGCTCGACCTGTTCAAAAGCAACCACTGGTCTGGTAATACCTATGCCATCCGGGCAACGCGAATCGATGATATTCATCTTGGTGATAGTGTCTCTAATCAACCCGAACCTAACGCAAACAAGCAAATACTTACTTTTCTTATTGCCATAGGAATCATTATTCTGATTATGACATGGGCCAATTATATCAATGCGGCTCTCATCTCTTCCATTTATCGCATTAAGGAAATCGGGATACGGAAGCTGATGGGCACTCGTCCATTACAACTTGGGTTCACTTTCATCGGAGAAGCTCTATTACTTAATTTTTCGGCTGCAACGATCTCAGCCTTTCTGACAATTTTTCTCCTGCGCTCCATTGAAGTATTCCCACTTTTAGAATATCCGGTTGAACACGTACGGGCCGATGGTCTAATGGGGGTGGCCTTCCTACTGATATTGGTGGTATTCAGCAGTCTGGTCTCCGGCATCTATCCTGCCCTACTTATGGGGAAAATGAAACCTATTGAATCATTGAGAGGCAGTTTGCAAGTCGCTCAATCCCGATATTCCAACAAGAGTTCAAGAGTGGTAAGAAGCCTGCTGGTAATGCAGCTAGGTGTGGTGCTGCTCTTTGTTTCGGCACTCCTCACCGTTCACAAACAACTGAAGTATTTGGAAAATAATAGGTTCAGTCTGACAAGAATACAAGTAGAAGGAATTTTTCCGGGAATCATTGGGGCAGATCATCATTACAATAATCGATATGACGTGTTGTACAAAAAACTTAAGGAACAAGGCCTTCTGACCAATATTGAGGTTTCCAATTTGTATCACGGACAGGTGAAAAACACCTATTTAATGAACGCCTTGTACAAGCCCGGGCTGGATTCGTCTGAGATTTATAAAGACCCCTTTCAACTATTCATTGTCGACCATGCCTATTTTAAAAACTCGGAAGATAAGTTTCTGGCAGGAGAAAGCTTTTCTCCTGTTTTCTCTACTGATTATAGTTCGGTCATTATCAACGAATCGGCTATGCATGCCATTGGTTATGATTCTCCTGACATTGCCGTCAACAAAGGGGTAGAAGACGTTAATGGGTTGAAAAAGATTTCTGGTATCATTGCAAATAAAACCTCAGGTGAGGCACCAAAAATGTACAAGACGGGACTGCGTTATCCTACCTATTTCACTATAGATCTTGAAGTCAGTGGTACCTCGGGAGAGCGTATACAAGAAGCCCTCAATGTCATTGAAAGAAGATTGAGTTTTCAGTTCCCTTATTTCTATTTACTCGATGAGCAATTCACAGATCTTTACAAGTCAGAAAAAGAAACGCTCAGTGTATTTGTTTCAGCTAGCATTGTCGCCCTGCTTATTGCCGGAATAGGTTTATTTAGTTTGTCCTCTTTCACTACCTTGAAACGAAGGCAAGAGATTGGTATACGTAAAGTCTTGGGTGCAAGAATCTCAGACATTCTCCTCATTCTGTATTATGACTTTGGACTTTTAATGTTTTATGGAACCTGTATTGCCCTTCCTCTGATCATATGGGGGACCTTGAACTGGTTATCGACCTATCAATACAGCATCAGCCTCAATGGCGGTCTTATTATTGCCCCTTTGCTGGCTACTGCCCTATTTATTTTGTCCGTTGTTTCTGCGAGATGCTGGCAATCCGCTACTACTAATCCTGCCCAATCACTGAGCAAGGACTAGGTAAGATTTGCATATTTTTCTATTTGGTCTTCATTTAAGAAATAAATATTTCTATATTTCATCTCCATTTTAGAAACAAATACCATGAAAGGAACCTATCTCGGAGAATTTCAGGAGATCGTTCTCCTTACCATTATCGTTCTTAACGAGAATGCGTATGGGGTCACCATCCAGGATGAAATAGAAAAGAGAACCAATAGAACAGTAAGTCGTGGAGCCTTACACACTGCCTTAACCCGTCTGGACGAAAAGGGCTTTATCACCTCCATATATGGTGGTGCCACTTCGGAACGGGGAGGAAGACGAAAAAGATACTACCAGGTTACTAACCTGGGTAAGCAGGCATTACAAGAAGCACGCAGCATTCGTGATGAGCTTTGGAGCCAGGTGCCAAAGTTTGCATTTCAGAACATTTGAAGCCTCGCAACAACATATCGCCACCAAAGTATTATGAACAATTCTTCGAATGGTTTTGTCGTCCGGAGTATTTCGAAGAATTGCAAGGGGACTTGGAAGAGCGGTATGAAAGAAACTGTATCGAATTAGGCCAAAAAAAGGCCTCAGGAATATACAAAAGGGAGGTACTCAAAATGTTCCGCCCATCGGTCATTAAAAAAATCAACACTCAATATCGATTAAACAACATTGCCATGTTCAAAAATTATTCATTGGTCGCCCTTCGCAGTATTGCCAGAAACAAGCTATTCTCAGCCATTAACATTATTGGTCTGTCCATAAGCATGATGGTCGGTCTCCTTGCTATTTCCTTTATTAGTGAGCTTTACAGTTATGACACCTTTCATGAAAAGAAAGACAGAATCTACCGCGTGATCAATACTCTTCATGAAGAAGGGGAAGATCCGGCATACTATGCCAGTACCTCACCATTGACCGGTCAACGGCTATCTGAAAACTATTCTGGTTATGAAAAAGTGGTGACGATTTATCGGGGTTTCTCAGCAGATGTGAAAAGAGATGACCAGAAGATTCCTATAGCTGGGTTTTACGCCAGTGAAGCGTTCTTCGATGTATTCACATTTACTATGTTATCAGGGGACCATAAACGTACGTTGACCGACCCCTATACCATCGTACTTACCCGGGCATCTGCTGAAAAAATCTTCGGCAAGACAGATGTTGTCGGTGAGATCATAGAATTGAATGACAATATTCAGCTGACGGTCACAGGAGTCGTTGAGAACCCACCCAGAACCTCGCATATGAGTTTCGAGGCAATTGTCTCATTCGAAACCCTGAAGAAGGTACAAGACCCGAAACGTATCATGAGATGGTCAAACATGTGGAATAGCCATGTATATGTTTTGCTCCCACAGGGTACCCATCCAGAAGATCTTCAGGCCAATCTTGAGGAGATAGCCACTCAAGAAAATTCCTCCTTCGGTACGAGCTCAGTAGAAATGGAATTCCAATCACTTAATTCGATTTTTCCGGGCAAAAAACTCTATAACCAGCTTGGCGCCCGAATGGAAATCAAGAACGTCAATTATATGATCATTCTGGCAGTCATAGTCCTGGCCTCCGCTGCCTTCAACTACACCAATTTGTCGGTCGCACGAGCCTTAAAACGATCTAAAGAAGTTGGTATTCGAAAGGTTGTTGGTGCCAGGAAAGGACAAGTATTCCTACAATTCATACTGGAGGCGATAATTATTTCGACTGTTGCGTTAGTCTTTGCCTACTTTCTCTTCCAACTCATCAGACCAGAATTCCTTTCTCTTAATAGAGACATTCAACGGACAACCACCCTTGAACTCTCATTCATCCACTATATCTACTTTTTTGTGTTTTCGGTAGTAATTGGGATCATTTCGGGACTTCTACCCTCAGCAGTTCTTTCAAGGCTAAAACCATCCACAATATTGAGAGGCAGCACGCAATTGAAGGTAACTTCAGGATTCACTCTTAGAAAATTATTGATTGGTCTGCAATTCACCTTATCCATGGCATTCGTAATACTCGTCAGTCTGGCTTACAAACAATACCAATTCAATTTGAATTTTGATCTGGGATTCGAAACGGCAGATATACTTAATGTGAGAGTTCAGGGCAATGATTCAGAACTATTGACAAATAGCTTCTCACAGGTTCCGGGCGTGAGTTCTGTTTCCAAATCCAGTTGGATACCAAGCGTTGGGTCTTTTTGGACAACCCGAGGAAAGTACATCGAAGGTGACAATTCCACCACAGTGCATTTACTGAATGTGGACGCCAACTACTTAGACAATCTGGGACATCAAGTACTTGCCGGAAGAAGTTTTACTGAAGGCATGACAGTGCCTCAGGTCGTAGTCAATCAGAAGTTGCTGAAGCACTTCGAAATGGGTGAACCGGTTGATGCCATAGGTAAACATATTCGCCTTGAGGGAAAAGACAGGGCCATTATCGGAGTTGTGAAAGACTTTCAGCATGCTACGCTTGACAATGAAATCTTTCCATTCGCTTTTCTGAATGAACCTGATAACTATCAGCTAATCAATCTAAAAATTGAAAGTGCCGACAACATCAACACAATGCAGCAAATTGAGGAAAAATGGTCGGAACTGGATCCCAGCCATGAATTTCAGGCTTTCTTTTACAAGGATCGTATCGAACGGGCTTACTCCAAACTTTCCACTTCACTTCAGACACTCGGTCTGCTTGCCATCATCGCAGTATCTATTTCGATTCTCGGACTTCTGGGAATGGCTGTATACACCACCGAATCCAGAATCAAGGAACTTACCATTAGGAAGGTGTTAGGAGCTAGTGTTCAAAACCTTATAACCCTGTTGTCTAAGAACTTTTTACTGATGTTTGTCATCGCCTCTGGCATTACCATTCCGGTAACCATTTACGCTTTTGAGAATTGGATCGTTCCAAACCTCGTCCACCGGATTGATATTGGTTTCTGGGAAATTGGCAGCGGTTTACTGGCCATATTGGTTCTTGCAACACTCACCATTGGTTCGCAAACACTCAAAGCAGTGAAAAGAAACCCCGTGGAACACTTAAGAAATGAGTAAAGTGGAGTTATTCCCTGCCCCTCCAAAGCGATGGACTCGATTCTTCGAGTGGTTTTGCAATGAGGTTTATTTCGAAGAGCTGCAGGGCGATTTAGAGGAGCGGTATTTCCGGAATTGTGGGCGTTTTGGGGTCAGAAAGTCTAAAGCGATTTACCGGAAAGAGATCCTTAGGATGTTTCGGCCATCAGTGATCAAAAAAATCAAAACTCAATATCAACTTAACAACAGTGCTATGTACAAGAATTATTTGATGGTTGCATTCCGCAACCTATCCCGAAATAAACTTTTTTCATCCATCAACATTGTTGGTCTTGCTGTCAGCATGGCTGTTGGTCTGCTGGCGATCACCTTCGTTAGTGAAATCCATAGCTATGATCAGTTTCATGACTTCAAAAGTGATATCTATCGAATCAACAATCTTCGGATCAACATTGGTCGAAGTACAACCGATTATGCCACCACCTCATTGTTGATGGGTAGGAGACTACAGGAGGAGTCAACCAATTTTGACATGATCGTCCCAATTTTTAATGGATTTAATGGTGATTTGATACATGATGAGAAGCACTTTCAAATTAAGGGGCAGTATGCAGGGGAAGATTTTCTGAATTTATTTACGTTTCCCCTACTTTCGGGCAATCCCGAATTGGCCCTTAGTGAACCTTTTACGGTATTGATCACAGAAGAACTGGCGATCAAAATTTTCAACGCTACAGATGTGGTTGGAGAAGTTCTTGAAAAAAACGAAGAACTCTATACGATCACGGGGGTACTCAAGAATCCACCTTTAACATCACATATCAAGTTTGATGCAATAGCATCACTCAAAACTTTTGAGGCAAAGCCCTCGCCACGGAGGACTCGAATACTGAATGACTGGGGGACGATGTGGAGTAGCTATGTCTATGGAAGATTATCCAAGAATTCTAACCTGCAAAGGGCACAAGAAGAGTTGGATAGAATTGCCCAAGAGGAAAATGCCAAAGTTGAGCATTTCCGAATCGAACCACATATGGAATCTCTTACAGACATATTCCCTGGAGATGGAAAAAACAATCAAATGAGCATCGTTATGCCGAAACGGAGCATTAATCAGGTAGTAATTCTCGCACTGATTGTCCTTTTCTCGGCATGTTTTAATTATACCAACTTATCCATTGCACGATCATTACGAAGAGCGAAAGAGGTCGGAGTCAGAAAAGTGGTGGGTGCCAAAAAGGCTCAGCTTTATTTTCAGTTCATTCTGGAAGCCATTTTAGTTTCCGTTCTTGCACTGGTTATTGCCTTTTTTCTATTCAAGTTGATCAGGCCTGGGTTCATTGAGCTAAATTCCTATACTCTGAGCACCACAACGTTGGAGCTAACACCAAAGATCTACTTATACTTCAGCATATTTGCCCTGCTCATTGGTTTTCTGGCTGGAACCTTACCTGCTTTGCTTATGAGTAAAATCAAAACAATCCATGTGCTCAAAGGAATTTCAGGACGGAGTAGTTCAAAAGGGTTTAATCTTAGAAGAGTAATTGTCGGTTTGCAGTTTACCCTTTCAGTGGGCTTTGTGATTTTGGTTGGTTTAGCTCAAAAACAATACAAATACGCCCTCAATTTTGATCTTGGTTATACCACGGATAACATCGTCAATATCTATCTGGATGGACGAGATCCTTCACTCCTGTCCACCGAACTAAAGAAGATTCCGGGGGTTGAAAGCCTATCCACCATCTATTTTCTCCATAGCACTGGTACTTTGAATTCAGACTATGTATCCAATATACAAGGAACTGATTCAGTCATTACCTACAATAACTATATCGACTATGACTACCTGGATAATATGAATCATAAGATCATAGCCGGACAGAATTTTACTGCAGATGGACCCGCCAATCAAGCCATCGTGACCGAATCACTACTTCAAAAGTTAAGTCTCGGTAACCCGGCAGAAGCGATTGGAAAAGAGTTTAAATTTTATAACCAAAACCGGCTCATTGTTGGAGTCGTGGAGAACTTCCACTATGGCACCATTTTTAACACACTACAACCTTATGCCTTTATTCTGGATCGGGATAGGGAAATGTATTATATGAATGTGAAACTTAACGGTAACGATATACTGGGGACTATGGATAAAATAGAAAAGGCATGGACTCAACTGTATCCGGAAGAAGAATTTTATGCCACATTTTATTCTGACGCCATAGAAAGAACCTACAGCGGTATCTCTTCGTCCATAAAGACCTTCGGCCTTCTCGCCTTTGTGGCAATCTCGATTTCATTACTTGGGTTACTGGGTATTGCGGTTTACACCACTCAATCAAGAATCAAGGAAATCACGATTCGTAAAGTATTGGGAGCTTCATTGAACAACCTTGTATTGCTCCTTTCAAAAAACTTCCTGATCATATTTCTCATCTCATCGGTAGTCGCCATCCCTTTGGCCTACAGCCTATTCAAGAGTTTGGTATTGAGGAATATTGAATACAGAATTTCAGTGGGCTTCTGGGAGCTTGCCGGTGAAGCACTAATAATTATCATTATTGCTTTGTTAACTATTGGATCTCAGACATTCAGGGCAGCAAAGTCAAGTCCCGCTGTGAATCTGAGGGACGAATAATCTTTAAAATACTCTTCTCAAGCAGTGAAATGGGCATTTCACTGCTTTTTTTATACCCAAGTCTTCATTTAAGTAATAGATTGTTGACTTTTTCGTCTCCATTTAAGAACATGCAGTTGGATAAAGTCAAATTCTATGAAAGGATCACATTTAGGTGAGTTTCAGGAAGTAGTTCTCCTGGTAATTCTTTCCCTCGATGACAATGCTTATGGAGTCACCATTAAGCAAGAAATCGCAGAGAAAGTGAATCGAAGTATCAGCCGAGGAGCACTTCATACCGCACTTACAAGACTGGAAGAAAAGGGATTCATTACATCTGAACAAGGTGAATCACATCCTGATCGAGGAGGCCGGAAGAAGAGGTACTACACAGTGACCAATAAAGGGGTTGCCGCTCTACATGATGCCAAGAGCATCCGAGACCAGCTGTGGAATCAAATTCCGAGACTTAAACTTTATCCCGGTTATGACAAATGATCGCCCATCTCCTCCCCCACTCTACGAACGTCTGTTTGAGTGGTTTTGTAAAGAAAATGCCTTTGATGAACTCCAGGGAGACTTGGAAGAAGAATTCCAGCAGAACTATCGAAAGCATGGAATCAAGACGGCCAACAAGCTCTATAAAAGAGAAGTCATTCGCATGATGAGGCCTTCTGTAATCAAAAAACTCAAATCAAATCGACAATCAAATTTTTCATCCATGTTTAGAAATTACACCATCGTTGCGTTCAGAAGTATTGCAAGAAACCGATTGTTTTCGTCCATCAATATCTTTGGACTGGCTATTAGTATGGCTGTTGGCCTTCTGGCTATCTCGTTTCTATCGGAAGTGTACAGCTACGACAAATTCCATGAAAACCGGGATCGGTTGTATAGAATAGTGACGGATTTACACCGACAAAATGGAGCAATTGCCAACTATGCAACAGCTTCAATCTATACCGGAACACGTTTGGCGACTGACTTTACGGGCTTTGAAGCCGTTGCTCCGATTACAAAGGGGTTAAGGGGTAACATTGCTGTTGGTGAATCATCAATTCCGATAAATGGAATCTATACGAACAACGACTTTTTTAAAGTTTTCTCCTTCGAATTATTGTCTGGAGACCCATCAAAAGTTTTACTTGAGCCGAACGAAGTCATTTTAACCGAGACAACGGCAAGAAAGATATTCAATCGGATTGATGTGGTTGGCGAAGTGATTCGGTTCGAAAATGGCACCCAGTACAAAATCACCGGGATTGCCAAAGATCCGCCAAACTACTCACATTTGAAATTCGAGGCGATAGGATCCTTGATTACTTTACAGGAAAAGAATCGCAGTGTAACAACCGACTTTGGGGTCATTTGGAGCAGTTATGTCTATGTATTATTACCGGAAGGCTACAGTTTAGACCAGGTTCAACAAAATCTTGACCGGTTGGCCGAGGAAGAGAATCCAAAACTGGTTTATTGGACGCTGTCAATGGGATTGCAAAACATCGATGATATTTTTCCAGGTGATGGTCGATACAACCAGTTTTCTGTGGTCATGCCCAAAGAAAAAGTCACTTCTGTAGTGATTTTGGCACTTATTGTTTTATTCTCAGCCTGCTTCAATTATACCAACTTATCACTTGCCAGATCCCTTAAGCGAGCAAAGGAAGTAGGAGTCAGAAAAGTTGTTGGTGCCAGAAAAGGAAACCTGTTCTTTCAATTCATTCTTGAAGCAATCATGGTATCACTGGTTTCAGTAGTGATTTCGTTTTTATTGTTCAATGTGGTCAAGTCAGAATTTTTGTCTCTCGACTTATACATCGAAAGGACATTGACACTGGATGTTAGCACCCAGGTTTATTTCTACTTTATAATTTTCGCAATTGCGATTGGATTTCTAGCAGGCCTATTCCCCTCTTTGATTATGACACGTTTCAAGCCTGTCAATATTCTAAAAGGAGCCAGCTCCATCAAAACCGGAAATGGGGTGGGTATAAGAAAGGTTCTTGTGGCCATCCAGTTCGCACTATCCATGGGATTTGCCACTCTTGTCGTCATGGCCTATAAGCAGTACAACTATGCGTTGAATTTTGACCTCGGCTTTGAAACTGAAAACATATTAAATGTTGATCTACAGTTCAATGATGTGGACTTGGTAAAAAATCAATTTTCCAGGATCCCAGAGGTGACAGGCATTTCCTCTTCGAGCATCTTGGCCAGTACTGGCAGTTCACAGTCAAACTGGGTCAAGTATAAGGATCGGCTGGATTCCGTGAACAGTTACACTTTCGATGTGGACTATAGTTATTTCAAGAATATGGGCCATGAACTGGTAGCAGGAACAGGTTTTGATGAAGGCAATGATCAAGGCAAAATCGTAGTGACTGAATTACTTGTCAAAGAACTTGGAATCAACTCACCATTTGAAGCGATTGGAGAGACAATCAGTTATTTCCAGAAAAACTGGACGATCATAGGAGTGGTAAAAGACTTCCACTATGGCACCATCAATGATGAAATCTCCCCTTTTGTTTTCACCAGTGGCAGACAGGACCATTACAATATCAATCTAAAAATAAGCTCAACGAATATTGTTGAAACGATGCGATCTCTTGACGAGGCTTGGAGGCAAGTTGACCAGGCAAATGCCTTTCAGGCAAAGTTCTATGACGAATGGTTTGAACTTACTTACCAAGAGATCTCCGCCTCTATGAAGATTTTTTCCTTTCTGGCCGGAATCGCCATTTGCATTTCAATTCTGGGTTTGTTAGGCATGGCCGTTTACACAGCTGAATCAAGGGTGAAGGAACTTGCCATTCGTAAAGTCCTGGGGGCTACGTTGTCGAATTTATTGGTACTGCTTAGCAGAAACTTCATTGTGATATTCATAATCTCTGCCTTAGTGGCTATACCCGCAGCCTACTATCTCTACCAAGAAACCATTGTGGCAGACGCCATCTACAGCATCGAACTTGGCTTCTGGGAGTTTGGCAGTGGGGCGTTGTTGATTATTATCATCGCCCTATTGACTATTAGTAGTCAAACTATGAAGGCTGCAAGATCTAACCCTGCGGAAAGCTTAAGAAACGAATGACCTGAGTTGATTTATTGACCTACAAAGGCTTAAACACTGAGTTTAGGCCTTTTTTTAATTTTATTCCATCGAGGTGTAACTTCTTTCGAAAAAAGCACGTCTACATTTTAGAACGTGCTAAATTTATCACCCTATGAAAGGAACACATCTTGGAGAATTCCAGGAAATCGTGCTACTCACCATCATGGTATTAGACGATAATGCCTATGGCGTTTCGATCAAAAGAGAAATTAAGACAAGAGCTGATCGAAACATCAGTCGGGGAGCCCTACATACCGCATTGAGTCGGATGGAAGAAAAAGGGCTCATAAAGTCCTGGCAAGGTGAAGCTAACAAACTGCGTGGAGGTATGCCGAAACGCTATTATGAAGTCACCAACAAAGGAGTGAATGCGCTGAAAGAAGCCAAAGATGTTCGTGACCAGCTTTGGAACGAAGTGCCCAGGCTCAGGTTACAACATAACTATGGATGATTTCCCAACACCGCCCGCGCTCTTTTCGAGGCTTTTTCAATGGTTTTGTAAAGAGGAGCTGTATCCCGAATTGCAGGGTGACCTACTTGAAGAATTCTCCTTGAACACAGAAGAGTTTGGTCGAAAAAGGGCCAGACAAATCTACCGGAGAGAAGTCCTGAAAATGGTCCGTCCTTCAATAATCAAAGCACTAAAAAAAACAACCGTCTTACCTATGTTCAAAATAAATTTCAAACTCGCCCTCAGAGGCCTAATCAAACAAAGGCTCTATACCTTGATCAACATTGGCGGACTTGCAATGAGCGTTGCAGTGGCCACACTGATACTCTTGTATGTACAAAGTGAAACAAGCTATGATAACTATCACCCGGTTAAGGATAGACTCTACAGGTTGGCTGTGGATAGAACCTATCCTGATCATGTGTCAAGCTATGCAAGAACTCCCGTTTCGATGGGCGAACAGGCAGCACTTGATTTCCCGGATATCGAAGCCTTTACCAAGGTATTTCGGAATAATGGTGGGGTGAACATCACCTATAACAACGAGACCTTCCTGGAAAATTACCTTGTCGCGGCAGACCACAATTTCTTTGAAATCTTTGGGATTAAACTCATTGATGGCAAGAGAGACGAAGTCTTCAGTGTCCAGAATGCGGCCATACTTTCAGAGAATGCTGCTCTGAGATATTTTGGCGATGAGTCACCACTGGGTAAAATTCTACAATCCGATCTGGGAGATCTCATTGTAACAGGAGTGGTGGAAAATACACCTCGAAACACCCATTTCAAATTTGATGTTATGGTTGATTTCGAAATCCTCGATCTGGCTTACCTGCAAAAACCCAACTTCCTTAATTTTGGCGTATTTAACTTCCTGGTCCTCAAAGAAGGAGTATCCCCAGAATCTGTCAATGCAAAATTTGATCAGATCGTTGAAAACTACGCAGCTGGCGAAATTGAAAGGCGGTTGAAAATGTCTTTTGAGGACTATAAGGCGAGTGGCAACGGCTACAACTACTTCCTACAGCCTATTCAGGACATACACCTTAATTCTCAGTTGGAAGGAGAGTTCCAGGCGAACGGTAATGTAACTTATATCTACCTATTCCTGGCCATTGCCTTTTTTGTCATCATCCTTGCGATGGTAAATTTCGTGAATTTAGCCACTGCCAGGGCAACCGATCGCGCCAAAGAAGTCGGAATTCGCAAGGTCATGGGCTCTTTAAGAAAGCAACTCATTAGTCAGTTCCTTATTGAGTCTGTTTTGGTCACCATCAGCGGAACAATCGTTGGCTTATTACTCGCTTACCTCCTATTGCCCCTTTTCAACAATTTCGCTGATACACAGATTATCTTTGGACAGGCAGTCGGACCTTATGCCTATGGTGCATTAGCTTTATTTTCTCTACTTCTGGGTCTTTTAGCAGGTTTATATCCTGCATTTATTCTGTCCTCTTTTAAACATGTAACTGTTCTCAAAGGAAAATTCATTAGAGGAAAGAAAGGTCAATGGACAAGAAACGGACTTGTGGTATTCCAATTCCTGATCTCTATCGTCTTAATCTGCTCTACGCTAATTGTTGGACAACAGATGAATTTTATGCAGAACAAAAATCTCGGTTTTGACAGAGAAAATATAATCGTGATGCAGCGCACTGGTGGCCTCAAAGAGTTGGAAACCTTCAAGACGGAAGTGAAGAGGATTCCAGGTGTCACCAATATCGGTGGATCGAGTGCGCTGCCCGGGAGCAGTGAGCTTTATTTTGGAAGTTCCTTTGAGCTGGCAGGAAGTACAGAGTCCATCGCCCTGAGCTGCATGGTGGTAGAAGATGATTTTCTCAGTACAATGCACATGGACCTAAAGGCCGGTCGGTCATTCTCAACAGATTTTGAGGATTCATTGTCTATTATTTTGAACGAATCTGCAGCACGAGCTTTCGGTATCATTGACGATCCGATTGGAAAAATTATCAAAAATGATCGGGACGTTTCCAACCCCGATGGCCCCAAAGACTATCGAGTGGTAGGAATCGTAAAGGATTTTAACTACAAGTCTTTACACAATGAAATCACACCTCTGGTTATTTTTAATAATGAACGATATTTAGAGGGTACCCTCAACAATCTCGTGATCCGAGCAAATGTCGATCAGTCCTCCAGCATTATTAATTCACTTGAGGAGCTTTGGGTGGAGCATGCACCAAATCAAACTTTCCTTTACAACTTCCTGGATCAAAATCTGGATCAGCTCTATCAGATGGAGAAAAAATCGGGTGATCTGTTTCTCGCATTCACTGGAATAGCCATCCTTATTGCCTGTATTGGTTTGTTCGGATTGGCCACCTTTGTGATCGGCAGTCGCATAAAGGAGATCGCAGTGCGTAAAGTGCTTGGAGCAGGATCCAGGCGTATCGTATTTTTGCTCATGTATGATTTCAACAAGCCAATCATCTTAGCCTTACTATTGTCTATTCCACTTGTCATTTTATTCATGAGCAATTGGTTGAACGGATTTGCCTATCGTGTGGAGATGAGCAGCACATGGATTTCCTTTGTAACAGCAGGGCTAATCGCCTTAACAGTGGCTTGGATCACTGTAAGTTATCACTCCATCAAAGCCGCGCTGTCAAATCCGGTGAAGAACCTCAGAAGTGAATGACGAGTTGGCACGGATTCCATCACCTCAGTAAGATAACGATAGATGAAAAAGTCACTGCCTACACCCCCAAAGCTCTACAGCCGGCTATTCAAACGACTATGCCGGGATGAACTCTACTTTGAATTACAAGGTGACTTGCTGGAGGAGTATTGGCTAAATGTGGAGGAACGGGGATACAGAAAGGCGAACAGAGCCTACAAAATGGAAGTCGTAAGGCTAATCCGTCCTTCAGTATTAAAACTGTTTCAAAAACAAAAAAAACATTACAACAACACCGCTATGCTTAGAAATTATACAAAGGTGGCTTTCCGAAGTCTTTCCAAAAATAAACTGTTCACCTTCATCAATATTACCGGACTGGCCATCGGCATGTCTGTAGGGCTGCTTATTGTCAATCTGGTTTTTGATGCAGTCCAATTTGATCAATTCCATACTAATAAGGACAGATTGTACAGGGTTCTGAGTACTCCTGTGCGTCCAGGGCTGAACTCGGATCAATCAGCCACTGCTCCTAACATTCTTGGTGATCAGATGAAAGCCGACTTGCCAGGAGTTGACGAAGTGGTGAAAATCAGAAGATGGTTCTCCGGCAGAATAAAAATGGAAAAAGGAAGCCTTTTTACCCAAGGAATTTACGCTGATGAGAACTTCTTTGACGTATTCTCCTTTGATCTGAAAAGAGGCAACCCAAGTACAGCCCTTTCCAATCCATTTTCCATAATCATTACTGAAACCTTGGCGGAAACATTAAGACCTGGAGAAGATCTGATGGGTCAAATCCTGACCATTCCTGATCGAGGTGAGTTTTTGGTCACTGGTATTGTGGCAGATCCCCCGGTGCATTCTCACATGAAGTTTCAGACAATCGCCTCCTTTAGTACCGTTAAGGCCTTGGAAGATCAGGGAATCATTTCCAACAATTCTCAAAGCTGGGAGGATTACTCTTCGGGATATGTCTATTTTCTGTTAGAAGAGGGGCAACGCATGGACAATGTTCAAGTTTGGCTGAATCAAAAAGGTCTGGACGTTTCCAATCAATTTGAAAACCTCGATGTGACCTTTGCTACCCAGAAAATCACCTCCATCATTCCGGGTAAAGACCTGAACAATCAAATTGGAGCAGAACTAATCCCCTTGCCGATTATTATCCTTGGTGCTATTGCCATGGCCATTGTGTTATCCGCCTGCTTCAATTACACCAACTTAAGCATCGCGAGAGCGCTCAGACGATCAAAAGAAATTGGTGTTCGCAAAATTGTAGGTAGTTCAAAGAGACAAATTTTCACTCAGTTCACTATCGAGACGGTCATAGTGACTCTGATTGCTGTCTTCTTTTCCTACTTTTTGTTCCTGGTCATCAAGCCATTATTCATGTTAAGCATTCCAAGGATTGATCAAATCATGCAACCTGAAACTCCTCCTACCCTAATGATCTTTTTTGTGCTCTTTTCCATCGTCATCGGTCTGATAGCAGGTTTGTTTCCGGCTCTCTTTTTCTCGAAGATCAAACCACTTACTGCGCTAAGAAACAATTCTTCTCTAAAGCTTTTTTCTCATGTGAACATCCGAAAAGCGCTGATTGTAGTTCAATTCACCCTTTCAATCTTCTTCCTCATTACGATGAATGTGGTTTCCAAACAATATCGTTATGCCATGATTCATGACATGGGATTTGAAAAGGAAAACATTCTAAACCTTTCATTGAATGGGAATGATGCCAGAAAATTGATCACCGAAATCGAGAAGATTCCAGAAGTATCGAAGATTTCTGCCTCCTCCATGGTGGTTGGAACCGGAGCCAGCCAGAGCTATATGATTAAGAACCCGGTTCGTAACGATTCGGCTTATTTGAACTTCATTTCAGCCACACCTGAATATTTTGACATTCATGATATCGATGTTGTCGCTGGAAGCATCTATGAGCCACGGAAGCCCGAGGAGCGACTAAATCGAATGATGGTCAACGAAAAGTTTGTTGAGTTTCAGGGCTATTCGTCCAACCAGGAAATTCTGGGAGAACAGTTTATAATCAATGGACAACCGGTTACGGTAACGGGCGTTGTGGAAGACTTCAACTTCCAATACATCGAAGAGCCCATTCGCAGTTTGGTCTTTTTTGAATCCGATATTCGGTTCGATTTTCTTAACCTAAGTATCCAAACGGCCCTTCTTCCAAACACAATTGATAAACTTGAAACCGCATGGGATGTGGTGGACTCTGAAACAGAACTGGAAGTGAAATTCCTGGATCAGGAGTTGGAGGAATCAAATGCTTTTTTGGTCATCTTCGTTCGAGTGTTCGGATTTCTCGGCTTTATTGCCGCAAGCATAGCCTGTCTTGGTCTGTTGGGAATGGCCGTATTCAACGCAGAAACCAGAATCAAAGAGATTGGGATCAGAAAGGCAGTAGGCGCTAGCATCGGAAACCTCGTAATGATCCTTTCCAAAACGTTCATCCGATTAATCTCTATTTCGGGAATTGTGGGAAGTTTTCTGGCTTATTTGGTCTTGGACAAATTGGTCCTTGCGCAAATTCATTATCGTGTCAGTATTGGAGTCCTCGAAATCATGACAGCGATCGTCATCCTATTCAGTTTGGCAATTTTGGCCGTAGGATCACAAACCTGGAAAGCAGCAAGGCGAAATCCGGTAGAGTCGCTTCGTTATGAATAAAAGAAGAGGAAGTGATGAGATGAAGAAGTGAATAAGCCTCCTCACTTCATTACTTCCTTTCTTAATTACTTTCTCTTTCCTGGCTTATACGTTTCCTCCGCACGTGCCTCTACATCATCTCGATAATAGGCCACATCCTTGAACTGGACGTCAGCATACCGCTGTGCCTGGTCATCAAAATGTGGAGAATTCGGGTCGTTACTTTGTCCACCTGCCAGCATGCTTTTGGCTTTTACTTTGTCACCAAACTCAACAACTGCGACAAAGCTATTGCCTCGATAGCCATAGATTCGTTTTGTATTCTCTCCAGCCCTTGCACCATAAGCAGCCAAAGCTCCCCATCTCGCAGTAGTTAAACCGACAGGAATACTTTCCTTCTCATCATCGTATTGAAGATTAATGTCTCCTGTCAATCGCTGAAATCTATTGTACTCGCCCCATGGGATTTGCCAATCCCCAAAATCATCAGTTAGTCTTGCTACAGCCTTGCCAAAAATCTCGAGCCTCTTCGATTCCGGCATCCCCGTTCCGTAATAATGGAATCTATCCAAGCCACTCAAACGTTGCGGATTACCTCCATCAGCATAGAGTTGCATACCGTAAAAATGGGCTAGTGTCATCCCGACCGAATTCTTTCCTGATTTCATATCCCAGTTTTTCAAGACATTGATTGCACCAGCAAGCGATCGGTCCTTATTGCGTGCTCGTTCATATGCCCTGACCAATCCCGGAATTACCTTTTCAAAGGCAGGCAAATAGGGATCATGGGCCAAATCAATTAAACCATCAAGGGTCAAGTCTTTAGCGTCTTTCAAGACTCTCACCGCGTTCACTCCTCTAAAATTCTCGGGATCAGGGGCCATATAATAGGGATAATCCTCCTTTTTGGGACTGAATTCCATAGCCGCAGTAAATGGAGTCGAATTACAATTTTGAATCCATCCGTTCCCCGGATTTATAATAGTGATGATTTCATCTAATTCGTGCATTCCTTGCCAGTCAGTAGCCGGATTGGAGCCATCCACTGGTCTCGAATAATCAAACTGAGGATCACGCTTGGGAATGAAGTCTCCATGATAGTACGCAATGGTGCCATCGGCATCAGCATACACGGTATTATTTGAAGAATTCCTGCGGATCTTCATCATTTCCCAGAACTCATCGTGATTGTTCGTTTTGGTTCTGGTGAACGATTGGATCAATGCATCCACAGGTTCCCAATTCAGTTTTGTAGCGACCCATTGATCTCCAACTTTACCCGTAATCGGTCCATGATGTGTGCGGTACATAGGAAATGTCTTTTCCTCAAAACCATCTCCGGACTTGTATTTTAAGGTAACCTCTGACGTCCAGACATCACGCCATTCATCGCCATATTTGTATTGTAACTTGCCATCTCGTTCTTCAACTGTCTCCAGGAAATCATCTTTGAAATCCACACGTGTGGAAGTATGCATCCATCCATTCTTCTCATTAAAACCCTGGTAGATAAAGAACTGTCCCCAGGTAGTAGCCCCGTATGCATTGAGTCCTTCTTCGCTGACTACTTGAGACTCTCCTCTGAAGTAGAAGGATGTATGAGGATTGATTAGCAACATCGCATTTCCAGAAGCGGTATGATCGCCTGAAATCGCAAAACCATTCGAACCCTTTGGTTCGGTTTTAAAGTCTTCCTTTTCCAGAAAATCGACAAAGGCAGTAGCTTGGTTCTCTCCATAAAATTGCTCAATCCTCCTTGTCGAGACACTTTCAATATCCCCTCCTATTGATCCTTCGAAGAAAAACATAGGAAACCAAGGCTCGAATCTGGTAAGCAGTTTGGGCTGCACTTCAGGATGTGTATGAAGATAATAGTTTATACCATCGGCATAGGCATCACATAGATCTTTGAGCCATTGTGGCGCAGAGTCGTAATGTGCCTTTGCCTCATCAATAGTCATGTAGAGGCACGCTCTAAGATCACTGTAAATAGCATCTATACCCTCCACTTCGGCAAGTCGACCAATCGCCCAATAATAGTTTCTTTCGACTCGCGGAAAATCGTCCTCACATTGGGCATAAAGCATCCCGAATACAGCGTTGGCATCCGTTTTCCCATAGATATGAGGAATTCCGAAATCATCACGAATAATAGTCACGTTGTTGGCATGTTCTTCCCATCTGGATAATTCATCATTTCCAGACGAAGTACAACCAACTGCAACAACAAGGAATAGGAACAAGAGCTTTTTCATTAGGCTTTATTAAGGTTGAGTGCCTAAGATGAAAAATAAGAAGGTGAGTGGCAAGCCCTATTTGATAACCTAATCAGGCCCCACCTTTCTCAAGCAGGAAATTGGTAAGATTGATCAGTTCCTGAAGGCTGGTAACGCTCCCCATATTGATCTTGTACTTGTCATTCACAACCATGGTGGGAACATTGGAGATTTGTCTTGCCCCTCTTCGTTCAGCCATTTTCTTGGCAGCCTCTGCAATTTCCGAAGCATTGTAGTACTTGTCAAAAACAGCCGAAGGAACCCCGTTTGAGGTGAATATCTTCTTGATATCAGCCTCTGTATTTACAGGCAGACCAAATTTGTGAACGTGATCAAAGAACGCAGGCATCAATGCCTTTTCTCTTCCCAATTTCTTCATCACCAGGAAAGCCTTGATAGTCCCCATGCTTACAGGTTCATTATCTCTTGGAATATACTCTACATGGGATTTTTCAAAGGTTGTGCCTTCCTTTAGGCCTTTCAGGTAGTCGTTAAGCATTCCTTCAAACTGGAAACAATGGCCACAGTAGAGCGAGAAAAATTCTGTAACAGTTGGTTTGTCTGTGCCTTTTTCGTTCACAACTTCATAGTGTTTTCCTTCCTGATACTGTGCTTCTGCCGAGAAAGCCACCACTACCACCGCCATTATTAGAATTGTTCTTCGCATCGTCTATCTCAATTTATTGGGCGAAACTACTGATTATGTATAGTTTCTAAAAGCGTGTATCAGACAAAAAGGTTTCGTTGAAAAAATATTTTTTGATGAACGCTTGGATTATAGAATTGGTCTGACTTAGCTTTGCCAACAAATACGTTCTTAAAATTTTTCTTATCAAGAAAAGCTGAGGGAAATGGCCCGTTGAAGCTTTAGCAACCCCGACAGGCAGTCGGTAGGTGCTACATCCAGCCCACATGGTGGGGAAGATAAGTCCAGAAATAGCGCACGCTACATAAATGACGCGGCTCTTCTGAATTTATCGGAGGAGCTTTTTTTATGCTCTTTCCGAAGCTGCTCTTGATAGGAGTTGAAATTGAAACTTTAAAAAACTATCAAAATGTGCAGTACTACAGAAATCCTTCATTCTATTCCTGTTGATGAATTGACAGGCTCAATCTCGGTTCCGATATACCAAACCTCAACATTTGTTCAGGAAGCACCAGGAGTCAACAAAGGCTTCGATTATGCCCGTTCCAATAATCCTACTCGACAAGTATTGGAAGACCTCATCGCAAAACTCGAAGGTGGCGATTCGGGATTTGCCTTTGCGACAGGCCTTTCAGCAATCGACTCGGTGGTCAAGCTACTCAGCGCTGGAGATGAAATCGTTGCAGTAGACGACATCTACGGAGGTGCCTTTAGGTTATTCACTCATGTCTATGAAAAACTCGGTATCAAAATCCATTATGTGGACACCACTGATGCAGAGAATATACTCAAGTATATCAATGATAAAACCCTGCTGGTGTGGATCGAATCTCCTACTAATCCTACCCTAAAAGTCTCTGATATCCGAAAGATTGCCAACATCACGAAATGCTTCAATGCGCTCCTTGTGGTAGATAATACGTTTGCCAGCCCTGTCCTTCAGAAGCCACTGGAATTGGGTGCAGACATCGTCATCCATAGTGCTACCAAGTACCTCGCAGGACATTCCGACCTGGTGGCCGGACTAGTAGTGACCAAGACTGAGGAGCTCTCTGAGCGAATTAAGTTCATTCAAAACGCATCAGGCGGAATATTAGGTCCTTGGGATTGTTTTCTTACTATACGAGGAATCGAAACTTTAGCCCTCCGGGTTGAAAAACAAAGCGAAAATGGACTCAGGGTAGCAGAATACCTCAGCCATCGTCCGGAAGTGGATCAACTTTATTATCCAGGATTACCAAGCCACAAAAACCACAAAGTCGCTAAGGCACAGCAAAATGGACTCTATGGGGGAATCATCTCTTTTAGTCTAAAAGAGGACACGATCGAAGAGGCGGTAGACTTTGTGACGAACACCGAATACTTCAAGCTTGCAGAGAGCCTTGGAGGTGTGAAAAGTCTGCTTTGCCACCCAGCTCAAATGACACATGCTTCCGTACCCAGAGAGAAACGGCTGTCTTCGGGAGTCCAGGATTCACTCATCCGACTTTCCTGTGGCATTGAAGATGCTGAGCATCTTATTGCTGACTTGGAGACTGCCTTCAGAGCTTTGAAAAAACGAAAAAAACCAGTTGAAGCATGAAAAACTTAACTATCGGACTCTTTGGTTTTGGAGTGGTCGGAGAAGGCATCTATCAGGTCCTGAAAGATAAACCAGGTTTGAAAACCACAGTCAAGAAGGTGTGCATCCGGGACATCAATAAGGACCGGAATGCACCCGCTCATATTTTCACAGACCAGCCTGCCGAGCTGCTCTTTGATCCTGATATCAATGTCATTGTAGAGCTGATTGATGATGCCGAAGCAGCCTTACCGATTGTCAAGGCCGCCATGGAACAGGGCAAATCTGTGGTAAGTGCCAACAAAAAGATGATTGCCGAAAACCATGCTGAATTAATCGAGCTTCAGCAGACCTTTGATATTTCTTTTCTATATGAAGCAGCAGTTTGTGGCAGTATTCCCATCATCCGAAACCTGGAAGAGTATTTTGACAATGACCTACTGAACTATGTTTGCGGTATCGTCAACGGTTCAACCAATTATATCCTTTCAAAAATGCAAACCGAACATCTGGATTATCAGGTGGCTTTGGAAGAAGCCCAGAAGAATGGTTTTGCAGAATCTGATCCCACCTTGGACGTAGAAGGCATAGATGCGGCTTTCAAGCTGAGTATTATTGCCCTTCATGCTTTTGGAGAGTTAGTAAATCCCTACCAGATACCTCGAGAAGGGATTAGTCAGCTTCAAACAGAAGACATTGAGTCGGCAACTGCATTGGAGAAGAAAGTCAAGTTGATTGCCAGAGCCCAACACCATGATGGAGAATTAGAACTTTCTATAAAACCAGAATTGGTGGGAGATGATTGCATTTTATCCGAGGTAAACAATGAATATAACGGGGTGTTGCTCGGAAGCTCATTGGCGGATGAACAATTCCTTTATGGAAAAGGAGCTGGTAGATACCCCACTGCCTCGGCCGTATTGAGCGATATTTCTGCGTTGAGATACGGCTATAGGTATGAGTATCGAAAATTCAACCGGGTAAATTCAGTTCCGTCACTTGTCTCAATTCCCTAACCTGATGCAATATTTCTTTAAGATCCTCAACTAATGTGAGACCGTTAGGCTAAATTCAGTAGATGAGAATGTTCGCCCTGATGATCCTTGTTGTTTGTGGTGGTTCACTACATGCCCAGGACAAGGTATACTATTATGATCCGGTGTGGTCAGCCGATGGTAAGATTGCCTTCTATTCCAATCTGAATGGCAATTATGACATCTATCTTGTCAATAAGGATGGAACCGGACTCAAGCAGATCACCTCACATGAAGCGACTGATTCCAGTCCCTCATTTACTGCGGACGGAAAGAAAATCCTGTTCACGTCCAAAAGGGATGGTAATAGCGAGGTTTATAGCTATGATCGTGAAAGTAAAAAACTCACTCGGATCACAAATACTCCTTCGAATGAAAGCAGCCCCAGGATTTCTTCCAATGGTGAATGGATTGTTTTCGAATCTAGAGCTGATGGGCATCGCGATGTTTTTATTGCCAGAGCAGATGGCACAGAAGTAACCAATCTTACGAATCAAGAGGCCAATGACTTTCGCCCTATATGGTCCAACAATGGGCAGTTGATCTACTTTCAATCGAAGCGATCAGGTTATTACCAGCTTTACAGTATGAAACCAGATGGTTCTGAGGTCACCTTGCTCAACAAGACTGATCATCATCAAACGAGTCCGGCTCCCTTTTTCAATGCGAACAAGCTAGCCTACGCGCAGTATTCCGATAAAGGAGTCAATATTCACGTGCTTGACCTGGATACCAAAAGAGTGGAAGAAATCACTGATGGGTATGGAGATATCTTTCTACCCTCCTTTTCCCCGGATGGCAAGGAAATCGTTTTTGCCATTACTGAAGCCAATGGGAATTCCTCAGAGATTTATATCATGGATTATGACACCAGGGAAATCAGAAAGCTGTTCAAATAATCCACAGAATTCGGTGACCAAACTTGGAGCAACGAAAGAGTCTTATCGTCTCGACATTGAGATTCTCACGCTCTCTACATTCGCTCATAATGACATGTAGCTAACCCCCAACAGCAGTCGGTTCTGCTAATGAAATTCCTTTATTGATCCCCTTCTTGCCTTCTTCGTAGAGCATTCGTTGACGAGGATCGTTTCGATTGAGCTTTCGATATTCTTCATCTGTTAATCCTACACGTTCACCATAAATTTTGTAATAGGCTGCGTTGATCTCATCCATCACTTTTATGAATATCTCATAACTACTTCCACGATCAGTTTTGAGAGAAACAACAGCCTCACTTGGTCCATCGGAAGACTCCCGGCTTCTCAGTTTATTGTTGATATACGCCTTCATTGCTGCAGGCAATGTCTCATAGGTTTCTCGATCACTCATATTCTCACTTCCCTTCTTTCTGGAATCCGGATTACCAAAGTTCAGAACAAAATCATAGACCAATTCACTGATAATGTCTACATCATCTACAATCTCTTCTTCCACAAGAATTCGATCCTGTGAGTTCACCTGAATCTTGAGAATATTTCGTTCATTGAGAGGGACATCAATATTATCTTCCTTCTTGGGTGGAAGTACCATAGTGAGCCCTTTGTTGGTTGCTATCTGAGTGGTAACAAGGAAAAATATTAAGAGTAAAAAGGCGATATCTGCCATTGAACCGGCATTTACCTCCTGGCTGCCTCGGTTTTTTGATCGTGCCATAATTCGGTTGATTTAAATATTTAGTTAATTAACTAATTAAATAGTTTATAAACAACTAAAATTATAGTTTTAAATCAACCTGGGACGCATTACTCTGAGTATAGCGAAGAGTCTGTCACATGCCATTAGGAGATTCTTCAGTCGCGAGACTCCTTCAGAATGACGAATGGCTAGTTAATTATCATCCCCGAAAATGGAAGCGACTCCAATTCTCACACCAAATTCAGCGGCCTTCCAATTCCGGAAAGACTGAATGAACTCAATACGCAGGACTCTGAAAATATTGTCAATCGTATAACCTACCTCCGTGTAATTGTCCGAAGTTGGTGTACTCAGGTAGTTGACAAACAGGTTTTCTTTTAACCCGCTGAACCGAAGCATAGGCAATTGTGTAAAAAGAAATTTCCTAAATCTGACATGAGAAAATACGGACACATATTCTCTGGCAGTACTGTTTTGGTAATAGTCAAGTAAGCGGTAACCACCGGTAACATCCAGTGGTGCGAATTCAAAGCGATTGCCCTGAAAATGCTTGTAGTCCATGAATTCAAGAGTCGGGTTACCAAAAAACTGACCTGCAGAAATATCGAAATCGATAGAGGCTCTGACACCCAAACTGAAGTCGAATTCCGAGCCAACTTCTAAATGATCGAAATCTGCGGTACTATCAAAGACTCCGCTATACCCTTTGCGATAACGCACCCTGAAAGTAGGTGCATTTCCATAAACCGGATAAACCCGACCATTGTAACTTCTGAATTTAACCCACGGCCGTATGTTCATATTCACAGAAGTGATAAACGCCTTACTATTGTTGAATCCGCCAACAACAGTTTCCTCATTGAATGGAGTATTTGGTCGGAACCTCATGTCGTCCCGATCAATGATACTAAATCCGGTATTGTTGAATAACTCCGAGCGATTGGCCCACTCTACCGATGCACTGGCAGTCAAACGGTAGTTAAACCGTCTTGCCCAACTCACACGAGCATAATCCTTCTCGTAAAGACTCATAAAGTTTCTTTCAGCAAGCAGTGTATAGAAAGTATTTACAAAATCATCCAGGACTCCGGGATTGTACTGCTCTATGTAGTGTCCTCCACTAAATCTAAATGTATTTCTCTGTTCGCGTTCGCCTATACCGAACTGACCTTGAAGACGGTAGTACAATTCATTGCTCGACAACCCATACCTGAGGTTT
The DNA here is from genome assembly GCA_028281285.1 of Cyclobacteriaceae bacterium. Classification (GTDB taxonomy): domain Bacteria; phylum Bacteroidota; class Bacteroidia; order Cytophagales; family Cyclobacteriaceae; genus Roseivirga. The sequence continues at coordinate 450,173 of JANQKF010000013.1, forward strand.
GGTGATATCCTGACCCTTGCTGTAGTATCATTTCTCCAAAGAAAGGTTCCACCTACATCAAAGTTCCATCCTTCTACAGTGTTATAGCGAAGAGAACTTAGTACGTTATCATAGTCAAACCTTAAACGCTTACCCAGTTTATAATAGCTACCGGTAATTACTTGTTTCAGCTTAAACTTATCTCCTTTTTCCAATCGGCTCGAGTCTGCATCAGCCTTTTCCTTTTCGGCAAAATAGGTGCTGTCTGATTTCTGATAACCCTTTACTTCTTTTGTAGTAAGCGGTACCGGGCGAATAGTGGCCCAATAGGCAGAGTCTTTACGATAAGCCATTGAATCGACCTTATACGTTCGTATCGAAATCAAATCGGGCTCTTCCATTTCTTGCCTTTCCTGCTTTTCATATTCCTTCATCAATTTTCGGAACTGCTTTCGCGATACTTCTTTGTCATTGGTGAAAACCTCTTCTACTCCTTCGTCCACATTCTTTGATTCGATTGCCTTAATCTCCTCAGGTGCTTCTTCAATTTTCTCGTCTACAAGAATTACAGAGGCGTCTAAATCGTCATTGGCGGTAACAGTATAATTACTCACAGATGCCAGGTAATTATAACTTCCTCCAAAACCCAGAATCGTACCGGAAAAATCGTAGCGTTGGGTTACTGGCATCCATATCTCTTCCTCAATCGGAGCGAATATCTGCTGTACCCTCAGCTTGAAACCCATAATACTGGTTTGCAAGTCGAGACTGTGGATATTCCAAAAGTCTTCTCTTATATAAATCTCACCTTCAAAGACATCGTCACCCGGAGATCGTGGTGTTACTCGAATCTTGTTAATCTCATATCCTCTGTCTTTAAAGCTTCCTTCGTACTTGAATTTATAATAGGAAAACGCTCTGGGAGACAGAGGGGAGATGGAATTGTCCACTTTAGGCAAGTAAAAGCTACTACTGATGAACGAAGCTGGGTCTGCATTGTCATTACCTTCACCTGCGGTGCGCACTGAAATCACCGTCTCGCGGAATGTATTAGGTCTTTCAAATTCGATACGACTTACAGACTCAGAAGTGAATACAGAGCTCGTATCCACACCTTCCTTCTCCAAAGTCTTCCTGAATAACCAAGGAATTTTCGTAATCTGACCTGTGCCCTTCATATATACCTCGGCCGAGTACTCATCATATTGCAACAAATGGAATTTAGCCTTGGCAATTGCTTTTCTCATAATCGTGTAAGAAGGATCTTCCTGCTTACCGGTAACTACAACCGTCCCAAGCGAAACTACCTGAGTAGTCATAGAAATATCAAGTGTTTGCCATTGATTGGTTACCCGAACTTGTTTCACCTGGGTTTCGTAGCCTAAAAACTGGAAAGTCAGTTCGTAATTTCCAGGCCGTAAACGTAATTCGTAGAAGCCGTCCAGGTTGGAGGATGTACCGGTTCCAATCTCCTTAACATAGATGGAAGCAAAAGGAAGAATCTCCCCATCATCACTTTTGATGGTCCCTCTTATCCCCTGCGCCATGACCGATGAACCTATAAGGAAGAATAAGAGTAGAAGCGTTAGTTTTCTATTCATTGGTTTGAGTTTGCCTATTCAATAACAATTAACAAGTCTACGATATGTTTACCTCGATTTTGTTAATGATCAGTTAGTAGACGCGATAAACGGTCGAAAGGTGTGCATCAGGTTGAAAATAATTTTTACCCATTTGTAAAACAATGTTTTTAGAGCACTTTTTAGCCGTAAAACTTTTTCAATTGAATGTACTCTTTCACGGGTGCAGGAAGCAAATATTGGACCGAATGACCGTTTCGAATAGCGTTTCTGATAAATGTTGCGGAGATGTCCAACATAGGAGAATCTACATACCTGATGTTCTTGTGATCGACCTGTATTCTGGACTTATCTACCTGTGGTCTTGGGTATACATAGAGCCCGTGATTGTCTAAAATAGATTGATGGTTTTTCCATTTATGGAAGTGAACGAGGTTGTCCTCTCCTATAATCAATACAAACTCCTTGTCTGGATGTTTATCGGAAAGATAGGCCAATGTGTCTACTGTGTAGCTTGGTTTTGGCATAGAAAACTCCACATCCGAAGCCCTGAATTTGTAATTGTCGCCAATGGCTAATTCCACCATCTTGAGCCTGTCAAATTCATGAAGTAGTGACCTACTCTTTTTAAAAGGGTTAAGCGGAGACACCACAAACCACACTTCCTTCAAATCGGTTTGGTCGGCCATTACATCAGCTATGACCAAATGACCAATGTGGATAGGGTTAAATGAACCAAAGAAGAGGCCTACTTTCACAACAACATTCTCTTTGAACCAACTTTCTTGTAGCACAAAACTATTGATTCCCTGACAAAAAGTAAGCCCTTCAACTTTTCCTGATCATTGAAAAGCTTTAATCTTAAAAAAATAGACCTCGCCTCCTCCGGTACTATTCAGATCGGTCACTGATCCAATAATGTAACCATCCGAAGTGATTTCTCTAGACCCACTGACAGCAAATGGACTTGTCATATTGGGACCGACAGCATAGTCCTCCCAATTAACACCATTATCGTAACTTACCAGGCAGGCTAAACGACTGGCTTCGTTCATCACCACATATAACGGTGATGTAGGTTGGTTCGAATCAGTCACAAAAAACCCATCGGAAAACCTGAATGATATTTGTTCTCCTTTGAATTCAGGATACATCTGTGCATCTATTTGTGCGGAAGTCAGATCATAGCGAACATAGCGTTGTTTATCAACAATACCCTCGGATTCGTTTCCCCCAATTTGGATTACAAAATGAAGTTTACCATTTTTCTCCAACATGCTTGCAAGCCAGGTCGAACGGTCTTCAGCATTGATATTTGCAATAAGATCTGTCGGTCCGTTATTATCACCAATAACTGGCAGGGTCAATGGATCGTTACTCAAAGTTTTCCAGTCCTCCCCACCATTTGACGACATCATATGCTGTACACTCCAATAAGGAGTAAATGGGTCATTAAATTCCTGAGTTGTCCATGCCAAATGCAAATTACCTGAAGGTCCCATATTGATGAGTGCATATTGCGGGGGCACAGCACCTCCATTGATCACTGCCCGATTCAATACTTCTGTGCTTTGCAAGTCTACACTGTTCAACACACCATTGGCTGAGAAATAATGAATATGCTGATCAACCTCGTCAATGGCCATAGCGTACTTACCAAACTTACCTCCCGGAAGAGTAACAGACATTGATGGCATAGCATAATCGTTCACACTTTGGAGTTTAAACAATTCCGCATCTACCAAACTGAATTCGGGTCTTGCGAGATATATATTATCAAAAGCATCTGTTTCAAGAACAGGCGGGTTGGTTCCGGCAATCTCGTCAATCAGCACCTCAAATGATTGCCCTCCGTCTTTACTGTGAATCAATTGCCAGTGTTGTGCAGTGAAGTCATCATTCGCAGATAAAATATAGGTCATAAAAATCCCACGTGAATTACTCACTACATTTTGGTTATGACTATGAAATGTAGCTGCACCGGTATTAGAATTGGCCACTAACAACATCTCTATCTCCGTGACACCGGGCAAACGACCGGTAGTAGCATCATCACCATCACAGGAGGAAACAAGACTTGCTGAAAGGAAAATCAGAAAGAGACAACAGACCCTATTCAAGATGTGAGCCATAACACAAGGAAAATCGATGCTACTATAAAGTACGTTAAAATCTCCTTGAGGATCAGTCGAACTTATGACTTCAGGAAATCGTCAACGAGGTTTTGAGCTTTTTCAAACGACTCCTCAAGATCTCCATTGAGTAAAGTTACATCAAATTTGTCCTCGAAGGTCATTTCGAATTCTGCCTTGTACAATCTTCTTGACAGACTTTCTTCCGATTCCGTACCTCTGTCTTTTAATCTTTCCTTTAGGATTTCGATGGAGGGTACTTTCACAAAAACGGCTAATGCACTATCACCAAAGTACTTTTTGAGGTTCAAAGCACCTTTTACGTCTACATCAAAAATCACATGATTCCCGGAGTCCCAGATCCGTTGAATTTCGGATTTTAGAGTGCCGTAAAAATTACCTTCATACACCTCTTCCCATTCGATGAAGTCGTCTTCATCTATCTTCTGTTTGAATTCTTCTTTGGAAAGGAAGTAGTAGTCTTTTCCATCTTCTTCAGTTCGACCCCGCTTGTCTCGTGTACTGGCCGAAATGGAAAAGCCAAGATTAGGATTATTGTCAAGAAGACGTTTGACAATCGTAGTTTTGCCGGAACCAGACGGTGCAGCAAAAATGAATGCTTTCCCCTGGCTCATTTAGGAATTGATGCTTTGACGTATGGACTGAGCTAAGTCGTTAGGAATCTCCTTTTTGAACTGTGCAAGCTTTTCATTAAGGCATTCACGAAGCTCTTTCTCTTCCTGATACTTGCCGCTTGATTGCATGCATGTCCTGATTTTGTGCTCGAAAATCGCCATTGATTCTTCATCAGCTTCATTATCAAGCACAAGCTGCACTATTTCAGAAAACCTCTCCTTATCTACGAGATTTCCTTTCTCACAATAGCACTTCTTAAACGTCTGCTCAAACCACTCTGAGAATTCACTCATGGTTCTTTATTTTTGATTAGTTGTATCCCATTTCCTTAGCGTAAGAGGTGAGTTTCTCCCTCAACATATTACGCGCTCTGTGCAATCTGGAGCGAACTGTGCCTATAGGAATGTCTAATATCTTAGCCATCTCTTCATAGGTGAATCCTTCCAAATCACTCAAGATTATGACCGTTCTGAAATCAACCGGTATTGCATTCAAAGCACCGGAGATTTCATCTCCAATCATGTGCTGAACAGTTTCCACCCTTAAGTCAGTGGTGATGTTCGCATCTACATCATCTGAGTTGTAGTAAGATTCAACCTCATTGTAATCAACCTTGGCAGGTTGCTTACTCTTCTTTCTAAACTCGTTGATGAAGCTATTTTTCAGTATGCGGAACAACCACGCTTTTGCATTAGTTCCTCGTTCAAAAGAATTGATGAATCTAAACGCCTTTAAATAAGTGTCTTGCACCAAGTCCTTGGCATCGTCTTCGTCAAAGGTTAGACGATAGGCGAAATTGTACATGGAATCAACATGAGGCATAAATTCCGAATCGAAAACCTCCGTTTTTTCCTGTTCAGTGTATTTTTTTCTCGATTCTTCCGACATGCGCCAAAAATATGAAATAATTATATGCAAGTTTAACCTTACTTCTTCAATGTTTGTTTGCGACCAAAAAACCCATGGGTCCGGTCGGTTTGTAATTTCTTCAGTTAATCCTGTTTTTTGTGAGGTCGATGAGTGATCAGAAACTCAATATTCTTTTTCTCACCTATCAAGGCGGTATGGCCGGTTCAACCCAGTCTATTGTTTATTTGGCAAAAGGGCTGGCAGATAGAGGGCACAAAATCTACGCGGGTCTAAGAGAGGAAATGCCCATTTGGGATATGATTGATCATCCGGGAATTGTTCGAATTCCTATGAGAATCAATGGCAAATTCGATTTCAAAAACTGGAAGGAAATCCGCGATACCGCCAGAAAATACAATATCCATATCATCAATGCCCAATCCAGCCATGACCGATATACCAGCATATTTGCCAACTGGAGGTATAGACTCAATACGAAAGTTGTGCATACCCGAAGGCAAATGCCTTTGAGTATGGGTGGAGTACTTCAGCGTTGGCTTTACAATAAAAAGACTGCCGGTATTATTGCAGTAAGCCATCCCGTCAAAGAGGCCTTGGTCAAGACAGGCTTTGACAAAGACCATATCCATGTAATTCCCAATGGAACACCAAGAGAGAAATATGAAAGGATCGATAATGCAAGGGTTGATCAGCTGAAAGAAAAGTATTCAATTTCACCTAATGACTTTGTGCTTGGCTGTGTTTCTCGCCCAAAGGAACAGGAACAGATTCTGGAAGCACTCAAATTGATTGATGAGCCTGTCAAAATGATTTTTGCAGGCATCGAAGCTGAAGAAAGATTTACTAGACACTTAGCTGAATTTAAAGCCGATCACAAAGTCTATTTTGAGGGCAAAGTCAGTTCAGAATGGATACTTGAGTACTATAAAATATTTGATGCCACCGTACTCGCCTCGACCATGGAGGGATTATCTCAATCGCTGCTGGAATCTATGGCATTAAGCACTCCGGTCATTGCTACGGCATTTGCCGGCAATTTAGACTTAATCGAAGATGGAATGAATGGTCTTCTCTTCGAAAACCGAGATCCCCAACAACTGGCAGACCAGATTCAAAAAATCAGGAATAATCAGTCATTAAGAGCCGCTTTGATTGAAGGAGGGAAAACCACCGCTTTGGAAACATTCAACATTGACAACACCATCTTGAAATACGAAGAATACTTCTCTAGTTTGATTCACTAGAACCGTTAAATTGCAAGTCGATTGATTGTGTAGATGGATTACCTCTCTTCTCTTAATGAACCCCAGTATGAAGGTGTTGTAAATACCGATGGTCCCGCTATGATCATAGCAGGTGCGGGCTCCGGAAAAACCAGGGTATTGACCTATAGAATCGCATATTTAATGAAGGAAAGGGGGGTTGACCCTTTCAATATTCTAGCGCTTACTTTTACCAACAAGGCGGCACGCGAAATGCGGGAAAGAATTGAAGCGGTTGTGGGTAACGATGCACGCAATTTGTGGATGGGCACTTTTCACTCCGTTTTTGCGAGAATTCTCAGGGCTGAAGCCGATCGCCTGGGATACCCCAGCAACTTCACCATTTACGATACTGACGATTCCAAGTCTCTCATCAAGGCAATAGTCAAGGACTTTGGGTTGGACGACAAGGTTTATAAACCCAATGTAGTATTGAATAGAATTTCAGGCGCTAAAAATCGTTTGGTTTCATGGCAAGAATACACCGGCAATCCTCTCTACCAGGCCGATGATGATACCTCTCAAAAACCAGAGATGGGTCGCATCTACAAAACCTATTGCCTGAGATGCTTCAAAGCCAATGCGATGGACTTTGACGATTTACTGTTCAATACGAATGTTCTATTCCGTGATCATACAGATGTGCTCAACAAATACCAGCATCGGTTTAAATATGTCATGGTTGATGAGTTTCAGGACACCAATGTTTCACAATATTTGATCACTAAAAAATTAGCGGCCGTCAGTCAGAACATTGCAGTTGTTGGGGACGATGCCCAAAGTATTTATGCCTTCCGTGGAGCCAATATTGAGAACATACTCAATTTCGAAAAAGACTTTCCGGATTTGAAAGTGATTAAACTGGAACAAAACTATCGCTCCACCCAAAACATTGTCAATGCAGCCAATTCGGTCATTGACAAGAACAAAGGACAGCTCAAAAAGACCGTCTGGACAGCGAATGGCGAAGGTTCTCAGATCGAGTTAATCAAGTCAGTCTCAGACAATGAGGAAGGTCGTTTTGTAGCTTCCGCTGTTTTCGAACGTAAGGCCCAGGACAGTTATTCAAATAGTGACTTTGCGGTGCTCTACCGAACCAATAGTCAATCAAGGGCTATAGAAGAAGCACTAAGAAAAGCGGGTATCCCATACAAAATCTACGGAGGTCTCTCCTTCTATCAACGAAAGGAAATCAAGGATTTGATGGCCTATCTCCGGTTCACCATCAACACTGATGATGAGCAGGCATTTAGAAGAATTGTCAATCTTCCTAAGCGAGGAATCGGGGTGACTTCCGTGGAAAAGATGGTAGTTGCCGCTTTTGAACACGATATTCCTTTGTGGGAAGTACTCACCAACATAGAACATTTTCTTCCTGGAAGAGCAGCAAATGCTGTGAGGGACTTTGTTACGCTTATTAAGAGTTTCAAGATCTACGTGGAATCCAAGGATGCCTACGAGACAGCAAACCACATTGCCAAAAACTCAGGACTACTCAAAGAGTTGTATGATGACAAAACCATTGAAGGGCTCAATCGATACGAGAATGTTCAGGAATTGTTAAATGCCATAAAAGAATATGTCGAGACTCCTGAAGTGGAGGACAAAAGTATTGGCTCTTTCTTACAGGAAGTAGCCCTGTTAACCGATCAAGACAATGACAATGATGGCAACACTGATTTTGTGACCTTGATGACGATTCATTCGGCAAAAGGGCTGGAATTCAAAAATGTCTTCATTGTGGGACTGGAAGAAGATCTTTTTCCTTCCCAAATGATGTTGAGTAGCCGTGCAGACCTTGAAGAGGAACGAAGATTATTTTATGTGGCAATTACTCGGGCAAAGGAAAATCTTTACTTCTCTTATGCGTTATCTAGGTATCGGTTCGGTCGTTTGCTCAACTGTGAACCAAGCCGGTTTATCGAAGAGGTTGATCCCAGTTATATTCGCGTGAATACACGCTATGGAAGTAGAGAACCCAAGCTCAGTCGGTCGTTCGAGGCTCCTGGGGTAAGCTCAAGGTATGCTCGAAATTTGGTTCACAGTAAGCTTAAAGAGGTTAAAAAACCACCGAGCTATCATAAGCCTTCAGCAGATTTTGCTCCCAGTGATACCTCAAAGCTGGCAGAAGGCATGAAGGTGGAACATCCAAAATTTGGTTTTGGTAAAGTCTCTAAAATGGACACACAAGGTGCAAATCGAAAGGCCAAGGTGATTTTTGAGGATTTTGGAGAGAAGACATTGCTTTTGACCTTTGCCAAACTGAGAATAGTGGATTAAGTAACGTAGAAGCGAATTTTTATCATTAATTTCAACGCGATTAAATAAGAACTATGAGTTTAGAATACAATACGGACAGAGGGGACATTATTTTGAAAGAGTATGGGAGAAACATCCAGAAACTCGTCAAATATGTAAGGGAGATAGAGGACAAGGAAAAAAGGGATAAGTACGCTGCTACGTTAACCGATCTTATGAAGCAGATCAATACAGCTGTGAAGGATAATCCTGAGTATGATCAAAAAGTGTGGGATGACTTGTATATCATGTCAGACTTTGAACTGGATGTGGAAAGCCCTTTCCCAATGCCTGAAAAGTCTGTGATTGGCAAGAAACCTAAGCGACTCGACTATAAACAAAGCGAAATCAAGTATCGCCACTATGGACGCAATGTTGAATTGATGATTCAACGGGCTATCGAGATGGAGGACCCTGAAGAGAAGGAAGCCGCCATCATTTATATCGGCAAACTCATGAAGAGTTTTTACGCCAGCTGGAATAAGGACAATATAGACGAAGCTGTCCTGATAAAAAATATTGAAGATTTGTCGAAAGGCCAGTTGACGATTGATGTAGAAAAAGTCAAAGAAGAAGGGCTTTTCAACTCAAGGTTGAGAGAAAGAAAGCAAGGCGAAGGTCGACAAGGTGGTGGAAGAGACAATAACAGGGGCAAAAGAAGAAACTTCCAAAAAAATCGTAGAAGAAATTAATGGCCTCATTTGTCATTGAAGGTGGTGCCAAGCTAAAGGGCGATATTATCCCACAAGGGGCTAAAAACGAAGCCCTTCAAATCCTATGCGCTGTACTCCTTACGCCTGAAAAAGTCACAATTAATAAGGTTCCGGACATCCGAGATGTCAATAAGCTAATTGAACTCTTGGCCTCATTGGGGGTCGAAGTTGAATTTCTTGGTAATGAGTCCTATCATTTTTGTGCCAAGAACGTAAACATCGATTACCTGGAAACTCAGGAATTCCGGACCAAAGCCTCTTCGTTAAGAGGATCAATTATGATTCTCGGACCCCTTTTGGCGAGGTTTGGAAAGGGAAAAATTTCTAAGCCTGGGGGTGACAAAATAGGCCGTAGAAGACTTGACACCCACTTTATTGGCTTTCAAAATCTTGGGGCCAGATTTCTCTATGAAGCTGAGACCGGAATGTACCACATCGATGCTTCTGATCTCAAAGGCACTTATATGCTACTCGATGAGGCATCTGTTACCGGTACTGCAAATATCCTGATGGCGGCTGTATTAGCCAAAGGCAAGACCACCATTTACAATGCTGCCTGCGAACCCTATATTCAACAATTATGCAAAATGCTCAATAGAATGGGCGCCAATATCAGCGGGGTTGGATCAAATCTATTAACGATTGAGGGGGTTGAAAGCCTGACAGGAACCGAGCATACCATGCTGCCAGATATGATTGAGATCGGCAGTTTTATTGGGATGGCGGCTATGACTCAATCGGAAATCACCATCAAGGATTGTCGGATTGACCAGTTGGGTGTTATTCCTGATACATTTAAACGGCTGGGTATAGAGATGGAATTTCGAGGAGATGATATCCATATTCCGGCTCAGGAGCGGTACGAGATAGAGACATTCATTGACGGCTCCATAATGACAATTGCAGATGCGATATGGCCAGGGCTTACCCCCGACCTTCTCAGTATCGTTTTGGTCGTTGCTACTCAAGCCAAAGGCACAGTATTGGTGCATCAAAAAATGTTTGAAAGTCGGTTATTCTTCGTGGATAAACTCATTGACATGGGTGCTCAGATCATTCTTTGTGATCCTCATAGGGCTACCGTCATTGGACTTGACCGAGCTCAGAAGCTGAAAGGTATCCGAATGACTTCTCCCGATATAAGAGCTGGTCAGGCATTGTTAATTGCAGCTTTGTCTGCTGAAGGAACGAGTGTTATTGATAACGTAGAACAAATCGACCGCGGTTATCAGAACATTGACACAAGACTAAATGCACTGGGTGCAAACATTCAACGCACCGAATAACCTGTAATCAAATCCCGATTGACTCGTCTAAACAAATAATTAAGCAATGGGGATAATGCTCAGAAATAAGCTAAGGGGAAGAATCATTTCAATATATACTATGGAGTTACTTATCGTAATTCTGGGTATAACCATCGCTTTCCAGGTACAAGTTTTGTACGAAAGAAAAGTGGAAAGACGTCAGGAACAAAGCGCCATTCAAAAGCTGTATTTAGAAAATGACCTGAACCTTGCGGAATTCGAGAGCCTCCAGGCCTATCGATTCACTATGGAGCAGAATACTCGTATCCTTTTGGCCATTCTTGATTCTCCCTTCAATACCAATAGAGATAGCCTTTCCAACTACATCTTCGATCTTCACCGAATTTCTACCCCTGACTTACAGGAGCAGTCCATGGACTTTTACCTGAACAGTAATTTCACATCAAATGAACCAGAACTGGCTGAAGAACTAATCTCTCTTCGGACAATCTACCAGGAGTTAAGAGATTTGACCGATCATTATTGGGAGAAAAAGTCGAAATACTATTTCGATCATCTCAAGGACGAGGTCGACTTTTCGAACCGCAGAATACTCTCCACCAATAAGCTTGCTAGTATGGAATTCAAGAACGACATCTGGAGTTTATTTCTTGACGAGATCGAACAAAACCGTCTTTATAAAGAAGCCTATGATCGCCTGATTAGGGTTCAGGATTTGACCGAAGCTGCACAGAATTCAAAAAAGTAGCTAACTTAAGTCAGCTTACGACTAAAAATGAGGTTGGCTCGATTCTTTAATAAAATAGATTGGAAAATATATATCATGGAGCTTTTCATAGTTATCCTCGGTATATCCATAGCTTACCAACTCAACATTGTCTATGAAAAAGGAATCAATCATAAACTGGAGCTTACGGCTGTACAAAATCTAAAGAAGGAGATTCAGATCAATATTGATGAGTTTGAAAGCCTGGATGAGTACAGAACCCAAATAACGAATGATTCCAAAGCCCTACTCGCACATTTGAGGAAAGGCCCAATTTCACTCGATACCGCCAACAAATACGTCTTTCGTTTGATTCGTACGTCTACCCCGGATCTCCAACAGGAGGCAGCTAACTTTTATTTGAATAGCAATTACAGTGATGCGAATATTGACCTTAAAAACGAGCTTTTGACTTTGAAGACCTATTTTCAGGAATTGCTGGACGTATCAGATGGATATTCAGGACGTAAAGATTCGAAGTTCAAAGAGGCACTCTATGGCTCCGTTGATTTTCCTTCCTTTGAGGTAAAAGACCTGAACGCCATCAATTCATTAAAATTCAAGAATATCATTTGGGATCAAACCTCTGATGAACATGAACTGAATAGGTTGTTCCATCTCTCATTTGAGAAATTAAAGGAGATCAGGAGTCAGGTTGATGAATTGCTAAAGGATGAGTGAAACTATAGCCGAAAATAAGATCCATGGACGTTCCCCATTCATGTCCAAGTTTCAGGACTATATCGGTGAATTCATTTATGGAGGTATAGATGGCAGCGTGACTACATTTGCGGTAGTCGCTGGAGCTGCCGGGGCTCAACTGGAAAGTTCTGTAGTAATTATCCTCGGTTTTGCCAATCTGATAGCCGATGGGTTCGCCATGTCGGTTGGGAGCTATTTGTCCACAAAGTCCGAAAAAGACAACTACGAAAAACACAAGCGCGTGGAGTATTGGGAAGTGGATAATCTTCCTGAAAAAGAAAGAGAAGAAATTCGTGAAATCTACGCAGCAAAGGGTTTTGAGGGAGAATTGCTTGAACAGGTGGTTGAGAAAATTACAGAAGACAAGGATCGATGGGTCGATGTAATGATGAAGGAAGAATTGGAAATGGCAGAAGAATCCAAATCTCCGTTCAAAATGGGCCTGGTAACCTTCATCTCATTTGTCATTATGGGGTTAATTCCTCTTGTCGTTTATGTAATTGACTATACTGTCGGTTTTACGGCAGACTTATTCCTTTACTCTTCGGTCATGACCTTTATCATCTTTGCCCTCATCGGTTTTGCCAAGAGTTTTGTTACCGGAACCAACAAAATTCGTGGTGTCTTAGAGACCGTGTTCCTTGGCGGATCTGCAGCAGTATTGGCCTATTTTGTAGGAGATCTCCTGGAAAAGATGATTGCATAGGCAGCCTCTCTCTTATTTTTAAGTCTTTATGATGATAATTATATCAAAGGATTGTTATTTTTCCACTTGACGAATCGGTATTATGGTCAAATTCGGTACATCAAGGAGGATGAGCAAAAGGGCGAGGAGTACGGTTTGGATGTATGTGGTCGAAATCTTTATCGTGATCTTCGGTATTACCGCTGCTTATCAGCTCAACGTTTACTACGAAGATAAAAAGGACGACAAACTCGAAATTGCAGCAATTGAGAAACTGCATACTGAAAATGAATCGAACATAGCTGAATTCGAATCATTATTAGAAGATCGTTTGCAGCTTGAAAATGATACTCGCCAGCTGGCCAGAATTCTCTTTTCAGGGGGTAATCTTCAAGACGATAGTATATCCCATTATCTGTTCGACATCAACCAGACGTACAAGCCAAGTATTCAATATGAAGGTTTGAACTTCTATCTGAACACCAACTATAATGACAAGAATACCGACTTGAAAAACGAGTTGATCTCTCTTAAAAACTACTACATTGAGTTGCGTGACCTTATCACGGACTATGTTCGAATGAAGGAAAAGTACTATGGCGAATTCCTGGTTTCGGAAGTTGATTTTGGAGAGGAAACGATTCTTACCTTAAATAAAATCAAAAGTGTAGAGTTCAAGAATCTGGTGGTAAATCTTCTGGCCAACGAGATCGACCTGAACACATTATTTGAAAACGCCTATAATAAGGCGATAGACATTGAAGAGTTGATTCAGGAAAAACTCGGAATAGAAGAGGACTAAGAAGAACTTAAACCATGAAGGTCACTCTCTAAATTCTATTTCATATTCAACAATATAACCTTTAGGAATTTTGGGCACCTTTAGCCAAAGACTATAAGACATATGTCCCCTACACCGCAATTCAGCTTTCAGATAGCTAACCTGAAGCGAATATCGTTTCGATTCTTCATCTTGTAACAAATCATAAACTAACCCATCCGGCTTGCCACAATAATTCGTATCAATTTCTACTCCAATGATCGAATACTCATCCGAATCTATCTTTTTTAGCGTTCGTTTACAGGCTTCATAACTTCTCTTCTTAATCATGGACAAAAAAGCCTCATGCCCGTCAATAATGACAGGTTCAGCCTCTAGGGAAAAAACAGCCTTCAAGCAGCCTTCAAGCTCTTCAGTAGGTAATTCCCTGGTTTGAGCATCCAAAGAATTAGAGGCTGTCACGGCTACTAATACTATCAAGAAAACAGACCACCTTGATTCCTTCAATTTTATCATCTTATGTCCTTTTGATACTAAAACACCGATTGAAGGCAATTTATTATCTCCTTTTTCCATACATGACATGGAGACGGAGATTGACCATAGACTTTCTCGTTGGTCACTAAGCCGGTACTCTCACGTGCAAGCCGCACTCTTTATCACCCTTCTCCCACCACCATCGTCCGGCTCTTTCGTCTTCACCGGCTTCTACTGCCCGTGTACAAGGTAAACATCCAATACTTGCAAACCCTTGGTCATGCAACTTGTTGTATGGGACCTTGTGTGTTTTCAAATAGTCATCTACTTGCTCCTTAGACCAGTCGATCAGGGGATTGTATTTAATAGCCTGGTGTTGTTCATTCCATTCTACCATTTTTTGGCGTTGGCGATGTTCTGATTGACTAGCCCGCAATCCCGTGATCCAGACATCAGCATCCAAAAGGGCCCTGGTCAAAGGTTCCACCTTTCGGATGAAACAACACTCTTTACGGTTTTCAACCGACTCATAGAAACTATGAGATCCTTTCTGAGTAACCAAAGTTTGCAACTGGTGAGTGTTAGGGTAATATGTATTGATTTTAACCCCGTATCTCATGCGTGTCTTATCCATTAACTCATAAGTCTCCGGAAACAGTCTACCAGTATCGATCGTGAAAATCTCAATTGGGAAACTATGCGTTGCGATCATATGGATCAAAACCTGACCCTCCTTACCAAACGCTGTTGAGAGCTTAAGTTTTCCCTTGAATTGAGTTGGAAGCCACTTAAACGCTTCAATTGGATCCTCTGAAGCAAGTCTATCAAGAACAGGTGAAATCATCAGCCAAAAAAATTAGATTCAAATCTATATATATCCTACCATTTTAGTAGGGTATTACGATAAAAAAATTTTAACGTTTCCTAAGCACGTCTTTTAATGTCTTGTTTTCCAGCACTTTCAAAGTATTGTCACGGACCTCGCACATTACTTTATTCAGGCCGCACACTTCCTCTTCGCAGTTCTCGCAGGGCTCATAATAGTTAAGACTCACACAAGGGAGTAATGCTATGGGGCCATCCAACATTCTTATGATTTTTGCCAACGGTACTTCTTCGGGAGACTTAATGAGGTAGTATCCTCCACCTTTCCCTTTTTTGCTTCCAAGAATACCGGCCTTCTTCATCACTAGAAGGATGTTCTCCAGAAATTTTAGAGAGATACTACGCTCCTGCGAAATTTCCGAGATAAGCACAGGTCCTTTGTCGATATTCTCGGCCAGATAGGTCAGGGCGTGAAAGGCATATTGTGTCTTTTTGGAGAGCAACTCTTACTAGTTTATCAATAAATATATATAAAAAAAGGAGCCGAAGCTCCTTTGTATACAGTTCTGAAACTCTAATAGTTATTTAACATCACCGGCATCACAAGAGTCAGTATATCCTCGTTTTCATCCTGTTCCGAAGGAATAATCAAACCAGCCCGGTTTGGAGCAGACATTTGCAAGGTTACCTCTTTTGAATGCAGGTTGCCGAGCATCTCTACCAAAAACTTGGCGTTGAAGCCGATTTCGATATCCTCCCCATCATGCTCACAGGCAAGTCGTTCGTTGGCTTCATTCGAGAAGTCAAGGTCTTCCGCTGAAATTACCAGTTCACTGCCGGTGATTTTTAGTCGAACCTGATGTGTGGTCTTGTTCGCATAAATGGATATCCTCTTCAAAGAACCCAGAAACTCGTTTCTGTCAATGCGCATTTCTATAGGATTCTCTGTTGGAATTACGTTCTCATAATCAGGGAAACGCTCATCAATAAGACGACAGATCATCTTGATATTGTTAAAATGGAAGTAGGCGTTAGAAGGATTATATTCTACCACTACGTTCACATTCTCGGCCGGCAGTGTGGACTTTAGAAGGTTCAGTGCTTTTCTCGGTATAATAATTGACATTCCAGTATCAGAGGCTACATCGACTCTTCTATGTCTTACTAGTCTGTGTCCGTCAGTCGCCACAAACGTGGTATTTGTTTCGTCTAATTTCACGAACACCCCCGTCATTGCAGGTCTTAATTCGTCATTGCTGGTAGCAAAAATCGTGTTGTTGATTGCACTGCTCAGTACATCGGTAGACATATCAACACTGTATGCATCTGAAATAGCAGGAACTTTAGGGAAATCAGTCGCATTTTCTCCAGCCAATTTATAATGACCATTATCTGAACTGATCTCTACGCTGTAAGTCTCTGAATCGATTGAGAAAGTGACTGGTTGTTCAGGTAGATTTTTCAATGTGTCCATCAAAATCCTGGCAGGAACAGCAATACTTCCATCTTCTTTGGCCTCCACATCAATTTCAGTGATCATTGATGTCTGAAGGTCAGAGGCAGTCACGGTCAACAGACCATCTGAAATTTCGAAAAGGAAGTTTTCCAGGATTGGAACCACGGGGTTCGTGGTGATTACACCATTGATATTTGAAAGTCTTTTAAGCAGTTCTGCCGAGGAAACAATAAACTTCATATAGATTGGATTTTGCAGTCTTCGAATAAGCGCCTAAAGTTAAAAATAAAATCCAAAATCTTGCTCATAAGATTACCTTTCAAAAAAGAGTAACAAGCTGGAGTTCGGAACTAACAAATTCTTCTATCTTGCCACGATGAAGGAAATTACAGTTCTAGAACTCGCCCAACTGCAACGGTCAGGAGCTGATTATCAACTCATTGATGTGCGAGAGCCAAATGAAGTCGAAATCTGTGAAATCGGAGCGGAATTAATTCCCATGGGTTCTGTTCCTCAGCAGGTGGAAAAGTTTTCAAGAGATAAGCAAGTGATAGTACACTGCCGAAGTGGAAAACGGAGTGTCGATGTCATCCATTGGTTGGAACAAAATCATGGATTCGAAAACCTCTATAATCTCAAGGGAGGAATTCTGGCCTACGCTGATGAAGTTGATCCAAGCTTGACCAAATATTAGTTTCTGGCGTATCTCTGAACTCTTATCAGATTCCTCACCACCCCGAACGCTAACAGGAAAAGTATCGGGCCAAGTAAGTTAGTCAGTTGCCACTTGGTTCGTTGTTCCTGAATCCTGATTTGGTCTAATGGCCTTAGTCTAATCTCCTTTGACCTTGCTGAAATCAGCCCCTCTTCGTCAGTAAGGTAAGCCAGGGCATTGTAAATGAAATCACGGTTAGCATAGTTGATCATTTCTCCCTGGTCGGCCGCTGGGTTAAACCCGAGTTCATAAGGTCGACCATTTAATGGACTTATTTCATTTCTTATCAAATCACCATCCGAGGCAACAATGATCTTGGTTTCAAGTCCGTCAGGCTTGAAACCCTGGGCTTGTACCCCCTCAGGCAAAATTCGGTTCTTAAACAAGGAAGAAAACTTACCTTCAAGCAGATATGCGGTAGGGAAAACACCTTGATTAAATGTAGATGGGTCGTATGGATTTCGCATATCTTCAAAAGCTACACGTACAGGATTCGCCAACACCTTAGTCCGTGGGGAGGTGGACATCAGGGGTGTTTTCCTGATTCCATCAGCACGTACTGTATCAATGGTTCCAAAAAATCGGTGATAAACGGCATCCAGATTACGTGTGATTGGATTTTCGCTGAAATTGTTGATTCCGGCATAAAATGGCCAAGGTAGATTGACCGTGGTTCCGGAATTGTCGACCACAACCTTGTATCTTCCAATACTATTGATGTCTTGAACAAAGTTGTTGTTCAACCGAACTCCGTATTTGAAAAGCAAATCTGCCAATTCCAATTCTTTTGGTAGTCCCCTGGTTCCGTTCCCGGCTGCCAGACTCGGATTCACATCCAATGCATCAATCAAGAAGATCACCTTACCTCCATTCATGACGTATTGATCCAAATTGAATTTTTCAACTTTGGTAAAGACGGTTGACGGCTTGATGATCATCAAAACATCAAATTTCATCGGATCAACTGATGCTTCAAGAGTCAAGTCCTCAATTGTGTAGAATTCGCTCATCTGGACCTGGAAACGCTCTATGTCCGTAGAATCCAGTTCCTGATGTCCTTTCACCAGGCCTATCGTCTTACGATTGATACCTGTTAGTCGCTTGATCCCAGTTGCCAGTTCGAACTCTACACCTTCAATTGACTGATTTAAACGATCCTCAGGACCCGCTCCTCTACTGCCTTTTAACATAAGTATGCCAGCGGCTTGTGTACTGTTCCTGACAATCGTATAGGGGAATATAGTTTTCCGCACATCCTGCCCATTCACATTATCAAAAATCACAGTTGGGTCAAATCCTCGGTCCATCAAAGCCTGGTAGTTGGCATTCACTTCGGCTTGATTCTCACCTTCAGCCGGATCCCTAAGCAGGTAAGTAATCGGATAAGCACTGTAAATATTGAACTCCTCAATTGTTTCAGTTATTGATTTCTGCAAGCGCTTGAACCCGGAATTTAGTTCTCCAGCAATCAAAACATCGATATGCATCGGTTCTGGCAACGAACCGAGCAATTCTTTGGTAGCATCCGTTATGGAGAATCGCTTTTCTTCTGTCAGGTCCCATCGCTTAAAGTAATTCGCTGAGATGGCATTTGCCACCAACATGGCCAACAACCCCGCTGCGAAATATCGAAGTCCCCTATTTCTAGAGGTTTTCAGGGAGAACTTTCTGGCACCCAACTTAAGCCCAGTCAGAAGGAGCATCAATGCTATTGTACTTGCAAAAAACACGAGGTTTCTAGTATCAATCAGCCCCCTGCTCATGGCCTCATAATGATAAGCGATTCCCAACTCCTCGATATAAATTGCGATAGTACCGGAGAACATTTGGCTCAATGAGCCAACACCTGTATACAGGGCAAAACAGAGAAACACCGCTATGATAAATGCGACAATCTGATTTTCACTCAAGGAGGAAGCCAAGATCCCGATTGAAGTGAATACACCTCCAAGTAAAAACAGGCCAATATAAGATCCTGTAATCCCCGGTATGTCAAGGTTCCCAACCGGGTTTCCTAATTGATAAACTGAGTAGAAATAAACGAGTGTTGGCAATAATGAAAGCAGCACCAATGTCAATGCCGCGAAATATTTTCCGAGAATGATCTGTACATCAGAAATCGGACGGGTAAGAAGTAATTCTATTGTACCGGATTTTTGCTCTTCAGCAAACATTCTCATGGTGATAGCCGGTATTAGAAACATGAAGACAAAAGGCCCCAGGGTGAATAAGGTCTCCATGTCAGCATAGCCGTAAGTCAGAATACTTGTATCCGGGAAAACCCACATTAAAAGTCCCATTCCCGTCAAAAACACCCCGATCACTATATATGCAATCAGTGAATTCAGAAACTGGCGAATTTCCTTAAGATAAATCGTCAGCATCCGCTTCGTTTTGAGTTAAATGATGAAAAACATCCTCAAGATTTCGCTCTTCGAGGTTCATGCTCAGTATTATCCATCCCTTTTCGGCCGCAAACTTGAATAATCGTTCTCGTATATCATCCTTACTCTTGACTCGATAGGTATTTGTCCCAATTTCTTCCACCTCGATTCCATCCATTCCTGCCAACAACTGAAAATCAATTTCATCTTGAAATTCGACCTTCAGGGCTTGTCTAGCGTTATTACCTTTTAGTGAATCAACAGTGTCATCCGCGACTATCTCTCCCCTATTTATGATTACCACTCTGTTACAAAGCGCCTGAACCTCCTGCATAATATGGGTAGAGAGGATGACCGTTTTGTCAGTACTAATTTCCTTAATCAAGTTCCGTATTTCGGCCAACTGATTGGGGTCAAGGCCCGTAGTTGGTTCGTCAAGAATCAAAACCTGGGGATCATGAATTAAGGCTTGAGCCAGCCCGACACGCTGTCTGTACCCTTTCGAAAGGGCACCTATCTTCTTATTTTGCTCAGCTTCAAGCCCGCAAAGGTTTACCATTTCAGCCACTCGAGCTTTCTTCCTGCTACCTTTCAATCCATGAACAGATGCAATAAATCCGAGATACTCGTGCACATACATATCCAGATACAACGGATTGTGTTCAGGGAGATATCCAATGTTTTCCCTTACCCTTTTTGAATCATTTACTACATCAAAGCCAGCCACTTTTACTACACCTGAGGTTGGTGGAATGAAACCGGTAGCAATCTTCATTGTTGTCGACTTTCCCGCACCATTTGGGCCGAGAAACCCCAAAATCTCCCCTGGGTTGACCTTAAAGCTTATGGAATTTACAGCCTTCTGTCTTCCATATACTTTGGTGAGTTGACTTACTTCGATCGACATTGATTGTGTAACGGAATGAATCCTTATTTATTGGGCTTTCCTTTTGGCCATAGAGGTCGCATTTCAACGTCTACCACATGGTAATTTGGGTGCGTCTTTAGTGAATGAAGAATGCTGGAAGCCACATCTTCAGGTCTCATCATGTTTTCGTTAGCATCCCAACCTGATATCTCATCAAAGAAGTTCGTATTCGTAGATCCTGGGTAGATGCAAGTCACTTTAATACCGAAGTTCCTGACTTCCTTAAATAAGGAATGTGAAATACCTCGCACCGCAAATTTAGTCCCACAATATCCTGACATTTTTTCTATCCCTGTAATTCCCGCAATGGAGGCAATGTTTACAATGTGGCCTTCCTCCAAATCGATCATACCGGGAATGGCCACTTTAGAACAATAGTATATCCCGTTGACATTAGTGTTAAACATGGCATGCCACTCATCTAAAGGCATCTCGTGCAACATCCCCATATAACCCAGACCGGCATTATTGATCAGAACAGAAGGTTTGCCGAACTCAGTCGTAACCCTTTCATAGGAATCCCGAACATTCTCAAAATCCGAAACATCGGTTTTCACAAAGTGGAAGTCAGTATTATCAAGTGAAGGAGAGGTTCTCCCCCATCCTACAACTATCATCCCTTCATTCAATAAGGCTTTGACGGTTTCTAACCCAATCCCCTTGCTTACACCTGTAACGATGGCTACTTTTCCTTTCAATTCCATAGTGACGAAATTAAGAAGGATTGTCTAATTAATGTCCTCTCCCAAATTAATTTCCGGATTTCGCTTCAATCCAATTTTCGTATCTTAACTCAACATAGATTAACTACCATGATTGTAACCACCACAGATTTTATCCCAGGGAGAGAAATTGACCAGATTTTAGGAGTTGCGAGGGGAAGTACCGTGCGGGCCAGAAACATCGGGCGTGATATTTTTGCCGGTTTTAAGAACCTCGTTGGAGGAGAAATTGATGAGTATACCAAACTTCAGGCCCATGCTCGTGAAGAAGCCCTTCACCGATTGAACCAAGATGCCGAACGACTTGGGGCCGATGCCATCATCAATTTGCGACTCACCACGGCTATGATTATGCAAGGCACCGCAGAAATCCTCGCGTATGGGACGGCTGTCAAATTAAAATGACCTCACTTAACTGGATTGTTTACCTCATCATTGGAGGCCTTTTACTCTGGGTTTTCTTTGCCATAAGACTGTCCATTGCGCTCAAAAAGAGAAGCAAGCAAGAAGACGAGGAAGAATTTGAAAAAAGGGATAACTAACGCTTCGATTCTTCCACTGATTGCGATAAGATTGACATAAAGCTTCGTATTCCGCTTGTTAAATTCCCAATTCTCAGGTTTTCATCCGGACTGTGTTGATTGTTGTCTGCATTCACCATTGGCACGATCACGGCAGGAATGTCCAGACCGTTAATGAATGTTGTTGTAGGAACGGTGCCTCCCATAATTCTGATTTTCACCGGTTCCTTATTCCATCCGTTGAACATGGCTTTACTCACCCATTGACCTGTAACGGAATTGATGTCCGTTCTGAACGGAAGAGTCGCCTTTCGACTTTTTTCGAGCTTAACAATTTTTGGAATCGTCAACCGCTCTTGCTCTGTTGGCTCCCGGTCAAGAACTTTGTAACCTTTGGATTCAATATGTGATTTCACTAATGCGATTAAACGATCAGGGTCACTTTCCGGAACCAGGCGAATGTCAATGGCTGCCATAGCCTGAGATGGCACAATTGTTCTTACCTCATTACCCACCCAGGCAGCCTGCATTCCTCTAACATTAAGAGAGGGGTATTGAAGGGATTCCTGATAGTTCTTTCCTACTTTCTCAGGATCTGCGATGCCAATGGTGTTGTGAATTAAAGTAATGTTATCTGGAACTGCATTCATGACAGCCTTTGCTTCTTCGTCAAATTGAATTCCATCGTAATAGCCCGGAATCACTACCCTACCATCCTCATCCTTCATTGAAGCAAGTAACTGTGACAGTCTGAAAACCGGGTTTGGCGCATAATTCCCATAGTGACCGCTATGTTGATGCGCTTTGGGTCCATACGCTGTAAGGTTAATTGTGACTATACCACGGCAACCAAATACTACCGTGGGCTCTCCGGACAAATGCATTGGCCCGTCATTGATTACCAAATGGTCTGCTGCCAGAATGTCTCGATATTTTTCGACTGCTCCCGCCAATTGCTTCGAACCCTTTTCTTCTTCACCATCAAGTACCACCTTAATATTCACTTTAGCATCCAATCCGTTTTCATCCATGGCGTCAATCGCATTCAAAAGCATCACAATCGGACCTTTATCATCAGCAGTTGCCCGGCCGAAAATGCGCCAATCCGGGTCAATCTCACCTTCTATCTTGGTCCAATCCATTGCTGTCCATGCACCACCCTGTTTTTGCCTCAGTGTTGCCTTAAATGGATCTTCCTGGCTCCATTTGGCTGGTTCGACTGATTGACCGTCAAAATGCATATAAAAGAGAATGGTGGACTCGGCACCAGAATATTTACGTTCTGCAAAGAACAATGGCGTGTTCGAGGTCTCAAGAACCTGAGTAGTAAATTTTCTCCTTTTGAAAGCAGACTCCAGCCAGACAACATTTTTTTTAATGTCTTCCAGATAGAGCGCATCATTGGGTATGGCCACAAATTCCTTAAGTTCCTTGAGGGCAACTCGAGTTTTGGTCGCACTGATTTTTCCAAAATCCTGGGCAGAAAGGGTTATTGTAATAGAGAGCAATGAAATGGTGAACAGGTATCGCATGGCATTATATTTCTTAATGACAAGTTACCAGAGAAAATGAAATACACCACTCGAATTGGATGATCGGGACATTTACTGCATTGCAATCAGCTGTCTGATTATAGTCGTCATACCCTTTTCGGCCTTGCCTGCAGCTGCAATTATATTCTCGATTTTAGCCTCCTCAAGATTATCCGGATCACAGAGATCAGTAATAGCTGAGATGGCAAAAACCGGCAAATTCATATGTCTTGCAACAATTACCTCAGGAACGGTAGACATTCCAACAGCGTCAGCACCGATAGTTCGAATGAATCTGTATTCGGCTCTTGTTTCCAGATTTGGACCACTTACAGCTGCGTACACCCCCTCATGACATCGAATGTTTTCAATTTTGGCAATCTCTAGTGCCTGATCAATCATCTTACGAGCGTAAGGTTCACTCATGTCAGGAAACCTTCCACCAAATGCATCCAGGTTTGGCCCTGCCAGTGGATTTTCTTTAGTGAGGTCGATATGATCGTCAATGATCATGAGGTCGGCCACTTGAAAGTCAAGATTCACACCTCCTGCAGCATTTGAGATAAAAAGTTTCTGAATTCCGAGACTTTTCAGGACGCGAATCGGGAAGGTGACTTCTTTCATAGTGTATCCTTCATAATAATGGAACCTCCCTTGCATAGCTACCACCTTCTTACCACCTAAAGTTCCAAAAATCAGCTTGCCTTTATGAAACTCCACGGTAGACACAGGAAAATTTGGAATGTCCTCATATTCCAATTCAAGATCAATCGCAATATCCCCTACTAGTGCTCCCAAACCTGTACCTAAGACGATTCCAAAGTCTGGTTGAAAGTCGGTCTTGGAAGTGATGTAGTCAACTGCGCTCTGTATATGATTGATGTATTCCATGTTCCTATTTTTCACAAAAATATATTAGCCAGCATGATAAGAAGTTTTTATCTGACATTCCTGAACTTTTTTGGTTGAATTTGATTCTCATGGTAAGAAGTGTTGATAAGACATTGACTCAACACGATCATAAAAATCAAAGTGCTAATTTAGCGGTCAAATTTAAAGGTGGATGATAGCCATTGTAGTTGGAACGAATCGTAAAAACTCTGTTAGCAGACAGGTTGCTAACTATTACAGTCAGATTTTAGATCAAAAAGGTGCGGAAAACCGAATCGTTGATTTGGTAGACATTCCGGATGATTTTGTTGGAACTGCTCTCTACGAAAACAATGGGAGGAATGAATCATTCAACACACTGCGTGAAAAAGTACAGTCTTCTGATAAAATCGTTTTTATCGTTCCCGAATATAATGGCTCATTTCCCGGTATTCTCAAGGCTTTCATTGATGGATTGAAATACCCTGAAGGCGTACGTGATAAAAAGGGTGCCCTGATTGGTGTCTCATCAGGTGTTCAGGGTGGCGTGTTAGCCATGGCCCATCTCACTGATATTCTCAATTATCTTGGGATGAACGTATTGGCCCTCAAACCAAAACTAGCAGGAATTGAATCGAATTTCACTGACGGAAAAGTTACCAATGATTTGTACAATCAATTACTGAACGATCAGGCAAATCGATTGATCGAGTTCTAGAACTATTTCGTATAGATAATATCCTGAAGACAAATCAACTGATCTCTCGTCATTGTCAACTGTGTTGCCGTAACGGTAAATTCGAGAACCTCTGAGTTATTATTGGAATCTTCAAGGCGAATCTGAACTCCCCTTACCTCCCAAGTTCCACTGGACTCCGAGTCCTGCCCTCCGAATGTAGTGATTTGAGTATAAGTACCATCTTCGTTAATCACTAGCCTGGTGCATCTAGCTGCCGTGCATTCCTGCTCCTCTGTTTCCTCGAGGCTAGCGTCATTACATTCTCTCAGCACAAATCTGTCCAAGGTCCAGGTGCCAAAAAGATTTGAATCCACACCATCATCCGAGCTGCATCCACTCATTCCAAGACCGAATGTTATTACGGATACAATCATTACAGTTCTTAACAACCAACTTTTCATCTTCAACTTCTCGTTTAGGCTCGAAATATACTAAAAAGGTCAGCTCAAAGCAGCTTAACTGTAAGGATTCGAACCTTGATTAAACCAGTTATGTAAAAAACGGTCTTAAGAGTATAGCTAATTGCCAAAGCTGAGTTATACTAGCAAATAACCTGTAAGGTGTTTCGCATCAATGAGGGTCAAAATTCTTTCGTTTATTCTATTGTCTTTGCTGCTATTAACGGCTTGCCGAGACCCTATAGACCTTAATTTTGGAGTGGACCAGCGTAAACTGGTGGTTGATGGGTTTATCACGAACCTAGCTCAACAACACTCAATAAAGGTCAGTTATTCATC
Source organism: Cyclobacteriaceae bacterium (assembly GCA_028281285.1). GTDB lineage: Bacteria > Bacteroidota > Bacteroidia > Cytophagales > Cyclobacteriaceae > Roseivirga. Next base: position 475,751 of record JANQKF010000013.1, read on the forward strand.
GGGCTTCACCAATGATGGTTTTTTTGAGCCTGATCCCGTCACCAATGCCTTGGTCGAAATTGAAGACGACCTTGGTCAATCGACCTCTTTAACCCATACGGGAAGCGGTGAGTATCTTACACCTGCTTTCCAAGCCCAACCCGATCGTTCATATAAAGTTAAAGTCACACTGGAAGGCGAACGTTACGAATCCACTTTCCAACGATTACCCACATTCACTTCGACCGCTGACATTAGCTTTCAACCTGCCGAAAGAGAGGTGCTATCCAGTCAATTCGTTGTGGATCAAGCTGGAATAGGGATATATGCCAATCTGGAGGCCGTTAACGAGCCGGTGTATTACCAATGGCTTCAAAGGCACTATTACGTGTTTGAATCACCTTTCTACCTCTCGATTAGTCCCATTGGCAACCGCTTTTGTTTTGTAAGAGATTTTGACCGTGTTCAGGTAGATGTAGCTCAATCTATAGCTGGAAGTTCAGAAGCTACGGTAGAAATTGATTTTGTACTTACCTCCGGCAAGATGTGGCATGAATACGGAATTGAGGTAATCCAACTTACCACCAATGCCGAATCATTTAATTATTGGGATCAAATTCAGCGCCAGTCCGAAAATGTGGGAAGTTTGTTTGATCCTGCTCCGGCTACAATCGTAGGTAATATCCGAAATAGTAGTGGGGAACCAGCATTGGGTTTCTTTGGTGTCTATAACCAAAGCACTGATTATGTCTTTTTCAATAATTGTGAACTAGCCTTGGAGTTTAGAAGAAATCTTGGTCCTTGCCCTGCTGAGGAGAGCCCTGCTGCTCGACTTACCAGCCATTGTTATGATTGCATTTATACGCCCGGTGTTTCTGCCCAAACTGAACAGCCCAGCTGGTGGAGAGAGATCATTCCTGCACTAGACGCTATTGACAGAGAGGTTTGCCCGGGTAATTTTTGACCATAGCCAATGAACACCTGTTGGACAAAGTCACAGCGCAAAAATAAAACGGTTAGCCTTCTTTCGGAGAAACACAATTATGGGAAATTGAAAACTCTCCTTCTCATTTCTAAGAAGTGAGATAAAGTGCGTGGTAGCAAAAAATCATGGGCTCGTTTTAGTGTTGATCCAAATTCACAAAACTACTTATGCGCTATCACGTCTTTTACTCCGTTTTTACAATTTTACTTCTAACGAGTTGTAGAGATCCTATCGACCTGACATTTGTAGCCGAAGATGTCAAATTGGTGGTTGATGGGCACATTACAAATGTCCGGCAAAGGCATGAAATCAGAGTCAGTTATTCGTCCGGGTTCACTGATGACGGAGTGTTTGTGTTCAATCCAGTCACAGACGCCACCGTCAGAATTGAAGACGATCTGGGTCAAGTGATCCCTTTGACACATTTCAGTGCTGGACGCTATTTAACAGAGGTATTCAAAGCATCAGCTGATCGCCAATATCGCGCAGTTGTCATTACTGAAAACGGGCGTTTTTCATCCACATTCCAACACCTTCCTGAGTACAAAGAAACAGCCAGTGTAACCTATGAACTCGCAGAAAGGGAAGTACTATCAGGAAACAGAATTGTCAACCAAAAGGGAATAGGGATATATGCGCACCTTTCAAAGGTGGATGCACCGGTGTTTTATCATTGGCAGCAGCGCCACTACTATGTATATGAAGCGTTGAGATATGCTGAAATTATTGATCCCATAGGAAATAGGTTCTGTTTTGTAAGAGATTTTGATCGCATTCAATTGGACATTGCACAAAAAGTTCCGGGAGGATCACCGGGATTGGTTGAACTCGATTTTTTTAAGCCTTCCGGGGGCAAAACCTGGCATGAATATGCAGTTGAAGTGGTTCAACTTATTACCAACTCAGAGTCGTTTGAATTCTGGGAACAAATTCAGAGACAAACTCAAAATGTAGGAAGCCTATTTGATCCATCACCTTCCACCATCCTGGGTAATATTACTGACGAAGAAGGAAACGGTGTGCTTGGTTTTTTCGGGGTCTATAACCAAAGTAGTGATTACGTTTTCTTTAATAATTGTGAGCTACCAAGGGATTTCAGAAGTAACCTGCCTTCTTGTCCTGAGACACAAGCCGACTTCTGGCGTAGGCGAAAACCTTGCTATGATTGCCTCAATCAACCGGGTTTTTCAGCACAAACGGAAATACCTTCCTGGTGGCGGCCGATAGTACCTGCACTAGGCACGTCAAGCCGTCAACCGTGTCCGGGGCCTTCTTGAAACCCTCCTGTTTCATGTATTCAGCAAGAATTACATTTTTCCTGGCGTTTCAACTCGTTTAAGTACCAGAACAATTAAAAAAAGACAGCTCATGGCAGTAAGCTGTCTTTTTGATTGTCGAAACCTAACCTTTGAAATCGATTAGATTGTGTTGGCTAGTCTACATTATCATGCAGAAACTTATTGTCTCCCATGATCTCATCGTCCTCATTCAGGTTATACCTGGACACATTGCTTTCTGAAGAAGGCAGTGTATCATTGAGTCTCACCTGTTTTCTTTGATAAGCAGGAATTTCCAACTTCTCCTTGAAGTCATTACTATCCAACTGATTGTTGTTCAAGCCTCTCAAGCGTTCTTCTCTGATTCGAGCTTGCTCCATCAGTTTTGCTCTTTTCATTTCCAGGAAATTGCGGTTCCTTTCGTCCTCATACTGATCACGAATAGCTTCGTTTCGCTCAATGACTTCTGGCTCCTGAGGAGTCGATGGCACTTCATTCTGTACTTCCTCTACCTCATATTTTTCTTCAAGTGAAGACGTAAAGGAATAGCCCAGTTCCATTGGCTCTTCTTCCTGTTTTGATTCGTTTTCGGGTTTGGGCTCCGGCTTTTCAAAGTCGGTGGGAAAAAGAGACGGTTGCGAGTGTTTAGGTGAATGGGATACTTCCTCTTGAGTTTCGATCTGTTGACTCGTCTCCAGATCTATTACCGTTCTTTGATTACCCAACTTTGCTTCTAAAGCCGGAGCATTAAACCCTGTTGCTATTACAGTCACACTGATACTATCACCATGATCTGCGTCAATACCATGACCAAAGATCACCTCTGCTTCATCACCAGCCTTGTCCTGGATGTATTCAGTGATCTCCATTAACTCGTCCATTTGTAATTCTGCTTCTTCCCCGGAAACAATGGACAATAAGATTTTTTGTGCACCATGAATGTCCTTACTATTCAGCAATGGTGAAGCAATGGCCATTTCAGCCGCTCGAAGTGCTCTGCCTTCTCCTTCGGTGGTTGCAGAACCCATTACTGCAGCTCCTGCACCTTTCATGACCGTTTGAACATCCATAAAATCCACATTGACGTAGCCAGGAACTGTGATGATTTCTGCTATACCTTTTGCGGCAGTGGTCAACACGTTATCGGCTTCAGCAAATGCTTTCGAAATAGGTAGGTTACCATGAATTTCTCTGAGCTTATCATTGAGGATCACGAGAACTGTATCGCAGTTCTCCTTCAACTCATCGATACCATTGTTTGCCGCAGAAGTCTTCTTGCGTCCCTCGAAAGAGAATGGAGCTGTAACAATGCCCACTGTCAGAATATCCATCTCCTTGGCTACCTTGGCAATAATGGGAGCAGCACCGGTTCCGGTTCCACCACCCATACCGGCCGTGATAAATACCATTTTGGTATCATCCGCGAGCATTTCACGAATATCTTCTTTACTCTCGAGCGCTGCATTCTTACCCTTATCAGGGTTGGCTCCTGCACCCAGTCCTTCCGTAAGCGCTGTGCCAATTTGAAGTTTGTTGGGCACCGGGCTACTCTTTAGAGCCTGCGCATCTGTATTGCAAACAATAAACTCCACATCCTTAATACCCTGATTATACATGTGGTTAACAGCATTACTTCCTCCGCCTCCGACACCAATCACCTTGATGATCGATTTGTGACGTTGCGGGATGTCGAACATATAGTTATCTGCCATGATTATGTTGTTTAGGTGTTCGTTGTATTTCTTAGTATTCGTTCTTGTCATTAAAGTCATCCATAAGGAGTCCTTTCGTTTTATCTATCAGACCTTTGAAAAAGTCTGAACCTTTTTTCGCACTTCTACCTTCTCTTCTTCCTGCACCAACCATTTGGTTTTCCATGTACTGATTTTCTCTTTCGTCAATGGCTCTGAAGCCTGAGAGCACTAAACCAACCGTGGTAGCATACATCGGGCTTTTAACTGCCTCCACCTTGGATTTACCTAAGTGTTCATTCGGATAGCCAATTCTGGCATCCATCCCCGTCATATACTCAAACAATTGCTTGACACCAGCAAGCTGAGAACCACCACCGGTGATCACCAGACCACCTGCCAGCTTACTGCCATATCCGGAAGTTATGATTTCGGCATGCACCAGTTCGATTATTTCTTCCATTCTCGCCTCGATGATATGGGCCAGGTTTCGGATTGAAATCTCCTTCGGTGGCCTGTTTCTCAAGCCAGGAATCGACACTACCTCATTCGGATTAGCTTCCTCCGCAATTGCCTTCCCAAACTTGGTTTTCAGAAGTTCGGCTTGGTTTTGCATCACCTTAAGCCCTTCCTTGATATCTGTAGTCAGAATGTTTCCGCCAAATGGAATGACAGCAGTATGTCGGATGATGCTGTCATGGAAAATGGCAATATCGGTAGTTCCGCCTCCAATATCCACGAGGCAAACGCCAGCCTCTTTCTCTTCATCACTTAGTACCGAAAGACTCGAAGCCAGCGGTTCGAGAATCAGGTGTTCTATATCAAGACCTGCACGCTTGACACACTTGTTGATATTTCTGATCGCATTAGTTTGCGCGGTGATTACATGGAAATCAGCTTCCAGTTTCACGCCAGACATGCCTACAGGATCTTTAATACCATCTTCATAATCAACAATGTAATCCTGTGGCATTACATGTATGATTTCGCATCCGGGTGGCATAACTATTTTATGGATGTCGTTAGAAAGTCTGTTAACGTCCTCCACTGTTATTTCATCGTCTACAGAGTCCCTCGTTATGCCTCCATGATGAATTGAGCTTTTAATGTGCTGTCCTGCGATTCCTACATTGACGATACCAATATCAATCCCAGATTGCTCACTGGCCTCAGCAATGGCTTTTTCGATGGCCAAAACTGTTTTATCAATATTGGTTACAATTCCACGAATCACACCATCAGAAACAGCTTTGCCCATTCCCAATACTTCGAGTTTTCCATACTCGTTTTTGGTTCCAACGATTGCGCAAATCTTCGTGGTCCCAATGTCTAATCCGACTACTATTTTATCTTGTTGCATGGCGTTTGTTATTCACAAATTATTTGATCCTTAAATTCTACATTAACCCTTGAATAGGCGTTCCAACCTTTTGTGGGCATTATTTCTTTAAAAAATATTTTCAGTCGTTTGAATTTGTCTTGAATGTTTTCGGCTCGTCCGAATTCAAGTTTTTGTCTACCCACTTGTGGATACATGGTTACTTTCCCCTTCCTGTCTACATTGACTTCACCTATCTGCATTTTCCAGAATCGATCATGGTTGATGAATTCGACCAAATCATAAATGTTTTGATAGTATTCCTCATCATGAATGGACTCGGCACGCGTCATTTCATTCATGTATGGACCGCTTAATACCACCACCCGGGCAGTATACTTGGATGAAACAGGCAATACAGTACCTTCTTCACTGATATAAGCATGTCTCCCGTTGTTAGCTACTAACCGAGCTACAGGTTTGCTTTGATAAGCTTTGACCACCAAGTGACCTTTGAGATCTCGGTATACCTCGGCATCCTTCACAAAGCTGTGAGATTCAATTCTTCTTTCGACTTCTTTCAGACTGACCCTTCCATAGGCATCACCGAGAATCGAATCTCCTTCGCTCTCCATAATCAAAGCCATTACATCCTCTTCATCCACAAAGAAGTTTTCGAACCTGTTTTCTATTTTCACAGAGATGTCATCGACTCTGTAACCTATCTCTCTCTTCTCCACAAATCCGATTGTGATGAATAGCACGGCAATGACCAAAACCGATAGAACCACGCTATATGTTCGCTTGCTCAACTTCATGACATTGCATTTTTTAATGGTAAAACCAATTGATCAATATCTCCGGCCCCGATGGTTACTACTACCTCTGGTGACCAGGAGAGCACTCTTTCGACAAGTTCTTCCTTGGAGCAGATTTCTTTCTTGCTCAAATCAACCTTGTCCAAAATCATGTTGGAATCAACTCCGGGAATTGGTAGTTCTCTCGCAGGGTATATATCAAGCATCAACAGTTCATCGGCCAAACCGAGGCTCTCGGAAAATCCCGATGCGAAGTCCCGTGTTCTTGTAAAGAGATGTGGCTGAAAAATGGCCGTGATCTTACGAGAAGGATACAAACTTTTGACCGATCTCAGAAAAGATTCAATTTCCACAGGATGATGGGCGTAGTCATCGATATAAACTACTCGCTCGGATTTGATGATGTATTCGAATCGTCTTTTTACACCTAGATACGATCGTACTCCTTTTTTAATGCTCTCATCATCAGCACCTAGAGACCTACTCACGGCAATGGCCGCGAGCATGTTTTCTACATTATGATAACCTGGCACGTTCAATTCAATTCCGTCAATGTCTTTAGAGCCATTTCGATAGTCGAATATGAATGATGCACCTTTGATCCTGATATTCTCTGATCTAATACCTCCCTCGTTCAAACCATATCTTGTATGGCTCAATATGCGATCTCCCACTAGCTCCTTTGCAAGGTCATTTTTAACAAACAAGTGACCATCTTCCTTAATCTGACCGACAAACTCCCTGAAGGAATCTTTCAAGGCATCTTTGTGTCCGTAGATATCAAGATGATCGGCATCGGCTGCCGTGACCACTGCTTTTTCAGGGTATAATGTCAAGAAAGACCGATCAAACTCATCAGCTTCAATCACCGCAATACTGTTCTCCCTTTCGTTGAGGATCATGTTTGTGTTGTAATTGGTCGAGATCCCTCCTAAGAACCCAGCACAATCAATTCCTGCTGTTTTCAAAAGATGGACTATCATGGATGAAGTTGTCGTCTTTCCATGTGTTCCAGCCACAGCCACACTTCTCATATTTTGAGTGATCAAGCCAAGCACCTGGGAACGCTTCAATATTTCGAAGTCCTGATCAATTAGCCAATTCCATTCCTTATGATTCTTCGGAATTGCAGGGGTAAGGACAATCAATGAATTTGATTTTGAGTTTTTGACCTTTTTATCAATCAAATTGGGATCGTCCTCAAAATGTACAGGAATACCTTCTGCCTGAAGTTGGTCGGTCAAAGGAGTACTGGTCCGATCATATCCTGACACGGATTTTCCATTGTGCTTAAACCATCTGGCCAGAGCACTCATGCCGATACCTCCGATACCGAGAAAATAGACGTTATGTATATTATCCAGCCTCAAGCGATCAGTTTTACTATTTCGTTCACTATTTCATTGGCGGCATTAGGTTTTGCCAATGCCTTAATTTTTTCACTTAAAATGTGCTGTCTCGAGTCGTCTCTCAGCAAGGCAATGGCTTCATCTATAAGCTCGGCTCTGGCTATATTGTCTTTGACCAAAACTGCCGCATTATTCTCCACCATAGCTCTCGCATTCTTCGTTTGATGATCTTCTGCTACATTAGGAGAAGGGACAAAAATGGTTGGCTTACCGGCTATGCTCAGTTCGGAAACAGATAGTGCTCCCGCTCTTGAAATGACTACATCCGCTGCGGCATAAGCCAGATCCATTTCTTTGAGGAACTCGAAAAGTCTGATGTCCTGCTTATTGTCAAAATCCTCCAGTCTATGAAGCATTTCTCCATGATAGAATCGTCCGCATTGCCAAATCACCTGAACATCGGCATCAATGAGCTTTTGGAGATTAAGAATCATACTATCATTCAGGGTTCTCGCTCCCAAACTCCCTCCAATGACTAACAGTGTCTTTTTATTGGTCGAAAAGCCGAAACGACTCAAGGCCTCATCTCGTTTGCCTTCCAAGTCCACTATATCTTTTCTCACAGGGTTACCGGTAATTACCAATTTCTCCGCTGGAAAGAACTTCTCCATATTAGGATATGCCACACAGATCTTCCGGACTTTCTTGGCCAACAATTTGTTGGTTAAGCCTGCATAGGAATTCTGTTCCTGAATTACGGCCGGGACATGCCTTTGAGTCGCTACCCTAAGCAACGGACCTGAGGCGTAACCCCCGACTCCAATCACCACATGAGGTTTGAACCTTCTGATAATCTTGCGGCTTTTGGTCAAACTGGAGATCACCTTGAATGGAAAGGACAAATTGTCCAGTGTCAGCTTTCTCTGCAGACCGCTGATCCAAAGCCCGATGATTTTGTATCCTGCCTCCGGTACCTTTTGCATTTCCATTTTTTCTTTGGCTCCTACAAATAGAATCTCAGCATCTTCAAATCGCTCCCTGAACGCATTGGCAATCGCAATTGCCGGATAAATATGCCCTCCAGTTCCTCCTCCGCTGATAATGATCCTATATGGTTCTTTATGTTCTATTGCTAAATCGCTTTAGCTGTATTTCTAACTTCTCCAGATATTGCAGCAAAATCATCCTGTTCCCCTCTGCTCACACTCAAAATGATTCCCAACGATAATCCGGTAAATAATAATGATGTACCTCCCATACTGATTAATGGAAGTGTTTGACCCGTCACCGGTCCTAATCCTACGACTACGCCAATGTTGACTAATGCCTGTATAACTATAGCAAAACTCAAGCCCGCGGATAGTAGTCCACCAAATGCTCTGTCACTATTCGCCACAACTCGCATTCCCCGGTACAATAGCACCAAGTACAAGAAGAGCACAAACAGTCCTCCAATCATTCCATATTCCTCAATGATTATGGCGTACACAAAATCTGAGTATGGATGTGGCAGGAAGTTTCTTTGATCACTGTTGCCAGGACCTTTTCCAAGTACTCCTCCAGTTGCAATCGCGATATACGATTGTTCGGCCTGGTAAGGAACTTCGGTCTGACTTACAAAATCCTTAACCCTGTTCAGTGCTGTTTCGCCCCGTTGCCCAACTTTCATAGCAATCATGCCCACAAAAGCTCCTACAACCAGCAGCATTGCCAAGTACTTCACCGGAACTCTTCCAATAAAAAGCACAAGCATACAAGTGAGGAAGAGTAGGATCGCTGTGGAGATATTGGTCATGGCAATTAAGCCACATATGGCTCCACACCATAACAGCATTGGAATCAGTGATTCCTTGATATCAGCAATATTCTGCTGACGCTTTGCCAACATGGATGCCAACCCTGCAATCAACGCCATTTTAGCCAAATCGGAAGGCTGGAATTGCAATCCGACAAATGGAAGTTGAATCCAACGAGAAGCCTCATTAATATTGGAACCATACAACCAGGTATACATGAGTAGTGGTACCGAAATCAACATGGCATACTGGGCAATCTTGGAATAATATCTATAGTCGATCTTATGGGCAATCCACATCACCAGAAGCCCAAGCCCAACCATTAAGGTGTGACGGATCAGGTAGAATTCGGTATTGCCTCCTTGTTGCTTATAGGCTAACGACCCGGTAGCACTATATACAACCAATATGGAGATCACTGAAAGACATATCACAACCAACCAGATCACCGGATCGCCCTGGATATGCTTATCTGTCCATGTTTTCAATCTCGTCATCATAGCGCTAAGACTGCTTCTTTGAATTTTTCCCCTCGGTCTTCATAATTCTGGAAAAGATCAAAGCTTGAGCATGCTGGTGACATCAAAACGGTATCACCCGGCTTAGCCAATTCTTTGGCCATCCGCACTGCTTTTATCAAATCATCCGTAGCCTTCACCACCGGAACGATAGTCTCAAAGGCCGTCCAGAGTTTCGAATTATCTTTTCCTAAACAGATCAAGGCTTTCACCTTATCCTGTACCAATGCCTCAATAAGGCTGTAATCGTTTCCTTTATCTATTCCACCTGCAATCCATACAATGGGTGTGTCAAACGCATCAAGTGCATAGTAAACAGCATCCACATTGGTTGCTTTCGAATCATTTATATATTCTACCGAATCAAGATTTCTGACCGGTTCCAAACGATGGGGTGCGTTTTTGAATGTACCTAAGCCCCGGACCAAATCGTCCCCTCTGACTCCGGCTAACAATGCAGCTGTACCCGCTGCTGCTGCATTCAACATATTGTGTAGTCCCTTGATTGAGATACCCGCTCTGGGGGCGGATACCTCAATACCATTAGGGACATAAAACAACCTATCATTTTGTATAAATGAAATCCCAGCACCGTCTGCGCTGAGCGAAAAAGGATGAACACTCAGGCCATCGCTGACCTTCGACATGTTCTTCCCGACAGAGGGATCCTCCAGCCAATAGACTGCGTCCCCTCCCAGGTGTACAAGGTGAAATATGCGCATCTTCGATGCGATGTATTTATCAAAGTCATTGTCATATCGATCCAGGTGATCCGGAGTGATGTTTAACAAGACTGCGATGTCTAATTTTAATTCGTAGGAATCATCCAATTGGAAACTGCTCAATTCCAGTACATACCAATCGAAGTTTTCCTTCAGTACCTGTTTAGCAAAGCTGTGTCCAACATTTCCAGCCAATCCTACATTGAAACCACCTTCTTTAAGAAGATGATAGGTCAGCATGGCAGTAGTCGTCTTACCGTTGGTTCCGGTAATACCGATCAACTTTGCAGATGTATATTTTGCGGCAAACTCGATCTCCGAAATGATCAAGATTCCTCTATCTCGAATCGCTCTTACAATAGCAGCAGTATCAGGAATTCCAGGACTCTTGATAACCAAGTCACTCTTCAGAATTCTTTCTTTTGAATGCTGATTCTGCTCAAATTCGATTTTAGCATCTTTCAATTCCCGGCAATTTGAATCCTTGATTGTTCCGTAATCAGAAACAAAGACCTCGTAGCCGTTTGCTTTCCCAAGCAAGGCCGCTCCTACTCCGCTTTCTCCTGCTCCCAATATGGTCAGTTGTCTACTCAATTATCTCAGTTTCAAGGTTGCCAAAGTCATGATTGCCAACAGAATCCCTATGATCCAAAACCGAGTGACAATCTTAGCTTCAGGGATTTCCATTTTTTGATAGTGATGATGAAGCGGAGACATCTTGAAGATTCTTCGTCCTTCACCATATTTCTTTTTAGTGTATTTGAAATAGCTCACCTGCATGACTACAGAGAGATTCTCGATCACGAAAATCCCACACAAAACAGGGATCAATAATTCTTTTCTGAGTACCAGGGCCAGTACGGCTATGATGCCACCTAAAGACAGGCTTCCTGTATCCCCCATAAACACTTGGGCCGGGTAGGAATTATACCATAAGAACCCAACACAGGCTCCTACGAAAGCGGTACAAAAAATAACCAACTCACCAGAATTTGGAATAAACATCACGTCCAGGTAATCCGAGAAGATGGCGTTGCCTGAGATGTAGGCGAAAATTGCAAGTGTAAGACCTATTATGGCCGATGTTCCTGCAGCAAGTCCATCGATACCATCAGTGATGTTTGCACCATTTGAAATAGCAGTGACAAAGAAGATCACAATCAGGATATAGATCCCGGCAGTGATTAATTCGTTTTCAGTCGGATTAAAGAAACTGTAGTCCAACTCATTGTTCTTCACAAATGGAATGGTTGTAGTAGTAGATTTGATATCGGTGTAGCTCACCTCCACCTGTTCGATTGCCGTTTGTTCCGAAACCTCTTCGAATTCCCTGACTACCACATCTTCATGGAAGAACAATGTAGCTCCCACCAAAAGTCCGACTAATACTTGACCCACCACTTTGAACTTGCCTGCAAGCCCTTTCTTATTCTTTCTGAATACCTTGATATAATCATCCAGAAAGCCGATTCCTCCGAGAATCAATGTTGTCAACAAAAGTAAAATCACATAGACATTTTCGATCCGTGCGAAGAGCAATGTGGGAAGTACAATGGCCGCAATTATGATCAGTCCACCCATGGTTGGAGTTCCTTTTTTCTCCATTTGACCAGCCAAACCCAAATCACGTATTTCCTCACCAACTTGTCTTCTCCTTAGCTTATTGATTAGGCTTTTTCCAAACATTATGGTGATCAGAAGCGAGATTAACGCAGCCATACCCGCTCGAAAAGAGATATATTGAAAAACCCCTGCTCCTACGAGGTCAAATTGTTCATCGAGATATGTGAATAAATAATAGAGCACTAGTTCTGTTTGTGAATTAGAGTGAGCATATCATTTAGTATCTCTCGATCATCAAAAGGGTGTTTTTCTCCTTTTATCTCCTGATAGGTTTCATGACCCTTTCCGGCCACGAGAATAATATCCTTTGGCTCCGCCATTGAGCTTGCGACTTTTATGGCTTCCTTCCTGTCGGCCATAACCAATGTTTTTTTGAAGTTTGAAGGACTAACCCCTTTCTGCATATCTTCTATGATGGCCATGGGTTCTTCATCTCTAGGGTTGTCCGAAGTCAAGACCACCTTGTCGCTAAAGTCACAGGCTATTCTTGCCATTACCGGCCTTTTCTCTTTGTCGCGATTACCCCCGCATCCGACTACAGTAATTACCTTTTCATTTCCAGTCCTGAATTCTTTGATGGTTCCCAACACATTCTCGAGTGCATCAGGTGTATGTGAATAGTCGACAATTGCGGTAATTCCGGTACCGGTAATCACTTGCTCGAATCGTCCTGGTGCGGGGTTCAGGTTTGATAGTGCTTTAAGTATTTCAAATTGATCCTCACCCATTTGAAACGCAGTTGAATAAACCGCCAGAATATTGTAAGCATTGAATTCACCAATCAGTTTGAACCAAACGTGTTCATAGTCAATGTTTAACTCAAGCCCCTGAAGTGTATTGGAAAGTATTTTAGCCTTATAATCAGCAACTGTCTTTAGACCGTACGAACATTTGGTGGCCTTCGTATTCTGTAACATTACTCCCCCTCGCTTATCATCTGCATTGGTCATGGCAAATGCGGATGATGACAACCCATCAAACAAGAGCTTTTTCGCTTTGATATATTCATCAAAGGTTTTGTGATAATCCAGATGTTCGTGCGAAATATTTGTAAATAAAGCCCCATTGAATTGCAAGCCAGTAACGCGATGCTGTACAAGGGCATGCGAGCTTACTTCCATGAAGCAATGGGTACAGCCTTTCGCCAACATTTGAGTCATCAATCGATTGATCGTGATGGCATCGGGTGTGGTATGGGTAGCTTCAAGAACTTCATCATTGATCTTGTTCTCTACAGTGGAAAGCAACCCAACATTGTATCCCAATTCTCTGAATAGCTTATAGAGGAGTGTAGCACAGGTAGTTTTTCCGTTGGTTCCGGTGACCCCTACCAAGCTCATTTTTTGACTTGGCTTGTCATAAAAATTCGAAGCCATAATCCCCAAGGCCAGCGCACTGTTTTTGACAGCCACATAAGCAACTCCTTCCTTTAGATCAGTTGGTAGCTGTTCACATACGATGGCTATTGCTCCCTTTTCAACTGCACCACTGATATAGTCATGGCCATCAACCTGGGTTCCACGTACAGCAATAAAGGCGCTTCCCGATACCACTTTTCGTGAATCGAAAGCAAGTGCTGTTATATCAGTATCCATGTTTCCGGATACTGATTGTAGGGAAACCTTATATAATATATCCTTCAATACAGGCATTAGCCCAGTTCGATTGTAATTGTTGTTCCTTTGTCAATTCTCATACCGGGTCTGACCGACTGCTTCCGCACTCGGCCAGTGCCGGTAATCGAAACTTTTAACCCTTTATTCTCAAGTAAATAAAGTGCATCCCTAAGCGTCATTCCTTGTACATTTGGCACAAGGTTAGACTCACTGTGATTGCGTTTCCAGGTGATCGCGTTATTGTCGACTTTCGTTCTCACCCATTCCACATCCTCTTCCTCCAAATGGTTGGATATGCCCAACTCATTACACAGTTCCTTTAATTCGTCATAGTACCCGGCTCGAATCATGGGGAAGGTTCCCTCCTCGGCCAGCAACTGTGACTCAAATTCATCATGGATATCCAGATCTTGTGAGTAGATCATATCCGCTATTTCTTTAAAAACAGGGGCGGCCACACTTGAAGCATAAGCCTTATAACCCTTAGGATCGTCTATAACTACAATAGCAGAGTACACTGGCTCATCAGCTGGAAAGTAACCCGCGAATGAGGTATAGTAGCGACCTCGGGTATATCGGCCATTGATCAGTTTTTGAGCTGTGCCGGTTTTGCCTGCAATCTTATAATGGCTGTTTTTGATATTAGTGGCCGTACCATGTTCCACTACTCCTTCCAACATCATTTTGAGTTTTTCGATGGTGCGCTTTGAGGCAATTCTTTTGTTCAATGTCTTTGCCTGAAACTTTTCAACTTCCTGATTAGCCCTGTTAATGCTTTTTACAATGATTGGTTGTATCATCTTGCCTTCATTGGCAACCGCATTGTAAAGAGCTAATGTCTGAAGAGGAGTTACACTGGTTTCATAGCCTACAGACATCCATGGCAAGCTCACACCACTCCAGCTTTTGTCATCCGTCTCCTTGATGTAGGGCTGACCCTCACCCATCATTTGAAAGCCCAATGGCTTGCCAAAACCAGTCTTTTTGATAAGGTCAATGTAATTCTGAGGATTATCACCAAAAAGGCTGTCTACCAACATGGACACCCCGACATTGGACGACTTTTCAAAAACCTGTTGAATCGTGAGTTTACCGTAGCCACCTTTCCATGCACTTTCATCGGTCATCTCACGATTGTAGAATTCTTTGACACCTTCGCCTGTATCAATTGAATCGGTTAGACTGATTTCTCCTTGTTCAAGAAGAGCGATCATTGAAGCGAGCTTAAAAGTAGAACCGGGATCGTTGGTTCCCTGAACAGCATAGTTGAACGTCTCCGCGTATCCTCCACCCTCTTGACGAGTAAGGTTAGAAATTGCCTTGATCTCTCCTGTCTTCACCTCCATTAGCACCACTGACCCATAAGCAGCCTTATGTTTTTCTAACGCCCTTAGAAGCGCGTTTTGTGCGACATCCTGAAGATTAATATCGATGGTGGTATGTACATCATATCCGTCCAGAGGCTTGACGTCTGATGCCACATTCAGAGGCTTCCAATTACCGCCTGCGACACGTTGAAAAAGACCTCTACCCTCTCTTCCTGCCAGGTAATCATTAAAGCTTCTTTCAATGCCCACACCAACCTGATCTTCATTGATGTACCCAATGGTTCGCTGAGCAAGTGATCGGAATGGTCGATGTCTTCGGTCTTCTTTTTGAAAAATGACACCACCCAACATTTGACCTCTTCGGAAAATTGGCCATTCACTCAACCGATCTTTCTCTTGATAATTAATCAGGCGTTTGTTGAGGATCATATAACGCCTGCCGGAATGCCTAGCGTCCGAGATCCTCTTCTTATACTCATCAGAAGAGCGATCTCGAAAAAACGTAGACAATAGGTGTGAAAGGGAGTCTATTCCAGACTTAAAAATTTCTTCATTGGCTAGTGAAGGGTCGAATGCGACTTTATAAAATGGCAGTGAAGTAGCGAGCAAGTCATTCCCTGAAGCGTAGATGCTCCCTCTGGTGGCCTTGATTGTTTTGTAATCGAGGCCCATGACTTCAGCCTTCTGGCGCCATTGGTCACCTTCGACAAATTGCACATCGGCTATCCGATATACTACTGCCAAAACGAAAACCACCACCGCCAAAAAGGCCAATCTTACACGTAGTAATATCGACTTTTTAATATTCACTCTCTTCAGCCGCTATTTTATATGGTGGTTCCTTACTTTCTTCTAGTCCGATTGCCTTGACCTTCTTTGCCACTTCCGATTGTTTACTGCTAAACATGTAATCCGCTTCCAGCGTAGTCACGTCAGCCCTCAAATCCTCCACTTCGGTCTCCAGCTTGTCAATTTTTCGATTGGCTTTTTCTGCATAGTGACTATTCCATACATAGATCACCCCAAGAGCGACTACGAAAATCACTTTAGGCAGATACTTTACAGGAAAGCTCTCCTCTAACGTTGAATCCTTTTTGATCCAATTCGAAACCCAGCCAAAGAACCCCTTGCCTTTGGGCTTGCTATCATCCTTTATCCTGAAAGTATTTTCAGCCATTCTACTTGTTAATCGGTATTCGTTCGGCAATCCGCAGTTTGGCGCTTCTTGCCCTATTGTTCTTTTTTAGTTCTTCCTCAGAAGCTGTGATCAGCTTTCTGTTCACAGCCTGGAATGGTTTCAGAGGGTTTCCAAAGAAATCCTTCTCCAGCTCACCAAACACTTTCCCTTTGTTAATGAAATTCTTCACCATTCGATCTTCAAGTGAATGGTACGATTCCACTACCAGTCTTCCTCCCGGTTTGATCATCTCAGCCGACTGCTCCAAAAAATCTTCCAGTGCACCCATCTCATCATTCACTTCAATTCTGATGGCCTGGAACACCTGTGCATAGTATTTAAACTCTCTATGCCTTGGTGCAAACCGTTCAAGCAGTTGAATCAAGTCATTGGTGGTTTCGAACGGCTTTACAAACCTTTCGGAAACTATCGCTGATGCCAAAGACCTCGCATTCTTGATCTCTCCATAGATTCCCAAAAGTTTGTGCAATTGCCCTTCTTCGTATTCATTGATCACCTTTCTGGCCGTCAATTCCGACTTTTGGTCCATCCGCATGTCAAGCTTGGCATCTGATCTGGTCGAAAACCCACGCTCGGGTTTATCGATTTGATGAGATGAAATTCCCAGATCGGCTAGAATGCCGTCTACCTGCTTAATTCCATGGAGCTTCAAATACCGCTTGAGGTATCTGAAATTTGCTTCTATAAATGTGAAAGAACGTTTTTCAATTTTTTGTGCATTCAGTTTGGCATCCTTGTCCTGGTCGAAACCAAACAGCTTCCCTTCTTCCCCTAAATGCTTGAGTATTTCCCTGGAATGTCCGCCACCACCGAAAGTGACATCCACGTAAATCCCATTTTCTTTAATCGCGAGCCCTTCAATGCATTCCTGAAGCATGACCGGCAAATGGTAATCTGACATAGTCGATTAGTCGTTTGCCAAAAGCTTCTCTGCCATCTTCGAGTATTCCGAAGCATCCTGAATGAGGTTCTCCTCATATGCATCAGGATTCCAGATTTCAAGTCGATTTCCCAATCCTACCAATACCACTTCTTTCTCCAGCCCTGCGAATTCCATCATGCGCTTTGGTATGTTGATTCTTCCTGCACTATCCAGCTCTACATCAACGTTTCCCCGGAAAAAACTCCTTTGAAATCTTCTATACTCTTCGTTGAACTCACTCAACGATTTCACGCGTCCATAAATCTTTTTGTATTCCAACATGGGATATAGGACAAGGCACGACTCAAAGCCGCGTCTCAGAACAAGCTCATTACCAACGCTATCAGGTAGCGCGGACTTAACCTTGGACGGTAAAGCCAGCCTGCCCTTCGCATCGAGCTTGCAGTCATATTCACTGTTGAAAAAAGACATATCACACCTGAACCCTACAAAACTAGGAAAACTTCTCCACAATTACCCACTTCACTACACTTTTTCCCACTTTTCTATAAATCTAGTTCTTAGGGAGATGAAAAACAAGGCTGTTCTGAAAATAAATTTGAACCATGAATCTGCTCATACAGTCTAAAATGAGCTTTTTTCCTGTTTTAGGACGACCAGACGGACTGATTCATTATGTTCCTGAAAATTTTCGTGAATTATGCGCCAATTGACTAGTTGAAGTCATAAAATCCTTCGAATCCAGGCGAAATAGGCACCTGTGGTATAAAGTGGGAGAATTATTTTTGGATTCGCTGCTTTCCTTTGGAGTCAGTTGTGCACTAAGCCAGAAAACGCTGTTTTCTGATGAAAAAATTACTCTACTCTCTCTTTACTCTGTTTTCCTTATCTCTTGCTTATGGACAAGATGAAACCGTCAACGGGAACCTTACCGTTGGCAATGGAACGGAGACAACGACACGCTTTGCCAATATCAGGACAAGATATCAGGACGCCTCTCAACTAAGGCTGGGATATGGCACTACTATTTATCCTACCTTTCAACGTATTGGAAACTCAGAGGACATAGGAATCGACTGGTCCTCAGGGCGTAAATTCTTCTTTGGGGCCAATGGCAGATTGGGCATTGGTGCCACTAGTCCCTCAACGCTTCTCCACTTAAAAGGAACTACGAACTTCAATTTCCTACGAATTGAAAACTCGGCCACAGCGCTAAGTCAGGGTGACAATATTGGCGCTATTCAATTCTATAACAACGATGGCACTGATAATACTCCGGCTGTTGCAGCAAGTATCAATGCAACTGCAGGTCCATCGGGTGGTGAAGGAAGGTTGGAGTTTAAAACGCAATTGGCATCAGAAGGCGGAAACCCATCAACATCAATGATTATTGATCAGATTGGAAGGGTTGGCATTGGAACGACATCTCCAAATGCGCAACTTGAAGTAAACAGTGATGGTTCAATAAATCAGGGGGCAGAAATAAGACTACAACACGCCAACAATAATGTAACAGATATCGTGTCCACAGTGAATTTTGCCAATAATATAGGGTCCGTGGCGATGATTCAGGCCGGGACCAACGGAGCAAACAACAACGGCTATATCTCTATGTTCACCGATGATGCAGGGGTGTCGAGTGAGAGATTAAGGATCAATCACGATGGAAATGTTGGTATTGGTACTACTTCACCTAACGACAAACTTGAAATAAATGCTGAGGGTAACTCGAATGCAATTGGAGCTTACGACT
The DNA here is from genome assembly GCA_028281285.1 of Cyclobacteriaceae bacterium. Classification (GTDB taxonomy): domain Bacteria; phylum Bacteroidota; class Bacteroidia; order Cytophagales; family Cyclobacteriaceae; genus Roseivirga. The sequence continues at coordinate 494,605 of JANQKF010000013.1, forward strand.
CCAAGGACGGAGTCACTAGAATATACGCATGGAACAAAAGTACCGCAACCAACTCTTCTGCACAACTCATGCTTTCTGCAGGATCTACAACATTTGGAGATCGAGGTGCGACTCTTCAATATAATACAAACGGTAATATCTTAAATATCAATAATACCGGGGACCCATCTTCGGTTATAGCTTTTTTTAACAGAACCGCCACAACCACAGGGGAAAGAATGCGGATTCATTCCAATGGCAATATCGGCATTGGCACCACCAACCCAAGCAACAAGCTTGAAGTCAACGGCACCATACGCTCTAAGAAAGTAAAAGTTGAAGCTACAGGTTGGCCCGATTACGTATTTTCCAAAAACTATACACTAAACACACTCGAGGAAGTCGAAGACTTTATCCAGAAAAACAGACACCTGCCAGAGGTACCTTCCGCCAAAGAGGTGGACAGTAATGGGCTTGATCTGGGTGCCATGGATGCCACCTTGCTAAAGAAAGTAGAGGAGCTTACGCTTTATTTGATCGAGATGGACAAAAAGGTGAAGAAGCAAGATGAACGTATCCAGCAATTGGAGAAGGAAAACTTGCAGTTGAAAAGGAAAATGAAATAGTCAAATGTCACTTCGAGGCTTGCAAAGCAAGCGAGAAGTCTCCCATTCACGGCTCGTTTAGGAGACTTCTCAGTCGTTCCTCTCCTTCGAAGTGACGTGATTTTGTGTTGAAAGCTTCTTTCTATTTGATTAGCCCTCGTGCCCTAGAATTTCCTCATTATGCTCACCAAGAATTGGCGGTGGACTTAGTTCGAGGCGATTTACGCTAATTGGCATTGCCATAAAATTTCTGACACCCCTCAATGAATCAGCCGCATGAAACCATGATTCCTGAGGATTTTCAAAAACCTCATTAATGGAACGGATTCGACCCACCGGCACTTTAAGACCATTGAGAGTCGAAACCAATTCTTCCGAATTCCGCTCAGAAATTTTAGCATTCAATATCAGGTTCAACTCTGCTCTCTTCTCCACTCTATCAGCATTTGTTTCGAAACCGGTGGAATCAATTTTCAATACTTCACAGAGGTTTTTGAACTGCTTATCATTGCCAACAGCAATTATCATGTCTACTTCGTCACGGGTTGAAAACACGTCTCCATAGGGAGCGATATTTGGGTGTTCGTTTCCCTTTCTTTTAGGGGAAATTCCTCCTACCAACCAGTTTGCAGATTGATTCATTAATGAACTCACCGCAGCATCAATTAGCGAAACAGGAACATAGTCTCCATTTCCAGTACTCAATCTCCTGATTAACGCAACCAGTAATCCTTGCTTGAGATGATGGGCAGCCAATACATCCATTAGTGCTACAGGCATTTTCAGGGCGCTTCCTCCCTTCTCGCCATTCAAGCTCATAAAACCGGATTCAGCCTGAATTACAGCATCATACCCGACACGGTTGTCATGATTACCGTATCCTGTAATATGACCATAAATTAAGTCAGGTTTGATTTGAACCAATGACTTGAAGTCCACACCCAGTTTTTTGTCATCACCCGGTTTATAGCTGGTGATCACTATATCAGCATCTATGACCAGGGATCTAAATTTCTCGAGATGATTTTTGTTTGTTAAATCGAGTTCTACTGATTTTTTACCCCAATTCACACATGAAAAATAGGAACTCACCTTCTTAGTGGTTTTCTCTCCCCTGGCCAACCATGAGCGGGTAACATCGCCACCAATTCTGGGGTTTTCGATTTTTATTACCTCGGCTCCCAATTCGGCAAAAAACTGACCCACTGAGGGGCCGGCAAGAACACTTGCCAATTCCAAAACTCTTATCTGATCAAACATTTAGTACATTTATCGATTAAACCTATTTGCTTGTCAAGAATCGCATGAATATGGGATTCTTGTGAAAACTCATGGTCAAAATCATTTTTAATGAATGTTGGCTAGGGTTATGTCGTCTTTAAGGTGTTAAAGTTATGGGTATTATGAAAACTAAATTCTTTATGAAAAACTTGATTAAAGCAACAATGGTCATTGCACTGGTCGCCTTTATGGCTTCCTGTGCCGGGGGTCCGTCCACACCAGGAGGTGGGTCGCCATCCCCAATAGATTACTCCACCTATCCTACATTGGGTGATGCCCTTAGAAGTGTTGGTGGATTGCAAGTCACTGGTTCATCACCAAATTTTCAGGTGATGGTTAGAGGGGGGGCTGTAAACAGTATGAATTTGAATACGTTGCCTCTGTTCGTTGTTGACAATGTTCCAATTGGAACAAACTATGCAGATGCTGCATCAGTTGTTAACCCATCGGAAATTGCCTCAATTCGAGTGCTCAATGGAACAAGAGCAGTAACCCGATGGGGTAATGAGGGAAATGCCGGTGTAATTGAAATTAAAACCAATAGAGTAAAGTAATTTACTTCTAAACTATAACTACTAACTATGGCTGGCATTCTTAATCTAGAGAATGCCAGTTTTTTCGATTCATGTCGTTAAGTCCTGATTTAGATTGCTTTACAGAACGGTTATTACTAATTTTAATTATCTACCGCTGACAAACTATCTAAGCTTATGAAAAAGCTAATCACAGGAATATTGATTTTTTCCCTTGTGGTTATTGGGGGATCATGCAAAAACCAAGATCCCGGATACATCCAACAGCCCAATGATTTCACAAGATACACCACCTTGGTAGAAGCACTCAGAAGCATCGGAGGTTTGAGAATCACCGGTGGCAATACCCTTGTTGGAATAGAAAATATCACGATTCACACCCGAGGCGAAAGTACATTCGTTTTAAATACACAACCGTTGTTTGTAGTGAACAATGTACCTGTTGGAACAAATTATTCTGACGCCAATTCAATTGTGGATATGAAACAAGTGACTTCTATTCGTGTGCTTACCGGAACACATGCCGTTACCCGTTGGGGTGAAGAAGGCAATCACGGTGTCATCTTGATTAAAATGAGGGAAGCAAAAGACGTAAAGTAGAGCTACTAGCTACTTCGATCGATCAATTGTAAATTGTACTAGCTGTTCCAAAGAGTTTCTGAAATCCGACTCCGGAAGAGTGTAAAGAATTTCAACAGCCTTCTTGTGATAGTCACCCATTACTTTGACGGCATACTCAATCCCCCCTGATTTTTTTACGAAACTAATCACCTCTTGCACTTTTTTAGGCCTGTTGGAGTTGTTCTTCACTATCCTGATAATTCGTCTCTTCTCACTGTATGAAGCAGTGCTAAGTGCATAAATTAAGGGAAGGGTCATTTTCTTTTCTTTGATGTCAATCCCCAATGGCTTGCCTATTTCTTCAGTTCCGTAATCAAAAAGATCATCCTTGATCTGAAATGCCATACCTACATTCAGTCCAAATTCCTTCATCTTCAGGATTGTATCCTTATCACATCCGGATGACGAAGCACCCATTGCGCAACAGGCTGCAATTAGGGAGGCTGTTTTTTGTCTGATCACCTCATAGTATAGTTCCTCGGTGATGTCCAGATTGCGTGCTTTGGCAATTTGAAGTAGCTCTCCTTCACTAATTTCTTTGACTGCTTCAGATCCAATCTTTAGCATATCAAAATCTTCATTATCAACTGCAAGAAGTAAGGCTCTAGTCAGCATATAGTCGCCAACCAAAACAGCAATCTTATTCTTCCAAAGCGCATTGATAGAAAAAAATCCTCTTCTATAATTGGAATCATCCACGACATCATCATGAACCAAACTGGCAGTATGCAATAGCTCAATAAAGGAGGCGGCACGATAAGTACGTTCTGAAATCTCACCTGTTGTCCCGGCAGAGAGGAACACGAACATCGGACGCATTTGTTTACCCTTACGCTTTACAATGTAGCCCATGATCTGGTCCAGCAAGAATACTTTGCTCTTCATAAATGACCGGAATTTCTTTTCGAATTCCATCATTTCCGTGGCAATGGGGGCCTGAATATCCTTGAGTTGAAGCGCCATTCGTTAAGGTGCTACAATTATAACAGGTTCACCTCCATTCCCAAAGGCATTGAAATTTTAAATTTATGCGAAAATAGTCCTAGTCAGAAGGCTTGGTATAGCTTCTTTTTTTTGAAGGCCTAAACCGTAGGAATAACTCGAAACCCAGGTAAGCATGATTTTGGGCACCTATGACTTCTTTCGTGAGATGATAATAGGTCATCTTGAAGGTTGCATTCTCAGAATTGGCAGCCCAGCCTAGTCGCCAATGCCAAATCCAATTAAAAATCTCCTCGGTATGCGGACTTCTATCATTCCATATACTCCCCTGAATGGTCGTATTGTGAACCACATATTCCACACCAGTACCAATAAAAAAATAGTTGTGCCCTTCAAAGCGCGAACTTCCTTTACCAATAAGTGAATTCTTGAAGGCCGAATTGTTCAACGGACGAAGTTTACCAAAACGCAAGTCAAGCCCTTGATTGGTATTCAGAAATGCCGTGCCCATTTGTACTCTGGAATCGGTAACAAGATCAATCGTTCTGGGAAGAAGTGAAAACTGCCGATTGTATTCAAACTTTATAGCGGCTATCAATTCATTCCTAATCTGAAATCCCCATCCTTTCGGATCCGGAAATCCAGCCCAACTATGATACCACTCCTGAAGTGCTTCTGCTCCTGACGCCCTCCCGATCACTCCCAGTTCGACTCCATAAGAATAGGCTCGATCCGGTTTTGGAAACTTTGTGACCTTCACCCCTGTAGTAAGCAATCCCGCATATGGTCTATCGAAATCAATTGGATCAGTCAATCCAAGGTTAGTAGGTGTAAAATACTTTTGAATAAGGCTGAATTCAACGATCGATTTGACAGAATCACTTGGCTGTTTATTGAAAAAACTGCCAGGTGTTGGTACAAACCGATAGTAGATCAAGATTCCATTGGAGTAATAGTGATCGTTGTTCTTAAGAAGGTAAGCATCGTTTTCGGTGGCTATTGAAAATTCCTGATCTCTGTACGCTGTCTGTGCCATTAAATTGGCACACATCACCAAAAGAAAAGCAAAGCTAAAAGAGGTCTTCAAATACTTAAACATGATCAGCAATAAGGGCGCTAAGATTGTAAATATTTCTATTTTTAGCCATCTCTTTGTAGAAAATGAGCAACGAACCAATCAAGTTATCTTCCGCCCTGGACCATCGAAAAAAAGATAGTTCTTATCGACAGTTGCCCATGCCGAAACCTGAACTAATTGACTTCTCTTCGAACGACTACCTGGGACTTTCCAGAGATAAAATACTCAAGCAAAAACTCCTGGACGAATACTCCAAACCAAAATATAGTTTGGGAAGCACAGGCTCCCGGTTGTTGACGGGCAACTCAAAGCTGACTGAGGAGACTGAAGAGTATCTTTCTGGCCTATTCCAGTCTCCCAAGTCATTGATCTTCAGCTCGGGATACCTCGCCAATTTGGCATTTTTCTCTACAGTCCCGCAACGAGGCGATACAATAGTATACGATGAATTAAGTCATGCCTGTATTAAAGATGGTTCCAGGCTTAGTCTGGCAAAAAAAACCAGCTTTCGCCACAACGACCTTGAACATCTTGAAGTCAAACTGAGAAGCCTTACAGGAAATGATGATGTATTTGTAGCGGTTGAGTCCATTTACTCAATGGACGGGGATTCCCCCGACATGAAAGCCTTAGTTGAACTCTGTAATCGGTATGAAGCAAAACTTGTAGTAGACGAGGCACATAGTACAGGCATACTCGGAACTAATGGTAATGGAATGATCTGCGAGCTCGATCTTCAGAATCAGGTCTATGCTCGCATTATGACATTTGGCAAGGCTCTAGGCTGTCATGGAGCTTGCATTTGTGGGTCAATAACACTTCATGACTATTTGGTAAATTTCGCCAGACCGTTCATTTACACCACAGCGCCAGGAGCATATGAATTATTGAATGTGACCTTCGCCTTAGATCATATTCAAGCCAATCCCAATCTCACAGAACGGCTACGAGAGAAGCAACAGCTGTTCCAGAAATCAGCACCTGATCATGGTTTGGTTCCAAGCAAAAGTGCGATCCAGGCCATTATAATTCCGGGAAATGATCGTGTGAAATCAATAAGTAGAGAGCTCAACGTTGAAGGGTTTGATGTCCGGCCCATCCTCTCTCCTACGGTTCAATCTGGTTTTGAGCGACTTAGAATTTGCCTTCATACATTTAATTCAGATGAGGACATCCGTGCGCTTTGTAAGTCATTAAAGCATCACTTTTCATTATAAACCAGCCTTAAAACTGCATTTCTTATATCTTTGAATTCCGAATTGTTCGAATGAAGCCTACTGGCCCAGATTATGTAAAGAAAAGATATGATCAGGTATACCCTGGAGGCATTGACGAATGGCCAGTTGTCCACCTTTCCAAAAACAGGGAGAGTTTTGTCAAAGAGGTAGCCAAACACAGTTTTGACAAGATCAAATCCATCACACCCAGTAGAGCAGCTCTCATTGAAGAAATCGAGAATACGCTTTTTCGTGAGAAGCTTAGAATTAAAAGAAACTCATGGGCCATTGACCCTCCGGATGAGGGTGATTTTCTAAAGTCGGTTGAGGCCAAGCTACTGGAAATCTCAAATCTCAAAGATGAATCGGTAATTGATGAAATGCTGGATTCGGTATTGAACGAGATGGTGTTCAGGTATGCAGATGAGATAGCCGGTAACTTCAAAAAGTCCAGATACCGAATGGCAAGATCGATTGCCACCTTTGGCTTTGCAAGACTCCTAAACGCCTCTCGTGCACGGGGTTTTTGGTCGATCTTCAGTACAAAATACAGACTCCAGGATAAGATACATATAACCGGTGAAGTAGAACAGCTGAGAACGTTAACTCAGAAAGGTACCATCATTATGGTGCCCACCCACTTCAGTAATCTCGACTCTATACTCATTGGGTGGGCCATTAGTATTTTAGGTCTACCTGCCTTCATCTATGGTGCTGGACTGAACCTATTTAATATCAAAATCCTGGCCTATTTTATGAATAGTCTTGGTGCCTATCGTGTGGACAGAAGAAAAAAGAACCTGATCTATCTTGAAACGCTGAAGGCCTATTCCAGCAAAGCGATACAGAAAGGCTGTCACAGCCTGTTTTTTCCTGGGGGTACCCGGTCCAGGTCTGGTAAAATAGAAAAACGCTTAAAACTTGGTCTTCTAAGTACAGCCATTGAGGCTCAAAGAGTCAATTATCAAATGGGCAAAAAAGATGGGCTTCATAAAGTATTTATCGTGCCGGTTACAATCAATTACAACTTCGTCCTGGAGGCACCAAGTCTGATCAAACAATACCTACGCCTCAAGGGACAAGAGCGCTATTATGTCGAAAATGATGAATACTCGACTTCATACAAAATTGGAACCTTCCTATTGAAGTTCTTCACTAAAGGTTCGGACATATCTGTGTCTATTGGAAAGTGTATGGACGTGTTAGGCAACTATGTCAATGAAGATGGGAAGAGTTTTGATAAGCATGGCAGAATAGTAAAAACAGAAGAGTATTTTACTCAGGATGGAAAAATAGTCTCCCATAATCAGCAGCGCGAGGATGAGTATACAAGAATGCTTAGTGATCGCATTGTTGAAGAATACCATAGAATCAATAAGGTCATGGCCAGTCACCTGGTAGCATTTACAGCGTTTCAAATGTTGCGCAAAAAATTTCAAAAGCTTGACTTGTATAATCTGCTAAGAATTCCGGACGAGGACCAAGTGATAGATTATGAAGAATTCAAAACTGTTTTTGAACGCCTGCTGAACAAGGTCTATCGACTGAAGGAGGAGGGAAAACTGAATACGTCTCCATTTCTGAATCAAGAGGTAGATAAAATCATCCGTCATGGAATTACCAATGTAGGAATGTACCACTCAAAACGCCCTTTGATCAGAAACAGGAAGGGTGGTATTGAGACTCAGGACATGAATCTCCTTTTTTATTATCATAACCGATTGTTGGGATATAACCTGGAGGAGCATGTCTAATCAAAAAGTAGGAGTAATCGGAGCCGGTAGCTTTGGAACTGCAGTGGCAAATATCCTTGCCAATAATTCAAATGTTCTTCTTTATGCCAGAAACCCTGATGTTGTTGAAGAAATAAGAAAGACAGGAACATCTGCCGGGCAAAAGGTTAATCCTCAAATCCATATCACAAATAGCCTGGAAGAAATTGCACACAACTGCAATGTAATTTTTCCGGTAGTTCCCTCTGTTAATTTCCGGGAGATGATCACTCAACTGGCTCCCTACCTGCACCCTTACCATACTCTTATCCATGGTACAAAAGGTCTCGATTTGAACGTTGAAGACACCCGCTCGGATATTAATCGACAAAACGTCAAAACGATGAGCGAGGTTATCAAAGAGGAGAGCGTTGTAGTAAGAGTCGGTTGTATGGCCGGTCCCAATATTGCAACAGAGTTGGCTGCAGGCCGACCGGCTGCCACTGTAATTGCCTCACCTTTTAACGAGGTGATCAATGAAGGCAAGCGGCTGCTAAGAAGTGATAATTTTCAGGTCTATGGAAATAGTGATTTAAAGGGAGTGGAACTCTGTGGAGTGTTGAAGAACATCATTGCCATAGCCGCTGGAATCGTTGCCGGACTAGAACTAGGAAAGAATGCGAAAGGGCTTTTAATCAGTCGTGGTTTGGTTGAAATGATCTATTTGGGCAGAGCCCTGGATGGTGAAATTTCTTCTTTCATTGGGCTTGCAGGTATAGGAGACTTAGTCACCACGGCCACGAGTACGTCTAGCCGCAATTTCACATGTGGCTACAAACTAGCCGAAGGTAAATCGCTCGACCAAGTGCTCCAAGAAATGGATGAGACTGCAGAAGGCGTCAACACCATTCGAATCATTAAACGCCTGGCAGATAGCCAAGGGCTCAAACCACTAATTACTGAAACTCTGTCAAAAGTTCTTTACGATAACATGTCTGCTAAGGACGCGGTCGATCTGTTAATGAGATATCCCGGAAATATTGATATCGATTTCTTGTAATTCAACTCTCCTCTTCATTTATTATTTCTCGTTTTTCTACGTTATAAGGTTATCGCCAAAGCAATTTTCTATAGCGCATGTCTATTCTGCCTTGTTTTTACAACACAGGCTCAGGAAAGAGGTGTTAAATACGACACCATTCCCATAAAGAAAAATACCTCCATAATTCTTAAAGATGTCACGCTACGGTTTGATAAGGACACCGTTTTGATTCTTCCGGATAGCGTTTTCTATCAAGTTCGAAAAGGCAATTTTTATAGCAGATTAAAGGATCGCTGGTATCAGAGAAAATTCACCAAAGAACTCTTTGACCTGCTTTTTTCATTGCCTTCTGAAGATTTCAAGTTGGACACCGATTCGTTGGTGAAAAGTGAGAACCCATTTTTGGCTCTTGAGGGGAAACGCATTCAATCCATCAATCTGACTAAGCTCGAAGCTTTAGGTACTCGAATGGACAATTTGAATAAACGACCGGAATCAGTGGTTCAAAAATTTGGTAACACTGTCAATTTCAAAACACGCGATCCGGTTATTTTTAACAATCTGCTCTTCGATGTTGGAGATACCATCAATGCATCTCTAATGGCCGACAACGAAAGACTATTGAGAGAGCTACCTTTTCTCAAGGATGCAAGGATCACATTAAATCAAGATTCTCTTACCCAACAGGTGGATGTACATATACTTACCAAGGATGTGTTGTCTCTCTCACTGGATGCAGAAGCTCGGGATTTCGATTCAGGAGTACTGAGAGTAGACCATAAGAACATTTTTGGGTCTGGTCATGAAATCGATAACCGATTTGCAATTGATGGTGATGCCTCACAGCGATTCAGCTATGAGGTCAGCTACCGTATTCCAAATATCAGGCGAACGTTTGCTTCACTGGATATTGGATATGCAAATACCGAAAACCGCGATTTCACGGGAATAAGAATCAATAGGGATTTTGTAACTCCTCAGATCAAATTCGCAGGCGGATTAGAATGGAGTCAGCAAAAAATCAGAACAGTACAACTCAATAACATTGTTTCGGACTTGGAATTTGACAGAGACTACCTAACCACAAAATTTGACTACCAGGAAGCTTGGCTAGCCCGCGCCTACCCATTAAGAACTGCACGCGCATTCCTGAGAGACAGAACACGATTAATCATATCTGGCAGGATTTCCAGAACAGACTATCTGGTTCGGCCGGGGGTTTCTTTGAATGAGAATAGGCTTTTTCACAACCGTTTTCTGGCAATAGGAAGTGTCGGCTTTTCGCAAAGACGCTTCTTTAAAGATCGACTTATTTTCGGATACGGTCGAACAGAAGATATACCCTATGGTGCCTCTATTGAACTTCTAGGGGGATATGAATGGGGAGAATTCTATAACCGCAAATACCTTGGTATGCGGCTTTCTCAGGCTCATTTTGTTGGCAATGCGGGTTACTTTGCAAGTAGTTTTGTGCTTGAGGGATACCTGAACAATCGACAGTGGGAACAAGGCGTGCTTAGAACCGACTTGCGATTTATTAGTGCATTGCTCGATTTGAACAAATGGAAGTTTAGGCAATTCGTCACCATCAACTACACACAAGGGATCGACCGCTTCGAAAACGAGTTTATTGATATTCGTGACAGAAACGGAATCAGAGGTTTGACAAGTAACACTTTAAGGGGCTCTCAAAGGTTTTTACTGAATCTTGAAACTGTGTCATTCACACCGTTAGAGCTTCTGCAATTCCGATTTGCAGTCTTTGGATTCTTTGATTTAGGTTTTATAAATGATGGCAGTGAGAACATTTTCGATGCTCCCAGTCAAAAAGGGTATGGGATCGGTGTAAGAATCAGAAACGACAACCTCACATTTAAAGCCATAGAAATCCGGCTGGCATTTTACCCTGATGCCCCCATCGGTATTGAAGACATTGACTTGGACTTCTCGGGCAATTCAGGCTTCAGATTTTCTGACTTCTTAATTGGAAGGCCGAGAACCAATAATTTCAATTGAATTTATTCAGTGCTCTTAACCTCTTAAGTAAAGGTGGATGTGAGTAGTTCATGAACACATATGCCGGATGCGGTGTAAGGTTACTCAAACTGGTAACGGACAATTTCTTCAAAGCACTTTGTAACGGACCTGCCCTAAAGGTTTTAGCGGCATATTCATCTGCTTCAAACTCGTTTTTCCGACTCATAACATTCATCAATAAACCAGTTACTCGTGTTACAGGGCTATAAAGCAATCCAAAGGCGATTAAGTTCAGGTGAATCAAATTACCCGTGCCACCCAGAGCAGTTGTCAAGTTCTCGTTAAAGATCAGTAATGACATTATGAATAGAGTAACACCCAATTGAAAGAGGGACAATACCAAGCCTGTAATAATATGTTTTTTCTTAAAATGACCAACTTCATGGGCCAAAACAGCCACCAGTTCATCTTCTGTTTGTTTCTCTATAAGTGTGTCATATAAAACCACCTTTTTCTTTCTACCAAGCCCAGAGAAAAAAGCATTGGCCTTGGTGGATCTTTTTGATCCATCAATAACAAAAACGCTATCCAGGGGAAAGCGAACCTTGTCAGCATATTCCTGAATTCGAGTCTTCAATTCTCCATCTTCAAGCGGAGTTAGTTTATTGAAAAGAGGAAGGATTAGACTGGTGTAAAATACATTCATGAAAAGAATGAATACTGCAATAACCAGAAGCGCGTAGACCCAAAAATTTTCTTGTAGTTCGTTTATTAACCATAATAGTGCGTAACCAAGTAAAAACCCGATAATCCCTGCTACCAAATACCCTTTAAACTTGTCCATAATGAAAGTTTTGGGCGTGGTCTTGTTGAATCCGAATTTCGCCTCTATTCCAAATGTTGCATATAACTGGAAGGGAAGATTGACTAAATCTGACAGGACCATTATCACTCCGAAGAAGGCTAATGAAAGAAAAATGGGATTGGAAAAATAAGGGGCCAACAAATCATTCAAATACCCAAACCCACCCAGCACTATTACAGTAACAGTCAACGTCACGCTAAAGAATGAAGTGAGAAAGGAGAACCTTGATTGTGTTTTTTGATAATTCTGTGATCTGGCATACTCCTCCTCATTATAAACTCCCTTCAGTTCATCAGGAAGTTCACTTTTGAGGTTTTTGAGATTCAGGTAGTCAATTGATTGATCCAGCAAATAATCAAACAGAATTATACCCAACAACAGGTACAGGAGCATTTCGGAGCCCATGGAATGATTTAGTTTTTAGGACAAGGAATTTTCCATCTATCTCTCGGAACTCGGCTAGGTTTACCCCATTGAAAATAATAAGATATGGAAAATTCATGGGCACCTCCACTTGCAGTTCCCAGGTCTGACAAGGTATAGTCGTAGCTATATCCAATATTCATATTATTCGTGGTCACACCGAAAGAGAATACCAATGATTCATTTTGAGGAAACTGTTCTCCAGTGTCCGTCTCAAGACCTTTCAAAGGGAATCCTCTGTACCAAACACCTAGATTGATTGGCTCAAGGTGCAAATAGGCCCCAATATCAAGAATTTGAAAAGGCCCCTGGCTCTTATATTGAAAGACTGGTGTCAAGCTTCTCTCCTTTCGGGTATAGGTCAAATCGTTCCTTAAGTCACCCGGTTTCAACATAAACTTATACCCACCATGCACGGAAATCTTCATTGGCAACGGGCTATTACCATCAATTAAGGACTGATTTGGCTCATTGATATGAGACGCAGCTACACCAATAAATAGGTTCCTAGAATAAAGCAATCCACCCACATTGATATCCATGTAAGACTGGTTCTGTCCTGTATTGAAAGTCTCACCAGGTAAATTAGGGTCAAAGCCATTAACCGGATCTAACTGACTGCCCCAAACAAGATCATTGAAATTGACGCTTCTTGACGTAAAAGCGAATTGGACCCCTGGTCTGAAAACCATGTTATCATTTAGTTTAAGCTGGTAGGCGTAACTCAACCCTATGGATGTTGAATTCAATCCTGCAAAACCTTCCTGATCTCTGTTGATAATAACTCCGACTCCACTATTATATCGTTCTATGAAGTGATCTGCATAGACCGAAAAAGTAACAAAGGAAGCTCTTAAGGAAGGCCACTGATTTCTATAATTGGACCCTACTCTTGTATAGGTGGAAGCCCCTGTAAAAGCAGGGTTAATATAGAGTGGAGCAGCATAGAACTGAGAATATTGGGGGTCCTGAGCACTCGCCTCCTCAAAAAACAGTCCTGTAATTGCCAAAATTACCAGTAAAGCTCTGCGCATGTACACTTTTAACAGTTAAACGTCAAAATACCCCTGTGGTATTGTGACAGGAAAAGTTATTTTTTTTATAGTAATACTCTACCAAAACGCGTTTCTTTCATAGTAGAATTACGTTATCTTGGAGCTAACTAACGAAGCGTTGAATATAATAAAAACTCAAAGAACCGCGTAATAGGGTTAATGTTTTGCTTTGCTGTTAATACTATGAATACTAAAACGTGACGAGAGGAATTCGGAACATATGCTTTTTGGTTTTTTGCATCACTTTCACCTATTCACTAAGTGCGCAAAATTTCACCAGACACAATTGGTTGTTTTCAGGAAATGACCAAAGCCTTCACTTTGGAAAACAGGAGGGCAGCATGCCTATATTAGATCAGGGTAAATTTGCTCAGACCAATCTCGGAGAAAAAATAACGGCCACTGACCCTACAACAGGAGATGTTCTCTTTTACTCCGATGGGGTGAATATATACGATGCCTCTAACCAAATCATGGTGCGTGGTGATGGTTTGAATGCCGACCCAAATGGTATTCAAAGCATGGCAGTCAGTCCAGTCCCTGGCCCGGGAAACGAGGATCGATATTACGTGATCACACGTGACAATTCAGGAGAGCTTTTTTACACTATTGTCAATATGGATGCAGACGGCAACAGAGTGGATGGCCCGCTTCTAGGTGAAGTGGAATTAGGTGAAAGGAATCAGGCAACCGGGATCACAGATCGAGGGGATGGCATGATCACAATTGGGTCGGGGGATATGACAAGTTTCTGGCTCATTACCCAGCAAGCATCTACCGGTAATTTCGAAGTATTCAGTATAGATGAAAACGGAGTATTTACGAGCGAAACACTTTTGGTTCCTGGGGTGACCATAACCGCTTCTCATCTTGCCTACAATAGAACATCGGCCCGAATAGCTGTAGTGCCTTCCAATAATGTCAACATTCAGATACTCCTATTCAATGAAAACACACAAATGGTGGAGTTGGAAACCGCAGTGAATAATTCATTTGTTCCAAATGAGTCTTTCGGAGGTTCTGCAGGATGGTCCGTGAATGGCCAAATCCTTTTCTTCAGTAGAAACACAGGCACCGAAGGAAATATTTTTCGATATGATCTATCTGATCCGCAATCATCGGTTGTTCCTGTATTGCCCACCCCGATCCCGGAAAGTTTAAGTCTTCTCATGGGTCCTGACAGCACCATGTATCATTTACACAGAGCAACACCAGGAGGTGATAGAATTTTGAGTTCTTTACAAAACACTCACCAGGTTTTAGATAGCGTAGTTTACAATGATGATATTTTTGAGGGGCAAGACTTCGCTTCGAGTTACTTCCAACAATTTCTACCGGAAAGAAGAATAGCTCCCACTGTTGACTTTAAGTTTCAGGCAGATCCATGCCTAAACAATCCCACGTTATTCTTACCAATAATTGATCCACCTGAGGCCGAACCCGAATCCTATTTCTGGGATTTTCAGGGAACCGGTTTAAGCTCCGAATTAAGAGCCCCGATCATTACTTTTGATCAGCCAGGCATGGTAAGCGCAAGCTTGTCCGTGATTATCAATGGGGTAGCTTACAATGCTCCACCACAAATTATTGACTTGGCACAAAATGATCTTCAGGTCACTTTACGGGATACTACAATCTGTCCGGGTGAGGTATACACTATGGACGCTGAACCTGAAAGCCAACAAGGAGGTAACACCACCACCTATACCTACCGTTGGTCAACGGGCGAAACAACCTCATCGATTGATGTGACTGAAGCAGGTAATTATTGGGTTGTGGTAACTCCATCGGTGGGGTGTCCGGTATATTCTACCGCTGCGGTTGAAGTTTATGGCTTTGAGGATCAGATTTCAAACGTGTGGTATTTTGGAAATGGAGCTGGAATAGACTTCAACGTAGTCGATGGTCTGGACCCTCCCCCTCGAAGTATTACTGAAGCCCATGCCATGGATGCCCCAGAGGGCACGGCAACTATATCAGATTCGAACGGGGATGTTCTATTCTATACTGATGGCGATACGGTGTACAACAATATTAATGAGGTGATGGAGAATGGGGAAGTAATTGGCGGTGGACGAGGTTCAACACAATCAGTCGCCATCGTACCTTCAGAAGATGATGAGACCATCTTTTACATTTTCACAACACAAGAAGTTTATGGAACAAATGAGTATCGTCTTAAGTACTCTGTTGTGGATATGAAAGAAGGTGATGGATTAGGAGCAGTTACGGTCAAAGATCAGGTCTTATTTACGAAAAGCACGGAAAAACTAATCTCCTTTCAAGCTGGAGGGGGATATTGGTTAGTAGCTCACGAATATGGAAACAACTCCTTTAGAGCATATGCTGTTACAGCAGAAGGCATAGCACCTCCCGTCATTTCTTCAGCCGGATCAGTTCATTCCCTGACTGACGCATTAAGTGGTCAGGCCGGAATGAAATTTAATGGAACTGGTGATAGAATTGCCGTAGCTTTAATTGAAGGTACTGATGACTACATTGAATTCTTTCAATTTGATCAAACAACCGGTGAAGTAACTGAATTTGACTATGCCATAGACCTGAACGAAGGTGATGGTGCAACCAATGACGAAGTCTATGATGTTCACTTCTCACCGGGAGGCAACAAAATATTCGCCACCATGAACAGAAGAAATGGTGGAAGCCCCGGAGGCAGAATTCTGGAATACAGAATTGATTCACTTTCCACTGCGGATACCCGACAGGCTTCGAAAGCTGACATTACTGTAGGTGTTGGAGGAGCTGTCAATTATGGAGGTATTCAAACCGGACCAGATGGCCAAATTTATGTAGCAGTCGAGTCGCCAGGAAACCCTGGAGCTTCCACTTTTGTGAGTTCCATTGCAGCCAATGAGGATACCGCTTCAAACTCTTCTTTTAATCTTCAAGCTGTGGCTTTGACCGTAGGAAATTCGAGATTGGGCCTTCCCAACTTTGCACAAAACCAAGCCAATCCTCCTGATCAACCATCAATGTCGGCACCCGACACAACTTGTGTCGATCAACAAATAACACTTAGTGGAACCGGCACCTCAGATCTTGATCAATTCTTATGGACAATCCAGGATCCTGCCAATAATGTAGTCTTTAGCGCACTCGCTCAAGATACATCTTATACATTTGCTCCAGGCCAGGGTGGCACCTTTGAAATCTCGTTGAACATTTTCAATCGATGTGGGTTTGATACCACGTTTGTTCAACCAATTGAAGTATTTGATACACCAGCTCCACCCACGGTTCCGGCAGCCATTTCGCTATGTGAAGGGCAGAGTAATATTCTTACCGCAGGTCCGGCTGATCCTAATCTCCTTTATCGTTGGACAAATAGTCAGGGGGATGTTGTGAGTACATCGAATACATTCGATGTCACTCAGCAAGAGATATATACTGTTACAATATCAAACCTACCTGGATGTTCTTCTTCGGCACAGTTCTTTGCGGGCCCTCCTTTTGAAATAAGTCTGCCTCCTGATCAGACCATCTGTCAGAATGAGAGCTTAACGTTGGATCCCAATGTTACTGCCGATAATTACCTCTGGACACGAATAAATCCGGACGCAACAACGTTAGCACTGCCCAACCAAAGAACGACAGATGTAGATAGCAGTGTTCCCGGGGCATATCGGTATGTGGTGTCTATTGAGGACCCAATCAATCCGGGTTGCTTTGTCAATGATACCACCAATGTCACAGTTAATGCGATTCCATCTTTCGTAGTTAGCAACATTCAGAATACAACTTGTGGAGCAAGTACCGGAATAATCGATCTGACAGTAAGCACCACAGGAAACTATACCTATCAACTCCTCGACAATTCAGGTGGAGTGGTTCAAACAGACAACAATTTCAGTGCTCCAGGACCGGTGAGTCTCACGGGCTTGGCAGCGGGTATCTATAGTGTGGTTTTTACCGACAATAGTAGCAGTTGTACAAATACATTGGATGGAATCGAAGTGATCGATACTGCTTCAGACGTGGCTATAAACAACGTCACTACAGTTGATGCCGCATGTGGAGCCTCTACTGGTTCAATGACAATAACGTTGAACCTGGCCGGAGTATATCCCATCACCTGGACACTCACCAATACAAGTGACCCGAATGCCCTACCACTGTCGGGAGGTGCGGCTGCTCCTGTATCTACTACTGAATTTGAAATCACAGGTATACCAGGTGGAACTTATGACCTGCAGGTAACCTCTGCAGGAGGCTGTACGGCTACTCAATCAGGGATAACCGTAAATGTGCCTACCGATGTTGATCTTACCATAACCGATCCGGTAGATGTTTGTGGTGCAAGTGTCTCTCTGAATGCAAATGTTTCTTCGACTACTCCGGGAATTGCGTACGCGTGGACGGACCCCAATGGAGATCCGGTAGCTGACCCAACGAATGTTACTGCCAGTGGACTTTACACCGTAACTGCCAGTGCCCCCGGATTCTGCGATGTTGTAGAGACAATGCAAGTAAATCTCACTATCCAACCAGTTGTTGTGATTAACCGAATTGGTGATGTCTGTAATGGCCAGATTACTCTAGAGGCTGAAGTGACAAATCCTCAGCCAGATGTGACCTATTCTTACACATGGTCAACCGGTGAACAAACCAGACAAATTATGGTGAATGCGGATGGTGCCTATGATGTAATCGTTCGTCAAACGGGAGTGCTAAACTGCGAGTCGGCCACCGTAGTAGATAATGTCACCTTTCCCGAACAACTTGATGCTATCGTAACTTCCACTCCACCGTGTGATGATGGACAACCGATCACCTTAACCGTTGAAGTATTGTCAGGTACGCCAACCGGTTTTAGTTGGGCGTTGAATGGAACAGCCATTGCCGGTTCGGCCAATACCATCAACGTGAATGATGAGGGGACTTATACGGCAACCATAAGTCAGGGAGCTTGTACTATAGAGCGAAGCATTGTGATCAGAAGAAGTGGAATCCCTGAAGGGTTACTTCCAGAACAAGACTTTTATTGTGCAACAAACACTTCAAATCCTATACTCACGGCAGGTTTTGGCTTCGAAACCTACGAATGGACACTGGATGGTGCTCCTTATCCTGATGCGGGTCAAACATTGGAGGTTACTGGTCCTGGAGAATATGTAGTCACTATGACAACCGCACTTGGCTGTGTAAGAACGGACACTGTAAACGTGATCGAGAGTTGTGATCCGATAATTGTGGTACCAAACGCCCTGAGACCGGACGGAACACCGCCTAATAATACCTTCTTTGCATTTCCAAATGCCTTTGTCTCGGACTTTGAAATATATATCTACACGCGTTGGGGAGAGCTGATCTACCAGAGCAGTTCGACCGAATTTAAGTGGGATGGAACCTTCAATGGGGAGTTGGTGCCGGCTGGTACGTACCCTTATATCATGAAGTTTACGAGCAGGTTCGAACCTGAGAGAGGAACGTTCGAACAGGTAGGTGGAATTACCGTTGTCAGGTAATCTTCTTCGTTGAAAGGAAGACTGGAAGACAGACAAAAACAGCAAATATTGAGAAGATAAGTCCGCCTATAGTACCAATGGCCAGGGCAAACCAAAACACTTCGCTCTCTCCTTCCATCAAGAATGGAATTAGTCCAAAACAGGTGGATAGAATCGTTAGAAAAATGGGTTGCGCTTTGCCCAGTACTGCTCTGATCACTGCTCGATTATAGTTTTTCAGACTCATATTGTTGAGATCGTTGACTACAAAAATTGAAGCATTAACAACAAGTCCACCCAGCATGACAAAAGCAGCGTAGCCTCCCTGATCAAAAGGAAAATCCAGCACTGAGAATATCAGAAAAAGACCTATAAAAGAAATGGGTACCGTAACTATAATAAAGAAAGGTTGTTTCAGGTTTTCAAAGAGAATTGCGCAAATAAAGAATATCGCTAGAATCAATAAAATCAGGAGCCCATAGTCTCTCTCTGCTTTATTGAAATTGAATCTGTTTCTATTCGAATCGACTTCATACCCAACCGGCATTCGCTCATTCATAAGCTCAATCACATTATTCATATGCTGACTACCAAACCTTGCCGAGCCCAGGTAATCGAATGCTACTATTCGTATATACTGCCTGTTTTCTTTATGTATTTCATTCGCGGTCTCTTCGAATGTCAGAGAAGCAAAATTTTTCACCTTGATGAATCTGGTTGTATCCAATGGCAACGCATCGTTCATCAGGTTGTACTTAGAAAAGTCCCTGGCTCCCGAAGACCTGATCAATACAGGGATTATATCGTCACCATAATTCACTCTTAAGCGTGATGATGAAGGGTTCGCAAAGTCGGACAACATGGTAAGCACCTGTCCTCGATTAATTCCTGCTCTCGCCAAACGATTAATGTCAAACTCCAAAACATACTCGCTGGTTTTTTCATTGTACCAGGCAATTTGTTGGTTGGTTTTAACCTCTTGTACCCTTCGGTTGGTCATTAGCAAATCAGCCATTACTTCCGACTGTTTCGCCAGTTCGTCATAATTATAACCAACCATCTTAATTCTGAAATTTGGGATTTCATTGCGCTCACCTCCGGCACTAAATCCTCGCCCAACCCCAAAAATAGACCACCTAACACCTGTCAAGTCTATCGACCGGGCCTGCAATCTTGCTTTTAGTTGATATGGAAGTGCTGAATTTTCATACTCTTCTTCAAATGTGATTTCGACTCTACCTGTACGGTTGTTTACATTAGTAGTGAACTTGTCTATTCCTTCAACACCTTGTAGATAGTCCTCAACTTTGGAAATTACAAAATTGGCATCCGTAAGAGTAGTACCAAAAGGCAACTGAGCGTTGACGTATAGCTTCGTTCTCTCAGGTTCTCTATACACCCAACCTTCGTAAACTTCCGTTACAAATTTCCTGAGAGCCCCCCCAAGTAGCTTATCAGTGACAGGTCGGATGTCGTCTTGGTATTTGTCACTGCCTATTGTAGAATTATACCAGTCCTTGCCTTCCCATTCTACCGGGAGTTTAAACACTGGCAATCCGAATCCAAGGATTACCAAAAATATAAATGACTTTCTATACCGCACTAAGAACCGTATACTTCTTGAATAATACCCAATGACCCTTACCTTTCTCCTGATCCTTTTTATTGAAACATGCGACTTGTTTCTGATAGTACTTCCAAAAAGCAAGTGGTATAAAGCCGGTGTGAAGAAAAGGGCGATCAAAAGGGAGACGCACAAGTTGATGGCCACTACGATTGAAAAATCGGTCAGATCTCTTCTCTCAGCTTCTGGTAAAAGCAGCACCATTAAAAGTGCCGCTACAGTAGTTAAGGAAGCGGCCAATAAGGCAACGAAAATTCCGCGATTTCCTTTTCGATGCATATGATCCAACATGACAATGGCATTGTCAACTATCAAACCAAATGAGATCGTCAATCCGGCAATCGAAAATATATGGAGCTCTACATCAAGGATATAGACCAGTATAGCCGTAAGACATAGATTAACAACGATACCTAGAAACAGGGTAACCAGATAACGAAAGTTTCGATTAATCAGAAAAATAAATACAACAAGAATAAGTACAGACAATCCGGTTCGTTGATAGATTTTGTCCATTTCTTCTCTCAAGAACATGGTCTCATCTTGCTCTAAAAGAATATCTAAATCTCCGGAGAGCTCACTTTGAGAAGTGACTAGTGATTTAATGCGATCGGCTAAGACAATTTTATTTGAACCCTCCCTGGCAAAAATGTTGACATAAATTGCGTTCTGTCCATTGATTCGCTGATAACTGGTAGGCTCCTGTTCTTCGATAAATATATGAGCCAAATCTTTCAAGTATATCGGCCTACCCTCCCGAGTTACAATTTGCGTTTCTTCAAGCGCGTTCAGCTTAGGCAACCTTGAATCTAGTTTCAGAAAAAAATGCTGACCCGATCCTGTAGACATCAGTCCTGGGTAGCTTGAGTTACCCAACCTTGAAATGGCTTGACTTATCTCACTTTTAGTAATCCCATATCGCAATAAGATGGTTGGATCAAAATCAATACTAATTTGAAGCGGGATTGCTCCGCTCACTTGTACTTCTTTAACATCGGCCAATTGTGACAGGGGCTTCCTGATAATATCTTCTATGTCTTTTTCTAGTTTAAATGGTGCATATGGTCCATTTACGGAATATACCAGAATCGGGCTTTCCTCATTGTTTTGAATGTCTCCCCCACGTTGCTCAATACGGGGATAACTCAACGTCTCAGGTAATTTCTTGTACAGATTTCTAACTTGTGTGCTCACCTCAAACTTTCGAAAACCCATGTCCTCTGATTTGTCAAAATCAAGTGTGATTTGGCCCGAGTTATAACGTGAGATGGAGTATATCTTATTGACCCCCTCAATTTGAGAAAGCGCATTTTCCAGTGGCGATGTAACCGATTGTTCGACTATATCGGGAGAAGAGTTCGGAAGAGAATAAGTAATGGTAATAGCAGGCTTGCTGTAGGTAGGAGTGAAGTTCACATTTAAGCTCGGAATTAGGCCTACCCCGATCAGAGCCAAAACAATGAACACTATTAACATTCTAAACGGACGAACTATAATCACTCAATAAATTTTAACGAGGGAATACAAAGTAAACGTATTGGTTGAATCACAGAGAGATACTTTAGAGCCAATTTTTAAAAAAAATCTGAAAAAACGCTAACCATTCAGATCATGAAGTAACCAATGAATTTAGGGGTGTTATTAATTGCACTATTTTTATAAATAATATAATTTTTATATTGCAATATACACAATAAATCTATAATGTTGGCGTACAATTTAAAAACCGGTGATTAAAATTGTTCAGGAGAACAGTAACTCCTGAGGTAAATAAAATGACTGATTAAACTCTAAAAATTCAAAAAATGAAAAATAAACTTTTGAAAACGATGTTTGTAGCAATAGCCATCTTGGCATGCCAGGTGGGTATTGCTCAAGGAACTGGAACAGGCATTAAAAAAGTGACCGAAGTTTGGTCGCTTCATGTTGTCTTTGATCTAAATGGTAATTCAACTACTGAGTGGAGATTGGATGATATCCATTGCAATAATCCAGGAACCGGTTGCTGGACAGGTGAAATAGAAGCCTAGCAGTAACTTTAGTACAGTGGGACAACTGAACTGTCCCACTTGCATAAACAGAATTACGAAAATGACGAGATATTTATTAGCCCTACTATTGTTTGCAGTATGTGCTTGCGGACAGTCAGAGTCTGAAGGACAATCATTTAGTGAATGGCCTTATTTTAATATTGATGGTGAGTTTCAATTGTTGAAACTTGACCATCGAACAAGTCAGGAATCAAAGTGTGTTCGACATTTTGAAGATGAATTCAATAATGAATTCTTATTCTTACTCAATAGTCAAACTAATAGTGTACATAAATTCGATCTCAATTCGGGAGAACAGGTAGCCGTTTATGAATTTGAAGTTCAAGGCCCTGAAGGGGTTGGTCGTCTTGAAGGCTTTGATCTCATTGGGAATAACAGGTTGGTCCTAATTTCAGAGGTAGACTATCGCGTATCCATTGCAACGGTAGAACAGGCCAATGAGGTTAAGGTGGTTCAATCTATCAGGCTTCTTGGTGGAGGGAAAGACATTCGATTTACCCCGTTAGTCAATTCCAATTCAAGAATTATAGAAAAAAATGGTAAAGTCTTTTTTACAGCTGTTCCATTTATAGATCCTGTTCAAAACTCTGCATATAAGGCAGGAAAAAGTCTGATTTCACTGAATCTTGCTGACTCGACAATCGAAGAGCTCAATACCTATACAGAAAAATATCTGGGACGATGGCCTTCATACTATTCTTATCCGTCTACCGCATACAATATCCAAGCCGAAAAGCTGATTACAAGTTTGCCTGGAGAGGAGCAATTAATAGCATTCAATCCTGACCAAATTTCCTCAAAGTCATATTATCGCGCCAAGCCAGCCTATTTTGAGAAGGGGGATTTGAAACCACTTACCGATGAAGTCAGGACCGATCAGGGGGCATCAAAATTCGTGACTCAAAATTCAAGTTACGGCCGAATACTCTTTGACAGTTATAGAAACGTATATTACCGATTTACAGAATATCCATATGGCGAGTCAATTGAACGCAGAGGTTTGTCATATCGAGGTAGAATAAATGGAGTAATAATTTTAGATCAGAATTTCAATATCATAAAGGAGGTCGAAAAGTTAACTCCTAATCCAGTCAACATGGCTTTTGTTGGTAAGAAAGGGCTCTATATCAAACAAAGTATGAAGGGAGAAGAAGATGTTTTGAGATATCGAGTAATCAATTTTGAGCTATGAGATACTTGATCAGATTATTCTTTCTTTTGGTTCTCATCTACACCTCTTGTTCTTCAAGGCAGGATGAACTCTTCTCATTGTTCAAACATGAAACGTTCAGTAAGCTCAATTCCAAAGGTGAGACCAGAATATTAATTCTGCCTGTTGAAGGATGTCTTGGGTGTATTGAAAAGGCGACCGTATTTGTTAAGGACAACTTCGGGAATCCGGCAATTAAGGTTGTACTCGTAGCAGCGGATTCAAAGACTGCCAAAAACTATTTAGCCAAGAACAATATGGCGCTAAACGATGAAATCAAATCTATGCTGAATGAAAGGCTAGTAGAGTTTGATTTGATAAGTGGTTTTCCACAGCTACTTTCCTTTGAAAATGGACTTCTCCAGGAGAAATTGGAGCTAACTGCCTTTAACATAGATTTTATCTTAGAAGACATGTCCAAGGAATTTGCCCCATAATCTTGGCTGGTCATTAAGAATAGCTGAAATCATCACCTTTTATTCGATTGAAAGCAAAAATGACCTGAAATTTCCCAAAAAGCATATAAACTTCCAGGAGTTTGTCTTACTGAAACAGAATATATTCCTGGCCTACCTCGAGTCAATGAGGAATAACAACACCCAAACAAATTCGACTATAGACTTATTTTTACTTACAATTAACTTTTTAGTTTTATTTTTAAACCTATGTGGATTAGATGGCAACTCTTTGTGGTGATTCTCTTTGTTGTAAGCTGCGAGAATAAGGGACATAACGAATTATCAGATATAGAGTCACTACGACAAGAAGTTAAGCCCACTGAGGTTACCACTACTATAGCTCAATTCAGGGAATTCGAATACCTCATCAATTCTTCAGGTACAATTGAATCTGAAAACGAGTTGGAAATCACTTATCAGTCGTCCGGCTATCTCAAAAGTCTCAATATTCGAAATGGTGACCTTGTTTCTTTTGGGCAGACGCTAGCAGAATTGGAGAATGAAAAAGAAAAACTTGCCTTAGCTCAAGCACAAGTTAATTTCGACAATTCGATGGTCCGATTTATTTCAGATTCTCTCTCCTACTCAAAAATCACCCCTACAATAATAAGAAGCTTGAAGTTGCAATCGGGAGTGGCTTCGGCAGAAATAGGTTTGCAACAGGCGCAATTAGATCTGAGTAATTCAATAGTCCGATCTCCACTGACGGGAATTATTGCAGAACTGGAATCTAAACAAGGCAATCTGGTTTCAAGTGGTGAGACTTTAGGGCTGATCTATGACCCCAACAATTTGATTTTAAAATCCAAAATACTTGAAGTCGACTTTCGCCATATAAAGATTGGCCTGGTGGCAGATGTGTTCCCACTAGCGTTTAGAGACAGATCCTTTTCTGCCAGGATAATAGAGTTCAATCCCAAAGTAGATGACAAAGGAATGATAGAGGTCACATTTAAACTGACCCAAACGGACGGCCTCCTTCCGGGCATGAATGCTAATACAGTTGTGCGTGTTCCTCAATCACAGAATATTATCGTTCCTCGTGAGGCGTTGGTCATCAAAAGTGGAAGACCCGTTGTGTTTACTCTGGAAGATGGGCTTGCTAAATGGAATTATGTCGAAACAGGCCTGGACAACGGGATTGACCTGGAAATACTATCTGGAATTAATGAGGGAGACCACGTAATTATTTCCAATAACCTACAATTAGGCCACGATGCGAGAGTTGCGCGGG
Organism: Cyclobacteriaceae bacterium; assembly: GCA_028281285.1. GTDB lineage: Bacteria > Bacteroidota > Bacteroidia > Cytophagales > Cyclobacteriaceae > Roseivirga. The sequence continues at coordinate 519,977 of JANQKF010000013.1, forward strand.
CACAATCAGAATTGAATGACAACGAGTAAATGGTCAAGTTTCTGATTCATAGACCTATTGCTGTTCTCTTAAGTGTAGTCGGGCTTGTGGTCTTTAGTATTCTGGCATTTCGTAACCTGCCTATCTCCCTACTCCCCAATATTGAGGTACCGGCAATTGCAGTTAAAGTCAACTACCCGAATACCCCCCCCTCGATAATCGAAAACAATATTTTGAAGCCAATTCGTCTGGAACTTAGTTCATTGGACAAATTGGATGGAATAGAAAGTACGGCCAGCAGTGAGACCGGTATTATCAGTCTGCAATTTGAGTACGGAACACGCATGAACCTGGCCTACATCGAAGTGAACGAAAAGATTGATCGTCTACTATCGGTACTGCCTCGAGATATGGACCGACCATTAGTGGCCAGAATCAACACAAGCGATATCCCTGTCATTAGAATTCAGGTAGTTCCAAAAGATTCAGCTGATTTTCTTTCCATATCGGAATTGTCTGAAAAAGTCCTGAAGAAAAGGTTGGAGCAGTTGAACGGTGTTTCGATTGTCGACATCAACGGATTAAGAAAACCTTTCATATCAATAGAACCCGACATGGCGCAGCTCTCATCTTTAGGGCTAGATGAAAGACAACTTGAGCAAGTTTTAAAGGGTGCAAATCAGGAATTGGGACAACTATCGATTAAGGATGGGCACTATCGGTATTTTGTAAGGATGGCCAATAGGTTAGATGATTTGGAAGAAATAAAATCGCTTCCAATTGTAAACTCTGAAGGTCAAGCGGTTTCGTTGGAACAAGTAGCAAAGGTGGCCTACAAAACCGAAAAGCTAAATGGGTATCATATCTACAACAGCCAAGAGGGTCTGGTCATTACTGTTCATAAGCAGGCCAGTGCAAAAATGAATGAGCTAATGCCCATAATCGATGAGGCAATTAATCACTTCAAGACAGATTATCCTGAGGCCGAATTTGACGTGACTCAAAATCAATCTTTGTTACTAAACGCTGGGATCAGCAATTTGCAAACCAGTCTTCTCTATGGAGGTGCCTTTGCCTTTCTTGTACTTTTCCTCTTTATGGGAAATTTCAAGATTCCATTGATCATGGGCATAACTCTTCCTATTTCTCTCATACTCAGCTTCCTGCTGTTTTATATTTTGGACCTCTCGATTAACATAATTTCTCTTAGTGGATTAGCTCTGGGGCTTGGAATGTTAATTGATAATTCAATTATTGTTATTGACAACATCACAAGAAAACGTAAGGAAGGAGTGAATTTAATTCAGGCATGCGTTCAAGGCGTGAATGAAGTGATGGCTCCATTAATCAGCTCTGTGTTGACCACTCTGGCCGTATTTGTGCCCTTGGTGTTTTTAAATGGTCTATCAGGTGCATTGTTTAAAGATCAGGCGCTTTCCGTTGGAATAATTCTGGGTGTTTCGCTGTTGGTCGCGTTCATTGTATTACCGCTCATCTATCGTCTCTTCTTTGGTCGTGATAAGGGTTCGATTAAAGATAATAGCTATCTATTCAGTTTAGTATTAAGCTTATACAAGACGATTTTCAAAAAGGCATTCCGTTACAAGCTGCTCAGTTTACTTTTGCTATTGACCTTTATTCCTTTTGGTGTTTGGCTAGCCAAAGACATGAATACCGAAGGCCTACCTACAATTGAAAAAACTGAGACCTTGGTCAGAATCAACTGGAACGAACCGGTAGATGCGGAAGGAAACAAAGATCGCATTGAAGCCTTCTTACAATCATTACCCAATTATTTACAGGTTGAGGCAGAAATTGGCATTCAACAATTTCTCTTGTTGGGAGGGTATAGTACAGTCCAACAAGTAGAGCTTTACATCAACAGTGCCTCTCAAGACGATAAGATAAATACAGAGCTTTGGATCAATGAATTCTTCGATTCAAAATACCCGAATGCCAGTTTGAAAATAGCCGATGCTCCCAACGCATTTGAACAACTCTTTACTTCAGATGATCCTGCTTTTTCGCTCAAATGGAAAAACCTCAACCAAAATGAACCTCTTTCCAAAAAGGATTATCACGAACTTCTGGAAGAGCTCAGATTTGAAAAAGCCAGTTTCAATGAGGGTAAAGGGTTTTTGTTCGAGGAAGCTATGTCTGTCGTTATAGACAATCAGGCATTGGCGACCTATGGAATTCCGGAGTCGGAACTGAAAACGGTACTTTCACAGTCAATAGACAATTACCTGATCACGGACATTCGAAGATTCGGGGAAGTGACACCCCTTCGAATGACACGTACAAATGAGGACTTTCGGCAAAAGGTGAATTCTGCAGTAATTAGTGGACGGGAAGGTCAAGAATATCCGATATCTAGTTTTTTGAAATTCGAATTTACGGAAGATTATAAACACATTACTGCCGATAGGTCTGGTCTCTACCAATCAATAGAATGGGACAAAATCGAAGACGGGAAGATCAAGGAACTAATGACCTCAACACCCAAACTCGCTGCCCAAAAAGGCCTTGCAGTAGACTTTGATGGTACTTTTTTTGAAAACAAGGAGAGTCTTAGACAATTGATATTCATCCTACTGATTTCTGTTGCCTTACTCTATTTTATACTTGCTGCACAATTCGAGTCTCTATTACAACCGTTGATTGTCATATTCACACTTCCACTCGGTGTTGCAGGCGCCATAATTGTTCTGCAAGTCTCTGGCAATACACTCAATGTGATGAGTGCAATTGGGGTGATAGTAATGCTGGGAATTATGGTGAACGATGCTATTCTAAAGATTGATACCATAAACAGGCTGAGAGTTGAATACGCCCGAGACAAGACTGGAATTTCCGCATCCCAAATACTTGAAAAAGCAATAAGTAGGACCGGTGAGATCAGGCTTAAGCCGATTCTCATGACTTCCATTACAACCATATTGGCATTGCTACCAGTAGCATTTTCAACAGGATTAGGAGCAGATCTGCAAAGACCTTTAGTTTATGCGGTGATTGGTGGTTTGACTATCGGCACGTTCACTGCTCTATACTTTGTGCCTCTCGCTTATTGGTTTACCACGAAAAAGAATTAGCACATTTTGTTAGTCCTGACTCAAAGCTGCTACTCCCGGCAAAGTCTTTCCTTCCATATACTCCAGCAATGCTCCTCCCCCGGTGGATACATAAGACACTTTGTCTCCAAAACCAAAGGTATTGATAGCTGCAGCCGAATCTCCTCCACCAATCAATGAAAAGGCGCCATTTGAGGTAGCCTCCACTATCGCTTCCGCTACAGACTGGGTGCCGGCAGCAAAGCTGGACATTTCAAATACACCCATAGGACCATTCCAAAGAATAGTCTTCGACTCTTTCACAGTATCACTAAATACCTGCGCTGCCTGTGGTCCAATGTCAAGTCCCATCCATCCTTCAGGGATAGCATGATTCATTGCAATTTGAGTATTGGCCTCATTGCTAAATGCATCGGATATGACAGAATCTATTGGAAGCATCAGGTTGACATTCAACTCTTTGGCTTTCCTGATTAAATCCTTCGCCAGATCAAGTTTATCATCTTCACAAAGTGAAGAGCCTATACTTCCTCCCATTGCCTTAAAGAAAGTGTAGGACATACCTCCACCAACAATCAGATTATCCACTTTCCCAAGTAATTGTTCGATAATCAATATTTTGTCTGAAATTTTGGCTCCTCCCATGATTGCCGTGAAAGGCTTTTCTGATTGTTCAAGGACCTTTTGGGCATTCTCAAGTTCAGCTTTCATTACAAAACCGCAGGCCTTATCAGTAAAGAATTTTGCAATGATTGAAGTTGAAGCATGAGCCCGGTGAGCAGTGCCAAAAGCATCGTTGATATAAATATTCCCGTGTTGAGAGAGTTCTTTGGCAAAGGCTTTATCTCCTTTTGTTTCCTCTTTATAAAACCTAAGGTTTTCTAAAAGGAGGATCTCCCCGGACTTTAATTCACTGGAAAGGGTGGATGCCTCCTCGCCTATACAATCATTTGCAAACTTTACTTGGCGATTAAAAACTTCACTTAAATGATCTACGAGATGACCGAGAGAAAATTTGTGCTCTGGGCCTTCCTTTGGTCTGCCCAAATGAGACATCAAAATCACAGCACCTCCGTCATTAAGAATTTTTGAAATAGTTGGAATAGCAGCTCGGATCCGTGTATCATCAGTAATCTCTAGTTCACTGTTCAACGGAACGTTGAAATCCACTCTAATCAATGCCTTGCGTCCATTGAAATTATAATCTTCAATTGTCTTCATTCTTAATTTGTCTATTGGGCTGCAGCCCGTCTCAATCTGTCATTAATTGCTCTACCCAAACCAGTTTCTGGTAAAGGGTGCGCTATGATCACGCGAATATCAGGGTTTTCATCTAATTCTCTCATCCCCTTAAATAAGTTTTTTGATGCCTCCTCAAGGCTTTTGCTTGCCGAAAGCTGAAACTGATTATTTAGGGGCAATGAAGGAACTGGATCACCAAATATGAGGCAACCTGTTTCCATGGGATCTTTATCTATGAGCAGTAAAGACATATCGCCTAATTCAAAGCGCGTGGCTGGTGCATAGTGGCTTTTCAACATTCCCGGAGCGGCTGGTTCTGAAGACGAATGATCGTTGACTTTCACTTCGGGTATAAACTCCTGAATTGACTCGAGTGATTTGCCTCCTAGTCGTAAGATGGTGGGAACTTCTTCTGCAAAACTGACAATCGTAGACTCAATGCCAATCTCACAATCTCCCCCATCCAAAATATATTCGATGGAATTACCTAGTTGTTGATTGACATGTGTGGGTGTTGTAGGGCTTATATACCCAAAGGGGTTGGCACTTGGTGCTGCGAGAGGGAAACTCAACCGTGACAATAAATCTAATGTTAGCGGGTGTTTCGGAATACGACAAGCAACGCTATCAAGACCGGAAGTGACTATGTCCGGAATAATATTATCCTTTTTCAAAAGTATAGTGAGGGGTCCTGGCCAGAATTGATCCATCAGATCCTCGGCAGTATTGGGTATGCCTTTCACAAATGACCTAACCTGTTCCTTGTTTGCAGCATGTACAATTAGAGGATCAAATGATGGTCGGTTTTTGGTCTTGAATATGCTAAGAACCGCGTCTTCAGACAACGCATTACCCGCTAAACCATAAACAGTTTCCGTAGGAATCCCTACCAGTTTGTCCTCTTGCAACAACCGGATGGCAGCATCAATATCTTTTCCAATCAAGGCCATCACTGAAGACAATTTTGGGCAATCGCTTCACCGGCTGGCTCATAGGCATGAGTTTGGGCATCTTGGAGGTAAATACAGCCCTCAGCACGATTACCATTCGCGATTTCGGCCAAACCCAACCAATAGTAAGCTTCGCCATAATCTCCTTTGAACTCAATGGCTTTCTTCAGATCGAAGATGGCATCATCAGGATTGTTAGTTCTTAATTCTGTTTTCCCTTTATTAAGATACACTAGTGGATTAGAATCATCTAATCTAAGGGCAAACTCAAACTCGAAAAGAGCACGTTCATACTCTCCATATTTGAAAAGAATGGCCCCTCTGTTAACATAGATATCAGCGACATTCGGCTGTACATTACTGGCCATGTCATAGTCTTGTATCGCCCCATTATCATCTTGCAAAAGTCTCTTTGCATTGCCACGATTGAAATAAGCCCTATAGTCAGCGGAATCTACAGCGATCGCACGATTGAACATTTGAACAGATTCCTCTAATTGGCCAATCCGGGTTAGAGCAACCCCTCTGGCGTTCAGAGCCACATAATTTGTGGGATTCTTCTCCAAGGCCTTGTTGAACGACCGAATGGCATCCTCAAAGCTGCCATTGGCCAATTGGTCCCGACCCATCTCGACAAGTTCATCTTCGGAAGGACCGCATGCTGAAAAAAGCCCAATGATTAAAAAAGAAAGTATAATTTGATTTAGTCGCCTCATTCGGACGGCAAAGATACTGTACAGAAGTCGTGAAAAAAATGGTTATTGCCGACTTAAAATGACACGTGTTGCATCATTTTGATCTCGATAGGTCAAGCGCACAATGTAAATACCATCTTTGACTCTTTGTCCGATCTGATCGGTACCATCCCAGAATATTTCATTTTCACCTGTGAACCCCAATCCGGCAGAAGCTATTGTAACCAACTTTCCTTGCATATCATAGATCCGAACCACTACAAAATCAGAGTCAGGGATTCCAAAACGGATCGTCACTAAATCGCTGAAAGGGTTTGGAAAGCTGGTCTCAATTTCGAGCTGTTCGGCCCCGCTCACCGGAGGTTCCGGATCTACGTTAGGGATTTGCGAGAAATAAAGTCCATTACCATGAGTGGCAGCAACAATTCTCCCATCTGATCTTCGATAATCTATCATTGGAACTACCACATTTCCTATGACATTAGCCCCTTCCTGAGCCCAAATGGTCGATGAGCCATTGAGAGTTCGGGTACTAAATAGGCCTACGCTTGTGCCGACATAGTATTGGTAGCTATCATCCTCAATTGGCACCACTCGTGCCCACCTTATAGAAGGGCCATTGCCAGATCCATCTGGATTTTCCTCCAGATTACCAGAAACATCCGTAAAGGTCTGTCCACCATCATCCGAAAAGAAGATACTTGGCACCAAGTAATTCGAAAAGGTGACCATTACATTGTCGGCATTGGTTGGGTCTATAGAAATTGAGGATACATTCGCATCAACTGGAAAATTAACTCCTGCATTTCGATTGAGATTGGTCACTGAATAACTATCTACATTGGCGTTATCAATTCGGTTGACCTGCCCATTTGATGAACCATAATAAACTATATTGGCCGGCTCTGTTGAAGCATCGATAGCAGAAATTGAACCACTGGCAATGTTCGTATCCAATAGTCTGTCCCAGTTGAATCCCGTCTTGTTATTACTTCCGGGAGGAATTTGACTCAGATTTCTGTTTCTCCAAACGAAATCTCCACCTGCCAGATACATCCTGTTCTGATTGGCAGGATCAAGTACATATGGATTAATGAATAAATAGGGCTGACCGTTAGTCTGACCACCTCCAATAGGATCGATCCTGGCAAATGAGGTCAATTGATTTTCAGAACCCAAAGTCACTCTGAACATCCTTGAATTCTGGAACGAGACATAGTAATAAATACCAAACCTCGTAGTCGCTACATAAGCACCATCTCCTCCCAAAACTCTACTCGTAGAGCTTACCAAATTGGAAGTAAGGAGTGTCCCATTATCCTGGGTTCCGCCTAAAACAAAGTTGTCCTCTTCAAACTTGCTTATCTGAGCAGTATAATACTGACTGGTAACATAACCGTTATTTAAAGGGACGTAAGAAACGGTCTCTGCACGATTGTTCTCAGTCCGGAATATACCACCATCATTGACGGAAATCATCCGATCAGGATTAGAAGGGTAAAAGATAACGTCATGCTGATCAGGGTGATGATTATCGTATACAGAGGCATCATTATCCAAACTATATCCACCAATCCACGTGGTATTGTTTCTTGAATTAAAACCGTCTGTACTTCGGTAAAGATTGGTCCCTCCTAAATAGACAATATTTTCATCTTCCGGATGTGCCGAGATCATCATATTATAGGACACTTGTGCATTATAGTCTCCGAAATCACCTCCAAAAGCAGGAACACTTCCTGAGAGATTCGTGAACCGATTGAGGGTCGCATCAAACTTACCTAGTATCGGGCCACCCAAACCATCAGCGACTGTATAAATGATATTCGGGTTTCCAATTGATGACCCTAATTCGATGCGTCTTGAAGGCATACTGTTAAAGGATACTACAGATCTCCATGTTAAACCATTGGTTGTAGATTGATAAATACCTCCGTCCTCCGATAAGGTCGTTCCATCATTCGTGGTATTGCTGATTGATGCATATACGGTTCCATCAGAAGTTTTGTGAACATCGGAATAGAATATGGCTACTTCATCATTCAAATTGGTTTCTCCCAGGGAAAGCAAATCGTCACCAAGCACTGTTCTCCAAGTGAGCCCTCCATCTTCAGACAAAACAACACCTCCGAAAATAGCTGCTAGTATAACATCGCCAGTGCTGGGTTTTGGGTCTAGAACGATGTCCCATACATAATTGAATGGTGAATTGAACTCAGCCGGGTCGTTAGTGGCTGTAGATGGAAGAACCACCCAAGTCCTACCCCCATCAGTGGACTTAAAAATTCCATCTCCTCGCAAAGGAGCTCCAGCACCTCGGGCTGAATTACCAACAAGTTCGCCAGTACCAAAATACCAGGTATCTTCGCGGCCTGCTCGAGTGTCTTGTCGAATGACGGTAACACTATGCAATTGCTGAGGAGCAGTCGTTTTAGTCCAGGTATTCCCTCCGTCCTCTGTTCTCCAAACTCCACCAGAAACTCCAGCTGCGAGCATTACGTTTTCATCGCGAACGTCCATTGCGATTGCTCTGGTTCTACCTCCAATATTATTTGGACCAATACTTTCCCAATCTAAATTTTCTGTCCCCTCTGCCCCTTCAATCGAGGGTAGTGGCTCTTCGTTATTCTTAAATCTTTTAGCAAACTCATGCTCCAGATGTTTTATCCCCGGAGGTAGCTCACCTGTCTTTGGGTCGACAAGCATCATGGTTTCATATGCCGCTCTGTTCTGAGGGTTTTCACCCGGATTAAGTTGCGATTCAGCTTGAGGAAGTGTGAGTTCCTCAGGGTTCTCAGGAATCAAGAATGATCCCAAAGAGAATAGAACCCAACTTGCCAAGATTAGTATTGGAAGATGCTGTTTTTGGTAAAAGCTCATAGGGGGAATAAATATAAACGTTGGATCTTATGTATTTACCATAGAGGCGACACTTTACCCTTAATGTGTGAGGTTTTTTCTGCCATCCTAAGAATAGAACGATTCGATTTGGTCAAATTGTCCAAATCGATCAATGGAATCCAGGCAATCTTATTAGATTCTTCATTTTTGACGACTTCCTCACCAATATTAGCTGTAAATAAGTATCGAATATCAAAATGTTCGTGCGCAGGCTCTGCCATTCGTTCAGGGATTTTGTGGATATCAATATCGAATATTTCGTGAGTCATAGATCTGACCGTAGTCAACCCGGATTCTTCCTCCACCTCTCTTCTTGCTACTCTTAGTATGTTCGCATCCCCATCGGCATGCCCCCCTAATTGCAGCCATTTATCAAGTTTAGTATGATGTGTCATAAGAGCAAAACGCTGAGTTTTATCAACTACCCAACCTGAACCGGTAATATGTGCATGAAGAAGCTCCCTGCTAAAGCAATTTGAATAATTGGACAATAACTCAAGAAATCGTTCCTTGAATTCAACCTCTTCGGGATAATCAGGTTGATACTCTTCTAAATTGCGGATGAGTTGATGACGGTCATCCTCCAATGGCATTGGTAATCACAATTGTGGCCTTATTTACCTTGCCCTCCGACAAGGCACTTATTTTCTCGCCTCCTCCAAAATTGTCTAAATCCCCTTTGCGAACGATAATATAGTATTCAATTGGCTCAAGGTTTTTAAACGTGACCCTGCCTTTTCCGTCAGTCAACTTGAACGGTTGTACTTCATTTATTTCTTTATCGTAATCGGCCTTAGATTTAAACAAGATGACCTTAGCATCATCTACCACATTCCCCAGCTTATCTACTACTGTGACCTTCAGTTTTGTTTTGAATAATTGAGCCTTCGATTCATGAGAAAAACCCATGAATATAAGGATTACGAACACGGCAATAAGATTTTTTTTCATCTCTGATTATTGTGGTTAATTATCGAATCTGAAAATTTCGTCAATAAATTCGTCAAATGACAGAGCCTTAGTATATAAACGGTCCTGATAGATGTTGACCATCAATCTGATAAAGCTGGGAGCCCGATCTATCTCAATAAGTTCAATAATTACGTTTCCATACAATTGATTGAGAAGACCTTCCGCGGTTTTGGACCTTTCAGGTTTTAAATACCACTTTTCGATAGTCTCCTCATAGGTCTCCCGAGCCAGAATTCTTCGGTCACCCTGGGTCAACTTATAGCCCGTTTTCAAAGTTTGGTCCTTTAGAAGATCAAACAAATTCCTGAACTCCTTGTGACTAATTCTGGAATTGTATGAAACAGCGAGTCCATTCGAATAATTTGAATTCAACAAGTGCACCTTTAGCTGCGATTCAATATCTGACTGTTTCAGACGATAGGCATTTTCCAATTCTCCTAATAGGTCCCCGGACTGTTTGGACCATAGCCACGAATTATATTCATCTTGATCACTTTCAGACCGCTGGAGCTCTTCATAGATAACCTCATGACGTGGAGAACTATTAGGGAATATTTTGCGAAATACTTCTTCGAAATACGACATCAAACAAATACAATAACACTACTTACGATTTTGAGGATTTAAGTTTACCAAAATCATCATAAAATAATAATCCATGGTCAAGCATTTCAGAAATCAATTCCATAAAAACATCTTTGTCTTGTGGTGATAAAAATGCCGTCAGTTGGGAAACATCAAGAGCACTACCGGAAGTGATGACCTTGTTAATTTGTTCTTGATAGTGATTTTTCAATCGCCCACTTTCGTCAGATTTTTTAAGGGATATACAATTGTCACAAACCTGGCACTTCTCATATGATACCTCGCCAAAATACTCCAACAGTTGTTGAGTCCTACATCTGTCTTCATTATGCAAATAGGAAATAACAGATTCCATCTTATCAAGAGTCAGTTTTCTTTTTCCCTTTAAAAAAGGAATGTCTAAGGGTAGCTTTTCTTGACCATATCTTTCAGAAATGAAACTCAATTGAGGCTTATCCTTTTGAGGGAAGTATTCCATTATGCCTCGATCGTGTAGTTGAGCTAACTTGGTTCGACAGTCATTTAAGGAGTCCCCGGTAATTGCCATAATGGATGATTCCTTAAGATGAACTGGTGAATTGTATAGTTCTCCCCCGTGTATGCGCAACATCGCCTTGATTAAAGAGTCATAGGACGCATTGGCAATTTGAAACTCATAAAGTTCTTTATGGTCAACCTTAAAAACAGCTCTTGAGGGTTGATAGAATGCCTCTGAAAGGCTAATCAATCCTTGCGACTCAAGGGTCTTTATGCTATTGAAGATCTCGATTGGCCGTCTATCGAATTGATGACCAAATTGCTGAATATCAAAATCAAAACTTTCCAACGGTGCATTTCCCACCGCCAGTTGGAAATGATTACCCAACATCTGATATACCTCTTTAAGGAGATTTTCCTCAGGTAAGGACTGTTGAGTTTTTCGCCTTAAGTCCTCAATGTCTTTTTGGTTGCAGATAATAAGTGCGTATGCCTTTTTCTCATCCCTTCCCGCACGGCCAGCCTCCTGGTAATAAGACTCTAAGTTTGGGGGAAGATCCATATGTACTACAAGCCTGACATCAGCTTTGTCTATCCCCATACCAAAGGCATTCGTAGAAACGATAACTCGGGTTCTTCCGTGAATCCAGTCCTCCTGTTTTAGCGAACGCTCAGAAAATTCGAGTCCTGCATGGTAAAAATCAGCGCTTATTTGGTGTCTTTGAAGGAGGAAGGCAAGCTCCTTTGTGCGTCTTCTGGTGTTGACATAAACAACGGCAGAACCTTCAATCTTTTGTAGCACCTCCACCAACTTGCGATCTTTATGTTCTTCAAATCTCACCGAATATGACAGGTTTGGCCGAGCAAAACTTTTGATAAAAACTTTCCCATTTTCAAACCTCAGCTTTTCTTGAATGTCCTTTTTCACCTTCTCGGTAGCTGTTGCCGTAAGTGCGATGATCGGAACATCTGGTAAAATCTCTCTTATGGCAGCAATCTCAAGGTATGAGGGCCTGAAATCATATCCCCATTGTGAAATACAATGCGCTTCGTCTACAGCGATTTGGGCAACTCCCCTTTTTTGATGTAAGATTTTTATTCGCTCAACAAATAGCTCTGTTTTCAACCTTTCTGGTGAGAGATATAGGAACTTCACGTCACTATTGATACAATTGTCAAGTGTTATATCAATCTCTCGTCTGGTCATTCCGGCATGAACCGCTTCTGCCAAAATCTCTCGACTCTTCAATTGAGAAACCTGGTCTTTCATCAGCGCAATCAAGGGGGAAATCACCAACGTAAGCCCGGATTTAATGAGTCCGGGAACCTGAAAACATATAGATTTTCCCCCACCTGTGGGTAGTAGAGCCAAAGTATCCTGTCCCTGCAAAACAGATTCAATGATCTCTTCCTGAAGCGGACGAAATTCCTGATACCCCCAATAAGATTTTAGTGCTTCACGAGGCGTTGCCATTGCCCCAAACTACAAAATATAACAGAGTGATTCAGCAACTACCACTTTGGTTTTTCCTTGTTCAGAAAAGCCGAAATTCCCTTTTGGCAATCTTCAGTTGCTCTTGCCTCGGCATTCTTCTCTGCAGCATAGTTCAACCCATCCCGAACGGTCATATTCTGAACCTCACCAATCATTTGCTTTGTTAATGTCATGGATTGGGCCGAGTTCTTCTCAACCAGAGCCTTGGCAAATTGATCCGCTTGATCATCAAGCGTATCAGGGGAAACCACTTTGTTGATCAAACCAATATCAACTGCTCTTTCTGATGAGATAAGGTCGCCACTCAAGAGTAGTTCCTTTGCTCTTCCCTCTCCAATCTTTCTTAGGAGGAAAACTTTGACAAGTGCCGGTACAAAACCAATTCTTACTTCAGTGTAACCAAACTTTGCCTGTGGTACACTTATAGAAAAATCACAAACCGTAGCCAGACCACATCCTCCTGCAATTGCGTGACCATGAATTTTCGCTATCACCACTTTGGGAAGGGTATAAATTTGATGGAATAGCTCCTTTAAGTGGTTGGAATCGGCAAGATTCTCTTCAAAAGAATTGTTCTGTAGCTGTTCCAAATAAGCCAGATCTGCACCTGCACAGAACACATCACCTTCCGATTGAAGTATTACCACCTTAACATCCGAATCAGAAACACTTCTAGAAAAAGCAGCCTTTAGCTGGGTAACAACCTCCCCATTTAGCGCATTCCTCTTCTCTGGTCTGTTCAAGGTGATATAGGCAATTCGGTTTTTTACCTCGTAGTTGACAAAGCTCATTGGCCTAGTTTAAGTTCTAAAAACCCACTTTCCTGTGTGGAGAATACTTTCAAATTTAGAGTTTCCGCCTGACTTGTCAGACGATCGACCAAGTTCTTTCGGTTCGAATTATCAAGTACGAGGTTTTTAAACACCAAAACATCCTTTAATTGGTTTAAATCACGGATACTGTTATGACTAATAATTAGAAAATCGACTTTTAAGGGATCTGATGAATGATAAGATAAGAAGTTGGTGTCGAATATTCTTAAAATACTGGACTGGTTGAACACATAGAGTTGGGCGCCATCCAGGCCAGTGCGTTGCAATTCCAATTTATCATCTACTCTATCAATATTGAGATAGGAAGTCATTCTCTTCGGCTCAATACTGAAACGGGTTTTGTCAACGTCCTCAACGAATGCAGAATCACCTTCCAACCTGGCGTGGGCGCCATGAACGAAATCCATAACTGAAGCATTGGATACATCAAAAAAATCAATTTTGGTAGAATCAAGGTGTTTGCTTCTTCCGACTAGTTGACTCAAACAAAAGCATAAGCTCATTGCCAAGGCCCATGTAAAATATCGAAAGCGTTTCCGAATGAACAGCATCACCAGGAAGAGAATAACAGCATATATAAGCCATGTCTCGTAGGTCTTAAAATAAATACCGTCCAAAACACTCCCTGGCAGCCCTTCTACCCAAAGCACAAGAGAATTGGTTATTGTCACAACCTGGTCAAGACACCAGGCTAGGACTATTCCTAAATAAGGCACCCAACCGAAAGATAGTAAGCCAAGACCTAGCAACAGAATTATAAATGCCGCTGGAATAATGAAAAGGTTCGATATCAAGAAATAAGAGGGGAATTGATGAAAGTAAAGTACACTTAAAGGACCTGTGGCGATTTGTGCTGCCACGGATACACAAGTAATTGTCCAGACCTTATCAAGAAGCCAATTTTCGAATTTTAAAAGACCGTAGAATTTTGGCTGGAGAAAAACTATACCGAATACTGCTAAAAAAGACAGTTGAAAGCCCACACTCATAATGAGATAGGGATTGAACCACAGCAATACAAATGCAGACGCTGCAAGAGTGTTATAAATATTGGTGTTTCGCCTGGTGGCCTTTGCTATGGCCACAAATGAGAACATGGTGACCGCTCTCAATACTGAGGGCGACATCCCAGTGACAAAAGCATAAGACCAAAGGACAACAATACTTACCAATGCCAATACCCATCGTCCTCTCTTTCCGGTTATACCCACTTTCCTGAACAAAGAGAGAATGAGCATATAAATGATTCCGACATGAAGACCTGAAACTGCAAGCACATGCATTGCGCCTGCAGCGGAATAGGCCATTTGTAGATCCGGACCCAACTCATCCTTTACCCCCAATACAAGGGCAAGAACAATTCCACGCACTTCAGGATTCTCAACGAGGTTTGTTACCACTCTTCTGCATTGCCTTCTGAGTTTTAAGGAGAGGGATTTGACATTGCTTGGCGGGGAATTTCCTAGTACTTCAAACTCCGTACCGACAAACTGTTGATGATATATATTGTTGTAGACCAGGTAATTTCTATAGTCAAACTCTCCCGGATTGGCAGGCCCTTCCATCCGATTTGGTTGACCTTTCACTAGTAGAACATCACCATAATGCAGTGCTTTCGACTTTTCCTTGTCGAGGTATAAATTGACCTTGCCACTAATCGGAACTATTGAATCGTTGACATATCCTTGATGTACCTGCAACACCACACGATTGGTCTTCTTTTTCGCTTGCGGCTCCTCAAATATGATTCCCTGATAAGAATGAAGTTGTTCCTGGAGATAAAGCAGGTTATCACTTTTAAAGTCATCTCGAAAATGCTCTAGCCGTAAATATCCAAACTGGAATAAGATGATAAGCCCCATTACCCCAATAATCGACCTAAATCTAAGTGAGCCAAGCAGACCAAGAATCGCAAATAACAAACTAGATAGGGTCAGCGTCACCCAATTGATTGGAATGTAATCAGACAGGTAATGAAAACTGACTATTCCCAGAATGAAAGCCGCTGTTATCCGAATGAATGGGTATGCCTTAAAATTGAAGAGCATTTATATTTATCACTATATCTGTAATAAATATAATAAAACGACCTGAAAATTTGATTTCAAATCGTCCTGGTCATTTTGAAGTGGTCCACCCCTAACTCATCAAAACGCTCGCCTTCCTTCACAAAACCATGACGTTCATAAAGTGGCACAGCCTGAAGTTGAGCATGTAAGTAAAGTACCGTCCCTCTTTCCTTAACTTCATTTAGGATATGTGCCACGGTGGTTTCAACCAGTCGTTTTCCAATTCTCTTTCCACGATAGGATTTAAGTACAGCAAAACGCTCCAGCTTGATTCCTTTTTCAGTACGTCTCCATCGTGATACACCAACGGGTGTTTCATCAACGAAGGCCAAGAAATGATGTGATTCATCCTCGAACTCGTCAAATTCGTCTTTCAATTCGAATTTCTGTTCGTTGACAAATACTTCTTCTCTGACTTCGAAAGCTTGACGCAGTTCTTCAGGAGATTCTACCTTTTTAACTCTTATCATTGGATTGCTTGTCGTAAGCCTTTATGATCTCCTTGACGAGTTTGTGTCTTACCACATCACTTTCATTGAGATCAATTCTGCCGACTCCTTTTACCTTGCTCAAGACTTTTAGTGCTTCGTTAAGACCTGAATGCTGGTGGTGTGGTAGATCAACCTGCGAGTGATCTCCCGTGACAATCACTTTGGAGTTTGGCCCCATGCGTGTTAGAAACATCTTCATTTGCATGGTAGTGGTATTTTGGGCTTCATCCAATAGTATAAAGGCATTGTTTAATGTTCTACCACGCATATAAGCAAGAGGAGCTATTTCAATAACATTGTTTTCCTGGTAGAAAGATAGTTTTTCGGAAGGAATCATGTCACTTAAGGCATCATAGATGGGTCTTAAGTAGGGATCGATTTTTTCCTTTAAGTCCCCCGGAAGAAACCCAAGGTTTTCCCCTGCCTCAACAGCCGGACGAGTAATAATGATTTTCTTAACCTCTTTGTTCTTTAAGGCCTTCACAGCCATCGCCACAGAAATATAGGTCTTACCGGTACCAGCAGGTCCTACGGCAAAAACCAGATCATTATCACGCACCTCCTTTACCAATGCTCTTTGATTAGCAGTCCTTGCCTTAATAATTGTACCCCGTGTACCATATACTAAAGTCTCATCATTCTCTTCAGCATCTATGTTCTCCTGTTCTTTCTTAAGGTATGACTGGACATTCTCATTGGTTACTTTACCATATTTATGGTAATGCTTGACCAATGCGTTCAATACATCATTAATCTGTAGAATTTCGGACGCGTTACCCTTGATGAGAATTTCATTTCCTCTCGAAACAATTTTGCTCTTGGGAAAGGCTGCGGCTACTTCGTTGATGTTTTCGTTTTGGAGGCCGAGGAAATCGACCATGGCTATATTCTCTAATGTGATGAGTTTTTCTACCAAAAGATAATCTTGATTAAGTGAAACTATTAAGGGATTAAAAAATCAATAATTTTGTCGAAGTAAAAGTATAGAATTTAACTGAATTGCCTTCATGCCCCTAGTCACTTTCACGTCAGATTTCGGCAACAGTGATCATTACGTGGCTAGTGTCAAGGCTAAGCTTTTTTCTCTTAACGAGAATATTCGAGTGATTGATATCGCTCATGATATTCCAGCTTTCGATTTAACGCAATTGGCCTTTGTACTAAGGCAGTCGTTTCGCGACTTTCCTCAGGGTACGGTTCACATCGTTGGAATCAATGACAACACGCGTACACTTGGCAGATACCTGGCTGTTGAGTTAGAGGGGCATTGTTTTTTACTTCCTGATAATGGATTGATTGGTTTGATCGCAGAACAACCTCCGACTTCAGTTTCGATCATTGCCAATGAAGCGACTTCTACCTTCCCAACCAAGGATATCCTGGCCCCAATTGCAATTCTTCTATTAGAAGGGAAATCAATTGACACAGTCGGTGAGTTGACGGATGAATACAAGCAAATGATCATTAGGCAGGTCAAAGCGACCAGGTCTGAGATTTCAGGGCATGTAATCAAGGTAGACGGCTATGGCAACCTGATTACAAATATCAAAAAAGTAGATTTTGACATTTTGAGTAAGGACAAGGGATATACAGTCCATCTTGGCAGGGAGACCGCCAATAGTGTTCACCAAAGCTACAATGATGTGGAACCGGGCGAGTTATTCTTCGTTTTCAATTCATTGGGGACTTTGGAAATAGGGATTAACCAGGGAAATGCCAATCAGCTTATGGGACTTGGCTACGATGCTCCGGTAAACATTAAATTTCAAGAATAATGTTGATTAGAATAGTCAGGATGACGTTCCAACCTTCAGAAGTTGACAACTTCCTGGATTTGTTCGAAACGAACAAATCCAGAATTCGAAACTTCCCTGGTTGTCAGCACCTGGAACTCCTGCAGGATATTGACCATAAAAATGTATTGACCACATACAGCTTGTGGGACAATAAGGACTCTCTCAACAATTATCGCAACTCGTCTGTTTTTGCTGAAGTTTGGCACCAGACTAAAATCAAGTTTGCCGATAAGCCCAGAGCCTATTCCATGGAAAAACTCGTTGAGGTCGGGTAGTAAAATGATTGCGGCTGCGGTATTGGATAATAAAAAATCTTTACTCATTTTTGCACACCCAATTCAACACATGCCCAGGCGCGGTCCTGATCGAGTGAGACGAGCATCAGGATGGCGCCTGAGATACTTGCCCAGGTGGCGGAATTGGTAGACCTGCCTTTGCCGGCAGGCAGGCGCGTTGCCAACGCGTTTGACAGGAATTGCTGTACTACTTGTTCTCTATTTTGGCATAAACATCTGCCCAGGTGGCGGAATTGGTAGACGCGTTGGTCTCAAACACCAATGCCTTCGGGCGTGCCGGTTCGACTCCGGCCCTGGGTACATAAACAATTAAAGCTCCTCCATAAGAGGGGCTTTTGTTGTTTATAAGCGGCCGGAGGAGAAGCCTGTCCCGAAGGAGTGAAACGACATTCGGGAACTCGGCCCTGGGTACCAAATGAAATAAGCCTCACATTGTGGCGCTTATTTCATTTAAATCTCTATTTGTCATATCGAGCTTGCGAGATATCTTCTTAATGCATTTCGTGAAAGGACTAAGAAGACCTCTCCCCTGGTCGAGGTGACAATACTGGAGAGTGTGAGCATCGGGAACTCCGACCCCAGGTACATCAGCGATAAAAGCTCCTCCACAAGAAGGGCTTTTATTATTTATAATCGGCCTGAGGAGAAGGCTATCTATCAATTAACCTGTTCCGAACATCCACTTGTCGTTCCAGAAACCATAGCTATATATTGAAGTTCTCTCGTAGGAGGTACTAAAACTCGAAGTCTTATTTCTGGATAATGTTCCAGTAACAACAAGATTTATTCTTTGATCGTTTTCTCCCAAGTAGGTCCTCAAAATTGGTCGCAAAAGAAGTGAAATATCCTTAGATTCATTGAAATCGCAAATCTCCTGAATAACCACAACCTCTCTGATCATTGGTCTGTCTTTTCCCTCTAGTCTCGCATAAGCGTCCTTGAACCTTTGTTCTGTCTCTCGCCCCAGAGACACTTCCCTGATTCTATCTATAATCTTTTGTGAAAGAGTAAAAGTGATAATGTTTGATTCAATTCTTAGATAGTTATTCAAATTGGAATTAAACTCCCCCTCAATTTTTGTAGCCAAACTGTCCTCAACATTATTCCTTTTGAGGGTTGCACGAAGTTCCGCTATAATTTTTGTTATGTTATCTTTCTTAAGATCATAGTTAATTCTAGTTGTATCAATAGATATTTCTGGTGGTAGGAGATCAATTATCCAATAAGTGTCATTCATTACACCTAGACTGGCAGCCCTACCTAAATGGAAGTAATTGCTACCTGAACCTTTTCCGGCACCATTAGGTCGTTCGTCACGATAAACTCTGGTCGTAGGATTATTGGACCCAAAACCGGTAGCACGACACCGATACTTAGAATTACTACCGCAAATTTTCTTATATGGAACCTTGGTTTCACTAATAACAAGTCCTGGATTACAACTTGTAGCAAATACGACTAAAAATAAACCTATAGTTAACTTGACTAATTTCATTATTCGAATTATATCTTATGTATAAGATAGAAATTCAAATTAAGGGGCACAATATGATGTCATAAATAATTGGTCCTCTGGACAATTTCGGAATCACCTCAATATCACCAGCTTTCCCCACCCCTTTCTAAAACCACGGTCACCGCGATTTGCAAAATGTTCAAAGCTATTTCCCGTCACCTGGACCCTGTAGAGATAAGTACCGTTGGCCAACTGATCCCCAAATTCATCCGTGCCATCCCATCGATAATCAGTAATGTTATTACCAATACGAATTGGGCCTAATTCCGCCTGGGTAATCTCCCTTACCAGCTTTCCGGACATGGTAAAAATCTGAATCTTTACATGCTCAGGAAGTTCACTGCCTGTGATCGTAAATACAAACCGGGTACTGGTCGAAAACGGATTTGGATAGGGATAGAAATTCGAAATCGCGGATCGATTGACAACTTCAAAATTGATATTGTAAGGCGTTATTCCACTTTGGTTACCGGAAGCATCGGTTGCCTCCACCCGAAGATTATAACTGCCATCTGCCAGACTATTGGGTTGGAATTCTACTCTGAAATTGGAGTTTTCGGTAGCGGGGAAGAAGTTGACATTAGGATCAGAGAAATTCATACGTTGCGCTTCACAATTGTCGCAGTTTTCACGGATGTAAATATTCACCCCGGTAGTGTCCTCTTTGAAAATATAAGGATTGTTATCGCGCAACTCAGCTATAATGACCGGAGAAGGTGATACCACATCTCCATCAAGAATATAGACCCCGTCAAAAGTCACATCAACAGCCGGATTCACATTATCCCTTATCACCTCATAAAAGGAATTGAGGCGCAAGACATTGTTGTTGAAAAACTGCTCTGGTTCGTCTCCAGGATTTACGAATACCTCCAGATCATTCAGTCCTACTCTTCCTCGTGTATCGATTGGCAACTCGAAATCAACACTCTCACCTGCGGGAACCGGATCAATCTGTACAGTACTCATTTGTTCATTTCCAGTGCTTTGATTGGAGAAGGTATACCTTACCGTTAAAGGACCCAAAAAGTCGTGCTCTGATATATTCGTGAACCGGAACTGGCCATTGAAAGGCTCCCCTTCCTGCAATTGAACATTCCTGTTTTCATCATTCTGAAGCGAAACGATTCCTTCAGGCACTCCCTGATAGGTAACCACCCAGTTCTCCAGTTGAGGTGGAGTGGCCGATTCCTCGTCCAAAACATTCAAGTACAGTCGTATATAAGGATACTCATCTGAATCAATGCTCGACAAATCCAGTTGGGATTGACTGATATCATCGAATAAAGTTGTTTCGTTGCCTTCGTCATCAACTCCAATTACATCGAACATAATCACATCTTCTACGGGGTCAGAAACAATCTTATGAGAAAGCTGACCCCATGTTCTTGCCGGACCGATTGGGATAGTGCTTATGGATCCACGATCTGTACTGGCATTGATCTCTCCCTCAAAAATAATCTGTTTGTCGGTTCTGTTGGGTGCACCTCCAATGGGTTCAGCTCTTACAATAGTAGCTGTTCCCTCAGGAAAACCTTTCCTTCCGAAAATGATAATCGGTTCTCCTTTGCCGAATTGTCTCAAATCGCCTCTGGCAGCCGCAAGTCTTCCTAAATCGGTTCTAACGTCCTCTCTAAATTCGTCCAACGCCACAGAGTCCAAGGAGAATATCAGGACATAATCCTCATCTTTGACACCATCTACATATTGCTTCATTCTACTATCTTCTGGTGCAATGGTGATGTCAGTCAATACGTTGTTCGGGAACGTATTAACTACCTGTGGTGTGGGTCCACAGGTGAGTGGGTCGTCAATATCAAAAACACCGTCAGTTCTGAGCACTACATAGGGCTGTCCGGTATCTTTATCAAATGCTATAGCGTTCAGTGTATTGGCACCACATAGCCTTCCACTCTGAGAAATTATGAACGGAACATCATTGATATTGACCAAACTATTAGCCGGATTTGAGCTATTGGGGTGGTCCTTGCCATAAACCTGTACTTGTATTGTGGTCTGAGATCCCACCAAAATCCATTCTCTACTTACCTGGTCTCTTTGGAGGGAAACCAGTTCGAGATCGTTGAATTGATCAAATTCAGTCTGACCCCATCCTTCAACTCCATTCCTAATGAATGTAAATGACGAATTAGCATAAGGCCTTGGGTCTTCATTGATCTCATCAACGAATACTGATCTCCAATAATACTGCACTGTATCTCTGCCCATATTGGCATCAGATATGTCTAGTGACCATACCCCGATTCCTTTTCCATCTACCACATTCGATTTAAACCAAGGACTATTAAATGAAGTCGTTGTATCTATTTCAATGTAGTACTGCTTATCATTAAGCCTTAGTTCTGCAGACTGAACCACTAGCTCAACCAGGTTTGTATTGATAAGTGCATAGGCAGCCGGGCTTGTGTTGAAAGTGCCACTGGCAGGGAAGTTCACTGTGAGGCTCGCGGTATTATTGTCTTCACTGCCTTCTAAAACATCATTGCCCGCATCAAGCGTGACTTCAAAAGTATTGTCTCCAAAGGCATCTACCCCTTGGTTACTGATATCGTAATAAACGGTATCCTGGTATCTCACGGCAGGTATTTTTACTTCTGGCAATTGCCTGATGGTGCCATCAGGCAAGATTCTACGCACTCCAATGGTGAGTGAATCCAATGTGGTTCTGCCTGAGTTACCAGCAACGACACCAAGTCGAAAAAAGGGTGTGGTAGCAGTAATATCCTGCTCATCGATCGACTCTATGAAAATATCCTCATCACGGACAATATAGTCGACCTTGTCATTGCCAAATACTTTCAGGGCAGGGTCACCTTGCAGAAGATTTTCCTCAAGCATGGCAATACCAATTTCGTCCAGCAAAAAAGAATCCAGGTAATCAGAAATTACTTTTTGTTGAATGCGTCCGATGGGTTGGGTCATAAATAGCGTATCACTTAAGGCCTCGTAAAACAAATCGGTATATCGCCTTAAGGGAACAGGAATGCCCACATCGGTATGACTAATAAAATTGGTCGCTCCCCGATTCTCGGCACCTAGCCAATTTTCACCAAAGGAGGTGGAATGGAAAATTTCTCCTCCTCGACAACCATTGACCAGGAAGGCAGGGTATCGCCCGGCATTGAAATAGCCATTTCTATTATCCGTCACATTCCCAATATCGATATCCGTGAACTGAGTACCAGAATGTCCAAAGAAGGTCACAAAACCAACCCCCCTGTTAATCTCCTCTGACACATTGAAAAACTGGACACTGTTGTTGTTCCTTTTAAAGATGCTATTCACATTTGCCCCAAGAAAATCGGATGAGGCCGTCTCACCAAATCCTTCAACAAAAGACCTGAAGAGGTTTATTTCTGCCGTACTAGTCCCACCACTGAAGTGGAGAAAGTTCTTCGCCCAAGGAGAGTCTTGTAAAGTGTTTTCCTTTTCCTTAACCTTATCTAAATAGTAGGCAACATTCTCAGGCTCATTTACTGAAAGCCTACCCACCGGAAGAGCAGGATAGTATTCGCGACCCGATAACCCAGTCACATAAGCCAAATCAGATCCTGGAGCTCCAAGGGTTGGAACCAGGTGTTTTTGGGTACCTGCCGTAGGATCAGGCAATCGCCATCGATCATTGTCGACTCTCCGCGACTTCCCGATCAAAAACAAAAAATCAGGATTGGCCTGATCATAGGCCAGCTTAATAAATCGTTTTAAGGCCAGCGGTGTGTATTCACCATAACTAAACTCGTCATATAGCTTAGTCACATCAGCATAGTACACATTGTGCCCTCCTCCTTCGACAGACTCTCGATAATCTACATATGCCTGCACCGGATCATCATAGGCTCCTGCAGGTTGACTCAAATAAGGATGAGAGATTATGATATAGTTGTTGCCGGTTATTTGATTGTTTCCAAATTCTACTCTCCGAATAGTAGGAGTCATAAATTTAGAATCATCTTCAGTGTAGATCGTTCTGTACCTCGAAGCCATATTCACCACGGCCTCGACACTATTATTACTCACATTTGTCGAGGTCAGCCGGATCGGATTCTTTTTGTCGGTCACATCATAGACTCGCTGTCTCTCCAATACATTTCCGATACTCAACCTGGCCAATCCAAGTTCAGGTTTGTCAAGATTAAAGAAAAGTCCCGATTGTGCCTGAACATCTATTTCCTGTGGGAATGTGACTCTTATGTAACTGACAAACACCACATCTCTTTCGAATTCGGGAAATCCTACCTCTTCAACTCTTATAAAGAGACGACCGGTTGCTGAAACATCAGTCCATTGTAACTGCTGATCCTCTGTACCAAAACTGGTATAATTGAGTCTAAACTCATCCCGAATCAATCGAAGCTCATCAAGACTAGGGCCTACATAAATTCTGGTATTATGCAAGACATTTCCAAAGCCCACAATTTGAACTTCAAGCTGAGGTCTACCCTCTGATTCCTGTCTTAGTACTATTCCATCTACAACAAAATCACGATGGTTGGTGCCATTGGCCACAGTTTGCGCATTTTTCTCAATGTTGTTTCCAATCCAACCTTGTCCCAGATCATATTGTGCTAGTTTGGTTTCCCCATTTACACTTCCAATCGGATAATAACGCCCGAAAGAAAACTGACTAGTGTGAAGTTGAAGAATTTCCTTGTCATGATGACTTTCAGCCTGCAGGCCGGCACTTGGCTCATCAGACAGAGCCATCCGCCTGCCAAGGGTGCTGGCTGGGGTCAAAAAGAAGGCAGTAGTATCAGAAAAAAGATTGTAGAAAGTATGTGGCTGATAACTCGGCCTTAAATAAAGCTCGGTGTCCTGTGTCCCGTCATTTCTACGACCAAAAAAGTCAATATAGTCACCTGAATCGAAGGTACCATCCTCTTCACCGCTGACATAAATAGATACCTCTTCGCCCCGATGAAAAACCTGGAAATTTCTCGGATCCTCAGTATCCACAGGGAAGCCTGCATCAACCAAATTATCGTAAGTGAGTCTGTATATTCCGTCTTTACCCGTATTGATTTTGAAGTATTGTTGATTATAATTGATCCATTCATTGCCATACTGAGCGTAGGTGTTAAAACCAAAGCAGACTAACAAAAACAGGAGAAATGTATGCCGGATTCCTCTACTTGTCATCTTTCTCCTTTCTTTTGTTTTTAGCATATGCTCCCGGCAGTGGCTCCAGGTTCATTTTGATTGAAAACACATGAGAGTAGGGTGATTCAGCGACATTCCCGATATCGGTAAGCGCGTAGTCAATGGTGAAGTTGTCAAACACCATTCCAATACCAACATTCGGCTGAAAAGTCCAATAAGTAGAATTGATCTCGCTGATATCTTCGACTCGTTGAAAGTTGCCTACTCCGGTTCTAAAAAAGAAACGATCCTCATAATCAAATTCAAAGCCGAATTGTGGTTCAATTGAAGCTAATCTGGAGCGTATCAGCGTATTCCTTCTTCCATCAAACGTGAAATGAATATCAGCAGCGGCCAACATATCAATCTTCTGTGTAATCTTAACCGATCTACTGGCACCAACTATCATTCTCGGGAGAGTCACTTCAAGAGAATTACTCGGAATATCGTTGTTAGTTTGATTGAATACCTGACTGAGTTGGTCGCTTTCAATAGTCCAGCCATTAAACGTACCAGAGATATCTCGCAGCATCACCCCAAAATCCCAGTCGTGATAACGATACTTTGCCGAAAAATCGAGACCAAACCCAAATGCCTTGGCAAAAGACCCTACCTTCCTGCTAATCAATTTGGCATTCATCCCAAAAGTAAGTCCGGTAGCAAAGGGTTCCCCACTTAGGAATGTTACCCCCCTGGCATAAGAGAATATGAACGCATAATCCTGGGCACTAAAAAACTCAATATTATCATAATTTATTCGGCCGTCAGCATCGAACAACAGACGTGTATCCGGAATATCATCTATTCCAAAACGTATGATTGATAATGCCACATGACTATCTTCGTCAATCGGCATTGCTGCTGCCAGATAGTCATAATTGGCAACACCGGCAAAATAAGAGGAATGTTGCGCAGCGAACTGATATTTAAATTCGATGTCAGTCAGTGCAGCCGGATTCCAATAGCCAGCAGTTACGTCATTAACTGTTGAGGTCATGGCGTTAGACATGGCAAGAGCTCGCGCTCCAACACCAATGGCCAAAAACTCATTACTATACTTAGGAGTAGTATCCTGTGCATAGATGAGAGTTTGGGGCAAAAATATAGGGATGCAACACATCCCCCAGAGTAATTTTCGAAATAGTCTTCCCACAGAGTTAACCTCTTTCTGTTCCGCTATTGGAAGTTAAATATACCCACTTTTCAAATACGAAATCTAACTGACAACGCCCTACAAGTTATTTATTTCTGAATATCCGTAATTAATCTTATTTATTTAACTAAATCAAGTTTATATATAACTATAATATTTATTTTAATACATATAACCTTTTTTTACTAGGTACTTGGTAACACATAGTACCTTTTGACGTATCATTGTAAACGGAAGTTGTACATCTTATAAAAAGTGTATCAATATGAATTTAGAAAACACCCAAGTCCAAATGAGGAAAGGAATCCTGGAATTCTGCATTCTTCATATTATATCTCGGGGTGAAGTCTATGCCTCCGACATGCTCGAAGAGTTGACCTCTGCCAAGATCATGGTCGTTGAAGGCACACTCTACCCCTTATTGACAAGATTGAGAAAGGCAGGACTTGTCGAATACAAATGGGTTGAATCCAGCTCTGGCCCTCCAAGAAAATATTATACCATTACAGATGACGGAAAAAGCTTTGTGAAAAATCTGGATATGACTTGGAAAGAACTAGTCAAATCAACTGGCGAAATCATCTCAAACAAAAAATCTAAATAATTGCTGTCATGAAGAAGAATATTAGCATCAACATAAGCGGCATCATATTTCATATTGAAGAGGACGGTTATGATACTCTAAAAAGGTATCTCGACTCGATCAACACTTACTTTTCCTCCTACGAAGACAGTGAAGAAATTATCGCAGACATCGAAGGGCGGATTGCTGAAATCTTCCTGGCTAAACTGACTGATGGCAATCAAGTGGTATCCGCACTTGATGTTTCCGACCTAATCAAGACTATGGGTAATATTGCTGACTTTGAAGCCATCGAGGAAGAGGGTGATTTTGAGGCAGCTAGTTCCGACAAGGCATCCACTGAAGAAGATAGCAAGGCGAAGGAAGATGATCCTAAAAGCTCATTCGATAAGAACGCATCCGGTACTTACGTGCGCCCCGATAAGCTTTATCGTGACCTCAACAGAAAGGTTCTTGGGGGTGTTGCAGCTGGAATAGGTCACTACTACAACGTTGATCCTCTATGGATTAGAGTAGCATTATTGCTTTTCATCTTTAGTGGTGGTTTCATTATCCTTGCTCCATTTAGTGGAATTGCATTCATCGCCTATTTCATCATGTGGGCGATCACTCCGGGTCGAGAAGATCTGGTCGAAGACAAAAAACTCAAAAAGCTGTACCGGGACCCTGATAACAGTGTTCTGGGAGGTGTTGCCTCGGGCTTATCAAAATACTTTGATATTGACCCCCTGGTGGTAAGGATCCTCTTTATTGTCGCCTTCTTTGGGTTTGGCACCGGTTTCCTGGCCTATGTCATCCTCTGGATTATTACTCCGGAGGCTTCTTCCATTACAGACAAAATGCAAATGGAGGGTCAACCTGTGACATTGTCTAACATTGAATCAAAGGTCAAAAAAGACAAGGAAGAAGAACTGGTTGAGAAAGGAGAAGGCGCCTTTACTACAGTATTGCTATTCCCTTTTCGACTGGTTGGTAAGGTATTCTCAGGATTGTCTAAAGCCCTTGCTCCGTTGATGTTATTCTTAGTAAGCATCATTAGGGTCTTCACAGGAAGTATCATTGCCATTGTTGGTATTTCTGTAATGTTCGCCATGTTGGTGACTGCGGGAGTATTCCTGGGCATTTACAGCGATGGAGCTGATTGGTATCGATGGGGAGATTGGGGATACTTACCCTACGAAATCGTTCATGATACAGTTCCCGGAATAGGAATCGCATTTCTCTTAATCGCGATATTCATACCATTCCTTTACGTCTTCATTGCAGGTATTACCATCATTGCAAAGCGCAAGATTATGAGTTCGTCCGTAGGTTGGAGTATCCTGGGAATTTGGTTAATTGCCATTGTAGGAACTACGGCTACCCTTCCAAATGTGGTTCGTGACTTCAGAGATGAAGGCGTATATCGCGACTCCGAGATTCTGGCGGTTACAGGAGATACTATTGTGCTTAACATTAATACAGATTACCGTAGCAATCGTAACGACCGGTTCTATCGAGACTTCTCTACAAATGATTTCGATTTGATTGATCTGGATATCAGAATGTCATCAAATGATGAATTCAAATTGGACAAACGAATTTACTCTAGAGGAAGAACTG
Organism: Cyclobacteriaceae bacterium; assembly: GCA_028281285.1. Taxonomy (GTDB): domain Bacteria; phylum Bacteroidota; class Bacteroidia; order Cytophagales; family Cyclobacteriaceae; genus Roseivirga. The sequence continues at coordinate 547,840 of JANQKF010000013.1, forward strand.
TTCGCGATGCTGAATTGAATGCACAGATGATCAATTATGATCTCAATATTAGAGAAGGCTCAATAGAATTTGATACCCACTATACCTTTGATCGAAATGGGAAGTTCAGGGCTCAGGAGCTAGACATGACACTTTATATTCCTAAAAACCAACCTTTCCAGATAAAACGAGGTATGCGCGACATTATGCGCTACTTCAGCCGAAGGTATGATTGGTGGGAGATTTATCGAAATACGTGGGTATTCACCGATAATGGGCTTGAATGTCTTTCCTGTGAAGACGATGAACCCGTAAGCTACAACAGAAACAGCAATGACTATCTAAGACAAATGGATTTGGATTTCTTCGATGATGTTGAAATCAATAATGACTTTGACGTTTCTATCATAGCTGGCGATGACCATGAAATCAGTATACAGGGTCCTGAGTATAAGGTACGAGACGTTGACGTCAACGTAATTGGCGGCCAACTGGAAATCGACTATGATGGTGAACTTGATAGAGATGAAATATTTGTTACTATCACCACTCCCCAGTTCAAAAGTCTTGATGTGCAAGATGAGACTTCCGTGGATGTAAGTGGTTTTAATGATATTGATCTCACGGTGAAAACATATGACGACTCAAGCATCAATCTGGATGGAAATCTTAATCAATTAAGCCTATACCTGACTGACGATAGCAGATTTACCTTATCGGGAAATGTCGAGGACCTAAGGGCTTCACTTATAGAAAATTCAAGGCTGTATGCTTTTGATGCAGAAGCAATATCGGCCGAAGTAGGTACCAATGCAGAATCAAGGGCGCGAGTAAATGTCTCAGACTATTTAAAGGCTGTGGCAAAAGGATTCTCTTCAATTCGATACAAGGGGAACCCTAAATTGGATGTAATCGATCGAGGCAGATCAGCAAATATTTCTGCCTATTAAGCTCAAAAGTCAAAAAAGAGGAAGGTGAAACGCACTTTCCTCTTTATTTAATTCATTGAAAACCAATTAGTTCATTACTTTTATAACATATATGCAACCTTAGTCGAGATTTTTTATCACTTAGGCGTGCAACCGAAATTATCATAAACACATCTACCTTGTGAATTCAACCAAAGAATGCTTCAAATCAAAAGGTCAAAATCTGAAGAGAAGCTAATTGCAGCTTGCCGTAAAGGCGACAGCAAGGCGCAGCGGGAGATATACGAAAAGTATTCTCCAACGATGTTTGCCGTGTGTCGCAGATACGTTGTCGAGTTACAGGAAGCAGAAGACGTTTTGGTCTGTGGGTTTACAAAGGCTTTCCAAAAAATTGATCAGTTCAAAGGAGAGGGAAGCTTTGAAGGATGGGTTAGGCGAATCATGGTCAATGAAGCCCTGACGTTCATCCGCAGAAATAAGAGCATGTATTTGGAGGTAGAGATTGAAAAGGCAGGACGAGAACCTGATTATCAACAAATGCACAATCAACTTGAAGTTGAGGACTTGCAAAAATTGATTGACAGACTGCCAACAGGTTATAAAACCGTTTTTAATCTCTACGCGATTGAAGGCTTTTCTCACAAGGAAATAGCAGAAAAGTTGGGAATAAGCGAGAACACCTCGAAATCCCAATTGAGCAGAGCAAGAGTGCACTTGCAGAAACTCTTGCTTGAAGTAGAAAGATGTGAAAGTGATAATTTGATTAGTAATGAAAGGTAATGAACTAGATGAACTCTTTAGACAGAAGTTAAGTCATCGAAAACTCACCCCTCCTACAGGCAGCTGGGATAAGATTGAAAACAACCTTTCCGAAAAGAAATCTAAAGGTATCGTGTATTGGGTGGCTATTGCTGCAAGCATGGTCTTAATTTTCACCTTGGGCTGGCTATTGCTTCCCAAGGGTGAAACCAATAGTGCAGATACACAGCAACTCGCTGAAATAAAAACTCCTGAAACCAAGGAAGAGGTAACCAACGAACAGCTTGTTGTAAACAAGAATCAAAGAGGGTCGGAAGAAACCACGGCAACTGACAATAAATCGCTACCTATTGATGCAGAGCCAAAGCAGTCTCTTTCTCCAGCACAAATTGCCCCAAAGACCATTCTTGCATCCAACGATAATGAAATAAGAGAAGCCGAGTCAATGATAGAACATGTCGATAGAATTGCGATGACGGAAGTATCACAACTCTCACTCGACCGGGCTGTAGGATTTCAATCAATCCGACCAGATTTTAACCAAACAGTACTTCCATTGGATGTAAGCCTAATGCATACTTACATGGAGGAAGGAGAATATGAGCTTCGAAATAAAAAGAAATTTAGGTTAATGAATGGCATCATAAGCATTGCCAAAGGAGTGAATAAAAGCCAAATCGGACTTGAAAAACTTCGAAATGCCAAGAACGACTTTATCAGCGATGAACTGAAGTATGGAGTTCAGCAAACTGATGAAGAGAAAGAAGAAGACAAACCGAAAGAAACCAAGGACAGCACCAATGCTGACCAGGAATTTAAATAGATAAAAACTAACTCAAAGTAATGATGAAAATAATGTCTGCACGAAAAATGATGGGAATGCTTATGTTGGTCGCATTGAGCATTAGCACCGGGTTGGCACAAGATGGACGTTCTGAAAGAGACGATCGCAAAGTAATTCGCATTGATCCACTCAATCAAGACGGGAGGTTCTTTGTGTCTTCTTATAACTATGATGATGACTTTAGCTACTTCCGAAACATCGGAAGAGATATTAGAAGCAGTGTCAGAGGCATTGGGCGCAATGTTAGAAATAACGTCAGAGGAATTCGACATGATGTACGCAACAATGTAAGGATCAAAACAAGAAACAGAAGATCATTTAATAGTTGGATGATTGATAGACACTACCCCAGAAGAGGGACTTCTAACCTTGTCAACGTTTACCTGGGATTGAACAACTTTCTGGAAGATGGCGAATTGCCAAACAGTGATGCGATCTATAACCTGCATCCTATAAGTTCATGGTATTTAGGAGTCAACTTCGATAATATCACCAGAATATATGGTCCACTTTATCTTGAATGGGGTGCCGGGTTGAGTATGCAGGATTTTAGTTTTGAAAACACACGAATTCGTGTAGAAACGAATGACACAGGCGTACTTTTCAATGAACTTGCTGATATCCGAGGGAGAAAAAGCAAGCTGAGCGTGAGTTATGTCAATGTACACTTCGTCCCTACTCTTTCATTCGGAAGATACGGAGATTTCAGAGTCGGCTTTGGAGTCTATGGAAGTTATAAAATTGACAGCTTCACAAAGCACAAGTATGACGATGTAGACGGTAACAAGCAGAAGGACAAGGTTCGAGAAAACTTGTTTGTCAATCAGTTCAAATATGGATTCAGGGCCTTAGTTGGCTGGGATTTCTTTGATCTCTTCTTCAATTATGATGTAACAGAACTCTTTGAAGAAGACGCGGTTGCGCCAAGATTGAATCCGGTCACATTTGGAATAATCCTTTAAACTCAAAAACTCATATGATTGAATACCTGCATGTTCGAGTAGTGAATGAGCATGGCTGGTTCATCAGTGTCTAACCAAAACAGAGAATCATGAAAACAAGATATATACTCTCAATAATGGCCCTCTTATTTTTGGGCACCGCCTTCGATACCGAGGCACAATGGCGATGGGGCCGCTACCGGGATTTCGAAAGAATTGATACGGTAGTCAGCATTCCGAAAGGCCCTTCCAATTCAATTTATATTGGAGACGATGACTTCTACTTGAGAATCGGGTTCTTCGGGCTTGAATTGGAAATCGAGGATGATTGGGATTACGACTGGAGAACCCGAAGAAGAAGATCCAGAAGTATTGAGTACTTCGAGCAGCATGATCACGGTACCCTCAAGGGTCTGAACTTTGAATACGGTCTTAATAATTTTCTCGCTGACGGAGATTTCCCCTCTTCCAGTGATCTCTATCAGGTGAAAAACATAGGGTCCGTCTACTGGGGACTTAACTGGAACCATACGACTAAGGTCAGCGGCCCTCTATACCTGGATTGGGGTGCAGGAATAAGTTGGTACAATTACAAATTCGAAAATGCAGCTACCCGACTTGATCCAAGTGGTGGAGAGCTCAACTTCGTTGAAGATTTAAATATAAGCAGTGCCATCAAAAGCAAATTGAAGATCACTTACTTGAACTTCACTGCAGTACCAATGTTCGACTTTGCTAAGGGAAAGCGTATTGTAAGAATGTACGAGGAAGACGATGTTAGACTTGCCTTCAGTTCAAGAAGAGGGTTTAGAATCGGTCTTGGGGGCTATGTGGGAATGAGACTCAGTAACAAAGCGAAATACATCTACAAAAATGAGGGAGATCGTAACAAAGACAAGGACAAAGGAGGCTTCTTCATCAACGACTTCCGATATGGTGCCCGACTTCAGGTAGGCATTAATAGCTTCGACTTTTTCATGAATTATGACTTCAACGAATTATTCGAAGATGGAAAAGGACCTCAGCTCAACCCCATTACGATTGGTGTGATTTTCTAAATCCATTTAACAAGAATTGAAAGCCGGCCCAACAGGTCGGCTTTTTTATATCCTCTCCATCCACTTCTTTTCATCGTCCTTCAATTCAAGCAATTTTGAGAAGTATTGACCACTAGGTCGATTGGCTGTGATTAGAATAAGAAATACGGTAAAAAAAAGTGTATAGAACATGTCCCCTTTTTCATAGAGTCCATAAGCTGAAATCAACGCTCCTATACTCCAAAGCATATTTCTCCAAATTATTGGTTTTCTAAGCTTCTTCAGCTTTTCATCAAGGTTCGGCACTCTTTCCAATGCTTTCAGCACAGTGCTTTTCCACAAAATCAGCGTTCGATTGAAAATATAGAAAATGCCCACCAACATCACTCCATGAAACATTAGATCGGGATTATCCCAGATGGCATTTCGGAGCCCCCCATCATTTTCCTTTTCCAGAAAAACCCATCCAAAAAAGACCAGGGGAACAGCGAGCATCAAGTAATTAATAGACTCCAAATTCTTGATGTAAGTGCGTTTGTCAAAGTCAGGATCAGAAACATTCATGGGGTTAAACTGGTTGATAATACAACTTGCTAACGAACGTTAGTTTGTATATATTTGCAATAATGGAAACTCTCGTAAAGAAAAGCAGAAAGGAGCAAATTGAAGAAAAGGCCACTCAACTTTTTCAGGAAAAAGGTTATGCGGCCACTTCCATGAGAGATTTGGCCCAAGTGCTTGGTATAGAAGCAGCCAGTCTCTACTCTCATATCAAATCTAAGGAAGAAATCTTACAAAAGATATGCTTTCGCATGGCTGATGAGTTTTTCAAATCTTGGGAAGAGGTAGAAAAGGAAAATTCGAGTATGGCCGAAAAGATGAAAAAAGCCATGGCCGCCCACATCAAAGTTATCACCCAGGACACTGCTTCATCGGCTGTTTTTTTCAATGAATGGAGACATCTGAGTGAACCACACCTTTCCGACTTTTTAGCAATGCGTGAGGACTACGAGGGAAGGTTCATGCAAATTATTAATGATGGAATGGCATCCGGAGAATTCAAAACAGTTGATCCAAAATTTATGATGCTCACCATTCTATCATCTTTGAACTGGACCCATAATTGGTATAACCCAAGTGGTTCATTGTCACCATTAGAAGTTGGTGATCGACTAAGTAACTTACTATTAAACGGACTTAATAAATAGCACCTATGTACGGAGGAGGAAATGTATTTGAAGCAATGAAAGCCACGGCCCTTGCCGAGGAAGACCCTCAAAAACTGGCCGAATTTGAGGCCCGAATTGACAGAGGAGAAAAGATTGAGCCAAAAGACTGGATGCCTCAGTTGTATAGAAAACAACTGATTCGAATGATCGAACAGCACGCGCATTCAGAAATTATTGGGGCTTTACCGGAAGGCACCTGGATTACCAGAGCACCGGGTTTCAAGAGGAAATTGGCATTGATGGCCAAGGTGCAAGATGAGGTTGGTCATGCTCAATTGCTTTACAGTGCAGCCGAAACTTTAGGCAAGTCTCGTGAACAAATGATTGACGACCTCATTACAGGTAAGTCCAAATATTCAAATATTTTCAACTATCCCGCATTTACCTGGGCAGATTCCTGTTTTATCTCCTGGCTGGTTGACGCAGGAGCCATTGTTAACCAAGTCGCCAACTCCAAAGGAAGCTATGGTCCTTATTGTCGTGCACTGGAACGGATTTGCGCTGAGGAATCATTCCACCTAAAATACGGGCACCACTGCGTGATTCATTTGGCAACAGGTACCAAAAAACAGAGAGAAATGATGCAGGCTGCAGTCAATCGCTGGTGGGCACCGATGATGCACTTCTTCGGTCCTTCGGATAAAATCTCGGTTCACTCCGAGATTCTTATGAGATGGAAGGTAAAAATGGCCTCAAATGATGAGTGTCGCCAACAGTTTCTGGACATGTACGTGCCAAAAATCTGGGAGCTGGGACTGACAGTTCCTGATGAGAACTTAAAAAAGAACCAGGAAACGGGACAATGGGAATTCACCGAACCGGATTGGGAAGAGTTCAAGCGAGTCATTAACGGTGATGGACCCTGTAACAAGGAACGCTTGGCCGTAAGAAGAACGGCTGAAGAAAGAGGACGATGGGTACGAGAGGCGTTACTCGCCCCTAAGGCAAAATATGTTACTCCCCTAGCTTGATGTCAATGACTTTAAAATCTCTTGACCCCAGAGTAGATCGATTAGGTATTCCTGAAGAATGGGCATCTCCAATGGCGCCAAAGGAGTCCCTTGATCAATTTGAAACCTATGAAGCCTTCGTACAGATGAAGGAAAATAAGCCTTTTGAACATGTAGGACCGGTTCATGCTCCCAACGAAGAGATGGCATTTCTTTTTGCCAAAGAGCAATACAGTCGAAGGGGAATGTTCTGTCATGCACTTTGTGTGATTAAAACAGAGAACATTCAGACTACGGGCTTCACTGATAACAACATTTCCATCTACGATTCAATCGAATCGATGCCTTCAGGCGATGAAAGTGAAAGCTTCGAGGTCTTCCATCTGTTGAAGAGAGGCAAACAGCATAAGTATGTCGGCAATGTGAATGCAAAGGATTTTGAAGATGCACTCGCGGTTGCCAAACAAAATTATCCCAGTGAAAAACCTGTGTTCAATGTTTGGGTAGCAAGATCTGAGCACATTCTGACCTCTGATGATGAGGACAGAGACATTTGGGAAACCCTGAAGGAAAAACAGTACCGCGAGGCAATTGACTACAGGGCACAAGATAAAATCAAGGCATTCAAAGAACGAACCAGTGAAGCATAGGTGATGAATACAGAAGCACTTAAAGAATTACTTTATAAAATAGCCGATGACCAGTTGATTTTGGGTCACAGAAATTCTGAATGGACTGGCTTTGGCCCCCTGCTGGAAGAGGACATTGCATTCTCATCCATGGCACAGGACAAAGTGGGACAGAGTTGGCAGTTCTACAAAATTCTCAATGAACTCGGTGAGTCAGATCCGGATACAGTCGCATTCATGAGAAATGCTGATCAGTTTCATAATTGTCAATTCGTTGAGTTGCCAAATGGCGAATATGATTTCAGTTTGATACGACATTTTCTTTTTGATACCGCTGAGTTAATTCGCTTTACTATGCTGGCTGATTCAACGTATGAACCTATTTCTCAGCTGGCTAAAAAGATTCGTGGTGAGGTAAAATATCACACCATGCACGCCAATATTTGGATCAAACAGTTAGGGTCGGCTACCCCAGAAAGCATCCAGCGACTTCAGGATTCACTGAATCAAGCAATGCCATATGCGCTCGGCATATTTGAACCCTCACCATTTGAGGATGACCTGATTTCCAGCGGAACTTTTGTTGGAGAAAAAGCACTCGAATCTGAATGGAAAAAACAGATTAAGGAAATAATCGATCAGACTGAACTGGATCTACCCGATATGGATTCACTCACTCCAGCATTTGGAGGACGGTCTGGAAATCATACTGAACATCTTCAGCCATTATTGGATGAGATGTCGGAAGTATTTCGCGTGGACCCTACAGCTGATTGGTAGCAGAACGGAAATTGAGCACAGTTAAAAACATATCGCCTTCTGAGATTAAGACCTGGTTGGACGAGGTAAAGGACCCGGAGATTCCGGTATTGTCGCTGAACGATTTAGGAGTTATTACCGGAATCGATATCGAAAAATCTGGAAGAGTAGTGGTCAATATGACGCCTACATTTGCAGGATGCCCTGCTATGGATGTAATGAAATCGGATGTAGAAGACGTGCTTAAGAAAAATGGCATTGAAAATTTCTTTGTGAATCTTTCTTTCGAGACACAGTGGAATTCAAACATGATTTCCGAACAAGGGAGGGCTGCATTAAAGAAATTCGGCTTGGCCCCACCTCCAAAGCACAATCTAATTGTGGACATCGACCTGATTGAGCATGCGAAATGCCCGAACTGTGACAGTGAAAACACGGAAATGAAAACCCCGTTCGGTCCCGCCTTGTGCAGGTCAATTCACTATTGTCATGATTGTCAACAGGCATTCGAACAATTCAAGCCGCTTTAGTCTATGTCGTCAGACCTTTTCCGAGCTTGGTCACCATCCAAAAAAATAGAGTAGTGCCTTATTGATTAATGGCTTCCAGTTCATCCAGTTGTGCCCTTCTGCCACTTCAATGTATTCGAATTTGTATCCCTTGTCTTCCAACGTTTTCTTAAGTTTTCTGGCTGGAATTTCTGTATCGTTAACGGTTCCTGTGGTGAGGAATATTTTCAGAGGGAGCTTTTCCTGGTCCCTATATAGATCGTAAATATTCTTAACCGGATGTAGTGCGGGGGATTGAATTCCTAACATGTGAAAGGTATCAGACGCTTTTGCACCAAAAAAGGTAGCATTTAATCCACCGAATGACAGTCCCATTATTGCTCTGTTCTTCTGGCGCCTGCTGACTTTGTAATTTCGCTGAATTGAAGGTATGAGCTCCTTTCGGTAGAAATCAACATATTTCTCATTGCCCAGAAATTGTTGATTCCTCCTGTTCTTATCTAAATTTTTGGGATCTCTTGCATCAACAAAAACCGCTACGACTGGCTTGATCTCACGCTTATAAATCATTTCATCCAGTTTCCTCGGCATTTCTCCACCCTCTATATACCATTGACCGTCTGTAAGAAATATAACCGGCAAGTTGCTCAGTCCATCGTAACCCTCAGGTATATATACCCGATATTGAAGGTCGTATCCCAGAATTTTACTGGAGATAATCTTGTTTTGGCTAAGCTGGCCACGAAGAACCTCCTTGGTATGAGCCGATAAAACACTGGCAGTAAAAAATAAGACAACCGAAAGTACAGATTTCATAATCTCAAAAACGACAACCAAAGACAGGATGTTACCTTATAGCTTCTGCCAAAGAGAGTTTACATAATTCTCCTCCGTGTCGGTGAAATTTTGGACCAATTCGAAACCTGACTTTTCCGCGAATTCGCGGATCATTCGGTATGAATATTTTTGGGAAACTTCCGTATGGATCGCTTCCCAAGCATTGAAATGAAAAGTTTCGCCAATTTCATCAATAAACACATCCTGCTCTTCAGTGCTCACCAGATGGCTTTTGGTCTCACCAGTTATCGGGTCATAAGTAGGAACGTGACGGAATTTATCAATATTAAAATTCCCACCAAGCTCATTATTGATGCGCTTAAGTAGGTTCATATTAAACTCACGGGTGACACCCTCCGAATCGTTGTAAGCCGCTAGAATTTTGTCTGGATCCTTCATAAGGTCGAAGCCGACAAATAGCATATCACCTTTAGATAGGTTACTTGACAGTTGGTTGAGAAAACCAAGTGCTTCCAGATTGTCAAAGTTCCCAATATTTGATCCAAGAAAAAGAACCACCTCCTTACATGTGTGGTTTTTATTTAGTGCAGCTAATGCTTTGAAATAATCACCCTGCTGCGCTTCAACCTTGATTTCGGGGAGGTTTTGTCTCAAATCATTACCCAGTTGTTCGAGCACGTTACCTGATATATCTATTGGAGAGTAAATAAAGTTCGCTTTCTGAGACAGAAAATATTTCAGGAGCACTTTTGTCTTTGTTCCATCTCCTGCTCCTAGTTCTATAAGTTTAAACCCTCCTGAGTCGCCCATGAAAGCATTGAGTATATCTTCCTTTTGATTTTGAAAGATTTGGTACTCACTCCGGGTAAGATAGTACTCTTCAAGACCCATAATTTTCTGAAAGAGTTCATCTCCCTTTTCATCGTAGAAGTATTTGGATGGAAGTCTTTTAGGGAAAGTATTTAATCCTTCTTTGACATCTGCTGCAAAGACTCTAATCGCCTCGGTAGTAGTTTCTGGCATAGGTTAAAAGTTTTCCGCTAATCGAATTCCTGTGAAGTGCCAACGCAAGTGCGGATGGAAGAAGTTCCTATACGAGGCTCGAATATGGTTTTTTGAGGTAGCAAATGACCCACCTCTCAAGACCATTTGATTTATCATGAATTTACCGTTGTACTCACCAAGGGCCCCATCTTCTTTTTCATAATAGGGATAAGGTAGATAAGCACTGTTTGTCCATTCCCAAACATCACCGAAAAATTGCGTATGGTTGCCTTTCCTCGGCATTGGTCTGAAGTTTCTGGAATCAACAAAATTCGCCTCCTCCGGAATCTGTGGTTCATATTGATTACAGGCCACTTCCCATTCGAATTCACTTAACAGACGTTTTCCTTTCCATCGTGCAAACGCATCAGCCTCATAAAAGTTAATGTGGGTTACGGGTTCAGAACGATTGACTTCTTCCAAACCAGATAGTGTGAAATGTTTCCACACCCCGTCTTGTTCAAGCCAATAAAATGGCGCTCGGACCTCCTCTCTATTGACCCATTCCCAGCCTTCCATCAACCAATGTCTGAAATCCTTATATCCACCATCATTTATGAACTCCAGGTATTCACCGGCTGTGATTAGCCGATCCAGTACCTTATATCTATGCAGAAATACTCGGTGTCTCCCTAACTCATTGTCGAAACAAAATTCATTTCCTGAATAACCAATTTCGTATGTGCCTTCAGCAATCTCCAGGTAATTTTCTTTCAAGTTTTCTGCTTTACCTGTAGGTGCACCACTTTTATAAACCGGAAAAAGAGGGTTGATGCCCAAAATGTGTTTAAGGTCATATACAAGGAGTTCCTGATGTTGTTGCTCGTGCTGAAGCCCTATGGTAAGGATATGTTGAACTCTATCCGAGATTTCATATTCACCTGAAAGCAATTGACTCATATGATCATCAACATACTTCCGATAGGCCATCACTTCTTTAACCCACGGCCTTGACAAGAGACCTCTATTAGCTCGTTGCCATCGTTCTCCTTCATGTTCATAGTAGCTATTAAAAAGGAAGTGGTAGTCCTTATCAAATAGCTGATAATCATCAAGATGATCTTTCAAAACGAAATTTTCGAAAAACCAGGTCGTATGTCCCAGATGCCACTTTGGTGGGCTGACATCGACTACTGGTTGGACTACGAAATCTTCAGGTTGCAGTGGTTCGCAGATTTCCACCGTAAGCTTTCGTACTTCCAAAAATTTGGTTAGCAATTCCCTGGTAACGCTGAGCGAAGTACTTCCTATGGTTGAGTTCATTACTTTGGGCTTAGGTTCAGTCGCAATTAACTTCCTTAATTGTTAAACGACTTTTCAATTCAGGTCAATAAACAATCGATTTAGATCATCCATTTGGGACAATTTAAATGATCTTTTTTCAAGAACCGTGAAATAAGTGGATTTGTTCCTAGCCGATTTCGATTACTAGGTCATCTGTTAACCGATGACTCACACATGGAAGGACATCCCCTTTTATGGGTTGCTCTTAATCTGTACCTTCGCTGAGAATGATCCTCTTTAAATAAGTAGCTCCATTACTGATCAACCTGATCAGTTGTAAGCGCTCTGGACCATTCAAGTCCAGGGTCAGCAAGTCTTCCGTAACCCTTTCGATATGTTGGCTCACTTTTACCTGGCCTGCAAGGTTCAGAATTTCAATTTTCAAGGCGGAACCTTTAAAAGAACGAGTGTCTATAAAAATCCTGCCAGCGGTTGGATTGGGATATACCTGAAATTGAATTTCGGGATCATCTGGTAAAGAGGTTACAGGATCACCGTCTCCCGGATACACCAACAATTCATTGTTTTCGGCTAGAATCACAAGGTCTAGAATGCCATTGGCATCCAGGTCTGTTACCTTAACTTGCTCTCTCAGGTAGCCCAGTTTTTTTGGTAATTCAATTTCTTGAACTCTTTCAAGTTCATTGAGTGTATGATCATATTGGAGAACAAAAAGTGAATCGGCATTGCTCAAATTGAGGTTATCTATTCTGGTAGCCAGCAAAAAATCATCCTGTCCATTCAAATTGGCTGCGACCAAGTTGCCAAGGGGAGCACCCTCTCTTTTGAAGAAAGGTTTCTGCTCAAAGTCACCATTGCCTATGCCCTTCCTGATAATCAGAGAGTCCTGGTAAGACACCACCAGATCGTCAAATCCATCCTGATCATAATCTGCATTGCTGATAGCATTGCCCCCGGGAATGGTAAAAGGAGTACCGGGTATCAAGGGCATGATAGGGATGTAGTGAAAGTCGAAATCATCCACATCACGTTGCACATATGACACTACAAAACCATTCATAGACCTGATGAGTATATCGTTTTTTCCATCATTATTGAGATCAGTGAGATATACTTCATTGTTAGTATGATCTCCTGCATCATGGAAAAAGGTTTCGTTCAGCCTACCTTGACCATCATTGATCCATACGTGAATGGCAATGGGTTGGCCTGAGCCATTACGTATCCCTACCACATCGGGATAAGGGTCATCGTTGATGAACCCAACGGTGAGCCCGGCACAATGCCCCCGTAAAGGATAGACTACGGGATCAGCGAATTGCCCTTCTGCTACACCCATGTAAATACTCACCCGGTTTGACCAATAGCTGCCTACCACCAAATCTACCAAGCCATCCTGGTTCATATCGGCAGCAAGCGCTCCGGTACTTTCTATGCCATCGTCAAAATCATAAGGGTCATGGAACAGGGAACCACCTTCCAAGCGCACAAAATCCACCTTGTCGAGTGTAGAGACAATTCTGGGCAGAGAACCGGGGGAATCAAAAATACTGAGGTAACTGTAGCCTCTTTTTTCGTTGCTCAGTTGGACCGTTTGATAGGCGTCATAATGCACCTGTTGTGCATAAACCTGAACGCTAAACAGCAGGAGCAGCATTGAAATCTTTTTCATGGATTGACCTTGGGGTATTTGAGTTTTGGAAATAGACTCCATTCCTCCCGCAAAGGTTGGCACATGAAAGAAAATTAATTTGAAGAATCGAGAAAATAATCGAATTAACCGATTTCGATTACTACGTCATCTGTTAACGGATGACTCACACATGGTAGAACATACCCCTCTTCAATCTCCGCCTCAGAAAGCCCTTCGTCTTCGTCCATTTTAACCTTGCCGGAAATACACTTCCCTCGGCAAGCAGTGCACAAACCACTTTGACAGGAGAATGGGAGGTCGATATCTTCATCCAGACCCTTCTCAAGAATGGTCTCATCCGGCTCTACGGTAATTTTGTGTTCTTCATCATCGTAAATAATGGTCACTTCCCTTGAGATGATCTCTTCAGAATCACTCGTAGATTCAGAAGTTTTCGTATCCAGTGAAGCGGTGAAGCTCTCCTTATACACCCTGCTTTTGTCAATTCCGAGATTATCCAATGATTGGGTCACAACATCCATCATCGGGCCAGGCCCGCACATAAAGTATTCTGTTGAATCCGAAGACAATTGTGGAAGCACAGCAAGGGTTTCTTTGATGATTTGTTCTGTGAGGTAGCCCTCCGGACAATCCATCGATTCAGGCTTGTTCTCAAGAACGTGTTTCACCTCGAACCTTCCATGAAACTCTCCAAGCATTTCGTCCAAGGTCGACTTGAAAATGATTGAATTAATATTTCTATTGGCATAGATCAACGACACTTTGGAATTCGGTTCCTGATTCAAAGCCGATTTGGCGATTGACATCAATGGTGTAATCCCACTACCACCACCGAAAAGCACTAAGTGCCGATGGTTATTTGAACTGAACTCAGTGGTGAAGTTTCCAATCGGCTCCATCAATTCAAGAGAGTCCCCTGATTTGACATTATCGTTCAAGAAGTTTGACATTAGGCCACCTTCTACCCTTTTTACCGTTACGGCCGGGTTGGGATCCACGAACGGAGAAGTACAAAGTGAATATGCCCGCCTTTCTTCTTTCCCGTTGATGTTGGCAATGACCGTAAAAAATTGACCCGATTTATATTGAATTTCCCCAGAGTCGGGATGTTCAAAATGAATGCTGATAGCGTCATTTGTTTCATTGATTACCTCTTTCACTTTCAACGTAACATATCCCGCCCCTCTTGATGAGCCTGAATTGCCTTCTTTCTTCTTGAATAACCCGAATGCCATACTCTTTTATCTAATTCCCTGTGGTTATAACCAAATAATCCAATGCGAGTTTCGACTCTTTACAACTTTTAATGCCCACCGAAAAACGCTGCGCAAAAGTAGTGATGAAAATCGAATATGTGAAGCCTTGTCAAAACAAAGCACCAATGTCAATACTTTGTAAAGGAGCAGGTTAGAACGTCCCAAATTCGTATCTTTGCGCTTTCTTATTTTCGAGCATTTATGGATTTAAACGCGCTTACAGCCATTTCTCCGGTAGACGGCAGATACAGAAAAGTTACCAAACAGCTAGGAGCATATTTTTCTGAATTTGCTCTGATTAAATACAGGGTCGAAGTGGAAATTGAATATTTCATAGCCCTTTGTGAAAAACCAATTGATCAATTGGCCGAAATAGACCCAAATACCTTTCCCAAACTTCGCGCTATCTATAATGACTTTTCGGAATCGGATGCGAATTCGATCAAAGAAATTGAGAGAACCACAAATCATGATGTGAAGGCAGTCGAATACTTCATTAAGGAAAAATTTGACCTTTTAGGCCTTTCCTCCTACAAGGAGTTTATTCATTTTGGTCTTACATCGCAGGACATCAATAATACTTCGGTTCCATTGTCCTTAAAAAGAGGCCTACACGAAGTAGTTGAACCATTGTTGATCAATGTTAACAATTTGATTAAAGAAATGGGGAAAGAATGGGAATCGATTCCCATGTTGGCCAAAACTCATGGACAGCCCGCCTCTCCTACTCGACTGGGAAAAGAAATGGACGTTTTCAGCCAACGAATTGATGAACAGCTGGCGTTATTAGGGGATGTTCCATTTGCCGCTAAATTCGGTGGAGCCACGGGAAACTTCAACGCGCATCATGTTGCCTATCCACATGAAAATTGGGTTGAATTTGGAAATGAATTCGTAAGTGAATATCTGGGACTAAAGCGCAGTCATCCCACTACCCAAATTGAGCATTACGATCATTTGGCGGCACTGTTTGATAACCTCAAACGAATCAACACAATACTCATTGACTTTGCCAGGGACATTTGGCAATACGTTTCGATGAACTATTTCAAACAAAAAATCAAAGAAGGAGAAGTAGGTTCTTCAGCTATGCCACATAAGGTAAATCCGATTGACTTTGAAAATGCAGAAGGCAATTTAGGAATGGCCAACGCAATCTTCGAACATCTATCCGCAAAGCTACCTATATCAAGACTTCAGCGAGACCTTACAGATTCTACAGTACTTAGAAATGTAGGTGTCCCTCTTGCTCACATGACCATAGCATTGGCGTCACTTGAGAAAGGCATAAATAAACTTGAGTTGAACCAGCAAGCAATTGATGCCGATTTAGAAAATAATTGGGCGGTTGTTGCAGAGGCTATTCAAACCGTACTTCGAAGAGAAGGTTACCCTAAGCCATATGAAGCCTTGAAAGGTCTCACAAGGACCAATGAGCGCATAACGGCTGACTCTATCAGAGAATTTATCAATACTCTTGAAGTATCCGATGACATCAAAAGAGAGTTAAGCGCAATAAGCCCATTCAATTACACAGGGCAATAAAAAAGCCCCTTTCGGGGCTTATTCTATTTTTGTTTCTTTTCAACCATAGAATCTGATTTGGGATCATATTCCAACAAAGGGTTGTACAGCAGAGTATTTTCTTTGAAGTCATATAGAGTCAGCGTTCTCAATTCATAATAGGCATCCCAATATTGCTGAAGTGCACTAATATAATTTCTTACAGCCGAGTCCTTTGTTTCTCTGGCATTATTCAAATCCAGAATTCCAACTTTACCCGCCAGATATCTACCATTTGTAATTTCGAAACTTTTCAATGCTATTTCTTGCCTTTTCTCAGCAATAGCAATTTGATTGATGATCTGACCAAAGTTTCTAACGGCATTTGTGATCTCTTGCTCAAAAGTGATCTCTTCTTGCTCAATGTTGAATTCTGTCAGTCGCTGAGATTCTCTAGCGGAGTTCATTCTCGCTCGGTTTCTTCCACCATCCAAGATTGGTAATGCAAAATTTAGCCTCACAGTTGAACCTGCGGCAAGGGTTTCCCCATCATACACTCCGCTCAAACCTCCTGTTTGTGGGCTTACATAGCCAAAAGATGCGCTTAAAGTTGCATTAAACCTTCTCGCTCGTGCATCGGCCACTGATCGTTCGGCATTGTATCTCCGCACCCTGAAATCCAGGTATTCAGCCCGATTATCTTTTGCATACTTGAGTGCCACTTCGGGATCGATCGTGAATGAAGGTGCTTCGCTTGGCGGGACTAGTTCCAGTTCAACATCATCAGTCAATCCAATGAAATTTCTTAAATCTAACGATCTGGTCTGCAAATCAAGTCGAGCTTGTTGAGCATTACTTTGGTCAGTAATCAAGTTCAATTCCGTTTGCAATAGAGCGTCTTCGGTTGTAGTACCAATGTTGTACCTTCCTTGTTCAATCTTATTAATCGTATCACTGGACGCTTCATTCTGCACGGCAATCTCAAGATCCTTTTGAACTACTAATAGTTGAAAGAAACGTCTGGCAGCTTCTCGTGAAGTTTCTTCCAGATCTTGTACGTATGTACGTTTAGATTTCTCGTACTCCAACGGCTCGATCAATCGGTCCCACTTAAAGGGGTTAAGGTTGAATAACGGTTGAGTAATCGTCAAACCTACCGGATCACCTTGATATAGGGTTCGACCTTCCCCTTCAATCAAATAGTTGTCAAACCTTGAAATATTAGTCTCGAATGAGACAGTAGTATTGGTCCATGGAAGCACCTGTTCCAGGCCCAAACTTAAATCCATAGTATTTTGATTTACATTTCTGAATCTAACGGTACCATCTTCCTGAATGGTAGGAATGGCTCTGTTCACGAAGCTTGGAACGGTACCTCTCAAAAGCAATTGTGGCTTCAACTGAGATTTGTACACTTGATAGTTCCAATAATCAAAAGTTCGGAGTGTTTCTGCACGTCTGGCGCTTCTGGAGTTCTTTTGAGCCAGATCAATAACTTCCTCTAATGTCAGAACTCTTTTCTCTTGTGAGAATCCTGTTCCGACAGTTAAAAAAATAACCAGGAATGATAAAATTAACTTTTTCATGTATTTGAGTTTTGAGCTTATTCGTGTCTTAAGGAGGTAATTGGGTCTTGACTGGCTGCTCTACGAGCGGGCGTGATTCCAAACACAAGTCCAACGGTAGCCGCGACTCCAAATGAAATTACCACCGACCAAAAACTAATTGTTGTGGGGAACTCTGCAATATTCGCCACTGCATAGGCAAGTCCAATTCCCAGTATTACACCTACAAGACCTCCTGTAATTGAGATCATTACAGCTTCAAAGAGAAATTGAAAGACAATATCACTCTTCTTCGCCCCTAT
Organism: Cyclobacteriaceae bacterium; assembly: GCA_028281285.1. Taxonomy (GTDB): domain Bacteria; phylum Bacteroidota; class Bacteroidia; order Cytophagales; family Cyclobacteriaceae; genus Roseivirga. Next base: position 565,772 of record JANQKF010000013.1, read on the forward strand.
CGAAAGTCTTAAACCAATCTCCTTGATCCTCTCCATAACAGAGGCCAGCATAATATTCATGATTCCAATTCCTCCCACCAGAAGAGATATTGCCGCAATTGCCGCTAAAACAATATTGAAAATATTCTGGGTTCGTTGTTGTTGCTTAAGAAGCAATTCGGGAATTGTAATTTCGTAATCAACCACTCCAAAATGCCTTCTTTCCAGCATCCTGGAAACTACCTCGGCTGTTGGGTTTAGCTTGTCAGACTCACCCACCTGGATAACCAAGCGATCAATTTGATGGTAATTGGTAGGTCCCGATTCGTCATCATCACCACTCGATCCTGCAATTCTAATTCCTCCTCCTCTCCCAAAGGAAATGAACGATCCTCCGAAACTTTTCTTTAAGCCCGAACCGGTAACTAAATCCCTATTAATATATCGTATTAGGACAGTCTGGACGGGAGTGTAGACATCCATATTATAGTCTCTTATTCCGAGATTGGAAATCGCTTTATCGGAAATATACCTTTCCTTTAACACTCCGATGACTTGAAGCCATTGGCTTCCTACTTTGATCCGTTTTCCAATGGGGTTTTCCTGAGCAAAGAATTTTGACTGAATTCCTTTGCCAATAATGCATACAGGAGCACCAACATTCAATTGTTGCGCTGAAAACATCTTCCCCTCGCTCAACTCGAAATTGGCCACTTCAAAATAGGAAGGCTCAACACCAACCAGCTTTGATGATCTTCTAATCCCGTTTTTAATAATGTAGGTTTCCAATAATATTTCCGGGCTCAGTTTCTGAATGCCTGGAATGTTATTTCTAATACTCTCAACATCCAGAAGCTTCAGACCTGGAGAAAATTTTCCTTTGTCCTCTTCCTCTGCTTCTCCCAACTGCTGCTCCACTTGCTCAACTATAGGTTCAACAATGATATTGTTTACACCTACTAATTCAATTTGCTCTAAAATCTCTTGTTGCGCTCCATTGCCAATTGCAAGCATTGCAATAACAGCCGCAACACCAAAAATGATACCGAGTGCCGTAAGCAGTGATCTGACCTGATTGGCCAAAACCGCTTCAATGGCGATATAAAAATTTGAAATTAAGTTCTTCTTATCCATGGTATGGAAGGGATGACTTAGTTATTGTCTCCAGTTCTTGTCGAACGATCACCTCCACGGCTTCCACCCGAAGGACGTTGTCCACCACTGGGACGTCCTCTTGAAAAGCTCTTCATCCTTTCCTGAGCTTCTGATGGTGTACTGATGCCCATATCCTTAAAACGTTGGATCATTTGCTCCGGCATTGGAGAACCATCGGGCATTAACCACTCTTCTTCAGCATTTCCGCCTTCATTCAATTCATATTTCTCCATTCGCGTACCATCAAGCTCCGGGATGAGTTTGGGCTCTCTTCCTTCCAAATTAGATGGCATTGACAAATAAAGTATATCACCTTCTTCAACTCCCATTTCGATCACTGCCTCATTGCTATTAGTCATCCCAACTTTAACCTCTTGTAAAGCGCCACTTCTTTTCACAACATAATTAATGGAATCATTGTGAACATGAAGGCACTCAAGAGGAATGTACACTACATCTTCCAATTCTTGAGTCACAATAATATTACTGGTAGTCATTGCTGGTCTGAGATCACTATCTCTCTCATTTAGGCGTACTACAACCTCGAATACTTTCGCGTCAGAGTTTGGGTTCTGCTGACCCACGCGTGCCACCCTCAGTACTCGGCCAGTCATTTTTTTATCTGGAAAAGCATCAAGACCTATTTCCACAGCTTGGCCAGGTTTTACTTTTCTGATGTCTACTTCATTGATATATGTAGTGGAGATCATACTCGAAAGATCTGGAAGTTCCGCAACTTGCGGGCTCCAAGGGCTAATCGTGGATCCTTCAATTATTCTATCTCCTGAAAAACCTCCCTTTGCATAAATCACCATCCCATCTTGAGGAGCAAGAATCGTGAACTCAGCAAGTAAGTCAGACATTTTATTGAACCTGTCTTGAGCCTTTTTAAGCTTTAATGATTGATCTGTCATTTTAGCCTTTGCCTGCTCAATCTTGATCAGATAGTTTTCACCGGCTAGTTTTAGGTCTCTTTCTGTCTTCTCAACCTCATTTTCATACTTCTTGACTGTTGCAGGAGGCTCGTACTGAGATTGCTCCAATGTCAATTTTCTTTCTTCTAAAGTATATTGAAGGTTGAGCAATTTATCACGTTCACCACGTAGAGTCAGTGCTGTATCCAGCTTGGCGTTTTGAAAGGCGGTCTTCTCACTGTCCAGCCTATCTTGTGCTTCCTGAATTTTGTCATAGAGTTCACCCTTGTCCAATTCAGCAACGAATTCTCCTTTTTTGACCGTGGTTCCTTCGTCAACCAAAGTTTGAATAGTCATTTGACGAATTCCATATTCTCTTGCAGCAATCGGGCCCATGATTTTGGTCGACCTTTCTGCAGAAAGTTCGCCTGTAGTGGTCACTTCAACAGTAAATTCACCCTTTTCAGCTGTTGCAAATAGGGCAATCCCTTCATCCCCAGAATCGGGGTTGAATACTGTGAGTGCAGTGATTAAAGACACTACGATGATTACTCCAAATATGATGAGTTTCTTTCTCATGATTAAGTATGATTTTTCCTTTTCTGTGCGAAATTATTCTTTATTTCTCTCAAAAATGGCTCCAAACATAAAAGTATGTCACCACTAGAGTAAAAGCTTTTACTGACAAAATTGTTTCATTTTTTGGTTCGGATGACAATAATTTTGTTTAACGGTAAACACCCAAACATTCAACTTTAGATGAATTTAGAACTTCGATAGTTTAATTCTGATTTAACCATTTATTAGAACGGTTTATATGCTTTCTGTTCTGTTTTCTAACGGTTTAAATGGTTCGGCTGTTTTACATGGAACTCTGATTATATTTGCGCTGAATCTATAGCATGAAAAGGATCATCAGCTTTGTTATTCGGAATGTCCCCCGAAAATACCTTCAGCTTTTTAGTCATCATATCCTCAAAGTAGTAAGCATTTTCATGCGAGGAAGCAATGTTACCTGTCCAATTTGCGAAATAAGTTATCGCAAATTCCTCCCCTATGGTCGGTTAAACCCTCGTCCTAATGCCTTGTGCCCTGATTCTCTTTCTCTGGAGAGGCATCGGCTAATGTGGCTTTATTTAAAAGAGAAAACCAACTTCTTTACCGATGAGCTAAAAGTGCTCCACATCGCTCCGGAAGTCTGTTTTTTAAAGAAATTCAAGGCGATGGAGAACTTAGACTATACGACCGCGGACTTAGAATCTCCATTGGCCGAAATCAAAATGGACGTTCATGACATCCCATTTGAAGAGGGTACCTTTGACGTGGTGTTTTGTAATCATGTGATGGAGCATGTTGACGATGATATTCAAGCGATGAGCGAAATTCATCGCGTTATGAAACCCGGTGGCTGGGCAATCATCCAATCACCTCAAGACTATTCAAGAGAAGAAACTTTGGAAGATCCCACAATCACAGATCCCAAAGAAAGAGAACGTGTTTATTGGCAAAGCGATCATGTAAGGCTTTTTGGCCTTGACTATGGTAAGAGAATGGAAAGAGCTGGCTTCAAAGTAACGGAAGACAAGTTTGTAATGGAACTCCCTGCTGAGACCATAAAAAAATATGCGCTACCTGCCAATGAGATCATCTATTTTGCTGAAAAGGTATAACTATTTCCCCCTTAAGGCTTCGGTAATCATTCCAATACCATAAGCCGAAAGCTGTACGACAGAAGAAATAATACTTAAAAGACCGATTTTAAGGCTTTTGTTCTTAAACGTTGAATCAACACAGATCAAAAGCAGAAACATTCCTAGCAATATCCCGCCTATCTTGAAGAGAACTGTGGACCATAAAAGCGTAGAAGCCCAACCTAAGAACGCAATAACAAAAATAGCCGGAAGCAGATGCACTAATTTTAACTCTGACGGGAAGAAACGTCTGACATTGATCCTGGCTCGCCCAAAGAAGTGAAGCTGTTTGTAGAACTGACCCAAGCTGGTTCTTCTCTTATGATAAACATAGGCCTCAGGAATTAGACCCGTTTTAAAGCCATTGTTAATGATTCGTATACTGAACTCAATGTCTTCACCCATTCTGGTAATGATATAGCCACCTGTCTTTTCGAAAACCTCTCTCGAAATTCCCATATTAAAACTTCTAGGATGGAACACCCCGGCATGCTTCTTATTCCCTCTAATGCCTCCGGTGGTAAAAGGTGAAGTCATGGAATAGCTAATTGCTTTTTGAATTGTATTGAAAGATGTATGAGCTCTGTCTGGCCCCCCAAAGGCATCAAGCTGAGTGTGATCAAGAAATTTTTCAACTTCTGAGAAATAATTCTCAGGAATCAGACAATCTGAGTCAAATACGATTAAATATTCTCCTTTTGCTCTCTCAAATCCAAAGTTTCTGGAGAAGCCTTGCCCTGAATTTTCCTTATAGAAATAGCTAAGTGTCAGCTTTTCAGAATAACGTTCGACAATCTCTTTACAATCTTTCTGCGAACCATCTTCCACAATGATCACTTCAAAGTTCCTGTAAGTCTGAAGGGTGAGTGAATGCAAAAGCTCATCAACTTCATCGGGTCGGTTATAGACGGGAACGACAACCGAGTAAAATCTCATTTTGTAAGACCGATTGTATCTTCCAATATATAGTCGCTTCTCCTATGCGAATTCATGGTCATCATTTCCCCAATGAAACCGGCCAGGAAGAGCTGAACTCCTATGATAATAGCAGCCAAGGCCAAAAAGAACAAAGGTTGATCAACCACATCACGGTAATCATCAGACTTCAATATGTATATCGCCCTTATCTTTTCCCAAATGATGCCAAGCACGAACAAAAAGCCGAGCAGGAAGGAAAGAGTACCAAGGGTTCCGAAGAAATGCATTGGTCTCTTTTTGTACCTTGAGACGAACGAAATGGAAAGCAGGTCCAAAAACCCATAAATGAATCGTTCTAGCCCGAATTTGGTCTTGCCATACTTTCTGGGGCGATGCTCAACTACCTTTTCCCCAATTTTGGTAAAGCCATTTCGCTTGGCAATCACCGGAATATAGCGGTGCATCTCTCCATATATATCAAGTGTGGAAACTAGTTTGGCAGAATAAGCCTTAAGACCACAGTTGAAATCATGAAGTTTAATACCAGAAATCACCCTAGTGGTGAAGTTGAAAAACTTGGATGGAACAGTCTTAGTGATGGGATCGTGTCTCTTTTTCTTCCAACCTGATACCATATCATGACCAGATTTAATCATGGCATGGAGTTCGGGGATTTCATCCGGACTATCCTGCATATCCGCATCCATGGTGATCACAACTTCTCCTGAAACGTGTTTAAACCCAATATTCAGGGCTGCCGATTTTCCATAATTTCTATTGAACCGGATCGCTTTAAAGGATGGGTTTTGTTGAGAAATCTTCTCAATTGCATCCCACGAAGCATCGGTACTGCCATCATCCACCAAAATCACTTCATAAGTAAAGCCGCGATCATTCATGACACGGCTTATCCAATCACATAATTCGGGTAAAGATTCTTCTTCGTTATAGAGCGGTATTACAACTGAGATTTCTATCACTTATACTTTAGAATTCTTCCTCTTCCTTTTTAACAATTGCTGCGGTAATTGCACCCCAGATTAGCCCTCCAAGCATCATCACAACGATACCCACCAAAAGTCCCACCTCCGGAACAAGCATCTGTTTTGTAATATTTGCCATTGCCCCCATTTGATCAGGATCAACTCCCTGGGCTTCCCATTGCTCCTGAATCGCCTCCCAGGCCCTATCCATCACTGTAGTATCTACAAACTTAACGTAGATGTAATTAACCAGACCTCGCATGGCTCCGGCAATAGCGGCCGCTATTATGTTAATTTTGAACCCTTGTCCGAAAGTCATCAAACCTCCATTCAAACTTTTGAATTCTTTGCCCGCCAAAGCAAACATGACAAACGCAATAACAATGTTTAGAAGCCAGCCAAAAGGGACGGTTGCATCCAGAATTAATGGAGCTACAGCCACTAAAGTCGCCACAAGGCCATAAATCAATCCATATTTTTTACCAATTTGGCCTGGGGTAATATTCTCTTCCATAGTTAATTAGTTAAGGTTACGAAAAATAAGCAATTCCCGAATTAAATCCTGTTTTGGCCTTAGGCCATGACTTTTTCCTTGAACGACCCATAATCGAGTTAAGTGCTCTTTTTGGACAGATGAGTTCTGAGAATAACACTAAAGACAGGTGTAATCAGAAGGCCAATTAAGAATTTTTTTATCATGGCGTCCACCATCAATACACTTGCATTGGTGCTTCCTAACGATTCGAAATTCTTAGTGTAACTTTCCTCACCCAATGCCTTAATTATGATGTCTTTTCTGTTAATCATATCTTCTTTAGCCAGTTCTATATAATTCGAAAGGAATTCCGGTTCAATGAATTCTATGAAGATGCGATAGAAAAGGCCAAATGCAAGCCCGACAATGATATAGACCACGAATCCGGCAGTCATTCCATGGTAAAAGCTTAAAATTCCATTATTATAATTGGCCTTGAAATCCTTGATCGCAGCAAAACAACAGGCTCCGATCAACAAGACATCAAGTATAAGTGAAAGGAGGTTTCTCCAAGGTTGAAGTCCAACGTAATAGAATACCACAAAACTTATTGCGGTTAATATGAAGCCGGCCAAACCGTATCTGGCAGGAACCTTGACTAAAAGTGGATTAATTTTCATTGAGCAGTAGATAATTGGCCTTTATTGGAAACTGCCAACACTCGACCTTCCAACTCTTTCCCAAAGAAAGGGGAACTTTGCGATTTTGATTTGGAACTGGAAAGATCGAAGAACCACTTTTCGTCAGGAGTATATACTGTCAGACAAGCCTTTTGACCAACTTTAATTGTTGGTTGCTCAATTCCCAGAATACTCCGCGCATTCTTGTTTGACTTCTCAATGATCTCATCCGTCTCGTCTCCGAAGACACTCTTCAATTCAGGGTAAAAGGTTTCCAAACCACTAATTCCAAAATCAGCTAAGTCAAACTCCAATTTCTTACTCTCTTCATCCTGAGGCTGGTGGTCCGTGACCACAACGTCAATCACTCCGTCTTTAACCGCCTTTATCAATGATTTTCTGTCACCTTCACTCCTCAGTGGAGGATTGATTTTGTAGTCGGCATCAAAGGAAGTCAGTGCATCCTCGGTCAAAACCAAATGATGAGCTGATACGTCAGCAGTCACATTCAGACCTTTCTTTTTTGCGGCTTTGATTAAATCAACAGCCCCTGTCGATGACACCAGACTAAAGTGAATTCTACCTCCAGCATATTCAAGTAGTTGCAGGTCTCTTTTGAGCATCAATTCTTCCGCAATTGACGGCATCCCCTTCATTCCTAAAGAAGTGCTGACTTCTCCCTCATTCATAGCTCCGAACGCAGTGAGCATTTTATCCTCAGGTCGGTTAATGACTAACCCTTTGAACTTCTGAACATACATCAAACTCTTGAGAAGAATATCTGTATGCCAAATAGGATTGATACCATCGGTAAAGGCTATTGCACCAGCCTCGTTCAAATCCAGCATCTCAGTGAGTTCTTTGCCTTCACAATCGATTGAGACGGCCGCAGAAGGATGGATATTAACCAGACTCGTTCTGTTCCATTTTTGATAGAAGCTGATCGCATTCTTTGATTGCACAACTGGTGTTGTGTTAGGCAATAAAAGGACGTCAGTAAATCCACCCGACATTGCTGCACTCGATCCTGTTTCCAAATCTTCTTTATGTTCGGTACCAGGATCGCAAAAATGAGCTCTCATGTCAATCCAACCACAAGAGACTCTAATATCCGTACCTTGAATTACAGTACCATCAAACGGAATTTGATCCTCAATTTTTTCGATGATTCCATTACTAATAAAAAGATCTTTTCTGGAAAGGTGGTGAGGAGAACTGCTGTCTACTATAAGGGCAGCACGGATTAAAAATTCCATGCTACAAATATCGGATTAATATTATTTCTACAAAAAGAAATGACAGACTCAAAATGATGGCATACTTCCACAGCGATTCTCCAATTACTCCGGCTGTGAGTTCATTGTTAACTTCGACACCGCTACTCGCTTCGATCATGAACATATGATCTACAGTACTTGTAGCCACATCAATATCATCTCGTGATATTCGTTGAAGCCCCGACTCGGCCTTCGGGTTGTTAAAGGAAATGGCACCTATTGATTGATCTCCTGCCTCAATTTCAAACTGCCCTTCGGTGATCTGTCCCTTTGGAATTACCATGAGCAATTTATCTCCGGAAACCCTCTGATCAGGCGTTATCGAGACATTTTCTCTATTAAGATTGACAATCGTATTTGCAGAAAATTCTGAAGTAATGGGATACTCGATGTTCTCAGTATCTGTAGAGTAATAAAGTGTATTGAGACTTGCGCTACTCCCCAATGCCAGCTTGTACATTACAGGTACAAAAAGTGAATGAGACGGAAAGGAAGTTCGCGTTTCCTGGAAAGAACATGAAAAGAAAAATAGGTTTCCGGATCTCTCGGCTTTGGACAGGAAAGCTCTACCATTTTTAAACTTCAGGATGGTCGAATTTATATTTCTTAATCTAAGCACTGTACTCCCCGAAGGAGTGTCAATATTGACATTGTCTTCTTCGAATATTCCTTCAAAGAATGGATTTTGAAGATCTGGAGGATCTAGTTCCAAACGTTCTCTCGAATCAGAAGTGAGTCTAAGTCCAAGGTTTGAATAAGAGCTGCGTGTATTTGCCTCATTTGGTATAACTACAACCGACCCATTTCGGTCAAGAAAGTCAGAAAGAGCGCCTATGAGTTGGTTAGACAAAGTATTGATTTCATTAAGTATTATTAAGTCGCTTTCGGTAATACGACTCAAATCCAGATTTCCTGCATTAGCAGTCTCTAGATTGAAAAGCTCATTTTCTGAAAAAAGTCGTTCTACAAACCGACTAGAAGAAGACTCCCTCACAACCATTACATTAAGCTTATCAATATTATTCAAGGTCAGAAAAAGGTTATTATCAAAAAAGACAGAATTATCATCTAGTTCCAATCGCACTTTATCAAGACCACTTGCCTGGCGATCAATCTCAAATTCCTGTAAAACAGCACTGTTTGCATTGATATCTAAATTGGCTGTACCACTCAATTGATCCCCCAAATAGAGCTTAAGATTTACTTGTTGCAAATCTTCCTCTCCTTCATTCTTTACATTTACTTTCAGTACATTTTTCAGCCCATCCAGCAAGAATGTATTTTCAAGATAGGCCGTGTCGAAATGTACATTCGAGAATGACTGTACGTCAATAGGCAAAAAATAGAACGTTCTAAGGGTGTCTGTTTGGAAACCACTAAAATCAAAATCCCTTTCTGTCTGGAAATCCGAAATCAGATATACATCCCCTTGAAAACCTGATGAAAGAATTCTTTGATGAATTTCGTCCAGGCTTCTTGAAACCGATGAAATAGTCAATTCGGTAAGCCTATCACGAATGGTATTTCCTGAATAAGATATACCCAGTGAATTGGAGTAATTGTTTTCGAGAAGCTTGAACTTTGCATCTTCAGGGTAGTTGCTCACAATATTATCAGCAAACGAAAAAGCCATATCAAGCGCACTCTGCTGTGAGCCAATCGGCATTGACATGCTCAAAGAATTGTCGACATATATTAAAACAGAGTCATTCAGCTCAAGGTCATTGTCTTCATTTTTGTTGATCGGTTGTGCAAAAGCAAAGATTAAAAAGGCCATGAAAAGGATTCTTGATAGCAATATCAAAAGCTCCACCGGCTTACGCTTTGCGGAGCTCTCCTCCTTTACCCTTTTCAATAAGGCGATATTGGAAAACTCAACCTTCTTGACCCTTCTAAAATTGAACAAATGAATAATTATTGGAATGGCCAATAGAAAGAGTCCCCACAGTATGTTCGGATTTAGGAAGGAAAGTACTAGGTAAGTATTCAACAACTCAGTTTTTAAACGTCAACCCTCGAAAACATAACTACGTAATTTAATTAACTTTATGTTCATCTTTTTTTGAATTTTCCTTGAATGGATCAGAATTAATAAGCTTTAACAACCGCCTTGTTAGACAAACTCCTTAATAGCAGACGCAATCTTCTTGTAGCCAATTACTCATTTTGGTTCATTGTTATTCTGATTTCGGCTAGTCAACTCTATTTGAGATATAGTGGAAGTTATGATGGTGGTTGGTTTAATTTTTTCTGGAGGCAAACCATTTCATGGATCGGCTGGGCTGTATTGACTCCTTTAATTATCAGAGCTATAAATTATATACAGTCAAAATCTTTCGACCGTAAAATACTCACTTACATACACCTAGGCACTGCATTAGCTTTCACATTGATCTATGTGTTCATGCTTAGTGTCTTAAGCGTAATTTTCTTTAGTTCTGAAACACCGCTGATTGAATTCATTCGCCTTAATATCATTTCAGCGACAGTTACTAATCTGTTGGTATACGCTTTAATAGCTGCTTTCGGATTCACCTTAATCTTTTATAGAAAAACGAAAGAAGATGAACAGGTTAAATATCAACTGAACCTAAAAAACCAGGAACTTGAAAAACAACTGGTAGATTTTCAATTGAGTACACTCAAAATGCAACTGCAGCCACACTTTCTGTTTAACGCTTTCCATTCGGTCTCATCCTTGGTCAGAAAAGGGAAAAATGAAAAGGCCATAGACACGATCGCACTGATTTCAGATCTTTTAAGAACCACACTAAATCAGGGAAACAAAGAATTCGTTTCTGTGGAAGAAGAAATTGAAATCATTCAGAAATACCTATCAATCGAGGAAATTAGGTTCGGTGACAAACTCGAAGTAGAATACTACATTGAAGACGAGTTGATGAAAAACAAAATCCCTTATTTGATTCTTCAACCCATTGTCGAGAATATTTTCAAACATGCTTTCAAGAATCGACTAACTGGAAACATACAGGTCAGTTGCAAAAAGATAAATCTGGGTTTGGAAATTAAAATCAAAGACAATGGGCAAGGCTTGAAAGATGGTTTCATGCAAAAGCACCATCTTGGTCTAGGCCTTTCAAATGTCAAAACAAGGTTGAACACCATATATGGGGAAAAATCATCATTCGATATCTCCAATCGTCAATCTGAAGGTACTGTTGTTACCCTGATCATTCCTATAAACTCGTCAGTGCTATGAGCTACAAAGTCCTGATTGTAGATGATGAAGAATTAGCGCGAGATTCGATACGAATTTTGCTCAAGGATGACCCCGAATGCGAGATTGTTGGTGAGTCTGACAATGGTCTGGACGCAACTAAAAAAATTACCGAGTTAAAGCCTGATATTGTGTTCCTTGACATTCAAATGCCAAATTCTCAGGGCTTTGAGGTGATCGAAAAACTCCAAATGCAAAGCCCTGTTTTTGTAATGGTCACGGCATTTGATCAATACGCTATCAAGGCTTTTGATTTGAATGCTGTGGACTACCTTTTGAAACCCTATTCTGACAGTCGTTTTAAGCAAAGTCTTTCGAAAGCAAAATCCAGGGTAAGTTTAAAAAATTCCCAAAGTCAATTGGAAATTTTGAAGAATGCGATTCAAGGTTTGACAACCCAGAATTCAGACCAATCTCGATTGGTAATCAAATCAGCTGGAAAATATCAATTCGTCAACACATCCGATATCCAATTCATCAAGGCCTCTGGCAATTATTGTGAGATTCACTCTGTTGACAAAAAACACTTGATGTATACATCTATTTCTGAATTGGAAAAGTCGTTGGATTCAGGGCAATTTAGGCGTATACACAGGTCTTCAATAGTGAATATTCATTGCATTAAGGAGCTTGAAAGCCATTTTAATGGAGAGTTTATAGTTCACCTCGAATCCGGTGTCAAACTCAAGTTGAGCAGAAGTTACAAAGACGCCCTGGACATTATTCTGAATGCATAGCATTTTGTTTTGTCAGTAGCTCATCTCAAATCGTAAATCACACTGTTCGAATATTAAGATCAACCTGTATTCAGATCCAGAGTAAATTCTATCAAAAGATTCATTGATGAAAAAGTATACTCTATTCTTACTGTGTCTGTTTATGGGCACTTCGTTGCTTGGTCAAAGTTTTAAAATTGATGCCGGGCACACCTCCGTTGTTAGCAAAGTCCAGCGATTTGCCATGGTTGACGTTGTAGGTCGATTTAATGAAGTAAGCGGTGAGATCACTTATAATGATGATCATGTGAAGATTGCTGCGAATGTCAGTATTGGCACATCCAGTTATTCCAGTAATAACCCAGCTGGAGAAGATGCCGTCAAAAGTCAGGTTTTCTTAGATGCAGCGAATTATCCAACTATAGAATTTAAAAGCTCTAATGTTGAAAAAAGAGGCGATAAACTGTGGATGATTGGAGATCTGACTATTCATGGTACTACCAAGGAAGTCGAATTTCCATTCGAATTGCTCGAACCCACTAAAGACCCTACTGGAACCACAACGTTAGCTGTATTCGCCACGTTGGTGATCAATCGCCAGGATTATGGAATTGCCTTTAGCCGAAAACTACCAAATGGTAAAGAGTTCATTGGTAATGAAGTAAAGATTGAACTAAACGTACTTGCTGCCCAAGGTTGAAAAAGTGTTTTCTAATCTTCATTTACTTGCTGCTCAATGTTGGTTTGTTATCCCAGGAAAAATCAATTTCTGGGGTATTTCTTATTAAACCTGACAATGCAACTATTACCTTCGGTGCAAAACACTTCGGAGTACTGAATGTCAAAGGTGATTTTGGAAAATTTTCAGGCAAAATTACCTTTGAGAACAATGTAATCAGGTCGGCAGAGGTTTCAGTTGTAGTATCAAGCATTAGTACCAGTAATAACTCTCGGGATCAAAGTCTCAAAAATGAAAATTTCCTGGATGCTAAGAAATACCCAATAATCTCAGTGTGGGTTACTACAAATAAAAATCCGGAATTTATTTTGGCACAAGTACGGATTAAGAATGTTTCAAATGATATGAAACTGAAATACAAAATAGAAGAGCTGGATTCGTATTATAAACTAACGGTTGATGGTATCTTGAGCAGAGAAAGCTTTGATCTTGAATTTGGCCAGATGGATGGCTTGGTTTCGGATGAGATCAAATTTTCCGGGATCGTTATATTACCTTACAACTAGACTGTTACAAACAAAAAAAGCACTCTAAGTTGAGTGCTTTTGTATAATAAGTTTGGCAGCGACTTACTCTCCCACCGGTAAAGGCAGTACCATCAGCGCTGGTGGGCT
>JANQKF010000022.1 GCA_028281285.1 Cyclobacteriaceae bacterium
TCAAGGCAAGGTAAAAACGCTTAAACTACTGGTGAGGAAATAAACCAAGCCAGCTTTAAACAGGGCCCCGACTTCCACCGGTTGGGGCCCAAACTTTTCAATAAACTATGCAGGAGATTAATTTCTATAGATGCCCTAAGAATCGTTTAGATAAAGTGCTTCAGCTTATGATTTGGCTGTTGTTTACTGCAACGATTATGCTTGCTTAGAAAAGAAGAAATCTGATTGTGCGTTTCATGTAACCCACATTTCAGTGTTTAGGTGAATAGAAGCCCCTGACGTTAAGCGTCAGGGGTTATTTTGTAGAGTTGTTCAATAATATACCGAACGGTATATTATTAATACGACTGCAAACTCCAAACACTACCAAGACATTGAAATTACTCGTACGGAAGTAACCTCAATCAAGTACAATACAAACCCTGACCTTCTGTGTCAGGGTTTTTTATGCTACAAGTTTTGGGATTCTTAGTTTGTAGTGTACACCTGAGGCCTGACTATGATCTTCAAAAGAGGCGTCCAGTTGCTCGATAAGCAGCTGAACTAACCTAAGCCCAAGAGTTTTCTTGCCTGATTCATCTGCGGGCAGGCCAACACCATCATCCAGATATTCTACAATTCCGTCCTGGCTGTCGAAATAGGCTTTTACATGGATATTTGCCTGTTCTTTTCCCTTAAAACCATGTTTAATGGAGTTGGTAAATAATTCATTGATAATCATGGCAAGAGGAACGGCCTGGGCAAGTCCCAACTTGAAGTTCGGGCATTCGAGATGTGTATGCAAAGTGTGTTGTACCGACAAACTTCCTTCCAATTCCTGAAACAGCAATCTTAGATACACCTGGAAGTCAATCTTATCTTCTGACTCCGAATTGTAGAGATTTTCATGGACCAGGGCCATGGATTTGATGCGACTTCTTAACGTGCCCAAAATCTTTTTAAAATCATCGCTGTCTTCCCTGACTTCCTGTAAATAGATAAGGCCGGTCAATACCGACAGATTATTCTTCACTCTATGATTGAGCTCTTTGTACAAGGTGGTTTGATGAGCCAGAGATTTTTCGAGTTCGGTATTGGCTTTTTTGATTTGGTCTTGCTGTTGATTGAGTTGTTCATTTTTCTTACGAAATCTAAGATAAACCTGATAGATAAGGATTGAAATGAGTAGCAGTAAGCCCGCGATGATAGCTGCAATAATGAATGCTGTTTTGTTGTTTTCCGCCTCTGTTTCAGCTGCTTCTGTTTTTTGTTGTTGCACTTCAAGCTCTTTCTCTGCTAAGTCCTTTTCATAGGAAAGGGCGAGGTCATTAACTGCAATAGCATGAGCCGTACTCATCTCATCGATTCTTGCCAGGTATATTTGATTAAGGGCAATATCACTGTCTTTCGGCCTTCCAAAATAGGTATATAGACTCCGAATCATTTCCAGACTCCGGATCTTGGGAATATACCAACCATTTTCTTCCTCGATCGGAATAATATACTCCAGGATTTCCAAGGCCTCTTCAGGATTTGAAAAGCTGGTATAACTAGCAATGTTATTGACCACATCGACATAATCACGATATCGCTCATGTTCATATAACAAGTCTTTAGCTCGGTTGAAATGACTGAGAAATACCTGTCGATCATCCTTTCTATTCATGCCAAGAAAACCCAATTCATTGAGGGTCAGTGCTTGTGTGTAGATGTCATTTGCTTCAATGGCTAGTCTTAATCCTTCTTTGGCATAGAACTCTACACTATCTGAATTACCCAGTGCCTCCGTGGACCATGCCGCTTTTCTGCTGTACCAATAGGCGAGATTTGCATTGCTTGGATTCACCTCGTCAAATAAGTCCTCTGCGAGCTGAAGATGCTTATCCATCTGGTCAAAGCCCCTGAATGCCCGGTAGTATTCAGCAATTAGACTGTAAATTTCGATCAGTGCATTTTTATCCTCTCGCCTTTCATAATAGCCCTTCAACCATAGGTAATCCTCCAGTGATTTTGGAAACCTTCTCTGTACTTTGTACATAAAAGCTCGCTCCTTATAAATTTCCGCTAGCAGCGCTGAATCCCCGAGTGCTTCAAATCCCGGTTGTGCAATGGTAAGAAGTGAGTCGGCCTGAGGGTAATTCCCTCTTGCAATGAGTCGCTTGACGTAGTTGACGTAGATCGGAATTGTGTCAGGATTAGAGCCATTTTCCTGAAGCATCCGTGTGAATTCTCCGATGACCTGTCCTGGAGGAATTATCTCTTGTCCCGTAATTTTCTGGGAGCCAAAAAGTAGGACAAAGCCCCCAAAAATCAGACGCACTATGGTATGTTTCATCCACTTCACGGTGGCTCAATGTAAGTTGAATTATGTCTTTATTCAAATGGACTCTACCACATATTTATTCATTCCCACCCCTTTCACCAGACCAGTTTCTTTAGAAACTGTCTTTTTTTTATTAATTAGTTATAACGGTGGATAATTTAAATATTCTGATTGTAGAGGATGAGGTAATCATTGCTGAAACCCTACAGGAAATGCTTAGAGAGTTAGGGCATTTGAACAGCCAACGCTGTAAACGCTGGCAGGAGGCAGAGGCACTAATTAAATCTGATCAATTTGACCTGGCCATACTCGACATCAACTTATCGGGAGAGCAGGAGGGAATCCAATTGGGACATCTTTGTGCGAAGCTTGGGCTACCCTATTTCTTCCTTACATCGTACTCCGATCGCAAGACAATCATGGAAGCCAAAGTTGCAAAGCCTGGCAATTATGTGATCAAGCCATTTTCCCCGGAGGAGATCATGGTAGCGATAGAACTTTCCTTATTGCACAGTCAGCCTGAAATGGAAGAAAAGCTCAGAAAAGCCGCCCATGCATTCAAACTATCGGAGCGGGAATCTGAGATACTGCGATTTATCGTTGCCCGATTGAGCAACCAGGAAATTGGTGAAAAATTGTTTCTCTCCTTAAACACGGTGAAATACCATCTTCGTCACATTTACACCAAAATCGGAGCTTCGACAAAGCAAGAGGTCGTGGAGCGCGTAGAATACATCTGGTCGGAAGAAACCTCGTAACTGACCTACGAGCGATTTTTTAACAACCACCCGTTTCGGGTGGTAGACAGTCCATTCTCTTTTTACACCTTACCTCGATCATCATTGAGCAGTATTTCGCCCAAGATGATTACCGATCTAACAAAAAAGAGGCTTATGGTAAGGGTACGATTCTTTTTTCTGGCTTTGATAGCTTTAGTCCTTTCAACTGGGCAAGTGTCATCTCAAATTACTTCCGCACAAACGATCACTTTTGATACTGCCGATGACACCAACCTGGGTACGACAGCTTCAGATGGAGAAGGGGGGTCTTCAGACATCACGGGTGTACAGATTAATATCGTTGCCATCAATGCAAGTGGGACCGCAACAGGAGCAACCTTGTTCTATGATGACTCCAGCGGTGGTGGAGGCGGCTTTGGCTTTGGAGTTGACTTCAAAAAAGGCCTGGCGGGAAGTACAGATCCCTCCACAAATACCTGGAGAGGGATCTCAATCAAGACTGATGATGGTTCCGAATTTGATTTTAATGGTTTTGAAGCCGCGGAGTATAATTTTTTCGATGGGAATTTCACTGTAGAAGGGTTTAAGGACGGGGTTTCGACCGGTAGTGTGACTTTGGCCTTTTCCGGAGAAACCAATAATATTTACGAGGCAGACGATTTGCCTGATGCAAAATTTGGTGATGTAGATGAAGTGCGCATCATTGCTGATATTGATTATAATGGCACTTTCAACGTCTTATTTTTTGGTGCGTCAACTGCCGCTGCACCCGCCAACAACGCGCCAGTAGTCAGTATCCCCACGGCTCCTACTGTATTGGAAGATGCCACTGCAGTCACTCTGGTTGATATTGCTGTTTCTGACACCGATGGAGACGATCAAACCTTAACCATTGCGGTAACAGGTGGGATCGTGACCTTGGGAACAACGGACATCACTTTCGGTGGAAATCTAAACGCAAGCGCAAGTTTTACCGCCAAGGGGTCTCTGTCAGCAATTAATACTGCGCTGGATGCCGCTACCTTTACGCCTACCGCAGACCTGAATGGCACCAATGCCGGTTCTATCAGTATCACATCGAATGATGGCACGGACAATTCCACTCAGGCTTCAACAACCTTCAACATCACCGCAGTAAATGATGAACCCAGCTTTACCAAAGGTGCAAATCAGGCTGTAGATGAGAATTCCGGGGCCCAAACCGTCAATGGCTGGGCCACTGCTATCAGTAAAGGACCGGCAGATGAAACTGGTCAAACTTTAACCTTTACGGTCACGAATGACAATAATGGCTTGTTCAGTGCTCAGCCCGCTATAGACGGCAGCGGTAACCTGACTTACACCCCCGCTGCCGACCAAACCGGAACAGCCACGGTATCGGTGGTACTGTCTGATAATGGTGGCACGGATAACGGTGGAGATGACACCTTTGCTACACAGGAATTCACCATCACCATCAATGTCGTGATCACAGCACCTTCGGTCACCACTAGTGCTGCCAACACTATTACAGCCAGTGGAGCCACGCTAAATGGAGAGGTCACCTCCAATGGTGGAGCCACCATCACGGAAAGGGGTTTTGTTTATGCGAAAACTTCTGACGACAGTTCACCTACGGTTGCTGAAGCGAATGGCACTACAGTGATCAAAGCGACTGTCAGCGGAACAACTGGAGCTTTTGATCAGGCTATATCCGGCTTAACTGCCAACACTGGCTATAGCATGGTGGCCTATGCGATCAATAGCAGTGGAACTACAGAAGGAGCGGTTGAAACCTTCACTACTGAAAACCCAGGTATAGCCTTTAACCTGACCAGCAGCACTGCAGATGAATCTACGGCTTCTGCTGATTTACAAGTGGATTTAGATGTTGTTAGTGCAACAGATGTGATGGTAGACTATGAGGTAACCGGAACAGCCACCGGAAGCGGAACAGATTACACCTTGGCCAATGGTACACTTACCATAACCGCAGGCAGCTCAAGTAAGAACATTACCATTAGCAGCATCATTGATGACGCGTTGGATGAAGATGATGAAACCGTGATCCTGACCTTATCAAATCCAACCAATGCCACCCTGGGTACGAATACGGTACATACCTATACCATCACAGATAATGATCCCAGCCCCACCATATCCTTCTCGTCTACCAGCAGTAGTGCAGATGAAAGTACGACCAGCGCGAACCTGGAAGTAGCCTTAAGTGCGGTTTCGGGAAGAGACGTTACCGTAGATTATGCATTAACGGGAACAGCCACCGGAGGTGGAACGGACTATACACTAGCCGATGGGACACTGACCATTACGGCAGGAAACACTACCCAAAACATAACAATCGCTGATATCATTGACGATTCTAGCGAAGAACCTGATGAAACGGTGATAGTCACACTTTCCAATCCGACAAATGCCACGTTGGGTACTAATACTCAGTACACCTATACTATCAATAACAATGATGACGAAACACCACCAAGTGGCTATTCCATTGTGGGAGATGATGTGGCTGTTAACGCTAATTCCACCAAAACTTCGGTGACTTTTAGCAATGCGGAAGTAGGGAGCACTTACACCATTTCCTTTCCTGGTTCTACAAGAGCACCAGAAACAGGAACTATTACCTCCGCCTCTCAGGAAATTGAAATCACCACCTCGAATGAACTGTTGGAAGGAGAACAAACGATTTGTGTAACCTTGACTGATGCTGCAGGAAATACTGGTGAGACGGCATGTACTACAGTCCTTATAGATCGGATTGCTCCAACAACCACCCTGACCTTGGTTTCTCAACATGGTCCAGATCGCCTCATCTTGGTAAGGGCAACACCCACAGAAGAAATTGAACTTAAATCAAGCGATATCGAAGTGACGAACGCCACAGTGTCGAAAGTGGAAAAAGAATCGGGTATCAATTGGCTGGTTACCTTGTCGGTATCCGGGACAGGCGATAAAGTAGTTACGGTTAAGTTGAAAGATGGAAGCGCTAATGACCTTGCCGGAAACCTACATTCCGTAGCGTCCAATACCTTGCAGGTTGACTTCGATGGTACCCCACCAAGCGGATTTACAGTTACCTGGGATGATACGAAGATTAACGCCACCGAAGTGGGCACATCTTCTTTCACCTTTTCCGGAGCAGAGGTGGGTACTGCCTACAATTACACCATAATCTCGGCAGCAGGGGGTACTCCTGTAACTGGCACAGGAACCATCAATACTACTACGGATAAAATTTCAGTGGCTGACCTCAGTGGGCTGAATGATGGAACGCTGACGCTTACCGTCACATTAACCGATGCGAATTCAAATCAAAGCGATCCACAAACCTACGAAGCCACTTTAGACACACAGGCTCCCACCGGGACTACGGTTGCAAGCATTAGTACCGATACGGGTGAGGAAAATGATGATGGGATTACCTCAGATAATAGACTATCATTTTTTGGTCTGGCCGAAACCGGATCTACAGTAGAGGTATTTATTGATGGAAACAGCATTGGAACCACAACAGCAACGAACACCGGTGAATGGACTTATGATCATTCGGGGACTGCCCTGGCAGATGCTAGCTATGAACTAACGGCACAAGCCACCGATGATACGGGCAACAAAGGAACCATCAGTTCCGCTTTCGCTCTTCAGGTGGATACTTCGGTGCCAACAGTCATCTTGGCTGCTGACCCTGCAACAAACGTGAATGCAGCTTTCTCCACAACGATCATATTCAGTGAGGAGGTGAGCAATTTTGAAATGAGTGATATCAGCATTACCAATGGAACAGGTTCTGATTTCACCTTGTTGAGCAGTGGGAAAACCTGGTCTTTTACGGTTACCCCCACCAGTGATGGTGCGGTTTCAGTTCAGGTGCCGGCTGCGGTCGCCAATGATGCTGCCGGAAACTCGAATTTAGTTTCCAACGAACTTTCAAGGACCTATGATGGTACGGCTCCTACAGTTACATCAATCACAAGAAATGGAGATAGTCCAACGCAAGCGCAGCAACTGGACTTTACAGTCAACTTCTCAGAGGCCGTTAGCAACGTTGACATTACGGATTTTGAGATTGCTGCCAATGGGAGTTTCAATGGGGCAAGCGTTACATCCGTTACTTCGGTCAACAGTCTATCCTACACTGTGGTGGTGGACCGAGGAACAGGAGGAGGAACATTGGGACTCAATGTGAAAGACGATGACACGATTACCGATCTTGCTTCTAACCCCTTAGGAGGCACCGGTACTTCAAATGGTGATTTCACTACTGGAGAAACCTACTTGGTCAATGATGCACCCACCATCGTTTCCACACCTGTTACAAGAGTGGAAGTCGGAAAGGCTTACGAATATTTGATTCAAACCAATGATGCTGATGGCAATCCGGTCACTGTTGAAGCGACCACTCTTCCTGACTGGCTTAGTCTTGATAATATAGATGAAGGATTTACCACTGCAGCTGCAGGTATTTCTGCTTATGAGGCGGGCCACTCTGGCTGGGGTAATTTGGGAGATGTAGATGCGATAGCCGGTGCAGCTAGTTTTAGAAGTTTGGATGGTTTGGCAATTGACGATGCTGATAATGTCTATATCGCTAACCCGGAAGGTCATACCATCAGAAAATTGTCTGCCGATGGTAGTGTTACGACTTTTGCCGGGTCAGGGTCTCCTGGCCATCAGAATGGCACAGGTAAGAATGCCAGCTTCAACACTCCCCGCGGAATAGCAATAGATGCTTCAAATAATCTATATGTAGCCGATGAGGGGAATCATGTGATCCGAAAAATTACACCGGATGGGGTAGTCACTACCTTTGCCGGTACTGGAATTCTTGGCTTTGAGCATGGGGAAGCAACGAGTGCCAGCTTCAATCACCCAATTAATGTAGCAGTTGACGCCTCAAATAATGTATATGTTTCCGACAGGGGCAACCACGTCATTCGTAAAATTTCTGAGGGTTGGGTTTCCGTATTTGCAGGATCTGGTGTTGCCGGAAGCAATGACGGTAGTGGCTTCGAAGCAAGCTTTAACCGGGTATATGGAATGGACTTTGATTCTCAAGGCAATCTATTCGTGGCCGACACTTTTAACGGCAAAATACGCAAGATCACCCCAGAGGGGGAGGTTTCCACCTTTGCAGGATCTGGTCCATTTGACTCGAGCACTTCATTTGAAACTGAAGATGGTATTGGCACTGAAGCCAGTTTTTGGGAGCCTTATGACCTTGTGATTGATGAGTATGACAATATTTATGTTGGGGAATGGCCTCAAAGCATACGCAAAATCACCCCCGAAAGTGTTGTAACTACAATTTTAAGGGCGAACTTCGGTAGTGATGAAGGTCCGGGTGGAGCCATTGATTTTACAAACATAAACGGCCTTGTGGTCGATAGAAGTGGCAATTTGATTGTAGCGGATGGCGGTGAAAATCGAAAGATCAGACGTGTCACCACCACTCCGCAATATCGCCTTTCGGCTACAACCTTAGGTAGCGTGGGAGAGCATGAGGTTGTACTTAAGGCCAGTGACGGATTTGAAGGCGGTAGTGCCGAGCAGCGTTTTACAATCAAGGTGGGTAATACACTCAACATCGATCCGGCTGAGCATATCGATTTTGAGACCGTTCCCTGGAATACTACGGTGACAAGAACCTTGATGCTCACCAATAATGGCAGTGAGATCATTCAACCAATCAATGTAAGTGTACATAACCATCAAGGGTTATTTGGGAAAGAACGCTTCGGGTTTGAAGTGTCTGAGGCGGCTCCTATTGCTCCGGGAGAGACAATCACCCTGACGGTATCTTTTTTAGCTGATCTTACAGGTCATGGAGGAGATGATGATGATGCCTATCTAGGTCAACTGACCATATTTTATTCGGATGGAGGATTCTTAGTGGGGCAAAGGCTCGGGCTGTCAGGGCAAGTAGCCATTGTAGCTGATGTGAACAACCCCCAACCTGTACAAGACAAAATAAAAGTGTATCCCAACCCTGCCACCTCACAGTTGATTGTCGACCTGAGTGCGCTAGACAATGGACCTAAGGAGGTAGTCATTTATTCGGCTGATGCCATGGATGCTTTAAGTAAGATTGTGGAGAGAGACGACCGTCTTGTGTTGGATGTAAGCAGCTATAGCTCCGGAATGTACATCCTACATGTAAGAAATCAAACAGGGGTTATCAGAAAGAAATTCATCATTAAGCGATAAGATATGAAATCAATACCCAAAAGCTTGTTTAAACTGTTTCAGCTTACATTAACAGCCTTGCTGCTGATAGGAGCTGTTTTCCTGTCTAGTTGCACTGACAATGATGGAGCAGACCTTAAAGCATCATTCGTTGGTACATGGAAAGTCATTGAAGGAACGACTACCGTTAGGGTAAATTTACGAGGATTTGATGCCGATGTAACCAGTATCTATTCGGAATATCAAATCACATTTGGAGCTGATGATAGCAACCCTTACACCCTTCATCGATTTGATGAGCAAGGTAATGCTATAACCTCGAGAGGGGTCTATACCATCAAACCCGGACCAGCCAACTCAAGCTCCTCAGTGGGCGATATTATTGAGCTCAGCAATGATGCAAACCTAATCGAATATGTACTGAGTAATGACAAGAAGCAATTGTCTTATTTTCAACAACAGCCAGGTAATTTTGGAGGAGGCCAGGCCAATGCTAGTAATGGTATTGATGGAACGTATATATTTAGTGACCTCGTAAAACAATAATAACAAACCAGCTTTTCTCACTTTCTGTCTCGATTGGAAGACAGTCTCGTAGGTTATAGTTAACCTACCTACCGCATCTGATGCCTTACGCTTGAAGTCAAGAAGTGACTCCTATCCACCATTAAGGTAATTTCAGCCCTGATTATCCGATTACTGGGGATCAGGGTTTTTTCTTAAACATTTTATCTACAAATACGGAACATTAATTTTGTCCGTACGTTAATATCTACAAATATGGATTTTATATGAAAGGAACCAACATTGGCGAATTTGAAGAACTCGTATTACTGATGGTAGGAGTAACCTACCCCGAAGCCTATGGGGTAGGCATCAAAAAAGCTCTATTGGAGAGGATGGGTCGAAAGTCAACGTTAAGCGCGATTCATGCCGTTCTTCAACGTTTACAGGAAAAAGGCTTTGTCACCAGTGAATTTGGGGAATCTACAAGCGTTAGAGGAGGAAAGCGCAAGAAGCTATTCCAAATCACCGCGAAGGGTTCAAGGGTACTCTCGGAAATACGTGAAACCAGAAATCAACTCTGGAATGAGATTCCGAAAATCGCCTTGTCAAATTAACGATTGAAATGGCTTCCATAAAACCACCAAAACTCGCCAGGCGATTTCTTTATTGGCATTGTGATCCTGAACTTCTGGAGGAGATTGAAGGTGATCTCAATGAGGAGTTTGAGGAAATTGCCTCGGAGAAAAGCCCTTTCAAGGCAAGACTCTTTTACCTGCTTGAAGTTGTCCGCTTCGTGCGTATGTACAAACCACGCAAAAAACTCAAATCACTGAACCGTCTTGATATGATATTCAACAACATTAAAATGGCTTTTCGTACCATGCGAAAACACAAGGCCTACGCTGCGATTAATCTGTTAGGCTTGATTATAGGGATCACTTGTTCCTTTCTTATTTTCCTTTACGTCAAGGCCGAGTTGAGCTTTGATAAATTTCATGAACTGTCGGACAGAATCTATAGAATACAGCATTCCTATAGCTTCATGAATGCCCAGGCAGGGCCTACCTACAAGAGCACTTTCCCGGAGGTAGAGGACTATACACGCATCTATCCGTGGTTTAGTGAAACAAGAGTTGCATTGCCAGACCAACAAGAGTATTTCGATGATCTCTATATTGTCGATAGCAATTTTCTGGATGTTTTTTCTTTTAAGGTCGTTCGGGGAAATAGAAGTACGGCCTTAAACTCACCCGACAAGGTGGTCATCACACAATCGATGGCCGGAAAGTATTTTCCTAGAGAAGATGCTCTTGGGAAATCCCTGAAGGTATCAGGATGGCGAGGCAAAGAATACCACCTGCAGGTTAGCGCTGTCATCGAAGATGTTCCCTTCAACTCACATCTCAAATTTGACCTTTTGGTTCCATTTCAACTATTAGAGGATGACCCGACCGTGACCATTATGAATAGCTGGATCAACGACTGGGTGGCCACCTATTTTGTGATTGATAAACAGGCGGATATTAAGAAACTGGAAGATGCCTATAACCCGATCTGGGAAGAGGCTACCGGGCTTGAAGCCACTGGATCTATCCGCCTTATGCCGCTTGAGAAAGCACATCTTCATTCCGCCTATCTCGATATCGACTTTGTGCCGCATGGGGATATCAACCAGGTTAGAATTTTTTCGGCTGTTTCGATTATCATCCTGTTGATCGCCTGTATCAATTTCATGAACCTGGCTACAGCAAGGGCCTCACGTAGGAGCAAAGAAGTTGGTGTTCGGAAAGTGATGGGAGCTTATCGAAAACAGTTGGTCGTCCAGTTCCTTTCAGAGGCTTTTGTGATCACCTTCATCGCTTCTATCGTAGCTGCCCTACTTGTCTATGGTCTTCTGCCAATATTGGAAAATGCTTCAGGTCTGGAGTTAGCCCAATATTTACGGAGGCCGGGACAATTGCTATTTACATTTCTCGCAATTGTTTTGGGTACAGCCATACTAGCCGGTTCCTACCCTGCATTCATTTTATCTGCATTTCAACCCTCGTCCATTTTAAGGGGCAAGTCCGGCAATTCAAGGATGTCCATTGTACTTCGAAAGGGGTTGGTGGTTTTTCAATTTTCAGTATCCATTGTTCTTATCCTGGCCGCTGTGGTTGCCTATCAACAAATGAAATTTGTCAAAACCAAATCGCTCGGATTCGAGCCTCAACAATTAATTTCCATGGATTTTGGTAACCCAAGTGAACTAAGGCCTAAATGGAATCTCATTAAAGGAGAACTGGAGGCCATGCCTGCAGTAGAGGATGTGTTTGCATCGAGAATGGTGCCGGGTGACGAGGCTTACAGTTGGGGCTATAAATTTGAGGGATTTACTGAAGATCCAATAGGTGAGAGCTGGATGGGCTACTATCTGGGTCCCGGAGCCATCGAGGGTTATAGAATGGAGCTGATTGCCGGGAGAGGCTTTTCGGAAGAAATTAGTAGTGATAGCAATGCCTGGGTGCTTAACGAGTCGGCTTGGAAGTTGGCGATCGAGCGATATGGAGAAGCCTGGGAAAACCCCATCGGGAAGCGAATAGAATACTATACCACGCATTCAGGGGATTGGAATATGGATAAGGTAGGGACAGTGATTGGAGTAGTAAAGGATTTCCATCATCATGGTCTTCAGGAGCCTATTGAACCCTTGGTTATACATAATGCATCTAGCCAGAATATCCTGGTACGTGTTACTGATGGAGAGCTACAAAGTACATTGACCTTTTTGGAAGAGAAATGGCAGTCATTCGGGAGTGCTAACCCTTTTAATTATCGACTGATTGATCAGAAATTCAATCAGCTCTATGCAAAGGAAGATCAGTTTAGCAGGCTCATTCTTATTTTCTGTGGCCTCGCCATTTTTGTAGCCTGCCTTGGTCTTCTCGGACTCGCTTCTTTCACGGCTGAAACGAGAATCAAGGAAATCGGTATACGCAAAGTCCTTGGGGCGAGCGTAAGTAGTGTGTTGTGGTTACTGAGTTCCAGTTTCTTAAAACTGATCGGACTGGCCGTTCTGATTGCCGCTCCTTTAGGGTATTTCCTAACCAGCAACTGGCTTAACAACTTTGCCTATCGAATCAAGGTGGGATGGCAGTACTTTCTATACTCCATGCTCCTTACGGTGATCATTGCAGCGCTTACTGTTGGATATCACTCACTAAAGGCAGCAATGGATAACCCTACTAAGAGCCTGCGTTATGAATAAACCTCAGTTACTATGAACCGAAGAAAGTTTACCGAAACTCTTTTGAAGGCAACGGCAATTTCACCCTTCGCCATTGAATTGATATCAGGTGGAAAACAGAATAAGGGCCTGGATATTTTAGTACTAGGTGGAACTTACTTTGTTGGGCCTGGAATCGTTAAGGCGTTGCTTAGAAACGGACATCGCGTAACCTTATTCAATAGAGGTGTCACAAATCCAAAGCTATTTCCCGGTGTCAAGCATATACGGGGAGATCGTACGAAAGGACAGACAGGATACAAGAGTTTATTGGCTCAAAGAAAAAAATGGGATGCCATCATTGATGTTTGGCCCCAGGAATCTTACCTGGTGGATGAGGGGACCAGCTTTCTTAGATCAGCAACTGATCACTACTTATTTATCTCCAGTGTCGCTGTGTACAATGACTTCAGCAAACCCGGAGTAAATGAAGAATTCGATTTGGTAGCATTGCCCTCGGATCGATCGGAATGGGGTTATTCGGAGCATAAAGTCGCCTCTGAGAATATAGTTCGAGATCGGTTTCCAACCTACCATACGATTCTTCGATGCGGACCGATCAAAGGCTGGAGAGACGATGCTATTGACCTACCATTCTGGTTAGTGAAACTCAGAGAAGGTCAGGTGATCGCTCCTGGAAGTGGTAATGATGTCATCCAATTCATTGATGTGAATGATATTGGTGACTTTGTGGTTCGTAGTATTGAGAAGGGTCTTTTCGGCTCTTATAATTTAAATGGTCCACAAATTCACCCGTTGACATGGAACGAGTTTTTGAATGCCGGAAAGAGGGCAGTCAATCCCAATGCGGAAATCATTTGGGTCAGCGAAGATTTTCTAGAAAAACATAAGGTAAATCCCTGGGATGGGATGCCGCTATGGTTGCCCGAACACATTGACCCCGGGTTTTTCAGGATTGATTCTTCTAAAGCCATTGAAGCCGGATTGACATTTACTCCGATAAAGAAAACTCTCAAAGATCAATTCGACTGGTATTCAAAAAATATCCAGCCAGATGGGCTTCACCAATTCGGGATAAATGATAACTGGGGGATCACTTCTTCTAGGTACCAGGAGTTACTCCAACTCTTGAAGAAGTGATGCTGTTTACCCCATTTATACTATTCGTATTTCAAACGCTCAGCTGGGTTCGCAGTTGCTGATTTCATGGCATGATATCCGGTGGTAAGAATGGTAATCACAATGGTTCCTACTAATACAGTGGCGAAAATCATAGCCGTTATTTCTATATGAAACTGGAAATTCTCTAACCAACTCTGCATCGATAGATAACCTAAAATTGATGCCGGTACGGCAGCAATTACCACGAGAATAATGAAGTCCCTAATCAATAAACCGACAAGGCCCTTGGTGTTTGCGCCCAATACTTTTCTTATACTGATTTCCTTAGAACGCTGCTCTGCAGTATAAGAAGCCAGTCCAAGCAATCCGAGGCACGCGATTAGAATTGTCATAAATGAGAAGCCAAGGAAGAGCTGCCCCCTTACTTCATCGGTTTCGTATTGCTCATTAAACTGCTCATCCAGAAATTCAAATTCAAACGGCAGGGTAGGAAAGGTCTCTTCCCAGGTCGATTTGATAAAGGCTACTGTTTCACGGATATTCCCATTGATCTTGATCAAAGCACCACCGTTCGACCGTCTGGGAATAAACAGTAGTGGAGGAATTTCTTCATGAAGTGATTGTTGATGAAAGTTCTTCACAACGCCAACAATTCTTGTTGGTGGGATTGTATCATTACCACCTAGAATAATTCGCTTGCCCAGTGGTTCTTCCCAACCAAAACGTTCTACCATGGCTTCATTCACAATTACTGCTGAGGCCGAATCAGAAGCGAAATCCAATGAAAAATTTCTTCCCGCTACAAACTCAATCCCCATGGTCGGGAAGAATTCATAGTCCACCCCGTAATTGTCAACGCCTCTTTCTTCCATTACTCCTTCATTGCTTTCCACAAGCATAAGCAGTTTGCCTACTCCCGAGCCAGGAGTCGAGCCGGTTGTGGCAGCACTGTTAATATTTGCGTTTTGAAGTAGTTTATTTCTTAACACCGGCCATTGTTGCCTTGTATTCCTATTGTTGAGCTGTAAGCTCATCATTTGCTCCTTGTCGAACCCAAGGTCCTTGTTGCGAACGAACTCCATTTGTCGATAGATCACCAAAGTTCCGATAAGCATGAAAATTGAAATAGTGAACTGGAGTGTAACCAACACTTTTCTAAGGATTTTACCTCCGGACTTTCCGACATTCCCCTTGAGTACGGTTGCCGGTTGGAAGGCAGAGAGGAAAAATGCCGGATAACTTCCACCAATTAGCCCAGTGAAGATCACAATTAGTACAGTGGCTAAGATGGTATTGGTTTCCAAAAGAGCATTAATGTCCAGGTTTGTCCCAACAACGTTGTTCACACCTGGCACTATAAGGAATAGAACCAGTACGCTCAAGATGAGGGCAATCAATGTGATTAAAATAGATTCTGTAAGAAACTGCCAAATAAGCCCTCCACGATTAGCTCCCATCACTTTTCTTATTCCCACTTCCAATGACCTTTTCATTGATCTTGCCGTAGCGAGATTCATATAATTGATGCTGGCAATAACCACAAGAAAAAGGGCAATGGCGGAGAAAATGTAGATGTAATCCATGTCCCCCGGAGGTACAGGCTCTCCTTGAAAATCCGAGTTCAAATGGATTGTTGTAATAGGCAGAAGTTCATATTTCACGTATATTTTCAGTGGTTCGAAAATTGGATCAACATATCTGACAATGGTTGAATCCAGTTTAGCCTGAAACGCATCGGCATCAGCATTCTCGTTCAGTACAACATAGGTGTACAGGTTAAAACTTCCCCAGCTTCCGGCATTGATTCCAAAAAATGTGGATCGGGAAATCATTCCTTCCGGCTGTATATGTGAATTGTCCGGGTAGTCTCGATAAACACCAGTCACTTCAAGGGACCGGTTTCCGTCAATGTTGAGCGTTTGGCCAATAGGATTTTCACCTTTGAATATCTTATCGGCAATGGTTTTATTAAGAACCACTGTATTAGGAGCATCTAAGGCACCATTAGGATCTCCGGCTACAAAATCAAAGTCCAAGACCTTGAAAACAGTCGAATCCACGAAGTAAATGTTCTCTTCGAAATAGTTGATCTGATTGTGCTCCAATCGTCTTCGACCTCCACCAAAGAAACGTGTGTATTGTTCTACCTCAGCGTTTTCATTTTTCAGGGTCATACCCAAAGGCATCTGGGTCACGGCCCACTTAAAGGCATTGTCAGGCTCCTGAATTGCTGAGGAGATGCGATATGTACGATCTGACTTACTCTGAAACTTATCAAAACTGGTTTCATGGAAAATGTAAAGGAGAATCAATAAACTGGACGTGATCCCTACGGTAAGTCCAATGATATTCAGCGCAGTATAGGCGGGTTGTCGCTTAAGGCTCCGGATGGCAACTTTGATGTAGTTCTTGAGCATAACTGTTGGTTTGTTTGAGTAAGATGACCTGAATGAGTGCTTTGTTTCAATAAAACACCCTGTTTACAAAAATAACAAGACCAACATAGACTTCACTATGCTGGTCTTGTATTGTGTACTGTATTGTCGAATTACGGAATTGAAACGTATTAGTTGGATTTCCAGATATCGGTATGAATACCATTATTTTTGCTTCCACCACTTACCCAAACAGAACCTTGGTTGGTTGAGCCTGTAACTGTTCCAATCACATCTCCATTGGAAGGGTTTTCGTCAATTGATGTAGTAAGATCAGCAGTAGTGACGGCAACGGGTTCGGTTCCTTCCTTGTAACTTTTCAGAAATAGGAAGCCAACCGAGGCTAAAAATGAAAGAATACGCATTGTCGAAGAATTGGGGATTAAAAAATTGAATAGGTGAGACCATGAAAAATGGCAAGCTTAATATGTCGAATATCAAAGTGAATAGCAATAGGACACAGGCTAAGATATTGTAAACAAATTGTTTAAGGTCGTGAGCAACCTTTTGGTTGTCTAATCCATCTTATAAGAGAGATTTGTAACGAAATCTTAATTTTGCAGTCTATTAAAGGGAATTCAGAAATTTAAAAAGATGAAAACATCAATCAAATCACTGGCCTTTACCACCTTGTTCCTTGCAGTTCTTTCGTTTGGAGCTTTTGGTCAAAGCGGAACAACAATCAAGGCAGAAGATATCATGGAAGACATGAAAAAGGGCAAAGACATTACTTACGAGAATGTCACCGTAACAGGTCTGCTCGATTTCACCTATATGGATGAGAAAATGCCAGAACTTCCAAGAAGGAGAAGATGGTGGAGAAATGGTGGCGACAATACCGTGAATGAGGTAATCGAAAGTCGTATTTCATTCAAGAATGTGACATTTGAAGAAGATGTTATCGCCTACTACCATGACGAGCGATCAGGGTACACCTTTACGGCAGATTTTGAAGGTGATGTGACCTTCGAAAATTGCTCTTTCAGAAGAGACGCCATGTTCAAGTATTCTGAATTTGAGCGAGATGCCAGCTTTGCCGGTTCAACATTTCAAGATGAAACCACCTTCAAATATGCTCAATTCGAGGAAAAAGCGGATTTTTCCAAATCAATATTTGATGAAGATGCGATCTTTAAGTACACTAAATTCAGGGATGGGGTGAGCTTTACTGGAGCCCGATTCGAGCGTTCCTTGGATATGAAGTATACTAAGGTAAGAGGAGATTTTGATGTTAAGGACATGTACGTTCGTTGGGACATCGATACCAAATACACCGATATCAATGGTCGAAGTTTCTCAAAATATATGTTGAGGGATTATTAAAGTACCTATTTACATAGATGACAAGGGATCAGCAATGATCCCTTTTTTTATTGCTGCTGTTTAACAAACTGCTTGGCAAGAATCCTTATTTTCATGTTATAAGGGATCATCTTGCCAAGTGCCTTATAAAACCTCGGAACAGCCTTTGGTATGGCCACAGCCTTTCCTCTCAACATTCTGCTAATTGTATATTCAGCGACTTCCTCAGGAGTGGCTTGAGTTAATTTCGAGAAAAAACCCATCTGCTCATTTCTGGCCAAAACATCCGGATTAGTGAGAACAGCAGCGGGACAAAGCACGGTAACTGAGACATTGGTGTCTTCAAGCTCTTTTCGCAACGATCTTGAGAATGAATAGACAAAGCGTTTACTCGCTGAATAGATTCCTTTGTATGGAATGTCATAAAATGCCGCCATACTCGCCACATTCAGAATATAACCCTTGGGCAAGGATTTCAGGTCTTTCAAAAATAAATGCGTTAACATCACCAGATTGACCATGTTCAATTGCATCTGGCCATAGTAGAAGTTAGCAGGCTTGCTATCGAAAGCTCCCGAATTACCCAGACCGGCATTGTTCATCAAGGCATTGATCACGTATCCATTTTCCTGACACCAATTGTAAATTTCCTGTGGCGCTTCTTTTTGCATCAGGTCCGATCCAAGAAATTGAAAGTCCTGATTCGGATATTGAGTCCTGAGTTCGTTGGTGACTTCTTCGAGCTTTGGTTCAGGTAGCGCAACCAGTAAAGCATTATACCCTCTAGCAGCACAGTTTTCAGCAAGAGCTTTTCCAATGCCATTACTTGCTCCGGTAATCAGCGTATAGGTCTTTTGATCGCTCATATATTCTCCTCTTTCAACCAATCCACGGTCTTCTGCACTCCGTCTTTTAAAGGTGTTACCTTGTACCCCAATTCCTGTTCTGCCTTAGCACTTGATACACTCCATTTATAGAGGTATTTTCTCACCCATCCCGGAGTAATCATAGGAGGGCGACCAAAGCGTTTGGCCATAAAAAGCTGAAACTGTGCAAAAGTGAGCATTACACCTAATGGCATTTTATACAATCGATATTTTTTACCACCGATTTCGGCAATGGTATCGAAAAGCTCGTGATAAGTGGCATCTTCACCACCTAGTAGGTATCGTTCGCCTGGTCGACCGTTGGCCATAGCCAGGATATGCCCATTGATCACATCGTCAACAAATACATAATTGCCAGTAGAATACCCATCACCAGGGATAAATTTCCATTTTCCGGCAATGTATTGTTTCACCAGCTTGGTGACTGAATTGCTCACATTTAAAGGTCCAGGTCCATAGACCCGTGTGGGATTGACAATTACCACATGTTGCCCATCTTTGACACGTTCTTTGATCTGTAGTTCAGATTCGTATTTGGTGCTCTCATAGTCCGTAAAAAAATCGACTTGACGAGGAGTCTCTTCGTTGACCGGCCCATCAATGGCGGGACCGATAACCCCGGCTGTAGAGGTTACCACTACCTTTTTGACGGCATTCTTTTTGGCGGCATCCAACACGTTAAGGGTCCCGATTTTGTTTACCTGTTCAAACGTATCGCCCTTGGCCCATACGCTTGCGAAAGCAGCCAGATGATAGACCTCATCGCAATTTTTCATGCCGGATTCCATCGCCTCTGTTGAGAACAAATCACCTTCTATATGAGAAATACGCTCATGTCGCAAATCCTTTGCTTTAGACTGATTTCGAATGAGAGTAACCACTTCATTCCCTTCATCGGCCAACTTATGGGCCAATTTCCTACCGATAAAACCGGTCGCTCCTGTGATAAAAATTCTCTTAGCCATTAAATAACTTTCATTTCGGGGTGGTGCTTCAAAGAGAAGAAGAAATTAGACAATGCCAGGGTAATATGCACAAAAAAGGCTACCCAAATGGTCCCTGTGGTCAAAGTAACCAGGCACAAGACAATACCCAATGGAATCGCCCCGATGGTTTCTTCTAAGTTCTTCGGTACATGAACGAGGGCATAGATTGCAGCATTCAGAATAATGGCGGGCCATTCCCCCAATAATGGTACTGTTGCAAAGAGCAAAATCCCTCGGAACATCAATTCATACCCAAATAAATAAGCACACCATGTAAAAGCATTGGTGGCTACCATGCCCTTGGTCCATTCGGGCTCGCGGACATTGGGATAAAATGCCAGATTCTTCTCCTTTTTCGAATTCACAAAATTCATTGGGATGATAATCAGTGCTAAACCGGCAATCCAATAGATAGATGTCAAATGATTCTTAAAGGCGATGCCATAATCTTCCAGTCCTCTTCCAAGTACCATCATCATAATTGCCAATGGGATGATGCCAATAGTTATGGCCCCCAAATACCGGTGCGACCATAGCGCCCTGGTGTTTCCCCTTACTTGACCGTACTTTTTTGCAAAACCGTTGTTCACTTTTTCAGAAATAGAAACAAAGTGATAAATGCTAAAACCAAGGGTGACTAAAGCAATGGCTAAAACAGGTTCTAGGTACTCAGGCTGCCACTTTGGGATGTTCATTGTCGCAATTTTGGCGAATTGGATGCAAAAATAAGAACATCTGTTACAAAAGAGGGTGCAAACCTTTAAATTCAGGAGTAAACCGCGATTGTCATGAAGAAAGCCCTTTGTCTCCTATTTCTGCTCTCATATTTTTCAGTCACCGCACAGGAAATCTCAGGAGAAGAACTCCTAAACCGCAGCATTGCATTTCACGACCCCGATGGAAAATGGGGAAAGGTAAGAATGGATTTAGTCATCCATATGGAAACACCGACCCGACCAATGCGCCCAAGCAGAGTAATGATTGACAATAAAAACGGCATCTTCGAACTGAGACAAATCACGGGAGGAAGGGAAAAAGTATGGATGGTGGATGCCAGGGACACATGTTCCTTTTTAGTGGATTATCGAGCACCACTTTCAAAGGTCGAAGCTGACAGTCTCAATCTTACGAACTATCGTGCCAGGAGAATGCGCGATTATTACACCTATCTCTACGGGTTGCCAATGAAATTGAAAGATACAGGTACCAAGATTGATTCTCAGGTAAAGAAAACTGACTTTCTTGGCAAGGAAGTACTGGCGCTAAAGGTGACTTATGATGAAGAAGTGGGAAAAGACACCTGGTATTTCTATTTCAATCCGAATACCTATGCCATGGAAGGTTATCGGTTTTATCATGATGAATCGATCAATGATGGGGAATACATTACACTGGAGGGAATGATGATCAAAAATGGAATGCGCATTCCAAGAGATCGCTCATGGTATGTCAATAAAGATGGAAGACTATTAGGAGTGGATTATCTGAAGAGTATGGAGGTGAAGAACTAGGAATTATTACTTCTTTTTCTTCTTTAAAGAATTGATAAACTGCGCCCAGGCAAATGGGTTGAGCAATGGATTGGCTCTTGGACCGGCAGCATTTTGAAGATTGTAAAACTGCTGGTTCATCATATAGCGATAATTCATACTCGGACTTCCCTCTATAGGCATTGTCCTGACCATTTCGCTTACGGATTCTGCACTGAAATTCCTCAAGACATTCTCCTGGTCTTCACTCAGATTCATGGCCAATATGGCCTCTTTGAACAGTTCTTCGGTAGGGAACGGATTTACTTCAACATCTGCCAATTCGGTTACTGCATCTTCCATGGCTAAAACAATATTATACCGGGTACCTTCATCATCCGGAATTACTATCGTTGCTGTTTTATATCCCACGGCACTAAATATCACAGTGTCACCAGCCAGGAAAGCTTTGCTAAACCAACCTCTATAGTCGGATACGGTTCCACGTCCGGTATAAGGGTCATAGATATGAACACCAAAAATCGAGTTGGAACTATCACTGTCCATCACCAAACCTGAAACCTGAACGATATGAAGATCATCCTGGGCCTGCAAATCATTACTGTTCATTAAAGTGAACAGAATGATGAAAACCACAGCTAAGCGGAGGAATATTTTCGTTAAGCTATTAGCCATTTGATCATATAACGCCAAAACTATCCAAATTGATTAATCAATTCTGTCAATGGCGTCTTACAGTTTGCAATAATAACAACTCAAAGCGTCAAAAGTACTGGGGAATGCGAATTATTCTTTTCAATTTAACAATTCTTAACCCCTATGAGACTCAAGAATTTTAGCCTTCCATTCGGTCTACAAATCTTCAAGGCAATGTCTGATGAAGCAAGACTAAGGATCATGCATTTGCTTTTCAAAAATGGAGAATTGACCATCTCAGACCTTGAGCATATTCTTGATTTTACTCAAACAAAAACCTCCCGCCACATCACTTATTTGAAGAACTCGGATATCGTCAATGCAAGAAAAGTGGATCAATGGGTGTTTTATAGTATTCGTGAGGAAGTCTTCGATGTACTCAATCAATTGTTCGCTTATATGAACAGGGACAATGTGTTTCAGAAGGATCAAGAGACCTTTGAGGTACTTAAGTCAAATAGGGAACTTGCTAAAAATCGAGTGAGAAGTAGAGGTTGGACATCTTAAGAAAATTGGGTCTTGGGTAAATACAAACACGTATTCTTTGATTTGGATCATACCCTTTGGGATTATGATACAAATGCGGCTGAAGCCTTGGGAGAATTGCATCATAAGCATCAAATATGGGATAAAAGTGGATTTAGTCCTGAAGAATTACACCGTACTTTCCTGGAGGTCAATGATATTCTATGGGATGACTATAACCTTGCGAAGATTGGGCGAGATGACATCCGCAGAAATCGTTTTCCAATGATCTACAAGAAGCTTGGAGTCCCGCTAGATCATATCCCGGAAAATATAGAGTACGAATATGTGAACTTATGTCCCACAAAAAGTGCCATATTCCCCGATGCCTTCCAGGTTTTGAATACACTTGCTGAAGATCGTGTATTGCACGTGATCACCAATGGATTTGATGATATTCAGTTTACAAAAATGGAGAGTTCAGGCCTGAGAGATTATTTTGAAGTAATCATTACCTCAGAAACCGCTGGTTATAGAAAACCGGATCCCCGGATATTTGATTTAGCCCTTTCCCGGGCAGGCGCTCAAAAACAAGAGAGTGTGATGATTGGAGACAATTTGATTTCGGATATTGGAGGTGCCAGGGAGTTTGGTATTGATCAGGTCTTTTTCAATCCGAATTCGAAGTCGCACAATGATTCGGTAACCTACGAAATCAAACGTTTGAACGAGCTATTGGAACTACTTTAGCAAAGTTTTTATTACCATAAGTGAACCCGTATATTTGGGCTCATTTTCGAGACAAAAATTAACGCATAATTATGGCTACCGGATTTTTCAACGTACCCGTTCCAAAAAACGAACCTGTACTGAACTATGCTCCCGGATCACCGGAAAGAGCTGAGCTGCAAGCTGCTTTGGCAGAGGCGAGATCAAAAGAGATTGATGTTCCCATGTTTATTGATGGGAAAGAAGTGAGAACCGATGACAAGCATGCCATCACCCCTCCACATGATCATCAGCATGTGTTAGGACATTATTCTGCCGGAACTGCTGATCATGTACGTCAGGCCATTGATGCGGCCATGAAGGCCAAAAAACAATGGGGTGAAATGGGTTGGGAACACCGAGCAAGTATTTTCCTTAAAGCAGCAGAACTAATAGCTGGACCTTACAGAGCAAAATTGAATGCAGCCACTATGCTGGGGCAGTCGAAGAATGCTTTCCAGGCAGAGATTGATTCTGCATGTGAAATCACGGACTTCTTACGATTCAATGTGCAGTACATGACAGAAATTTATGCACAACAGCCGGAATCATCTGCTGGAATTTGGAATAGGCTGGAGCAAAGACCTTTGGAAGGCTTCGTATTTGCTTTAACACCTTTCAACTTTACTGCGATTGCCGGTAACCTTCCAACTTCTGCGGCCATGATGGGAAATACCATTGTATGGAAGCCATCTAATACTCAGATCTATTCGGCTAATGTCCTGATGGAGATTTTTAGAGAAGCCGGTGTACCTGATGGTGTGATCAACCTTGTATTTGTAAGTGGACCAACTGCCGGTGACGTGATTTTCAATGATCCTGACTTTGCAGGTATCCACTTTACCGGAAGTACGGGTGTTTTCCAGCACATCTGGAAAACCATTGGCGAAAATATTTATAAGTACAAGTCTTATCCGAGGATCGTTGGTGAAACTGGAGGTAAGGACTTTATTATGGTACACAAGTCTTCGAATGCAAAAGAAGTGGCCACCGCCATTTCAAGGGGAGCTTTTGAATACCAGGGACAGAAATGTTCTGCTGCTTCCAGAGCCTATATTCCCTCTAACCTGTGGGAAGAGGTGAAAAAATACGTTCAGGCAGACCTTGCCTCAATGAAAATGGGAGGTACTGAAGATTTCACCAACTTCATTAATGCTGTGATTGACGAAAAGTCGTTTGACAAAATTGCACAGTACATCGATGATGCAAAGGCTAGTCCGGATGTTGAGGTAATTGCGGGAGGAGGTTATGACAAGTCGAAAGGATATTTCGTAGAACCGACCGTATTGCTTTCGAAAGATCCGAACTACACGACCATGTGTGAAGAGATCTTCGGACCTGTAATGACTATTTATGTTTATCCGGAGGATGACTTTGAAGCGACTTTGGATTTGGTGGATTCGACTTCGATTTATGCGTTGACAGGATCGATATTCTCGAATGATCGCTATGCTGCAGAACAGGCAACAAAACGATTGGAGCAAAGTGCCGGTAACTTCTATATTAATGACAAGCCGACAGGTGCTGTTGTAGGACAGCAACCGTTTGGAGGTGCCAGAGGATCAGGTACTAATGATAAAGCGGGCTCAATGATCAACTTATTACGCTGGGTAAGCCCAAGAACGATTAAAGAGACCTTTGTTCCACCGAAAGACTATAGATATCCTTTCTTAGGGGAGGACTAAAATAGAAGTCATCCTGAATTCATTTCAGGATCTTCTCATAAGCTATTCTGAAACCTGCCGTTGTCGCCTGCTTGCCGGCATAGGCAGGGTAGATACGTTCGAGGATTTTTAAAAAAGGCTTTTCAGGAAGCCTTTTTTATTATCTTAAAATCATGACAGAGACACACGAAGAGGTAAAGCAATTCTTAAGCAAGGAGGTACGAACTGTACTCGCAGACCTGAAGGAAGACACACCTGCTTTATGGGGACTTATGACTCCACAGCACATGATCGAGCATCTGATCGTTACCTTCAAAATGTCGATCGGGCGAATAAAAATACCTGTAGTGAGTGCAGAAGAAGACCTTCCTCGAATCAAGGCTTATTTGATGAAAGACAGTCCGATGCGAAGGTCCGTGCCATCTCCTCTTGGTAAAAATGAACTTCAACCGCTGAGATCAGCATCATTGGAAGAAGCACGAGACAAACTGCTAAGCGAGGTGGATCATTTTGTGAAATTTCAGGAGGAACAACCTGACTTTATTGCAAATCACCCTTTTGGAGGCGCAGCCACCGCGACCGAATGGCTTTATATTCATCGGAAGCATATCAAACATCATTTTATTCAATTTGGCCTGATTGCCGATTACGAGCAGGCTTCATAGAGGATCACTTCATATAATCTTCTTTTGCATTCCTGAATTGATTTGCCAACTTTAAGTAGGTCTCAAATTCTATATCGATGAAACACTACTTTATATTATTCTCCCTTCTCATAGCCCAGATTGCATTTGCTCAAAAGCCTCAAAACCTTGACTTTGAACTGATCGAGGTAGATAAGTTCACAGCTTTGAGCAGCTTTGGAAGTAATGAATATACGGTTTCCATTGACTCTACCCATGTTAAGAGCGGAAAGTACTCCGCACGTATAGAACAAAATGGAAAGACGAATTACAAAGCGATCTCCTTTGGGATACCTGCCAATTATCAGGGGTCGAAGATCAAACTCACCGGGTTCATAAAAACGGAAGGCGTAGATGCTGGCTATGCTGGTCTTTGGCTGAGAGTAGACCCCCAGCTCGGGTTT
Source organism: Cyclobacteriaceae bacterium (assembly GCA_028281285.1). Classification (GTDB taxonomy): domain Bacteria; phylum Bacteroidota; class Bacteroidia; order Cytophagales; family Cyclobacteriaceae; genus Roseivirga. The sequence continues at coordinate 25,861 of JANQKF010000022.1, forward strand.
GACAATATGGCCAATCGAGGGATAAGGAAGACCACAGATTGGGCAGAATATGAGATTGAGATGGACCTACAATCCAATAGGGCAGAACGGATTGTTTTTGGAGCACTTCTCTCCGGAACGGGTAAAATGTGGGTTGATGACTTAAAGATCACGATTGATGGGTTGGAGTTAGATCAAGTGCCGGAACGAACAGAACCGGTCATTAAGCCGGACACCACTTTTATCAAGGGATCTAAGGTTGTTTTTCCCGAATTGGACAAGAGGTTTATTTCAGACCTTGATCTTTTAGGTCGAGTTTGGGGCTTTCTGAAATATCATCATCCGACCGTGGCAGGAGGTAACTACCATTGGGACTTTGAGTTGTTTAGAGTCTTGCCTAAATACCTCGAAGCTAAGAAGAAAGACCGACAGCAGGTACTGACCGATTGGATAGACCAGCTAGGGGAAGTACCACCTTGTGAAGATTGCGAACAGGTGTCTGATGATGCTTTTCTAAAACCTGATCATAAATGGATGAGCTCCTCCATGGTTGGAAAAGCCTTAAAACAGAAACTAGAACACATTCTTGAAAACAGACATCAAGGGCCAAACTTCTATATCAAATTATATCCCGGAGTTCGTAATCCTGAATTCAGAAATGAAGATACCTATGAAAATATGACCTACCCTGATAAAGGGTTCAGACTGTTAACGCTCTATCGATATTGGAATATGATCCACTACTTTTTTCCATATCGTCACCTGACGGATAAAAACTGGAACGATGTGTTGGCAGAGTACATACCAAAGTTTATCAATGCCAAAAATGAGTACGAATTCGAAGAGGCGACTATCCAGATCATTGGAGACGTGAAGGATACTCATGCCAATTTATGGGGTGGAAAAGATGTGATTGAAAACCGCAGAGGGACCCATTATCCTCCAGTTCATGTGAATTTTGTAGAAGACCAACTTGTGATAGTGGATTTTTACAATGAAGAGCATCGAGAGAGTTTAGGACTGAAAATTGGCGATGTGATTACTCATATCAACGGTCAGCAAGTGACTGATATGGTCAGGGAAAGACAAAAGAACTATCCTGCTTCTAATCAACCTACAAGAATGAGGGATGTTGCCTTGAATATGCTTCGATCAAACCAAGCTAAATCAACCATTACCTACAACAGGGGAGGATCCGAGATGGAAATGGAATTGCCTTTATTCCTCAGGCAAGACTTAAAAATTTACGGGTGGTACAGACCTGATCCTGATGGAAAGAGCTTTAGATGGTTGGAAGATAATATTGGGTACGTGACTCTAAAGAATATTAAGGCGGAAGATATTCCTCAGATTAAGGAGCAGTTCGGTGATGCACGTGGAATCGTAATTGATATCAGAAATTATCCATCGACATTCGTGCCGTTTAGTCTGGGAGGGTTTTTTATAAACGAGCCTACTGGTTTTGCCAAGTTTACAAGGGGAAGCATCAACAATCCGGGGGAATTCCGAATGGGACAGCCAGTACAAATGCAGCCTGATCAAGACATGTTTAAAGGGAAAGTCGTAGTTCTTGTAAATGAAATCTCACAGAGTCAGGCAGAATATACCACGATGGCATTTCAGGCAGGTATGAACACCACAGTAGTGGGTAGTACCACGGCCGGGGCGGATGGTAATATCTCCCGCATTCTGTTACCCGGTGGGATGTCAACCATGATATCGGGAATAGGGGTTTATTACCCCGATGGTAGGGAGACCCAACGCATAGGAATTGTACCGGATGTCGAGGTAAGGCCTACTATTAAGGGCATTAGAGAAGGCCGGGATGAATTGCTGGAAAAAGCCATTGAAATCATCAAAAACTAAAGTGTTACATAGGCCTAATGGATGAGTCGCATTTCAAGAGGTTGGAGAGGATGTTTCATAGTGCTCCGATACAAGAAATACTGCCCGGAGCAGAAATGAGTGTTGAAGAAGGGAAAGCTCGGTATACTCTTCCTATTGACAAAGGCTACTATCATGCGGCTGATGCCATGCACGGTGCAGTTTACTTCAAGATGCTTGATGATGCGGCCTACTTTGCCGCGGCCTCTTTAGAAACGGAATACTTCATTTTAACCAAGACCTATGAGATAAAATTCAAAAGGCCGGTGATCTGTGACAAGCTTGTGGCTAACGGGGAGGTGATTAGATGCTCGGATGATCAAATCATCGCTACCTCGAAAGTGGTTAATGAAGATGGCAAGGTAGTAGGAGAAGGACAGGGAATATTTGTAAGAGGACCTAGGCGTTTAATGGATTTGCCAGGTTATCAGGGCTAGATGGTTTCTTATTCTTTACCACAATCTTGGTATCCCTTACATCCAGGAGTTTACCGGCATATTCACCCTTTTGAATTTCAAAGACATTTCGCTCAAGCTCCTTAGAATGTTTTTCGCTGAAAGATACTTTGAATACCTGACCAATGAGATTAGAGTTTTCCTCGGAATACCATCGTTTTGGAGACCTGGCCTTGACGAGTTGTACCTTCATCGGTTTTTAGCTTTGAAAAGATAACCAGTCAAAGTCACTGGAATTTCACTAAACCGTTAAGTATCTATTAATTAAGTAAATTATTTTTTCGAGTGATGGTAACATTTCTTAATCTGAGGAGTCTATACCACACACACTCAAACAATAGGTCAGATGAAAAAACTAGTTGCAACATTTTTGGTATTGACTCTATGTGCCGGTGCTTATGCTCAGGACAAAGTCAGAGAGAAAGACTTAATCGGAGAATGGGAATTGATTATCGATGTCAGGGATGAAGTAGAAGATGAACTCCGCGAAGAAAGGAATTGGTTTGCTGAGAAGTTCGCCAGAGCGATCACCAATTTTGCGTTGGACATTGTCGAGGAAATTGAAATTCGCATGGATTTCAGGGAAAATGGCGAGGTCAAAATCATGGTCGATGCCTTTGGTACCCGAGAAACAGAATATGCGGATTGGGAAATCAACAGCAAAGGCGAATTAATCATTGAGGATGATTGGAGAGATCGCAGGAACAGAAGATCCAGGTCAAAGAGAGGGATCAATGTGGACAGTGATCATGATGTATGGATGATGGAAGGCAACAAGAAGCTGATTGCCTTTGATCGTGGCTACAGAGGCCGACTTGAGAGAGAGGACAACGTTTATATGGTTAAGAGACGGTAATCTCCAGAAAAGTTAAAAAATGAACCCTGACGGTACCGTCAGGGTTTTTTGTTATCCGCTTTGAAAAGGTTAGTACAAAATTGGATAACGATCTCTTATGGAAGTCATTCCTGCCTTTGTGGGCAGACAAGCCGGAAAATGAATTGGTAGATTTTGATTCAGATTCATTTGTCCGGAATCTCTCTATCAATGTCAGTTCCACTAGCCTGAATAGTACTTCAACTGCTCATAAGTAGCACGATCCATCGCAGCGATCTTCTCCAGATTATGATTTTTGAAGAAATGCTCGCGAATCTCCAATAACTCGTCATAAGGCCCCCTGGAGGACATTAACTTCACCAGAACAGGGGCGCACTCCAGGAATACGAAAAGGAGGATAATAAAGACATTGGCAATGGCAATCGCCTTATTTTCTTCCCCCAACACGCGTAATGCCTCTAGTCGAGCAGCGATCCCATCCCAAGGGTTGCGTTGAAGACCAGCTACTTCTACTTGTTTCTTTTCAAAAAGTGCGTTCCATTCCCTTTGTTTCTCGGCAATCAAAGGAAGGTTTCTGTTTTCCGCAGATTCGTATTCAAGCTGTGCCTGATCGGCATCTAGCTTTTTTATTTGATAGATCGGTCCGGCATTTCTCTTCATTGATCCACCGGTACCGTCAGCTTCCCGTTGTGCAATTCTTTTGAGCTCATCACGTGTAGAGGCTTTGTCCGAAATCTCGGTCTTCAACACATTGATTTGAGATTGGATAGTTCCCAATTGTTCGGTGTAGCGCTTTTCTACATCAGCAATTTCTCTTTGATAGATACTCTCTTCTAAAGTGACTAATTTCCGGTCGGTCTCAGTTTTGAAAACTCTTAATTCCAGTGGTTTGGAGATTACAATCGCCAGCATCACTGCCAAGAGTATCCTTGGACTTGCGAGAATCCACTCTTTATACCATTCTTTTCGCTTTCGCATGGTTGATACGATGAAGCGATCGAGATTGAAAATTACCAGCCCCCATAGTAGCCCAAAGGCGATGGACCAATAATAGTTTTCGAATACAGTGTGAAATGCATATCCACCGGAGAGTGCAGCTAAAACACCGGTAAAAAAGACCGCTGCACCTATTCCGGTGAATTTCGATGATTCTGTTGGACAGCGTTTGAGAATGGAGCGATTGGCTCCCGCACAGAACCAGAGAAATTCTTTGAGTGATGACATCCTAAATCGTTTTTGACTGAACTTTGATAAGACTTGCTAGGTGAGACAAGATCTTGGTATCAAAGGTTTCATAGTCGGTTGTGAAGTATAGAACGGAGCTCAACTTATTATGTTGTGTTAACTAGTACCTTTTTATACCAAGTACTTAAAAATCACCATAAAAACGCTATTTTTAATGATCATCATTAACGAGCCAGGAGGAGTTTCATCATCTCTCGTGCCGAAATTTCGCCTTTTTTCCGAATGATGTCTCTGGGTGTATCGTCACCGATTTCATAGACAATACCCACCGCTTTAAATTCATTATAGAACCAGTTTTTAGATACCGGACTGGTGATTCCAGACGGACTTACATTTGCATTAAACCCTTCCAGGTGTTTCTCGATATTGGCTATCCATTCATTGGTAAAATCAGGCATTACGGTCTGTATGGAGTCTGCTATGGTGTAATAGATATCGTTATAAGTGGAATGAAAGTCAAGACCAAGGATGACTTCAGCTTTAGCTGTATTAGCCTGGGCTATAATGTGCTCACAGACTTGACGAATTTCGGGTTGATTATAGTGGGCCCAGTCGCGGTTGAGGTCTATACCACCAAAATTATGTCTCCAATGTCCCAGGTCTACACCATCCGGATTTAGCATTGGATAAACCAAAAGGTGGTAGCGTTCCCTGAAATTCCTACTCAATTCGGAATCGCTCATAATTTCTTCCACAAAGGCAATCATGGCCATATTGCCAGTGACTTCCGGAGGATGTTGCCGGCTGACAACAGCAATGATTTCTTTCCCTTCTGTCGAGCCCTTTTTCACATCCAAATGGATCAGTTCTCTTCCAAGGGCGCTTTCACCAAATACTCCGAACTCCGTGTCGTCAACCGAGGCATATTGTTCTGCCCATTCCCTGATATCGTCTGTATCAATGATCTCCTGTGCAGAAACCCAGAGCGGTTCAGAGTCAACGTTGAGCTGCATTTTAGCGAATTTTCCTTCGTTCGTTACTTCGAGAGCTGTAGTGTCTATTCTTGTCCAGTTTTCTCCGTCTCTGCTCAATTTTGGCCAGTAGCGATGCGTTCCATCCCTATATTCAAGTTCTACTTCAATCGACTTTTCCCGGTCTGACCAAACCTTAAACGCAAACCACGGACTGGGATTGATGGGTGCATTTTCCGGAGTGATCAACACGCGGTAGGAGTTCTTTCCCATGCGTTCGGCATTATTGATCCTGGATGATTTGAATTTGCCTGAAAAGGTGATGTTCTCCTTAGGAAAAACATATTCGGGTTGAGTCAGAGGCATATCAATCGGTACACTCTTCGTATCAATCGGGTTGGGGTATTCATATTCGGTCAGCTGATGTTCAACATAGGTCTCGCCACAGCCGGCTAAAACCAGAAGAACTAAAAGGGAAAAAGAGAATCTGTTCATAATGAATAAAAAAGCTCCTCTTAATATAGTGAATCAAGAGGAGCTTAGATTAAAGCCCGTACTTATCAATCAAATAGATCACCGAAGCCATAGCCGCTGCGCCCATTTCCAACTCTCTTTGGTTGACTGCCTCGAAATTGTCAATGGCCGTATGATGGTACTTAAAATAGCGCTGGCTATCCGGTATATAACCAATCAAAGGCACATCCTGGGTACGGAGAGGGCTAATATCTGCTCCACCGCCACCGACTTTAAACTGGTAGATACCATAGGGTTCGAAAAGCGTTTTCCAACCAATCAACTTGTTTTGCTGGGCATCTGTACCTGAAATGCCAAAACCAATTGGTAGGAACCCACCTCTGTCGGATTCCATGGCAGCAATATGTTTTTCACCATTCTCCTCAGCCAATTCAGCATATTTTCGTCCTCCTCTAAGGCCGTTTTCCTCATTCATAAACATTACAGCTCGAATGGTTCTTTTAGGCTGATAGCCCATGGCCTTCATGATTCTAAGCACTTCAATAGATTGAACACATCCGGTACCGTCATCATGAGCACCTTCGGCAAGGTCCCAGGAATCCAGGTGACCACCCACAACAATAATCTCATCCGGAAATTCTGAGCCTTTGAGTTCACCTACTACATTGTAGGAAAGCACATCAGGTAGCATCCGGCTATGCGTCTCAAAATAGAATTCCAATTCAGGATCATCATCCATCAAGTCACTGAGCAAGTCAGCGTCATTGGTGCTGATGGCCACCGCAGGGATTTGTGGCACATTCAATCCATAGCGGGTGCTTCCGGTATGAGGCACATCATCTTTGAAGGAACTCAATGACCTCACTACTGCTCCGATTGCACCGTACTTGGCGGCTTCAGTTGGTCCGGTTCCTCTTTGGTTAGAGGCCCCACTATAGGCCCGAAACGTGTCCATTAGCTTTGGGTCCATTGGTCGGTTAAAAAATACGATCTTGCCTTCAACTTTTTCACGGCCTAAAGCGGTCAGTTCCTGAAAATCATTCACCTTAACCACCTTAGCCACGGTTCCGCCAGGGCCAGTGCCCACCGAGTTGCCCAAGGCCACTACATTCACATCCTGTGATCCCAATTTTCTGGAATTCACAATGCGACCAATTTCTTTTTTGCCACGAACCCAATGAGGTACCATGACTTCCTGCAGGAATACCCGATCGAATCCGTAGGACGACATTTTTTGCCGGCTCCATTCTACTGCCGCGGCAGCACCTGGGGATCCACTAAGTCGGGCACCGACTCCTTTGGTAAGTTCGCGGAGCATCTCATAGCTATGTCCTTTCTCCAATGCTTCATCGAAGATTCTTCGAATGATTTGCTCATCAGAAGTTTGGGCATAGGAAAAGGTAGTGGCTCCCAAAAAAAAGAGGGTAAAAAGTCGCTTCAGCATGTGATTATGTGTTTAGTCAACCAGAACGGCCTCCTTGAGGATATACATTAGCCTCATTGGATCGTCCGGATTGATGGTCAATTTGCCCTTAACTTTGATCTTTTTTTCAGTAAAGTCAATCTGTTTTTTACTGAAGACCTCCATTACAGTCTCAGGGCCGGCCCCACCACAGAAAAAGCAATTGTTGAAAGGAAGTAAAGAGAGGACGAAATAATTTTCTCCTCGAAGTTCAGCCAGGGGCATCATAAAACCTGAGAGGGTGATTTCCTTACCATCCAAGGCCTTGATTTCATCGCTGAAGATTGGGTATTCAACATGAAAACCAAGGCTCTCATTGAACTTGGTTTTGATTTCTACCTTGGACAGTGTTTTCCAAACATTCGGATCTTGACCATAAGCAATGGAGTATGAAATCAGAAGAGCCAATATGAAAACTCCTCTTCTCATATTATTTGATTAAATCAAGTATGCGATTAAATCGGATTCTGGAGAAGAATCCGGCATTAGGGTCTGTTCTATCCACTGACCAGAAAATGAAAAGTGGTTTGCCTACAATGTGATCTTCTGGGACAAATCCCCAAAACCTTGAATCCTCTGAATTATGTCGGTTGTCTCCTATCATAAAGTAATAGCCTTGTTTGAAGGTATACTCTGTGATTTGTTGTCCGTCTATCCATACCTCGCCAGGTTTGATTTCGACATTACCATTTTCTTCGTAGTGCTCAATGATGGTTCGGTAGAGGTCGATATTTCTTTGAGTCAGCTCAATGGTCATGTCCTCGGCAGGCATCACAAGTGGTCCGAAGTTGTCTCGGGTCCAACCGAAATCGGTGACCGGGTTATAGGCGGTATGGTGAGCGCCCAGGTATCCCTGAGCCTCCGGAAAGGCCGGGTCGTTTCTAAATTCATCGGTAACTTCCTCTACACTTTTTACAAAGCTCATTGCCGCAAGTTGATCGGCTCTTTCTTTGTCGGCATTCATGAAGAATCCGCGTTTTCCATTGTAGGAGTAATTGGGTTCGGCCGTAGTAGCATAGGTATCACTCGGGTTGGTGTCCCAATAATCTGTAATGCCGACCTGCCGCATAAACCGCTCATGTATTCCTCTATCGGTCTCAACAAAGTAACTGGTCTGTGCATTAGTTGGATGTTCCGAAGCTACTCCATCAATGAAAATCTGCTTATTCCTTATTTCAAAAGTATCTCCTGGCAAGGCGGCACAACGCTTCACATAGAAGGTTTTGATATCCAACGGATAATCAAGATCAGGAGGATAGTTGAATACTACCGGTTCATCCCTTCGGACACTTCTGAAACCCGGTAGTCTGAAAGTCGGAAGTTGAATACCGTCCCAATAAGATGGAATGTCAGTGCCCCAGAATTTTTGATGTGCCAGGGGAAATTGAATCATGGTTTTGGGAGTTCTTGCTCCGTAGTGAAGTTTGCTGACAAAAAGATGGTCACCAATTAGCATGGAGTTTTCCATGGAACCCGTAGGGATTGCATAAGCTTCAATAAATAATCCCCTGATAATCGTTACCGCGATAAGCGCAAACAGGATGTCATTAATCAGTTCTCTGAAGAATCCTTTCTTGGGTTTTGGTTCTTTCTCCTTTTTCTTCCTCTTAAAGAAATCCAACATGGTTCAACTTCTCGGTTTTGTAATCCGCAAATGTATTATTTATTCTTCACATTCCGAGGTGAATGCCTTTCGGAATGACAGAAGATTAAAACGTGTGCTATTCGGAATAGTTTTGCTCCGGTTATCGAGGAAGCATTTTTATTCTGGATCAGAAGTGTTTTCTTTGGCGATTCCTGAATTGTGATATGATACGAATCGAAAATCTTGATTTCGGGTATTCTGACCAGAAGATTCTGAACATCCCCGAATTGGAAGTTGGTGAGTCCCAACACCTGATGATTTTGGGAAAATCAGGAAGCGGCAAAACTACATTGCTTCATATTATTGGTGGTTTATTGAATCCACGATCCGGTAAAGTTGTTTTCGGAGATTTAGACTTATATGGATTAAATGCGAATAAGCTAGATCGATTTCGGGGGCAGAATATTGGCCTGATATTCCAAAAGTCACATTTAATCAGCGCTTTGACCGTTGAAGGAAATCTATCGCTTACTCAATACCTATCCGGAATCCCTAAGGACAGGGCCAGAATCAAAGAAGTACTCTCAGATTTGGGGCTGGCGGAAAAGCTGAATTCCAAAGTAAGGCGCTTAAGCCAGGGAGAGCAGCAGCGGGTGACTATTGCCAGAGCGTTACTCAACAGACCAAAAGTGATTTTGGCGGATGAGCCTACAGCAAGTCTTGATGACGACAACGCGAGTAAGGTTATTAAACTTCTTAAAAACCAAGCCAATAAATACAATGCGACCTTGGTGATCGCAACACACGATCAGCGTGTAAAAGATGAGTTTGATGTTCAACTAGATCTGAATCAACTATGAATCTGCTACTTCTAAGTTGGAACTACATAAAGTCGAAGCCATTAAACACACTGCTCAATGTGCTTCTAATGTCACTCGGAATTGCCATAATCATTGTATTGTTGCTGTTCAGTACCCAATTGGATAACAAACTCTCCCAGAATCAAAGAGGCATTGATTTGGTGGTAGGTGCAAAGGGCAGTCCGCTGCAGTTGATCTTGGCCAATGTTTTTCATATTGATTTTCCTACCGGAAATGTCAAACTGGATGAAGCCAAGAGACTTACAAGAAACCGATTGATCAAAACAGCAATTCCCTTGGCCCTTGGCGATAACTATCGGGGTTATAGAATAGTAGGAACGAATCATGATTATTTCAACCTCTACAATGGGGAAATGGAAGAAGGAGAATTGTGGCGCTATAATCTTGAAACAATAATTGGTTCGAAGGTAGCCGAAAGTCTCGATTTGAAAATTGGAGATACTTTTTTTGGAGCTCATGGTATCAGTGTTGAAGGCATGGACCATGAGGAGGCAACATATGAGGTGGTGGGCATCATGAAGCAAATGAATAACGTGCTTGACAACCTGATACTCACCAACATTGAAAGTGTATGGATGGCACATGAGCATGAAGAAGAGCATGAGGAGGGAGAGCACGCTGAAGAAAAGCAGCTGGGATCAGCTTATGAAACTGGGTTACCCGATGGCGATGAAGATGATGAGATTACCTCGATGTTGATTCAATATCGATCGCCCCTCGGAGCAGTGCAGATGCCGAGAATCGTTAATAGTAGCACTAATATGCAAGCGGCCTCTCCGGCATTTGAGACGGCCCGATTATTCTCTTTATTGGGCATTGGTGTCAACATGATCCGGAGCTTCGCGTATATAATTATTATTGTATCCGGCCTAAGTATTTTTATTTCGCTATATAATGCCTTGAAAGACCGGAAATACGATTTAGCAATAATGCGCTCGTTGGGAGCTTCTCGAGGCAAGCTCTTCGTTCATGTGATCTTTGAAGGAGTGATTATTACAGTGATTGGCGGGTTAATCGGGCTTGTATTAGGTCACGGATTAATGGAAGTACTGGCGAGTTATTATGAAAAGTCTGAGGAAGTTGGCATTACAGGCTATATATTTGTAAACCAAGAGGTTTGGATTTTGTTAATCAGTGTAGGTGTGGGTGTACTGGCATCAATTTTGCCAGCTTTCAATGCCTACAGAACAGATATATCAGGTGTGTTAGCGCAACAATAGACCTATGAAAACAATATTGAAAACATCGTTGATGCTCATTTTTTTCTCTGCAACTTTATTGGGCCAGGGGAACAAGGTGAATATTTGGAGAAGCCTTGCAGAAGTCGATTATAAGATTGTCAAAGATGAATATGGCGATGCTTATGTACCGGTGTTCAATGAAGAAGCTAAGAAACTCGAGGGCAAGGAAGTTGAGGTAGACGGTTTCATTATTCCGTTTGACGGTATGTTCCAACCTACGCAACTCATTCTCTCTTCTCTTCCTATAAGCGAATGCTTCTTCTGCGGATCAGGTGGTCCCGAGACTGTAATGGAAATTACAATGAAGGAGAAAATCAAATACACGGCAAAACGGATAAGAGTCAAGGGAAAGCTTAAATTAAATAGTGATAACCCTGACAAACTTATGTACATCCTTACGGATGGTGTATTTCTTGGGCTTGCCAAAGGAGCCTATTAAGTCTTAATGAAAGGTTAATCCTTAATCTTATTTAGGTTCGTACTAATTCCTGACCTAATTTCGCGGCATGAAACGAATTTTTTCTCTATTAGCACTTGCATTGATCGTGATATCCTGTGGTCCCACAATAGATACTCAGGCACTAAGAGATGAAGTATTGGATATTCATGACGAGGTAATGCCCAGAATGGGTGAGGTGATGTCACTGAGGAAAAAAGTGCTAACCAAATCCGAATCAGTTACGGATTCTACAGAACTCGAAAATCTCAAGGAAATAGCGTATAATCTGATCAAGGCAAATCAAGGAATGATGACCTGGATGAACGATTGGACCAAATCAGTAGGTAATTTTTTGGACCAGGATGCCAAACCAATTGCGGGGGTAGATGTTAATAAAGTTGTTGAATACTTAGAAGAAGAAAAGAAACGAGTTTCTAAAGTAAGAGATGACATTAATAACAGTATCAAAGAAGCCAAGGAAGTTCTCGAGTAACAGACTACCAGGGAATTCATTCAAACTCCTGCTCCTTACTTTTTTAATTTTCAGTCTTTCCGGATGTATGGACCGGAACTACAATAGCAATTCATTTCTCAGAAAAAACCCTATTCGTGATTGCGAGGGAAAGGTGCCTGTAGATAGAAGACGTGAAAAAATTGAATTTGGACGACATATTAGTCCAAGTAAGAACATTTCCTTGTTATCTCCGATTGTGGTATTCAAAGCGCGTCAAAGAGGCCCCATCGATAGTGCTTATTTAGCCAAGACTACTCTCATTATCAAAGACAGCATAGAGAACCAATTTATCACTAGTGAATGGGTAGATAAATTGATTCCCAAGACTTACGATCTTGAAAATGAGGATTCTGATCGGCTAAAAGATATGATGTTCATCTATAAACAAGATACTGTTGACTATTCTTCGTGGTTTGTAGCTGAGAGTTTTCTTACGACTAATAATGAGGGGTATTCCTTGCTGATGGTACTGGATGGTATCATTGGATTTGATGGAGCTGAGGTCCGGGATCGCTACTTTTGGAGGCCTGAGGAAATCGGTCCGTACAGGCATTCCGAGCTAACCGGAAATCATCTATTGTTTTTCCTGATCGACAACAAATCGAAGAAGATCACATTTGCTGACCATTACGTATTTCATTGTGATATTCGAATTCATAATTCTTTAAAGAAAGTTTTGGAATACGCCTACTTACAATTACTGAATGTAAGGTTTGAGGAAATTTGAGGTGTCATTAGGTTAACTTTAACCTTACAGGGCATTATTTTTTAATCCTGTATCTTCGACTTTTAACTATGAAGTTCTTCAACCTACTATCCATGGTGCTGATTTTGGCCTTGATCCTCACCTCTTGTGGTGATTATGGCTCGTTGAGATCCAACCCATTTGAATCAAAATTTCCCATTGCCAAGTGTTCTAGAAAGATTGACGTGGCAGACCCTGAACCCGTTTTGGAATTGGGCAAGTTCATAAGCCCTCAAAAAGGAATTTACCTTTTGACTCCATATGTTAGGCTATCATCAACCTACTTGACCACGGGGCAGGATTCGGTCTATTTGGATAAAATGACCGATTACCTCGGAAACAGAATAGAGAATCAATTTCTTCAATTGGATTGGATAGAAGGGGTGGTGCCTGCCAACCTGGCTAATCTAAGTGCAGATACAACAGGGGTACCACCATCAGTTGCTGAAATGGTGACCGGAGTGCTGGAGCGCGATACGATCGACTATCGAAATTGGAATGTGCCCGCTGATCTCCTTCTTCCAAACAGTGATCAATACACGTTGTTATTCTTCATCAATGGGATTATTGGCTTCGATGACATGACGGAGAACGAAAACTACTTCTACTTTTTTCTTATCGATAATGAAGCGCGCAAAGTGTCCTATGCGGATTTCTTCAAATACAGATGTGACGTTCGAAATACCAACGGACTAAGAAAGGTACTGGACTATGGCTACCTCAAACTTCTGGACGTTCGCTTTCCGGAGGGTAGAGAAAATACAGACTAGACTATTGATCTGATTTCAGTGCATTCTCAACCCGATCGATGGTCATTCCTTTTGCTGAGTTACCCCATGAGTTACTGATATAGGTAACGATTTCAGCAATCTCTAAATTGGTGAGCTGTGGATTTGCAGGCATGGGTTGATTAAAGTCAATTTCATTTACAGTGATGGGACCTCTCTGGCCATATTTGATGATCCTTGCAGCGCGATCCAGGTCGGCCATTAAATAATCTGATGACTTGAGTGGAGGTATTAAGCGGCCCAAACCCTCCCCTTGATCTGTATGACAATTCGTGCAATAGGTTTCGTAGAGCTTTTTGCCATTCGAATAGTATTGGAGTTCTTTTTGGTCAAGGTTTTTGACACCGCTCTGATCACCGGATGACTTGTTATCTCCACAACTGAATAAGGCAATTGCCAGTACTATGAAGACAGACTTCTTCATTGATATTCGGCCAGAAGTTTAGGAATGTCATTGATCAAGCGATCCACCTCGTTGGCTTTCGTACCATCGTAAAGTCCTCTGATGCGCTTTTGCTTATCGACCAGTATAAATGCACCGCTATGAATAAATCCACCTGCCGCGGTTTCATCTTCACCTGCGGTGACATAGTAGCCCGTTTCGGCTATGTCATAAATCTTGTCCTTGTCTCCGGTTACAAAGTGCCAGACAGAATTGTCCATTACTCCAATCTTTTCGGAATAGTCCTTTAGATAAGCAACGGTATCATGGTCAGGGTCAATTGTATGTGATAGCAAGGCAAATTCAGTATTGTCTTTGTAAGTATCATAAATCCTGATCATCTGCTGTTTCATAATAGGACAGATCGTAGGGCAGGTGCCGAAAAAGAAATCAGCTACGTAGATTTTACCCTCAAAGGTGGCAGGGGTCACTTCCATGCTATCTTGATCTGTAAACGAATAGTCACCCACTGTGTGGTACACAGTATCTAGTTTCCCATTATTCTCCACATAGTCGGTTCTTCCAAGGATAGGCAATTTGGCCGATTGCTGCTCACTGCATGCGGCTAGTCCAAGAGTGATGCAGAGAAGGATTAAAAGTCGAAGGGGCTGTCTATTCATTTTTAAGTCTTAGTCTTTTATAAATACGGATGGCAATCATCAATACAATGGTGACCAAAAGAAAGCCTATTGTCCCTTTGATCCAGTCCAGCTCGTTTTTCAAAACGATAATGAACACCACAGAAATCAAAATCAATGTGGCAATCTCATTAAAGATCCTAAGCTGTGTAGAAGTGTATTTGACAATGCCTTTCTGTAAATCCTGATAGATTTTATGGCAAATGAAATGGTAGATGTATAGGATCAAAACAAAGCCAAGTTTTACTCTCATGAAAGGCAAATCCAACATAGCCGGCAGCTCAACCACCATCCATGTTCCGAACAACAGGGTTAGTACAGCAGAGGGCCACGTAATGATGGTCCATAACCTTTTTGACATCATGGCCAGTTGGTTTCCGAGAATGGACTTTTCAGGTTCCGGTTTTCCGGCAGCTTCAACCTGGTATATGAAAAGCCGGACAATATAAAACAGCCCTGCAAACCAGGTAACGATAAAAATAATATGAAGTGCCTTAATGTAGGGATCTGCCATATTGGTGGCAAAGGTACATTACGAACGTCAGAAAGTCAGCGGCTTTAACCTTTCCTTAACCAAAACTGTATCGCCAAGCCTGATTTCTCCTTCAGTGGCAGGTATGCAGTTCTGAGCGAACAGAATGCCACGCTCACTTTTCCGATAGGTAGAGAGTGTTCTCAAGGGCTCTTTTCCTTTCTCAGCAGTTTCCAAATCAACCGTAGTCATTACACATCGTGCACATGGTTTGACTCCATGAAGAGTGATCCCATTGATTTCAAACTGGCCCAGTTCATCTTCAATATGTGGATGACCTCCGGATAATATAATATTCGCCCGGAACCGACCAATGGGTAAATCTGGCCCCGCAATCCTGGCGTTAAGTAATTCCATGGAGGCTTCACTGACAATATTGATTGGATACCCATCGGCAAAACTCACTTTATTTTCTTGATCAACAGAGTAGTCTGGATCGGTTGGTCTAATCGAGTCGTCTGGCATGTACATAAGTCGACATTCGAAACCAAAAAAGTCCGTGAACCACTGACTCACTTTTCTGCTTACCTCAACGGCATCACAAGTATCTGCCCAAACGGTTACTGATTCACGTTGATCGGATTCGGGAGTCAATGGTGCTGAGATGTTTAATTCAGGATTATTTTTGTGAGTGATAACCAACTTATTGTCCTCAATGCTGGGTTGAAGCAAAGCCATCTGGGTATAGTCGCGCTGATGAATAAAGACGTTATTCTCATTAACTAAAGCCCACCTACGGTCATACTGAAAGCCCCTGGGTTGAACGACAGCTGAATTCAAAGCAATTCCTGCCAGTGATTTAACCGGGAATATATTGAGGCCTGAAATTCTTAAAGGCTCCATTGGTCTATAGTTTTAGATGTCAAGCGTCTTAGCGCCAGTATTGATATCTGCTAACTTCGGAAAGTTTGAGCTTAAAACCATTCCAATTGTCCAGGTAAATAAGCAGGTTGGGATATTCCTTTTGAAATCGATAGGTATTGTTCTTGTCATTATCCAGTAATGCATTCACTTCCCAATATTCAGGATGTTCGGATACTTCGAACCGCGCATCATAGATATGAGGTCTTCGGGCTTTGGTGTCTACCTGACTTTGGACAACACGGTGATTAAAAACCAAGCCACCTTCAAATTTCAAACTCCTGAGAAGTGTTGAGAGCTGGTCTTCCCAGATCAAATTGTTGCCCTCTATTTCCATGGTTCCATGCCCTGAACCATCAAAATAACTGTTGTAATCATAGCGATATCCACCTTCCGATCTTGTGAATTGCTTGAATGTATTGCCGCACCATTCCTGACCTGTATGGGTCATTTTGTGCATACTCTCGATTTGATCCCTCGGAAGAAAAATGCTGGTGAGGAAGTGATACGGGTAATTCTCAGTTTCAAATCGAGCAAACTTGTTCACCTTGAATACACTAAAAAGGTCGTCCCGATTATAATCATCCGTTTTGACGTTGAATTCTTCATTGAACTCTTCTTTTACGGTAATATGGACGTAATCAAACTGTCGGGGTTTGCCGTAGATGATCATCTTGGCATCGTAATGGGCAACTTCCGCCTTACCATCTTCCCAGACTTTGTCCATGGCCCATTCGTTATTGAAATGGGGACTATTAGCAGCTCTTTTGGGTTCTGACGAAGAATCACCACAAGATATCAGTCCTGCAAAAAGCAGCAATGCGAAAATGAGTTTGGTTTTTTCAGCAGCAACCACCGCCATCATAGAAATAAGTCGAATCACTTATAAAGATATCATCTCGCTTAAGGTTGCCCAAGGCATTCGCGGTTTTATCACACACGGCCAAGGGCTGGTTCGGCAATAATACATGTCCTTTTTCATCATCGAAATATTCTTGATCCCCGTAGTAGATGGCTGTTTTGCCAGTGAAAACACATGGGCCATCCTCAGGCATCGGATCTTTGATTGCACAGACTTCAACGCTTTCAATGAAAATAATCTCATCGATGTTGTAATTCTTTGGGTCCAGAATACGGTAAGGCCTTTTTGCCCTGATCTCCACCGTACCGAAACCAACACTTGTAATAAGATCTATGTATTCTTTAAGTGGTAAGGCTCCACTGAGACACAGGGCTCTAAGTCGTTCGTCATTTTTTAAGTTTTCCGGCATAGGATACTCACAAACGGGATCGGATAGCACCAATCTACCGTTTGGCTTGAGTACGCGATACATTTCTTGCAGGGCCTTTTTCAGGTCTTCTACTTTGAAGATATTGAATAGGCAATTTTGAGCGGCAACATCAATACTCGAATCGGGAACCGGAAGATTCAACGCATCTCCTTTTTTCAGCTCGATGAAATTGGAATCAAACCAGTCATTGGCCGTTTCAGCTTCTTTGAAGTTATCGACCGATGCCTCCAGCATCTCATCCACCACATCAACACCGATGATATTTCCCTTCTCTCTGCTGAAATAACTGAATTGCAATAATTCCATTCCTCCGCCAACACCCACATAGAGTACTTTGGGGTTATTCACTAGATCCCGAGGATTCACAGTGCTTCCACATCCATAGTTCATGTCCAACATCTTGGCCGGAATAGTGAGTCCGGGTAATTCCCAAACCGGAGTGGTAGTACAACACAATCCAACATCAGGTGTCAAAGCCGCCTCTTTGTAGACGTCTTTTGTGGTCTCTAAATAATCGCTCATTAATTTGCTAAATAGTCTGTATTAAATGTCTTGGCCCAACTGCCCAGGTCCTTTTCTGTATCAATATCCTTTAAGACGGGTAGCTCATGGTAGGTCAAATTCAGCCTTGCAAAATCTTCCAAAGTGGAGATGAACACTTCATCGGTGCTCCAGGCCTTATTTTCGAACAACTGAGGTGAATATTGGCTCATTCCCAAAAGGTAATATCCTCCATCTTCTGCAGCTCCAACCACCGCATTTTTTGATTTCAACGATGTAAAGGCCTCTTCTACAATGGAGGAAGTCAAATCCATACAGTCACTTCCAATGATGGCTACTCTTTCGTAACCTTTTTCAAAGGCCTTTTTGAAAGCGTTTTTCATCTTTTCGCCAAGATTTTCCCCGTGTTGCAACGCCTTATCGAATTGGGTCCTATCCCATAAATCGGACGATTCAATACTGTCGTTGTAATACACCACTTTATCAATTTGAAGATCTTGGGTAACCTTGCGAGTGTGATATAGAAGTTGATAGTAGATGGCAAGCGCCACCTCATTGCCAACAGTCTTGGCCAGGCGTGTTTTCACCTTTCCTAGTTCGGGATTCCGGACGAATATGATCAGCAAATCTTTATTCATAGAGAGGCCGTTCCTTTTTTCAGCCAAAGTCCATAAAAGTTATTAAAAACATGGACATGATCTGTTTCTTGTCCTGATATCGTTTGAACTTTCTGATTCACGTTTTTCCAATGGATAATTCCACCATCCAGATTGACTACATTCTTAAAGCCTTTATCCAACAATTCATCTGCTTTCATTGCACTTCTGTAACCAACAGTACAATACAAAAGAATCGGTTGGTCCTTCGGAATTACATTGAGTAGTCGCTTGTCATATCTGAACGCATTTGCAATATGACTTACTTCGTACTCCTCTTGTTCCCGAACGTCAAGAATAAGAACGTCAGGATTTGAAATCAATTCCAAGGCAATGTCGGGCTCAATACTTTTGATAGAAGAAGGGTAGAAATGGCGAAAGAATGTACCATCGCTGGACGCGATAAACATAAGGAGGATCACCCCAAACAAGGGAAGACTCAGTAGTTTGATAACATTCTTTGGCGTTTTCATTGGTCTCAAAGTTAAGACTAAGGAATAATGGAATTGTTTGTAAACCGACTAATCCTGATGAATAGTTCCATCAATATCGTTCAAGCGACAAAGCAAATAATTATTACCTTCAAAGCACAGTATGAACAAGAAAAGGAGACTTTCCCAAGAAGAATATGTCAACGGCATACTTTCCGGAGATCGACTGATTCTCAGTCGTGCAATCACCTTAGTGGAAAGTACCAATTCTGACGACATGTCTATGGCCGAAAAAGTCTTGGCTCAACTTATTCCGCATTCAGGAAATTCGATCAGAATCGGGATTACCGGTGTGCCTGGAGTGGGGAAAAGTACCTTTATTGAAGCTTTTGGGACCCATGTAACGAATTTAGGGAGAAAGCTGGCTGTATTGACCATAGACCCGTCCAGTCAATTGACCAAAGGGAGTATCCTGGGTGACAAGACCCGAATGGAAGAACTCTCCCGAAACCCTAATGCTTTTATCCGGCCTTCAGCTTCCGGTACTACTTTGGGAGGGGTAAGTAATAAGACTCGTGAAGTGATTCTGTTATGTGAGGCGGCCGGCTTCGATACGCTATTTGTGGAAACCGTAGGAGTGGGGCAAAGCGAAACTTTAGTTAAAGGGATGGTTGATTTCTTCCTTTTATTGATGTTGTCCGGTGCAGGAGATGAGCTTCAGGGAATTAAAAAGGGGATTATGGAAATGGCTGATGCGGTGGTAATCAACAAGGCGGATGGAGATAACATTAAACCTTCTAAGCGAGCCAAAGCCGAATATCAAAATGCACTGCATCTGTTCCCTGCTGCCGAATCGGGCTGGGTCCCAACCGTCAAACTTTGTTCTTCGCTTCAAAATACCGGTTTGGAAGAAATATGGGAGATGATCGAAAAGTACCTGGCTCAAACCCGAGGGAACGGGTTCTTTGAAGAAAACCGTAAACGACAACAGGTTAATTGGATGCATGAGCATATCACGAGTCTGTTAAAAGCTCAGTTCTACGAAAATGCGGAAATCAAAACTGTGATCCCCGGTATTTTGAAAAAGGTGGAATCTGGTGAGCTACCTGCCCTTAATGCGGCAAATCAATTACTCAGTATGTTCAGGAGAAAATAAAAATCCCCCGAGATCCGTTGATTTTCAACTTCCCCCGAGGGCATAATCGGTCATGATTATGTGTTTCTTAATTGCTTCGCTTTATACTGGAGGCACCGGACGAATCTGAATTCACCTCAGGGCTCCCTTTGTATCGGATGCTTGATGCACCGGAAGCTCTCGCATCTAATCGATCTGACACGCTCACTCGGGCAGACCCTGCACCGGTCACCCTGATATCTGCTATTTCACTTTCCAGATCAAATGCTCGATACACGGTAGCACCACTTGTTTTAAGGGTCTGTTCCTTAGCGCGTCCTTCCATGTTGATCACGCAAGCTCCAGAAGCTTCGATATAAAGGTCATCAACATCCACAGCGAGGTTGATCACAGAGGCACCGGACATATCTATATCCAAATTGTCTCCTTTGAGTACGTCCTCTGAACGCATGCTCACCGCTCCGCTTACACTAATGGCATCGAGGCTCTTTACAGTCAACCATGCTCTTGGAGATTCACGCATTCTTCTTCTGCCTCGGGTATCACGTAGTCTGATCACTAGTTTACCCCCTCGCACCTCGGTGATTACATCATCGATATAGCGTTCATCCACTTCGATTTCAAGAGATTCGGTATTGCCAACCTTAATGTCCACTTTAAAAGCACTGCTTACACTTAATTCGTGAAAGTTGCTGACATCCCTTTTCTCACGAGTCTGGCCTAAGGCTACTTGTGCTGCTAAGAACAACATCATCATTGCCATGTATACCCCTCGTTTGTACATCAGACTTCTCATCTTCGTATTCGTTTTTGTTTTCTGATCTAAAGATTATGGAAAATTAGAAAGGTTGCACTTTAACCAAAAGTTATACAATAGATTTCTATTGTATAACCTGACGATTTGAAAATCATTGACTTCTCGTGCCACTATAAAGTGAGTAGTCAATTTTCTAAAGTCAGGGTTAATCCTGACAAAATGCTGATGTATGTTTTAGGGCTTTTACGGAGTTTCACATTGTTCTGCATTTTCGTCAACCATTCATTTGAAAAATGAATAATGGATTAATAAAAAATGTGATCGGTAGTTCAGAGGGAAATCACTAATTTATGAGAGCGTCATCTGGATTCCATTGAGGATGACTCCAATCCACGATTATAGGTATCCAGTCATAACGATGACATACCTAAGCAACTAAAAGCAAGACTTTAGGCTTTATAATACCTGTTATGCAACACATTGTAATTATTGGTAACGGAATATCGGGAATCACCGCTGCCAGACATATTCGAAAGAAGAGCGATCACAAAATCACTGTGATCTCTGCTGAAACGGATCATTTTTTCTCCCGCACTGCCTTAATGTATATCTACATGGGCCATATGAAATATGAGCATACAAAGCCCTATGAAGACTGGTTTTGGGCCAAGAATAGGATCGATCTCAAACGAGCTTATGTAGAATCGGTGAATACCAATTCCAAAACACTTACCCTCTCGGGGGGTGAATCCTTGGCCTATGATAAGCTAATCCTCGCCACCGGCTCAAAATCGAATAAGTTCGGTTGGCCCGGACAGGATTTAAAGGCCGTTCAGGGCTTGTATAGCTATCAGGATTTGGAATCGATGGAACGAGACACCAAAGACATAACAAGGGCTGTGATTGTTGGAGGTGGGTTGATCGGTATTGAAATGGCTGAAATGCTGCTCTCAAGAAACATTCCGGTGACCTTCCTGGTAAGGGAATCGAGTTTCTGGAATAATGTGTTGCCACCTGAAGAATCGGATATGATTAACAGGCATATCCGTGAACACCACGTGGATCTAAGGCTATCTACCGAGCTAAAAGAGATTCTTTCCGATGAAAACGGAAGGGCCAGAGCCGTAGTAACCGGGGATGGGGAAGAGATTGCCTGTCAGTTCGTAGGATTGACAGCCGGAGTGTCTCCGAATATCGACTTTCTGAAATCATCGGGCATTGAGATCAATCGAGGAATTGTAGTCGATCCGTATCTGAAGACAAGTGCAGAAGATGTATATGCGATTGGAGATTGTGCGGAATTCAGTGAACCTAATGGAGAGCGTAGACCCATTGAACAGGTGTGGTATACCGGCCGGATGATGGGAGAGACGGTTGCGGAAAGTATCTGTAATACCCCAACACGCTATACTCCCGGGCATTGGTTTAACTCAGCCAAGTTTTTCGATATAGAATACCAGACCTATGGTTGGGTGTGGGCAACTCCAAAGGAGAATGAAGCCAGCTTTTATTGGGAGCATGAAGAGGGAAAGCTTTGTCTTCGACTGGTCTTTGACAAAGAAAGCCACCAGTTATTGGGTGTCAACAACTTTGGGATCCGATTGAGGCACCATGCTTTCGACAAGTGGTTCAACCAGGAAAAAAGTGTGGAATATGTGCTTGAACATCTGGCCGATGCCAACTTCGACCCAGAACTCTATAAGACGTATGAGGAGGAAATCATCAGAAAGTTCAATGCTGACTTCAATGCCAATGTGAAGCTCAAAAAGAAGAGCTGGAAACGAATTTTAGAATTAGTATCATAAGAAATCACCGAATAATATGTCTACTCAAGACCCTAGTTTATCAATTGCCAACCCGGAACCTAAAGACACGGATGCACTCCAGAAATTGGGTTTGGCCCTGGCCGGTATCGGTCTCCTGATCTTATTCCTCGCCTGGGGCAATGTCAGCATTCCGGCTAACATTGGACTTCCTCTTTCATTAGGCGGAATACTGATCGGTGTTTCCATTTATGGTGCACGCGCCTATGCCAAACAACCCGCTGGAATTAAGAATAATGGGGTTTGGTTTAAAAGCCTTACCAACCGAGGTGTGTTGGGCTGGATTGTTGGTATTGTGCTCACCGGCTTTTATGTGCTGCTTTATTGGTATCCCGAGTTTATTGGGTACAAACCGGGAACAGGTAATGAAGGCTTGGTGGCCTTATTCGATCCTTTGAGCATGTTCTTCAAAGGGACACCAGCATCACAATGGTTTGTATATGGTACCATTTATACTCTGGCCATTACATCATTGGGGGTCAAATTCATCTATAAGTACCGTCATAATCGGTATCAGCTATGGAGAACTGTAGCCGTCATGATTGCGCAGTTCTTCCTGGCCTATTTCATTCCGGAGATATTGGCAGGGCTCAATTATAACGATGTGACAACTGCTTCAGGGGAATACCTGGGCTACTATAATACTGACCTGAAGAACGTCTGGCCGTTGGACTATGACTTCTTCCATAACTGGCAACAAGACGCTTTCCGACAAGAGGCCTATCAACCGGTAGGTGTGCTCTTCCTGATCATTGGTATTGCGATGTTCCTTGTTGTCACCCCGGTGCTTACTTATTATGTCGGAAAAAGATGGTATTGTTCCTGGATATGTGGATGTGGAGGCCTTGCAGAGACTGCCGGTGATCCTTTCCGTCACCTTTCCTCTAAGAAATTAAGTGCATGGAGACTGGAACGTTGGTTGATCCATGGAGTCATGGTCTTTGTATTTGTTATGACAGCAGCGACCGTCTACGGCTATTTCTGGAATACCGGTCAGGTATTTGGTCTTGATATCTATGCCAACTTCCAAAAACCTTACGGTTTCTTAATTGGAGCAGCATTCTCCGGAGTGATAGGGGTTGGTTTTTACCCAATGTTGGGTAGTAGAGTATGGTGCCGATTCGGCTGCCCGATGGCAGGATATATGGGAATCATTCAGCGTTTTAAATCCCGATTCAGAATAACTACGAATGGGGGGCAGTGTATCTCGTGTGGAAATTGCTCTACCTACTGTGAGCAGGGGATTGATGTGCGAGCTTACGCACAAAAAGGGCAGAACATCGTTCGTGCCTCCTGTGTGGGTTGTGGCATCTGTTCTGCAGTTTGCCCAAGAGGTGTATTGAAATTGGAGAATGGACCTGAATCTGGACGCACCGAGCTTCCTCCGATTATGATCGGAAATGATAGTTTTAAATTGGCCGAGTAAGGAATTTTAATAAGAGCAAAGCCTTGAGATTTTCTCAAGGCTTTTTTGTGCATAATACCCTATTAGAATCATTTTATTGCTTGCCATTCTTTGACGAACTTGTCATAGCCCTCTTGTGTATACTTAATGGCGCGATCAAAGATTCCCTTGAAGTCATTAGGTCCATTGACAAGCAATTCCGTAGAAGCCCAGAGCATGCTGTTATACCAATAGACTTTGGTTACTTTCAAATCTTGGGTAAGGTCATGGCAAATCCTATAAACCTGGGCCTTCTTAGCTTCATCGGTGATTTTAAGGTTCGCAACTCTCATCAGTCTAAAGAAGTTCTGGTCTTTCCTGTCAATGGTGATAAAATAGGACTTATCGTTATAAGTGAATTTGACATCTCCATCCTTGTCAATTTCAGCCGTTATTCCTTTGGAGGATAAGAAACTCACATATTCCTTTTGTGCATTGGATACCCAGGAAGGAGTGCTTCTAACGGCCTCTTCTTCCTGTGCGTGGGATGCTACTGAAAAAACGAATAAGAATAAAAGAACAAGTAAACGCTGCATGAGGGTTAAGTTATGGTCATTATGAATATACTCAATTCAAAATGAGCGACAATAGGGCTCGAGTGCCTACGAAGCTGACCAGCGTTTACTAAGAACTGAAACTCTACCCCTTTTGAGATCGCGGACCCTGGGTTTTTTTATAGTACTCTTTGAACCTCAATTGCCAGGTCTTGCCATTATCATAGGATTTTTCGCTAATCCTCATTAGCTCTGTTTCAGATGAAGGTATCCATGCCTGTCTTGACAAATACTTGTCTCCATTGATATTGAAGTTCTTGTAGTTATACCAATGTCCATCCACCTTACGACATTCCCAAATTTGGTAGTGTCCTGCCTCACTTAGCCAGACATAACTCCATGTATTGTTTACCTCATCCCAGGCTCTTAGTCCAAATGCCTTAAAGCGGCTACCATCAGGTTCTGCCATATACCAGCTTTCAGCCAAAAAATATCGATGAATTCCACGGCCCACCTCAAATCTGGTAGCGGTGGTGTCTACTTTACCATCGATGATTTGGTGCCAGGTACCTTCCCAGAAATCAAAATGTTTAGAATCTTCCTGCGCTAGACTTGAAAGGGCCAGAATGGAAAACAATGTTACTATTAGTGAACTGCGCATCTTTTTTCGAGAAAGAGACGAAATCATTCGATGTCTATCGGATTTGCAAAATCGATATAGGTTTATCGGAATTTATCTCTGAACACCTTTGGACTAACCCCCTCACGCTGGCGAAAGTTAGTGTTGAATGAAGAAATGGATCGAAATCCAACTTCATAGGCAATTGCACTGATCTTTGTTTCCGGATCGTGCTGTAGAAGTTCCCTGGCCTTCTGAATCCTGATTCCAATCACGTACTGACTAAAACTGTTTGCAGATTGCCGATTAATAACACTTGAAAGTTGATGGCGCGGAAGGTCTAGTGCACGTGAGACTTTATTCAGATCTAAATCAAAGTCTGCATAATGCTTTTCGATATATTTTCCGAATAAATCGAAATGAACTTCATCATTTGGCTGATGATTTAGGTTTGATTTTGATAATGCCAGATTTGTTTTGAATTCAACAAGCCTAAGCAATAAGATTAACGTGAAAAATACAGCCAAGGAAGAAGAGACCACATAGAAAGGAAATTCAAAAAAGAAGAACGCAGCATTGAACAGGACGATCAGACTAACGAATCCGGCCATTCCCCAAAGTGTCATTTCACGAAAAGAGCTTTTTCTAAGTATTAAAACTGATCGTACAATGTATATTATCGGGAAGAACAGCATGATTTTGTAGATCCAAAACCAGGATTCTATGGTAATACTTTCCCGAATCGCACTAGCAAACAGCAGGGCCAGTATTCCTGGAATTGAGTGAAGAAGAAATCGAGATTGGAATCTCGTTTTTGGATTAACTGAGCAAAAAATAAAGAGTAAGAGGACAGGGCCCAGAAGGAGATAGGCACTGTGCATCAAATTAAAATAGAGATAGTTTAGTACAGAATGATCCGTATTTTGAGCGATTACCTTTCCAATTCTAATGGCCACCAAGACAGCTAGTAGGGCCAATGCCTTATTGGCAAGTTTGTTTGAAGACTTGGATTTCAGCAATACAATAGCCGCAACAAGGGCATTAGTGATTCCTATTGCAGCAAATGTGATCATGTTTTCAATTTAGCACAAAGAGGCCGTATTTATTAAAAAACCACACCAGCTTTCGCCAGTGTGGTTAGGGGTGTATATGAAACTAATATATATGCTGACTTAATTCTCTTGTATGTCATGCTGAACTTGTTTCAGCATCTTCGAAATGGAGACACGAGATTCTGAAATGAACCTGCCTTTGCCGGCAGGCAGGCAAGTTCAGAATGACTCACTTTTTACTTAATCCATCGGAAGCCCAGGTTCAAAGTAGTCCCTCCACCATCATTTCTCGAAGCAAAGAAATTGGTGAAGGAGGCCTCAATGCCCAACTTATCCGTCAACTGATATTTGACACCAAGCCCAGCCTGCTGAAACCACTGAGACAGACCAAAGGCTTCATCAAACCCATTTGACACCCGCTCAAAACGCGGAGAGTATTGGTACAAGGCAAACAAGGAAGTTTTGGCATTGGGGAAGTAACTCAGAATACCGGTTAAAGGTGTTCTGAAGAAGTTCTCCTGATCATCCCTTCTGGCAAAGCGGTAGATTAAATCCGCTTCGAGGAACAATCGCCATTCATCGGTTATCTTCTGGTCAAAGAAGACCTGGTTGAACCAAGTGTACCGGTCGTGTGCCACAAATCTGCCCTCAACATTTTCCAGGTTTCTTCCTCCGGGAAACCAGAAAGCGGATCTCACCGAAAGATTATTGATGGATTTGAAAGGGGTGAACCGGATACTCGGTCCGATAGCCGCCAGACGTACCGCATTAAAATCTCCCGACTGGAAGACTGGGGAAAAGGGTGAGTCCCCATCTGAAAAGGAACTCACCACTACATCAAAACCCACATTAACACGTGATGACTTCGACACTCCAAATGTCACTTGGTATTGCGCGTTAAAGAAACTCTGACGCCCGTCCAATGACACCCTATCGCCTTCTGCATTCCTAATTTTTCTTTGTGTATAGATATTGTAAAAAGAATTGAGCTCTACTTGACCTTTGTTCAGAAGAATAGAAGGCGTGAAATTCTGAAGGTTTGAAGTAGGCTCAACGTCCTTTTTTGGCGACTGCCCGTTTAAGTTCCAGTCGTACGTATAGTAATCCGTTTTATAATCGGTCGGGATTGCCTCGAAACGAAATTTGTTCAAGTATTCAATAAGGCTTGGCGCCTTGTCTTTGAAGTCTCCGGCATACCATTTGAAAATTTCTGAGATATTCACCGTCTTATTCCTATCATCCACCTGGATGAACTCATTGTTGTTCAATGCCAGTCGAGTTCTTCCTTCAATTTGCTTTTCCAAATTCTCAGGTCGATAGGCGAATGTGGCAATGGGAGGGCAGCTAACAGCCGCACATACCAGTACAAAATGCAACTTTTCATCCCCGGTCACTTTGAGAAGATTTTCCTTCTCGAGTGTATTCAGGGTTATTTTTGTGCCTCCTATGTTGTGCTTATTCGCGTCAAAGAATCCGGGAACTTTCAATGGAGATTCGGTAGGATAATTGTCGATAATTCCCTTGATCACTGAGATGTTATAAGCATTGATGAAAAATGCTTTTCGTTCAACATCACTTAGTGAATTGACATCAAATTCTGCGATTTGCTTTACCAGGGAATTCAACGAAGCTCCCTTCTTATTCAGGCCGGCATAATCGACCCTTCCGTTAACGACTTGTGCCTTGAAGAAGGCATCGGCCTCATCCAGGAACGTGTTTAATGATTGAGCTTGAGCCAACCAGCTAGTCAGCAAGAACCCCCCAATCAATGCGAGTTTTTTCATGATTATAATGTGTTTTGATTTATTCTGATTTGTAAATGCCTTCGATGTCCAGCAACTGGCCGAAGATTTCAACCTGACCTAAGAGCTGCATCCGATTACCTTCAGCTGCAGCAATAGTGGCTGTATATTCCTTGGAAGTCTCGCGATCAAAGAGGATTTGAGAATTCTCGAAATCGAGTTCCCAGGTTCCCGTCTTGATGCGCTGATCATCCTCTCCTCCACAAAGCACTTCTCCACCATCATAGCGATAGGTACCATCCGTGAAAAACATAAAAG
The DNA here is from genome assembly GCA_028281285.1 of Cyclobacteriaceae bacterium. Taxonomy (GTDB): domain Bacteria; phylum Bacteroidota; class Bacteroidia; order Cytophagales; family Cyclobacteriaceae; genus Roseivirga. The sequence goes on from JANQKF010000022.1 coordinate 54,036, forward strand.
TGTCATCCAGTCGGCAAAGCTGGAAACCGGAAAGGCCTTCCAGTTCGAAGGTCTCTGCCGACCATGTTCTTCCGGACTCTGTCCCCGCAATTGCTGTTAACAATTCTTCAGCAGTTGCAGGCAATCCTAAAGGAGGATCTACCGGAGCCGTTGGTCCTGGCTCATCTAAATCGACCAAGCTACAAGCTGAGATAAGGCTTGTGAATACTAAGGCCAAGGTTAATTGGGTAAATAGTGTCGTACGTTTCATTGTGTTAATTATGTCTCGTTGATGAAAGCATGGTTTTGCCACGCAATACGACAATGAAAGCGTAAAATCGGTGGATCCGTTCACACCAAATCCTTCAAATGCAAGCTAGCTGACTTGTTAGGGTAAAGTGTTAATTCACTGTGAGTTGCCCGTGATAATTCTGTGATAATTAGAGAGAATTATCACATGGGAGCTGAATTATTGTGATGAAATTCCTGTAAGCGAGAAGATCTGATTAAGGTGATGCTGAAGGTGATTTACGTAGTCATCAATGAAATAGGCAAGGGTGGTGGTTTCGTTTTCAGGAACCGTCTTCCAGGCAATTTGATGGAGGTTATGCTTCGTTCTTGCTTGGGCCAGTTTCTCTGCTGGAATCTGTGCAATCAGATGTCCAATATGCAAGTTGAATTGGCGCCATAGAATCAAAAGGTCATGCCAGTTGGCATTTTGATAATTCTGACTTTCCACCCAGCCCTCTTGATCATAACCGGGGAATACCATATCATCCTGGAATTGGGCACGCATAAAACGACCGTGGTTGTTGGAAGCGGAGTCTATCAAATGTCCGATCAGTTGTTTGGGAGACCATTTGTCGGAAGATGGTTTCTGTGACGCTACACTTTCTTCTACCAGGATTAATTGCTCGAAAGATGCTAAGATGATGTCCTCTAGTGTGACTTCTTTTTCCATGCCTGAAATGTAAGTCATTCTGAGAGTATGACCAAGTTCCCCTCTTGAGAGAGGTTAGGGGTGTGTGCCTTCCTCAAAATCTAAGATATAATTCTCGATTGTGCGCAGCACATTTCTCATCTCATTATGGACTTCAGAATCATGAAATCGAATCACTTTGATACCTAATTGAATCATTTTTGCTTCTTTTATCTTGTCCTTAACAATTACCTCTTCAAATGAGTGAGACCTTCCATCAAGCTCAATTCCCAGCATCAGTTCATGGCAGAAAAAATCGAGAATGTAATTGTCGATGGGCTTTTGTCTATGAAAATCATAACCCATCATTTGTTTTCCTTTAACCTGCTTCCACAAAAGTATTTCGGATTTAGTGGAGTTGTTTCTCAACTTTCGAGCAAGCTCCTTGAGTTTTGGATTATATGGTATGATTTTTCTTCTTGGCATTCGACACACCCCTTAATCCCCTCTCAAGAGGGGAGGATTAAATTAAAGTGAACAAAGAAAAAAGCCAACCTTAATGGTTGGCTAGAACTCACTTATTGGAAGTATTTAGTTCAACTCAAGCATAGGCACCTCAATCACTAGCACCTCCGCATATGACTTGGCTTTTAGATTGATCATGTCAGTTTCAGTAACTGCAACAGCATCTCTGGAATCCAGAACTTCGCCAGCAGCTTCTAGTTCACCGTTCAAGACAAAGACATAAACACCGTTACCGTCATTCTTTACCTGATAATCCAATGAAGTACCGGCATCAAGATTGGCCAAACTGAAGTGGGCATCCTGATTGATCCATACGGCATTGTTATCATTAGGGGAAACTACAGTCTGGAATTTGTTCATCCTGTCTTCAGCAGCATATGACTTCTGCTCATATCTAGGCTCAATATTCCTTTCTTTTGGCAAAACCCAGATTTGAAGAAAATGCACTTCTTTGTCCTCATTGTGATTGTACTCAGAATGTTGAAGCCCGGTTCCAGCCGACATGATTTGTACATCGCCCTGTTTGATAACTTCATTTCTGCCCGTGCTGTCCTTGTGCTCCAGGTCACCAAGAAGAGGGATGGAAACAATCTCCATGTTATTGTGAGGATGGGTCCCGAATCCCTGTCCACCTGCCACCTTATCATCGTTTAGCACTCTTAGTGCTCCAAAATGTACTCTTTCTGGATTGAAATATCCTGCAAAACTGAATGTATGTCGGCTTTCCAACCATCCGTGATTGGCATATCCTCGACTATCTGATTTATGTACTACTGTTTTCATTATTGATTCCTTTCTGAGTTAAGTTAAATTTGTATGTATATACATATAATTAACTAATTCACCTTAAATTAAGTTCCAACGCCATCAATAAAAGGATGAACGACAATCGTCTTAATCATGACGGTTGAAAGTTCGGGATTATCTATTTTTGGGCGTGCAAGATCAACCTGCGACTAATACCACCATTAAGGTAATTATTCCTGCTTTTAATGAAGAGGAATCGATTGGTCATGTGGTTAGGGATATTCCTAAGGATTGGGTGAGTGAGGTGGTTGTAGTCAACAACGCCTCGAATGACAGAACCGCTGAAGTGGCAGAACAAGCTGGTGCTACCGTGCTTAACGAACCGAATCCTGGCTATGGAAATGCCTGTTTAAAGGGCATAGATTACCTGTCCAGCAGTTCCTTTCCTCCTGGAATTGTAGTTTTTTTGGATGGAGATTACTCTGACTATCCGGAGGAGCTTCCCGATGTGGTGGCACCAATAATCAATGATGGTATCGACCTGGTAATCGGGAGCCGAGCGCTTGGTGACCGGGAAAAGGGTTCGATGACCATTCCTCAAGTTTTTGGTAATTGGCTGGCTACAAACCTCTTGAAGTTATTTTATGGAGTTAAATTTACGGACCTTGGACCATTCAGGGCAATCAGGTTCGATAAATTGCTCGAGCTGAGGATGCGGGACAGGACGTATGGCTGGACTGTAGAGATGCAAGTGAAAGCTGCAAGACAAAAACTGAAAACTGCGGAAGTGCCAGTAAACTATAAGAGAAGGATTGGGGTTAGCAAGGTGTCCGGAACGGTGAAGGGCACCGTGATGGCAGGATATAAGATTATTTGGACCATTTTTAAGTATTTATAATGTACTGGCTGGAACTCATCGTATTGACACTTTATACAGGAGCGCTGTCCTTCATTTTTTTGTACAGTTTATCCCAACTGCACTTAGTACACCTTTATCGAAAGGCTAAGCGAAAGAATAAACTTCCTAAAAAAGAGGCCATCGGGCCTGATTACGATTACCCTGTTGTCACGGTACAACTGCCAGTTTATAATGAACTGTATGTGGTTGAGCGCTTGATCGATGCGGTAGCAGCATTTGATTGGCCAAAAGAAAAGCTGGAAATTCAGGTGTTGGATGATTCCAATGACGAAACGGTTGAACTTATTGCGGCCAAGGTAGGTGAATGGCAACAAAAGGGCTTGGATATTCAACACGTCAGGAGGGAGGATCGCAAAGGATTTAAGGCTGGAGCTCTTCAATACGGAACCGAAATCGCAAAAGGCGAGTTCTTTGCCGTTTTCGATGCTGATTTTGTCCCAGAAGAGGATTTTCTGAGAAATACTATTCCGCACTTCGAGCAAGATCCGAGAATAGGAGTGGTGCAAACCCGCTGGGGGCATATCAATGAGAAATATTCAATGCTTACCAAATTGCAAGCCTTTGGTCTCAATACACATTTCTTTGTTGAGCAAAATGGGAGATCTACTGGAGGGCATTTCCTTAACTTCAATGGTACTGCAGGTGTTTGGAGAAAGGAATGCATTGAAGAAGCAGGAGGCTGGAAAGCAGATACTTTAACCGAGGACCTTGATCTTAGCTACCGCGCTCAATTAAAAGACTGGAGGATATTTTATATATCGGAGGCTGTTGCTCCGGCTGAACTTCCTGCGGCTATGGGTGCCATCAAATCGCAGCAATACAGATGGACTAAAGGTGCTGCTGAAGTGAGTAAAAAACTATTGCCAAAGGTGCTGAAAGCTCCACTTCCGTTGGCCACAAAGTTCCACGCCACGTTTCACTTATTGAATTCCGCCATCTTCATCTGTATTGTAATCACCGCTTTACTTAGTGTGCCGGTCTTGTTCATTAGGAACCTTTCCTCAGGCTGGCAGATTTTGATAAATGTTTCTACAATTTTCCTCTTGGGATACGTTTTTCTGATCATTTTCTACTGGAATGGTTTCAAAGAAGAAAAGGTGGGGTTCTGGAAAAAACTGAAGGACTTTGTGCCCCAGATGTTTATGCTTTTGTCAGTATTCCTTGGATTGAGCATTCATAATGCAACGGCCGTTTTTGAAGGATTAATAGGAAAAAAGACCCCGTTTATCAGGACTCCGAAATTCAACATTGTTTCAAAGAAAGACTCCTGGAAAGGCAATAAATATTTCAAAAAGAAAATCAATCCGTTGACCATGCTCGAAGGGTTTTTATCCCTTTACTTTATTGCTGGATTAGGTTTTGCATTTTACTTCCAGGACTTTGCGCTACTTCCCTTTCATATTTTGCTTAGCTTAGGCTTTATGCTGGTATTCTACTATACTGTCCAGCATACCCGTCATGCTTAACAAAAAAACAGGGCTCTCTCTCGCTTACGTATTGTTTGGGGCATTAATCATCATTTTTGCCTATTTCATAGATCGATCCGAGTCGGCTTTGGTGTTTTCATTATTCGGGGTCATGCTTATCCTGAGTTTGATGCTGACGAGGTCGACAGATGAGCAAGGAGTTGATCTGCCCTACTATTGGTCAATTCTTCTGAGGGCATTGCTACTATTCAGCATTCCCGGATTATCAGATGATATTTATCGATTCATATGGGACGGCAGACTCATCTATAATGGGTTGGATCCATATGCCGCCTTGCCCGTTGATTATTTGGATCAAGGAATTGGTCTTAACCAAGAACTCTACGATAAACTCAATTCTCAACCTTATTTCACGGTTTACCCACCGCTGAACCAGTTGATCTTCTTTTTTTCTGTGCTCCTAAATCCCGAATCAGAAATATTCTCGATGGTCTTTATTCGGTTGGTGATATTTGTCTTTGAGCTGGGTAATATTCGATTGATTCGAAGGCTACTCAAGCATTACGGTTTGCCTCAAAAATACGGGCTTGTGTATGCGCTCAATCCTGTGGTCATATTGGAGCTTACAGGTAATCTACATTTCGAGGCAATCCTGATCTTTTTTCTCTTGCAGGCACTCTGGTATTATGAACAGGGGCGTCTTTATCGCTCGGCCTTGTTTTTTGGTTTGTCAGTAGCAACCAAGTTTTTACCTCTCATTTTTATGCCTTTGATTGTGAGGAAAGTCGGCTTGAAGAATGGTATCTACTATGGATTGATAGTTCTGGCGGTTCTAGCGGTTAACTTTGTTCCACTTCTTGATTCGGCAATTTTTCAGGGGACCGGAGAAAGTCTCGAACTCTATTTTCAGAAATTTGAATTCAACGGTAGTATCTATTACCTGGCGCGATGGTATGGATTTGAAACCGAAGGATTCAACATCATCGCAAAGTCAGGTAAGTGGATGGCCTATGCGACATTGATCTCGATTACACTCTACTCATTTCTTGGAAAATCAAAAAGAATTCCTGAGAATATGGTTTGGGTATGGGCACTTTACTTACTGTTCGCCACTACCGTTCACCCTTGGTATACGATTCCTCTTCTTGCGCTGAGTATCTTCTCGAACAAACGTTTTCCTTATATTTTCACCATTTTGATCTTTCTCACCTATATGAACTATGGAGGTGGCACATATCATGAGCATCTGGAAATCGTTGTAATCGAGTATTTGCTTGTTGGTATACTTGCCATTTATGAAGCTTTTGGACGTTCTACTGAGAAGCTCTTTTTTAAGTGAATCAGGCTACTATATTGCAGTTGATGAGGACGGTGTTGGGTTTGACATTTATGTTGTATTGCATGGAATTGCCAGCGCAATCAGATTATCTGGCTATTATTGCACATGGCCGGGCTTATGTTTATACTGAAACAGGCTTCCATCAATTAGAGTCTGGTGAGCACCTGGCTGATTCAAGCCGAATTGAGTTGGTAGAGGATGCTTGGGTATCATTTATTGATGAATCAGGTAGGTTCTTCAATTTTGGCGGCTCCGGCAAGTTCTTGCTGAAGCGTAGGGATTCGATCCTAAAAGGAGATTCATCCATGTTTGCTGCTAAAGTCTGGAAGGATTACTATCAAGAATTGGGAACTCTCAAAGAGGTAAATCCTTCATCAATACCCCTTGAAATGCATCTCCCCAGTTCGAGTGAGGTATTTGGTTTTTCACAAGTTGTACCATGGTGGTCGAAAGGGTCAGGACCATTTGAGGTGGAGTTTTTGAATGAATACGAGGAAATAATCCATAAAGCGACAACTGAACAGTTCCATCTGGAAATCGATTTTCTTTCTAAGGAATTGGCTTGGAGGCGTCAGGTGTTTTTGAAGGTGAGGGACTTGGACAGCGGTTCACAGTCTGGTCTTTACGCCCTCAAAAAGGTCGCACCCCCTGAATACGATGACCTTGAAAAAGAAATCCAGAAATTACCACAGGGTGATTCACGTATTGCTGTATTAACCAAGGCAGCGTTATTCGAGCAAAGAAATTTATACACTGATTTTCATACCCTCCTTTTAGAATCGTCCAAATCCGATCCGGTAATTAAGAAGTTTTACGAAAATTTTCTCTCGAGAAATGGGTTTCGATACTAGATATCCATCTCGTAGGTGATGTGCTTCTTGCCCGGAACACCTCCCAGGGCTTTGTGGATAGCAATCATTTTATCATTGAAATCTCCAACCCATGAAAGCTCGCCTTGGACAAAATGACCTAGTTCTTCAGCTCTTTCAAAACATTTTAATGTGACCACCGATTCCAGTCCCATACCTTGATATTCAGGTGCGGTCCCCATTACAATCACACGAATTCTGTCGATCACTTTCCTACGTTTGAGCCAAACAAATTTCAGCTTATTCCAGAAATGAAGTTTACCATCGAGATGTTTGAAAATCTGGTTGACATCTGGCAGGCAGAGTACAAAACTTGCGGGATCACCATTGACATAAGCAAACCAAATGAATTTCGGCTCATAAATAGGCTTGATCTTCTTGAACGTTTCTTTGATGTACTCTTTGGCAACAGGAGTGAAGTTTTCATGATCCGACCAGGCCCGATTGTAGATACTAATGAAGTCTTCTGCGAACTGATCGAACTTTTTCATCTCAAAATGCTTGATGGTCACATTCTTTCTTCTTTCTAGTACATAGTTGCCAATCTTCTTGAATCTGGGAGGAATACCCGCAGTTACATCCACGTGGTTGGTGAGTTGTTCCATCTTGGTCGTGAACCCGTAGTCCTCGAAGAAATTCTTGTAATACGGATGATTATAGGCCATACCATAGGATGGATGAGTAAACCCTTCTACGAGCAACCCCCAATAGGTATCGTTCTCGCCAAAATTGATTGGGCCCATTACATAGTTGACCTTCCTTTCTCTCAGCCAATCCATGGCTTTGTCGAAAAGAAGGAATGCAGCTTCCTTGTCTTCGATGCATTCAAAAAAACCTATTCCACCACTGCGCTTACCGTCAAAATCGGCCTTCTTTTCATTGATAAATGCCGCAATTCGACCAATGGTCTTGCCTGAATCATCTTTTAGAATCCATCGAATTGCTTCTCCATGGGAATAATAATTGTTCTGTTCAGGGTCAAAAGTGTTATTGATGTCTTGGTCGAGTGGGCATACCCAAGCATCATCATTTTTATAAAGCTCTCTGGCAACATCCAGAAACTCCCTTGCCGATTTTTTATTATTTACTTCCTGTAATTGCATAGATCAGTTTACAATGATCCTCCAAAGAAATTTGTTTCGGAATTAAAACTCAAACTTTTAATTATCCGGGAGTCCATTATTTCAATTCGAGCCGATTAACTTTTCAAGAATTTCCTGAGCGGCTTTGGCGATTACAGTGCCCGGTCCGAATATTCCGGAAACACCTGCTTCATAGAGAAAGTCATAATCGTTTGGAGGAATGACACCTCCGGCAATCACCATAATGTCATCTCTACCTATTCGTTTCAGCTCATTTATTAATTGAGGAACTAAGGTTTTGTGTCCTGCAGCCAGACTAGAGGCTCCGATAACATGAACATCGTTTTCTGCAGCCTGCATGGCAGCTTCCTCTGGGGTTTGGAATAGAGGTCCTATGTCCACATCGAAGCCAAGGTCGGCAAAGCTGGTTGCAATTACTTTAGCCCCCCTGTCATGCCCGTCTTGCCCCATTTTGGCTACCATAATCCTAGGTCTTCGGCCATCAATTTCTGCAAATTGATCGGCCAATCCCCGCGCCTTTATGAAATCTTCGTTTTCTTTCACTTCGTTTGAATATACACCGGAAATCGATCGAATCACAGCCTTGTGTCTTCCGAAAGACTTCTCCATCGCCATGGATATTTCACCCAATGACGCTCTGTCCCGAGCCGCTTGAACAGCCAATTCCAATAAATTACCTTCTCCTGATTCTGCAGCTCTGGTCAATGCATCCAGAGACGCTTCAACCCGGGTGTTGTCCCGTTCTGATCGAAGCTTATTGAGCCTTTCAATTTGGGAATCCCTGACTGCAGTATTGTCAACTTCCAGAAGCTCAATATCCAATTCCTCATCAACCTGGTATCGATTAACACCTACAATAATGTCTTTACCTGAATCTATCCTGGCTTGTTTTCTAGCTGCAGCTTCTTCAATTCGCATTTTTGGAACCCCAGCCTCAATGGCCTTGGCCATACCCCCTAATTCTTCAACCTCTTCAATAAGAGCCCAGGCCTTTTTCATCAATTGGTCTGTCAGGTATTCTACATAATATGAACCTCCCCATGGATCCACTACATCGGTAATACCAGTTTCCTGCTGCAAGTATTTTTGAGTATTACGGGCAATTTTAGCCGAAAAATCCGTGGGGAGCGCAATGGCTTCATCCAGCGCGTTGGTATGCAGAGATTGTGTATGCCCTAATGCCGCTGCCAATGCTTCAACACAAGTTCTGGTCACGTTATTGAACGGATCTTGCTCTGTCAAACTCCAACCTGACGTCTGACAATGTGTTCTCAGTGCCAGCGATTTTGGATTTTTTGGGTCAAATTGTTTGACAATTTTTGCCCAAAGCAATCGACCTGCCCTCATTTTGGCAATCTCCATAAAGTGGTTCATGCCGATGGCCCAGAAGAATGAGAGTCGAGGTGCAAATGTGTCGATATCCAGCCCTGAGCTTACCCCGGTTCGCAAGTATTCCAAACCATCGGCCAGCGTATAAGCCAACTCCTGGTCTGCAGTGGCCCCCGCCTCTTGCATATGATAGCCAGAAATACTGATAGAGTTGAATTTTGGCATATACTTCGAGGTATACTCGAAGATGTCACTAATGATTCTCATGGAAGGAGTAGGCGGGTAGATATAGGTATTGCGAACCATAAACTCCTTAAGAATATCGTTTTGGATTGTTCCGCTTAGTTTTTCTTTAGGAACTCCTTGTTCCTCTGCTGCAACGATATAGAATGCCATGATTGGAATTACTGCTCCATTCATGGTCATGGAAACGGACATTTGATCCAGGGGAATTTGGTCAAACAGAATTTCCATGTCGAGGATCGAATCAATAGCAACTCCTGCTTTTCCCACGTCCCCAAATACTCTTGGGTGGTCTGAATCATAACCGCGGTGCGTGGCTAGGTCAAATGCTACAGAAAGTCCCTTTTGACCAGCAGCGAGGTTCCTTCTATAAAATGCATTAGAATCCTCGGCTGTGGAGAAGCCGGCATATTGACGAATTGTCCAGGGGCGCTGTGCGTACATACTACTATAAGGACCCCTGAGGTAGGGAGGAATTCCAGCAACAAAGTCAAGGTGTTCCACGCTATCCAAGTCAGCCGCAGTAAAGACCGGTTTTACTCTAATGCCTTCAGCCGTTAGCCAATCATTATTGAATTCCAACTTTTGGGCAGTCCCTGATAGGGGGTCTATTCCGGAGAAATCTGGCTTCATAACTCCTTTGATTTTAGGTGATCAATAACGGACTCTTCCTGGTCCAATTCATTTAATTCAAGAAAGATTGACCATGATTTTCGAATTAACTCGGTAGTCAAGGATTCTATAAAATAGGATCCCGCAGCAGGATCAACCACTTTGCCTAAATAGGCTTCATCTTTGAGAATGGAGGAAATATTTCTTGCATTTCGGATCGCAAGATTAGGCTGCTCCTTGAAGGCAGAGTGCAATGGTCGAATTAATAATGCATTGCATCCGCCAATTATGGCCGCCATGGCTGATGTGGTAGCCTCCAGAAGATAATTGTATTCATCTTCGGTAGGGCCATTCCATGAATTGGATGCCGAGAGGATTGAGATTTCCTTTGCTTCAACTTGGGTTCCAAAGCCTTTGAGCATTGAAACCGCCAATGTTCGTAATGCACGTGTTTTCGCTATTTCAATGAAATAATTTTTACCAAAGCCTACTTCGAATTGAAGGGCTTTGACTATTTCATGAATATTTATGCCGGTAGAAGTTAGCTGTGAAAGCGTTTTGGAGCCTTTATGCAGAACCTGGGCTAATGAATTGGCAACTCCAAACTGATTTTCCTCCCCCGATAGAGAGACATTGAGTGTTTTGAATGAACCCAAGCCTTCAATGAATTCAAAGTCAGGCTGCCTTACAAATCCTGTAATCTTGCCTTTATCAATAGTTCCAGAGTCAAGATATTGCTGATATTCATTTAGAAGGTTTACTTCTGACTCAAATGAAACCGAACAATATTCCATTTGGATATCCTTCAAGAGTGTGTTGAAATTCGGCAGACCTTTCACCTGAAAAACCAGCCCATCAGCTCCAGAATTGAGTGCCTCAAGTGCTGAAGCATTGGCAGTTGATTCCTGATCAACTACGATTAATTGATAGTTCACCCAATGCCGCGCCCCATAAAGGTGAGGTTGGGTAGTGAATGCACCATTTTGTCGATAGCCAATTTGAGGGGTAATATCTTCAGCTGTGTAGATGGGTTCTCCAATCAATCCTTGATGATTCCAAAGCAAATCTTCGTATGCCTTTCCTCTCAGATCGGCAACAATTTTTGCTTTCCATTCAGCCTTATTAGTCTTAGAAAATTCTTTGAGAAGGTTTGGTCCCATTTCAAATTTCTTGAGGTCACAAAAGTAAGATTTTTAGACTCAATTTTTGTTGATGATCAATTTGCAAACTGAAAAATTTAGGCAATTGTTGCTTAATTTGATGAGCAGCGGCATGTAAAATGAAGTAGTCAAATTATTTTTTCGGAAAGCGTGAAGAACGGCTTTCATGTTCATTTTATTTTTCCCATTTTTGTCTACCCTCCCAAAAATGACGAGGGTATTTTTTTCCAGTTTACTTGATCGAATTTAATGGTTAAAGATGGCGTTTCAGTGTGGGAAGACTGCCTCCAGTTTATCAGGGGGCAAGTCGGAGAGCAAAGTTTCAAGACTTGGTTCGAACCCATCAAACCCATAAGTCTCGTTGACCATGTTCTAACAATACAGGTACCCAGTCAATTTTTCTATGAATATCTCGAAGAACATTATGTGCATGTATTGAGACAGGTGATATTCAATGAGTTGGGTCCTGAAGGAAGATTGGAATATTCGGTTATTGTAGATAGCGGTAGCGTGAGAAATCAACCCTATGTGGTTACACTACCGAATCAAAATCAAAACAAATGGGATAAAAAAGGAGCTTCTGATCCGACCATCAGTAACCCCTTTGAAATGCCTTCATTGGAAGCCGAATCTCGATATTCAAATCTCAATCCCAACTACGATTTCGATAATTACATTGAAGGAGATTGTAATCGATTGGCAAGATCGGCAGGTTTAGCGGTTGCCCAAAAACCGGGAGTTACCTCTTTTAATCCGTTAATGATTTATGGCGGTGTAGGGCTCGGTAAGACCCATTTGGTGCAAGCCATCGGGAATAGGGTGAGCAACGACAACAAGAATAACTTTGTGTTGTACGTGTCATCGGAAAAGTTCACAACACAATTCACCGATGCCATTAAGAATAATAGTATTCAAAGCTTTACTAACTTTTATCTTCAAGTCGACACTTTGCTGATTGACGATGTTCAGTTTTTCGCAGGCAAGGAGAAGACGCAAGAGATGTTCTTCCACATTTTCAATCATCTGCATCAAAATGGCAGACAGATTGTAATGTCAAGTGATCGACCTCCAAGGGATTTAAAGGGACTTCAAGATCGACTGCTATCGCGATTCAAGTGGGGATTAACGGCAGATTTGCAGATGCCTGACTTTGAAACCAGGATGGCCATTATCTCTCGCAAAATGCAGTCAGACGGTATATTTATTCCTGATGATGTAGTGGAGTATTTAGCGTATAGTGTAGATACCAATGTTCGCGAACTTGAAGGTGTGTTAATCTCTTTAATTGCTCACGCCACACTGAATAAGACAGATATTAACCTGGAACTTGCGAAGCAGACTTTGAAGAACATTGTTCATGACATTGAGTCAGAGGTTGGCGTAGATTATATCCAAAAGACTGTAGGAGAGTACTTTCAGATCAGCGTTGAGGATCTCAAGGATAAAACCAGGAAGAAAGAAATTGTAATCGCACGTCAGGTGGCGATGTATCTCTGTAAAGAATACACCAATCATTCCTTGAAATCGATAGGTTATCATTTTGGAGGGCGTGATCACTCTACTGTTATTCACGCAGTACAATCCGTCAATGATATGATGGAATACGACTCAAAATTTGCTCATCAGATAGAGGAGTTGAAGAAGAAAATGAGAATGAAATCAGTATAAAAAAAGAGGAGCAACTGCTCCTCTTTTCATTTTTACAATTACCGCTTAACGGATTTCCACCTTATGTAGAAATTCTTTTCCGAGTACTTCGAGTTTAATGAAGTAGTTTCCTTTGCCAACCTTTGAAAAGTCATAGCTTCTATTGAAATCGTTGCTTGCAATTGATTCGTCAATGAAGACATATGACTTGTTATCGAATATGGAAAGGTGAGCAGACTCTACTTCTTCATTAAAAAAGATGCGAGCAATTCCCTCTTCTAATTTCACTATCGGTTTTTGAATACTTATATAAGATTCCGGTTGTAGAATCACTCCTACTTTAGAGACTTGTAGTCCAACTACACTATACCTCGAACTGTCTTCGACCTCTACAAAATAGATCCCTGCCTTTAACTGACTTAAATCAAATTGTTTATGGAAGCCTGTTTCATTCGAATAAGTTTCAGAGTGCAATACCGCCCCTCTTTGGGTAGTAAGACGCACGCTGGCTGAAGCTAAACCGTTTACTTTCAATTGTATCTGTTTGGCCGATACAGTTTCGACATTCATTACGGGATCAAATTGACCTGCAAAACCGAATGTTGCCACCATGACCATCATGGCCGCAACGATTGTTCTTCTTAGAGTTTTCATGTCCTTATAATTCTTTAGATGAAAAATAATTACATGACAAAGGTATGGCTGGTCTTCAAGTTCAAACACATGAGTTTTGGCTAAAAAATGTTGTTAATTAACCATTTTAAAACTCTAACTTTACAATTAGGTTAATATAGAACATTATCTAATCAACAGAGAACAGAATAATTGGAACCCACAGGCCTAATTTTACATTGTATTGTGGCTATGGAAGAGAAAGCGCTAAAAACAAAACCATCATTAGAGCAGATCAGTCCTGCCTTTGGTAGTTCCTTTTTGATCAGACAATATTCTGATGCTTGTAATGGAGAGAAGGCCGATTGGCATTTTCACCCTGAATTAGAATTGATTTATGTCAATGGTGGCAGTGGGAGACGACATATTGGTCAGCATCTTGGTTATTTTAATGATGGTGATTTGATCCTGATTGGATCGGATTTGCCCCATTATGGATTCACCGATAGACTGACAGGAAATAAACTGGAGACTGTAGTTCAAATGCGTGAGGACTTTCTGGGTGAAAGATTCTTTGACATTCCCGAAATGGCTCCCGTAAAACGGCTACTGGAATTGGCCAAGAAAGGTATTTCTTTCCATGGAGAAATCAAGGACAGAGTCGGTGCCAAGATTGAAGAATTGTTGACCCTGGATCAATACGACCGCTTGTTGGGACTTCTTAATGTGTTAAAAGAATTAGCCAATTCCGAAGAGTACACCGTATTGAATGCTCAAGGTGTAGCTTTGGCCATTGACTCAAAGGACAATGATCGTATGAATAAGGTTTACCAATTTATCAGAGATCATTTTCAGGAACATATCTCCTTGGATGAGATTGCCGATGAAGTAAGTATGACTGTTCCTGCCTTTTGCCGCTACTTCAAGAAAATCTCGAAAAAAACCTTTACGCATTTTGTAAATGAGTTCCGGGTGGTTCATGCTTCAAAACTTCTTGCAGAATCATCTAAGAGCATCACCGATATCAGCTTTGAGAGTGGTTTCAGTAACTTCTCCCACTTTAATAAACAATTCAAGCTATACACGGGCAAAACTCCATCCGCTTATCGTAATTCCTTTAAGCGGGTAATATCTCCGGATTGATTATTACCTAAAAATGTATCTCTTGGTGTCAGATCGGCCTTTATTGTCGATAATGTCAATATAAATTCTACCCGAATACTGCTCAATATACCTTGCCACAGCGGCAGGATCAGCAGCCCATCTTCTATTGATGGCAGAGATTATATATCCTTCTTTTAGGTCTTCTAGTTTGCGGAGAAACCCTGAACGAGGATCTATTTTGGTGATTTTAACACCATATTTTAAATCGTATCGGTCAAGCTCTGCCTGAGTGAGTTTTCTCAATTCCGCACCCAGAAAATCGGAGAAAAAGATATCATCCTCATTCAATCCTGATTCTGCATCAAGGATGTCAGTATTTCCGAAAACATTCTCGAGTACAAGACTGGATTCGTAAGATCTCCGATTTCGTTCATACTGGATTGCGATTTCATCTCCAGGAGACAGTGCACTAAGGTACTCATCGAAGGCGGCCTTGTTATTGAGGACTTTGTTGTTGATTTTTACCAAGACATCTCCTGATTCCAAGCCTGCTCTGTCAGCGGCACTTCCTTTCCTGACAGATTCGATTAAAACGCCCTTTAGGTCCTTGAGTCCTTCTCTCTTGGCTACATCTTCGGTTATGTCAACCAGCTCGGCACCGGTAAAAGCTTTCTGTACAAACTTGTACTTCTTCAAGTCTTCCACAATCTTCACCACAACATCAGAGGGTACAGCAAATCCGTAACCTGCGTAAGATCCTGTTCGGGTGATGATTGATGTGTTTATTCCAACTAATTCACCTTCGGTATTGACCAAAGCACCGCCACTATTACCAGGGTTGATGGCAGCGTCTGTTTGAATATAAAGTTCAATAGGGAAGTTTTCTCTGATGGAATTTGACTCACTACCTATGGCAGAAACAATTCCCGCTGTCACGGTCGAGGTAAGGTTGAACGGATTACCTACTGCTAATACCCAATCACCTACGGCTACATCTGAGCTTTGAGCTATATCTATTGCGGGCAAATCATTCGCATTAACCTTTAGAACAGCGATATCCATTTTGGGATCAGTACCAATCAACTCCGCTTTGTAGCTTCTCTTCTCATGCATGACCTCCACTTCGTCAGCTCCTTGAATTACATGATTGTTGGTTATGATATAGCCGTCAGATGAGTAAATCACTCCAGAACCCGACCCGGTAACCACCTCAGAACCTGTCCTTCCTCTTCCAAACAATTGATCCATGAATGAGTAGCTGCGTTGATTTCGTCTGATGTTTTTGATATACACCACACTGCTCACAGAACGAGCAGCGGCATCTCTGAAGTTGACGGGCCCTGCTGCCAGGTTATCGACATTTCTCTCCGGGCGCTCAAAGTTGACATTTTGAAATGCAGGAACTTCCCTGATTATTTCTGTTGGTGCCGGACCGATAAATTCTTGATAAATAAAGGCGCCACCAAGTCCGGCTATTAATGCAATAACGATCGTTTTTAATGTGCTTCTCATTCCCTAATCACATTTGTTTATTCATGTAACTCAAAAAGCGTGCAAAATTGTTCAGATGTTCAATTTGTCAGTCTTAATCGCTTTTCAACCTATCAAACTTACGAATGCCGTCACGGATGGGGTTCTTTCTGATTGTTAATTAAGGTTAAAATGGTGACATGGTGGAAGAAGACCTTTTTTGAGAGAAATTGACATCGGGGATGCAAAAAAACTATCTTTGCACCCGTTGGGAATTAGGTCCTTTTAAACACACCAATTGCCATTCGATTCGCATTTAGAATTTGCGGAACAAACTAATGACAGAAAAACAGGTTAGTAATTGGTTGGCAACCATCAAATAATAGTCCTTTAGTGGAGGATTCTCAAAAAAAGAAAATAGCAATTTTAGGTTCTACCGGTTCCATTGGAACTCAGGCATTGGAGGTGATATCCTCACATTCCGAACGCTTTGAAGCTTCTGTGTTGACTGCTCAGAATAACTTTGAATTGCTTATTCAACAATCCAAAATATTCAAGCCAAATGCTGTGGTGATCGTCAACGATGATCATTACGAAAAGGTGTTTGATGCACTTGATCCATTTGATATCAAGGTGTATTCTGGAATTAATGCCTTGAACTCAGTGGTGCAAATGGAGGAAGTGGACTTGGTGATTACCGCCCTAGTAGGTTATGCTGGTCTCCAACCTACTATAAAGGCAATTGAGGCGGGTAAAAATATCGGCTTGGCTAATAAGGAAACCCTGGTTGTTGCTGGTGAGTTGATTACAGGTTTGGCAAAAGAGAATAGAGTTAACATCTATCCGGTTGATTCTGAACATTCTGCCATTTTTCAATGCATTGTAGGGGAGTTTCACAACAGAATTGAGAAAATTTACCTGACTGCATCTGGCGGTCCGTTCAGGGGAAAAGACCGGGAGTTTCTCGCGAATGTTACTAAGGAGCAGGCACTTAAACACCCAAATTGGGATATGGGTGCCAAAGTGACGATCGACTCGGCCAGTCTGATGAATAAGGGGTTGGAGGTAATTGAGGCGAAATGGTTGTTTGGTTTGAAACCGGAACAGATTGATGTCATCGTACATCCACAATCCATTATTCACTCGATAGTGCAATTTGAAGATGGAAGTATGAAAGCACAAATGGGACTTCCGGATATGAAATTGCCAATTCAGTTTGCAATGACCTATCCCGATCGTTACAGATCGGATTTTCCTAGATTTGACTTTTTGAATTACCCTCAGCTTACTTTTGAGAAGCCGGATATGAATACATTTCCAAATTTGGGTTTGGCATTTGAGGCAATGAATCAAGGGGGAAATATGCCTTGTATACTCAATGCAGCAAACGAAATCGCGGTTGATAGTTTTTTAAATGATAAAGTCGGATTTTTGCGCATGTCGGATATTGTCCATGAGTGTATGCAAAGCATATCTTTTTTGAAAAATCCTACGTATGAGGACTATGTCCTGACGGATCAAGAAACACGAATTAAAGCATTAGAATATATTAATTAATGGAAACGGTAGTTCAGATTGCGCAATTACTATTGGCGCTTTCAATTTTGATTGGAATCCATGAAGCAGGTCACATGTTGGCAGCCAAGGCTTTTGGAATGAGGGTGGAGAAATTTTTTATAGGGTTTCCTCCAAAAATATTCGGCTTTAAAAAAGGCGAAACTGAATACGGTTTAGGTTCGATCCCTTTGGGTGGATTTGTCAAAATCTCAGGGATGATTGATGAATCTTTGGACAAAGAGCAAATGGCTCAGGAACCTCAGCCATGGGAATTCAGGTCCAAGCCGGCATGGCAGCGATTGATTGTGATGCTTGGCGGAATCATTATTAATGTCATTGCGGGTATAGTTGCCTTTATTATCCTAACCTACAACACCGGTGATGACTACATCGCTAAGGAGGAAGTGATGGAACATGGAATTATGGTAGGAGCCGTTGGAGAGGAGCTGGGCTTTCAACATGGAGATAGAATATTGGCGGTTAATGGTGATGACTATGAGCGCCTATCAGACTTGATTGAACCGGGTGTTTTTCTGGAAGCTGACGGAGGCTGGACAGTAGATAGAAACGGTCGGACTTTCGAAGTTAACTTCCCAAAAGGATTCATAAACCGGTTGGAGGATATCAATCTGAGAAGAGATTTGTTCGATGTCAGGATGCCTTTTGTGGTTGGTCTTTTTGGAGAAAACTCCAATATAGAAGCTTCGGGTGTTTTGATAGAGGATCAAATCACTAAGGTGGGAGATACCGAAATTCAATACTTTGATCAAATGAAGGCTGCTTTGGCACCTTTTGCAGGTGGATCAGTTTCTATTGATGTAGTAAGAGATGGCAACCCAATGAACTTTCAGGTAGAAGTAAACCCTGACACGACTATTGGGTTTTATCCATTGGCCCTGAATGACATTTCAACCAAAAATTATACTTTTGGAGAAGCTGTGACCAAAGGAACCTCTGATGCCTTTGGATCTGTGGTCTTAAATGCCAGAGCATTGGGTAGGTTGTTTACCGGAGAAATATCAGCGAGAAGTTTAAGTGGCCCAATTGGTATAGTAAAACTCTACTCAAAGAAGTGGGACTGGAATAAATTCTGGCGAAGTACAGGATTCATTTCTATGGTTCTTGCCTTTATGAATCTACTTCCAATTCCAGCTCTTGACGGTGGTCATGTGGTATTCCTCTTGTATGAGATGATTTCCGGTAAGGCCCCTTCAGATAAATTCCTTGAGAACGCACAGAAAGTGGGCATGGTGATTATTCTCATGTTAATGGTTTTTGTACTTGGGAATGATATTCTGAAGCTGTTTGGATTATAGCTTAGTTACCGTTACCATTTCCCTTTTTCTTAGGAAGTTCTTCCTCACCAAACCCAAGAGATTTTAGCAGGTCTTCATATTTAGAATTGTCCTTGTAAATCTCAAATTCGACCCTGCGGTTTAATCTGCGATCCTGAGCGGTTTTTTCCTCAGCGACAATTGGTTTTTGGCTTCCATAGCCCACGGCATTGATACGGTCTTCAGAAACACCTCCCCTAAGAACAATGTAATCCTTAATGGCATCAGCCCTTTTTTGGGAAAGCGTAAGGTTAAAATTAGGGTCCCCACTGGAATCAGTATGACCTGATACGTTGATATTAAAGTCCGGATTGTCGAGAAGAAAGTTGACTACTTTGTTGAGATCAGGCTGCATGTCCGGAAGAATCTCGGCCATGCCGTTTTCAAATTCTACGGATTGGAATTCAATTTTACTCGACATACGTTCTGTTTTCCCTTCATAATCCGTATCTCCGTCCAGGAA
Organism: Cyclobacteriaceae bacterium; assembly: GCA_028281285.1. Classification (GTDB taxonomy): domain Bacteria; phylum Bacteroidota; class Bacteroidia; order Cytophagales; family Cyclobacteriaceae; genus Roseivirga. The sequence continues at coordinate 73,394 of JANQKF010000022.1, forward strand.
AAACAGCTCTTCAATCCTGAAAAAGTCGTCCCCTTGAATTACCAGAAGATAGTTTCTTTCATCTATGAGATCAAAATCAAAGGTGCCGTCAGCCCTGAGAAATTTCGGTGCGACCTCCACACCTTCGTCAAGGTCAATCACTGATACGATGCCCTTCATCGGGTTACCTTGTTCGTCTGTTAGTGAACCTGAGAATCGCGTAGTGGCTTCAGGTTGTCCACCCATGGGCAAAGGGAAAGAAAAGAGGTCCAGATTCTTCATACTTTCTTCTTCTGATCTGGAGTAGTATATATTGCTGGATTCTTTATTGATACTGAAGTAGAACTCGGTTCCGGTACCATTTACCAACGGACCTATATTTATGGGCTCACTCCAGCGATTTTTATCGATTTTATTGGATTTGTAGATATCGTAGTCTCCGAAGTTCAGAATGTGACCATTACTACTGAAGTAAAGCACATTGAATTTGGGATGGAAAAAAGGACTGACGTCATTTCCCCGTGAATTAATTACAGGGCCTAGATTTTGAGGGATTACCCAACGGTCTCTGGAGTTTTTATACGTATAATAAATGTCGGCCAAGCCAAAACCATTTCCTCTATCCGAAGAAAAGTATAGTGTGTCCTCCGTATGTGAGAGGGTCGGATGAGAATCCCATCCGACAGAGTTTACCCAGCCACCCATGTTTTCGGGTTCCGACCATACCGAATCTCCCATAAATTTGGCCGTATATAGGTCGCAATTTCCAAAACCATCGGGAGACCCGCATCGTGAAAAGAACAAGGTTTTTCCATCTTTCGAAAGGGTAGCAGATCCTTCATTGTATTCCGTATTGATATTTTTCATTGCCTCTGCCGCCCTCCAGTACTGCTGTTTTCTGGCCATAAAGAGGTCCTCATTAACAATAGTGGTGAGACCGTCAGTTTTGGAATTTCGATTAGAGGTAAATATCAGTAAACTATCATTAACCGCTATGGATGGGCCATAGTCCTCATCGCGCGAATTGATGGCTCTCCCCATACTCATCAAAACACCACGTGCCGGCCTAAGCGTATCTACTTGTTTACGAAATTCCACAAGTTCGTAGTAATAGTCCAATGGTACATAATTCCTTGTACTTGTACCGTTGATTTCTTCGTATCGCTTGGTTATCGAAGCAATGTCCAACCCTTCGCGATGATGTTTGAGTACAATTCGATAAAATGGTTTTGCAGCTTCGACCGACACTAATTCTTCAGTCAACTTGGCCAGGCGCCAAACCAAGTAGGTCTGATAAGCGAAATTCCGCATTCCAAAGTTATTGACATACTCTCTTAGAATCGGATAGAGCTCTACCCACTTTTCTTCTTTATCCAACTGATTGATTCTGTCCAGGAGTCTCTGGTTGTGATAGAAAACAAGGGCATCATATGAAGGCTTCCTGATATTCGGAAAGTCGAGTTTAATGACTTCAACGACATTTGTATCCTTCTTTGCCTCGAGTTTTTCGACCTTTCGTTTTTTGAATAGTTGAGCGTTTGCTGTAGAAATACAGCAGATCAGTAGGAGCAGTATGAACCGTCCTGGAATGTTCATCTTCTGTCAGTTGAGCTCAGGTGAAAGAAATCCATATGAATTTAGCTTTTTTTACCTAGTAAAGAAAGACGGACTCTGCCAATGGTTGGTTTGGCACAGCGCTTGCAATTTAGGGTGGTCACTTGTTTATAAGGATAAATGTGCCATTGTGGCATTGATATATGAAGATTGACAATCAGATGATTCAGGGGATTTTTGCGGGGGAATTGCAAGAAGAAGATACTGGCGAGTTGATTCAAATGATCGCTCCCGATGATGAGGAAGACTTTCAGGGTGATGGACTCCCGGAAGAATTGCCAATAGTAGCGGTTCGGAATACGGTGCTCTTCCCAGGCGTATTAATTCCTATTACAGTGGGTCGCCAGAAATCAATCAAAGTGGTGAAGAAGGCTTACAAGGGAGATAAAATGATTGGGGTACTTACTCAAAAAAACCCCAAAGTAGACGAGCCTTCTGCCGGAGATCTTTATCGAATTGGTACGATCGCAAAAATTGTGAAAATGTTGGTGCTTCCTGACGGAAACACAACAATCATCATACAGGGAAAAAGAAGATTTGAGGTGAAAGAATTTCTTTCAGAGGATCCTTACCTACTTGCCCAAATTCAGTTGCTTGAAGAGAACTTTCCTAAAAGAACCTCCAAAGAGCAAAAAGCCATTGTTCAGTCTATTCGCGACACGGCCAACCGGATAATGAGCTTAAATCCGGAAATCCCAAAAGAGGCACAAGTAGCCCTTGATAATATCGAAAAGCCCAGTTTCCTGGTGCACTTCCTCTCTTCCAACATCAATGTCGAGGCCAATGATAAGCAGCATTTGCTGGAAATGAATGATGGGATTGAAAGAGCCACAAGCCTGTTAGAGCATATGATGAAAGAGCTTCAAATGCTGGAGCTCAAACAGGAAATTCAGAATAAGGTTCACACAGATATTGACCAACAGCAACGTGACTATTTCCTAAGGCAACAAATGAAAGTGTTGCAGGATGAATTGGGAGAGGACGGTCCTGAAAGAGAAGTTGAGGAACTCAGATTGAAGGGTTCCAAAAAGGACTGGCCAAAGAAAGTAGATGACCATTTCAACAAGGAACTTGATAAGATTTTGAGAATGAACCCAATGGCGGCTGAGTATCCAATCGCCATGAACTATGCCGAACTCATGGTGGAGTTACCATGGGCGGAGTATAGCAAAGACGACCTTAACCTCAAGAAGGCCAAGCGAATTCTGGATAAAGACCATTTCGGACTGGAAAAGGTGAAAGATCGAATTCTGGAATACCTTGCCGTACTTAAACTAAAGAATGATTTGAAAGGTCCTATTCTTTGTCTATACGGACCTCCGGGAGTAGGTAAGACTTCTTTAGGGAAATCAATCGCGAAAGCCTTGGGCAGACAATATGTCAGGATGTCGTTAGGAGGTGTTCATGATGAAGCTGAAATTCGAGGACATCGGAAAACCTATGTGGGGGCCATGCCCGGTAAGGTGATTCAAAACATAAAAAAAGCCAAATCTTCTAATCCTGTGTTCGTGCTGGATGAGATTGATAAGGTTAATTCCAATTTCAGAGGAGATCCTTCTTCGGCACTATTGGAAGTACTCGACCCTGAACAAAATAAGGAGTTTACCGATAACTACCTCGAGGTAGAATATGACCTGTCCAAGGTGCTGTTCATCGCCACAGCGAATTCATTAGATACTATTCAACCGGCACTAAGGGATCGAATGGAAATCATTGAGGTTACGGGTTATACCCTTGAAGAAAAGGTGGAGATCGCCAAGAGACACTTGATTCCAAAGCAGAAAGAAGAGCATGGGCTGAAGAGTTCGGATGTGACGTTTGATAAGGCAGCGATTACCAAAATCATCGATGCTTACACCAGGGAATCAGGAGTTAGAAACCTGGAAAGGAAGATAGGTTCTATAATTAGATCAGTTGCAAAGAGTATTGCACTCGAGGAAGAATATCCTAAAAAGGTCGATTCAGACTACATCGAAAAAGTGTTGGGGGGAGAGGTTTTTGACAAGGAGCGATATGCCAATAACAAGGTTGCAGGAGTTGTTACCGGCCTGGCTTGGACTGCCGTAGGAGGTGAGATCCTTTTTATCGAGTCAAGCCTTAGTCGAGGCAAAGGGAAGTTGACACTTTCAGGACAACTAGGAGATGTGATGAAAGAGTCGGCAATGGCAGCACTTTCTTACCTGAAGTCAAAAGCTGAGGATTATGATATTGATCACCGGACTTTCGAAAAATACGATCTTCATATCCACGTGCCAGCTGGTGCGGTTCCCAAAGACGGGCCGTCAGCTGGGATCACTATGTTGACTGCTATCTCTTCTCTGTTCACACAAAGGAAGGTGAAAAACCGACTGGCAATGACAGGAGAGATTACTTTAAGAGGAAGTGTATTGCCAGTGGGAGGAATCAAAGAAAAAATACTAGCCGCAAGACGTGCGGGGATTAAGGATATCATATTGAGCAAAAGAAACCGAAAGGACATACTTGAGATCAACGAACGTTATATTAAAGGATTGACCATTCACTATGTGGAGACTGCTGAAGAAGTCTTAAATATTGCACTCGAACAGAAAAAAGTGTCCGGGGCGTTGCAATTTGTGGTGGAAGATTAAAATTCAACCTAAATTCCAAGGTTATCCATAAAATGGATTTAAGAAGTTGAGAATTCGAAACCTCATAGTGTTAGTAGTGCTAACATCCACCCAGGCAGTTTTCGGGCAATTGGGTGGGCAAAGGGTTTTCGAGTTTTTGAATATTCCTGCCAACGCAAAGTTGAGTGCATTAGGAGGCGTAAACATCACCTCAGGTCTTCAGGACCCCGGTATGGTGACCTCCAATCCGGCCTTTGTAAATGAGACCTGGAATAATCACTTGGTGATCAACAGACTGGGCTATTTCGCAGATATCAATCAGTTTTCGGTCAACTATTCTCGAGAATTCGAGAAGTACGGCACATGGTCTTTCAATTTGAGTTATCTCGACTATGGCGACTTCCAACAATATGATAATGTTGGTTTTGCTTCTGGCACGTTTCAGGTGGCTGAGTACGCATTATCACTGAATCATGCTAGGGCATTCGGCCCGTTCAGGGCTGGTGCTGCTTTGAAAATGGTGGTTTCGGATATTGCATCCTTTGGTGCTTCTGGCATCATGATGGACTTTGGAGGCTTGTTTAAACACCCGGAAAGGGACCTGACAGTTGGAATGACGATCAAGAACCTGGGTGTGCTGCTTTCAGACTATACGGAAGAAACAAACAGCCAACTTCCGCTGGATGTGCAATTAGGGGTCTCTTATAAGCCCGAGTTTATGCCATTTCGGTTTTCGCTGACTGCCCGAAACCTGAATCGTGATAATGTGGTGTTCTTTGATCCATCAGGAAACTCGCTTATCGGTCAGGACGAAGAGCCGGGCTTTGGTGAAAGGATATTCAGAAGACTGGTTTTCGGGACGGAGTTGTTGATCCATGACAGTTTTCAACTCAGATTTGGGTACAACCATTTACTGAGAAAAGAACTAAGATTAGAGAACATAACCGGAGGAGCTGGTTTCTCTTTCGGGTTTATGTTGAAAATTAAAAGATTTGAATTTGCCTACGGCAGGGCGTTATATCACACAGCCGGAGGTAGCAATACGATCCAGTTGAACACCGATTTAACCGGATTGATAAAGAAAAAGAATTGAGATGTTAGAAAAGAATTATTTGACTCCAAAACAGATCGTATCTGAATTGGATAAATACATCATCGGCCAAAAGGATGCAAAGAAGAACGTTGCGATCGCTTTGAGAAATCGATGGAGAAGAATGCATGTGGCTTCTGACATGCAGAAGGAGATTGTGCCGAACAATATTCTGATGATTGGTGCTACCGGGGTTGGTAAAACTGAGATTGCTCGAAGATTGGCAAAGATTGCGGATGCGCCATTTACTAAGGTAGAAGCTTCCAAGTTCACGGAAGTAGGTTATGTGGGTCGTGATGTGGAGAGCATGGTAAGAGATCTTGTGGAGCAATCGGTGAATCTGGTTCGTCAGTCAAAGAAGGAACAAGTACGGGAAAGGGCTGAGGAAGCGGTGGAAAGTGTCATTTTGGATGCGCTTATTCCTCCGATCCGTCAAAAGCCGACTTCACCCGGTTTCAGTTCTGAGAATGGCGATGCCGAGAAGATGACTGATGCTGAGTTGAATGAAAAGACCCGAGAGCGATTTAGAGAAAAGATCAGGTCCGGTGAGATCGATGAAAGAAAGATCGAGATCAGTGTTCAGGCCAGCGCCAATCCCGGAGTGGGTATGGTAGGAGGAGGCATGGACGAAGTATCCATGATGAACCTGCAGGACATGCTGAGCAATGTACTTCCAAAAAAGACCAAGAAACGAAAAGTGACCATTGGCGAGGCCAAGAAACTACTTTTAGAAGAGGAGAGTGCCAAGCTGATCGACATGGACGAGGTAAAGGACGAGGCTATTTCCAAGGCGGAGAACACGGGAATCATCTTTATCGATGAGATCGATAAGATTGCAGGGGGTAGCAAAAAAGGTGGAGGTGGACCCGATGTGAGCCGGGAAGGTGTACAACGTGATTTACTCCCCATTGTGGAAGGAAGTGCGGTCAACACTAAGTACGGAGTGATCAACACTGATCATATTTTATTTGTGGCTGCAGGAGCATTCCACGTGGCAAAACCATCTGATCTTATTCCGGAATTGCAGGGGCGATTCCCAATCCGTGTGGAATTGGACAACCTGACTAAGGATGATTTCTACAGAATCCTTAAGGAACCGAAGAACGCTTTGACCAAACAATACGAAGCCTTATTAGGCTCAGAGGAAGTTTCTTTGGATTTCAATGACGAGGCCCTTCATGAATTGGCTGAATTAGCCTTTAAGATCAACGAAGAGGTCGAAAACATTGGCGCAAGACGACTTCATACGGTAATGAGTCATTTGTTGAACGATATCCTTTTCGATATTCCGGATGAGATTTCTGCGAATGCCAAGATTGTGATTACCAAAGATTTGGTGAGAGAGCGACTTTCAGATTTGGTGCAGGATAAGGACTTGAGTGAGTTTATACTCTGAGTAAGTAACATACCGAATAGACTGTCACTTGGACACGTAGTGTCGAGATATATATTGTAGAATTATCGAGGGTGTCAACACATTAATTTGATTCCATTAGTACTGAGATTTAAACGCTTACAGCCAGCTATCTTTTGTTATTCCTCTCCACTTTTCTACTACAGTATTGAAGCTGGAAATTAAACTTCCTCTGAAGGAATTAAACGCTTCATTGTTGTAAATGTCCATCGAAATCCATAAAAAAGAATCAATCCCATCATTTGAAGTTTCATATCCAGAGTCACCTAAATCATTTAAAATTTCATCATAATGAGGCTTTAGGTTTTTAATGACTGTATCCACAGCTTCAAACCCTAACTTGGCTTTAGAAATGTTATCGAAAAGCATCTCCACCTGTTTTTGATCTGGTGATTTATCTGGAAACTGATATTTGATGTATATTTTGAAACTTTCTATGTTGAAGTCTTGCTTTAAGTTAAACCCTTTGGAGGATTTGATTCCTTTGTTTAATTGTGAGATATAAGTATCAATACCGTCTCTTAGCTCCTCAAACTGTTCATCTGCTTCTTCAAATTTTGCACTTAACCTAAATAATTTTCTTTGAAATTTATTCGGAACTTGAGCTGTACTCTTATAATTCAGCTTATGCTCAATTTCCGCCCATGCGTGCATTAAAATTGTACGCACCTGAATTTCACACTTTAGATCGTCTAACTTTCTATAGTTGGGTGAAGCCAACCAACTGTTGTTGATTTTGACTATATAGTGCTTTGATCTGTACGCAAACTCCTTTAGGCCCAAAAGGTCTGACTTGTCTTCTTCTTCGATTATAGCAAACTCATTTCCAATGACATCGCCAATTCTTTGGATATCGGATGCATAGTAGCAAATGATTCTTATACCGCAAATGTCTTCGATATCTTGAAAGGGTTGATTGTACTTTTTGCGATTAACTTTGTCTATAAAGGAGTCAAGTTTCTTAACTCTGTAATAAATGTCCAGAAAAGGAATATCCTGTTCAAGCAAGAAGGTTTGAAGCGCTTCAACAATGTTTTTCCCAAGCCTGTTGTAATTGTCTTTTCTCAGCTGAAACTCTTTGCTTATTTCGTTTTTGTCCATTACAATTAATCATTAGTGCCAGTTATTTCAGTTGATCCTGCACTTTTCCCAATCTTATGAAAATTAATATAATGTATTTGTGATTTATTAACCATAAGCGTGGCTATTAACATAATTAGACTAAAGATTTATCCTAGTTTATGATATTCACGATTTAGGATAGTCGTAATACACCTTCTTGCCAATGGTGTGTAGAATATCCTTCCAGGAGTTAATATCAAATTCAATTCCGCAGATGGCACAGGTAGGCAGATTGTCGAGATAGAAATTACAGAGATCATTGATCAACCAGGTGAAGCCAGGGTTATGACCGAATATCATAGCCGAGTCATGCATATCTGAAATATTAGCCACGATTCTCTTTAAGGTGGATGTGCCGGCATGGTAGATATTCCGGTCCTCTTCAATCCGCTGGTCAGGATAGCCAATTTTAGCCGCAATTCCTCTGGCAGCGGTAATGGCTCTGTTTGCGGGAGAACTCAGGATTAAATCAGGTAAGATTCCTTCATTGGCAATACGTTGCCCCATATCCGGAACATCCCTTTGCCCGCGCTTATTGAGCGGCCTGTCAAAGTCGCTTAGGTAGGGATAATCCCAACTTGATTTGGCATGTCGAACAATGTAGAGGGTCTTCAAAATTCCTTAAAAATTATAATACGAACTATTTAGTGTCACAACCGTTATAATCACCTAAATTGCAGTATAATATTTTACAATTAACAAATTACAATGAAAACAGGTACCGTAAAATTCTTCCTTGATGATAAGGGCTTCGGTTTTATCATCGATGACGAAACTGGGGAGGAATTCTTTGTTCACGTGTCAGGCACGGTGGATGCAATCAGTAAGGATGACAAAGTCACATTCGACACTGAAGAAGGACGAAAAGGCATTAATGCCGTCAATGTTAAAAAGGCATAATTAAACGAATTATAACTTCTTACATTTACTGCCCCTGACCATAGCGTCAGGGGTTTTTTTATGCTAAAATTTGATTGGTTCCTATTCTTCACATCAAATCCTTTGGTACTTCATTTTTGCCTTGAACCAAAAACGAAGCAAAAAATTCAAGGCTATGGCAAAACCACTAAAATTCAACGCCCAATGCTGAAAACCTTCGAACTGGCTAAGCTCAAACAATGAAGGACTCTTTTGCTTGTGTGAAGGTTTATTGATTCCAGAGCCAATCGGCTGTATACCATCCGCCTTCTCTTTCCCAAAATTTCCCATTCAAAAACCGATAATCCATATCTAATCGGGCAATGTCGTTCATATTCTGATCAGTCAAAGGAATATTAGCGGCTTCCAGATTTTGTTTCAATCGTTCCGGATTGACGGATTTAGGAATTACTGCTGTCCCTCTAGCTTCTGCCCATTTGATCAGAATTTGAGCCGGATGTACACCATGTTCATTGGCAATTCGCTTTAATGTCGGGTTAACGAATAAATCAGGCTCATCAGCTCCTTTCATACTTGCCGCGCGGTCCCTCGATCCCAACGGAGAATAAGCGGTGTAGTGAATGTCATTTTCTCTGCAGAATTCAAAAAGGTCATTTTGGGCGAGCATTGGATGTGATTCTACCTGATTCATTTCAGGCTTTATCATCGATTGCTTCAGGAGCTTTTTGAGCTTGGGGATATTGAAATTAGACACCCCAATATGCTTAACAAGCCCCCTGTCAACACAGGCTTCCATTGCTTTCCAGGTGGCAGAAACGGGCATTTCGGTGATGGGGAAAAAGCCGCTTGCTGTCTGTGGGAAAATTTCATCTTTCTTTTGAGCGATGGGCCAATGAATCAAATAGAGGTCTAAATAATCGAGTTGGAGGGCATCAAGCGTCTCTCTCAAGGCAGGCTCCACATCTTCCGGAGCATGGAAGCTATTCCAAAGTTTTGAGGTGACCCAAAGTTCTTCCCGTTTGACATCACCTGCTTTGAAGGCTTCTTGAAAAGCTTTTCCGATTTCATCCTCATTTTGATAGATCCATGCACAATCGATATGGCGATAGCCTATTTTGATGGCATCTCGGACGGCCTGATACACTTCCCCGGGTTCCGACTTCCATGTACCGAGCCCGATAGCGTCACACTCGTCTCCATTCTTGAATTTCAGTTTGTTCATAGCTAGTTCATTCACTTAAGAATTAAGCTACTAAGAATATTCTGGTATGACAATGCCTTTACTCGTTCCGAAGGATTTTTGTAGGATTGACCAAAGCGATCTTGACCCCTTGATAACTCACGGTGACAAATACTAAAGCAACAGTTACTACCCCCGCCAGGATAAACGCTAGCGCTCCGATTGAAACATGATAAGCGAAGTCACTTAACCATTGCTCCAAAGCAAAATAGGCCGCAGGAACTGCCACAGCAAAAGCTACACCGATTAGAATCAGAAACTCTTTCGAAAAGACAGCAATGATACTTGGCAAGGAAGCTCCTAATACTTTCCTGATGCTCATTTCCTTGCTACGTTGGTTAACTACATAAGTAGCCAGGCCAAACAGACCGGTACAGGACATAATGATGGCGATATAAGTAAAGATGTCGAAAATCGAGGTCGAAGAACGATCAGCTTCATATTGGCGATCCAAATACTCATCGAGAAATGAGTAATTGATGGGTTGTTCAGAAAACTCCGCCCAAGTGTCTTCAATGTTTTGAATCGCATTTCTAATGTTGGTAGTATTCAATCGGATAGCGAGTACATTCGAATTGAAATTGTTGCCCCCATAAAACATTACCAATGGACTTACTTCTGAGTGCAATGAATAGAAGTTATAATCCTTTACCACACCAATAATTGTGAATTCAGGATTGGGACCGTTAGGGTTATTGTTGTTACCTCCAAAAAACTTCAAACCTATGGGGGCCTGAACACCCATAGCCTCAACTGTAGCCTCGTTGACCAGAATATTGAGGGAATCATTGAAGTTGATATCGAAGCTTCGACCCATCACTATTTCGAACTCCATTGTTGTTACATATTCTCTATCGATAGTGAGTGAATTGACACGCACATCATCAATTTCCGGATCGTTCACCTCAAAGACAGCACTTCCCAGGAAATCGCCCGGAACACCAAAGGTTTTGCCAACAGCTTCGACTTCACTTAGTTGGTTTAATCGGTTATAGAAAGCATTATAGTTGTCACCAGTGGAAATGGCTCCTCGGATTACCATAAGGTCCTTTTTATTGAAGCCGAGGTCTTTGTTGAGCAAATAATTCATTTGCTGGCCCACAATGATGGATCCCGAGATCATGAAGATGGAGATAATGAATTGTACTACGATAAGCCCGTTTCTAAGCCAAACTCCTTTATTGCTGCTTTTGTAATTCCCCTTGAGTACTGTTGATGGTTGTAGCCTGGAAATGACCATGGCCGGATAAAAACCAGACAGGATTCCAATTAACACGATGAATATGAGTAAGGAAAGTATCCCTACCGGCTGAATGATGGTGCTGAAGTTTAAGTGAGTTCCCAGAATCTCGTTAAACTTTGGTATTGATATGAACACCAGCCCTATGGAAAGAACAGAAGCAATAAAACAGATAAATATCGATTCTGTCAGGAATTGGGAGATCAATGCAGATCGTTGTGAACCCATAACTTTTCTTATACCAACCTCCTTGGCCCTTTCTGTAGATCGAGCAATGGAAAGGTTAATAAAGTTGATACTGCTGATGGTCAGAATGATTATGGCAATGACCGTGATGATGTATACATAGGCGATATCACTGTTTGGTTCTACTTCCACATCCAGGTTCGAACGTAAGTGGATGGATTCGATGGGCTGAAGAAAGTAGTTAAACGAATGTCCTTGTTCTTTCCAGTCCGTACCTTGTGCCTGAACATAGTTAGCTCCACCGTAGGTTTCGGATAGGTTTGGAAACTCCTTTTCAAATTCCTGAGGGTCAATGCCTTTCTTAAGCTTAACATAGGTGTACACCCATGGATTAATCCAGCTTCCTTGAGTTATGGCATTGTTTAAGAATTGCAGACTAAAAATGGAGCCGAGAATGTCAAAATGCATATGAGAGTTCTCCGGAATATCTTTAATCACCGCGTTGATTTGTATTGGATTGCCACCTGTGCTGATCGTTTTTTCCAATACATCGGTAGTACCAAAATACTTCATGGCAGTGCTTTCGGTGAGCACTACACCATTTATATTGTCCAAGGCCGTTCGAGGATTTCCCTGGATAAATTCATGTGAGAAGACATCGAAAAAGGAGGAATCAGCAAAATGGAATCGTGTTTCTGTGAAGCTCCGATTATTCTCCTGAATGGTTATCGTGATTTCATTATTGAAAAAAAGGCGATGATGGCGTGTGACGGCTTCCACCTGCGGATAGTATTCTTTCAAAGTGGGGGCAAGCATTATTGACGAGGTGCCGAACATTTTAACCCGTCCCGGATATACTCTTTCCAGGGCAATTCGGTGAATCCGATCACTGTCCTCATAAAACTTGTCGTAAGAGGTTTCATAGTTGACATAGATGGCAATCAGCATTACGCTGGCAATTCCAACGGACAAGCCGAGTATATTGATAAAGGCGTAAACCTTGTTCTTACGCAGATTGCGATAAGAGATTTTAAGGTGGTTTTTAGTCATCATAACTCTTGAGTTTCTTTTTCCCTTTTTAAAAATGTGTGGTCGCATTAACCGAAGTACTTGCCACCAATACAGTAGTTTGGCGTAGGTGACTGTTTTTGTTTCCAGGTTGTCTGCATACTGTTCTTCCAAATCACCCAATACCTCATCAATCCATTCATCTGAACAGAAGAAAGAGAGAAAACGCTGCGCTAGCTGAGGAGGGTGATATTTTTGGGTTTCAGCCATTAAATGACAATCGATTCGTAGCCACTTTGGTCCACATGGATTGACGGATGTTCATCAATTCCTCCATCACTTTGTAGCCCTTTTGACTAAGGCTGTACAGACGCTTGCTTCGCCCTCCACGCTTGCTACTGCTGCCACCCATTTCGGATTTCAGCATGCCTTTGTTCTCCAGACGATATAGAATGGTATGAACTGTCCCTAATGACCAACTCTGACCTGTTTCGTCCTTGATTTCCTTAATGATGCCATAGGCATAGGCTTCTGGCTGAAGGCTACCCACAGCTAATAAAACAATCTCTTCCTGATTGCTTATCGGTTCGTTTTTCATAGTTGTAAGCTATTTGTTTTTTGTACACAAAACAAATGATCAATACAACATCAAGACGTTTAGAATGGAATAAGGTTGCCTAGAGGAGAATTTAACTTCGGTAAGAATACAATTTATGCAACATCGTTGCAAAAACAATTTGAGACAACTACTTTTGAACCCCCAATGGTGTGGGGCCAGGGAAAGCTTGGAATAGTGAATGGCTTTATAACCTTGAAATCTTTAATCTGACTTATGTTTAATAAACTACCAGTTACTGTACTTTCTGGCTTTTTGGGAGCTGGAAAGACCACTTTGCTTAATCATGTATTGCACAATAAGGAAGGAATGCGCGTGGCCGTAATCGTCAATGACATGAGTGAAGTCAATATCGATGCCGAGCTTGTGAAGCAAGGGAATACACTTAGCCGCACGGATGAGAAGCTGGTGGAAATGAGTAATGGCTGTATCTGTTGTACACTTAGGGAAGACTTAATTGAAGAAGTAGCTAAGCTTGCTCTTGAAAAGAAATACGATTATCTGCTGATAGAGAGCACTGGAATTTCAGAACCCCTACCAGTGGCCCAGACCTTTTGGTTTGAGAGCGATGAGTTAGAAGTAAATCTTTCGGATGTGTGTCAATTGGATACCATGGTCACCGTAATCGATGCTTTTAACTTTCTGAAAGACTTTGGATCGGCTGATACTATTGCCAGTCGTGAAATGAATGATGAAGAAGGTGACGAGCGAACCATTGTGAATCTGCTCACTGACCAGGTAGAGTTTGCAGATGTGATTCTCATAAACAAGACGGACCTCGTAAGTACAGACGAATTGAATCTACTTAAGGGAATGATTACCAAGTTAAACCCCAAAGCAAGATTAATAGAGACTCAATTTGGGAAAGTAGCATTGGATAAGATTCTAGATACGGGGCGCTTCGATTATGAAACTACCTCTCAGTCGGCCGGATGGATTCAGGAATTGGAGAACGAACATACTCCTGAAACCGAAGAGTACGGTATTGGGTCTTTCGTTTTCCAAAGTCAGAAACCTTTTCACCCAGAGCGCTTTTGGCAATACGTTTCAATGCTTTGGCCGAGTAATATAATCCGAAGTAAAGGACTATTCTGGATTGCTTCGAGGTCCGACCAGGCCTTATCATGGAGTCAGGCAGGCGGTTCGTTGAGGGCCGATGCTGCCGGGGTTTGGTGGTGCTCTATGCCCTATGAACAGCGAATCCGATATGAGGCATTTGTCGAAAACAGGGACGAAATAGAATCGAGATGGGATAAGGATTTCGGTGATCGTAAAAGTGAATTAGTGATCATTGGGCAAGTTCTGGACAAAGAACAGATCACCAAACAATTGAATGAGTGCCTATGTACGGATGAGGAGCTGTTTATGTGGCGAAATGGCGAACACTTCAAAGATCCCTGGCCAGTCGAACGTTGGGATTGACCAATAGTCTTTTTAGCTGAGGTTATGAGGATCTGGAATATTAAGAAACAGTAAAATTTCTCAAGTGGCAGTGCATGCCTGTGTTTTACTCCCTATTTTGACCTTAGTTTGAACTATCTTCGTCTTATCATGAAGCGACTAGTCTCCAAAACAAAGTGGCCAGGGATATGCCTTGTATTGTTGATCTCATGTTCGAGTCCTTCTGAATACGATCTGTCCTATTCCTGGTCTCCGGTTAAAATCAGTCCTGACATTGCCGCTTCGGACCAAGTGGAGGCCATAATATCACCTTATAGGAGCCAACTGGATTCTATTATGAACGAGGTGATTGGCTATGCTGCTCATGATTTAACCTCACAGGGACAATATGAGTCTACCTTGGGGACCTTTGTCACAGAACTTCTATTGACGCAATCGATTTCCGCATATGATCTGGATGTTGATGTAGCAATCATGAATCATCGCGGAGGACTCAGAGCCCCGATAAATCGAGGTCCTATTACACTTGGTGAAGTCTTTGAAGTAATGCCATTTGAGAATCAAATGATTTTGCTCGAAATGTCAGGCGAAACTTTGTTAGAGGTGGTTGAGCATATTGGCAAATCCGGGAGGAGCATGATATGGCCAGTGAGCTTTCGTGTGACTGAGTCTGGGCTGAAAAACATTCGATTGAATGGCAAAAGGATAATCGAAGATCAAAACTATATCTTATCGATCAGTGATTATCTTGCTAATGGGGGAGGTGGTTTCGAGATGTTGAGGCCTCTTAAAAAATTAGACATCAAACCAATTATGTTAAGGGACATGATTGTTCAGGAAATCAAACAGCGTGCGGCAAAAGGTGATTCGATAAAAGCAGAATTGGCAAATCTCGTAACCGTTTCAGAACAATGAAAAGAAGACAATTCATCCTACGATCTTTGGCTGCATCTGCTTCCGTGGCAGTTTCACCACTTGTATTGAGCAGTTGTCAACCGAACTTAAACGGACGGAAACTGACCATTCTGCACACTAACGATATGCACTCTCATATAGATCCATTTAAGGAAGGACGAAACAAAGGAATGGGAGGGATGGCAGCACGGGCAAGCGCCATCGAGAAAATAAGAGCGACTGAGGATAATGTGCTTTTGCTTGATGTGGGTGACGTGTTTCAGGGAACTCCTTATTTCAATATGTTTGGCGGAGAGCTGGAATTGAAGCTAATGAGTGAAATGGGTTATGATGCCACGACTGTCGGTAATCATGAATTTGATAATGGTCTGGACGGACTGGATCATGCGATGCAATTCGCAAACTTTCCTTATCTCAGTGCTAATTATGATTTTTCTAAAACCATCATTGCTCAAAAGGTCCGATCTTATCAGGTATTCAATAGAGGCGGGGTGAAAATTGGCATATTCGGACTTGGAGTAGGGCTCCAAGGTATGGTGAACCCGGCTTTGAGCGGAAATACAGTATATCTTGACCCTATTACTGTTGCAAAAGAAATGGTTCAGGAGTTGAAAGCGCAAAAGTGCGATCTAATTATTTGTCTTTCTCATATCGGTTATGAGTATGGTAATTCGGCTATTCCGTCCGATAAAAGGCTCGCACAAGAGGTGAGTGAGATCGATGTGATTCTTGGAGGACATACGCATACATTCATGGATGAACCGCTTCTCCTGACCAATAGTGAAGGATATACAACTACGATTAATCAGGTAGGTTGGGCAGGGATTAATCTGGGAAGAATAGATGTCGAGTTTACAGCAAAAGGGAAGGGTATGGTTGCTTATAACCCTATTCTTCTTTCGAATAAGGCCTGATCACAGCAAATAAGCATTGAGGACATGAAGAATACACTTTTCAGCAACCAGCTTCTAAAAATTGTCCTTATAATAAGGCTTGAACTCCTACAAAAATCTTTGTTTTTTTTCTTATTTGTTGGGTTGTTTTCAACACTTTATGGTCAACAAAGAGCCTATAAAGTGCCTCAATTCGCCAAAGATTGGGGCAAACCGGGTCAACACCCGGATCATATTATTTTAAACTATGGACAAAATCCCGCAACCTCTGCAAGTGTTACCTGGAGAACTGCACAAGAAATAGCCGTTGGATATGCAGAAATAGCAGTAGCAACAGCTGCTCCAAAATTTTGGAGAAATGCGAAGACTATTAAAGCAAAGACTGAGGTTTTAGATGCTTCCGAGGTAAAAGATGCCAGCGTGATCTCTAATTATCACTCTGTGACATTTGAAGACCTTCAAGCTCAGACGGTGTATGCTTACAGAGTGGGTGATGGAAAAATATGGAGTGAGTGGATCCAGTTCAAAACCGCTGCCGATAGAGAGGCTCCGTTCTCTTTTTTGTATGTAGGAGACGCACAAAATTACATTTTGGAGTTATGGTCTAGATTGATAAGAGAAGGGTACCGGAAAGGGCCAGATGCAAGCTTTATTATACATGCCGGAGACTTGATAAATCATGCACATAGTGAACGTGAATGGCACGAATGGTTTACTGCAGGCGGCTGGATCCATAGAATGCTGCCTTCCATCCTTGTTCCAGGAAATCATGAGTATGGAAGCCTTTCAACCGAAAGTATAGATAGAAAGCTATCAGTACAGTGGAATCCACAGTTTACTTTGCCTGAAAATGGTATAGAAGGTTTAGAGGAAACGAACTATTATATCGATCATCAAGGTATGCGTATCATTGCCTTGAACAGCTTAGAAAAGTTTGAAGAACAGACAGAATGGCTGGAAAAAGTGTTGGCTGACAACCCTAATAAATGGACAGTAGTTACCTATCATCATCCTCTATATTCAGCTTCTGACGGAAGGGCCAATGACGAATTAAGGAGCTTATGGAAGCCTTTGTTTGACAAATATAAAGTCGACCTTGCACTACAAGGGCACGATCACAGTTATGCCAGAGGACGTGTTGAGCCTTATTTGGCTGAGGGAGAAGAGAATGTCCTGGATGGCTTGAATATGAGGGATTATACCGGAACGGTGTATGTGGTATCTGTGAGTGGTGGTAAGATGTACACCTTAAGGTCAAATGCCTGGGATGATTGGGATGAGGCCGAGCGCGATCGTGCGGCAGAAAATACACAGCTGGTTCAGCTAATCGATGTGGATGGAGATAAACTCTCCTACCAGTCGTTTACCGCTACAGGTGAGCTCTACGATGCTTTTGATTTGATCAAACAACCAGACGGAAAACCGAATAAATTTATAGAAAGAAGAGGTTATGCCATCGATGAGAGACGGCACGACAATACGATTTCTTATGATGATCAATTACCTCCTGATGTCAAAACGGAAATCGAAAAAAAATATGAGAGTTACGAGATCGTCAGCGTAAGGCTGGTAGATAATGCCGAGCACAAAGGGTATTACGCTCAGCTTAGAGATGGTAGAAATAGGCTTGACCTGACCATTTCCTCATCGGGTGAAATACTCAAAGCCATCAATCAACAATTGAGGTATTCACAAAGCGAGGTGGAATACAATTCTGATAATCAACTCTTGACCTACAACCTCAGGCTTTTCTTAACTGATGTAAACGAAGCGCTTGGGTTAGATCCCCAAAGCAATGAGCTGGCTTTCGGCCAATCCGATGAGTCACCTCGTGCCAATCGAATGCTATTAGACTATCTCAACCAATTATTTCATATAAAAGTCAATGGACAAGACATGCAGCTGCAGATTAAATCAAAGCAACTATCCGGGGAAGGAGATAACACTGCCTTATCGGTTTACTTTGAATATCAGCAATCATCACCATTGACATCGCTGGAAATCAAAAATGCAGTTTTTACCGATCTCTTCCCTAACCAAAACAATATCGTCTATGTCAACTTCGACAAAAAATCTAAAGTTCTGGTGCATAATAAGAAAACCCATACGCATCAATTAGACTTTTGATACTTTGATCAGATTTTGGATATCCAGCAATGAAACTATTGCGATCGTACGTAATATGAAGAGGCCAATACTCGGCTAGTTTAGTCTCAGGTACTCAGTACAAATCAAATCGGAATAGATTTTGGTAAAAGCATTGTTCTGTTGATTGTAAACCATACCATTGATTTCAACCGATTTTTCCAACAACCATCTTAGCTCAAGACTCAATTCTTTGATTTTCTTATTCAAATGATAGGATAGCAACAAGTGTTGTTGATTGCAGGTCTGCCAACACTCTTCCGCATATTCCTTTTGTCTCAAAAGTTGATTGTAAAATTTGGTTAACCCCCTGATCATTGAAAACTCCTGGTCGCCAAGGGCATCAAGTATTATTCGATTATTGTCTGAAAGGATAAAGGTGATTTCAGTGATATTTCTGGTTTCTAGAAGTTTAGTTATCTGCCCCACTATATTTGAATCGAATGTCATCGAATTGCCAAGAGAAGTACAAAAGTAGTTTTCTTGATAATTCTCATTATCAATAACTCTTTCCAGGTAATCAGTGGGGCAGACAAAGTATAGGTGACCCTTCATTCGCTGACTCAGAAGTGTGCTAGAGACTTTTGAGGTCCATCACTTCAAAATTTCGTGCATCAAAGTAGTCATCCAGTCCATAATCGGTGTTGATAATGATACCTCCCAAAAGGGTGACTTTATCCACAGGGAATTCATCTTTGCACGATTTTATATGCTCATGAATTTTTTTGTCAATAATATCGTATGTGGCATCAGTAATGGCCTTGGCTTGATTATCACTATTGAGGACTTCCTCCCTATAGGGCAACAAGCTTTCCTCCAACTTCATTTGTTGGTAGTCATCATCGTTCAAAATCGGTCGATATCCTTGGTCTTGAAGTCGGCTAAGTGCCAGCATTAGTGCTCCGCATGAGTTGCCTGTGTCTTCCTGACGAGGCCGATACATTTTGCCTAATTCACCATCAAGAGTGATCCCAATGTGTGGCCCATAAAAAATAAAGGCACTTCCATCATCGGGAATATGATGAGCAAATGCCGTCATGCCTGTCTGTCCTACAAAGGGTAAGCCTCCAAGCCCTCCCATGATGAATGGGCCAAACAATACATTGAAGAATGTAGTGGAAGGGACGTTAATATCATCTGAACATACCGATGTGGCCATTAACACCTTGGAAATGTCAATACCGTGCTCGATTTGCATTTTCCCGAGGTAGTGGATTGAAGTGTCTTTAGCATCCATTGCCTCAGGAAAAAACCCCTTAACAATCCTATCAAACTTTCTCTGTAGCATAGTCTAAGTCTCTTTTTAGTTCTAAAAATTGGTTTTGAATAAGAGGGTTCAATATAAAACTATTCTCTGTTTTTGCATCATTGTTGCAAAAACGATTATTAGTGATTATTCTTGAATCGGCAAATCCGTGCTGAAAGATGCTCTTATTTACTGCCATCGGTAACATATTTATGGCACACCAATTAGATAACTGGCTGCATTGACATTCGCGGATTTGAAATTGTAAAGAAATGTCCACGACTTTTTAATCATCCAAACCTTTACTCATGCTTACTATTAAAATCAAGAATATTCCTGTCTTATGTCTTTTGATTGCACTGGTTGTCAGTGGTTGTTCAGGAAATCAAACAGCTAATGAAACGGAAGAAGAGTTGATTGAAAGAGCTCTTGCAATTCATGATCGAATACTAACACTTGATACGCATGCCGATACACCGTTGCGTATGATCCAGCCAGGTTTCGACATGGCTGAGCGTCATGATCCTAACGAAACAGGCTCAAAGGTGGACTACCCAAGGATGAAAGAAGGTGGGCTAGACGGTATTTTCTTTGCGGCATTTGTTGCGCAGGATATTCGTGATGATGATGGCAACTCTCGCGCCAAGGCCCTATGCCTTCAGATGATCGATTCAATTAGGACATCCACCGAAAGAAATTCGGACATCGTAGGATTGGCCCTCGACCCAGACGATGCCTATGCTCTTGAAAAGGACGGTAAGCGCGCCATTTATATTGGCATTGAAAACGGTTATCCGATCGGAAAAGATATTTCCAATGTCGAGCTCTATTATGAAAAAGGGGTGCGTTATATCACATTGGTACATTCCTCAAATAACGACCTTGCGGATTCTGCCACTGACCCGAATGGTGCTGAGCATGGTGGGATCAGTGACTTTGGGGAGCAGGTAGTTAAGGAGATGAACCGTTTAGGTATTATGGTCGATGTTTCGCACGGCAATGACAGTGTATTTTATGATGCGATTGCAATGTCTGAAGCTCCGATTATCGCCAGTCACTCGAATGCCCGCGCGGTAACCGAACATAATCGAAATATGACTGACGAAATGTTGAGATTAATGGCGAAGAATGGTGGAGTTGTGCAATTGACCATGCTAGGTATATATCTAAGGGATACACCACCAAACCCTGAGAAAGAAGCTGCTATGGACTCACTTCTTAAAAGTTTGAAACCCCGCGATCAGATGACGCAAGAAGATGCAACTGCTGCCAGACAAGCGTTCAATGATATTAACGCGAAATACCCAGATCCACCGGCTACTGTCAAGCATGTTGTAGATCATATTGATCATATTGTTAAGATAGCCGGTATTGACCATGTCGGTATTGGGTGTGATTTCGATGGAGGTGGCGGAATTGAAGGTGTATGGGATGCGAGTGAAGTGATGAATATTACCATTGAACTTGTAAGACGAGGCTATTCTGAAGAGGACATTGAAAAAATCTGGGGTGGAAACCTGGTTCGAGTCTTTAAAGAAGTTCAGGCAATTGCAAAAAGGATTCAATCCGAATAATTTAGCTTGGTAAATCTATATGACCTTGTACAGATTACTGTTTTTCCTGGTTACCTTGGGGATATCTGTACCAGCAGTATCAACGATGCCTCATCCATTGAGGCTATCACTTTGTGAGATTGAATATGAAACTGATAAGAAGCTTGTTACAATCAATCTAAAGCTTTTTTTGACCGATGTGAATGAGGCCTTGTTGTTCGATCCGCAAAACAAGGAACTGGCCTTCTGTCAGCCGAACGAATCGGACAAAGCGGAACCCATGTTGTTAAACTATTTAAGTCGGTTCTTTTTTGTGAAGGTTAATGACAAAAAGGTTGATCTGAAGATTAAATCCAAAAAGTTGAGTGGGGAAGGGGATAATACAGCGTTGTGGGTGTATTTCGAATATGAGCAATCTTCACCATTGTCATCCTTAGAAATAAAGAATGCTGTTTTTACCGATTTATTTTTCGATCAAAACAACATTGTGTATGCCCACGTCAATGGAAAATCAAAGAGCCTGATGCTGAACAAGAAAAAGACAACCCACAAAATCGAATTCTGAGATGCTTCCATTTGATTTTTATCTGAAGTTGGGTTTTGAGCACATTTCTAACCTGGCAGGCTATGATCACATACTCTTTTTGATTGTGCTATGTGCCGTGTACAAAATCCAACAATGGAAAAATATCCTGATTTTGGTGACGGCCTTTACCCTTGGACATAGTATCACATTGGCCCTTGCTTCTCTTGATATCTTTACACTTCCTTCCAACATTATCAAGTTTCTGATTCCAGCTACCATTTTCATTACGGCCATCCACAATGCCGTTGGTTCGGATTTGACGGAACGAACTTCCAAGATGAATAAAAACTATGCCATGGCCTTGTTTTTTGGGTTCATTCACGGCATGGACTTTTCGAATTATTTCAAAGCACTATTGACCGATTCAATTTCGATAGTAACGCCTTTATTGGGCTTTAACCTGGGTATCGAACTGGGGCAATTGCTCGTAGTTCTGTTCATTGTAGCTGTGGCATTTCTGTTTCTCAATGTTCTCAAAGTCAAACACCGTGAATGGAATTTGTTCATTTCAGGGGCCGCAGCCGGGTTGTCCCTGATTTCTATGTTTGACAACAAGTTTTGGTAGGTAATGGTCCGCTTGGCTTATACAACTCGACTTTATGAATTACACACTTTGAGAAATAAAAATTTCTTAAACCTGATGTCTGCATATTTTCTTTATTAAGAACTAATTTTCGAAAAAGATTCTGCCTTATGCCTAGTGAAAAGCTATTCAGAAAAATCCTGACCCTTTGTATATGCATTGGATTGACTTGTACCCTTCATGGACAACACAGAGCCTACAAGGTGCCTCAGTTTGCCAAAGACTGGAGTAAGCCTGGACAACATCCGGATCATATTATTTTAAACTATGGTCAAAACCCTGCGACTACTGCCAGTGTAACCTGGAGAACAGTCACGGGTATCGAGATTGGCTATGCAGAAATAGCGGTGGCCACTGCGGCTCCAAAATTCTGGCGAAATGCTAAGACGATCAAGGCGAAGACTGAAACCCTGGATGCTTCCAATGTAAAAGACGCGCAAGTCATCTCAAATTATCACTCGGTAACCTTTAATGATCTTGAACCAGAAACATTGTATGCCTATAGAGTGGGAGATGGCCAGATATGGAGTGAGTGGATACAATTCAAAACGGCCGCTGATAAAGAGGCTCCATTCTCCTTTCTATACGTTGGTGATGCTCAAAACTACATACTTGAGCTATGGTCAAGGTTGATTAGAGAGGGATACCGCAAAGGACCGGATGCGAGTTTCATTATTCATGCTGGCGATATGATCAATCATGCTCACAGCGAACGCCAATGGCACGAATGGTTTACTGCTGGAGGATGGATTCACCGAATGCTACCTTCTATTTCTGTTCCTGGAAACCATGAATACGGTTCTCTTACGGATGAGAGTAGAGAGAGGCAATTGTCAGTTCAATGGAATCCGCAGTTCACCCTACCGGAAAATGGAGTAGAAGGCCTGGAAGAGACGAACTATTATGTGGACTATCAAGGTATGCGTATTATTGCCTTGAATACCCTTCGAAAGCTCGAAGAACAAACCGAGTGGTTGGAAAAAGTCCTTGCGAATAACCCCAACAAGTGGACTGTTGTTACCTATCATCACCCTCTTTTTTCAGCCTCCGGAGGCAGAGACAACAAACAACTAAGGGCTCTTTGGAAGCCTCTGTTTGATAAATATAAAGTCGACCTGGCGCTCCAAGGACATGACCATAGCTATGCGAGGGGTAGGACAGCTCCCTATTTGGCCGAAGGGGAAAGCAACATTCTGAATGGCTTGAACAAAAGGGACTATACCGGAACTGTTTATGTGGTTTCTGTAAGTGGCGGTAAGATGTATTCACTCCGATCCAATGCCTGGGATGGTTGGGATGCTGAACGTGATCGGGGGGCAGAAAACACACAGTTGGTTCAGCTAATAGATGTAGATGGAGATAAACTGTCATTTCAATCTTTTACTGCTACCGGAGAACTTTATGATGCTTTTGATTTAATCAAACAACCTGATGGAAAACCAAATAAATTCATTGAACGAAGGGGGTATGCGATTGATGCCAGAAGACACAATAACACGATTCCTTATAATGATCAGCTTCCTTTGGATATCAAATCTGATATTGAATCCAAGTATCCTGATTTAAGAATTTATAGGGTCACAATCGTAGATAATGAAGATTTGAAAGGTTTCTACGTAGAGTTAAGAAAGGGCCGGGAAAGAGTAAATCTATCCGTTTCAGTATCGGGTGAGATTCTCAAAGAAGAGAGGGAATAATTCCCAACAAGACAATAAAAGGACTTCGAAGCCAATAAGTCCTTTACCATTGATATAATCTGTCGATTATTAGTTGAATGTAAGTAGCTAAAATTGGCAGAGAGACCTTAATATTTAAACCGATCATGAGAAAGCACTTCATAACCCTGGTAACACTTTTAATAGGCATAACTCTTATAGGGCAAACATCGGAAGACTACTTCAAACCGCTTAAATACCGAAATATAGGACCTTTTAGAGGGGGGAGATCCGTAACCGCCAGTGGTGTTGTGGGAGACCCACTCACATACTATATGGGCATTACTGGAGGCGGTGTATGGAAAACGGAAGATGCGGGCCAGCAATGGACGAATATCTCCGATGGCTTTTTTAAGACGGGTTCTGTTGGTGCTGTTTCTGTTTCTGAATCACATCCGAATATAATTTATGTTGGTATGGGAGAGCATGCGCCCCGAGGAGTAATGACTTCTTATGGCGATGGGGTTTATAAGTCAACAGATTCCGGGAAGAGCTGGACGAAAATTGGTCTTGACGCCACACAACATATTGCTCGTATCGTGATCCATCCTACAAACCCGGACATCGTATTTGTGGCAGCACAAGGAGCACTTCACGGGCCAAACAAAGAAAGGGGAATTTACAAGAGTACCGATGGTGGCAAGAATTGGAAACAAGTTCTCTTCGTTAACGAATCAACCGGCTGCAGTGAACTTTCCATGGATATGAATGCCCCAAATACCCTTTATGCTACCATGTGGGAACACGAGCGCAAACCGTGGAAGGTAATCAGTGGCGGGGAAGGAAGTGGAGTATACAAAAGTACTGATGGTGGAGAAACCTGGTTTAAGATTGAAAACGGACTTCCTGATGAGATGGGTAAAATGGCAATAGTAGTAAGCAGAGCAAACTCGGAAAAAGTCTATGCCCTGATAGAAAGTGACTCTGAAAAGGATTTAGGAGGACTATTTGTCTCTAATAATGCCGGAATGAACTGGTCAAGAATCAGTGATGATAATAGATTGACACAACGTTCTTGGTATTATACTGAGGTATTTGCTGATCCCAATGATGAACATACGGTTTATGTGCTCAGTGCTCCGGCTTTGAGATCAATTGATGGTGGTAAGACCTGGGAGCGAATTACGGGAACACATGGTGACTTTCATGACCTCTGGATTAATCCAAAAGATTCGAAAAACATGGTTATTGCTAATGATGGTGGTGCAGCCGTAAGCTTTAATCAAGGAAAATCATGGTCGACACAAGCCAATATGCCGACAGCTCAGATTTATCGCATTAATGCTGATAATCTCTTCCCATACAATATCTATGGAGGGCAACAGGATAATACTTCCTTAAAAATCGCTAGCATGAATATGGGAAGAGGAGGTATCACTGAAAGTAATTGGACGGCTTCGGCAGGAGGAGAGAGTGCCTTTCTCGCCTTTGATCCGGACAATCCAAGATACGTGATGGGAGGAAGCTATCTCGGCACCATTGAGATTATGGATATGAATACTGGAGCCAGCACCAATGTCATGCCGGCCCCAATTCAGTATTTAGGTCGTGAGGCACGCGATATGAGATACCTCTACAACTGGAATGCACCAATCATCTGGTCACAACATGAACCTGGTACCTTCTACCATGCTGCACAGCTAGTGCTTAGAACCAGAGATAATGGGGTTACCTGGGAAGAAATCTCTCCTGACCTAACGCGTAACATTGACGAGAAGCAAGGCAATGGTGGTGGACCGTATACCAATGAGGCGGTTGGAGCAGAGAATTATGGTACCATCGCCTATCTTGTAGAATCCCCACATGAAAAGGGTGTATTTTGGACTGGAAGTGATGACGGATTAGTACACATTACCAGAGACAATGGTGAATCCTGGCAAAATGTGACCCCTAAAGGACTCGAGGAGTGCCTGGTCAATGCGATTGAAATTTCACCCCATGAACCTGGAACCGCTTATATCGCAACGGCACGATATAAATTTAATGACAAAACACCTGGACTTTACAAAACGACTAATTATGGCAGGTCTTGGACCAACATTAGTGAGGGCATTCCTTACGGGGCCTATACGCGGGTCGTAAGAGAGGATAAAGACCGAAAGGACCTGTTATATGCCGGGACAGAAACAGGCATTTACCTTTCATGGGATGGAGGAAAGCAATGGGAATCTCTCCAGTTGAATATGCCTGTTACCCCAATCAATGATTTAATGGTACATCATGGAGATTTAATTGTAGCTACCTCTGGTAGGTCTTTCTGGATTCTCGACAATTTGAATCTATTATCACAGTATAATGGAGCGAGTAAAAGCAAACTCTACAAGCCCGAGGATTTAGTGTATGGCAGCTGGGGCAGTCCTTTGAATGGCAATGGTTCTAATGGCACTAATCCATTCACTGGTGTCAATCCGGCTAGTGGTATCGTGATTTATTACGAGTTGGCCAAAGAAACCAGTGGTGATATCAAACTGGAAGTATTTGACTCCCGGAATCGACTAATTAATACAGTTTCCTCAGCATCGATTAAGGGTTTTCAGCGGTATGCGGGAGGACCGCCATCCTCCCCAAGGCTGACAAAAAAGAAGGGCTTAAACCGGTTTGTATGGGATACGCGATATCCAATCATGCCGGGCATACCTACAGCCTATATTGAAGCAAGCTATCGTGGGCATAAAGTGCCTCCAGGGACATATGAGCTGAGACTGACCATGGGAGATGAGGTACTTAGTACAACAGCTACAATTCTGGATAATCCTATACATGAGATGGCTGAAGATCAGCACCAGGTTTATGATCAATTTATGACCGAAATGGAGGCCGAGCTCACTAATATGCACAACACAGTAAACAAGTTGTATAAGATCCAAACTCAGCTTAAGTCGATCATTGAAGAACTGGATAATGACGACCTCAAGCAGGAAGGAAACAAGCTCATAAAAGACCTCGATGCCTGGGACAAGGAAATGGTTCAGAGAAAATCAAAAGCCTATGATGACGTGGAAAATTTCCCGAATAAGTTTACTGCTGAGTACATGTTCCTGATCAATCAGACAGAAAGCTCTATTCCCAGGGTAAATCAGCCTTCAAGGGACCGTAGGCAAGAGCTGGAAACGCGTTGGGCAACACTTAAACAACAGGCCGATACATTCATGGACCAAACCATTCCAGCCTTTAACCGAAAACTTTGGGATGCTGGAATTGGGGCCATTCGGATGAAGTAATTCAGGTCTGACTCCACTCTCTAAATGGAAGGTAGTACTGGTTTTAGACAGCAAAAAAGAGGCTCTGACCATAGTATCGGTCAAGGTGAGAAGTAGCTGAAAAAGGACTTCTACTTTGTAACAAATGCTTTTTACCAACGTCCAGTTTTATGCGAACTGGTCTTAAAACCGCTGATCTGTGTAGAGACCCGTACGTTTTAAATAAATTTATAACAAACCCTTTCTTAATAGTTTTAACTCCAATTTTGACGCTTATGAAAACTAAAAGAATCTTTGCAGCGATACTGCTGACTTTATTGAGTAATGCCGTAGTGGCACAGGACATTACGGTAGATGAAATTATTTCGAATTACCTGGAAAACATTGGTGGAGTTGATGCCTGGAAAAAGGTGAAATCGATCAAGTTGACTGGCAAAGTGAACCAGCAAGGTCTGGAAATCCCATTGGAAATATTCACGCTTTCTGACGGAAGACAATACACGAAAATTACGTTTCAGGGCATGGATATTATGCAAGGCGTTTATGATGGAGAGAGCCTTTGGTCTACGAATTTTCAGAGCATGAAAGCTGAGAAATCTGATGCTGAAACCACGGAGAACTTCAAGCTTGAACTTAACGACTTTCCCGACAATTGGATAGATTATAAAGAAAAGGGATATGCAGCTGAATTAGTAGGTACTGAGACCATCGATGGTAGCGAAACGTACAAGGTCAAGCTCACAAAAGAACCACAGACGTTTGACGGCAAGCAAGTGGAAAATGTGACCTACTACTATTTTGACACAGAGGTTTTTGTGCCGCTTGCAGAAGACAGTGAGGTGAAGGTAGGACCTCAGGCAGGGGTGGTGCAACGGATCACCTACAGCGACTATGACGAAGTAGATGGATTGTACTTTCCATTTTCTCTTACACAGGGAGTCAAAGGAGGCGCTTCACAACCGCTGACCTTTACTTCTATTGAGGTGAATGTTACGGTAGATGAATCGGTTTTTGCTTTCCCGGAGAGTGGCAAGTAACAGAGGCTCTTAATCAGAAAATTATATGAAGAGATTAGTAGCATTTTTTGCCCTATTGTGCCTGGGACTAGGCCTGAATGGCCAACAAAAAGAGATTGTACTAAAGGGCAAGGAGCTTTTTGGAGATATGCAGGCGCGCCAAATTGGACCTGCACTCATGAGCGGCAGAATCATTGATATTGAGGCTCACCCGACCAATAATCGGATATTGTACATTGGTACTGCCGGAGGAGGTGTTTGGAAATCAGCGAATGGAGGTGCTTCATTCCAACCTATATTTGATGAACATAGCCAATCGATTGGAAAAGTTAAACTGGACCCTACAGACCCGGACAATACCATTTGGGTAGGAACTGGAGAAATCTGGACTCGAAATAGCGTTTCCGTAGGAGATGGTCTATACAAGTCAACGGATTCTGGTTTGAATTGGGAGAAAGTGGGCTTTGAAAAATCTGAACGAATTTCAGGTATAGAAATACACCCTGAAAACAACCAGGTGATGTATGTTGGCGTGTTAGGTGCACTATGGTCTGATAGTGAAGAGAGAGGGGTGTTCAAAAGTACTGACGGTGGAAAGAGCTGGGAAAAAGTGCTTTATATCGATCCAACTACCGGCTGCGGAGATTTGATCATGGACCCAAATGACCCAAATGTGCTCTACGCTTCCATGTGGGAATTCAGGAGAACAGGTTGGTCCTTCAATTCGGGAGGAAATAACAGTGCCTTGTACAAGTCTACAGATGCTGGAAAAACCTGGAATAAGATAGATAGCGGTTTTCCCGAAGGCAAGATGGGGCGTATTGCCGTGGCTGTTGCTCCTTCAGATAGCGATAGACTTTATGCAGTATTGGAAACAGAAGATGAAAGCAAACGTGGCCTTTATGGATCTAAAGATGCTGGAGGTAGCTGGGAATTGTTGAATGGAGACTTTGGTCTGGTAGTGAGGCCTTTCTATTTCAGTCGCATTACGATTGATCCCCGAGACCCTGATGTAGTGGTTAAAGCTGGCCTCACCGGTTCCATTAGCCGTGACGGTGGTAAAACATTTAAGAATCTTGGATTCATGCACTCAGATATTCATGACATTACTTTCGACCTTCACAACAGTGACCGTATGTATGTGGCCACAGATGGTGGTCTGTATCGTAGTTGGGATGGGGGTACTACTATGGAAATAGTTGCTAATCTTCCATTGTCGCAGTTTTACCAAATCAGCGTAGACAATGCCGAGCCATATAATATCTATGGTGGTCTGCAGGATAATGGTTCCTGGTACGGTCCATCTGCTTCTCCAGGCGGTATAGAAGCACGTGATTGGAATGTAGTTGGTGTAGGTGATGGTTTTAGAGTATTGAAACATGCAGAAAAACCCATTCTTTACTCAGAAATGCAAGGCGCCCAAAATGTATGGCGCTATGATACGGAAAAACAAACCACTAAGACGATTCAGCCATTACAGGTACGTGGCTATGATGACTTGAGGTTTAATTGGAACGCCCCAATGGCCATGAGTGAAGCTCAACCAGATCGTTTTTACATGGGAAGCCAATACCTGCATAAATCGGAAGATATGGGTGATACCTGGGAAATTATTTCACCTGATCTCACTACCAATGATAAGTCAAAGCAGAATCAGGCAGAGTCCGGAGGGATTTCGGTAGACAATTCAGGAGCCGAAAACCATTGTACCATTTTCACAATTGCTGAATCGCCACTAAATGAGCAAGTGATATGGGTGGGTACTGACGATGGCAATATCCAGGTAACCAAAGATGGGGGTAAGTCATGGACGAATACGACTGGTAACCTCACTGGTATCCCTGCTAATACATGGGTTTATCATATTGAGGCAAGTGTGCATGGTGAAGGGACGGCTTATGCGGTACTTGAAGGGCACACTTCTGGAGACATGAATCCTTATGTTGTCAAAACCACTGATTACGGCCAAACCTGGAACTCCATTGTTTCTGATGATATCTATGGATTTGCCAGAAATATTCAGGAAGACTATGAGAATGAAAATCTGCTTTTCCTGGGTACCGAATTTGGTCTTTACATCACTATTGATGGAGGTAAGAATTGGACACAGTTCACTAATAACATGCCTCCTGTTGCAGTCCACTTTGTTGACCTTCAGAAGCAGACCAATGATCTTGTTATGGGCACACATGGACGAGGAGTAATCATCATTGACGATATCAGTCCGTTAAGACAGCTGAGTCAGGAAGTGTTGGCCAAGAATGTACATTTCTTTGATCTGGAACCTTCTATCATCAATGAGTCCAGTACTTTCGGTGGAACAGCCAAGGAAATGGAATTCGTTGGTGGGAACCCTTCTAACAGCGCCAAAATCATCTATTATCTTAAGAAGAAGCATATTTTCGGAAAGATGAACATGGAAATACAAACCATGGACGGGCAAAAACTAGTGGACCTTGCTCCGGGTAAGTCCAAAGGCATCAATGTAGTAACCTGGAATGGCCTTATTAGGCAGCCTAAGCTGGCCAAAGGTAAGACACTCGCTTTTGGTGGCTTTACAGCTCCACGTGTTCCTGCAGGAGATTACAAAGTTGTGATGAACAAAGGCAAGGATCGCTTTGAGACCGTAATCACGCTTAAGAATGATCCGAAATCATCGCTTACCGATGCTGAACGAAAAGCCAATAATGAGATTACTATCAAACTCTACAACATGTCTCAGGAGTTGGCCTACCTGGTATATGAGATAGATGAAATATTGGCAAAAGCTGAAGAGGTAAAACAAAACGGAGGCGATAAAGCCACCAAGGAAGTGATCGATGACCTGACAGCGTTGAAAGAGGGTCTTGTCATTACTACAGGCGACAATTATGTGGCTTCTGCTGAACCTCAACTGCGTGAGAAATTGGCTGACTTGTACAGCAAAGTAGCCAGTACTTTCGATGCACCGACTTCCTCAGAAATGGATAACCTTAACCTACTGGAGGAGCGCTTCGAAAAGGCTAAACTTGATCTTAGTGTGATCAAGTCTAAGAAAATGGGCCGAATGGAGCGCTATATGAAGGTTAATGACATTGTCGAAATTCTTCTAAAAAGCTATGAGGAGTTCATAAATGACAAGTAAAATCCATTCGAGGCTCAGGTAAAGAAAGAGACTTTTCGGCTCACTGGAGGTGAGATAAATATTATGTCAGGTGATCTTAATGAGATTTAAGATTGCCTGGCATTTTCTTAAAAAGGCAGTTTACCTGGAGAAAGGTCTGACAACTCTGTCAACGTTTCTTGCCAAAAAGTAGAAAGTCCTGAGAGCCACGATTGCTTAAGAAGAGGTCTTTTATTGCATCACCATTGAAATCGACAAAATCGATATCGAAACCTCTTCCTTTGATGCTTTCAGGTAATATCGATCCTGTAGCATCTACGAATTTGCCTTTTCCATCATTCAAATAAACGCTGAAAGGAGTGAGGCCTCCGAACCTTGCCCCATTTGTATTCCCGGTCATTATATCAGCGTCACCATCATTGTCTATGTCCAGGAACGCTACCCCAAAACACCGGTTGTCATCTTTCGGCAGGTGACTTTCCGTGATATCGGTAAAAAAGCCTTTTCCATCGTTTAGCAACAACCGATTTTGTCTTGGCGCGGTTTGTACGAATGCCTGAACATTGCCATATAAAATATCCAGGTCACCGTCACCATCGATATCAGCTACATCTACTTCTCTTGTTTCTTCCGGAGTGGCTCGATAAGTTAATCTAGCAGCAGACTGATCTTTGAAAAAGCCTTTCCCGTCATTGATCAGAATTCGGTTGGCATCTTCGTTTCCGATCAACAAATCCTGGTCCCCGTCATTGTCGATATCTCCGAGTGTGAGATCTTGAGTTACATCTGTGAATTCACCAAATCGTTCTATGGTTTCGTCTTTGAAATAACCTTTGCCATCGTTGATGAGGACATTATTCTGACCATTGTTTCCAATCAAAATATCCGGAGCACCATCAAGGTTTATGTCAAAAACGACTACCGAATTGGAAGTACCGGTTACAGGAATTCTATCACCAGCATCCGAAAAAGTACCATCACCATTATTCAGGTACAGCTCATTAGTCTTGTCGTCTTCACTTACTACTATGATGTCTGGGTCACCATCCAAATCAAAATCTGCAATACCGATGTCTTCACTGTCATGGTTAATCTGGGGTATGCGACTTGCACTTTCATTAGTGAACTTTCCAGTGCCATCATTAATGAGCAGAATATTCGGCCTGTGCTCATTGGCAATTAAGATGTCCATATCTCCATCCTGATCTAAATCAGCGATTGCTGCATCCATGGAAAGCAATTGTAAATCCTTAAAAGGCAAGTTTGTGGTGGTGACATCCTTAAAGAAAGCGGTGGATTCATTTGGTTTTTGACAATAGCCGGCCTGGAAAATCCCAAAGGCTATGGAAAGTACGAATATTCTTCTCATCGGATCAATGGATAGATTTAATATGAACTTACGGGAGTTTAAACCCTGAATGTAGCTGAATTTATATGTATGGCGAACTTTTGTTTATAAACAATTGTGTCACTTGGCTCTTGCACGAATCAAGCTATAGGAAAGGATGTAGTTTGATTCTTCTTTGATTATTGGGCTTCGGTGGTACAACATTCCGCTGTACACTGACAGTATTTTTGGTTATAAAGGTGGAGACCAGCAATCACTAGTGCAGGAAGGTAAACCGATGCCTCTGGCAGGGGTACTGCTTCGAAAGTTTCATTGAAGATAGCGATTACCATAAGTGCCCATGTGCTCCATAGTGCAACTCGCATCCAATTTTTGGTGGTAGTTTTAGTAGCTAGGTATATGGCCAAAAATGAGATGATCACAAAGAGATAATCTATCATTTGATACCATATGGGTGCTTCAACATGCCCCGTCACTGAGCCTGCCCCTGCTAAAAATAAGAAGGGTGTAGCGATACAATGTATAGCACAAAGACCACTTGTCATGGCACCCATGATGTCGGGCTTTGAGATATTCTCTATTCGGATCATGAATAATAAATCTACTTTTTGCAATATTGTTGCAAAAATAAAAAAGTCGTCATCTTCTGCAACATAGTTGCGTATGATTTGATGACCGGAAAAGTCAAATGGACGAGAACCTATGAGAACTTTACCTGATATTTTGAGGTCAATGAACGCATTTGTATTTGCTATTTGCCATCACCGAAAATTCGATTCTCTTCAATCAGGGAATTGATTATATTCCTAACATCAACCTTAATTGCCATGAAAAAAATTCTAAGCCTAACACTTCTAATCTGCCTCATCTGCTTTTCTTCCGAAGCTCAGAGACGCAAGGCCAAAAAACAGGATAACACCTTAGCCTATGAAGAAAAACTCTATGAGGGTATTCAGTGGAGGTCCATCGGTCCTTATCGTGGTGGTCGGGCTGGTACTGTGAGTGGAGTCGTAGGAAATAACAACCTCTACTATATGGGTACTGCGGGTGGGGGAGTTTGGAAGACTGAGGATGCGGGTAACTCCTGGACATGTATCTCCGATGGCTACTTTGGCGGATCTATTGGTGCAGTGGCTGTTTCGACTTCCGATCCTAACGTGATCTATGTAGGTGAAGGAGAACAAACGCTTCGAGGTAATGTCTCATCCGGAAAAGGCCTTTGGCGATCCACAGATGGTGGTGAAACCTGGAATTTCCTTGGTTTAGAAGAATCAGAGCATATTGCCAGGATCAGAATTCATCCTACGAATCCGGATATTGTATATGTGGCTGCCATAGGAAATCTTTGGAAACCTAATGAGCAAAGGGGTGTCTTTCGATCTACCGATGGTGGCAAAACCTGGGAGAAGATTTTATACGTAAGTGATAAGGCAGGAGCAGGAGACCTGATTCTCGATCCAAACAATCCAAGGATTATCTATGCCGCTTCCTGGCAAATGAAAAGAAACGGATACCGCATGGATAGTGGAGGGCCGGATAGTAAGCTATTCATGAGTAGGGATGGAGGCGATAGTTGGACTGAGATTACCAAGAACCCTGGCCTTCCGGAGGGGCCCTGGGGTATCGTTGGTATTGCAGTTTCACCTGTCAATTCCAAAAGAATCTGGACGATCATAGAAGCTGAAGATGGTGGGGTATTCCGATCAGACGATGGGGCAAAAACATGGAGAAAGGTCAATGAAAACAGAGCTCTGCGTCAAAGAGCATGGTACTACAGCCGTATTACCGCGGATACTCAAAATGAAGACATTGTTTACGTGATGAACGTAAGCTACGGTATATCAAGAGATGGAGGCGAGACTTTCGAACTAAGAAATGCGCCCCATGGCGACCATCATGATCTCTGGATTGACCCCAACAACAATCAACGAATGGTTATTGCTGATGATGGAGGTGCCCAGGTATCAAATGATGGCGGTGAAAACTGGACGACTTATCACAACCAACCTACAGCTCAATTTTATCGAGTAACCACAGATGATGTATTCCCTTATAGAATTTACGGTGCGCAGCAAGACAACACTTCGGTAAGAATTCAGCATAGAACTTCTGCAAATAATATCAACGAAAGGCATTGGGAACCTTCAGCTGGAGGTGAAAGTGCCCATTTGGCACCTGATCCGAAAAATCCGGAGGTGGTATATGGAGGAACCTACAAGGGCTATATGATGCGCTTGGATCATTCAACCGGGCAAGTGAGGTCTACGAATGTTTGGCCAGATAACCCTGCTGGTTCAGGTGTTGAAGTAATGAAATACCGATTCAACTGGAATTACCCGGTATTCTTTAGTCCGCACGACCCAAACAAGTTGTATGCGGGTTCAAATTTCCTTCATGTTTCTACTAACGAGGGTCAATCCTGGGAAGTGATTTCCCCTGACTTGACACGGGGAGAACCCGAGACGCTTAAATCTTCAGGAGGACCAATCACACAGGATAACACGGGAGTAGAGTTCTATGGGAATATCTTTTCGGGTGAAGAATCAGAACAGGAAGAGGGAGTGATCTGGGTAGGTAGTGATGATGGCTTGGTGCATGTGACTCGAGATGGAGGAAAAACCTGGAAGAATGTTACACCTCCTATGTCGCCAAAACAGAATATGATCAATTGCATTGATGTCAATCCTCACAAAAATGGTGGGGCTTATGTCGCGGCAACTTCCTACAAATTCGGGGATTATACACCTTATCTCTATAAAACAGAGGATTATGGCGAAACCTGGCAATTGATCACTAATGGAATCAAGTCTACCAACTATACTCGTGCCATAAGAGCGGATCTGATGCGTGCAGGCTTGTTGTACGCAGGTACTGAGTGGGGTATGTATATTTCATTTGATGACGGAGAATCCTGGCAGCCCTTTCAGCTCAACCTTCCAATAGTCAGTATTCGCGATTTACATGTGAAGAATAATGATTTGATTGCGGCAACGCACGGAAGGAGTTTTTGGATGATCGATGACTTAACTCCATTGCACCAACTTTCGGATGAAGTAACGAACGCAAGTCATTATCTCTTCAAGCCCAAGGACAGCTATCGAATGCAAGTTGGCGGTAGAGGAGGTGGAAAGTCTGTTGGACAAAACCACCCTAATGGTGTAATCTTTAATTTCTATCTCAACGCACTAAATGAGAATGATGATGTCTCTTTGCATATCCTGGAAATGGATGGTGACACAATTCAATCATACAGCAGCAAATCCAAAGACCGAAAAACCAGACTAACCGCAAAATCAGGAGGCAATACTTTTGTTTGGGACATGCGCTATCCTGGATTTACAGAGTTTGACGGTATGATTCTGTATAGTTCGCCAAATAATGGCCCTAAAGCAGTTCCTGGAACTTACAAAGCTGTGTTGTCTGTAAACAATGAGCCAGTGTCTCAAGATTTTAACATCGTTAAGGATCCTCGACTGCCAAATACTCAGGAAGATTACCGAAAGCAATTTGATTATCTGATTTCTGTCAGGGATAAGGTGAGTGAGGCCCATGAGGCAATCATCCGTATCAGAAAGACGAGAGACATTTTGGAGTATATCAAAGAGAAGGTGGGAGAGACCAAGTCAGCTGAAGAAGTGGTGAAATTGACCAACGAACTGGATGCTGAAATGGGGGTTATAGAGAACAACATTCATATGACCAAAAATCAGAGTTATCAGGACCCACTAAACTTTGGAATTCGAATAAACAATCGAATCGCATTCTTAATGGCCGATCAGCAAAGAGGCGATTATCCTCCAACTGATCAGGCTGTTGAATTCAGGGATGAGGTATTTAAAGAGCTCGACAAAGAGCTATTGAATTTGAATTCGCTGCTCAACGAGAAAATCACAGCAATCAACCAAAAGTTGAGTCAATTGGGGATTAAGATGATCAATTAGGTTTTTTATAACCTGTTGATGATTTGGACACTTACTTTATAAATAAAGAGGCTGACATTTCGCTTTGCCCTGTCATGTGATTTTGTCTCTCCATTCAATTATTTGCATGGGAATTGACACTGATTTTGATTGCTTTTTCGAGTAATGATGGCTCACTCCCCGGGCCAATTGCCAGCAATTTTGGACCGGTGGTTGGTATGGAGTAAAACGGTCTGACGCGTATTTGACGATCCGGAGTACGCTCGAAGTAGGTATATCCAGCTTCCTTTCCGATTCGAGTGCATCCCTTTACTCTAAGGATGCTTCTTGGGAGTGCCTCGCAAATCGCATAAATACATTCTTCATTCGGCAAGTCAGGTAGGTCGACAGAACAAGAAGACCAATGTGCTTTCAAATGGTCAAGTTTTTTCGCCTTGTTTTCAGATGGCAGAAGTTTAGGCAACAGGGCAACATCAACCTCGTCCATAGTGATTATGTCTGCAACCGGATTGAGCGTTTTAATCTGTTCAATTACCGCTGCTTGGCGATCTTTAGATGAGTTTTCAGTATGAGTTAAAACAATCAAGGAAGATACCTGAATCTGATTTGCCTCAAGTTCGTTGTGTTTGTCACGTTTTTGCCAATTCTTGACATCAACTACTGAAACTTGTATAGGGGGTAAAAAGCGATCGTTGATACCAACTCCAAGGAAGCCCATTAGCGAACACGCATCTGAAGTTCCATTGGCTTCGATCAGAGTTATGCCATTCTTTCTTTCCGGAATAGTGTTAACAAAGTACCTGAGTTCATCAATTCCGCTGCAGCAAATACAACTGCCATTCAGCGGAATGAGGTGTTTTGGTTCGAGCTGATCAATAAATTGTTGTGCATCCAGACTGGCGTTTTCATAATCATTGAGTATGATGTATGGTTGCCAACCTTCCTTTAAAAAATTGGTGGTTAGGTATTTTAGCAAGGTGGTTTTGCCGGCACCTAAAAAACCCACTACAGTAACAATGGCTTCCATCACTTAGCTCAGTAATAGCTCCTTTACTTCCACTTTGGTAGAGTTCTTTTACCTTGCTCTTCCTTGTTTGGAGTATATGGAAGCTCCTCAGTCATCCATTTCTTTATTTCAGCCCCTTTCAGGTAATGATCGAAATAATCCATTAGTCTTATTTGAATATCAAGTCGGTTGCTTTCTTTTCTCAAACCGTGACCTTCACCCAGGTAAGAGAGAAAAACCACAGGCTTTTTCAGATAACGCAGGATGCTGTAAAAGCCGAATGAATGTTCCCATTGGACTACCTTGTCGGCCGTGCCATGGAACAACAATAGGGGAGTGTCCATAGTGGCAGCGTTAAACACCGGTGATTCAGATATATACATTTGAGTATTAGCCGTTGGGTCTTCAGCGAGCCTTCCTTGTCCGGTCATATAATAGTCTTGTTCATTACTACCGTCTCTGACAATATCGATATTGAATCCTTGCACCAGGTTACTCACACCTGCACCTGCAGCAATGGCTGCAAACCGGTTGTTTTGAGTTGACATGTACATTCCGCAGTGTCCTCCAAAACTAAACCCCTCATAGCCAATTTTCTTTTCATCTACATAACCCAATTCAATTACTTCTTCAATAGCCGCATCGATGGATTCATGCATGTCAGAATGGGGTGTTCCAACATTAAAATGGATATCGGGTCTAAGAAAGAGATACCCTTGAGAAACGTAGAGCATTTCCGGTACCGAGGCTCCGTTTAGGTAAGGGATAGCATAATTGTACATGCCGGATGAGAGTTTCTCGTAAGAATAGACGATCATTGGGAGTTTATCCCCAACCTTATAGCCATCGGGTATACTTAATATGCCTTGCAATGGCACTCCATCATCGTTGGTATAGTTGATAAGAATGCGTTTGCCCCAATTGTACATTCCCTGTTGTGGATTGGTATTGGTTATTTTTTTGGGTTTCGAAAAATTGCTTTTAGTCAAATAAGCTTCCGGATAATTTTGATAGTCACCCTTTTTGTAAATAATCGCATCTGATTTCTCACTTTTGATTATCCCATAGCTACGGTAGGGGTCTGCATACCCAGAAGGCCCGTAGATGAGTTCCTTAAGTTTTCCTTTTTGTAAGTTATAATAACCAGCATGTTTGTTTTGTGTATTGAAGGCATATAGGAAGTTTGAGGAGGAAAGATCAATATAGCGATCCTCGATCTCCGGTTCGGATTTAAAACTGTAGTCTTCAAACCGAAATTGAATTGGATCTTTGGCTGTAACACTGGCCGTGAGATTCTGGGCCGTGGAACTATCATCTAGTGGCAGAAGCCATAGATCATGCTTGTGGTTAACAATCACCGCATTTTGATCTTTGACCCAACCCACAAAGCCATAACTGGGAGTTTGGCCATACAGATCATACTCTTTGTTGACAAAAGAAACATTCAGCCCCTTTGAAATATTCCGCTTTGAATCGCTAGAAAAATCATGGTGCCAAAAGTGTCCTGCATCCCACAGAATTGCGCTCTCACCATCAGGAGAAACTTCAGCACTTATTCTCCATCCTGAGTCATACTTCTTATGAATAAGTTTTTTCTCTCCAGTCATTAGGTTGACCCGGTATAGGTCGTCCTTATTGATGTCCCAGTCAGAAATGTATTCACGGTTGTCCGTACCAATTGCCCACTTATCTGTGCCCTTACTTCGGATCAGCCGTTGGAGCTCGTCACTTGTTAGTTGAATCAGCCGATTTGAGTTGGGAAAAAATACGGCATCAAAGACTTTATTCGTAGTGTTTTCGCTGTCCATGATTCGTTCGGAAAGCAGTTTTTTGTCTTTCCAATGCCATACCTGCACTGTCGATCCTTCTTTGCCATCTTCGTGTACAAGATCTTCCTCTTTATCTTCCCCGTACTCTCTGATTTTAATAAATAGGCGTTCACCATCATTGCTCCAGGTTATGCTATTAGAGAATCTTCCTGACTTAACAGCTGGCCCCATATTTTCTGGCAGACCTTCCATATCGCTTACCGGGTGCTCTCTGGTCTGGTAAGTGTCGGTGTCAATTCCGGATACTAAAACCACCTTCATATTAGCGTAGTCGATCTTATCCTCGGCTTTGTTGTACTTATAAGCGGCAAGCGCATTTCGTTCATTGTTCCATGCCAGGTTCGAATAAATGAAACTGCCGGTTTGCAGGGCCCTAGTGGTCATTTTGGCTGCGTCATAAAGGTAAATTCCATTCCCACGTTTATCCTCCGATGTGATGGTGTATGCGATATAGGTTGACTTTTCATCTACGAGGTATTCGCCAATGTTACCGATATAATGCTCTCTTCGATTATCTAAATCATAGACCAAAATATTGTCGTCATCGCTGGTGACAAAGTAGTTGCTGTCCTCAAGAAACTCATAGCTTACATTAGCTTCGTACTTGACCGCAAAACCAGATTCCAGATGCCTGAGCTCAATGAATATCTTGTCATCACTATCCTCGCCCTCCTTGTCATCTTCCTTTTCTTCGGTAATGCGATATGCGATCCAATCCGATTCTTCAGAGAATATTGGATCACTCCCTTTCGGTATTTTATACTTGACCTGGCCCCTGGCATTACTAATGTAAAGCACATCGGTTTGGTTGTCTTCCGTATAGAGCACCTTCACTTTTTCTGTAGCACCGTCCTTGGCTGTATCCTTTTTATCAGGTGTATCGAATAGACTATAAAGGGTGGTATACCATTCACCATTGTCCGATAAGGTCACTGAATGAGTCCTCCATTGCCTTATATCATCAAATGAAAGAGGCACTTTATTCGTTTGAGCACTAACATTGTTGTTTCCTCCTATTACCAGGAGCACGATTAAACTAAACGGGACAAAAGATCGCATATGAATTCAATTTATACAGGCTTCTAAATCTATTATTTATTTTACGATAAGTGAGCTTTTTCTATATCCATTCCAATGGTTGGTTTGATGGCCGTCATCATAGTCTGGTCAAGATTCAATTTTGTTCCTTTTTATAGCCACAACCAGTGAAAGAGTCTCAATATAGGGCTAATTCCATTATATGCATCGTTGTTGCATAAACTGAATTCATTGTTTAACAGCACTTAGAGTCAATCAATTTGGATGATTGAATATCCCAAACTGGACCCAAGCAAGGTTTGAGATCACTAAATCGAGACTAAAGGCAAATAACTTAAGATTAACCCATTCATCGGCACTGACTTTTTGCAATACAAAAATCAATCACCAATGTTAGGGACATTTAATTACTTCTTCAGTTCAAGTAAAATAACATTCTCTACATGATGGGTCTGGGGAAACATGTCGACAGGTTGGACTTTGGTGACCTTATACTTGATATCAAGTAGTGCCAGGTCGCGAGCCTGTGTGGCAGGATTGCAGCTGACATATACGATTTTTTCGGCTTCAATCTTCAGGAGCATATTCACCACATCCTGATGCATTCCGGCCCGGGGTGGATCGGTGATGATGATATCTGGTTTTTCATGACGACTCAAAAAATCATCATCGAGTGAATCTTTCATGTCACCTGCGTAGAATTCAGTATTGGTGATTCCGTTGATTTCAGAGTTCACTTTGGCATCTTCAATAGCTGCTTCTACATACTCCAGGCCGATGACTTTCCTGGCTTGTTTGGCAACAAAATTTGCAATGGTCCCTGTTCCTGTATACAAATCAAAGACGACTTCATTGCCTTGCAAATCAGCAAAATCTCTGGCCACTTTGTACAACTCATAGGCTTGAGCGGCATTAGTCTGATAGAATGACTTTGGGCCTACTCGAAATTCGATACCCTCCATTTCCTCGGTGATGTAGGGCTCACCATGATAGACTTTTACCTCAAGGTCATGGAAGGTTTCATTGGCCTTACTGTTGATCACATATTGGAGTGAGGTAATCTGAGGGAATTTGGTCTTCACGAATTCTAATAGATCCAGATTTCTATCTTCTTCCAGAGCGAATTGGACAATAACCATCCACTCGTTTTTTACAGAATTTCTGACGACCAGATTTCGCAACGAACCCGTCTTCTTCTTCAGATCATAAAAGGGGAAATCATTTTCGCGGCAGTAATCCTTAACGGCATTTCGAATAGCATTCGAGGGATCGGGCTGATGATAGCAATTGTCAATATCCAGTACCTTGTCGAAACTTCCAGGTATATGAAAACCCAGTCCTCT
Source organism: Cyclobacteriaceae bacterium (assembly GCA_028281285.1). Taxonomy (GTDB): domain Bacteria; phylum Bacteroidota; class Bacteroidia; order Cytophagales; family Cyclobacteriaceae; genus Roseivirga. The sequence goes on from JANQKF010000022.1 coordinate 115,210, forward strand.
ACGATCAATTTCATCTCCACTTTCAATTTCATCACGTGTCAACCATCTCCAATTGGAGAAAGTGTATTCAAGCTTATTGCGATAGAACCGGATGTTTTCTGAACCACGAATAGTTGAGATTTCAGGGAGATCGATTTTGGCAATGCGTTCCAGGTTATCGACCACCTGTTGATGCTTGTACTTTAGCTGGATGTCATAGGGGATATGCTGCCATTTGCAGCCACCGCAAGTTCCAAAATGTTGGCAGAATGGCTCTACTCTGTCTTCAGAATAGGTATGGAATTTTACAGGTGTAGCTTCAATGAAATTGGGTTTTTTCCGGGTGATTCGTACATCTACAACATCTCCCGGGGCCACTTTTTCAATAAAAACCACCTGTTCATTGACTCGTGCAATGCACTTCCCTTCAGCGGCAATTCCCTCGATTTTTACCTGCTCCAGAATCTTCTGCTTTCCCCTGTATTTGGCCATGGCTGCAAAGATAGAACATTGAATGCGTCTGCCTATAAAATCGTAGTAGTAAGAATTGGTATTAAGGTATATACAACAATCAAGGCCATTGCCGGAGGGTCAATATGGGTATCAGCATGGTTCAAGAAGAGGCGAGCACTCACTTCAGCGAGAAGGGATGCCAGAAGCCCAAATCCAACTCCCCACCATAGATTACCCGTCATTACCGTTCCGTATTCAGCAGCAAGTACGATATGATGGCTCACTGGGATTTTAGCTCCGGTTTGAAAAAGAATCAATGAAATGGCCGCAAAACCAAACACAATTCCTGTAGAATCCGGAAGTGCCTGATTGATATATGCTGCCGGAAGGGCAAAAGCCAGGCCCAATACCACTACTTGAGAAAAACGCAAACTCCATGGGCTCCATTCTGCTGTGGGATCAAACTTCCAGCGATTTCCATGTACAGGGCCTGTAACCCCTGCTTTCCCAAAGACAAGCCGCACCACAAAGGCGGACAAAATTAGGGCAAGTGAAATCGAATTCGTTGCCGGATATTCTTGAATCGCTGGCAGCATTTCAATACCTCTTAGAAAAAGCTCACCCAATAAACCAAACGAACCAGCAATCATAAGAATGGAGAGATCACTTAGGCTGATAAGAGGAGTGGTTATATTTCTTCCGCTATCCAGTTTGCCTTTTCTGGTGGCATAGGCTGCAGCTGCAACGGCCCCTCCAAAGGTGATATGCGGACTTAAAAATGGTCCCCAGGTTATGGTTTCGTTAAAGCTCTGGTCACCGGTAATCATTCCATAAACAGTGCCAACAACACAAGAAACTCCGCAGAGAACAAAAGCGTTCAGTCCACCAAGACTTGCTCCAATGATTCCTCCCGCAAAGGCAAAAATGAGATAGGTGATTTCAGAAAACTCCAAGTGCTATTTTTTGTCTACAATCGTTGCTATTTCGGCTACCGTAGGATTGTCCATAATATCTCTGATGGACAAATTCTTGCTGAATTCCTTTCGCAGCTTATTGACTAAGATAGTGGCTAATAGTGAATGCCCACCAATCTCGAAGAAATTATCATGTCTTCCGATTTTGTCAATCCCAAAAAGATTTTCCCAATTTTTGGCTACTCGCTTTTCTGTATCTGTGGTGGGTTTGACATAAGACATCGTTAATTCCGGGCGCGAGAATTTTGGCTTATTCTCTTCTGCTGCTTGTTGAGAGTCACGCTCTTTAAAGAACTCCCGTTTGATCCAAAGATCGATCTTACGTTGCAAATCACGAGTGGAAATAGTGATTATCGGACTGCCTTTGGATCCCAGTATCCTCTTAAGGATTTCCTGTCCTTCCTTTGAGGTAATTCCATTTTTCAACTCATTGTCGAACCACTCCTTCAGTTCTTTGGGTACATAGGTTTTTAACCCCATACCGGTTTCTCCCCACATGTCCCAACCTACTGAAACAATATTTCCTGCTCCTTTTAGCTTGGTGTTGGCTGCAATCGAATCCATGTAGTGATTAGCCGAACAGTAGTCAGTCAAACCGACACCACCTAATACTGAAGCAATGGATGAGCAGAATAGCATATAATCCAGTTCATGCGCCTTGAATAACTTCATCAAGACATCTGTTCCTTCAATTTTGGGAAGCATCACCTTTTCTACATCCTTGGGTTCACGTAACTGCATAATACCTTCGCCTGGAATTCCAGCAGCATGAACGACTCCCGTTATGGAACCAAATCTCTTTTCTGCTTTCGCTATTCCGGCTTTCATCTTCTTTAGATCGGCTATATCACTTTGAATAAAGTGTACTCGAGCACCCTTTTTTATCAGTCGTTTGAGCCTCTTGATTTTTTGCCTTGTGATATCCGAGACCGGGTGTTTCTTCAAGTAAGTCTCCCAATCTTTTTGAGCTGGAAACTTAGATCTGCTGGTGAAAATGAGGACCGGTTTTGAATGTTGACAGAAAAACTCGGCCATCACCAAGCCAAGGCCACCTAAACCACCAGTGAGAAGGATCACAGCATCTTTCCTTAATGAAAAGGATTTCGTCTTATCAATCGGGTGTTTTTCGAACTCCTGTACCCAGCGATGTCCATTTCGATAGGCGAGAATCTGCTCTTCCATTCGCCCTACTGTTTCATTGATCACCTTCTCAGCCATTTCTTCGGCTGAGCAGTCATCATCTTTTAGGTCCAAATGAACACTGCTTACATTCGAGAACTCTTGAGGGATCACTTTGATAGGACCAATGAGTTCTGATGCTCTATGATTGACCGCTTCATTGCCTATCACCTGGTAAGCCTGATCGGTCACTACAGTAAGGTTTAAATCCTTTATGTAATTGTACTTGCCGAGAGTTTGCGCAAAAAACAGAAGACTATGAAACCCTTGATAATCCCCTTTTTTCCTTTCACCGATACTGTAATCCCAAAGGTGGATCACATGATGCGGAAGCTTCTTGAGTTTTTGTAATCGTTCAAAAAGAAGCCCGTAGTCTTCAAGCTTATTCGAGTCAATAACATATTCGAAATCAGAGATTTGCTCAAATTTGTCGCCCTTATAGACTCTATAAACACGTTGCTTTCCACCTTTGAGTGCTTGGTGAACTTGATCAGAGAGTTCGTTATTTGTGGAGAAGATTAGCCAGTTTTTAATTCCCTTGAATTTGATTTCAGCTTCTCGTTTTATACTTCTTTTCCAGGTAGGTGTATAAAACCACTCTTTCAGGTCAGGATTCTTTACGAAGGCTTCTCGTTGTGACTTTTCAGCCTTCTTTGGACTTGGTGAGAACTTTTGTCGTTCAAATGGATAAGTGGGCAAAGGAATTCTTTTGGCACCTTGAACCCTTAAGCCGAACCAATCCGGATCAAACCCGTTTTGCCATAATCCGCCAATTGCATTCAGCGTTGCAGCCTTTGCATCGGCTCCTGATTCGTGACCACTTGGGAGGGTCGGGAATATCGGTTGTTTAGTGTGGGCGTTCTTATTCATTTTAATGAGCCCGGTAAGTGTATTTCCAGGTCCCACTTCCAGTAACAGGTAATCATCATTCTTGATCAACCCATGAACAGCTCTCGAAAACAGCACGGGTTGCCTAATGTTTTTTCTCCAATAATCCGCGGAACTTAAAATACCGCTTCGCACAACCTTCCCGGTTACTGTTGATATCATATCAATCTTTGGAGATTTCGGGACAACCACCTCCTTGAAGGCCAATTCAAACTCATCCAGTACCGGTTCCATGAGATGCGAATGAAAGGGATGAGAAGTTTTCAACGATTGAGCCACAATTCCCTTCTCTTTAAGCAATTGTTGCAGCTCACCAATTGCTTCCGATGCCCCGGAAATCACGGATAGAGAAGGCGCATTCACCGCAGCCAGTGATAGGTCTTCGGACAAGTATTCTTTGAGTTCTTTTTCAGATAGTGTTACAGCCAACATATCTCCTGAGGGTTGTTGCTGTATTAGTTTACCGCGCGTTGCGATCAATGTTAGTGCCTCTTCAAGTGTAAACACCCCTGACAGACACGCAGCTACATATTCACCAACACTGTGGCCTACTACAGCATGTGGATTGATGCTCCAGCTCTGTAGTAGCTTTGCCATTGAATAAGAAATTGAGAATATCGCAGGCTGTGCAAACTGTGTTTGAGCCAGTCTGGCTTCCTCTGTTTTGGTCCAGTTTTTTGGAAAGATTAACTCCAATAATGAGAAACCTGCTTTTTCCTGAATAATGGCCTCACATGCGTTCAGCGAATCTTTGAAAACGGATTCCTGTTCATAAAGGTCTTTGCCCATTCCAACATATTGGGAGCCTTGACCTGGGAACAAGAAGGCAATTTTCTTGTCCGATCGCTCGGATGTAGTGAAAGTCTGTTTTTGGAGTTTCGAGATGAGCTCATCAATATGTGAAGCAACTACATGTGTTCTATACTTAAAATGCTTTCGACCCTCATTAAGTGAGAGAGCCAGGTCACCAATATTGGTTTCGGAATGAGACGAAAGAAAGGATTCAAGATCCTTTTTACGTTGTTGTAGGGCCCAATTCGAACGTCCTGAAATTGTGATCAGGTTCGGGTTTGGAACTTGACTTACTGTCTCCGGAGATGGTGGAGCTTCAAGAATCATATGTGCGTTTGTTCCTCCAAAGCCAAAAGCACTTACTCCTGCTCTTTGAGGAGCATTGAGTCCCTTAAAATCTGTCAATTCCGTTCCGACTGTGAAGTATTCAGGGCTATAGTTGATTTCCGGATTGATCTGGTTGAAGTTGAGATGAGGTGGAATTTTCTGGTTTTCCAAGGAAAGTGCCACTTTGATCAATGCTGCAGCGCCTGCAGCGACATTAACATGACCAATATTTGTTTTCACTGAGCCGATTTTTCGAAAACCAGGTTCGGTAGGGCCATAACTATTCACCAGTGCATTGGCTTCAATGGGATCACCAACCATAGTGGCAGTTCCATGAGCCTCTAAATAGCCCACAGTTTTGGGGTCAACCCCCGAACTTTTGAGTGCAGTTTTGACTACGGCTTCCTGCCCAGTCTGGCTAGGAGCTGTGTATCCAATTTTGTCGTTGCCATCGTTATTGATGGCTGATCCCTTGATTACCGCGTGAATATGATCACCATCTTGTAGAGCAGCATCTAGTCGTTTGAGCACAACCACGCCAACTCCATCGCCAAATACGGTTCCACTGGCATTTTTGTCAAATGTTCTACAGTGACCATCTTGGGATACCATCAATCCGTCTCGATAATCATACCCTGCTTTCATTGGCCAAGTGAGCGAAGCGCCACCAGCCAGGGCCATGTCGGTTTCTCCCTTTTGAATGGATTGACACGCTAAATGCACAGCAACCAAGGATGTGGAACAGGCAGTCAGTACGGTGAATGCCGGTCCATTCAAGTTCATGTTATGGGCCACACGAGTTGCTGTATACTCCCTGAAGTTGAGGATGAAGGTGTCGTACTGCTCAGAGGGTTCCGGGCCGATTTCATCATTGAGCATGTTCAGCCAAGCTTGATTTTCGTTTGCTCCGAAGAATGCACCAACTTTGGCTTCTGTTTTTTCCAGATTATAAGAGGCACTTTCCAAGGCTTCATGAGAGCATTCGTGGAGAAGCCGGATCTGAGGATCCATTTTCATGGCATCTCTTGGAGGATAACCAAAGAAGTCAGCATCAAAGTAATCGCAGTCTTCCAAATAGCCTTTTGATCTGACATACTTGTCGGATTCGAGATGCAGTGGAGGAATACCCTGTTCGATAAGTTCCTTTTTTGTGAACTTGGAAATGGATTCTGTCCCATTGACGAGATTTGACCAATACTCATCAATATTCTTAGCCCCGGGGAACCTGCATGACATACCAATGATGGCGATGTCTTCAAATTGTTGGTTGTTGTTCATTTAGAGTTTTCAGTGCGAGATAGCATCTATAATATCCTGAATATCAATGATGGTTACCTCTTTTTTGATATTTTTTGACCTTGTACAGACCGTAAGACTATAATCGGGATCAATCTCCAGGGGAACAAGGTTCCAGTCATCAACTTTGTTTTTTCTTATGAATAGAACAATCCCATTGGATCCGAATTGGATTTCCAAAGAGCCGGGAGAAATGGGGCCACTTATACCATAACCCAAGGCTTTCAGATAGCTTTCCTTTGCGGTCCAAATACTATAAAACAAAGATGCTCTCTCTTTGACAGGGGTTGCTTGAATAAACTCCTTTTCATTGTTGTCCAGAAGGTAATTCACTTCCTCCAGATCAATGGTATTCTTCTTCTCTATATCAATTCCGATTTCGTCTGTGTCTAAGGCACAGACGACCCAGGCTCCGGAATGCGACAGATTAAAATGGAGATTTTCTGAATTTCTTACAGCAGGTTTGCCATTTTCGGAAACCTCATAACGAAAGCTTGAGGGGCTCAATTCGGTTTTCTCACAAATTAAATACCTTACCAGAGCATTGGAGATTAATGACCTAAGTTGATCTTTCTCAAATCTAAAGGATTCAACTTTCTGGATGATATCATCCGAGAATGAACTTTTGAGATCCGAAAGATTGAACTTTGGCTCTTCCGGAATATTGATTGAGAATACTTCAACTTCTACCATTACTAAGACCAAAGTACTGGCTTTGGCTTATTTTCTCCAACAGTTTTCTAGAGCTCGTTGGCAACGAATTCTTCAGAATAATCTCTAATCATATCTCGAACTCTTCGGAATTCTGAAAGAATTTCATCTTCAGTCCCTGTGACCTTTGCCGGATCAGGAAAATTATAATGGAATTTATCGGCTGATGAAGGGAAAACCGGACACCGTTCCTTGGCATTATCACATACGGTAATCACTTTGTCAAAAGGTTGACCAAAATATTCATCGATGTTATTGGAGGTGTGATTGCTTATATCTACTCCATCTTCAGCCATCACTTTAATTGCTCTCGCATTGACACCATGTGTTTCCACTCCTGCACTAACTATTTGTGCCTTATTTCTGGCAAAGTGTCTTAGGTAACCTTCTGCTATTTGTGAGCGGCAAGAATTTCCAGTACAAAGCACTATAACCTTTTTCATTATTCTGTTGATTTTGCGTTAATGATCTTCCAGACGGGAATACTTAAAAGCGCTCCTAATATGGGAGCGACAATATAAATCCAGAGGCCGGCCAAATTTCCGATTGCCAGGGCAGGACCTATTGACCTTGCCGGATTCAAAGATGCCCGTGTAACCGGACCTGCGAAAAGTGCTGCTACCATTATGTAAAACCCGATGGCGATGGCAGCTACAATACCTTCTTCCTTCGATCCGTTTGCAACATTAAGGATTACGAGCATCAGAATAAATGTGATGATAGTTTCTACGATAAAGGCTTGGGTCTCGGAGCCTGAGAACAAAGTCATACCAATTTCCTGACTCTCCGGAAAGAGAGATGTGAGTACAAGGCCGGCTGTGGTTGCCCCTAGGATTTGGGAAACTATATAAGTTGGAACTTCATTGAGTTTCAGTCTTCCTGTGGCCCAAAAGCTGATAGTAACGGCTGGATTAATATGACAGCCAGAAATTTTTCCAAGGCTATAGATCATGATCATGACTATTGCTCCCCAAACAATTCCAACCCCAACGTGCGTCACGGTACCACCAGTGATTTCGTTGACCGTCATGGCACCACAACCACAGAAGACCATGATGAAGGTTCCGACAAATTCTGCTAATGGCTTAGATAGTTTAGCAGCAACCACTGTCTGGCTCACAAGTCACTTTGTTTAGGTCTGAAAGTCTAATTCGTTTTTTCTCCACTTTTGGAGGCATGCAACAAGCGGTTGCTGAGGAGTCCTCAAATCGAGGGTCGTTGAAGCTGGTATCGTGATGGAAATAGTAGACTTCCCATTGATGCCCATCAGGGTCACTAACCCAAAACTTGTCCTGATTGGCATAGCAGCAATTCGTACCTATTTCTTCCTTCTGTACGAGGTTTTTGTCACGAGCTATGGTAAGAAGAGCGTTGAGCCTTTCTTCAGTTTCAACCTGGAATCCGAGATGGCCAAAGTTTGATTGAACACGGTCTTTATTTTGAACGAAACTGATAATCAAAGAAGGTTTCTCCAGCACATATTTGGCATAGTCGGCCATCACCTTATCAGGACCTTGACCAAAGAAATTAGTATAGAACTGAACTGTATTCTGCACGTTTTTAACATAAAGGCTTACGTGCATCCTGGGGAAGCTAGACATAGTGTGATTTTTACTTCATTGCAATATTACGATAAAAGAATTCAAATTTTTTTAACAGCATTCAAAATCTGGATTAAATCCTTGAAACAGGGAGTCGAAAGTACCCTGAATCTCTTTCCATTTTTCCGGGTTGATGCAATAGGAGATGCTGGTGCCCTCGATGGTGCCTTGAATGATGCCTACTTCCTTTAATTCGCGCAAGTGCTGAGAAATTGTGGCTTGGGCCAATCCAAGTTCAGCTACAAGATCACTATTAATGCATGCATTTGCCTTAATGAGGTGCTGTACTATGGCTATTCGTGCGGGATGGGCCAGAGCCTTGGCCATGGCCGCAAGTTGGTTCTGTTTAAGGGTAAAGTTTTCGGTTTTAGTTACTCCCATTTTATTTGGCAAAGTTAACCGCCCGCATTTCCCTGATCACGGTTACCTTAATCTGCCCGGGATACTGCATGTCCTTCTCGATCTTCTGAGAAATATCAAATGACAGCTGACTGGCTTGGGTATCGGTGACAGATTCTGAGTCGACCATGACACGTAACTCACGACCTGCCTGGATCGCATAGCACTTATTTACACCGTCAAATTCAAGTGCCAGGGCCTCAAGTTCTTTAAGTCGTTTGATATATGATTCCATGATCTCCCTTCTGGCTCCAGGTCGTGAACCAGAGATCGCATCACAGGCCTGAACCAACGGAGAAATCATTGTGGTCATTTCAATTTCATCATGGTGTGCCCCGATGGCATTGCATACTTCAGGATGTTCCTTGTACTTTTTGGCGAGTTCCATTCCTAGCAGGGCATGTGGCATTTCAGGTTCTTCCGGCCACACCTTCCCAATGTCATGAAGAAGGCCGGCCCTTTTTGCTCGTTTGGCATTCAGACCTAATTCAGATGCCATAGTGGAACAGAGGTTGGCCACTTCTCGAGAGTGCTGGAGTAAATTCTGACCATAGGATGACCGGAATCTCATTCTTCCCACCATTTTGATCAGTTCGGGGTGGAGCCCATGTATCCCGAGATCTATCACAGTCCGTTCGCCTATCTCAACAATTTCTTCTTCGATGTTTTTGGTAGTCTTCGAGACTACCTCTTCGATTCTGGCAGGGTGGATCCTACCATCCTGAACCAATCGATGTAAGGAAAGGCGTGTTATTTCCCTTCTGACTGGGTCAAAACCTGAAATAATAATTGCCTCAGGAGTGTCATCAACGATAATCTCAACACCGGTTGCTGATTCCAGTGCACGGATATTCCTTCCTTCCCGGCCTATAATTTTTCCTTTGATGTCGTCACTTTCAATATTGAAAATCGAAACACAATTTTCAATGGCATGTTCAGTGGCTGTTCTTTGGATCGACTCAATTACTATTTTCTTAGCTTGTTTAGCCCCGGAAAGTTTAGCTTCATCTATGATGTCCTTGACCAGGGCAGATGCTTTGGATTCCGCCTCATCCTTCAATGTTTCAATGAGTTGTTCTCTGGCTTCGTCTGCAGAAAGCTGCGCCATCTTTTCCAAGGCCTTCACCTTTTCCTCTTTCTTTTTCTCCAGGTCGTCCTTTCGTTTCTTGACTATTTCGAGTTGAGTTTCGAGGTTTTCCCTCATACTATCAATTTCGTCTTCTCTGCGCTTGATTTGCTCAGCCTGTTTTGACAAGTGAGATTCCCGTTGCTTTAGCTTGTTTTCGTTCGAGATGATTTGGTTTTTCTTACGATTGCTCTCTTCCTCAAATTGGGATTTGAGCTTCATGTATTTTTCCTTGGCCTCAAGGATTTTATCTTTTTTGATGTTTTCAGCCCTTAATTCGGCTTCCTTAACCATTTGTTTTCCTTTTTCTTCAAGAAGCTCTGCTTGTTTGGTATTGAACTTTTGCAAAAGGAAGCGGCCAATTAGAATTCCTACAACCAAGGCACCTAATCCGGCTATTAGAATAGTTGTGATGTCTCCCATACTTATATATATCTATGCAGATATAGAGGAAGCGGAGTGAAATCGAGTAGGTTAGGAGAGGGCGTTTGAGATTATCGTTTCCAGCTGAGAAATCTTTTCATCAGCACTGACATTGAATTCTGAGACTTGATCTTCGGTTGCCATTTGTTGATTTAAACAATCAAATGCCACCATAGCCAATAAGTCTTGTTTGTCGTCTATTCCGAACTGTTCTCGGTAATTCTTAAGTTTCTCGTTAATTAATTTGCTTGCTTTTCTCACCCGCTCTTCATCAGCAGGCTTCACCTTCATCGGGTAATCCCGATCTCCTATTTTTATTTTTATTGATAGTATATCCACGTTCTGGTCATTGGCTCAAATGAGCAATGCATCTATCTATTTCTCTAATGTACTCGTTTAACTTATATTTCAACTCAGTAGCTTCTTCCTTCTCTACTGTTGTACTTGATACAATTTTAGTGATTTTATCCTGATTTTGAAAGCTGGCTATTTGCTCTGAAAGTCCTTCAATTTCGATTTTGAGCCCATTATTCTCAGCATTCAAGGCATCTCTTTCCTTTTTTATCGCTCCATAGGCATCCAGCAACTCCTGGATTCTTTGTTCCAGATTTGCCAATCTTTCGGATAGCGATTTTTCAGTCATTATTTCCGGATTACTGCACCAAGATCTTTTTCAAAACCGTGCATCAATCGACTCATCGTTTTGTCAATCATCTTATCGGTCAATGTCTTGTTCTGATCTTGTAAGAAGAAGCTAATGGCATAGGCCTTTTTGCCTTCGTCAATTTTATCCCCTTCGTATACATCAAAAACATTGATCTTCTTGATCAGATTGCGCTCGAGTTTAGTCGATAGCTTCCTAATGTCTTCAAATTTCACGGCTTTGTCAATAACTAATGACAAATCCCGTCTTACTTCCGGGAATTTACTTAGCTGTTGAAAGCTAAAATCAGTTGTATTTTGCTTCATAAGAAAGTCCCAATCCAGATCAGCATAAAAAACTTCCTGCTTTAAAGAATATGCTTTCGGATTCACTTTGCCTACTCTGCCTATCTCTCGGTTATTGTAGGAAATACTTAAACCATAAGCGAATTGATCATCTGAGGTGATTGTAGAGTCAAAGTCAGCAATCCCAAATTTTCGAAATACTTTGGACACAGATGACATAATATCGTGGAAGGATGCCGGCTTAACTTCATCCAACCACGTTTCTCCCACAGTGTTTCCTGTGACGAAAATTGACAGGCGGTGTTTTTCAATGTACTTTTTGTCCTTAAGTCGATAAGTGGTTCCAACCTCAAACAATTTTAGATCAGTATTTTTTCGGTTGACGTTTCGCTCGATTACCTCCAGACCATGGAATAACAAGGTCTGTCTCATCACTGTAAGGTCTTCACTCAAGTAGTTTAGGATATGTACATTTTCCTCCGAATTGATGCTTTCTACTCTCTTCGAATAATCTTCCTTGGTTTGGGAATTGGTGATAATCTCATGGAACCCATCACCTGCCAACGTTCTGGAAAGATCCATTTGAACTCGGTCCTTATCGATCTTTGGAAATTCAGAGAGGAATGTGCTGCTTAGATAATCGGAGATTTCCACATTGTCATATCCATAGATCCTGAGTACCTCTTCTACAATATCGGCTTCTCGTTGAACATCAACTCGATAAGGAGGAACGATGGCCTTAAATCCATCTTCATGCTCATTTGTGATTTGTATATCAAGCGAGGTGAGGATGCTTCTTACTTTATCTTTGCCAATATTTTTGCCAATGAGCCGGTATACATTCGAATACTTGACATCAACTTCAAAATCTGCAATCGGATCCGGATAAATGTCTGAAATATCTGAAGCGATTTCACCTCCTGCTACTTCTTTAATGAGCATTGCAGCCACCTTAAGTGCGTAGAGCGTGATATTTGGGTCAGTGCCTCTTTCGTATCGGAAAGAGGCATCAGTTTTCAATTGGTGCTTTTGTGCGGATCGCCTGATATAGTAAGGAGAGAAATAAGCGCTTTCAAGAAATACGTTAGTCGTAGTTTCTTTAACTCCCGATTTGGTACCTCCAAATACTCCACCGATACACATACCTCCTTCAGTGTTGCAAATCATTAGGTCAGTAGAGGCCAGAGTTCGTTCTTTCTCATCGAGCGTAGTGAATTTACTTCCTTCAGGTAGTGTTTTCACTATCACTTCTCCGCCAGTAATGGCGTCAGCATCAAAAGCATGCATTGGTTGTCCAAGGCCGTGCAAGACATAATTTGTGACGTCAACTACGTTGTTGGTAGGATTAATACCAATGGCTCGAAGCCGGTTTTGTAACCAATCGGGAGAGGGCTTAACCGTTACTCCTGTCATTGTCAAAGAAGAGTACCTGGGGCAAGCCTCTGTATTTTCCACCGAGACTTTCGTAATGCGATTATTACTGTCTGGTTTGAATTGATCAACTGATCTTTTTGTAATGTTTCGTCCGAGAAGTGCCTTAAGATCTCTGGCTACACCAAGATGGGATGCTCCATCCACCCTGTTCGGAGTTAGGCCAATTTCGAATACCCAATCTGATTCGATATTGAAGTAGGCGGCAGCTGGTGTTCCATTAGGCAAGTCAGTATCCAAAACCAGGATGCCCTCATGGGCATCTCCCAGCCCTATTTCATCTTCAGCACAGATCATCCCTTCAGATACCTCACCGCGGATTTTGGCCTTCTTAATTTTGAATGGCTCATGTCCTTTTGGATACAGAGTACTATTAACAGTGGCTACAACCACTTTTTGTCCGACAGCTACATTGGGCGCACCACAGACGATGGGAGAAGATTCCTCCCTCCCAATATCAACAGTAGTTTTGCTCAGTTTGTCTGCATTCGGATGTTTCTCACAGGTGATTACTTCACCAATTACAATTCCCTTCAGTCCTCCCGGTATAGTTTCGATCTCTTCAATTCCTTCTACTTCCAGGCCGGAAGAGGTCAATAATGCAGCTATTTCTTCAGGTGATTCCTGAATCTCTATATATTCTTTGAGCCAGTTAAGGGAAATTTTCATGGATGTTCCTTAGGTACTATAAATCACCCCGCTCGGATGAAAGAGCAAAATTAATGATTTAGGAAAAGGAACAATGAGATTAGAGTTCTTTATACAGCTTTTCACCAGCTTCAATAGGAATACTCATAATGTTCTCTCTGGGAGGTATAGGACAACTGAATTCTTCATTGAAATGGCAAAATGGGTTATAAGCCTGATTGAAATCTATAGTGATTGCTTTGTCCGAGTCTCTTCTAAGCTCAAGATAGCGGCCTCCACCATAGGTGGACAATCCACTGGTTTCATCTGCAAACATCAGTGATAGTTTATTGGAGTCTCTCTCTTCCCAATCCTGATATATCAAAAGGCGTTGAGGCTTGCCAAGCAGTTCGAATTCTGCATAGCCAAATGGAATATATCTGCGTTGCTCACCCGTGGTTGTTGGGATAAATACCGGTTGCCTACTGGCTGCCGGTTTGAGTCTTGCTCTTACCTTGAATTCAGGTTTAACTTCAAAGAATTTCAAGCCCGAAAATTGCCGCTTGTCTTCATCCAGCAATGGAGAATTGCCACCAATCATAAATCGATTCTTCCCCTCTCGATCTTCTTCTATTCGGGCAATATATTCCTCACTATTTTCACCAACTGTCAAAAAGTTGAAAATGGTCACTCCAATTATTGCTACCACCAAAATTCCGAATATAGTGCTTCGTTTCACGTATTAACTTTTTTGACAAATCTAATACTTAAGCCGCTACGATACTATTGAGCTGGGGGTTAAAGTAGGGCTTCATCAGCAAAACTGAAATAACCGTCATCGGCAAAAATGATATGGTCTAAGACCGGTATTTCCAGAAGTTTGCCACACTGCTGTAACTTGTGGGTTAGTTTAATATCGGCTTCACTGGGTTTTAGATTTCCTGAGGGATGATTGTGAACCAGGATAATTCCGCTCGCCAAATCTTCAAGGGCTTTTTTGAAAATTACTTTGGGGTCTGCTACAGTACCAGAAACACCACCTTGACTGATGACTCTTTTTTGAATAACTCTATTGCTCCTGCTCAACATAATTACCCAGAACTGTTCTATTGGCTGATCGAGAAGGTCAGGCAGCATGAGTGAATAGGCCATTTCTGATGAAGTTATTTTGGGCTTTGAATCACCGCCATTGGTTTTTCTTCTACGACCTAGTTCCAAAGCACTAATTATACTTATTGCTTTTGCTTCTCCAATTCCTTTGAACTTCTGTAAGTCTTTCACATTCAATTTGGCCAAGACATTCAAGTCATTGTCTATTTTGGAGAGAATTGCCTTCGAAAGCGTAACAGCGCTCATTTCTGGAGTTCCAGATCCAATGAGGATTGCAATCAATTCAGCATCCGACAAGGAGGCTTTTCCCTTGAGTAGGAGCTTCTCTCTAGGGCGATCCTCTTCAGCCCAACTCAGTATATTTAATTCATTCTTCATTTATGAAAATGAGAGGATTAAATATGATTAAAAATTTCAATTAACAAAATTCAGATACAAAAAAACCCCGACCTTCTGGCCGGGGCTTAATTACGAATAATGTCTTGATTAAAGGCTATTCACCAGTTTAGTCAATTTTGACTTGTTATTGGCTGCCTTATTTTTGTGAATGATGTTTCTCTTGGCAAGCTTATCAAGCATACCAGATACCTTCTTCAACAATTCCTGAGCCTCAGATTTGTCCGTAGTGTTGCGTAATCTTTTGATAAAAGTACGTGTAGTTTTGTGCTGATAACGATTTCTGAGTCGTTTAGCCTCGCTCGATCTGATCCTCTTTAACGCTGACTTATGATTTGCCATTTCCTAAATCTCTTTCTGTTCTCCCAATTTCGGGATGCAAAAATAGCTTGATTAATTTTAATCACAAACATTTCCTACTAAATATTCTTTGTAGTCTTTTTGTATAGCTTTGATTAAATTGTTCATAATCAAGCCACAGTGAACAATGAAAAAACTGACCTACCTTTTCCTTCTTTGTCTTCTAACTTCTTTAACATTTGGACAGGCCAAACTAGAAATAGAAGGTGCCTGGAAGGCGAATTTGCCTGAAACCCAAGGCGGTATTATGAATGCGGTTATGACAATAGCCGATGGCTATTCGTTTTTCACAATGTATGATGTCGAGAATAAAAAATTTATTGGATCACAAGGTGGACTTCTTACTGACAAGGGAAATGGGAAGTATGGATTCGAAATAGAATTCAGCACAATGGATGAGAATATGGTCGGAACCAAGATGGAGTTGGATGTGACCATCGATGGTTCAGTGATGAAAGCAACTATTGCTGGTACGAATGAGACTTCGACTTACGACCGAATTGATAATGGTAATAGTGAAATGTTCGGAGCCTGGCGGATTACTGACCGCATGCGAAATGGCGAGATGAGTGCAATGAGGCAAGGATCACGTAAAACGATTAAAATGCTGACAGGTACGCGCTTTCAATGGGCTGCCTATGATCCGGCCACCAAGCGGTTTTCAGGAACAGGAGGAGGCACCTATACTATGAAGGATGGCAAATACACCGAACACATTGAATTTTTCTCGCGTAATGCCGACCGGGTAGGAGCAAGTCTGACTTTTGACTATAAGATCGATGGAAAAAAATGGGACCACTCTGGTTTAAGTTCAACAGGCAATCCGATTAGAGAAATCTGGACCAGACAGAATTAGTCTCAAAGGCCTGATTAACAAATAATTAAAAAAAGGGACTCCATTTTGGATCCCTTTTTTGATTGGGGGTAAGACATTTTGGCACGGAAATGGAATAAGGACTAGCAATGCATTATTAAAAAGGTCCGGGCCTTGATGGTTGAACATTCAAAATATCAGGGTTATGAAAAGAAATATACTTGTAATAGGCATACTTGCCATTATCATGATAGGGTCAGACGCAATGGCCCAAAGAGGTCGTGGAGATAGGCGGGACAACCGTGGGAATGATCGGGTTGAACGTAGGAATGATCGGAGAGATCATGATCGTGTGGTGCGGAATGGAAGACGGGAAAGGGTTGTAGACAGAAGATTTGTGAGGTATGATGGCTATCGGAGTGGCTCATATTACAGACAGCGACCTGCCAGAGATTTTAGGAGGTTCGAAAACCATGGTCGAAGATTTCGTCCGAGCAATAGGCATATCTGGATCAATGGTCATTGGAACTTCAACAGAAGACTTGGGAGAGATGTTTGGATTGATGGGCGTTGGGTTGTGAGAACCAAGCATCATCGCTGGATAGCTGGTCACTACACACGGCAAAGAGGCGTAAGAGTTTGGATACCGGGATGTTGGGTACGCTTCTAGAGTTGCTGTTTAATTATATCTAAGGAAATAGCCATGTGTGAGTCATCATAGATGGCTTTTCCATTTTTGATCAGGATCACCTGAGGGGATTGATGATATATACCGAATTGCCGGGCCACCTCATTGGAAACATCTCTGAATGCGATCAGATCCAGGTAGTAGGGTTTGATTTTATCGGTATATGCTTCATCCCAACCTCTGACAAGTCGATCAAAGGCCATGCTGCTTATTCCACAGCGCGTACTGTGCTTATATATTAGAACCGGAGTGGTATGGCTTTCCTCTACGATCTCCTGAAGTTGAGATTCTTCGGTCAACTTAAACCACTCTACTTCGGCTGTCTCTTTTCTTTTGTTCCAGAACATGACTTTCGATTCAGCCTAAATAACAGTCTAGTAGGCTAAAAGTTCCTTGAGCTTGGTCCGGAATCTTTCCTTAGGCAGGAAATTGGCCTCTAATTGAGCACTGAACGGAACAGGAGTGTCCAGACTCGCTTCACGGGAAACAGGTGCATCCAGATGTTCAAAACAATTCTCGCTTATCCAGGCGGCAATTTCTGCACCAATACCTCCAGTCAAAGTGTCTTCATGAAGCACCAGCACTTTATTGGTCTTCTTGACGGTCGTTGCAACAGCATCTTTGTCCCAAGGCAGCAATGTTCTCAAGTCGAGAATATCAGCGCTTATTCCTTCAATTTCTGAAACTATTTCCTTGGCCCAGTGCACTCCCAGACCATAAGTAATTATAGAAATGTCTTCACCTTCGGTGACTAATGAGGCCTTTCCTACTTCTACTGTATAGTAGTCGTCAGGTATAGTATCTGCCAACGATCGGTAGAGGAATTTGTGCTCGAAGAACAAATACGGATTGGGGTCTTCAATTGCCGCATTCAGAAGTCCTTTGGCATCTTTGGGATTTGACGGGTATACAATCTTAAGTCCTGGGGTGTGGAAAAACCATGCCTCATTCGATTGTGAATGGAAGGGGCCTGCACCTACTCCGGCTCCAGTAGGCATTCGAACGACAACATCTGCATTCTGCCCCCACCGGTAATGAATTTTAGCCAGGTTGTTCACGATCTGGTTGAATCCACAGGTAACAAAGTCGGCAAACTGCATTTCCACCACGGCTTTATGACCATTAATGGAAAGGCCAAGGCCAGTGCCTATTATAGCAGATTCACAAAGAGGTGTGTTTCTTATTCGGTGTCTCCCAAATTTTTCAACAAAACCCTCAGTGATCTTGAATACACCACCATATTCGGCCACATCTTGGCCCATGATCACTAAGTTCTGGTATTTGCTCATGCTCTGGTCAAGAGCATCTGATATTGCATCCACAAAACGCTTTTCGGACCGTTTTTCTGTCTTAGGCGTATGAACTGTTTGTTGATGTGGAAAGAAGAGATCGCTGATCTCCTTTTCTGTTAAGGCATCAGGTTTCGATTCGGCAAAGGCGATCTTCAGCCCTTCCTCTATTTCCTTTTTAATGCCCTCTCTTATTTTCTCAACCTTCTCTTTGTCCAGTACTTTTTGTCTGAGGAGAAATCTCTCGTAGTTGTCCACTGGATCTTTTTTGCCCCATTGGTCAAACAGTTCCTGAGGAACGTATTTTGTCCCACTTGCTTCTTCATGTCCCCTCATTCTAAAGGTCATCGCTTCAAGAATCACTGGTTTAGGGTCCTTTCGAATCTCATTGGCTAACTGGGTAATCGAGGAATGAACTTCCAATAAGTTATTTCCATCCACACGCACAGCTTTAATGCCGTAGCCCGGGCCTTTATCAGTGAAATTTTTGAATCGAAATTGTTCTTCGCTTGGTGTAGACAGGCCATAGCCGTTGTTTTCAATCACGAAAATCACCGGCAAATCCCATACTGCCGCTACGTTCAACGCTTCATGAAAATCACCCTCCGAACTTGCCCCGTCTCCAGTAAATACGAGTGTGACCTTTTTATCTTCTCTTAGTTTATTGGCCAAGGCAATCCCATCTGCCAATGCCATTTGAGGACCGAGATGGGAAATCATCCCGACAATATGGTGCTCCTTAGTTCCAAAATGGAACGACCGATCTCTTCCGTTGGTAAATCCACTGGGTTTACCCTGAAATTGGGCAAATAATCTTTCGTAAGGTACATTTCTCCCCGTAAATACTCCAAGATTCCGATGCATTGGGAGGATATACTCGTCTGTAGCAAGGGCTTGCACCGCACCTACTGAAATCGCTTCCTGACCTATGCCTGAGAACCATTTGCTGATCTTTCCCTGTCTCAAAAGTATGAGCATTTTCTCTTCAATCAGTCGTGGACTTAATAGTTGCTCATAGAGATTGATGAGTTGTTGATCAGAATAAGATTCTCGCTTAAATCGCATAAATAAGGGATGTAGAGCCGACAAATTTAATGCAATGCGGAAACTGCAAAAATTAATGGGCATAATTTTTATTTTTGCCTCCTAGCAAGGTTGAATGGTCAATTTCGAAAACTTTACACTCTCTAATGGTCTAAGGGTTTATGTGCACGAAGATCATACGTCTCCTACAGCCGTATTGAACATCCTTTACAATGTAGGATCACGAGACGAAAACCCGGATAAAACGGGTTTTGCTCACCTTTTTGAACATCTGATGTTCGGGGGTTCTATCAATATTCCGAATTATGATGAACCACTTCAGCGGGTAGGTGGGGACAACAACGCATTTACAAGTCCGGACATTACCAATTATTATATTACGTTACCTTCTGTTAATATCGAGACTGCATTTTGGTTAGAGTCTGACCGTATGTTAAGCCTGTCGTTCGATCCAGAAGTATTGGAAGTTCAGCGAAAGGTAGTAATTGAGGAGTTCAAACAAAGGTATTTGAATCAGCCCTATGGAGATATCTGGCTCAAACTGAGGCCTCTGGCTTATGAAAAACACCCTTATCAGTGGGCTACCATAGGCAAAGAGATCAGTCATATCGAAAATGCCACGATGGAGGACGTCAAGGCATTTTTTGCGAAGTACTACACCCCTAACAATGCTGTTATGGTAGTCGCGGGAGACGTGACACTTAATCAGGTGAAAGCGCTATCACAGAAATGGTTCGAACCTATTCCTCCTGGTGTTTCAGTCTCGAGAAAACTACCTGTCGAACCTCCGCAAAAAGCCAGGAGATTTTTGGAAGTGGAAGCCCATGTGCCTACGGATGCACTTTACATGACCTTTCATATGCCAGGTCGATTTGATGAAAATTACCTTCCCACGGATTTGATGAGTGATATGCTGGGTAGGGGTAAATCATCACGACTGTACAAACAATTGGTGAGTAATGACAGAATATTTAATTCGTTGAGTGGCTATGTTCTTGGTTCAGTCGATCCGGGTTTATTAGTGGTTACCGGCAAATTGGCCGAAGGTCATGGACTTGAAGAAGCAGAGAATCGAATCTGGGAAGTGTTGAATAGTTTTGTAAACCAAGGATTCAGCAATAAAGAACTTGAAAAGGTAAAGAACAAGGCTGAGTCTACATTGGTTTTCTCGGAGGTGGAATTGCTCAATCGTGCGATGAACCTGGCCTATGCTGCTGTTAATGAAATTCCTGATTATGTGAATAAGGAAGTTGATTTGATTCGTGAAGTCGATGCCGAGAATATCAGAGAACAGGCTAAAAATATTTTGACGGTGGAAAACTCAACAGTGATGTATTATAAATCCAAAAAGGCATGAAGATAAGAGTTGGCTTTGGTTATGATGTTCATCAGCTTCAGGAAGGAGCTGAGTTTTGGTTAGGAGGGATAAGAATTGATCACACTTCCGGTGCGGTTGGTCATTCAGATGCCGATGTACTTATTCATGTAATTTGCGATGCGCTTCTAGGTGCCGCCAACCTTCGTGATATAGGCTATCACTTTTCGGACAAGGACCCCGTATTCAAGGGGATAGACAGTAAAATTTTGCTAGAAAGAGTAATCGGATTATTGGACGAAAAAGGCTTTTCAGTAGGTAATTTAGATTCGACAATTTGTTTGCAAGAACCAAAGATCAATCCCTATATTCCTGAAATGAAGGCTTGCCTCTCAAAGGTGATGAAGGTAGACCAAGATGATATTTCCATTAAGGCGACCACTACTGAGAAACTTGGTTTTGTAGGAACTGGAGCAGGAGTTGCCGCGTTCGCTACCGTACTTATTGAAAAGAGGCCTTGAAAGATGAAATAAAAGTCATAACTACTTCTGACGGCTCGAACTCTCTTTATGTGCCCTCTTTGAATGAGACTTATCATTCTACGCATGGAGCTATCACCGAATCCAGACATGTCTTCATAAAAAAGGGGCTTGACTATCTTGTAACGAATGGTTGCGTTAACATTAAAGTATTAGAAGTCGGATTCGGAACTGGGTTGAACGCATTACTGACCCTCGAATATTGTCTGAATAACCCCAATATTTTTATTCAGTATGTGACTTTAGAGACTAGACCACTACCTGAGTCAGTTACAGATCAACTCAATTATTCTGATATCATCGAAATGGTTGAAGGTGACGAATATCTAAGAAAATTGCATCAATGTAATTGGGGTATCAACCACCGATTACTTAGGAACTTTGACTTCAAGAAAGAAGAGATAGCCATACAAGAATTTGAACAGGAAACGGATTTTGATTTGGTCTTTTATGATGCCTTCGCGCCTAGCAAACAGCCAGAAATGTGGGATCGAGATACATTAGGACACACCTTTACATTGTTGAAAGCTAGGGGAGTTTTGGTGACTTATTGTGCTAGTGGACAGTTCAAAAGAGATATAAGATCACTTGGCTTTAATCTTGAAACTTTGGACGGTCCTCCTGGTAAGAAGGAAATGGTAAGAGTAACAAAATAAAAAAGGGCCTTTAAGGCCCTTTTCCAGTTTAAATTGAATTGATTCTTATTCTTCTCTGACAACGCGCTTGACAGCTTTGCCATTTTCAGTACTTACCTCAACCAGGTAGACACCGGCCTTGAGTTCAGCCATGCTGATTTGATATTCGGCATCGAACTGCGACTTTCTCACTGTTCTGTCTGAAATTGTCACACCGTTTGATGTATGAATCTTAATCCTTACATCACCAACCTCTTCATTTGACACTTTTACATTCATTATGTCTTTGACTGGGTTAGGATAGATTGTAACTCCTCTTGCAAATTCATTATTGTTTTCCACAGAGGTAATAACCGTCTGCTGGTTTGTTTGCACAGTACAGCCATCTATAGTGACATCAACGGTATAGTTACCCGATTCAGTCGCTTCGTGCATCTGATTAGTGGCACCATCGATGGGGTTGCTATTAAGATACCATTGGTAGGCATCACCTTGAGTGGCTGTAAGAATTTCAGTTCGGTTAGAGGTTGGTTCCCTGGAGAATGATGGCGTATGCGTGGCTCCTGTTTGCACGACATCAACCTTTTCTTCTGTGTCTTCCTGACTGAACACATTGGATACTGTAAGTTTTGGAGAGCTAAATCCAGGATTGATGTAACTTACCGTATGTGGTCCAGGACCAGTCGCGGTTTGTGGGTTTGCACCCGCTCCAAAATCCCAATCATATTCCTGAATCGTTCCAGTGGAAGCATCAGTGAAAACCACTTGCTGACCTGAACATCCATTCCCTAGTTCGACAGTGAAGTCGGCCACCGGAGGATCGGCATCAGTCAATGTGATTTGAAAGTCATCGATGGCTGCTCCTACCTCAACGGTGTTTATATCGGTAGCGAACAGAAACTGGAAAGCTACCTCATTTGGGAATAGGAAGGTGACGTCCGTAGAGAACGTCATAAATTCTCCATCTGTGTCATCTCCAAATATCGGTACATTAGCCCCCCATATCGCATCGCTGGCGGTTTCTTCGTTGTACCATCCTTCTTCCAAATTGTCGTTGAGTGTGGTCCAGGTTGCACCACGATCAGTAGTGTAACGAATGATAAAACCATCGTATTCTGGTTCAAAATCAAATTTTGCCTTGAACTCCAGTGTATACAGTTTTGCCTGGTCACCAAAATTGAAAAGTGGGGTGACAAGAACAGCTTCTGAGTTATCCAGATACTCATCCTGATCTATACCGGTAACCCAGGCTCTTGTGCCGCTGGCTGTGCCATCTTTACCCGTGACAGTGGAAACACCTAGTTCAAATGGTGTTCCTGCAAGATTAATTGCTATGAAGTCATTAAAATTCGATTCAAAATCGCCACCATCTGCCAACAAATATGGAACCTCCCGATCCGGTAATATCGATACTGCTCCTACTTGCGTGGCTTCAGCAGGTACGCCATTGGCAGTTGCTGTCAGTGTGACGTCATATACCCCTGCATCATTGTATGTATGGGTTGGATTCATATCAGTGGATGTATTTCCATCGCCAAAGTCCCAATGGAAAGTGTCAGCTCCATTAGAGGTGTATGTAAATTCAAACTCATCGCCCTGGAACCCCGCAGGTGCACTTACGCTGAATGAAGCTGAAGGTGCTTGTGCCAGAATCTGAAAATCATCAATCATATAGCCGTCTACATCGTAGCCAACAATCTCACCGCTACCATTGACCAGATTTGGGAACATGCCCACAGCAAATCTGAACGAAACGTGTGGTTGACCACTCAGGAAATTTAAGTTATACCGACTTTCCTGGGCAGGATTCTGATTGATTGACCACCCCATTTTGTCTATAAAAATTTCCCTGTTAATTGAAAACTGTAGGTTTGGTCCTTGATTGTACCAATTTTCTGCTCCAGGATCTCCATTTGTGCTTCCGAGGGTTTGCCAGTTAACTCCACCATCCACACTATAGTGAACCTGCATTGCTGTGGGTAGATTGGCGAAGCTGGTTTCTCCGGCCATTTGGAAGCTCATAATATATTCGGAATCCCCTGCTGAGAAATCGAAGGCTGGTGTATACAACCCGAATTGAATATGTTTACCGGGGTTACCAAGGTCTTCATCTAATCTGGTTTTCCAGACTGTAGTTCCTGAGGTAGGCTCATTCAATGCATTTCCAGGAGTTCCTCTTTCCCAAAGGTTCATGCCATTCATAATTGCAGCGGAGGTAAAGTGTTCCGGATTCGACTCAAAGTCACCACCGTCTTCCAAAGTATAGTCTGCCGGTAGTGTTGGAAGTATTGTCACATAATCTGTAAATGTAGCTACATCGGCACCTCCATCAATCGAAAGTGAAACTGTGTAAGTTCCAGGGGTATCATAAGTATGACTAGGGTTGGCAAGACTTGAAGATCCACCATCTCCGAAATCCCAACTGTAAGAGTCATTGGCAAGCAAAGAGTTGTCCTCAAAATGAACCGGAAGACCCACATAGCCTACAATCTGATCTGTTTTGAAATCAGCCTTTTTTGTTGTCGCAAAAATATCTGATGAAAACAAGCCTCTGCCCAATGTGGCAGCAAATACGGTTTGGTCAGCCGGTCGATAGAGGAGGTGATCAATTCGCGTTGAAGCCAATCCCTCGTTGCTTGGTTCCCAACCCGGATTGCCCGTAATGTCATTGCTGGTCCAGATACCCATTTGCGTGGCAAGTATCACCTGTTCTCTATTCTCAGGATTGTATAAACCCCACATTACAGGAATATCCGGTAGATTATCTTCTATATCTCTCCAACTGGTACCACCGTCAGTGGTTTCAAAAACGGATGTTCCTCCGAAATTACTGAAGGTAATTAGCAATTGATCATCTGATGCTCCTATGTCTATGCTCCTAAGGTAAGATCCTCGATTTTCGCCTAAATCACCCGTAATGTCGGTTACAGTTGGAACTCCGCCATCGGCATCATCTACCATGAAAAGCCGTCCTCCAACTTCGGTGTCCTGAATACCTACAAATACTCTATTTGTAGTGTATGGAGAAACTTTGACAGCCGATACTGTTCCGTTGAATTCAGGAATGCTTACGTTGGCAACTCCTCCAGGATCATTGGGAATATTCTTAATACGGGTAAGTTGGTTATTGCCGTCAGCGGCATATAAGATTCCCGCTTCCCAGTCCATATCGGTTGGGTTTATAAAGCGACCGGAGTTACCATCACCCACCAATCTAGTCCATGTAAAACCACCATCGGTTGATAGGTCATAAACATGTCCTGGAAAGCTGGAAATCATGACACTAGGGTCGCTTGGATTGATAAAGCAAAAAGTGCCATCGCCTCCTCGGGTTCGGAAACCATCATTGATACCGGGTTCATCAAACCGAATAGTACCATTATCCTGAGCACCTGCCAACATTACACTGGATCTTACTTCGTTGACAGCAGCCGCATAATAAAACATCACGGTTTGCAACCCCCTCACACGTCTTTGCCAATCGGTATCTTGCGAGACAATTCCTGCATTAGCTGCGTAGTCCACTCCTCCATCATTCATTACCACTAAAGTGTTCGGATGTCCTGGTCTGAAGGTCATGTCATGCGAGTCAGCGTGAGCATAGTCGTCACATTGCCTTCCGTTCCAATAAGAAATCAATTGCCAATTCTGTCCTCCATCTCTCGAACGATGATTGTCAATACCTCCTGCAAAAACTATATCTGGATTTTCAGGATGCACTTTTAGGATCAGATCAAAGAAAGCCTGTCCACGCGTATAATGTTGAGAGCCTTCTGCACAGTTAGATTGTTCACTATAAAGAGGAATTGTTATGTCGGTCCAGGTATCTCCTGCATCCTCTGACTTTTTAAAATAGGCGATGTCTTGAGTTCCACTGCCTCCCGAGGCAACGGCATAAATCACACTTGGATCGGATGGTGCAGTCGCTACTTCTGTTCTTCGGGCACTGGTAGTATTAGGAGGTGTAACCTCCGTCCAGGTTTCCCCGCCATCGGTTGAACGATGAATCGAACCTGATGAACTGACTCCGGTTGTCGCATAAATTGTTCCATTGGAGGCAATCTCGATATCCCCGAATCTTCCATCGATTTCTTCCACCCAGGAATTTCCACCATCTGCTGATCTATATAGACCAAAAGTGGTGGCAGCGAATACTATACCTTGTGAATTAACAGCTACCTTTTGAACAAATGCAAAATCAGCGCCTGTGGTACTTGCCAATTGATCCCAGTTATCTCCACCATCAGAGGATTTCCAAATTCCTGCCCCTCTGATAATACCGGTATATCCCTGGCCGGTTCCCAAGTAGAAAGTCTGGGTATTGCTAGGATCATAGGCCATAGAACTAACAGCCAAATTGGTCATGATACTAGTTTCTTGTTGCCATATTGCTTCCGGATCCGTAATGTCATCTATATACCAAAGCCCTCCACCAACAGCTCCTGACCAGAATTTTTTGGCAGTGTTGTCATTGGGATCAAACATACCTGTTCTAGACCTACCTCCTACAGCGTAAGGGCCTCTTTCAGTCCATGTTACCCCTTGAATCGCAGCTTGCTCCGCCACTTGATTGGATTTGTCAAAATACTGTTTCTCAATTCGTCTGTAGGCATTGATCATGCGTTGAGTAGGGACGTAACCAAGCTTCCGATCGACCATCATCTCAAAGTCATGTTGCATGGCCAGGTGGGGTGAATCTTCATGCTCTCTTTCTCTTTCAGGATTGTCGATAGGAGGTAACTCAATTGAGGTGAGTCCCTTCTTGCTTAACTCTGGCTCATCATTACCGGGAATGAATACGATAGCCACAACAACAACAAGGCTTAAAAATATTAGCAGACGCTGCTTCATTATAAATTTGTTTAGTTCAAGGAATTAATAAATATGGGCGAATCCGTTTGTTATGCAATAATGCCAAGTACCCAGAGTAAATAAGACAACAAACTGCCTCATTAGCCCTAACCCAGAGAAAGGTCTGGTATCAAAAATAAATCAAATTATTAAAGTACCGCCCTAATTTAAAAAATTATATAGTCCATGATGTGTCAGGCAAAAGTCCAATTGGTGGTCATGTTCCTCTACATAATCAATATTGTCAAGCGGTGGTGTTATTGCTAGTCCCACTTTTTTGGCTCTAGGTGAGCATTCATTAAGAAAAATGTCATAAAAACCCCCGCCATAGCCAATTCTATTCCCGGCTCGATCAAATGAGATGAGTGGGGTTAGGATTAAATCAATGTTCACGGCAGTGGTCGCTAAACCATTCTGTGGCTCTGGGATACCGTATTTGTTTCTCTTGAATTGAGTGGAGTTTTCACATTTAAAATGCGTGAGAGACTTGGTCCCAAAATCACATATCGATGTTACCGGATAGGTGGTGGAAGAGTCAATCAGAAATTTATAGATGGGCCAGGTGTTGACCTCCTTAAATTTTTCAATAGGCAGAAAAAGATGAACTGAACTGAAATCAGACTCAGAAATAAATTGGAGTACTCTTTTACATACAAGTTCGGAACGGTGTTGATGTTCATCCCGGGTGAGGGTTAGTCTCTTCTCCAGAAAAAGGTCTCGAAGAACTTTTTTATTCATTGGATGAAATGAGGTGGAAGCGCAAATCAAATGGGTCGAAAGACTCCAAACATGAATCAATGAATTTGGGATCAGTCAGGTAAAAGTTCAAAAAGTTATCCTTTCTTTCCTGGGGTGACCCATTGGGGAAAAGTGCTGCCTTAATATCACTGATTCTATGCACTAGTGTTTCCTGGTTTCTCTTTTCTGCTTTCAAGAGCTTTTTCTCAATTTTTTCAAAACTCTTTTCCGCTCGTCTTCTCTCGGCAAGAACCAATTTTTCCAAGGTGGAATCTATGGAGATCGCTTGGTCTTTTATACCATTAAATATGGTATTCACCTTATCAAACTGAGTTCTTAATTCCAGTTCATGGGTTGATTTCTGCTTTATCTTTTTCTTAATCAGCTCAGATTCGTCTTCAAATAATTCAGTAAAAGAGAGCTGTTCTTTGTCCAGTTTTCGTTGAATGTTCGGAGTAACGACTCCGGCAAAATTTCTGGGAAGCAGAATCGGGAAATCAGTATTGAAATGATCAAAGACCTCCTTTAACTGGAACCAATAAACTAGTTCGGAAGGTCCGCCTACGTAAGCCAGATTGGGAAGAATCGTTTCCTGGTATAATGGCCTAAGTACCACATTGGGGCTAAATCGTTCCGGATGGGTTTGAATTTCATTTTCCAATTCTTCCTTCGTGAACCGAATGGCGGTATCCAAAACCTCAAAACCTCCGTCAGCATGTACTATTCTGGATCGAATGTCTTCCTTCAGATAGAAAAAATTGATCTCTCTAGGGAAAACAAGTGGTTTGTAACCAATGGCTTCAAGTTGGTCGCTGGTGGTGTTCACCAATGAATGAGGGGTGTTCTCAAAAACGTCTTCTGTGATCACATTTCCGAAGACTCTTTTCAACTCAGGGTCATCCGCATCCATCACTATCAAGCCTTTTTCTCCAAACAAATGGTTGACATAGTAACGTACAGCTTGAGCCAGGTTCTCATGTTTTAGATAGGCTTCTTTGAAGAAGTCGGGCATCTCAATTTGGTCGAAGATGCTTTTAATACTCTCAGTTTTGAATCTTCCCACAGCACCGGTCTGATCTGTGCTCCACGAGAATTTCTGACGACCAAACCTAAAATGGTTGATTTCATCGAAATCATGATCTTCAGATGCCATCCAATATACTGGCACGAAGTTCTTCTCAGGATTGGTGGTCTGAAGCCTCTCACAGGCATTGATTACCGTAATAATTTTATAGATGAAGTAGAGTGGACCTGTAAATATGTTCAGTTGATGTCCGGTGGTAACTGAGAAAGTATTGGCATCTCTCAGCTTTTCAATGTTCTCCAAGGTCTGGTTGGAAGCTTCGAATCCTTCATATTGCCTTTTCAATGCGGAGGCGGTGATTTGCCTGGTTTCCGATGAGAATTGCCTCTTCTTAGCCTGTTCGAGTAATGCTTCTTGAGAAGGAAAGGCACCGTAAAACGGTTCTAATTCTTCCTTTCCATCAATGTAGTCCAGGAATGCTCTTGAAAAACTATTGGTGTCTTTGAATTCAACTTTAGCTAAAAGTGCTTTCACTTCTTCCTGAACGTCCATTTGGTCCTTTATGGATTTTACTTAAATAAAAGAAAAGTATGCCTTACCATAAAATGACTTTATACCAACAAATGTTTTGGCAGCAGGCTTCGCTTTTAAATAGGTTCGCCATAAAGATCGAATTCGGTAGCATCCTTAATTTTGATTTGGGCGAAATCTCCAATTCTCAAGTAGTGTTGGCTTGCATCAATTATTACCTCGTTGTCTACCTCAGGCGAATCGAATTCGGTACGCCCATAGAACTGGCCTCCTTCTTTTCGGTCAATTAATGTCTTAAATGCCCTACCAACCTTAGACTGATTGAGCTCATTGGAGATTTCTGCCTGTATCTGCATTACGTGGTTGGCTCGCTCTTGTTTCACTTCATCCGGAACATCATCGTTCATACCATAAGCATGGGTGTTTTCTTCATGCGAATAATTGAAAATCCCAAGGCGGTCAAATCGCATGCGCTCTACGAAGCTCACCATTTCCTCAAAATCAGCCTCTGTTTCTCCCGGGTGGCCGGCAATCAATGTGGTTCGTATGGCAATATCAGGAACCTTATCTCTCATCATCTGGATTAACTCCTCTGTTTTTTCTCGAGTGGTACCTCTGCGCATCAGCTTCAGCATTTTGGTGGAACCATGCTGAAGAGGGATGTCAAGGTAATTGCAGATGTTGTCCCGATCATTCATGACATCCAACACGTCCAACGGAAACCCTGTGGGGAATGCATAGTGGAGTCTGATCCAGGCGATTCCTTCAACATCGGAAAGTCGTTGCAGAAGTTCGGCAAGGTTTCTTTTCTTATAGATATCAAGGCCGTAATATGTGGAATCCTGAGCGATCAATAAGAGTTCTTTGGTTCCGTTTCTCGCCAGATTTTTGGCCTCAGTGACAAGTCCCTCCATTGGACGGCTTATATGCTTGCCCCGCATCAAAGGAATTGCACAGAAGGAGCAAGGGCGATCACACCCCTCCGAAATTTTCATGTAGGAATAATGATTCGAAGTAGTGGTGATTCGTTCACCAACCAACTCGTGTTTATAGTCAGCCTTGAATTTTTTCAGAAGAGCAGGAAGCTCCATGGTGCCAAAGAAAGAGTCAACCTGAGGGATTTCTTGTTCAAGATCGTCCTTGTAGCGTTGGGACAGGCATCCGGTGACATAAAGCTTATCAATAATGCCTTCCTCTTTGGCATCAGCATATCTTAGTATAGTGTCAATCGACTCCTGCTTTGCGTTGTCAATGAAGCCACAGGTGTTTACGATTATGATGTTGGAATCATCCTTTTGCGATTCATGACTGGTATTAATGCCGTTACCCTTGAGTTGGGTAAGCATTACTTCTGAATCCACTAAATTTTTGGAGCAGCCTAAGGTGACGATATTCACCTTGTCTTTTTTCAATCCCTTCGTCTTCAATTCATCAAGTTTTGAGCAGACAAAGGTAGGAAATTAAAACCCTTTTCAGGTCAATCATAAATACTGACCTGATCAATCATTTCATAAATTCCCAGAATATATTGATGATTTTCCATTTTCCTTGCTCACGAACCAGATGACAAAACTCCACCCACCTGGTTCTGGGGTATCCTGTTACCAGACTTGCCGTGGCCACATCCCTGAATATTTTGATGTTGAACACCTTGTTCTTTTGGGCCGTAAGAGGGAGTGCCTGTTTATTTTTTAACAGTTCTTTCAATTTTGAGGGTGTCAGGTTTTCATTAATTGAACGATCCGGATTGACACCTCTTTTGGAGAGTTGAGGGTGAAGCACTTCATTCATTTCTTCGAATTTGTTTTCGAAAAAGTTCTCAATATAAGTGAGAACTGCTTGTTCAACCTGAACGCTATCTGG
The DNA here is from genome assembly GCA_028281285.1 of Cyclobacteriaceae bacterium. Lineage (GTDB taxonomy): Bacteria > Bacteroidota > Bacteroidia > Cytophagales > Cyclobacteriaceae > Roseivirga. The sequence continues at coordinate 145,561 of JANQKF010000022.1, forward strand.
TTGTTGGGTGAAAGCTGGCGTCTGAAAAAGGTTCAGTGTGGTCAAGGTCAGAACGAGTGTACGGAACATCATAATTAATTTTTTCGTTAAAAAACTAAATACTTAGTTATAATGCAAATATGATTATCCGATTGGTTCAGTTTAGACAGTGAAAACTATATGGAAATAAAAAAGCCCCTTTCGGGGCCTCAATTAGAAACGTTTCTTTCTAAATGTGATCGGGACAACTTCATCGGTTGGCATTCCGATTTGGTAAAGTTCCCAATCGGAATCGTATTTAGATAAAATCTGACGAATGCAGTCTACCCGGTCTTCGCTCGGGTTTTCACAATCAGCCCAGTGAAATACTTCCACTCGATAATTGTATGACTTTTTCTCGCCATTGATTTTGACTTCTACTTCGATGTCCTGATCACCGGTAATTTGAGGAATTTGTATAGCGATTGCTCCCATAGGCTGTGTGCGTTTATGTACAAATGTTTTCTATCCGATCTATTACTTGCAATACTGGTGCCAAGGTTGTAATTCACTGTAATTCATGTTGTTACCGAAATAATGTTTAAACATATGATCGAAATAGGTCAACAGAATGTTCAGATACGTTCAAATTGTGCGAATCTTGCGAATTCCTCAATAACCTGCTGCTTGCCCATCCTTTCTGGACTCTGAAGCTCCATAATACACCTTGTTGACATCGTCCCACATAATGGCTTGGTAACCACCATAGCTGCCTACATTCCAGGAGATTTTATGACCCATTTTGATGAGCTCACGAATGACTTCATAATCGAAACCGGTTTCTAATTGTAGCACTCCACCATTGGTCATTACACCTCCTGTAGGTTGGGACGAACCATTGTGGAGAATTCGGGGTGCATCACCTGCCTCCTGAAGATTCATCCCAAAGTCGATGAGGTTGATCACGATTTGAGCATGTCCCTGAGGTTGAGTAGCACCACCCATTAATCCGAAGCTTACCCAGGGCTTGCCATCTTTCGTGATAAAGGCTGGTATAATCGTATGGAAAGGTCTTTTGTGCGGTTCGAATACATTGGCATGACCTTCTTCCAGGGAGAATAGTTCTCCACGATCCTGGAGAATGAATCCAAGTCCTGGAGGAGTCATACCACTGCCCATTCCTCGGTAGTTACTCTGTATGAGTGAAACCATGTTTCCATCCTTGTCAGCGACCGTCATATAGATGGTGTCTCCATCCTTCAACTGGCCGGCAGGGTAGGAGCGACCTGCTCTTGATGGGTTGATCAATAACCTTCGTTCAGCCGCATATTCTTCAGAGATTAATTCCTGAACCGGAGTTTTGTAAAAGTCCATATCGGCATAGAATTTGGCTCGGTCTTCGAATGCCAATTTCTTGGCTTCAGTGAATGTATGGACGTATTCTGTGCTTCCGAAGCCCATTGATTTGAGATCAAATCCTTCGAGAATGGTTAGCATTTGGAGTGCAGCAATTCCTTGGCCGTTGGGAGGAAGCTCCCATACATCATACCCACGGTAATTAACCGATACCGGCTCGATCCAGTCGGAGGTATGCTCCGCCAAATCTCTTTCAGAAAGGAAGCCACCTAGTTGTTGCATGTAATCAGCAATGGTCTTTGCAATTTCTCCCTTGTAGAAAGCATCTCTTCCACCTTTTGCAATTTTGTCAAGCGTGCTGCCAAGACCGGGATTCCTAAAGATTTCACCTTTTCCAGGTGTTCTGCCATTGGGCATGTAGGTCTCCTTGAAGCCTGGAAATTTCTGCAATGTCAAAGCCCCCCGCTCCATGTACCAAGCGATCAATTCACTGACTGGGAAGCCATTATTGGCGTAATCTATGGCGGGTTGCAGGATCTCCTGCATGTCCATCGTTCCAAATTTTCCATGCATCTCAAACCATCCATCAACAGCTCCAGGAACAGATACCGGTAGTGGTCCATGAGAAGGAATTTTCTTATAACCGTTCTTTTTGAAGTATTCGAGTGAGAGACCATATGGCGATCTTCCACTGGCATTTAAGCCATAGAGTTGTTCTGTTTTTGAATCCCAAATGATGGCGAAGAGGTCACCGCCAATTCCATTACCAGTAGGTTCAACCAGGCCGAGTACAGCGTTAGCTGCTATGGCTGCATCGATAGCATTTCCTCCTTTTTTCAGGATGTCCAGAGCAACTTGGGTAGCCAAAGGTTGACTTGTTGCGGCCATTCCATGTTGGGCAATTACCTCAGAACGGGTGGCAAACTTCTTTCCGGTAATTCTGTCTTGGGCCTGAAGAGTAAAAGCAGCCAGACATAGAGCCGCTATGAATAGTTTTCTCATGATGTTCTAGTTTAGATTAGTTGGTGATTTCGCTACCACCAAAAATCGCTACTCCTTTGATGTATAATTCCTTTTTCGGATCGCTGTTTGAATCTATGAATTTGCGTTTGTCACTCATACCACCAAATATACCAGTGGTTTGGAGGTGTATGGTCCAATCTTGAGGTACCCGGATTTTCGAACCACCAAATAGGTAGAAGACATCAATAACATGTTTGCCATCCGCCAATTTGCTTTGGGTAAGATCAATATTTGATCCTCCGCAAATGGCGGTTAAGGTGCCTCCCTGAAAGTTCTCGCTGGTGATCACCTTGTCACCGCCTCCAAAAATGGCAGTGTCTTCTATTACATCGTTGATCGATTCCTGGTCTCGATAATTGAGTTCATGATCAGTTTTGCGGGTTCGGGTAATGATATAGGCACCCAACACGATCAAGGCTACAGGCCATAAATCCCAGAAGTCCACATCGACATCGAGCCATTCTTCAAGGCTAAAAACAACCCCCAATCCAATGAGAATATATCCCGGCTTGTTGTTATCTCCGGTAATCACCAGGATGAGTCCGAGGGCGATCAGGATATTCTCCCATTGAAGCAGGTAATAGGAGACCTGCCATGGAATGACTCTTAGGTTATCCAACAAAAGGACTGCTCCGATCCCCACGAAAACCAACCCCGCGAGAGCACTTCTGTTCATGTTGTTCATATTTCGAGTGTTTATGAATGCTAAAAGTAGAAAAGTACAGCTCTAAATACAATCAGGGGGTATGTAATCCATGCGAATAGGTTTGATATCAATCAAATCTTCTCTACTTTTGACGTCCCAATTTTGGCACTTGAAAGTATGCGCACGTGGCGGAATTGGTAGACGCGCCAGGTTGAGGGCCTGGTGACCGTAATAGGTCGTGGAGGTTCGACTCCTCTCGTGCGCACCTAGCTCGTAACTATTTGATAATCAAAACGTTACGAGCTTTATTTTTTGTGACCATCACAGTTTGTTACAAATTTGAATTCGCTAACTATTTGACAATCAACAATTTGTGCTTGAATCGTTTAGACGCTACCCGTGCGCACTATGGAATACACAACTTGGAGATCATGTTTTAAGGCAAGGCATCTTGGAATATTCCCGAGTATGCAAAGGCTAAAGTGAATGTCCTAAGCCTGATGTTTTTGGCAGAGATCAGGTCCATGTTATTGGATCGATTGACTCTCGCTATTTAGAGTATGCTACTTCTTTAGGATTTCAGATAGACTTTTTATTTTATCCTGATCTGGAATGATAGTAAGATAGCTATCAGAAAGCTTGGCATAATCTCCATAGCCGACACTCGTAGTTTTCTCATTGAGTTCTTTTCTTTCTAAACTAGAATGTTGTAATAATTCGATTATTACTCTCGAGCATAGTTGGGATAAGTAATTTACATAAACTGCCAACAGATCTTCCTTGTAATCTTCTCCATGAACGATTTTAGATCTCAAAGTATATAGCTTTTTGACATTCAGGAAAATCGTATTCGAGGACTCTAAATCTTTTCCACAGATAATTGCACAGTTTCTGGCAATCCTGTAAGTAAGTTCAGTCGTTCCTGTGCAAGTTGTTTCTAAACATATACAGAGTTGAATAAATCTAAAGTGAAAAAATTGAGTATTTCTCAAAGCAATATGGTAGGACTGAATTAGAATAAGTTGAAGCTTGTTCAAAGATTGGTCCTTAAACTTGATCAAAAAATCAACGATTTTTCTGGAATCTTTGGCGTCAAACCTAAGATGGTTTGTGGTAGAACTCAGCAAATGGAAATTGTGGGTGACATGGGTCGTAGAGATCCACCAAATAGATTTTTTCTCAATGACTTGAATATCCCATGATTCGATCATTTGAAATGATGATGGGAAAAGTATCAAAAGCCCTTGCTCGATTTTGAAAAAGATGTTAGAGTCGACCGGCTTATTTATATTAATAGGGATAAGAGCCCATAAGTCATGTTTTTCTATTTCTTTCTCTAGGCGATTTATCGCATTTCTATTTCTATTAGTGCTGCTATCATTATCAGTTACTTCTGTGGTTTCTATGAAGCTCTTAAATTCTTCAGATTTTGTGTTTAAAAACCTAGCATTAAACTTGGTTAAATCTAATAAGCCTAAATCCGAGTCGACCCCAGAATAGAAGGCCAATGCTGATACTGGAGGGTTTTCCTCCTCGATTTCACTTGGTTTTTTCATCTTTTTATTTAGTCCAAGAATGTGGGTGAAACATAATAAAATGCCTTTGATTGATTTCATGATAATCGGATATCATTCAGATTGTTGCTGTCCTTTCTCGATGAACTCTTTATATTTCTCTTCCTTGAGTTTCTTGCTCGTAAATGACCTGAAACTTTCAACAGTCTTAGTCTTATTTATCAATCCATGGACAAACGGAATCAGCAGAGTGAGTATTGATAGTAAAGTATTTTCCGAAGTTTGCAGGTAAATGATTATAGAGAGTATCACAAAAAGGACATAAATAACCACCCTGATTCTATATGAACGATTCAATGTTCTCCAATGCTCACGAAACTTTAATTGCAGATTTTCATTCGTTAGCCTGGCTCTGTAATTTGGTTCCTGTGCCTCAACGATCTCGTCAGATTCTAAGACGACCCTGAATAAATCATGTACTTTCTGATGATAGTGAATAGTGATGCTAATTGGGTATGGCATAAGACCATTTTCATCAGAATATTTGTCTTTAAGTTCAATCAACTTGTTTAAATCATATATCACCAATTCACTTGCTTTTTTCAATTCGTCTATAGCCCTTTGAGGGGAAATGAATTCTTTTTCAACATCAAAATCAAAAACTTTTGAGTCTAATTCAGCATGTAAAGATTGCATTGCACCGTAAATGAAATCCCGATCTGTATCATTGATGGGGGAATAATCGTATCCTGAGATATCCCTTGATCCATAGCTTGGTTTCAAGTCAAGTACACAATCCTTGAATTCAGACCAATAATTATTCCTGAACTTATTCAATATGTTTTTGGTATTGAGAAGTCGATTATAGCTCATGTCTATTTTCAGTATTGTTTGATTTCCATTCTTATAGGTCAAAAGTCATTTCTTGCGTGTCTCACAAGTCTTGATTGTTTTATTCATAAATCGATAATTAATTTGATTTAAATTATCAAATTGATTTTATGTTCAATGTGCAAGATTCTTAATTTCATTATGGACAAACAACTGACAACAGATGAGCTACATTGACTTTCCTTTACCAGTAATTGAAATATTGAATCGACTCGAAGAATGGTCTCAGGGTCAATCAATTAGTTTTGAACGGGAAGAATCGGGAAGTGGCTTTGTTTGGTCTAGCAATGAATGGAGAAATTTTGAATTTAGATTTTATTTCAAACAAGCCTCAAGCCGAGATAAAGAAATTTACACATTCGGTGCTCTTGGCAATCCAGGAGATTTGATTAATTATGATTCGCAATTTCATCACAACAAGGGGAATTTTCATAAACCTTACCAAATCGACATCAATTCAAGGATTATTGGTGAACTTGACAAAGAATTCGAGGCTTGGTGTGCGAGAGTGAACGCATTTGAAAGTTCTTCGTTATTTGGAAAGATTGAAGAAGGCTATTACGAAAGAGAGTTTTTTGACAGCTTTGAAATAATTGAAGAGGACTCAAATTCAGCCCCTTTTGACCTGGATCAGCAAAAATTAATAGAGGAGTTGGTCATTAAAACCATTGGCTTACTTCAAGAACAGCGTTCGGAGGATGAGGTGATTCATCAACTGATTGAAGAGGGTAAAAGTATTCAATCAAATATCTCCAAACTGAAAAAATCTGCGTTGATCAGAAGAATCTCTCGATGGTATGGTAAAATAAGGTCGCTAGGACCCACCTTGTCCTTAGAAGTACTGAAGTTTTTGACAGTAGAAGGGGTGAAAGCCCTCATTGGCCTTTAGAAGCCAATACACAAAAAATGGATCTAGATCCATACAAAATCGAGTTAGGTCCTAAATAGATCTAACAGGTCATAAATGGACCTGTTTTCCGGGCAAAACTGGAGCGAACATCAGTGAGAACTGAACAGTTCATGGGCTATTTTTGTATGATTCGTTTTGATTAGAAGCTAGGTGGGTAATGATTATCAATATTTGAGCATCTAAGTGGATGGTTAAAAAGTGCGGAAATTGGCTGGATTGTCACTTTCGGTAAGATTTTCTACCCTGGTAATTCTCTTCAAATATCGAATCATATTTGTCACAATCTGTCACAAAACTTGTGTCACAGTGTCACAACTCTATGTAATTCCTTGCATTTATGGCCCTATTAAGGGCGTTTAAGGATGTTAAGCAAACGGTTTATCTATCCTCTCGTGCGCACAAAGCCCCTGATTCAGGGGCTTTTTTGATGTTAAAAAACCTGTTGGCTCCCTTTTTCAACCCAAAATCCTCAAACTTTTTAAAGCTTTTTCAATATCGGATTTTGCCATTCACATCTAGATTTTTCTCAAAAGTGCTCAAAACGGTGATTTTCAGGCCTTTTAGGGTCGTTTTTTTGTTTGAAATAAGTAAGTGGTTTGCTATATTTACATGTTACCTAACACCAAAGAACTAACTTATTTTGACTACGCGTCCACTCAGACTTGGGAGGATTTTCTCCTATACTGTGATTGGTGCATTGTTTTGGGTCATCAATTTTTCCACAAAAGCCCAGGAAAACAATGTAGCTGCCACCGGCTTCACGCTCGAATTTCTCAAAGAAAACACGCAAGGTTCCGTAAATCAGGTAGCGTCTAATGTTGTAAAAGCAGTTAATAATTCCGGTCGAACAGTTGTATTTAACCTTGAATTAGCTGGTCCTGCAGGTTGGAATAGCCTTATTGACCCGCAAAAGGTATACAATGTTCGAAACGGAGACTCTCTCTTCATCCCTACACGAATTGTGCCCCCCAAGGATGCTTTAGGTAACGTTAACTACTTCGTAAACGCGTCTGCTTATACAACAGCCGGTGTCCAACTGGCGTCAGCGCCCTGGTCTATGGAACTGAAGCGTGTTGCCCGATGGTTTGCCGACATCGTTAAAAAACAGGTATTCTTTCCTAGTGATGGCGATAGTACCACCTTCGAGCTTAATCTGAAAAACGAAGGTAACTCCGCTGAAACGGTTACTGTTCTACTGGCTCCGGACTCAAAAGTCACCGTTTCTGATCGCTTTGGAAACCCTTTCCCTGAGAATACCTTCTCGGCCAGATTACCTGTGGATGCGGATACCACGATTACCATTCTGGCCAGTTTGAGCGATGGTAAGGAAAAGCAGGGTTTCTTTGACAATAAACCTTTCGTACAAAAATCCACTATTGAAGATCTCTACAAAGTGGTTGTAGGAGTGAAAGACAACTATGGAGACAGAAGTTGGAGTGGCAGAGTGGACATCAGAAAACTCAAGGATTCTAAACAATTTGATAGTGAAGAAGGAACCTCAACGATCCCATTGAATGTAGAATTTAATTCCTACAACATCCTGTCCCAGTTTACCAATTTCTCTTTGGATTTGAATGGTGATGCCGATCTGGGAAGGGATCGCAACCTGAGATATTACTTTCAGACCATCATTTCTACAAGTGCATTTACAGGGACTCAGTTCCAGGGCTCTTACCGTTTTGCGCAATACACCACACCAAAATTGCAGATTGCCGCTGGTGATGTAGGGCAGAATATGGAAGTGCTTATCAATGGAACAGGGCTCAGAGGGTTTTACACGCTAGGAAAATTTAGAGTTGGAGCTGTGGCAGTGACACGCCAACAAAATGCTAATTTGCAAAATAACCTTACCTCGTACGGAACACAGGTAGAGTACTCCCACGGAAACGGATTGCAATTGAAATTTCAGGGAGTATATCGTAAAGACGAGTTCAACGAGATCAATGGAACACTAGGCACGCTTAGGGCCGACTACAGATTTCCCGGTAATCATATCGTCCGATTTTCGGCAGGTTTCTCTAATGAAAGTCATGTGACTGCCAACCCGTTCAATACTACAGGTTTTGGCTTTAACGCCAGGTATTCAGGAACGGTCAAAGGGATTACAGTGAGCTCACAGTTTCGATACAACAGTGTCAACTTCCTCTCTCAATACAGAGGGGTAACCTCAGTCAATGCGAACTTCAGATACCCGCTGGGAGGAGACCGAAATGTTGCTTTGAGGATTAACATGAACACAAGAAACCCTGAAATCTATAGTAAAGGGTTCCTATTCCCGATCCTCAAATACAAGCGCAATACTTTTGAAGCTCGTTACGGATGGAAGACCGAAGCCGGAAGCATTGTAGTTTATCCTAAGTTATTTGATGATGAGGTTTTGGGTCTTAGAACGTTGACCTACGGAGCTGGAATTACTTTTAGTACGAATAACAAATCTGACCTCCGCTATTTCACGAGGTTCTTCACCGGGGCGGTTAAGGCACCCGAATATGATGTGAAGGCTTATTTGGTTACTCGCTGGGAAAATTCGTTGCGGTACAAAAACCTGAATATTACTGCGCGATACTATTATGGCCCGTTCAATGTGCTGGATAATCTGAGGGTACTCGAGGATGGCATTACTCCTCAGTCGATATTCTTGTCGGGTTACGCAACGTTGAATTTTCGAAAAGCTAAGATTTCCGTAAGACCTCTTGTTAACCTGGGCTACGAGTCATTGTTGGCGAGGTGGCGAATGAACTTCACCCCAGTGGCAACTTATTATTCCAATAAAGGATTTGAATTCAACTTGAGTGTTGAAATGACAAGCCTCAACCAGGGCGAGAGCCCATTGAATCTCGGATTCGGGGATAGTGCCTTCAATACATTCTCTCAAACGAACTTCTTCTTAAAGATGGGAGTGAAGAAGCGATTTAACATTCCCAAGCCTGGCAATAAGAATTTTGACTTAGAAGTGGTGGTATTCAAGGACATGAATGGAAACAACGTTAGAGATAAGGGCGAGGAGTTTGTCAGTAATGTATTGATAAGAGTAAATGGGGAAACCCTGATGACCAATTCCGAAGGATCTACATTCTTTAAAAACCTGGTCACTGAAAAATATAATGTAAGCACCAGGCTGTTGACCGATGAGAATGGCTGGTTCAAAGGTGGGGATGTCTCAGTGGTGCTAGACAAGGACAAAACAGTATTTATCCCGCTCAAGAGAGGAGCCCAAATAGGTGGAAAGATCACATTGCAGAGAGCGCAGTTTTCAGCGGTAGGAGAGGGAGGTATGGATCTTTCGAGAATTAGAGTAACGGTTCAGGACTTCAGTGGAAACAGCTACGAGTCACTGACCGATCGAAATGGTGAGTTCCGTCTGTTTGTTCCATTTGGCAAGTATACCATCAAGGTAAACCAAAATGCCGTGGATCAGCAGTTTGAATTTGCCCAGCCATCATACACTATGGACATCAATAGTTCAGAAATGAAATATGATGTCACATTTTATCTGATTGAAAAAAGAAGACGCTTAAACATCAATAGAAACTTAAAAAAGAGAGATAATTAATTACCATCAACAATGAATCGAACAATGAGAACATTTAAAATTTTAATGCTAACACTGCTGGTGTGCGCATTAGGTGCCTATGACATGCACGCCCAGAAAATTTCTGCCTCGCCAACAAGGCTCAACTTTAAAGTTAGCCCCGGAGCCACAGGCAGAGCTTTGATAACGGTATCGAACAACGCTCAGGAAAAGCACGCATTCCAGGTAGACTTTGGAGATTTCGATGCTACTCGTGCAGGTAAGAGTAAATTTTTGGAGAAGGGTCAAGTAGAACGTTCCTGCGCAAATTGGATTAACGCTACTCCTTCGTTCTTCGAACTAGAGTCTGGCCAAACACAAGAAATTGAATTAGTGATGAACGTGCCCACCGATTCTTCTGCTCTTCAAGCACGATGGGCCGTGGCGTATATACGAATTGCGGAAGAACGAAGAGGACAAACCACTTTACAGGATGGTTTGAATGTAAATCTCAATCAATCCTATCGATTTGGAGTTTACATTTTTCAAACTCCTCCCAATGCCACCTTTTCAATGGGGGAGGTTATAGACTTCAATTACAAAGAAGAAAACCTCATTATGAGGTTAAGAAATATAGGTGAGACATTCCTGAAATGTAACACCTATGCCGAACTCACCAGTTTGACCACCGGTGATGTAATGAGACTGAAAGCTGAGAGTTTTACAGTATTACCCGCCAGCAACAGGGATGTTAGCTTCCCAATACCTAAAGAAATTCCTCCTGGGCGCTACTCTGTTTTAGGGGTTTTAGACTATGGAAATAGGGACGAAGTCGCAGCTGCGGAAATAGAGATTGAGATACCTCAAAGAGGAAATCAATGAAAAACCTGAAAAAAATAATTTTTTCAAAATCGCCCATTGGAGCATGTATGAGCATATTTAGTGCAAAAAGTATAGAAATATTTTCAAGGAATGTTTTTATATATGAAAATAAGTTCATACATTCACGTGTCGAAACTTTTAACCTAAACATTTATACTCATGAAAAAAGTTATTAGACTAAAGGCTCTTGCCGTAGCGGCTTTGTTAGCCTTGACATTTGCGAATAATGCAAATGCACAAGTTTTGCCAGACGACAATGAGTTCGTCTACGTTGCCATGGACCTTCAAGGTGTTTTGGATCTCACATTGTCTACAGACCCAAATGTAGAATTCTCTTTCAACAGTATTCCAGATTACAATAATGGTATTATCAAGCCTAACGTGACTGAGTTGCGAGTTGAAGCTACAGTTCCCTGGGATCTTTATGTTCAAGCAGAAACAGCTAACTGGGCACAGTTGCAGTCTTTTTCAAGTGCTGGTACTTCCACTGTTCCTTCAACGTTGCTTGAAGTGAGAATTATCGATGGTGCTGGTAACTCTGCGTTGTCTGCCTTTACTCCACTTACGGAAACAAGATTGGACATCGTTGGTACTACTGCTGCCGGTGATGGAATTGCTGCCGGATCTTACTTGACTGATCCGACTACTCACTTCTTCCGAGTAGACTACAGAATTGTACCTACTTTGGCTGCAAGTTACCAAGCTGGATACTATGGCTTGAACGTGATCTACACACTAGCAGAAGATCTATAAGAGTTTTAAGACTATTTCATTTACTAAGACGTAGTAAATAAGTTAGTTCGATTTATGTTGATTGGTAAAAGGGGTAGCAGTATTGCTGCCTCTTTTTATTTTACTTAACTTTGATTTATGCTACGAAGCCTTGGCTTCATATTGCTGCTTACCCTTTCACCCTCTTTACTACCGGCACAGACGCTGGATATCACCATGACAAGAGGGACAATGATTGATTTTACCTTTAATACAATACGTCAGTATAACAATGGCGTGATCATGGCAAGTGCGTCAGAGTTTACTATCGAATCCACAGTGGAGTGGGATCTTTACGTAGGTACGCAAACCTTGACTCCGGGTCAGTGGGATATTTTGGATGCCTATTCAAGTGCAGGTACTGATGTGGTGCCGGTGAGCATTTTGGAGATCAGGGCGGTCAGTCCGGGAGGAACCTCCCAACAAACTTCCTTTTTCCAGCTTCAAGACAATTCATCGCCCGTTTATTTGATCGGTTCTGCTGCGGATGATATTCTTACCACAAGTGGAGTAGGAACCAATGACCCTGGAGACCCAGTTACTGACCCTTTTACTCATAAATTCAGAATAGACTATCGCCTTACACCGACTATCGCCTATACACCAGGTGTATATAGTTTGACTATTGTCTTCACGGTTGCTGAGGACTTATAAATTCCTGCCATACCATTTGCTGAGGACTAATATCTTTTAACTTCGCGTTAAACGATTATTCGGTATGAGCATTAATGTAGACCTATTAAAAGAAATATGTGAGGTTGCCGGAGCACCGGGTTTTGAGGCAAGAATTCGAGAGATTGTTCTAAGGGAAGTAACACCTTTGGTTGACGAGGTGTCGGTAGACAACCTGGGGAATGTCATTAGTATTAAAAAAGGCTCCAAAATCCCAGATGGGAAAAAGGCAATGGTGGCTGCTCATATGGATGAGATCGGTTTTATCGTCACCCATATTGACGATAATGGCTTTGTGCGTTTTCACACGCTGGGGGGATTTGACCCAAAGACCTTGACGGCTCAACGAGTAATTATTCATGGCAAAGAAGATGTAATCGGGGTAATGGGTTCTAAGCCTATTCATGTGATGACCCCGGAAGAACGCAATAAAGTTGCCAAGATCACCGATTACTTCATTGACTTGGGACGATCCAAGGAGGAGGTGGAAAAGTTGATCTCCGTTGGTGACCCAATAACGAGGGAACGCGAACTGATTGAAATGGGTGATTGTGTCAATTGCAAATCAATTGATAATCGAGTGTCGGTTTTTATTTTGATAGAAACCCTTCGTGCTCTGAAAGAAGTCCCCTACGATGTCTACGGAGTATTCACCGTTCAAGAGGAGGTTGGTCTTCGCGGGGCAAAGGTATCAGCACATACCATTAATCCTGATTTCGGCTTTGGGCTTGATACCACAATTGCTTTCGATTTACCTGGAGCCCAACCGCACGAAAAGGTGACTGAATTGGGAAAGGGAACAGCCATAAAAATCATGGACGCATCAACAATTTGTGATTATAGAATGGTGGCCTATATGAAGGAGATTGCCGGGAAGCATGAGATTAAATGGCAGCCTGAAATATTAACAGCAGGAGGTACCGATACTGCCGGTGTTCAGCAAATGGGAAAGGACGGAGCGATTTCCGGAGCAGTGTCAATTCCAACACGGCATTTGCATCAGGTAATTGAGATGGCCAATAAAAATGATATTGAGGGATCTATAAAACTTCTTGGTGCATGCCTCGAGGAACTTGATCAATACGATTGGTCACACCATTAGCCCTTTCCTGCCCTGAACCCCAGGTAGGCAAATAACATTCCCACAAGTACACTTAATCCCAAGTAAAGGAAACCCTGACCAATTCTGTCTTGGCTGAACAACGTATTCCCTTCATGTGCGAATGTGGAAAATGTGGTAAAACCACCACAAAATCCTGTTATAAGCAGCAACTGTAAGTGTTGCTCGAGTTGTTTTTCCTTTGTAGCCCAACTGATCAGAAACCCTACAAGAAAGCATCCAATGACGTTAACAATGAATGTTCCATAGGGATATGCATTTGGCCATTTTGTATGAACTGTATTCTGGACAAGATAGCGAAGGACACTCCCTATTGCACCCCCAAAGGCGATATAGACCAGATTTTTAATCACTATTCTTTCACTTCTTTTTTAGGCGCCTTACGCTTCAGGTACTTATACACCTTATCGTACTCACTGTTCTCCTGGTTTGAAATTTTCACATACCCCTTTGTTGTGAATACAATCTTCAGTTGTTTGAACTCCGTCTTGTTTGTCGTTACCGATACTTCTTGCCAGGCGCCCAGATCTTTTATATCCTGTGTTGATTTGAAGAACCGGAAAGGGTAGTACACATGAAACTTGTCATGCCCGATTTTCAATACCTTATAATTAAAGATCAGTTTATGGAGTAAAAGTGAAGCTGTAAGAAGCAACACTCCTATAACGATATATCGCCAAGTCGCAGGATCACTGCTTTGTCTTAACTGATCAACTGACCAGAACAGTCCTGCTAAAATTATGAGGGTAAAAACCCCCAGTGAAAAGATGGTTTTGCGCTTGGGTTTGGAAACGATCATAAACTATTGCGAAGTAATCAAATCTTCTCTGAATTGTGAAATGTGGTCGATAATCTGGGGGAAAAACACTCGAAATTCGGTTTCAAAGCCATCATAGTTCTCAATTAGGTCTTGAATGGCCTCATCCATTTTTGATTCAAATTTGGTTCTTCTCGACATTCCTGTCAGTGCTCTTTGAATTCCTTCAAGCTTTGCGTAGGCCAGCAGCCAATTATTTTTAACCATATATGGAAGCATATTCTGGGCTCTTGGAGGCATCTCATTAATGAAATTCATCAAGTGTTGAAAATGATGCTCTGTGAAATCCTTAAGATTCATCGAATGAAACTCTTCAAAGTTCTTGGCCAAGAAGTGGTCGTAGAACATATCAACGATAACTCCGGCATAATGTCGGTATTTGACTCGTAAACGATCCTTGCTAATCCCTACAGTAGGATGTGAATCTGTATATCGATCAATTTCACGGTGTAGCAAAATGCCTTTGGCTATTTTATCCGGATAATTCTGGTATTGATTTCCCTTTACGAAGTCGCCCATAAAGTTACCAATGGCTAGTTCATGGTCCTCTCCGGATAAATAAAGGTGAGCTAAGAAATTGATGGTTAAAATTTACGGTGCATCGCAAGATACCCATTTGAAAGATCAAGTATCTACTTTCTAAACAAATTCCTGATTCTCAAATAATCAATGAAATAAACGAACCGCAACGTAATGGTGTCCAAATTGGGAGCTCCGAATGTATCATTGAAGTTCGTGAAAAAGTCAATTTCAGTCATTTTGTTGTCCAACACTATTGCTCTTTTCCAAATGGCCCTGATCTCCGACCCCGGAGATATTTGCCAGTTATACTCCATGTCTATGTTGAATGTATTGAAGTTCCGATCATTTATTTTTTCAAAGGTCTCCTCATCGATACCTGTGTAATCGGTATCAACCAATTCACGTTCAGTATTCAGCTCCCAGAATTTCTGATAACGTACTCTGCTCCAGTAATGTCTCACTCGAAGTGTAATACCCATTCTGTTGGTGAATATGTAACTACTGTTGAGGGTATTGGTTAAATTCCTTACGTTCCGTGTTCCGAAAATTACCGCGTCTAAATTGTCATCGTCATCTCTCAATGTCCGAGCATAGCCGCGTTCGTTGGTTCTGTTATTAAAGTTGACTTCGTGTTCTATTTCCAGACGTTCACCAATCCTTATTCTACCCTGGATTTCAAAATTGCGGTCTCTTTGATTCCATTCAGGCCTATCAGCAAATCGCATCCGCGCTTCCAAACGGAACGGCTTTCTTCCGTCTGTGAAGAGATTAACACTATAATTATGTCTTGCAGGTTGGCGGAAAACATAACCTGCGTTTCGTGACTCGAAGAAATTGTTTGACGTTCTGGGGCTGATGCCGAAATCAGCAAAGACAAACCAGAAATTTTTGAATTGTCCCCCCACATTCAAATTCATATTGTAACTCTGAAACTGGTTGGGATTGTACAGTTCGTTGTATTGTGTATTAAATCGGATACGATAGTTGTTGAACCAGCCTTTAGGTCTGAATTGCTGATATTCAAGATTGAATCTTGTTTCTATGCTATTTGGTCTTCTTTGGAAACCTAGTTCATTGAAATTGTACGTATCTGAATCTACCGCTCTACTGATTCCATATCGCCATTTCCCACTGACTTTGTTCAATGCCAGTTCCCATTGGAAGCCCGTAGTATTGATTCTTTTATAGGTAGGGTCAGTGTCAGAATCTGATTCCAAATAAGACCAAAGCTGGCTATAACCTGCGGAACCTCGAAGTCTCCACATGAGGTTTTTGTCATTCAGGTTGAAGTTGAATGCTGTTACGTTGGCATCGTCTACATTTCTTCCTCTGGTGTAGGTTTCCCCACCAGTAAATATATCCCGGTTACCACCTTGTTCAATAGCATCGTTGTTGTTCCGAAGTACATTTGTATTCGTGAGAGTAATGCTCGAGTTGTTTCTCAGGTTTTGATCCAATACCAATACATTAAAATTGGTAAGCGGGTCAACTTCTACTTCGTGCGTTTCACCGGTTTCATCATTTTCTACGGTTGCGAAGGTTCGATCCGTCACGGCATTAAAAAAGCCAATACCTAATCCGGAGTTAGTTCTTCCGGTAATTTTTGAGGCATTAATAAGTTGTGCAGCAGCCGGACTGTTCGTGATAGACTCATCATCACCTACTATATTGGAAATGCTGGCAGAAGATTCACCAATCCTTCTGGAATAGAATAATCCAGCCTTATTGAATAGCTGAACACCCTCGGTGAAAAACTGCCTCTGCTCATCAAACCTGACTTCAAATGGGCTCAAATTCAGGACTTGGTTGTCCGATCGTACACCGGAGAAGTCTGGAATCAAAGTCATGTCCAAGGTGAAAGCATCATTGATTCCGTATTTAACATCCATACCGCCATTTAATTGCGGGGTGACCCAACCTTCTTCTGTTGATCGAGTCAATACAGTAGACATGTAAGGATAAAAGAATAGTCGGGTTGGCGATTTGACATCCTTAATGTTGTTAATAACTCCGGCTTGATTCAGAAAACCCTGAACGTTGGGATCAATGCCATTCCAATAGGAAGTTTCGTTAACCACGCGGCTTGATCTTTCAAAGTTGATCCCCCATTCCTGAACATCGGATGATTTGAAGCGGAGCACCGCATAAGGGATTTTCATCTCTACGGTCCAATGATCTTCATGAATTTTGGTATCTGAAATCCAAACTGCATTCCAGTTGTCGTCACCACGATTTCTAAAACCACCGCCACCACCAGCATAAAGTACGTCTCTTTGAACACCAGCGGATGTCACAAACAAACCAACTCCATTTAACCCTGCATTGTAGGGATCAATAATTACTCCGAAGTAATCGGCATTACCGAGCTCATCTCGATTGGTAAGGAGGTTGAAAAGGTCTTCCCTTTTCTCGTAAACTTTAGCAGCGACATATACGGCCTCATCATCATATCGCAACCATACTTCAGTCTCTTTTGAGGAAGGTTCTCCAGGGCTAGGTCTACGCTGAATAAAATTGACTATTGCTGGCTCTGTGCACCAATCGCCTTCGTCCAAAACGCCATCAATTTTGAACTTAGTGGAGCTCCTTTCTGCATCAAATGATTTCCTGATCAATTGACCATAAGACGGGCTTAGAACAGCCAACATCAAAAGTACAATAGCAATAGCGCGTTTCAAGCCTTTATTCCGAGTATAAGTGACCAAACTTTAGATGAAAGTTTTTGTTGCACAAAAGTCCATAAAACTGTACTATAACATCCCCTAAATTATCTTAATGTGCCAATATTGCTTATGAATGGTTACCGTTCACATGAAACAAGTCAAATGATTGACATTGAGGAGTTTTGTGGATAATCCCAGAAACAAAAGAAGGTTGGACAATTAGTTAAATATAAAGGCTAAAATTCTGATTATCAGATAAATGACCATTTATTATTTGGTGAACATATTTGTTTACAATGGATGATATTTTCGGACAGGCGTTGAAAGACTATACAAATGGGGACGAAAGTCCGTTAATTCTGCATAATAGTTATGGAGAATCGGAAGAGATGCCAATCTGGTACCTATTTCGAGAGTTCATTGACATGCCTGAATTGGAAAAAATGGCGCTCTCAATATGTGAAGGACATGTATTGGATGTAGGAGCAGGTACTGGGGCACATAGTCTTGTTTTGCAGCAATCTGGTCATTCAGTTACTGCCATCGACATTTCAGCGGGTGCGATTGAAATAATGAATAAGAGCGGGGTGCTAAACACAATGAAAACTGGCTTTCTTGATTATAATGAACAAAAATATGACACGATCCTCTTATTGATGAATGGGATTGGGGTTGTAGGTGTTCTGAACCGTCTGGAGGAATTTCTGAATCACACAAAACAGCTTCTTAATTCCGAAGGGCAGCTGGTATTTGATTCCAGTGATATAAGCTATTTGTACGAAAAGGATGGTCTACCCCCACATCATTACTACGGGGAAGTCAAATTTCAATATGAATACAAGGGTAAGAAAGGAGAATGGTTTGATTGGCTCTACATTGATCCTGATACATTAAGTGAAAAGGCTGATAGCGCAGGGTGGTACACCTACTTTTTGCATCAAGACGACCAAGATCAATACCTTGTTAGAATGATTCCTAAATAGCCCTCGTCTTTTTGTATATTATAAGTGAATTCAACCTTAATCAGAATGAGATTTTTCAAATCCTTCACTTTTCTTCTTCTCCTATGTATATGCACTACTGCCATTGGCCAAAGGACGCTTCTCCACTGTGGTAAACTGATCGATGGTAAGTCAGATCAGGTAATGTCGAGAGTGACCGTAGTTGTTGAAGGCAATAAAATTGCTGCTATCAACCAAGGTTATACGAGGGCTGGAAACGGAGATCGAGTGATCGATCTTAAGAATAAAACGGTGATGCCCGGCCTGATGGATATGCACGTTCACATAGAAGGTCAAACCAGTCCCACCCGATATGTAGAAGGCTTTACCTTGAATGAAGCAGATATTGCATATAACGCCCAAGTCTATGCAAAAACAACCTTAATGGCGGGTTTTACCACAGTTCGTGACCTTGGTGGTACGGGGGTCAACATTGCATTGAAGAAGGCTATCAATGCCGGAAAAGTGGTAGGTCCTAATATCTACACTGCTGGCAAGACCATTGCCACAACCGGTGGACATGGAGACCCTACCAATGGATGGCGAAAGGATTTGATGGGAGATCCAGGACCCAGAGAGGGTGTTATCAACAGTGAAGCTGAAGCCAGAAAAGCGGTGAGACAGCGCTACAAGGATGGATCTGATGTAATTAAAATTACCGCGACAGGAGGGGTTTTGAGCGTAGCAAAGGATGGGCAAGGCCCACAATTCAAAATGGACGAATTGAAGGGTATAGTGGAAACTTCAAAGGAGTATGGTTTCGTGTCGGCTGCTCATGCCCATGGTGATGAAGGCATGTATCGTGCAGTTGCAGCTGGCATAAGCTCCATAGAACATGGCACGTTTATGTCGGAAAAAACTATGGACTTGATGATCGAAAAAGGAACGTTCTTCGTTCCGACAATTTCGGCTGGCAAATATGTCGTGGAAAAAGCTAAGATTCCCGGATATTTTCCGCCAGTAGTGGCTCGAAAAGCCTTGGAGGTCGGTCCCCAGATTCAAGCCACTTTTCAGAAAGCCTATGAAAGGGGTGTCAAGATTGCCTTCGGAACAGATGCCGCAGTTTTTCCACATGGAGACAATTGGAAAGAGTTTGGTTATATGGTGGAGGTCGGTATGAAACCTATGGAGGCCATTCAGGCCGCTACGGTGAAGGCTGCAGAACTCCTACGGATTGATGACCGTTATGGTTCGCTGGAAGCAAATAAGATAGCCGATATAGTTGCGGTTGATGGAGATCCAATTCAGGATATTTCCAGTATGGGCAAAGTCAGCTTTGTGATGAAGGGAGGAAAAGTCTATAAAGACTAATCATTTTTTTCTCCCAGACTTAATACTCGGTAGTCCTTTTGAGCAAACCCCATTTGGCTATCTCCATTAATCCCCTCTACGGTGATTCTAATTCGATTGGGACGATCTGCATTATAAAATGAGACCGAAGCTTGACCTTCCTCGTTAGTGATGACATTCGAGACCCAATGAATAGTGGTCCTTAAGTCAGGAATAGGTAAATTCTTCTCTTCTTCAGTTTCATACTTTGGAATGTAATATTCAATAGGTTCATCATAGTATGTAGCAAAGGTGTAGAAACTTTGGAGCTGGGGCTTACAATTGAGGTGTCCGTTAACTGTATTTATTAGAATCATAGGTGTAAGACTGACACCTCCTGCTTTGACAGAGATCGACTCGATATTTCCAAAGTCAATTGATTCAAGAACGGACCTGTGTCGCATGTCATATGCTACGGGGTTAGCCGCACCAAAGGGTGTAGTATTGTTGGCTGGACGAATCGGTTTGCAATTGATCATCACGAAGTAGGGTACAGTCTGATACCATCTGGCCTCAACCATTCCACCACCACCACGAGGTCCTGGTTGCCATCTCACATCCTCCGATAAAAGTGCATCAAAAGAAAAAACCATTGGGTACTTTGTGGTTTCACTGGAAAAGAAATTAGCTCCTCTTCCAATGCCCGGAGCGATAATTCTTTCACGCAGAACTTCACCATAGCCCCGAACGTTCAGGCTCACCTGCTTGGAGAGGGACACTATGTCCAAATTGGATAGGTCCAACTCATCAGCAGTCATTGTTTTCCAGGGATATTCAAAGTGTATGTCATTCAAACTGCACGGATTTTCACTGAAACTCCTTGCCGTAACGGTAACAGAATTGAGAATCATCGTGTTCTGAAACTGATCCATCGACACTTTATTTTTCTTCAGATAAATTGAAAAATCCGGGGTGTCGCTTAATAAGGATTGGCCTATTTTTTTCTTGAAATTGATAAGATTGAGTCTGGTGGTGTCACTGATTTTCAGGTTAGGTTTTTCCTTTTTTCCACGGACTTCGGTTGACAGAAGAAATGAATCACCCCGAGCTTTGAAAAACTGAGACCCTACATAGAAATTCCCTGATTCATCAACGGGAATCTCTTCTGTCATAAATGTATTGAGACTGATCAATGACAAAGAGGTACCCTTGATGGTTTTACGGCTACTTCGGCCATCAGCAAGGGTTCCAAAAATGCCTTCCGGATCTTTATAAATACTGGTCCGGTATTTCCTCCATCCATGAGTCATCATAACCAAATCAAGACGTTTTCTGGCATCTGGTGAATTACTGAAATAATAATTGGGAGTAGGGATCTGACCTTTTAGTTCAGAGTTTAATAGCATTTGTGCCATCAAATGAGGTTGGTCAGGGTTTGGACTCTTGGACCGAGTATCGTCAATGGCAGCTAAGGAGAAATTACCCATGACAGGATCTCCATTATGATCCAAAACCTTTAAGGTCACGTCAACTTGTTCTCTGGGTAGGTAAAATTCTTTGTTTGTGCTGATTTCGAGTTTGAGCTGTTCATCTTCCTTTACGAAAACCAGTCGTTCTTGAAGAGGTACAGAATCCTGATCATAAAGCGTGATTTTCACGATGCCTGGGTGTAGGTTGTCGGTAACTTTAGGCAAGAATTGTCGTGATTTAAGGATAGTCCCATAGGAGACAATCGTTTCATCATATTGATCAATTCGCAGAATTACTTCATTTCCAACCTTATCATCAGTCGAAGTAAGTCGTATCAATTTCTCATTGTTCACCGGAGAATTAACGATGGACATCACTGTCCCTGATCTCATCGCTTCGGGCAATGAAAATTCCTTGTTGAACTCAAAAGGTTTAATAATCTTAACATAATAGTGAGTAGTTTCCGGGCTGAGAAAGAAGGCACCCATACCCATATATTCTGACCGAATAGTGTCGATGACTTGTCGTTCCGAATTGTATAGTAACCCTTCAAAGTCAAATGGATCCCCTTGATTATCAATTGCCTTAAAAGCAATTTTGTTTGGGATCGAAGCCACGAGATTGCCTCCTTCAGGGAAAAATTTTAAGTCGATATCCGAAGGTTGGCGATTCAATGGAATATTGAGCTTCACTTCCTTAGTGAGATCATTGTCGGTACTTCTAATCAATATGCTTTGGGCTTTGTTCGCGTCCTTGAGTTCTGATAGGTTTAGGCTAGCAGCGCCCTGGCCGTCCGTTCTGAATGAACCTCTCGAAACTCTTTCGTCTTTCGACCAAAGTTCATAGACAAATCGTTCATCACTTGCCGGTTCCCTATCGCTTAAATTTGCGATAATAAGAACGTTTTCTGAGCTTGGTTCCCATGAGGCAGATATATTGATCTCATCGGAAATCTCTGACCGTATAAATACTTCTTTAGTAAATACATTCTCCGCACCAGCGCCAATCATCTTTCCTGAAAAGGCATTGAGTAGATACTTTCCCTCTTGGCGAGGCATAGGAATTTGGCCATGAGTAACACCATCATAGATGGGCCATGAAGTGTCTCTGATTGTTGTGCCCTCCTCATCAATCAGTGTAATATGAAGTGCTACGCTTTGGTCGGATAGGCCATTAAATTGATTAAATACGTATCCCTTAAACCAGAGTGTATCCGATGGTTCATAGATTTCTTTGTCTGTTCCGAGGTAGATTTTCTCAATTACCTGGCCTGTGACGAAGGTCACATTCACCAATCCCAAAAGAATGACGAAGAACACATTTCGAAAAAAAGACCATAGGTTGGACATGGCGGAAAAAAGTTGTGTATCAATAGGTTAACAGCCCGAATGATGAAATGTTTGGGATGTAAAGCCTACCTATCAATCTTGATTCGGGTTGGATGGGGTCAATACTCTATAGTCCTTTTGAGCAAATCCCATTTGGCTATCACCATTAATGCCCTCCACAGTAATTCTAATTCGATTGGGACGATCGGCATTGTAAAATGAGAGTTTGGCTTTGCCTTCCTCATCGGTAATGACGTTTGAGGCCCAGTGAATAGTTGTTCTTAAATCAGGGATTTGAAGATTTCGAGCTTCTTCCGTTTCATATTTCGGTTGGTAAAACTCAACCGGTTTGTTGTAGAAAGTGGCGAATGTATGAAACTTGAGCAGTCTGGGTTTTCTTATGACTACACCATCTATTGTGTTGATCAGGATCATGGGTGTCAAACTTATACCGGCAGTCTTCACTGATATTGATTCAATGTTCCTGAAATCAATGGATTCCAATTCTGTTCTGTGCATGTGATCATAAGGTGTGGGGTTGGTGTCGTCAGGAAGGGTAGTATTATTGGCAGGTCGAATTGGTTTACAATTGATCATTACAAAATACGGGACTGTTTGCGTCCATTTGGGTATAATTGTGCCGTTTGGCGATATTCCCCGTACTCCTTCTTGAATCCTAACATCATGAGCCAATAGTGCATCATAGGAAAAAACCATAGGGTATCGAACCCCCCGGGAGCCAGGCTCAGCAGTAACTGCACCTCCCGCTGCCGGATCCTGTGTTCTGGTACGTTGTACCTTACCATAGCCTCTTACATCTACACTCACTTGTTTGAGAAGGGTAACAATGTCGAGGTCAGATAGATCGAGTTCGGCTACCGTTTTTGTAGTCCATGGATATTCAAAGAAGGCATCATTCAATACGCAATTATTATTACTCAATCGTCTGGCCTTGACAGTAACAGAGTTCAGAATTAGTGTATTTTGAAATCGATCCGGTTGAATCTTATTTACCTTTTGGTAAATCGAAAAGTCGGG
The DNA here is from genome assembly GCA_028281285.1 of Cyclobacteriaceae bacterium. Classification (GTDB taxonomy): domain Bacteria; phylum Bacteroidota; class Bacteroidia; order Cytophagales; family Cyclobacteriaceae; genus Roseivirga. The sequence goes on from JANQKF010000022.1 coordinate 168,923, forward strand.
TACCAGGCTCCTATTTCCAAGTGTAGTAATGATGTTCTTCTTGTGATTAATAAGGCTCAGTCGCGTAGTGTCATTGATGAGCATATTAGGTTTTTCGTCCTTTTTCCTTACTTGAGTTGATAATAGGAATGAATCACCCCGCGATTTGAACAATTCACTTCCAACGTAGAAGTTGCCCTCATCGTCTACAGGAATATCTTCAGTGAAAAAGTTGGTTAGGTTAATCAGGGACAATTCAGTATTGGCAATGACCTTCTTTTTGTTTCTTCGATGAATGAGTGTTCCAATCAGGGCTTCAGGATCTCCCAGAGGGCTGGGTGAGTATTTTCTCCAACCATGGGTCATCATCACCAGATCCAGATATTCTCTTGCTCTTGGATCTCCCGAAAAATAGAAGTTAGGAGTCGGTATGGTTCCTTTCAATTCTGAGTTGAGAAGCACCTGTGCCAAAAGATGAGGTTGTTGGTCATTAGGACCATGAGCACGAGTATCATCTATTGCTGCCAATGAAAAGTTTCCTCTTACCGGTTCGTTGTCTATATCTCTTACAGTCAGGGTTACCTCCACCTTTTCCCTGGGGAGATAGAACTCTTTATCGGTTTCAATATTGATGCTGAGCTTCTCGTCCTCATTGGCAAAGAAGAGTCGTTCCGCGATCGTATTCATATTCTGATCGTAGAGTGTGGCTTTCGCTATACCGGGATATATTTCTGTGGTGGGTATCGGGAAAAACCTCCTATGATCAACTGTGGTTTCGAAGGATTCAATAGTTTCATCGAACTGCGTTATTCTCAGTGTTATTTGGTCACCAATATTGCTTTCAGAAGGAATTAATCTGACCAGTTTCTCGCCTTCATTCGGAGAATCGACAAAGGCCATTGAAATTCCAGAAGCTTGGGCTTCGGGCAGTTGAAAAGTAGCATTAAATGCTATTGGCTCTTCAATTTTAACGGTATAGAAACCTAATTCGGGGGTAAGAAAGAAAGCCCCCATACCCTTATAATCGCTGGTCAAGGTATCGACTACTTCGCCTGCAGGACCAAATAGACGACCACTGAAATCGAAGGGCTTACCGGTATCATCGATGGCCTTAAAAGCGACCCTGTTTGATACACCGGCAACGAGTTGTCCTCCTTCCGGAAAGAATTGCAAATCGATTGCTTTTGGAATTGGGCGAACGGGTAAACTGACCTTCACTTCCTTGGCCAGGTTATTATCAGTGCTTCTAATGGTTACGTTAAAGATATCTTGCCCATCATTCAGTTCACCAAGCCTGATACTGGCATTTCCTGCTGTGTCAGTCCTAACAGACCCTCTTGATATTCTTTCGGTATTTGACCATAATTCGAATACAAAGCGCTCATCAGCTGCTACTTCCCGCTCGCTTAAGTCGGCATGAAGATTTACCTGATTATTCTCCTGGTCAAATTCAGCGGTTAAGAGAATTTCATCGGCAATACCCGATCGCACATAAATTTCCTTTGAAAAGACCTGATCAGTATCAACCCCAGTCATTTTACCTGAAGTGGCACTTATGTAGTATTTGCCTTCTCCGTTAGGTATGATTAATTGTCCATAACAAACACCATCGTAGATGGGCCATGATGTGTCTCTCAGCTTATTTCCATCTTCATCGGAGATGACTATATGCAAGGCAATGCTGTTGTCAGATAAGACATTGACATCATCGAACACATAGCCTTTGAACCACACGGTGTCCTCCGGTTCATAGATTTCTTTGTCAGTGGTCAGATAGGTCTTTTCAATTACCTGAGCCAAGGCCATTGAGGAGGTTAGGAAGGCGCAAAGCAAGGAATAAAAAATGCTCCGAACTGATAGTTTTGGAACCTTCATCTTGTAACGCTTTGGTATCGTCATTTTAACTTTCTAATGTTATTAATGTTATCAATTCCTTTAAAAAGTTGTTCTTCGTCCTTATGTCTTTATTCAGTTTTGGTTCACATTTGATGGGGTTAATACCCGATAATCTTTCTGCGCAAAGCCCATTTGGCTATCACCGTTTATCCCTTCTACAGTAATCCGAATTCGATTGGGTCGATCAGCATTGTAGAATGATACAGTCGCTTTTCCTTCCTTATCTGTGATCACATTTGACGCCCAATGAATGGTGGTGCGCAAGTCCGGGATTTCCAGTTTTAGGTTAATCCAATGTTTTCAACTAAACAATTTTCAGGCCAGAGTCCTTTAGTTGAATCTTAAAAATGACCTAAATATTCATGCCAATGAAATGCCATCTATGAAGAATCAATAGGTAGACCAGGCCAGATAGGGAAAATAGGCTAAGGTAAATTCTAGTCCAAAGCTGTCCTTCTTTATATTTCCAAACTTTGATCGTTCGATAAAAAAGAACCAACCACAACGGAATGAGAAGATACCCCACGCTTAAGAAAATGGCTTGTTGACGAGGAACTCCAAAAATCAAATCATTTCCCAGTCTGATAATTGGATATATTCCTCCTACAATATGTATTAGGATTACAGCCAGAAAGCTGAGTATAACCAATCGTGTTGTAGAAGTGAATGTTCTGCTGGAATAGAAGTCCGGCTTTTTCCTTCTAAGCACCCAAATTATCAACCAACCAATAGGGAATAAAAAGTAAGAGAAGAGGAATAGAGGGAATAGACCTGCATATTCGTTGATAAATTCGACAGTTTGAAATCGTCCTACAGGTTCGAAAGTCATCGGTATCATAAACCCTCCGATAATTACATTTCGGTGCATCTTGATCACCTTCCCATTCTCATTTTCTTCAAAAACCAAGTGCAGCTCCTGGTCAGAAGTATTCTGAAATACGAGAGGTGCTATAGGTCGATAATGTTTCCATCCTCCATTATGATAAAGCATCAATGTCGAGTCTCCGGAAATGTAGATGGTTGAACTTCCTGCAATTAGCCCAAATAAGTCCTCTATCGTATTTCTATTATACCGATTAGCCCTGTATTCTCCTAAAAACCGATGCAGATCAATTCCTGGTAAAGGAGGTATTTGCCGTTTCTGTACTTTGGGGAAAAACCTTTCTTTGAATCTCTCAGTGAAAAGCTCAAGAAAATTATCGGTCTCAGTGTTGACTACAGTGAAGATGCCTAAGTCGTATTGAGGGAATAAGATAACATAAGCTAGAAACCCTGGTATATTACCTCCCTTTGCAAAGCCAATGTGGCCATTAAAGTTCTGCACTTCGATTCCAAATGCATGGCCTGAAATCGAAGGGTGTGGAGTAAAGAGTTCTTGGGTCAGAAGTGAATAGCTATGGGATGAAAGCAATCGCTCGTCCTCAGTAAGGAGTGCTGAAACAAACTTCATCATATCCTCTCCTGTGGAAGAGATGCTCCCGGCAGGAACCACATGTCTGGGAAGGGGCTGGACCAAATCAAAATTTTCGTTCAGTTCATACCCCATGGCATGTCCGGCTTCATTAATTCCCGGAAGGTAATATGACGTATTCGTCATGGCGAGAGGCCGTAAAATTTCAGAGCCTATATACTCCATGTATTCCATTCCACTGCTGAGCTCTACCAAATGTCCTGCCAGACCAAAGCCGTAGTTGGAATAGCTAATCTCCTTACCCGGATCGATATAAGTATCTGGCATTCTCTTTTTAAGGTGAAGACTCAATGGCTCAAGTTCTTCAGGCGAAGCTGCTGCATATCCTATTACTCGTTCATTAAATCCAGCTGTATGAAGCAATAGGTGTCGCAATGTAATCGGCTTACCTGATGGACTAGTCACCTTAAATTCACTCAGATAACCGTTGATGTCATCATCTAAAGAAAGACGTCCGCTTTCGACCTCTTTGAGTACTGCAATGGAAGTAAATAGTTTCCCAATAGAGCCCAGCTGAAATTTTGTTGAAGAAAATTCGACAATAGAATTAAGGTCAATGTTGGCCATTCCATAGGCTCCAGTATGAATAATTCTGCCTTGTCGATAAATGCCCATTATTCCTCCTGGAATCCATCCCTCATCAACCCCTTTTTCATATAACGAATCAACAAAAAAAGAGAGTTCATCATCGTCCAATTGAATGTTTTGGGATCGGACATGAAATCCGATGAAAAGAAAGCAGACAATACAGACTGTCCTGAAACAATTCATATTGACAATTCTAAAAGAATCTGGTCATATTAAATGAGAGAAGTGAAAGGGCTTTGCCCAGATTATGATTCGGGCAAACTTTTATGCGTGTAACTCCCGGAATTTGCTGGGGGTGGTGCTCTCTAGTTTTCTAAAAGCTGAATTGAATGCTGATGAAGATTTGAACCCTGATTTGTGCGCTATGTAGAGTAAGGTCAGCCTATGATTTTCCCTGATTTTCAGGAGTCGTTTGGCCTCATCCACTTTCCATTGATTCAGGTAATCCGCAAAGTTCAAATTGAGTTGATTGTTAATGCTTTGAGAAACATAGGACGCGGGAACTTCCAAAATTTCAGCCAATCTTGACATATTTAGCTTTGGATCAACAAAGATCTTTTCTTTATCGAAAAGGGCAGTTATTCTTTTTACCAGGTCTTTTTCACCCTCTAAAGTTAGTCCGGATGAAGCATATTTTCGTTTGATATCTTCTTCAAAAAAGGTCTCCCTGGAAACCAGTTTTAAGGTTAAATAGATCAATACACTGCTCATTAAAACTGTATTGATAATCCCTGTATAGAGCTGAAAATCGAAGAAAATCCGATAGACATCAAACGTCCACATCACTCCAAAAAGGACAAGTAAGGCAAAAAGGACACGAAAGAATTTGTGCTTTAGTAGCTCTTTTAAGGAGCGTTCATTTTTTCTGATAGCCAAGAAAGTCAGTATTAAGTATATTGGCTGTTGAGCCCTTCTGAGCGTTCCAAAAATCAGGGAATCCTGATGAACATCTTCAAACATCACTTTCAAATATTCAATCTTGAAAGCGGTTGTTTGAAAGTAAAGAGGAATAAAATAAATCAGACTAACCAGGAAAGGCAGAAAATGCCATAAGTCTGAATTTTGAAATTTCCTATCTCCATTAAGCAAATGACTAAATGTTAACAACATTAGCGGGCCGATGGCTAGAACAAATGGTGTGTTAACTCTAAGTAGATAAGAGAAATCGAAAATGCTTCCGGTCTGATAAAGAAAACCGAAAAATATTTCCAAAGTGAAGATAAAAAGCAAGAGGGCGAAGTAAATTCTGCTGAGATGCTTGGATATGCCACTCTTTAATAGAGCATAAATCAGAACCAGGGATTGACCAATCCCCAAAGCAAATAAATAACTAAAGTAGCTACTTTGAATTTCCATAATGATAACTCAACAAGGAAAGAACGTTGCCAAAGTGATCGACCATCGAAAGCTGCTCGGCCGATACTTCACGGCCATTCATTCGAGCAAGCAAAAGACCAAAAACCCCATTAACGCATGCCTGTACAGGATCGTTGATTAATCCATCTGATTCTATAATGGATTGGCGAATGGCAGGTCTTGCCGCATTAAAAACGCCTCTGTAATCCTCGTTTTCAACCTGAAGACTCAGACTAAGGTCAGAAAGTTGCCTAATGATCTCCTGGACCTCATCCAAATGCCCTTCTTTCTGTAGATCCTGAGCTCTCATTTTAGTGATCAAGGAATCGTACCACTCCAACAATTCCTCTCTGCCCGAATCATCTAATTTTTCAGCTGGGATGTTACCCAAAACATGGACCTCAATTTTGTCCAAGTCAAATTCAAAGTTTCTGATTAACAGTTCGGTTTGATACATGTAAATGATGTATTCCGAGATGTTTTCACGCTTCTTCTTATCCGCCAATAGCATGGCACAAAATTAATGGTTAGCACCGAAATGTAAGTGAGGCATATTTTTCTATTTTTGCAGTTCTTTTGGAGACTATGGAGCGATTAAGGAATTTCTGCATAATAGCACACATCGATCACGGTAAGAGCACTTTAGCCGATCGACTGCTTCAGTTTACGGGAACTGTTGCAGATAGAGATATGCAGGATCAACTGTTGGATGATATGGATCTGGAACGTGAGCGAGGAATCACAATCAAGAGTCATGCGATCCAAATGAATTATGAGTACAAAGGGGATACTTATACTCTGAACCTTATTGACACTCCCGGGCACGTTGATTTTTCTTATGAAGTGTCTCGTTCCATTGCCGCATGTGAAGGTGCGCTATTGATTGTCGATGCTTCTCAAGGCGTTGAAGCACAAACAATATCCAACCTCTATTTGGCGCTCGAACATGACCTGGAGATTATTCCGGTTTTGAATAAAATCGACCTTCCGGGTGCAATGCCGGAAGAAATGACTGACCAAGTCGTAGAACTGTTAGGTTGTGATCCCGAGGATGTGATTCAGGCTAGTGGAAAGGAAGGTATTGGAATCGACAACATATTGGAGGCAATTATTGAGAAGGTCCCGGCTCCAAAAGGTGATCCCAATGAGCCGCTTCAGGCCATGATCTTTGACTCTGTTTTCAATTCCTTTAGGGGCATTGAAGTTATTTTCAGAGTATTCAATGGATCAATTAAAAAAGGGGACAAGGTAAAATTTGTGAACACGGGCAAGGTGTATGATGCCGATGAGATAGGTATTTTGAAATTGAGCCAGGAACCGCAACAAGAAATTGGTGCAGGTAATGTTGGCTACCTGATTTCGGGTATCAAAGTAGCCAAGGAAGTTAAAGTAGGGGACACGATCACTCACGTTGACCGTCCAACGCAGGAGACCATCAAAGGATTTGAGGATGTGAAGCCGATGGTCTTTGCCGGGATTTACCCAGTGGATACTTCAGAGTACGAAGAGCTGAGAACTTCCATGGAGAAATTGCAGCTCAATGATGCTTCGCTGGTGTGGGAACCTGAAACGTCTGCTGCACTTGGATTTGGTTTTAGATGCGGATTTTTGGGGATGCTTCATTTGGAAATCGTTCAGGAACGACTGGAACGTGAGTTTGATATGACGGTAATTACTACCGTTCCATCCGTGCAGTTTCATGCGATTCAAACCGATGGCTCTATTGCCGAAATCAATGCGCCATCAGAAATGCCTGAACCGAATACTATCTCCCATATCGAAGAGCCTTTTATCCGTGCCCAAATTATTTCAAAGGCAGAGTTTGTTGGGCCGATTATTTCACTGTGTATTGATAAGAGGGGTACTATTCAAAATCAGATTTATCTGACTTCAGATCGAGTTGAACTCACTTTTGAGATGCCCCTTGCAGAAATCGTATTTGATTTCTTCGATAAACTCAAGACTATTTCGAGAGGATATGCCTCTCTGGATTATGAATTGATAGGATTCAAGCAATCCAATATGGTGAAGTTGGATATTCAACTTAATGGTGATAAAGTGGACGCGCTATCCGCAATTGTCCATAGAGATAAGGCCTATGAGTGGGGAAAGCGACTTTGTGAAAAACTAAGAGAGTTGGTACCAAGACAAATGTTTGAAATAGCGATTCAAGCATCGATTGGGACCAAGATCATTGCCAGGGAAACTGTCCGTGCATTAAGAAAGAATGTTCTTGCAAAATGCTACGGAGGCGATATAACCAGGAAGCGTAAGCTTCTTGAAAAGCAGAAAAAAGGTAAAAAACGAATGCGTCAGGTAGGCAATGTGGAAATTCCTCAGGAAGCTTTCATGGCCGTTCTGAAATTGGACTGATGGTGCTTGGTTTCAGGTGCTTGGGAAATGACACAAGAAAACAGGTCATATACGAAACTTGAAGCCTGGATGGAGTCCAGGACCTTGGTTTCGCTTGTATATGATTTAGTTGAGAAGTTTCCAGAAGAAGAAAAATGGGGATTGATTTCTCAAATACGTAGATCTGTAGTTTCCGTTCCTTCTAACATTGCCGAGGGTACAGGAAGGCAGCATTCTAAAGAAACGGTTCAATTCTTATATATCGCCAGAGGTTCACTGTATGAGATTGAAACTCAGTTGTTTCTTGCCTTCGATCAGAAATATGTTGGCAAAAAAGATTTGGACAATGTACTTGAGAAGATTACTTCTTGCAAAAGATTGATTCAAGGCTATATCAATTATCTCAAAAAGAAGAATTAGAAATTAAACCGTGCACTATGCACCAAAAATCAAATAATATGTCATACCAATTGCTAGATGGTAAAGCGACAAGTAAGTCCATCAAAGACGAACTCGCTGAAAAAGTTGAAGAACTCAAATCTAATGGAGGCAAGGTTCCTCATCTTGCCGCTGTATTGGTTGGAGAAGATGGTGCAAGCAAAACCTATGTGAATGCAAAGGTAAAGGCATGTGAGCAAATCGGCTTTGGATCCACCTTGATTCATCTTCCGGAAGAAACTTCCGAGGAAGAGGTATTGGCCACCGTTAATCGGCTGAACAATGACCCTGAAATCGATGGTTTTATTGTTCAGGTTCCTCTTCCTAAGCAAATCGATGAACATAAGGTGGTAGAAGCCATTTTGCCTGAAAAGGATGTAGACGGGTTCCATCCGTCAAATCTCGGTAAAATGCTTTTGGATTTGCCCACATTATTACCTGCTACTCCAAAAGGTATGATGCTGCTGATGGAACGAAACGGGATAGAAACCAGTGGTAAGCACTGTGTGGTTATTGGAAGAAGTCATACTGTTGGTACTCCAATAAGTGTGTTGATGTCTCGAAACAGTAATCCAGGGAATGCGACAGTTACACTTTGTCACAGCCGAACCCAGAACCTGGCTGAGGTTGCCCGAAGTGCAGATATATTAATTGTTGCAATAGGAAGAGAAGGATTTGTGACAGCCGATATGGTGAAAGAAGGTGCTATTGTGATTGATGTTGGAATTCACAGAGTCCCATCTGATCAAACCAAATCTGGCTTCAAGCTGAAGGGAGATGTGAAATTTGATGAGGTGGCTCCTAAATGCTCCTACATCACTCCTGTTCCGGGAGGTGTTGGGCCAATGACAATTGCATCCTTATTGTGGAATACCTATCTCGCTTCGCAGAAATTAGTTTAACAATTGATGTCATCCTGAACCATGTCCTGATGAAGTTCAGGATCAACCAGGATCTCGAATGAATAGATGCTGAAATAAATTCAGCATGACGAAAAGAAACCAGCAGTTTCAACACCTGCTATAAAAAATTGATATGAAAGAGATCACAAGCAAATCTATGCTTCCGGTTATGGAGGCATTTTATACCATTCAAGGAGAGGGTCATCATTCTGGAACGGCTGCCTATTTTATCCGATTAGGAGGTTGTGATGTGGGATGTGTTTGGTGCGATGTAAAAGAATCATGGGATGCCGATTTATGGCCTAGTGAATCAGTCGAAGAGATATTAGTCAAGGCGTCCAAACATGATTGTCAAACTATTGTAATTACCGGTGGTGAACCCCTCATGTACAATCTTGATGAGTTGACGTCAAGTCTCCAAAATTCCAGGTTCAAAACGCATATTGAAACTTCTGGTGCACACCCTTTATCAGGAAACTGGGACTGGCTCTGTTTTTCGCCTAAGAAGTTCAAGAAGCCATTACCAGAGTTTTATCAAGAGGCTGATGAGCTAAAAGTGATCATTTTTAACAAGAGTGACTTTAAGTTTGCCGAAGAACATGCTGCCAAAGTGAACGATGATTGTCTGCTCTATTTGCAACCTGAATGGGATAAAACAGACCAAATGATGCCTTTGATCGTTGATTATGTTAAAAACAACCCTCAATGGAAAATTTCGCTACAAACTCATAAGTTTATGAATATACCGTAGTGATAGCAGGCTAATGCGAAAGTTTTATTTTTTGGTGTTCTCTCTCCTTCTGGCAAGTTCGGTCATTGCCCAGAAAGATCTTCATTCCAAAAATAAAAAGGCAATTCAGTCCTATCTGAAGGCTTATGAGCTTGATAGCCTTGGTAACTACTTCGACACCCCGCCTCTTCTGAGGGAAGCTCTTAAAAGGGACGATAGCTTTGATGAAGCATACTTTTTGCTCTTCATGACACATATGAAACATACCAATCTCACAGGTGCGAAAAGGGTATTTTCTCAAGCCGAGGGAAAAATTGAGGACAAGTTTAAGAATCGCATGCTTCTCGAGTTGGCTACATTGAATTGGAGTAAGGGTGAATACAGCGAGGCTCAGCGATTAAAGGGCCTGGTAGGAGACGAGATCTATAATGTCGATTCGGTAGCCAAGAGTCTTGTAATTCAAAGCATCGACTTTTCTATACAATCGCAAGGTCAGTCGATGGCTATTGAGTTTGATGAGCTGAAATACCCACTGAATACCTACCAGTCCCAATATTTTCCATCAATTACATCTGATGGCACCTTGGTATTTACTGGACGTGAGAAGGGAAGAGGTGGGGCAAATGAAAATCTGTATTCCTCACGACCGACCTCTTCAGGTTGGGAACAGCCTCAATGGCTATCAGATAGCGTTAATACCCTTAATTATAATGAAGGTACGGCCTCCATTTCTGCTGATGGACTGACCATTGTATTTACGGGATGTAATCGACCGTTGGGATATGGAAGTTGTGATCTTTATGAATCACAGTTTCGGAATGGAACCTGGAGCACTCCGGAGAACTTGGGTGAGCGCATTAATACTTCCCATTGGGAGTCCCAACCCTCACTCTCACAAGATGGACGGAGATTGTATTTTGTGAGTACGAAATCCGGTGGCCTTGGCGGACAGGATATATGGATGAGTAACAGAGTTAATGGGGAGTGGACCGAGGCCGTTAACTTAGGCTCGAAAATTAATACAAGACTTGATGACTGCTCTCCGTATTTACACCCTGATGGTGAAACACTATACTTTGCCTCTAGAGGACGACCTGGCCTTGGAGGCTACGACATATTTCTTTCTTCAAATCAGGAGGGTGAATGGGCGGAACCAATCAACCTCGGACACCCCATCAATACTTTTGAAAATCAGGTAGGCTATTCTTTAGGGCTTGATGGATGGGCTTACTATAGCGATAACAATTTTCTTGGTGAGACTAAGTTGTACCGGTTTAAGATGCCCGAGCACCTATTGCCAAAAAAAGAGCTTGTTCTGTTTAAAGGTCTGGTCAAGGTGTCTGACTCTGACCAAAAACTGAGTGCTGATATTTGGTTGGCTGATTTTTTGAACGATTCTACGGTAGTGAAGACTTACTCTAAGCGAAACGGGACCTTCAATTTTGTTCCTCCTGATAATGAGAAGAACTACATGGTTTATGCACAGAAAAAAGGGTATAAACTGTTCAAAGAGGAGTTGAAAAAATTGCAAAAGGTAAATGATCAATATTTGATTGAGATGTTGCCATTGGCTGTAGGAGACAGGGTGATATTGAACAACATATTCTTCGACTTTAATAGTGCAACCTTGGATATTACTGCCAAAGAAGAACTTCAGATTGCTACTGAATTCCTGAAAAACAATCCCAGTGTCCAAGTGGAAATTGGTGGACACACCGATACTGTTGGTGATGATGCTTATAACCTTAACTTATCTGAAAATCGGGCCAAGTCAGTCTTCGATTATCTGGTTTCAAAAGGTATAAACCCTGATCGGATGACCTATAAAGGCTATGGTGAAACTCAGCCTATCGTGAAAACTGACGATGGCGAAAAACACCCCGAAAACCGAAGAATTGAGCTAATAATTAAAAAGCTTTAACTCGAAGATTCTGAGAAACTTAGACCAGTCCAATCTGTTCAATGTCAAAAAAAACGGCCTTGAGAGTAAGGGGAGGCAGAAAATTAATTGTCAATACAGTACAATTCCTCCTAAAATAATTTCAGAAACCCGTCCTCCTTCTGTTGTCTGAAATTGAATTCCTCCTCAATAGTTAAATGTGAATTTGATTCCTCCTCGGAATAGTTAACACATCTAAATTTTAAACCTTATGATGAGAATTCTAAAGACTGCAATGGTCTTGTCAGGCCTACTATTGTCTACAGTTTTGTGGGCACAGGATAGGACTATTACTGGCAAGGTGGTGGACGAAAACAACGATCCCATGCCAACTGTGACCATCTACATTAAAGGAACAACCAATGGAGTTGTTTCGGATGCCGATGGTAATTATCGCATTACTGTGCCTAATTCCGATGGTACGTTAGTGTTTCAATTTGTGAGTTACAAAACCCAGGAAATTGTAATAGGCAACCAAACCACCATTGATGTGACCATGGAGCCAGAATACATTGATGGGGGTGAGGTGATCGTAACAGCATTCGGAATAGGGAAGCAAAAACGCGCCCTGGGCTATGCTGCAGATGATCTCGATGGAAAGGAACTGGAAGCTAAACCACAAGCAGACGTTGCCCGATTACTTCGGGGGAAATTTCCAGGTGTTCAGATTAATACGACTGGTGGATTTTTGGGTCGGGGTACTAATGTAATTGTTCGGTCTAAATCTTCTGTCACGGGAGATAACCAGCCATTATATATCGTTGACGGAGTTGCTTTTGATAGCCAACGATTCATTGACCTCGATCCCAACAATATTGAAAACATCAGTGTGCTTAAGGGGCTTACGGCATCCCTCGTTTATGGCCAGGAAGGCCGAAATGGGGTAATATTGATTACTACCAAAACAGGGTTGAATGACCCCGATGCTGGAGATCGATTGAATATTTCAGTTTCGCAGACCTTCTTCAGCAATACTGTGGGTAACCTGCCAAATTTCCAGAATACTTATGGCCAGGGAGCTAATAACGCAATTAATACCACGTTCTTTGGTACCTGGGGAGACAGGTTCAACGGGCAAATTGTGCCGCACCCTTTAGCACCTATTCTCCCGGAATTTGCCGGGCAAACGGTGGAGTATAAAGCAGTTCCTAACAACGTATCTGACTTTTTCTCGAGGGGATTAGGCAGTTTGACTTCAGTGGTTGGTCAAGCCCAAAAAGGAAATACCTCAGTGGGATTCAGCTTTGCCAGAAATCAGGAAACAGGTTACGTGGATGAAAACAGGTTGGGCCGTTTGAATTTTGGAGCTAACATTAACTCAAAGATCCATGACCGGGTCACCTTAAACACTTCTTTTCAATATAGCCAGACAGAGTTCATACGCCCAACTGCAGGATTCTTTCAACTGCTATTGTGGATTCCTAGAAATCTGGACATTCACAACCTGCCGTTCGAAAATCCAGCTACAGGAGAGAACGTTTACTATCGTACCAACATTGTAAATCCCCGTTGGAACCAGAAATACTCGCGTTTCTCGGAAAACACTAACAGGTTTTTCGGCAAAGTCGGTTTGACCATCGATATCAGCGATCAGGTGAAGTTTACTTATAATTTGGGAATTGATTCTTATGCCAGAACTGATCGGGACTATATCAACCGCGGAGCCCCTGTAGTGCCACTCGGATTTTTGAATACAACGAATCTTAATGTGCTCAATTATGACCATAATTTCCTTTTCTCGGCAGGAGGAATAGAACTGTCCCCTGAGCTGACTTTGGATATTACCTCTGGTCTTAACCTGAGAAATAAAAATTCCAGTCTGAATGGTTTGACGAGTACCGATCAGGTAGTATTCGGATATATTAACCACGCCAATTTCAGAACGCACGCCAACCTGGCAAATAGCGAAGTGACCACTAATGTTGTAGGGCTATGGGCACAGGCCGAATTTGATTATCAAGGCTATCTCTACATGACACTCTCAGGAAGAAACGACTGGGGTTCACAACTGGAAAAAGAGAATAGATCTGTCTTTTACCCTAGTGCTTCGGTTTCCTGGATTCCTACGACCATGTTTGAAAACCTTCAAACGGATAACCTCAATTATCTGAAATTGAGATTTGGATACGGTACGTCTGCGGGCTTCCCTAACCCGTTCTTGACTCGACCCGTATTAGCCGCCAACGCAACATCATTTATTGGCTTTGACGGAACGAATATCTCAACCAATGCGGTCTCAGGATTCCAGCCTAACCCTGATCTGAAGCCTGAACTTCACCAGGAATTTGAGGCGGGATTTGAAGGTCAGTTCTTCAAAAGAAGGTTGGTTGTTGATGCAAGTGTTTATAGAAGGATCAGCAAGGATCAAATCCTCAATCGCTCCCTACCAAATACGACAGGTTTCTCAACTACTGTGATCAATGCAGGCAGAATTGATACTGAAGGAATCGAATTGGGTGTGACTTATACACCAATTGATCGTGGAAATTTTCGATGGGATATAACTACCAACTTTACTGCCTATGAAACCACCGTAATAGATCTTCCTGAAGAGAGAATCAACATCTCAAATAATTTGAACTTCGCTATTGAAGGACAGCCACTGGGTGTTTTCAGAGGCACATATGCCCTAAGAGATGATGAAGGCAATCTATTGATCAACCCGACCGATGGTAAGATCATATCGAATGCGGCAATTGGTCTTGATAATAAGATCATTGGTGATCCCAACCCGGACTTTGACCTGACCCTTATCAATAGTATTCGGTGGAAGGGGTTCACGTTTATGGCCCAAATCGAGTACAGACATGGTGGCGATATCTTTTCTAATACCATGTCAAATCTGCTGCGGAGAGGTGTGACAAAGGATACTGAAGGTATCCGGGAAAGAAGCCACATCATCACGGGAGTTTTGGGAGATCCTGATACGGGGGAAGCCATACTGGACGAAAACGGTTCGAAAATCGAGAACACTATTCAGATTGCTCCAAATGATTTGTTTTTCATCAATCTGATGGATGTCAACGAGAACATTGTGGTCGATGGTAGCACCATTCGCCTTAGAGAGGTAGGAGTATCCTATGACCTACCCGAGAAACTCTTAGTGAAGACTCCTTTCAAAGCGGTCAATATTGGGGTGAATGCACAGAATTTTTTCTTCAGAGCATTCAATTTTCCCAGGCATTTAAATATGGACCCTGAAGTTCTGAGCTCGGGGGTCGGAAACGGTCAAGGCCTTGACTTCCAGGTCGACCCTTCTATGAAGAAGTTTGGTGTGAGTCTTAAAGTGAACTTTTAATCCTAATAGCATGAAACAAATAATCAATAAATATAGATTGCTCTTGCTGGCCTTATTGATCATCTCTTGCGAGACCGTTGACCTGGACTTGCAAGAGAATCCGAATCAACTCGGCCTCAGTTCAGCAAACCCTGATTTCATATTGAATGATCTTCAGTTGAAATTCAATAACCAGCATTTTGCACTAAGCAACAACACAATGGGTGATACCCGGATGGTCAATCAATTTGGAGCTTATGGATCAGCTACCAATCAAATGAATGGGCCATGGGCAACCTCTTACTCGTTCCTCAATAATTTCAAAGCACTGGAAACTATAGCCAACGATAACCAGCTAACTATTCATCTGGGCATTGCACAAGTATTGAAGGCATTTGTCTATGTTAATCTTGTTGATTACATCGGAACGGCAGCATATACCGAAGCGTTAAGTGTAGATTTTCCTAATCCGGGGCTTGATTCGGGGGAGGATATCTATCAGGCGATGTTTGGATTGTTGGATGACGCTATTGTCAACCTGAGTACCCCAAGTGCCATTCAGCCTCAGACCGATCTTTATTATAATGGTGATGTCGACAAGTGGATAAAACTGGCCAACACACTTAAGCTGAAGATGTACCTTCAAACCAGGTTGGTCAATCAGGCCGAATCGTTTGCAGGTATTAATGCCATCGTCAATGAGGGCAACTACATTACCTCGGAGGCCGATGACTTTCAATTCAGATACGGAACGACTGCTTCACCTGTCGACAGTAGACATCCTTTTTTCATTGGAAACTACGTCAACGTTGCGGGTCAGTATATGAGCAATGGCTTTATGAGCCTGCTGAAGGATACTAAAAGTAATCCGGACCCGAGACTGACCTACTATATCTATCGTCAAACCGATACCGATCCATCTGGCGCCAAATTGCCGTGTGCGGGAAGTCCACTTTACGACTTCTGTTACATAGGTGATGGCTATTGGGGGCGTGACCATGGAGATGATGAGGGAATTCCCAATGATGGAGAAGAGAGAGCTGCTTACGGAGCATATCCAGCAGGTGGAGCTTATGACAATGGAGTCTTCCTGAAAACCCGTGATAATCAAGGCCTTCAGGGAGCTGGGATCAACCCGATTCTTTTGTCTTCCTATGTGCAGTTTATGTTAGCTGAAGCTAACCTGATGCTCGGTGTAACAGGTTCTGCAAATGCTTATCTGGAGAATGGTATCAGAATGTCAATGGATAAAGTCACTGGATTTGTTGCAGGAAACGCGACCCCCGGTTCGATTGACAACTACGTGAATGAAGTGATGGGGAATTATTCATTTGCTACTACAAATGAAGAACGTTTGGACATCATCATCACGGAATACTATCTGGCATTGTTTGGCAATGGATTGGAAGCCTACAACAATCTGAGGAGAACGACATTCCCAAGCTCACTCCAGGAACCGGTTCTTCCAGCTGGTAGCTTTCCAAGAAGCTTTTTCATTCCTGAGAGTGAAATCAGTACGAATGTTAACCCTGATTTAGTTCAAAAATCTTCGGTGAGAGAACGTGTGTTTTGGGATACTAATCCAGAAGGTGCTATCAACTAATAAACTTGAATAAAATGAAGAACTATATAAGAATATATATCACAATGATCTCACTGGCTCTTATTGGGCTAGGGGGGTGTGTAGAGAACGAAGGGTTCTTGGTTGGGAATGTTTTGAATGGAGGGTTGGACACCGGGGGATATATCCGGTTTGCGCAGGCGACACCGACTACCATCTCGGTTGAAGCAGATATTCCTGGCGCCTCAGTCAGCTTTCCGGTTGAAGATGCAAATGGCAATGCCGCTAGCTATACACTCAAAGTATATCTACCCGGTCAAACTGTAGTTGATGCTGTGGATGTAATGACCATCAATGAGTTTCCCGGAAACATTGAATTTACAATTAATGATCTCGCAAATGTCTTGGAGATAGATGTGAATTTGGTGGATTTTGGCCAGCAGTTTCACTTTGCTGGAAGTGTTACCACTGAGGATGGTAGAGTTTATGATGCGACTCCTTTGGACTTCAACCTTGCTGAAGGAGCTACTGGAGGTGGTACCTCAACTGATTTATTGGGACAAACCGGACCTAATGGGTACAGAAATGCTTTATTTTTTACCCTGACAGTTGATTGCCCGTCTTTTGACCCGACCTTTTCGGTTGACGGAATTTATGCCATTTTGGTTGATCAGGCGTTTGGGCAAGCAGGCTTTGGTATAGCGGTCGAAGCCGGACCGGGAGAAAATGAGCTTACCTTAAAGGACCTGTTTGCGAATGGCTTGGACATTGTGGTAAGCTTTAACCCTGATGGAACGGCTGTCGTGGCTAAACAACATGCATGGACAAGTGGCAATTTTGGACCGGTCACCGTGGAGGGCTCAGGCAGGGCTTTCAGCTGCGTTAACCTCGTCACGGTCGATTTAGCTCATAACATCAGTGACGGACGAACATTTGGAACATTTACATTCACGTTCCAATTGCCTTAGGATTTCTGACAATCTGCAATTGCAAATTGTTTTAGAGAGGAGCCCAGCCGACTTGTTCAAGGCGGGCTTCTTTTTACTTTTTAGAAAATTTTGGAATCAATTAGATAGCTGTTCACGTAGTCTTTAACTCCATCTTCTAACTCGTGAAACTCTTGTGTGAACCCAATGCTCTTGAGCTTGTTCATATCCGCTTCAGTGAAATACTGATACTTGTCTCGAATGTCTTCAGGAGTGTCAATGAAGGAGATGTTTTCATCTTTACCGAGCGCCTTGAATACAGCTTTGGTGAGATCCTTGAATGTTCTTGCCTTTCCACTCCCCAGATTATAAATGCCTGAATCCTTCCGGTGATGCATTAGGAAATAGCAGACATCCACTACATCTTTCACATAAACAAAATCTCGCTGCTGTTCTCCGTCTTTGAATTCAGGATTGTGTGACCTGAACAACTTCATGCCATCCGTTGCTTGGATCTGGTTAAAAGCATGAAAGATCACGGAGGCCATCCTTCCCTTATGATACTCATTGGGGCCATAGACATTAAAGAATTTCAGTCCAGCCCAGAAAAAGGGTGTTTTTTCCTGTTGAAGCACCCATTTGTCCAGCTCATTTTTTGAAATCCCATAGGGATTCAGCGGCTTCAGGTCAGGGATAATGGAGTCCTCATCTTGATAGCCAAGTTCGCCCAACCCGTAAGTGGCTGCGGAAGAAGCATATACCAGAGGAATTTGATACTCGATACACTTGTTCCAAACTGCTTTGGTGTATTCTGTATTCAGTTGATTCAAGAGTTCTTGGTCGAACTCTGTGGTATCGGTTCTCGCTCCTAGGTGAAAAATAAATTCTACTTTATCCCCAACAGTGTCCAACCAGTCAATGAAATGATCTCTGTCTATTTGTTGAAGGATGTGTTTTCCTTCCAGATTCTTATTCTTCTGTTCATTTTCGAATTTGTCGACCACGATGACATGCTTAAAGCCTTCATCATTTAATTTCCTTACGAGACAACTCCCAATAAACCCTGCTGCACCTGTGACTACGATCATTTACTTGTCATTATTTGAAGGTGTCAAAGTTAAGCAAATAGAACCTATATTTGCACCGAAATTATCGAGATGGGAGTAGTTTACGTCAGCAGAAAGGAACACTTCAATGCAGCACATAAGTTGTATAACCCTGATTGGAGTGAGGAGAAGAACATCGAAGTATTCGGACCATGTGCAAATGCCAATTGGCATGGGCATAACTTTGATATGATCGTTACTGTGAAGGGTCAGCCAGATCCTGAAACCGGATTTGTAATTGACCTGAAAAAGCTTTCTACCCTAATAAAACGTGAAGTTATAGACAAGGTGGATCACAAAAACCTTAATATTGATGTGGACTTTATGAAAGGTAAAATGGCCAGTTGTGAAAACCTTGTAATGGAATTTTGGAAAATCCTGGAACCGGCAATTCCCCAAATTTCAAAGTTTGGAGTGCTACACTCTATTAAACTCTACGAGACTCCTAGAAACTTTGTAGAATACTTCGGTTAAACTTGAAACTTGCAGTTTAAAGTTTGTAACTCACTTAAGCTACTTTCAATTTCTTGAACTTCGATTTCTCGAATTTGGCAGCGGCATATTCCTTATCAATAACCAATTTGTCAATGGTATTGTCAGAAGGAAGCTCAAACATTGCGTCAGTCATGATGGCCTCGCAGATTGACCTCAACCCTCGTGCACCTAACTTAAATTCGACTGCCTTCTCAACAATGTAATCCAATGCAGCAGGCTCAAAGACCAATTCTTTGTCCTCCATATCGAACAGTTTTTCGTACTGTTTCGTCAAGGCATTTTTAGGAGAGGTAAGAATATTCTTCAGAATCTCTGCAGATAACGGATTTAAGAAGGTAATAACCGGCAATCGACCTATTAGTTCTGGAATGAGCCCGTAGTTTTTCAAATCCTGCGCGTTGATATACTGATGCAGGTTTTCGTTATCAAATTCTTCATGCTCCTCTGATTTGGCAACAAAACCCAGAGGTTGAGTATTCAATCGGCTAGCTATATTTCGCTGGATTCCATCAAAAGCACCACCGCATATAAAAAGGATGTTTTCGGTATTGACGCTGATCATCTTCTGATCAGGGTGCTTACGACCGCCTTGAGGCGGCACGTTGACGGAGGTACCTTCCAGTAATTTTAGAAGCGCTTGCTGGACTCCTTCTCCACTTACATCTCTTGTAATTGACGGATTGTCTGACTTACGGGCAATTTTATCAATTTCATCGATGTAAATTATTCCTCTTTCAGCTGACTCTACATCATAGTTGGCCGCTTGAAGCAGTCGGGTCAATATACTTTCAACATCCTCGCCAACATAGCCTGCTTCAGTAAGTACGGTGGCATCAGCAATACAGAAAGGAACTTGTAGAATTTTGGCAAGAGTCCTTGCAATATAAGTTTTGCCGGTACCGGTCTCGCCAACCATGATGATATTCGACTTTTCAATTACGATGTCATCATCCTCCTTCTTTTGCTGGATAAGACGCTTATAATGATTGTAAACGGCAACAGAGATCACTTTTTTGGCCTCATCCTGACCCACCACATACTGATCGAGATACTTTTTCATATCTATTGGCTTGATCAGGTTGAATTTTGGTGAGTCTTCAGGACTTTTGGTTTTTAGTTCCTCGGAAAGAATTTGGTTCGCCTGGGTAATGCAATGATTGCATATATGCGCGTGTATACCTGAAATCATCAGGTCTACATCTTTTTTATTTCTTCCACAGAATGAACAGGTAACCTCTGCCATTTTTCTATTTTTTAGTCAGAACTTCGTCAATAATGCCGTACTTCTTGGCCTCTTCAGCTCTCATCCAGTAATCACGATCGGAGTCCTTTTCGATCTTCTCGTAAGTCTGTCCGGAATGCGAAGATAATATATTATATAAGTCTTTCTTAACCTCAAGTGTCTGTTTTAGAGATATTTCCATATCTGAGGCTTGCCCCTGCATACCACTCATAGGCTGGTGAATCATGATTCTAGAGTGCTGTAGGGCCGATCTTTTGTTGGCTGCACCCCCACAAAGTAGTACTGCTCCCATTGATGCTGCAAGCCCTGTACAGATTGTGGCTACGTCCGGTTTAACGAACTGCATGGTGTCATACATACCCAAACCGGCATAAACCGAGCCTCCTGGGCTGTTAACGTACATTACAATGTCTCTATTGGCATCAACAGACTCCAAAAACAACAATTGAGCAGTGATGATGTTGGCAATATTGTCATCTACCTGCATCCCTAGGAAAATGATTCTATCCATAATTAATCGTGAAAAAACATCGATTTCAGCGAATCTGGTAGGTCTTTCCTCGATCACAGATCGGGTCATATTCTCAATATAAGTAGCGTATTTATCTATTGATGTACCGCTCACCCCTTGGTTGTGAATGGCGTATTTTCTGAATTCTTTCTTGTCGATCATTTATAAGTGCTATTAAACGAATCAAAATTAAAAAAAAAGCCCTTTGTAGAAAGGACTTTATTTTAACACCTATGGTTGTCTTTTAGTTCTGAACAATTTTCTTGAATTTCTCAAGATCAACTTCCTCAGACTTGATTTCAATCTTTTCTTTAATAAAGTCGAGAACTTTTTGCTGTTGTACCTGTTCGGCCATTTTCATATAGTTTTGGCCGTTTTCTCCTTGAAGGTAGTTATCAACGAATGAATCCATCTGATCAGCAAGCTGTCCAAGGCCTGATCCGCCAAATTGGGCACCAATCATTGCTCTAGTAGCTGCCAGAACATCTTCATGTTCGGGTTTGATCTCATTGTCTTTAGCAATCTTTCCTACAATAAGGTTCCATCTGAGTTGATCAGCATAGATTTCATATTCCTTTTCAATATCCGCGTCTGTCACCTTTCCTTCACCTGAAACCTTCAGCCAGTCTTTCAAGAAGGAATCGGGCAAAGGGATTGAAGTCTTTTCAATAATCTTGTCCTGAATTGTTTTGATCAGCCAAGAATCGGTTTCTCTTTTATAATTCTGTCCAATTGTCTCGGACACCTTGCTTCTGAATTCATCTTCACTATTCACAACACCAGGTCCAAAAGTCTTATCAAAGAGGTCTTGGTTGATTTCTGCGGGAACACGCCTGTTTACATTTTTTACCGTAAACGTGAACGCACCATCCATATCCGCAATTTCATCCGCAGTTTTACCAACATGAGCCGCTCTTTGAGCCTCGTCCTTGAACAGTTTGTTCAAATCAACCTTGATTACATCGTCTTTCTTCTTTCCAACAAACTTCTTGGCATCTGTCTTACCGAAAGGGGCCGGATCCAAAGTCGTGTCATGAACGATTTCGCCATCTTCGGAAGTCAAGGTTCCATAAAGCAAATCATCCGCTTCGCTCACTTCCGGATTCTCCATGGTTCCAAACTGAATCTTGACGTTGTCAATCGACTCATCTATGACCTTATCATCGATTTTGATAGCGTATTCTTTGACCTTTAACTTTTTGGTCAAATCAACCGAAAATTCATCTACCAAGCCAATATTGTACTCAAACTCAAAATCTGTTTGATTGTCCCAATCCACATTGTCTACCTGCTGTTGATTTGGTAGGGGTTCTCCTAATATTTGCAATTCGTTGTCACGGATATAGTCCTGAATGGCGTGACCTACTAAATGATTGATCTCTTCAACCAAAATGGATTTCCCATACATCTTTTTGATGATGCCGGTGGGCACCTTACCAGGACGAAAACCATTGACGTTCGCTTTTTTACTGTAGTCCTTGATTTTTTCGTCCACCTTCGATTGATAATCAGCTTCAATTAATTTAATTTTAATTGAGGCTTCATTTGAATTCTTTTTGTCTAACGTGATATCCAACTCTAAATCCTTTAAAGCTTGTGTAACAATAACTAAAAACCCTCAATCAGTGATCGAGGGTTCGTATGTGTGCGGATGGAGGGACTCGAACCCCCATGCCCGGAGGCGCTAGATCCTAAGTCTAGTGCGTCTACCAATTTCGCCACATCCGCATGGGTCTTGAAAATGGAGTGCAAATGTAAATGTTTAGTCAAAATATTCAATGAGTCTGAAGGATTTTTTATGAAAATATTTTCGTTTTGTAACTAGTATAGGGCGGCAGTATGATTACAGTTGATATAGAAGAAGAAAGAAAGGAAATCATAAGGCGGTATCGCAGGCTTTTGAGAAGAGCAAAACCCTTTCTCAAAGACAATGATGCTAAGCTGATCAAGAAAGCATTTAATACTTCTCTTGAGGCGCATAAGGAGATGCGTAGAAAGTCAGGAGAGCCCTATATATATCATCCTTTGGCTGTCGCCCAAATTTGTGTTGATGAAATTGGACTAGGAACCACCTCAATTGTTGCCGCCCTTCTCCATGATGTGGTGGAAGATACGGAGATCGAACTGGAAGAGATTGAGGCAGATTTTGGCCCGAAAGTGGCCAAAATTATTGATGGCCTTACTAAGATCTCCGGTGTCTTTGATCATGGCAGTTCTCAACAAGCCGAGAATTTTAGGAAAATGCTCCTGACTCTTTCAGAAGATGTCAGGGTGATCCTGGTCAAGTTGGCTGATCGACTTCATAATATGAGGACATTGGGCAGTATGCCGAGGCACAAGCAACTCAAGATAATTTCCGAGACCATCTATTTATATGCTCCTCTGGCGCATAGATTAGGGTTGTACGCAATCAAATCGGAATTGGAAGACCTTTGGTTGAAGTATACCGAGACAGAGGTGTACAATGAAATTGCCTCAAAAATAGCAGAGAGCAAGTCGTCTCGGAGTCGGTTCATTCGAAGTTTTTTACTTCCTATACAGGATGAAATGAACAAGTCGGGCTTGAAGTATGAAGTGAAAGGTAGGCCTAAGTCGATTCACTCCATCTGGAATAAGATGAAGAAGCAGAATATACCTTTTGAAGAGGTATATGATCTTTTTGCTATTCGAATAACGCTCGATACAGACTATGACAATGAGAAAGCCGCATGTTGGCACGTTTATTCAATTGTTACCGATTTTTATAAACCAAACCCTGATCGGCTGAGGGATTGGATATCAACTCCGAAAGGTAATGGTTATGAGTCTTTGCATACCACCGTGATGAGTAAGACAGGGAAATGGGTAGAGGTACAAATTCGTACAAAACGGATGGACGAAATTGCCGAAAAGGGTTATGCTGCGCACTGGAAATACAAAGATGGAATGGGCAGTAGCCATGAATCTGGTCTCGAACAATGGATTGGTCATGTGCGTGAAATGCTTCAACAGAATGATACCAGCGCAATTGAATTTGTAGATGACTTTAGAGCGAACTTGTTCCACGATGAAGTCTTTGTTTTTACGCCAAAAGGTGACTTAAAAATTCTGCCATTCGGAGCAACCGCCCTCGACTTTGCTTTTGATATTCACACCGAGGTTGGAGCAAAATGTTTGGGTGCAAAGGTGAATAACAAATTAGTGCCTATTAACTATGAGCTTAAGAATGGAGACCAGGTTGAAATCCTCACATCCATTAAGCAAAAACCCAATGAGGATTGGCTGCATTTTGCGGTTACGTCCAAAGCTAAATCAAAGATCAAAGACACCTTAAAGGAGGCAAAGAAAATAGCTGCAATAGACGGAAAAGAAATCGTCAAAAGAAAACTCAAGCAAATGAAAATACCCTTTGACGGTGATATTGCCAATCAACTGAGGGCACTCTTCGATGAAAAGACGGTGACAGACTTTTACTATAAAGTAGGCAAAGGCTTAATTGACCCGGCTGAAATTAGAAGGTATAAAGAATTAAAAACTGTTAAAACACCGGAGAAAACAAAAAGGACTGAAAGAAGCTATACTGACGATATTAAAAAAGTTAGCCCTAGCCATGATATACTTCTCATTGGTGAAGATATGGACAGGGTTGACTATAAACTGGCTAAGTGTTGCAACCCGATTCCGGGCGATGATGTTTTTGGTTTCGTCACAGTAAATGAAGGAATAAAAGTTCATAGAACGACATGTCCAAATGCTCCGGAACTTCTTTCGAATCACGGCAATCGGATCGTGAAGTCAAAATGGATGTCTCAACAGCAAACTGCCTTTCTAGCAAGCTTAAGGATTATAGGTACCGACAGGGTAGGACTCATCCGCGATGTAACCGATATAATTTCAAGAGAGTTGAAGGTAAATATGAGGTCGATTACCATTGACACGGAGACTGGAATTTTTGATGGAACGATAGTGTTGTACATCAATAGCACCAAACACCTCGATCAGCTGATAAAGAAGCTCGAAAAGGTAAATGGAGTGATGAAAGTTACGCGCTTTGATGAGACAAGTGAGAATGACTGAAATCGAGCGTGTTCTCTACCGCTATATTGATATATTTGCATCTTAATTATTTAATGCATGGCGCTCAATGCTGAAGTATTTGAAGAAGTAAAGACAATCTTCACAGCATATCTTGAAAGTAAGGGTCTTCGTAAGACCCCTGAAAGATTCGCTATACTCGAAGAAATTTATTCACGAGGAGGGCACTTCGATGTGGAGTCTCTTTATATCAGCATGAAGAATAAGAACTATAGGGTTAGTCGCGCCACGGTTTACAACACCCTTGATTTATTGGTAGAGTGTGATTTGGTCAGTAAGCATCAATTCGGAAAGAACCTGGCGCAATACGAAAAGTCTTTTGGATATAAACAACACGATCATATTCTGATGGTGGATTCCACTGAAGTTCTGGAATTTTGTGATCCCAGGATTCAAAACATCAAGAATACACTCGAAGAAATGTTTGATATTGATATTATGCATCATACGCTATATTTCTTTGCCAAGAAGAAGGAGAAACAAGAGAAAAAGATTAATCAGTAATAAATGGAGTACTCACACAAGACAGAATCAGGAGTCCTGATTTTAAGATTGCAAGGAGACTTAATTGGAGAATTGAAAGGCCCTGAGCTGTTAGAAGTAATAAATTCAGCGATCAATGAAGGCATTAATTTTTGCGCAATTGACATAGCCGGTGTGAGGTACATTAACAGTAGCGGTATTGGAGTCCTCATTACGATTTTGACAAAATTTAGAAATAAGGATGGCGAGGTATGTTTGATCAACCCATCTGATCACGTCAAAAAACTGCTGATCATAACTAAACTCACAGCGATATTCAATATAGAGGATGACCTGGAAGAAGCCATTAAAAAACTTCAAAACTCATAGTTCAAATGAAGGTAGATGTATTACTAGGTCTTCAATGGGGAGATGAAGGCAAGGGAAAAGTAGTTGATTTTCTTGCTCCGAAATACGAAGTGGTCGCGCGATTCCAGGGAGGTCCGAATGCAGGTCATACCTTGGAATTTGATGGACACAAGCATGTTTTACATCAAATTCCTTCAGGCATATTTAGGGAAAACATTAAAAACATTATCGGCAATGGTGTTGTGCTTGACCCGGTTATATTTAAAAAGGAAATTGAGGGATTGGCTCATTTCAATATTGACCTCAAAAAGAACCTGTTTATTTCCAAAAAGACCCAGTTGATCCTACCCAGTCATAAGTTGTTGGATGCAGCTTATGAAAAATCCAAAGGAAAAAATAAGATCGGATCAACCTTAAAAGGGATTGGGCCTTCGTATCAAGATAAGGTTGCTCGAAACGGATTGAGGGTAGGAGATATCCTTGCGCCTGGTTTTGAAGCTCGATACAGAAACCTTGTGGCTAAGCACGAAAACACATTAAGCCATTACGATTTTGATTACAACCTGACAGAGGCGGAGGCTCCATTCTTCGAGGCAATAGACTTTTTGAAGGGATTCAACTTGGTCAACAGTGAGTATTTAGTGAACCAATCAATTCGATCCTCTAAAACAGTATTGGCAGAAGGCGCACAGGGATCTTTACTGGATGTAGACTTTGGAAGTTACCCATACGTAACCAGTTCAAATACGATGACAGCTGGAGCGTGTACCGGTCTGGGTGTGGCACCTAGAAATATTGGGGAGGTTTTTGGGATTTTTAAGGCCTATTGTACAAGGGTTGGTGGAGGTCCGTTTCCTACCGAGTTATTTGATCAGACAGGTGAGGAAATGCAGAAAGAAGGGAATGAGTTTGGAGCAACCACTGGCCGTCCAAGAAGATGTGGGTGGTTAGATTTACCTGCCTTGAAATATGCCATAATGATTAATGGGGTGTCTCAACTATTTATGATGAAGGCAGATGTGTTGAGCATTTTTGAAGAAATAAAAGTATGCACCCATTATAAACTTGGTGATGGCTCGATCACCGAAGAAATGCCCTTTCAGTTGATGGATGAAGAAATCACTCCGGTTTATAAAATTTTAAAGGGTTGGAATACAGATGTGAGAAATTTGAATGAATACGATTCCTTGCCTGTTGAGCTCAAAGATTATATCTCTTTCATTGAAAAAGAAACGGGAGTTCCTGTTACCATAGTATCGGTTGGCCCAGACCGAAAGGAGACTGTATTGAGATAGTATTGGAATCTATTCAATTATTGAAAATTAATTATCTCACTTTATTTCAGGTTTGAGTGATTAGCCATACCTTTGCAATCCGTTTTTTGAACGGAATCACAAGTGATCATAGGGTTCAATTATTTTTTAAAATTTATTTGCTCTGGATATTGTGATCTAAAAATAAAGATTCATATCTTTGCATCCGCTTTTGGGGGGAGTGATTTTTCTGGGGGTGGAAATGTGGATAACCAGCGGGTTATTTTTTCATTGATTTAGGGAGGATTAAGGT
>JANQKF010000023.1 GCA_028281285.1 Cyclobacteriaceae bacterium
GCTAAGGACGATTCACTTTTCGCAGAGTTTGAGGTACAAAAATTTTATCTTCAACATTATCATTACGATGTCTTTGCCGCCTACCAGGTTCTGGACGGTGAAATTGACACCTCCACTCCATCACAATTGCGCTTCAATTTTTCAACAAATCCAACTGGAGATATTTCCGGGCTAGAAGCTCAATTCGAACCTACTTTGGATGCTTTGGAGTTTAAGAGGAAGCCAGCCGAAGTTGAAGTGGGTGCGGATGTACTGGCCAAATATGTTGGAGAATATGAGCTTGCAGGACAAACTGTGAAGATTTATGTGAAGAACGAAAATACGCTATACGCTTTTGTACCCGGTCAACCTGAGTATGAATTGATTGCGACAGGAAATCATAAATTTTCATTTAAAGTCCTGGATGGGTTCAAGATGGAATTTCATGAAAGTGAAGATGGAGCCATCGATTCCGTTTCATTCATGCAACCGAACGGAACATTTAAGGCAACGAGGAAAAAGTAATAGTTGCTAAAGGTCGCTCTGAGGCGACCTTTTTTGATTATTTGCGACTAATCCCACCACAAATCCATAACTTTAAGCACGCTCCGATTGGTCGTTGGAAAGTGAATTTTACATTATGCGAGATCTGAGTTTTAAGCGCACAATCAGTTCTTGGCTGCTAATCATGGCCATTACTTTTCCGGGTTTTGCTCAGGAAATGGATGAGGAACGACTGCATAAAAAAGTCGATAAACTCTTCTCTGAATGGGACAATCCAAATACCCCCGGTGCAGCGATAGCCATAGTTAGAGATGGTCACATTATTTACAGAAAAGGATACGGAATGGCCAACCTGGAATACGCCATCCCAATTACTCCTTCCACCGTTTTTCATATTGCTTCCGTATCTAAACAGTTTACGACCTTTTCTATTTTATTGCTCGCTAGAGACGGCCGTGTATCGCTTGATGACGATATCCGAAAGTATATCCCAGAAGTACCTGATTTTGGAAAGAAGATTACCCTAAGGCATTTGGCGACTCATACCAGTGGGCTGAGAGACCAATGGAACCTGCTGGCACTGGCAGGATGGCGCCTTGATGACGTAATCACCAAGGACCATGTAATGAAGTTGGTCAAAAACCAGAAAGAGCTCAATTTCGAACCTGGTGAGGAATATCTCTATTGCAACACGGGCTTTACTCTTATGGCAGAGGTAGTGGAAAGAGTGACCAGCAAAACGTTCGCGGAATTCACTCGGGAAAATATTTTCAAACCTCTCGGCATGACTCGTTCGCTTTTCTACGATGATCATGAAAAAATTGTAAAAAACAGGGCTTATTCTTATCACAAAGATGGTGATGGCTATAAGAAAAGTGTCCTGAGCTATGCTAATGTAGGAGCAACTAGCCTATTTACCACCGTTGAGGATCTGAGCATTTGGGCCAGGAATTTCGAGAATCCTGTTGTGGGCAATTTGAGAATGATGAAGCAAATGAATGACAGGGGCGTATTAAATAATGGGGACACCATTTCATACGCGCTTGGGCAAGCGGTGGGCCATTATAAAGGACTGAAACGCATCAGTCATGGTGGAGCTGATGCAGGTTATCGAACCTACCTTGCTAGATTTCCTGATCAGAATTTCTCAGTTATGGTATTCAGCAATCTGGCAGATTTTGATCCTGTCACAATTGGAATGAAAGTAGCCGATTTCTATTTGAAAGAGGATTTTCCCGAAAAATTCAAAAACCACTCCACTTCTAATCGCGGCCCTAAAAAGAACAAATATCCCTCCAGGAAAAAGGATGTGACACTTGAGGACTATATCGGTGATTTCTATAGTGAAGAACTACACACTACCTATACATTCAAGATCAAAAGGGACATGCTAGTTGCGGAACATCCAAGGCATAATGACATCAAATTAACCCACAGGAACCAGGATATATTTGGTAGCAAGACCTGGTTCTTTGGAGAAATTGAATTCACACGTGATACCAACAATCAAGTTAACGGTTGCAAAATCTCCAGCGGACGTGTGAGAAATCTCAGATTTACCAAAACCCACTAATGCACTACCCTGCGACCGAGGCCCAAGCCGCGAGTGCTCCGTTGAAGCTCGTGTACAGTCCATACTCACCATACACCAAACCTCCCCAATTTGCCTGTACCCCTTCATTGATTCCGGCATTCTGCACTGGGTCCGAAATATTCCGGCAAACACCCCAACTAACCTTATTTTCATTGGAAATCATGCCAATCACTGCATCGTCCATTTCCATAACGGCAAAGTAATCGTAGTTGCCACTCGTGTTTCCTACCACATAGCCATTCGTGGTTAACACAGGGACTCCGGGAAGGTGATTTATTTTTGGCGGCACCTGCCCTGGCGCTATCTCGGCATTAGCCAGTTCCTTCAGAGAATAAGCTTCTCCCGTATCCGGATTTTTCAACTCTTTGAGGTTATCAGATCTCAATTTTTCCAATTCACTTTCAGTCACCGGAGTTTCCATTAACAAATCACTATTCCTGAGTTTATCCAGCAAGTCGCCTGTTGGTTCCCAATCATTCTCGAAAGTCTTGTGATTAAATGGATAGTGTTTTGGCTCAAATTCTCCGCTCAAGTCAAACCTGGCTGCATTTGTGATGTTCACCGTCCCAATACAATCGTGTACCCTGGAACCTCCGGAAGTACCAATAGTAAAGACAAATTTTGGCTTGAAGTCATCAATCAACTGCTGAACCATGTTTCTCAAAGGTAAGTCCGGACCATCTGTGCTTATATGCATATCCGATTTGAATAACAAAGCCTTCTTTCCATTGCTCGGAAACTCTACAATCCTGGCACTGCCCCAAGCCTTGTGTGTCTTTGAAGGTGACTTGCTGGTCAACTCTCCCTCTATTTTATCCCAGCCGTTATGATAATACTGCCAGCCATCATGCCAATACTCGTTTTCATAATAGGCATAAGGCATTTCCTGATCGCTATTGCAGAAAACATGATCAAATGCTGCCCATTCCGCTGAAGTCCATGTCATGATGACCATATCCACTTGAATAGTGTTGGTGTCTGGATTCCAATCGGTTCCGGTGACTAGTTTTGGTTTATTCGCACCTATGCTCCCCCAATCAACCACTGGCAAAGGTGGCATGGTTGGTGATGTGGTACTTCGTTTGTATTCACCGTCTCCAAGGCGGTTTGGATACTTAGTCGTATGTGTCATAATTCTATTTTATCAATCTTCTAGTTTTGAATTTTTCCTTGGTCAGCCAATGTTTGGGCAATTGCCTCAAGATAGGAAGCGTCTGGTGCGGGTTCGTCAGGTTTACCATAAGGACAACCAAGGGGGAATTGCCAATGATCATTCACACAGAAATTACAACCTCCAATACCACGAGTCAGATATCCTTTACCATCAGCTCTATCTGTATAGGCCAACTTTCCTTCTGTATACTGATCTTCGAGGACGTTGCCCATAGCTGAATGAGCATCTACATACCCCTCCATAAGCACTTTGAACGCAGCCGGAAAGTCAGATTTAAGCTTTGCAAATACATGCTCTGCATCGCTATTAATTTGAATTGCAGCATACTCATAACTCTTCTCAGCAGCGACAATTTTGACGTTTCTGTTTTCTTTGAGGTATTCATAACAGTCTGAATATTCCTGGGAAAATGACTCAAAATCACTCTCTGGCATCCTGAATTGAGGAACAAAATTTGAATCATAAGAAAAGTGTGGTGAGACTACAAGTCGCGTTTTTATACTTGATTGTTTGCCCTGCACTTCACCCGCAAACTCAAAATAGCACTCATTTTCAGTTGTATGTTTCAATAGAGTAAATGCATTATCCGGCAACTCCTTAGGAATAGGTGGATTGCATTGAATAAAGTTTCCGAAAGCATCATTGAACATGTGGTAGGTAGACTCTCCTACCAAAAAGAGTACCGCTGGGTTGGTTTGAACAAATTGCTTGATGGCCCAAATATGATCACTGACACAATTGTTTATTACGGAGTTTTCGCTCTCCTCTCCACCCATGAAATCCGGATTCCAATGAGGAGAAGCGCAGGCCACCATATCCAACTGACAAACATCTTCCCCAACTTTCAAAGAAGCATCCTTGTGCCCCTTTGAAGCCAGGAATTTATCAAACTTGGAAAGAACCGGCACGATTTGCTCATAGTAGCCTATTTGTTGCTCGTTAACCTGGACAGGCAGACCTTCAGGCACGTCAAGTCGGCCTGCAATAACGTCCCCTTTCTTAAATGTGTTATTATGATCAAACGAATTAAAAAGCACCACATATCTGGGTGTACCTAGCGCTCTCTTAAGGTGAATAGTTGTTTCCTCCTGCTGTCCATCATACTGGATTACAAGGTCGTAGTCAGGTGAGTCAGTAGGCCTTTCGGTAGATATCACCTTACCGTCTGCCTCAGCAATGATCCTACCCTCCTTCATTATATATTTTTCAACAAAGTCGAGGTCGAAACACTCCTGGTAAACCGTTCTATAGCGATAATAAAAAGCATATTTGGCCCATTCATCAGTGCCATTATCACTTGTAAATTCTGGATATGCCCAACTAGTCCCTTGCTGACCGGGAGCAAACGCAGTCAGGTTAGGGTTAATCCCAATGGTCATAATTGGGGCTTTCCGGCACCCATCCATGACCTCTGGTTTTGGAAAAGATTGTTGGCGCGTAGTCCCAATTACCCAAGGCCATGGTTGAGGATATTTTTCTCCGGTTTGGTCAGGAGGTTCGTTTGTATCAGGATAGGTCTTATCAAAATCGAACGTTGGAAACGGACCATAGGGCTGAGGGTTATTATCTGGCCAAAAGAACTTGCAGGTTCTGCAAGCCCTAACTTCGAAAACGAGCTTGACTTCGAGGGAATCCATTGAATTGGGATTTATCATCTGATAAAGAAAAGGTTAGGGTTGATTAATTTTAGAAATTAGAATAATTCAGATAAAAATTAAAGAAATTAGATATTAAATCATACTTATATTAAAAAGAACAAATCGTGATTACCTCCATGTCAACTTCATAAAGTTGACTCGGCTCATTTTTTCCGCCATTTTTAGGCAATGCAAGAAGATAGTCTCTATTTGAAGTTCATTAGGAATGCCCTACCCTCTCCCTTCTCCATAGCGATAATATTGACGTTGATCACTTATATTCTTGCTTTGGTCTTCACCAATCGTCCTGAAAATGCAGTATCAGCCTACCCCATAAGAATTCTTGAATATTGGGAAACAGGGTTTTGGGAGCTACTCGAATTTACCATGCAGATGGCCTTAATTCTCATTTTGGGTCATGCATTGGCGCTTACTCCATTTTTCAATCGAATAATTATAAGGTTCACCAAATATTGCACGAATACAGCAAGTGCTGCCATGTGGATTAGCCTATTGACCATTGCCGTTAGTTTTATCAATTGGGGGTTATGTCTGATTTTCGGGGCCATTTTTGCCAGAAAGGTAGCCGAGCAAGCCAAAATGAAAGGCTTGAAGTTAAACTACCCTCTTATTGGAGCTGCCGGGTACAGTGGGATGATGTGTTGGCATGGAGGGTTCTCAGGATCTGCCCCACTCACCGTAGCCACTAAAGATCACTTTCTCACAGATCAAATCGGGCAAGTTGGGATTCAAGAAACACTTTTTTCCACTATGAACATTAGCACATCAGTGCTGTTGCTCATTGTCATCCCTACTGTATTCTACTTGCTGGGAAAAGGATCTAAAGGCAAGGAAATCAATCTCATGATTGACACAGATAAAACACATACAGCCAGCACCTTTGCTCCGAAAGGAGCCGAGAAGATTGACCATTCCCGAACTGCAGCTAGCATTCTGGGGATTATTATCTGTTTTATTGCACTACGGAAAATCTGGATTTCGCCTCAGGGAACAGGCCTTAGTTTTATCAACCTCAACTATATCAACTTTCTATTATTTGGACTTGGAGTAGTGATGCACGGATCATTTGCCAGTTTTCTGGACGCCCTTCACAGAGCTGTTGGAGGATCTGTCGGCATAATTATCCAATTCCCATTATATGCAGGCATTATGGGGATAATGAAGTACTCCGGATTAGCAGCAGAAGTATCTCAAGGATTTGTAGCTATATCAAATGCTACCACACTACCAATATTCACCTTTTTCAGTGCCGGTCTTGTAAATATTTTCGTTCCCAGTGGTGGAGGTCAGTGGGCTGTTCAAGGGCCAATTATAACAGAAGCCGCACAGACTCTAGGTGTATCAATTCCAAAAACCGTGATGGCCTTATCTTACGGAGACCAGCTGACCAACATGCTACAACCCTTCTGGGCACTTCCGTTACTCGGAATCACACGATTGAAGGCAAAAGACATACTTCCGTTTTCTACAATTATCATGCTTGTCGGAATGGTTATATTTATCCTTGCATTGTTGATTTTTTAGACCATGGCAAATCGGTACGGCTTTTCAAATGAACGAAAAAGATCACCTTTCTCAGTGATCATGAAAGTAATCATCGAGTTCATTGTGATTGTAATTGGTATTTATTTGGCTTTCCGACTGGAAAACACCAGAGAAGAAAACCAACTTGTAAAACTGGAGGAAAAGTATATCGAGCAACTGCTGGCAGAAGCCAAACTTAACCAAGTAGAACTACAGGCAGATCAAGATGCTCGAAGAGTTCAGGTGTCCTACATGAGAAAACTCCTGGACGCCCAAAACCGAACCGTTTCAGCCGACACCCTTCGGACAGCAATCAATCGACTTTTAATGCTTAGAATCTATTCACCAACCGATGCAGTGTTTCAGGATTTGGTATCATCAGGAAATCTTGGAATCATTAAGTCTGATTCTGTGAAACAGATACTAATGGGTTATCGGCAACTACTTTCAAGAGTCCCGGTTACAGAGGGGCAAGACATTCGACTGGTGGAAGAAAAGATTGAGCCTTACCTTATCAGAAAACAGGTACTTTCTCTGCTGAATCCATTCAGAGGTCTTGACGAAATTCAGACCACGAATCAACAAAGAGATAGAATTATCCGGGTTTTACTTGACGATCGAGAATTCATCGACCTGATTTATCTAAGAATTGAGAAAATAGGAAACGTCATCTATTTCGAAAATCCCCTACAATGGTCTCTTAATTCTTTGATCCAGGAATTAGAAAAAGAACTGGCCAGATTCCAGGATTGACGCCCGGATTTCACTTTGATTAATCAGCTATTTTATTCTCTTTCAAAATTGATAACTTTGCGGCCCCAAGATGGTTGTAATAGTACCATCAATGTATTCTAAAAACCCACCTATATGGCATTTGATATTGATATGATTAAGGCAGCCTACGAGAAGATACCCTCTCGTATTGAGGCAGCCAGAAAAGTGGTCGGAAGACCTCTCACACTATCCGAAAAAATACTGTACTCCCACCTTTGGGATGGTGAAGCAACGGAAGTCTTCGAACGCGGTAAGTCCTATGTGGACTTCGCCCCCGACAGAGTTGCCATGCAAGATGCCACTGCCCAAATGGCTCTATTACAGTTCATGCAAGCGGGAAAAAGCAAAGCGGCTGTTCCATCCACAGTGCATTGCGACCACCTGATTTTGGCCAAGCAAGGTGCAGAAGAAGATCTTAGAAACTCACTTACTGCCTCAGGAGAAGTCTTCAACTTCCTGGAGTCTGTTTCCAATAAGTACGGAATTGGTTTCTGGAAGCCTGGAGCAGGCATCATCCATCAGGTGATACTGGAAAACTATGCCTACCCTGGTGGTATGATGATCGGTACGGATTCGCACACTGTGAATGCAGGTGGCCTTGGAATGGTGGCCATTGGTGTTGGCGGAGCTGATGCCGTAGACGTCATGGCTGGAATGGCCTGGGAACTGAAGTTTCCGAAACTCATCGGTGTTAAACTGACTGGTAAAATGAATGGCTGGACAGCACCGAAGGATGTGATTCTTAAAGTTGCTGGAATTCTAACTGTAAAGGGTGGAACCGGTTCGATTGTGGAATACTTTGGTCCGGGTGCTAAATCAATGTCAGCCACCGGAAAAGGAACCATCTGCAACATGGGTGCTGAAATTGGTGCAACCACCTCTACATTCGGATATGATGATTCCATGGAAC
This sequence comes from Cyclobacteriaceae bacterium, assembly GCA_028281285.1. Classification (GTDB taxonomy): domain Bacteria; phylum Bacteroidota; class Bacteroidia; order Cytophagales; family Cyclobacteriaceae; genus Roseivirga. The sequence goes on from JANQKF010000023.1 coordinate 8,118, forward strand.
GTTATCTGAGAGCTACTGACAGAGCCGATGTGGCCGACCTTGCCAATGGTATTCGAGAGCACCTTACCGGGGATGATGAAGTATATGCTAATCCGGAACAATATTTCGATCAGGTAATTGAAATTGATCTGGATACGCTGGAACCACATATCAATGGCCCTTTTACTCCAGACAGAGCCACTCCTGTTTCTAAAATGAGAGCCGAGGCTGAAGCGAACGGGTGGCCTACAAAAGTCGAATGGGGACTAATCGGCTCTTGTACTAATTCATCATACGAAGATCTTTCCAGGGCCTCATCAATAGCCAAACAAGCCGTTGACAAAGGCTTGAAGACTAAGGCAGAATTTGGAATCAACCCAGGTTCTGAGCAAGTAAGGTATACAGCTGAGAGAGACGGTTTGCTTCAAATTTTCGAAGACCTGGACGCCACTATATTCACCAATGCCTGTGGCCCTTGTATTGGACAATGGGAAAGGACAGGTGACAATAATCGAGTAAACACCATTATCCACTCGTTTAACCGAAACTTCTCCAAAAGGGCTGATGGTAATCCGAACACGCACGCATTTGTAACTTCTCCCGAAATTGTGGCTGCTGTGGCTATTTCTGGAGACCTCGGGTTTAACCCCATGACGGACACACTCATCAACGAGAACGGTGAAGAAGTGAGATTAGAACCTCCGGTTGGTGATGAACTTCCTGAAAGAGGATTTGATGTTGAAGACAATGGTTATCAGGCTCCAGCCGAGGACGGTTCAAATGTAGAAGTCGTAGTTAGACCTGATTCCAAACGACTTCAACTGCTCACTCCTTTCGAGCCTTGGGATGGTAAGAATATTACAGGAGCCAAGCTATTAATCAAGGCTTACGGCAAGTGTACTACAGATCATATTTCAATGGCAGGGCCTTGGTTGAGATTCAGAGGACATTTGGACAATATCTCTGACAATTGCCTTATTGGAGCTGTAAATGCATTCAACCAGTCTACAAATAAGGTCAAGAACCAAATTACTGGCGAATATGGACCAGTTCCCTCGACCCAACGACAATATAAAGCGGAAGGAATACCAACAATTGTTGTAGGAGATCATAACTATGGAGAAGGGTCTTCACGGGAGCATGCAGCTATGGAGCCAAGACATCTCGGAGTAAAGGCAGTTCTTGTCAAATCCTTTGCTCGAATCCATGAAACAAATCTGAAGAAGCAAGGAATGCTTGGTTTGACATTTGCCGATGAAAGTGACTATGACAAAGTGCAGGAAGATGACACCATCAACTTCCTTGATTTGACAGAGTTTGCTCCAGGCAAACCATTGACCCTTGAGTTTGTACACAGTGATGGAACCAAGGACATCATCATGGCGAACCACACCTATAATGAAGCACAAATTGGTTGGTTTAAAGCAGGTTCTGCTCTGAACTTGATCAAGGCGCAACAAGCTTAAATCAGAATTGAATAATATCAGACCTGAGAAACCTCATCAATCTTGATGAGGTTTTTTAATTTAGTCACGTTGGCTTATCAGATATACGTCATAGAGCTTTCTAAAAAGGTATATTCTCAAAACAGGCGTTTTCGAGAAGCTAATCCTCAGTTCAATGGTGTACTCGAATGTCTATATGTGGGCATGACCAGCAAAACACCCCAGGAGAGATTCAGACAACACAAAGAAGGGACCCTTAGCAAAAAAGGGTACAACCTCTCCTCTTCGATCGTACGCAAATATGGAATGTATCTGCGCCCAAGTCTTTATAATCAAATCGATCCTTTACCCACACGGGCTGAGGCTATTCAAATGGAGGAAAAACTGGCGTTGGAACTGAGGCGCAAAAGATACGCTGTTTGGTTCAATTGAATTCTGAATACCATCGCACCAACCAAAAATTCTTCAAAAATGTTTAATGAAAGCATAACGGGCTAGCATTCAAAAATTTATTGTTTTACATTAACATAAACCTTGAACTACGCCCACTATGTCTGGAAGTAAGCGCATCGTCCTTAAAGGCTATAGAAATCTTAAACACAAAGTCTCCGGAGCTTCCTCCAAATCCCTTCGGGACGCACTTTTTAAAAGGTATGGTGACAACGTCCTCTTTGTCTATAAATATTGCCCCGATCTGGATGAAAATCCGCTTGCCATTAATGCGGCTAAGGCCATAGTAGCCGCTGAAAAGCAGAAACGTTCGGAAGATTTGTATCAAAGACTATCGGGCTACGAGAATAATTATGAAAAAGAGGCTGTTTTCAAAGTGGTCGAAGAGCTTGGTCTGGATATGGAATCCTTTGAATGGGACTTCAATAGTGATGAGACTTTAAAACGAGTACTTAAAGACATTGAAGATTCCAAAACTTGTGGTTTGACAGTCTTCCCCGGTTTAACCATTGACGATGTGCCTTATAATGGAGCATGGGACAACGAATCCGTGTTCGCAACTATTGAAAAGCGAGGTGGAAAGCAAGTATCACTTGCTATCGAAAGCTTCTTTCATTGGGGTGCCTCAGCCGCTGCGGTTCTGATCATTGCTACTGTTGCAGCATTGATCATGGTGAATTCGGGTTTTCAGGAAACTTACGAACACTGGAAACATACCAAACTCGGGCTTACCTTTAGTGAATGGGGTTTAATTCTCCCCTTGGAAGTTTGGATCAATGATTTTCTCATGGCCATCTTCTTTTTACTGATCGGTCTTGAGATCAAAAAAGAAGTTCTGGACGGTGAATTATCCGATATGAAGCGGGCAGCCATGCCTGTGGTCGGAGCGATCGGTGGCATGCTAATTCCCGCAGCTATATATGTTGCAGTTAATATGGGCACTGAAACTGCCAATGGCTGGGGAATCCCTATGGCAACCGATATTGCCTTTACGTTGGGGCTGATGGCTCTGCTTGGCTCCAGAGTACCCCTTTCCCTTAAAATATTTATCTCAGCACTTGCTGTGGCCGATGACCTTGGTGCGATAATAGTGATCGCATTGTTTTATGGTCACGGTTTCCATCTCATTCCATTTCTAATTGCGATCGGTGTGGTTGGTATCATGCTGTTCCTCAATAGAAGAAGAGTGTACAACGTGGCACTCTATGTCACCCTCGGGCTGATACTTTGGTTCCTTATTTATCAAAGCGGGCTTCATGCTACATTAGCGGGAGTAATAACCGCAATGTTGATTCCGGCAAGACGTCAGGCAGATCTGCCACTTATAGCAAGACAAACGTCCATTATCTTTGATCGGGAAATCGAAAAAATTGAGGGCAACGGAAACGGTCAAAAGTCCATGAGCCATGGATCTTTAGTCCTTCTCAGGAATGCAGTTGAGCGTTTGAGAGAGCCAAGTGACAATCTTATGCACTCTCTTGAAAAGGTGGTCAATTTTGTCATACTGCCTCTATTCGCATTTTTTAATACAGGGATACTCCTTTCAGGAACGGATCTAAACCTAGCCGCTCCGGTGAGTTTGGGGGTCATACTAGGGTTGGCTGTTGGCAAGCCACTGGGAATTGTTGGGGCATGTTGGATCGCCTCAAAAGCGAAGATTGCTCAGCTGTCATCAGAAATAAGTTGGCAGAAACTCATTGGTGCTTCGGCCTTGGCAGGAGTTGGTTTCACGATGTCAATTGTGGTGGCCTCAAGTGCCTTCCATGATGAAGTCCTGACTTCTTCAAAAGTCAGCATTCTAATTGCCTCCACTTTGTCAGCAGTAATCGGAATAATGATCCTACGGGCTGTATCAAATAAGAAGGTCGCTTAAAACACTAAAACAAATCCATAGTAAGGTATAATGTTCCGGTATGGATGAACTGGTCCAGACCGATTATCGGGTAGAATTTTCTTGGATTCTTTCTATGAATATAGGCCCATTTGCTGGTAAAATAGTCTGTAATCCAGTGTAGAACCGTATTCAATCCAATATAGGGCCAAAACTCTTCCAATGGCATAATAAAAAAACATATTGCTATGATAGGTGCCATATAGGCGGCTACATGAATTGATAGCCATTTCAAGCTGCGACTTTTGTTTAGTGCCATTGGAGTGGTTTGCAAAGCAAAATCACCCACCCAATGCCCAAAAAGTAGCAAAGTATAAGTCATTGTAAAAAGATATGGATTAAGTCAGAGTCAGCAAAATATTTACGCAAACATAAAGAAACCATTTTCGCAGAATAAAAATAAAATCCTGATATTAAGTCGATGTTTCGCACTTTTCGCCATCGACTGCTTTTCTGGTTCCTGGTTTTTATAAGCTCGGGGTTGGTAATTATTGCATTGTCTTTGACCTATATCAACAAACGCGAGCAGATTTTCCATACCACAGAAGCGATTGAAGAGGCTTACCTCACCTTGATGAAAAGTGTTCAGTCGCAGCAAGATTATTTCAGCTACGACACTAGAAACCCTGACTATTTCGAAACAGGTGAAAGTGACGAATTGGAACTCTACCGATACTGGCTGGACAGTACAATGACGACACTTTCAAAAGTCGATTTTTCAGAAGAATTCGAAATCTATAGGACCTTTATTACCCAAATGAGATCCATACGCTGGATTGACTCCACCTTTATGGCGCTTACTCAAAAGGTACTTGACCGTGGATTTAAAGATTTTAGTCTTGAGGGCGCTATGCGCGATGATGCTCATTGGCTGGAACAGGCCAGAGAAATACCAACAGAGCGAATTCTCACGCTGAGAAGACATGAGAAAGACTTCATTATTCGCAACGACATTGATTATGTCAACACGTTTAAGCGTGAAATTGCTGAACTGGAAACCCTGATTTCGAGAAACTATAACATCCCTCGTGCACGTAGAGATGCTCTCGTATCTCGCATTCAGTCCTACCGGGATAAGTTTATCGAATTGGTCGTGTTGGAGCAAGAATTAGGAATTAAAGACCATACAGGATATAAAAGAGAACTCGATTTCAGGATTGACCTTCTTGAAGCCGGGTTTGCCCAGTTGGTGAACCTAACCCGGGAATGGGGACAAACGGAATTCGACAACCTTACCCTCTATTTCGGTTTGACCACAATTCTATTTGTTGTGATTAGTGTGTTGTTAAGTACTTTCATAGCCGGTAAACTTACCCAACCACTTACTGACCTTTCCTCTCACATTACCCGTTTTGTAGATAGTGATTTCACACTCGAAAAAGAACACCCCGTAGTGAAATCAAAAGATGAAGTAGGAAGCCTTACCAAAAATTTCTCGATTCTGAAAAACGAGGTGATTTCACAAATGAAGTTTTTTAAACAGCGTGTTGCCGAGAGAACTAAAGAGCTTGCTACAGCCAACTCGAAACTAGCCAAACTCATCAAAGCGAATAGTCGATTTGTTCCCCAAGAGTTCTTGCAAAACCTGGGAAAAGATGGCATAGAAGAAATCGAATTAGGTGATCAGGTTGAGCGCGAGATGACGGTTGTTTTTACCGACATCAGGGGGTTCACACCGATATCTGAGGCCTTAAGTCCTCCTGAAATTTTCAATTTCCTGAATGAATATCTCAGTGTGATTGTACCGATTATTGAGAAATATGGCGGGTTCATTGATAAATTCATTGGTGATTCTGTAATGGCACTTTTCCCCAATTCTCCCGATGATGCAATCAAGGCCGTAATGGAATTTGAAAGGCCAATTGAGTTGTTCAACAAGAAACTTCAAAATCGTGGCATGAACAAGATTCATGTGGGCACCGGGATTCATACGGGCTCTATGATTCTTGGAACAATCGGTCACGACAATCGCCTTGAAACGACAGTGATTTCGGATGCTGTAAATACTGCCGCCCGAGTTGAAGGGTTAACCAAATATTACGATACTCCTGTGATCGTTACCGAAGAAACACTGCAAAGGCTCGAAAATCATGAAGATTTTGATTATCGGTTTTTGGATAAGGTCAAGGTAAAAGGTAAAAAGAACTCACTTTCGGTATATCAATTTTTATCACCCAAAGAAGAACTCAAGATTGCTTCAATTCCTCGTTATAACGAGGCGCTCAGCTTATTTCAAGAGGGTAAGATTATAGAAGCAGAGGAAATTTTTAGGTCACTGGCGGCAAAGAACCCGGATGACAAAGCATCAAAAAGATTTATTGATCGTTGTGCCGACTCGCTCGAAGGCACTTCTGAAGGTTGGGGACATATCACATATATGACCAAGAAATAGGCTCATGCAAAAATTTGATCTCATCGTCATTGGCTCGGGCCCGGCAGGGGAAAAAGCAGCGGTGAAAGCAGCTTATTTTGGCAAGAAAGTAGCCCTAATCGAAAAGGAAACTAAATTTGGTGGGGCGGGAGTCCAGACAGGAACTCTGCCCTCAAAGACCTTGAAGGAAACTGCCCTTTATCTATCAGGCGTATATCAAAAGGGAATCTTCGGTGTTGATAAAGAAGTAGGTCGTAGTACTGGTGTACATGACTTTCTCTATCGTAAGAATGTCGTGACTAGTCACATGCATAAAATCATAAGGTACAACCTTGATAAGCATGGTGTTGAAATTTTTGAGGGAGCAGCAGAGCTGATTGACAAAAACCATGTTAAAATTAACGGAGATCTTGAGCAGACCATCGAGGGTGATTTCATTCTGATCGCCACCGGGTCCTACCCCTATCACCCTCCGAGCATCCCTTTTGATCATCACAGAGTTCATGATTCCGATACGATATTGAATATTAAGCGCTTTCCAAGATCAATATGCGTGGTGGGTGCAGGTGTTATCGGTTGTGAATACGCCACCATTTTTGGTGCAATGGGTGTCAAAACTTACATTGTCAACGACCGTGATAAAATTTTAGGGTTTCTGGATGAGGATGTCACCTCTGCCTTAGTCGAACAGATGAAAAGCCATGACATTAAGATTCTCTTTAACAATTCTATTAAGAATATCGAAGTGCCTGAAGATGATTCTCCCATACGACTAAGCTTAAAAACCGGTGAAATTCTGAATGTAGACATGTTTCTCTTCGCAGCTGGCAGAAGTGGATATCTTAAGGGGTTGAATTGTGAGGGAATTGGACTTGAGATAGGCAAGAGAGAGACTCTTGTGGTAAATGAAAAATTTCAAACCAACATCTCCAATATTTTTGCTGTTGGTGATGTAATTGGCTTTCCAGCACTTGCAAGCACGAGCATGGAACAAGGTCGTATAGCTGTTTCACATATGTTCGACACTGCAGATCTCGAATCCTTGGCAGATACTTTCCCTTATGGCATATATACTGTTCCTGAGGTATCCATGGTCGGAATCACGGAAATTCAAGCTAAGGCCGATAACCTCGACTACGGGGTCGGAATCAGCTACTATCGAGACATTTCCAGAGGTATGATCATGGGCGACAAAGACAACGGCTTTTTAAAGATAATTTTTGATAATAAGACAAAAATAATTTTGGGAATTCATATCATCGGGTCCTTTGCTACGGAATTGATACACTATGGAATGCAACTGGTCAAAGAAAAGGAAACACTGGATCACGTGATCAACACTGTCTTCAACTACCCCACTCTGCATGATCTTTATAAATATGCAAGCTATGATGGGTTGGGTAGTATCTCAGGAAAAAAGGTCAAAAAAGCCGGTGAGGTAATCTGATTTTGTCCTAACCAATCAACTCTTTTCAGTTTATCATAAATTCTGAATTTGTTTGACCAGAAAACTATAAATTCGTCAACTACTAATCTAATTTCGATAGTCATGTTAAAAATGCTTAGTAAAGCAACTTTTTTCATCCTCTTAGTTGCTTTGATCTCTTGCTCAGGTACCAAAAAAGAGGAACAAACCGTTCAACTTGATCGAAACGGAGATTGGCTCTACCTATTTAACGGAAATACCGATGGATGGAGGAGTTTCAATGGAGAGACTCTACCGGAAGGCTGGGTAGTTGAAGATAATATCCTGAAAGCCTTGGGTACCGGAGGTGATATAGGTGGCGATATCGTATTTGCCGGTAGAGAATTTGAAAATTTTGATTTACAATGGGAATGGAAAATTGTCGAGGGAGGAAATAGCGGTCTGTTCTATCATGTCGTAGAAGGAGATCAATACGATGCTCCTTATCAAAATGCTCCGGAATATCAGCTTATCGATGATATAGGCTACCCTGCTAAACTCGAACCTTGGCAATCGGTAGGTGCCGATTATGCCATGTATGACCCCAACCCAGACAAATTTGTCAAAGCTTCCGGCAAATGGAATTTATCGCGAATTCGATTCACCCCTGAAAAAGTCGAATATTGGTTGAATGCTGTCAAGACCCTTGAATTTGTTCCTTGGTCCGATGACTGGAATCAACGGAAAATGGCCGGAAAATGGAAGGATTATCCTGATTATGGAAAAGCTAAATCGGGCTTCATTGGTCTTCAGGACCATGGCGGAATGACATGGTTCCGCAATATCAAAATCAAGCCCCTGTAATCAATTATTGGATGTTAGGGTAATGGTATAGCCTCCTTTTTTTGGAGGCTCTTTTTTTTGAGGCTGGGATTTGGTCAGAGTATAAGTAATCTTTTGAGTACCTTCATTTTTCAGCTTAGGTAGCTTGAAATCTACTTTTAATTTCTTTCTGGTTAATGTCCTTTTTCCCTTGTTAACAGCCTTTTGAAAAACCAGCATATTCACCAGTCTAATAACCTCTTCATCGCACCCAAAACCAAGGCCAGAGATTATCTTAACATTTCTGATTTTCCCTAGCCCATCCACCTCATAAGCCACTTCAACGGATCCTTCAACTCTGTTTTCCAGCGCTTCTTTAGGGTAGATCAGATTTTTGGTGATGAATTCCTTCAAGGCCCGCATCCCTCCTTTGTATCGAGGAGTTTTTAATAGCTCGTCCTTTCTGGGTTTTGACATTCTGACAATATCGACAAAAACCGATTGCCATGAAAATGGGTCAGTTTAACTTAATGCGTCTGATTGCAAGCGGTGGAACAAGGTCAGGCTGAAACATTTTATTCTCGTCATAAGCTCCCCACGGACTATTTGCGATATAGTAGAAATAACCATCCTTAATCTGGCCCAAGGTAGGTTCACCTAATGAAGAACCGGCACGATTGATCGTTCTCTTCCCAATGATATTCAACCCCTCTTCATCTAATAAATACTGCACTACCTTGAAGGGCTTAACCCCATTGTGTATAGCAATCAACGTATTGTTGTAGAAATAAAGCCCATCAATTCCGACTGGCATAAAGTCACTATTGGTCATTACCGGATCCACTTTGTCTTCAGCAATATTGAGACGATGAATACCTGTTCGATAGTCGGCAAAGTACAAATAGGTTTCATCATCGTTCAGCGTGAGTCCCTGTAGGTTATAGTGACTATATTTCAGATCGTACTGCTTTCTCATAAATGCACCTTGATGGAATGACGTATCGGTATTATCTCTGCTGATAAAAGGCAAATTGCTGTTTGATAACCAAATTCTGGAATGTGAATCTAACTCCACATCACCCAAGAGCTCTCCATCATCGAACCCGATACCTTGAACAATTTCACCGGATTGTAGATCAATTTCGAAAATCACTGAATTCCCCTGGTCGGCTTGTACAAAATCTCGCATTTCAGGCATCGCAGCTGACGCAGCCCATAAATGCCCCGTTCGTGGGTCAACCTTCATTCCTAAAACAGAATAAGGGGTCTCTATCCAATCCCAAATTCGGCCAGAGCTATCTACTTTGACTATCTTTTTCTGGCGTACACTTCCCAGTAATAGTTGACCATTATCAAGAATAACAAAACTCTCCGGGTGCAAGCTATCAGTATCAATTACTCTGTATAACTCATCATTCTCTTCCGGGCTCAGCATCAGATTCCTGAGGTTTACCACTCCCCTGTATCCTTTGTACCCAACTATTGATTGAAGATCAGAATCAGTTGTGAAGTCAACCGTAGCATCCAACATGGCTAATCGTTTGAGTTGTTGTATGCTCCTTGCTTTCCTGCCATTCAATGCATATGCCTTAGCAAGTCCTTGTGCTAACAAGGGATGATTTGGCATGAGTTCATCTGCCTTACGCAGACGATCCAGGTATTTTTTGAAATCTTTGGACTGATAAGCCTCATTGGCTTCTACAAAATACTCCTGTGCAGATTTGTCTTGGGCTAAAACCGGAAACGATAAAAAAAGAGAGATAACAATTGGCAGCCATTTCATAGTCATAGGTCAATTAAAAAAGAATTCCGACATACGGTCGGAATTCAAGGTAGTTTAGATGGATGTTATCGGTAAATCTCTTGGACTATTAACACCTCAAACCTTGAATACCCTTAAGCCGAGTTTAAAACTTCCTGATATCTTCACAATACGAGTAATAGCCTCATTTTGGTTACAATTAACCGCTCATGTAATCAGTCGAATGCACATTTGAACACTGCCTAAATTGATTTAATTTGACCGATCTTTAAACCGAAAAGTAACATGAAGAGCAATTTCAAAAAGTATCTCGGAATATTTTGCTTGACTGTACTAACTCTAACCGTTTCTAAACAAGGAGTTAAGGCGCAAAAGCTTCCAGACAACATAGTCGACAAAATTCACTTTCGCTCGATAGGGCCTACCCGTCAAGGTGGTCGATATGTAGAGTTCAGCGTAGTGGAAAAGTCCACCAAAGTAATTTACGCAGCTACAGCTTCAGGTGGACTGTGGAAATCGGTGAACAATGGAATATCCTGGAAACCCATTTTTGACAATGAGGCCGTAATTTCAATTGGTGCGGTTGAAGTGGATCAAAGAGATACAAGCATTGTGTGGGTAGGTACCGGTGAAGCGAATAACTCCCGTAGCTCTTATTGGGGTGATGGTGTTTACAAATCTACGAATGGTGGAAAAACCTGGACCAATATGGGGCTCCCGGAGTCTGGGCATATTGGTCGTATTTTGGTTGATCCAAAAAACTCAAATGTAGTATACGTGGCCGCCTTGGGCCACCTCTACAAGGACAACCCTGAAAGGGGGCTATACAAAACCACTAATGGCGGTAAGACCTGGCGGAAAGTTCTTGAGGTCAAAAGAGATGATGGCAAAGATATTGGTGTGGTGGATGTGGCCATGCACCCTACTGACAATAACACACTTATTGCAGCGGCCTATGATAAAATCAGAACACCCTGGACCTTCAATGAAGGTGGACATGGAAGCGGTATTTATAAATCCACAAATGGAGGAAGAAGCTGGACGAAGTTGGAAGGCGGTCTTCCCGGAGGCTTCTTAGGCAGAATAGGAATTGACTATGCCAAAAGCAATCCTAACGTAATCTACGCCAACATCGAAAATGTAAATGTCGATGGCATTGATTTCGAGGAAAGAAAGAGAATGCTAACTGTAGGTATTCCATTGAAAAGAGGACAACGTGTGAAAGGAACAGAAATGTATCGATCGGATGACAATGGCGCTACATGGCGGAAAATCAGTCCTGATGGTGAAGACGTTGGAGGATTCCCTTCTTATTACTACCAACAAGTTCGTGTAGACCCAAATGATGAGGACCATGTTTATGTCTTAGGTATCCGTGTCTGGGAGACTAAAGATGGAGGAAAGAACTGGGGAAGTCCATTTAATTTCGGTGGTGACAATCATGCCATGTGGATTGACCCAAGTGATTCGAAGCATATAATGCTCGGCTATGACCACGGAATGGGGATCTCCTATGATGCCGGTAAAACCTGGTATCACCCTGACGAATTACCACTTGCTCAGTTTTACGCAGTAGATGTGGACATGGCCTATCCATATAATGTTTATGGAGGTCTTCAGGATAATGGTTCGGTTAAAGGCCCAAGCGCAAAAAGAAGCGGTCCAATTAGAATGGAAGATTGGTCTCGTGTTGGCGGTGGTGATGGTATGTATAATGTTGTTGACCGTAGCAATAACCGCTACCTATATAACGAATCCCAGTTTGCTCCCATTCGAAGATTAGACATGGTGACCGGTGAAGGTAAGTCCATTACAAGTGAGTTCAGAAATAAAATGAGATGGAATTGGAATGCGCCTATCATAGTATCAGCACATGACAGTGATGTCATTTATCATGCCGGTAATAAAGTTCTTAAATCCTCATATAGGGGTGAAAACTGGGAACAGATCAGTGAAGATCTTAGTAATGCAGATTCAGTGAAGATAATGGGTACAGGAAATATTCAATATGGTACCATCACATCGCTGGAAGAGTCTCCAATCGACCCCAGAGAACTTTGGGCAGGTACGGATGACGGAAATGTTCATGTCACCACCAATGGCGGTCGAACCTGGACCAATCTGAACGAAAACATTCCTAACAATCCAAAATATTGGGTGAGCAGAATCGAAGCTTCTGCACACAACCTTGGCACGGCCTATCTCACCTATACCGGTTATAGAAGAGATGACTTCCGTCCGTTTGTATACAAGACAACTGACCATGGTGAAACGTGGACCTCAATCTCTAACGGACTGCCGAATGAGCCTGTTAATGTGATTCGGGAAGATCATAAAAATCCGAATCTCCTGTTTCTGGGTACTGAACTCGGTTCATATGTTAGTATTGATGGTGGAGCAAACTGGGCAGAATTCAATAATGGTTTGCCAACTATCCCTGCCTATGATATGGTGATTCACCCAAGAGAAAACGACCTGGTGATGGCCTCACATGGTAGAGGAATTTTCATAGCAGATATTTCTCCCCTGCAAGGAATGACACCCGAAGTAATGGCTAAATCAGCTTATTTGTTTGACATTCAGCCGGCCGTGAAATGGGTGGCCGGAGTTCCAAAGAACTCACCTTATACTAATTTCAATGGTGAAAATGCGCCTGCGGGGATTAATCTTTTTTTCCATGCGAAGGAAGCTGGAAAGGCCAGTATAAAAGTCTACAAAGGCGGACGTATGATTAATGAGATGGAAATAGATGCTGAAGTGGGACTTAATCATGGGGTTTGGAGAATGGATCAAATTGTTAGAGAGCGAAGCGAGCGCGAAATCACAAGAATCGAAAGACAGATGGAGCAATGGAGAAGCTTTGGAGCAAGTGAAGAAATGATCAGGTCAAGATTTGGCAATATCAAGTACGTGACTTCAGCAGCTCCTGAAGGAGATTATGAGGTGGTATTTGAAATGAACGGCATATCAATGACCAAAACAGCCTCAGTTCTTAAAGATCATTGGTACGATAAGTAGGAAATTATTAACTAACCTTAATTTAGAGTCGTCAGTCTTCTTGATTGACGACTCTTTATTTTTTGCATGATGGCCAAAAAAACCTGGATCGAAAAACTTAATTCCGACAAAGCCCCCCAACTAAAGGTTATCGACAAGGCGTTTGCTGATATTCCAGCGGGAGGAAGTATGCTTATTGCCACCCCAAAACTCATTGAAGAACATCTCAGAGAGATCCCCGAGGGGCATCAGACCACTATTAAGGCCCTCAGAAACGACTTGGCCATTAAAAACAATGCCGAGTATACCTGCCCTGTGACTACTGGAATTTTCTTGAGAACCGTGGCTGAGGCGGCCAATGAGTTAAGAGAAAAGGGAACTCCGGTAGATCAGCTCCCCCCTTTTTGGAGGGCAATCAACGAAAATTCAAACCTTGTCCATAAACTTAGCTTTGGAACGGATTTTCTTATTCAAATGAGGAAAAAAGAAGGCCTCATCTAATCTTTCGGGGTTAAAAGTTGTTAAGGCCAATACACATCCTGAACTTTTTTTATTTACTTCGTGGCCGAATGAGGAGAGAATCGTAATGAGAGCAAAATTAATTTGGGTAGTTATAGTTGTTTGTGTTGGAATTTCTTCCTGCACCAAAAAAGCAAATAACCAAACCGATCAGATAATCAACTATACGGTTAAAATCTCAAATAAAGTCACCGAACCAACAATTATAGGAGGGTTCTACGGAAAGGTGATGCTATATGAGGGTGACTTCATGCCAAAGGTATCAGAGGCCGGCTCTACCGAGACTAAACAACCCGAACCCAGTCAAGCGCCAATTCTGTTATTCCCGGTCGAGTTGAAGGAAAAGATCGAATCAGTGAAGTACGAAGAAGACGGAAAAAGCTTCTACAATCTCAGAGCTCTGAAAAACCAGAAAGTCCTTCCCAAGTATCGATATGTCCCTAACAAATCAGGATTCTACCAAATGGACTTGGGAAACAAATCGTATTGTGTCCTTCTTGAACTAAAAGGAAGCCGCGGATATTACAATGGAGGAATCGGAACACTTCAATCCCAGCACAATGTATTAGTGGAACTGGAAATGCGGGTTGACTATGATGCAACCTTCTAAATAAGCCCTTCCCATTCATTTCAAGATGTGAGGTCAATTTCCTACCTTCTGCTCCTTGAGCTCAGACATCACCATAGCAGAAGATTGGTTTCATTCCAAGGGTTGGTATTCCTTTCCCTTTCAAAGAGAATGCTGGCGGGCATATTTGTCTGAAAAAAGTGGTTTACTCAATGCCCCAACAGGGAGTGGCAAGACCTATGCCATCTGGATGGGTTGTGTTTTGGAAGCCCTCAAGAATCCGTTAAAAGCAAAAGGACTTCAGGTAATTTGGGTAACCCCACTTAGGGCACTGGCAAAAGACATCCATGTTGCGCTTCAACAGGTCTGTGACGATGTTAATCTGGATTGGGATATAGCACTTCGAACAGGAGACACATCTCAAGCCGAGAGAAAACGTCAGAAGGCCAACATGCCTCAAACCATAGTCACAACACCTGAAAGTATCCACATTTTGCTCAGTCAGAAGGATGCCAAAAAAACGTTCGGAAATATCAAAGCAGTTGTCGTTGACGAATGGCATGAATTGATTGGGGGTAAGCGTGGAGTCCAAATGGAACTTGCAATGGCCTACATGCGACAACTAAGGAAAGAACCGATTAAAACATGGGCGGTTTCCGCAACCATCGGCAATTTGGAAGAGGCCGCCAAAGTGCTATTGGGTGACCAGTTCGAGCAAGCGGCAATCGTTAGAGCTAATGTGGATAAGAAAATTGAGGTAGAATCCATCCTGCCAAAATCGGTAAAATCACTACCATGGGCCGGTCATCTCGGTATTAATATGTTGCTCAGGATTAAGCCCATTCTGGAAAGTAATACCTCCACACTCATGTTTACCAATGTCCGCTCCCAAACCGAGACCTGGTACCAAAAGATGATGGATAAAATGCCGGAATACGCAGGCCTGGTAGCTATGCATCACGGTTCGTTAGACATTGGAGTCCGACTATGGGTGGAAGAAGCTCTCCATGCCGGAAAACTAAAGTGTGTGGTATGTACGTCAAGCCTTGATCTTGGAGTGGATTTCAGACCGGTGGACATGGTCATTCAAGTTGGCGGCCCCAAGGGCATAGCACGTTTTTTTCAAAGAGCAGGACGAAGTGGTCACCAACCAGGTGCGACAAGCAAAATCTACTTTCTACCTACTCACTCATTAGAATTGATCGAAGCAGCTGTATTAAAGGAAACTATAGACAAAAAACAGTTTGAAAGCAGAATTCCTCTGACCAAATCATATGATGTTTTGGTACAATACCTGGTCACACTAGCTGTAGGCCCGGGATTCTATCCTGAAAACGTATTTGGACATGTCAAAACCACACATGCGTACAAGGATCTGACCGCAGAAGAATGGTCATGGTGTCTCGAGTTCATAACTACAGGCGGAACCACACTAAGTGCCTATGATGAATATGCAAAGGTCGAAATTGAAGAGGATGGCCGATACGTGGTGAAGAACAGAAGGACAGCCATGCGTCATAGACTATCAATGGGAACCATCGTTTCTGATCCTATGATGAAGGTGAAATATCAAAGTGGAGGTCATATTGGAACAGTTGAAGAGATATTCATTGCTGGTCTTAAACTGGGGGATACCTTTTGGTTTGCAGGCAGAAACCTTGAGTTGGTTCAGGTCAAGGATATGACCGCCCTTGTGCGAAAATCCAGAAAGAAAACAGGCCCTATTCCCCGTTGGGGTGGTGGAAAAGCTTCGTTCACCTCCCTTCTCTCCGATGGTATTCGAAAGAAAATAGATGATGCCTCAGAGCACATTTATGAAGGGCCTGAAATGAGGACTCTCAAACCTCTACTCGAAAAACACCGGGAACTATCAATGTTGCCTAAGTCCAATCAACTGTTAATTGAGCAACTAAGCTCTGATGAAGGCACCCATATTTTTATCTATCCATTCGAAGGTAAATACATTCATGAAGTACTGGCTGCGCTTACCTCTTACAGAATTGGTGTAAGTCAACCCATCTCATTTTCGATTGCTTCAAATGACTACGGTTTTGAATTGCTTACAGATCAGGAAATTCAGATCGAGGACTTTCTCGAGCTTGATCTGCTCTCAGAAGAAAACCTCCTTGAGGACATTTATGCAAGTATTAATGATACTGAAATGGCCAAGAGGAAATTCAGAGATATTGCTTCCATAGCCGGGCTCATTTTCCAAGGATATCCTGGTAAAGGAATCACCAACCGCCACCTTCAAGCATCATCCAGCATGATTTTTAAGGTTTTTCAGGAATACGATCCTGAAAACTTGCTGATGAAACAGGCCAACGAAGAAGTCCTATCTCTTCAATTTGAAAAAACAAGATTACTCACCTCTCTGGAACGAATTAACCAACAGGAAATCGTAGTCAAAAAGCTCCTCAAACCCTCCCCTCTTTGTTTTCCGATCATGGTTGATCGACTGAGAGAAAAGTACACCAACGAAAAATTGTCACAACGCATCGATAAAATGCAGGTCGACTTTCAGGCATGAATCCCCTGGTTGCAACCTTGGTAACCACTTACATGTCTAATGCCCAAATCATAATTTATGACCAGGGTCATTCAATTTCTCTTAATACTCTTTATCCTACTCTCTCTGGCAAATTGCAAAAACCAATCAAGTCATCGTTCAATTTCGGGTAACGATCAATTCGCAGAAAGTATAGACAGTCTTGTCAGAACTTATTACAACTCCGAACGTTTCAGCGGATCGGTCCTTATTGCCGATCAAGGAGACATAGTTTTCCAAAAGGAATATGGTTATGTCAAGCTGGATTCCTCAAAACTAATTGACACTAATTCAGTTTTCGAGATCGCATCAATTTCCAAACAGTTCACCGCTATGCTTATTATGATAATGAAAGAACAAGGGCTTCTGAATTATGATGATAATCTGCAACGATACTTTCCGCAACTACCATATCAAAACATCACCATTCGCCACTTACTAACGCATACCAGCGGGCTTTCAGAAAGAGCTTTTTTCGTATGGGGTGCTCAAAACATGCCATCTACTTCCATTTACGACAACCGCTTCATATTAGAAGAATATCTGACAAAGGTTCAGCCCGAGCTTGCCTTCGAACCAGGAACAAAATGGGAGTATTCTAATCTTGGCTATTTCTTGTTGCCGCTCATCTTGGAGGAAGTATCTGGAAAGAGTTACATAAACCTGTTACAAGAAAAGATTTTTGATCCGTTGAGAATGAGACACAGCGGTATCTACTCTCAATCCCATAAAGGGACTGAAATGCCTGAGTACGTTTTTGGCAAAATATTTAATCCTCAAGATTCAGCGTTCGGATCAGCTTTTGGTCTGGCTTGGTCTGATTCAATCTATGGAGGAGTTGGTATTGTTTCGAACGCTGAAGACTTACTAGCTTGGGATAGGGCGTTAACTAGTAATGCACTCATTGATAAACAAACTCTTGAGGAGGCACTGACTCCATATACCCTGTCAGATAATTCCTCATCAGCCTATGGCTTTGGGTGGTATGTGCAGAATAACTACTCACTAAATGGCAAGAGAGTTGGAAAGCGTACCGATCATAACGGGCTTTGGCCAGGTTATGAGTCTTCTATTGTTAGATACATTGATGAAGGAAAAACAATCATTGTCCTTGCCAGTCAACAACCTTCGGCAAAAGATGAAATCGTCCACGGTATCTCGGAGATTTTATTCAAATAATCAATTAGCCAATTTGATAACAAGGTAAACCTGAAAGTAACTATTATACTGTTCCCTTCTATTCAGAACAGCATCCAGATTAGGGTACTTTGTAAAACCTCGCGAATACCGTGCACCAATGTCAATATAGAAGTCCAGCGCATAACTCGCCCCAATAGTACCCGAAAGCTCCCACCTTTTGTCGAAGGTGTTCTTCAGTGTGACTGAGGTGCTATCTGTGGTCCGACTTCTGGCATCGGCTAGAAAGGAAATCTCGGGCCCGACACTCAGTCGCAGCCCATCGGTTGGATAAATATCCAGTAACAACGGGAAATTGAGATAATGAAGTCTATAATCATTTCCAGCATCATTAATACGAACACCTTTCAGTACATAACCCGTCTCAATGGAAAACCCCAAGGGAGATCTATCAAAAGTCACATTATGCGTAAACGCGAAAGTGAACGCTTGGCGATCATTGAGACTAATTAGCGGATCCGTATCAGCCTCCAAAGTCGATTGACTATAGCCAAACCTCAGACCCAGGTGATAGTTCTGTCCTGAAACAAAGCTTAAGGAAATGATAAGACAAACTGCTGTAAAAAGATATTTGAGTTTCATATAAAAAGGATGAAAGTAGGACCCGAATATGAAACTAATAAATTCCAATCATTCATAGGACTCTGTTGTTATAATTTTGAATTCTGTTGGAAAAGGTTTCACCTATGTAGAGTGAGTACCACATTTAATACACCGCGGCTGGTCAAAATCAACATCTCTACAACCCTCAGTACATTATACAATGCACAGGTTCTTGACCCTAACGCTTACCCACTACTTTTTAGTTTATCTGCGGTCCAAAGTAAAGAGTAACAGATGACATCTTTCAAGGTCAAAGTGGAAAAACCTTTCCTATCTTCTGGTATTGGCAGTAACCTATTCAAAAAGGACATAATCAGGACATCAATTCTCTACCCAAATCGCTGACATTTCGATTCTTTAGAACGGGCTAACATCGGCTCGGTCTAAATCAAATGTCAAAAATGAAATATCTACTTATTTTGATGCTCTGTGCGGGATTCACTCTTTCGCAGGCACAATCCAATCTTTCTTCTGAAGAATGGCGACAGGATTTGGAATATCTCCAAAATCTCGTTCACACTAAATACGAACCTCTGTTCTATCGTATAACTAAAGAAGAGTTCGATGAGGAAGTTAAGGCGCTTCACGCCAAAATTCCAAACCTGGAAAGGCACGAAATCATAGTTGGTTTCGCCAAAATTGCTGCACTATTTAAATATGGCCATATGGGAATGCCCTTGGCCTATGCGATGCACGGTGAAGAGCTGAAAACAGGGTTTAGCTTAATACCCGTAAATTTCTATCATTTCTCTGATGGGGTATTTATTCAGGCAGCTCACAAAGATTTTCAGCAGGCAGCCGGAGCAAAAGTGCTCAGAATTGGAAATAAATCCGTTGAAGAGGCTTTGGAAGCTATTCGACCCACAGTCAGTATAGAAAATGAGCAATTCTTTAAAGCTTATGGTATCGGAAACCTGGCGATTCCGGAAGTGCTTCATGCCGTAGGTATCACCAAGTCCAAGGACAATGTTTCTATTCTCCTTGAAAAAGATGGGCAACAATTTACAATTGACTTCGAAGGCCAAAAAGGCCTTCATATCCCCGGCCACTATGGATTTGTATTTGGTGACGAAAACTGGGTCACGATGTCTTCATCAAAGGAAGTTCCGATCTATCTTAAGAATCTCCGTGAGAACTATCGAATGGAATTCCTACAGGATTCAAAGACACTCTATATCCGTCAAAGTCAAATTAACGACCATCATGGGGAGAGCATCACTCAATTCTACAATCGTGTTTCGGCATTTGTTGAACACAATTCAGTCGAGAAGCTAGTATTGGATTTGAGAATCAACGGTGGCGGGAATAACTACAAAAACAAGCCCATCATACTTAGCATGATTAAATCCAGTCTCAATCAAAAAGGTAAACTATTCACCATCATTGGTAGACGAACATTTTCGGCAGCCCAAAACCTGGTTAATGAGCTTGAAAAGTACACCAACACCACATTCATTGGTGAACCTACAGCCGAAAGCATCAATTTCTTTGGTGATGTAAATGTTGAGACACTGCCCAACAGTCAACTGACGGTTCGTCTTTCCTTCATGTGGTGGCAGGACAACGATCCAAGAGATACACGGGAATGGACCACACCTGAGATATTTGTCGATCTTTCATCAACTGACTATATCAATGGTAAGGATCCGGTACTTGACGCAGTCATAGACTATCGATCTTATGCATATGAATTAATGGCTTCATTAAGGTCACACTATCAAAAGAAAGAATATGCATTGGCCGTAAAACTTACTGAGGATTTTTTCAATGATCCAAAGACTCAGTACACTACAATTCGAAACCAGATGAACGCACTTGGCTATGAATACATTAACTCCGACATTAAAACGGCCTTGGAAATATTCAAGTTGAATGTAAAGCTCTATCCGAAATGCGCGAATTGCTGGGACAGCCTTGGAGAGGCTTATTTTACTGCTGGAGATTTCAAAAAGTCGATCGAGAATTACCAAAAGGCCGTAGACCTGGAACCAACCAGCCCTACCGGCATTCGCGCCAAGGAGGTAATCCAACGAATCAAGGCACACTCTGGGAACTGAGGATCTTGATTATTCCCAACACGAGAGCAATGGGTTAAACACAACGAACAACCGATAGACTAAGTCATCGGTTGTTCCTTCCGGATTGAAAATACCCTGCTCTATTTGATTTTCGACTTTATTCGTTCAATTGATTTCGAATACCATTCCAGGTCTTGTTTGGCAGCTTTAGAGAAACCCGATTCGATTCCTGTTACCATTCCATATGCCATACTGAAGTAAGTCAGCGCATCTTCTAATTGATTAGCCCTTCTCAGGATATTACCTAAATGACCATAAGTTTTATAATAACCCGGATACAATTTAAGGCTCATTTTTAAGAGTTCTACGGCTTTTTCATTCTGGCTTAAATCACTATGTAAGGTATAGGCTAACTCTATGGCTTCGTCAGGCATGAAGAGAAGAAATGTCGAGTCATTACTATATACGCGATCAAAGACCTCCTTAGACTTTTCTAAACCCTGATTTTTAAAGATCTCAAAAAACTCTTCCGTTTTTGGAGGACGTGGAAGTGGCTCCAGCCTGCGATACACAACCAAATTACTATCAATTTCTCGGTCTAATATACCCTCAACACTATCTTTCAACGCCCTATCAAAAAATCGAATTGTAGTCGTGATTAGTTTTTCATAGCTCCTTCTCTTTTTTTCGTCTTCAGGACCAATATTATTCCCACTATACAACCTGCCCAGGTAGTCAAGAGAGCTAAA
This sequence comes from Cyclobacteriaceae bacterium, assembly GCA_028281285.1. Classification (GTDB taxonomy): domain Bacteria; phylum Bacteroidota; class Bacteroidia; order Cytophagales; family Cyclobacteriaceae; genus Roseivirga. The sequence goes on from JANQKF010000023.1 coordinate 29,442, forward strand.
TTCGTGATGCTGAAGATACTTGTATTGCAGGTAGTAGCCGTCAGAATATTTGATTTTCGACAAAAACGATGTAAGCTCATCATGTGTCCGATTCACTCCGACAAAAAGATATGGAACAGTGACATTTTGGGGGTTGAAAAATGCTGTAGTGCTGGCTTTGTCAGAGTGAAGTGCCATTGACCCATCCAGGCTGACTACTCCATCGACATTCTGATTTCTCATCTGGACCAGCATACTTGCCAACCCTCCCCAACTCCAACCTATCAAACCCAAATTAGCAATATCAGCAGTCACAATCGATTCCTGGACTACGTTGATCGTAAATTCAATATCCCTTGCCTGGGACTCGAGCCCCTGTGCACTGATTTTGGTCCACTCCGAATCAGGGCCTAGTGAATAATGTGCAGCTACTACATAACCGTGACTGGCCAGATATTCGCAAAGCAAAAGGTTCTCGAATTCGTCTCCATAAGCTCCGGGAGAATATACTGCTAAAGGAAATTTTCGCTCTAGTCTTGGCCGACTCTCTCGGTAACTCAAGGATTCCCAATCTAAAATTCGTGTAGTATCTACATCAGCCCCCAAGTCATTAAAAAGGTTTTTCCAGGTGGACATATCTGTTCTGCTCCGAGACAAATAATCAGACAGTGTTATTCTTTCTATACCAACTTCAGATGGATACCAAATTAAAATTCTCATTGGGCGCCCTTGGTTTTTACCAAAGCTCCTGGAGAAATCCGTTTTCTCGACCATTCTCACACCTACCTCATAAGGTCCTCGGTCTAAGTTTACTTCTGATTCTTGTGAGATCAACTGCGAATAGTTCCAGGCAATCAAGACCACCAAACCAACCATGATCCGCACTATTTTTATTAATGACTTCATATCTCAATTCTGCCTTTTTGCTTTGGGGACGACAAGGCAACAACTGTATTTGCGCGAATAACTCCAGCCAGACTGTTCAACTTATTCTTTAGGAAATCTTCTAAATCAGCTGAATTTCTTGTTCTGATTTTCAGCAAATAAGAATAATCTCCGGTAATGAAATGACATTCCTCTACCTCATGAAAATCATTCAGCGCACTCACGAAAGAATCTTCATTCTTAGGATCATTAATGAGAACCTGCACAAAGGCACAAAGATCATACCCCAACTTCCGGTAATCTAGAGATAAGGAAAAACCATTGATTACGCCTTTTTCCTGAAGTTTTTTAATTCTTTCTATAGTGGTAGAATTGGCTATACCAACATGTTTACTCAGTTCAGAATAGGGCTGCCTGGCATCTTTCAATAACTCCCTTATAAGGCTCTTGTCAATTTCATCTAGAATCAAATCGAAAATATTTAATTAATAATGATCTAATTACGTATATAATACGGATTATGTTTTACTATTTCGAATTTTTTATTGTTTTATTAAAAAATATAAAATATCACATCCCCAACCTTTCAGAGAATGCTTTAAGAAATTTCACTCCTGCTGTGATTTTTTCCGACCTTCTACGACTAATGTTGTAAAGCAAGTTGAATGAGTCGAGACGAGTTTACTCAACTGATTAAAGAGAACGAAGGAATTCTTTTCAAAGTCAGTTCCATTTATGCAGATGATACGGAATCCCGAAAGGACCTCTATCAGGAAATGGTCCTGCAACTTTGGAGGTCTTACCCATCATTCAAAGGTGATTCAAAATGGAGCACCTGGATGTATAGAATTGCTCTGAACACTGCCATCACCCATATGCGTACATCCACTAAGCACAAAGTACTGGACCCACTTGACCATTCAATTTTCGACTTGACAGAACAGGACAATTCCGATTTGGAAGAAAGGTTGATAATGCTCTATGAGCAAATCAAAACACTCAACCGGCTGGAAAAGGCAATCATTCTTCTCTTTCTGGAGGACAAGTCTCATGCAGAGATTAGTCAGATTACTGGTTTGACGACCTCCAATGTTGGAACTAGAATTTCCAGAATTAAATCGAAACTCAAACAAAAAATGCAACACTAATATGGACCTGGATGAAATGAAATTAGCGTGGTCAAAAATGAGTGACCAATTGGACAAACAGAAAAAATTGACTAGTGATATCATCTTAAGGATGACTCAGGAAAAATCTACATCTCGCTTAAGAAGAATAATTCTTATGGAGAGCTTTGGAGTCATTATGACCACCATAGTACTGCTGATCGTTGTTGCCAATTTTAATCGCCTTGAAAACTGGGCAGAGGTGACTGGTGGAATTGGCACTCTGCTGATCCTGACGTTTGCCATCATTTTCGGAATTCGACTGATTAGACAAGCTCAGGGTATAAACCTTTTTAAGCATAGTTTTAAGGAGACTTTAAACCGGTTCAATGCCTTTACAAAGCTACTTGGCTTCTATAAGCGAATCAGCATAATTATTAATGCGGCCAGCCCAATTTTCATGTTCCCGTTGGCATTTGGGATGTTCACAGATATTGATTTGTTGGAAGATCCCACAGCAGGGCTGTATGGATTGATAGGTGCTGCCGTGTTTGTCCCTTTGGTGCTCTACCTGATCATAAGGTTCTATAAGAGCAATATTTCTGCAGTACGTAGTAGTTTCAATGATTACAAAGATCAATTTTAATTCAACAGGCATGAACAATTCAAAACAACTTAAATGGAAAAAAAGGCTTTTGAGCTGTACCTTCCAGCTATTCGTAAATGATCATGAGGTAGGGCACTTAAAGGATAGTGAGTTGTCGCGCTCCGCAATCGGAGAATTGAATAATAAACGATATCGTTTTTCGACCCATGGCCATCTCAACCCGAAGACTGAAATCTACGATCTTCAGGAAAATCGAAAGGTTGGCCAAATCCAATATAACAGCTGGTACCCCAAGGCTAGAATTGAATACAAAGGCCAAATATCTCAATGGAAATTCAGCAATCTCTGGGAAACACGATGGCGAATATTTGACGAATCTGGTACGGCAGTTCAATTCGCAGGTTGGGAGAATAAAGGCAGTATTAAAATCCATTTGTTGGACGAGGCCTTGGTACTCGCTGGGCTACATATTAGCAACCGTTATTGGAGAATGGCTGGAATCCTGGTTGGAGCTCTATTCCCTTTAATTTTTATTGGGCTCTGATAATGAGCGCGTTGTGTTAAATTAATCCTTCTTCGATCAAAACTGGCACAGTACTTGGAATGTGAGGGGAAACAACACAACAATGAAAAGACTAATAACCATTTTTTCGCTCTTGGCTTTCATGGTCATAGAAAGCAGGGCTCAGGAGTTTTTGGCTCCCTATGAAACATTTTTCTCAGGTCAACTTGCCTATGTCGTTACCACTGATGGTGATGTCATCTATGGACAGCTCCGGTCAGCCGTATCCGGCCCCGATAGAATTAAACGATTGTCAATAATCGATGATTATGGTAAAAAGCATAAGCTTAAAGCTTCTAAGATTGAGCGATTTGCAATCCAACCTTCCTTCTTTGGGACAGCAGAAGCAGTTGCTGTAAACTCATCAAGTATTAAGGAAATTATGAACGTAGATTTCGATGAGTTGGTGAATCGTGAATGGTTGATCTATGAGCAGGTACTATTGCCAAGAAGAAAGAAAGAAAAGTACGCACTCATGCAATTGTTGAATCCCGGATTCAGTGGACGGGTCAAGGTGTTTCACAATGCCAATTCAAGTGAAACAATGCCAGTTAGCATCGGGGGACTCAGAGTCGTTGGTGGAGAAGATAGATCCTATATAGTCGTCAAAGACAACAAACAAGCTGTATTTGTCCGAAAAGCAGGTTTTGTCAAAGACTTCGCTCGACTCTTCGGTGATCGTCCCGAATTCATCAAGAAGGCGTCTAAACGTCCCAAATTCAGGAATTTTGCAAGTCATGTTCAGGAATACAATAGCCTTTTTGGCGGCATCTAAGGAAACTTTCATCTGTACTACCTATAAGGGTCGATTTCACTGAGATCGGCCTTTTTTTCATTCGTTTGAATAAGAAATGTTCTCTTTTTGATTTGGGAAATCTATATTCGGTCAATGGGTACAGTCAAAGAATTCTATCAGGCAGCTTACGAAGAAGCTGTTAAAGGCTACGAGGAAGGAGGAATTCCAATAGGGTCGGTATTGGTTCACAATGATGAAATTATTGGTCGTGGACGTAATCGTAGGGTTCAGAATGGAAGTGCCATACTGCATGGAGAAATGGATGCCCTTGAAAATGCTGGGCGTCTTCCGGCCTCTGTCTATAGTCAATGTACATTATATACCACCCTCTCCCCTTGTCCAATGTGCTCAGGCACGATTCTGCTCTTTGGTATTCCCAGGGTAATAATAGGCGAAAACAGAAGCTTTATGGGAGAGGAAGAACTTTTGAAATCAAAAGGTGTTGAGGTGGCAATTCTGGATGATGAACCGAGCTATCAGCTGATGCAGAAGTTCATCAATGAAAAACCAACACTGTGGAATGAGGATATTGGAGTATAACTCAAGCCTGTTGAAGTACCAATTCTTTTTTATCCGGCTTTACCTCTCCGGAAACCATTGAACAGCTGCCATCAAAAGTGGCTCCACTTTCAATAATCAGTTCCTCAGTGGTCAGATCACCTTTTAGTACACCGCTGGTCTGAATGGTAGTAGACCATACTCCGGTGATATCGCCCTCAATTTTTCCGCCAATGATAATGTCAATAGCAGAAACATTCCCTCTTATATAAGAACCTTCACCAGTAACGAGTTTTCCGGTAATCTCTAGGTTCCCAATAAATTCACCGTCAATCCGAACGTTGTCTGAGGTTTTAATGTTGCCCTCGGTCCGACTGCCTTTGGTGATATGGGTAGTCAATTTCGGCTCTCTGTCCGTTGTTCTCTGCTTTGACATTAGGTTGAGGTAGAGGTTTGGTTAAGCTTGAAACGGTAACTAAAATTGTCAAAAAAAAGCTTCTCTACCTAGGAATTTCTGAGACAAGGTCTAAACAGCTAATTAACTGATATCATACGCAAATATCTGATTATGAACGACTGAAAAGCGTCCTTGTCAATTCCTGAGATGAAAACTCACTCTGTCAATCATGCACATTTACATACCAATCACGCTCGTCCAATCGCATCTTTTAAAATAGTCCAGAAAGCACTTTAATCGGGTGTTGACTATTTTGCACTAAAAGGAATTTACATGGCGAAATTTTATCCCTCTCTCCCGGAAAACCTTCAGGAATTTATTAAGAATCAAAAAATATTTTTCGTTTCTACAGCTGCTCCTGAGGGCAGAATCAACCTCTCACCAAAAGGAATGGACTCTTTCAGGGTGCTTGATCCTACTCGAGTAATTTGGATGAATCTCACGGGTAGTGGTAACGAGACTGCCGCTCACCTGATCGAGTCAAACCGGATGACTATCATGTTTTGTGCCTTTGAAAGTAAGCCGCTAATCCTCCGGCTATATGGTTCTGCGAAGACCATTCACCCCAGTGATCGAGAATGGAGTGAATTGTATGCACATTTCCCTGATAACGCTGGGGCGCGCCAAATCTTCGATATGACCATGGACACCTGTCAGACCTCGTGTGGGTTTGCAGTGCCATTGATGGAATACAAAGAAGATCGAGATATTCTTGACAAGTGGGTTGCTCAAAAGGGAGAAGAAGGTGTGAAACAGTACTGGATCGATAAAAATCAGGAAAGTATTGATGGCAAGC
>JANQKF010000015.1 GCA_028281285.1 Cyclobacteriaceae bacterium
AGACTACTCTTATCTGCGGTTAATCTTATCCTGACGTCACAGACCCATCAGAACCAGTTCTGCATTTGATGCCTCAAATCCTAACCGGCAGAACGAGGGTTAGGGAGACACATTGCTATCTAAATCTGATTAGGCAGCAAGGGCGTATTGTCTTTCGCCAATTAAAATGTTGAAGGTTTGTTTACGGGAAATACCAACAACTCCCGGCATGCTTACACTTGCATTGCACCTACTGTCAATTCCAGTCGGCCCCATATATGCACCGAAGCCTTGGCGTAGGTGTATAACAATTACCTATTTCCAGCTTCGGTATGTAACCATTCCTTCTGAATGGTCATTTATAATTTGAACGTTCGAAATTCACTCAGCGTTCAATAGAACATCTTCGCCATGGCTTCGATGTTCAAAGCAAAAGTACGACCTTTTGGGTTCAATATAAATTACCTTTGCTCGTATATAGAACTGAACAAACTACTTATTGAAACAATGAAAAAACTACTCACCTTATCCACCCTTACCCTGCTCACCTTAATTTTATGCAATAATCAGTCCAATGCTCAAAATAGTATCAACGTCCCGGAAGGTTTTGAATTGGGTATCCGGCTTGGAGATACTCAAGGTGGAGCTTTGGCCATAGATGCGGTAATTCCCTTTAGAGGAAACCGGCTTAGAGCGGATTTGGGACTGTTTGATGGCTTCTCAGTGACCGGACTTCATGACTGGAAATTTATACTCAATGAGAACTTCTTTTGGTATACAGGAGCAGGTGCAATCCTGGATTTTGAAGACGACCTGGACATTGCCGCTGCGGCCGAAATTGGTATAGAGTATATTTTGGATGATGCTCCTTTTACAATCAGTATCGATTGGAGACCCACCATTGGATTCACAGACGGAAATTTCGGGGGGAATAGCTTTGGCATAAACCTCCGCTATACTTTTCAACAAAGTCGCTAAAACTTTAATCAATATCGGATAACATCTTACGTAAGATTTATATCTTGCGGTGATGGATAATTTCGTTGTCTCAGCGAGAAAATACAGACCGGTTGGTTTCGAAGAAGTAGTAGGTCAGGAGCATATTACCACCACGCTCCAGAATGCCATCGATAACAATCAACTAGCTCAGGCATTGTTGTTCTGTGGTCCTCGAGGTGTTGGAAAAACCACCTGTGCGAGGATCGTAGCTCGAATGATCAACGATCAGAATATTGAAAATCCGCTGGAGGCTAATGACACGTTCAACATTTATGAATTGGACGCTGCTTCCAACAATTCGGTAGATGATATCCGAAACCTGATCGATCAGGTAAGATATCCTCCTCAACAGGGAAAGTTCAAAGTTTACATAATTGATGAGGTTCATATGCTCTCCAATCAGGCATTTAATGCCTTTTTGAAGACATTAGAAGAGCCTCCGTCTTACGCCATCTTCATTCTTGCAACAACAGAAAAGCATAAAGTAATTCCTACCATCCTTTCTCGTTGCCAGATTTTCGACTTTAACCGGATCGAGGTAGCTGATATCTCAAATCAGCTTTCGAAGATTGCCCAAAAGGAAAATATCGAAACAGAAGAAGAAGCACTTCACCTCATTGCTCAAAAAGCAGATGGGGCAATGCGAGATGCGCTTTCATTGTTTGACCTTATTGTGACCTTCTCCCATGGACAGAAAGTCACTTACCAATCAACAATTGATAATCTCCACATTCTGGATTATGACTATTATTTCAGGATGACAGAGTCACTTTTTGCAGAGGACACTTCCCAGGTGTTATTGATCTTTGATGAGATTCTGAAGAAAGGCTTCGATGGGCACAATTTCATTGTAGGCCTAAGCAGCCATTTCCGAGATCTGATGGTGTGTAAAGACACAGCTACTATTGACCTCCTACAGGTTTCCGATAGTATAAAAGCCAAATATAAAGAGCAGGCAGAGACACTCTCCCTTTCGTTCCTCCTGTCGGCATTGAATATCGCCAGCCAATGCGATATCAACTATAAGGCAAGTAAGAACCAACGGCTGCACATTGAATTGGCCTTGATTAAGATGGCCCATATTAATTCGGCAATTAACCTTGCTGAAATGAACGCCAACGGTGATTCATCAAAAAAAAAATCCTAACTGATTCTGTAGAGAAAGAAGTTGAGCATTCTATAGAACAAAAGTCTGGTTTGACTGAAAAGTCAGAAAAAACACCTCCTAGGCCTGAGCCTCCAGCTGAGAAGTCTGAGGAAGACAAACCAAAGCCTCAACCTTCGAAAACATTTGCTATTCCCAGCAGGTCTGCCCTAAAGGAGAAGATAAACACTCCGGAGAAAGAGGAACAAAGTGAAGGATCAACCGAGCCTCAGAGTCCGGTTCGCACGGGTAAGATATCCGAAGAGTCCCTTTCCGATTTTTGGAAAACAACGCTTACTAAGAAAGAAGCTGAAGAAAAGAATACAGAGGCTCGAATTTTTCAAAGTCCGTACAAGCTTGAAGATGAGCAAATCACCATTCAAATTACCAATGAAGCGCTTCTTCCCACCTTTGAAAAAATCAAATTCGACCTCGTCAATGAACTGAAGGAAAAATTCAAAAATGACCAGATCAATGTTGTCGCTCAGGTAGTCGAAATGGAGAAAGGACAAATGCGCTATACAGACACTGAGAAGTTTGAATACCTCAAGGAAAAATATCCGGCACTGAAAGACCTACAGGAAAAACTCGGGCTGGATCCTGAGTTCTAAAAACTGAACGTAAATCCGACATTAATCACGTTCTTCAACTGAACGTCTCTGCCTCTGGTGCCATCATCTCGTGTTAAAATTACATCGTCATCATAGATCAATTGCGAAGAAATGTTTGAGCTAATGAAGTCATTGACTTTCATATTCAGTGCTGCCTCTATGTTCACAACAGTATTAGGGAACTTCTCATAGTTGGAGAAGAGGTTTACGTTTGTTTGAAATTTCACATTTTCCCAAACAGTTTTTTCATACTTACCCGCCAAACTTATACCTGCCTCAGATCTGATCTTTTCACCTGCCTCCACACCAAACGAGCCTACATTGGAAAGCGAATCATTAAGTACAAATGTGAATCGGCCGGTAAATGGAGCTAGTGTGACCCTGAAGTCTTGCTCTTCCCTATAAGTGAGACCCAAAGAAGCCTGTAGATAGCCGGGAGACATGAAATCTGATATAAAAGTTCTGGCTTGTCCATCAGCAGTATTCTCTAGTTTAAAACCCTGATCCATTTGGGTACGAAAGTTTACCGCAGTGGACATCAGAATTTTTTCGCTGAATTTCTGACTGAATTTGGAGCTAAGAATCACCAGGTCATCCGTCTTTTCAAATCGATTGCCCTCTCCACCATTTCTAATGACCCCGTAACCTACTTGAACACTGTTCTCCCAAACTGCTTCGTCCTTTTCATAATTGGCAAAGGCCTCAATCCTTCCGCCAATAGCAACCGAGGAATTACCCCCTGCGGCCCAGTTTTTCAGGCCAACCTGTTGCACATTTATACCAAAGTTTCCCCCGGTTTTCCAGAAGATGAGACTGTCAGGTTTTGCAGGAATCGTATCAGCAGCGATAATTGCAGAATCCAATCGGACCGTATCCGTTTGGAGCGTATCTGCCTCTTGGGCGAAGCCATTGCATAAAAAGAATACCCAGATCAGGGCTGACCCTAAAAATTTGTTCATCTCACTGCCCAAAAAGTCGTGCAAAGTTAACGATCTAAGGGGACTTCAATTTTAATATTTTCAGCTTTTCTCCCAGGGCTAAAGAATCAGCTGCTTTATTGTTCCATTTTAAGATTTCTTCAACAGTTACCCCATATTTTTGAGAGATGCCCCACAGGGTCTCTCCTTTTTTAACCTCATGCTCAATCGTCTCACGTTCTTTAGGGGCTTCAGTGACATAAGCCTTGGGAACGACCAAATCGAGCCTTTGATCTATCTGCAATCCATCCATTAGGTTTAATCCATTCCAAGCCAGAATATCATCGATTTCTATCCCATAGCGCTTGGAAATTCCAAAGAATGATTCTTTTGGTTTTACGATATGTACCAAAGTCGTTTCATCAGGCCCCGGTTCAAGTGGTTTTTTAACAACCTTTTTGGACTCAGGTTCAGGCAACTCGCTGGTTTCCAAATCTACAGATCCTTCATTCTTTGGTATTTCAACTGTTTTCACTCCGTCTGTAGCTCTAGGTGGATCCACTTCCTTGATCAACCTGTTTTCTGCAATAATCTCCGAGCTAGGCACTAATACATTGCTATACTCAACTGGAATCCTGGTGGGCCTGATGAATCTCAACCAAAGCACCCGTCCAACTTTCAAATCTTCGACTTCACGCATTCGGTTTTTGGCCAATAGCTTTTTCATTTTCAAGCCATACTTTTGAGAAACACTCCAAAGTGTTTCGCCAGGTTGAACCACATGATAGTGCACTCTCCCTTTATTCCTTTTACTCTTTAAATAGTAATATTTTCCACCTCTGATAGTACCCTTTACTCCGATATCATTAAACACCTTGATTTTCAGCACACTCAATCCTGTGCGTCTGGCCAAATCACGCAATGTCTCGCCTTCCTTGGCGCGAATTGCGGGAAGTCCGTTTAGCTTGATCTGACCCGGCTCAAATTCCATCCTGCGATTACCCGTGATCAAAGGATAGGCCCCGACATTACCCTCAACCGGTTTTCTAGACACTACTCGCTTTGGCTTAGTGGATTTAGGTTTAGTTTCCTTCGATGACGTTTCCTTTCTTGTATTTCCAGAGGTTGTTTTCTTAGAATTAGTAGAGGTTGGCTTATTGTCTGAGGGTTTATCGTTCCTTGCGATTCTTCGATTTCCAGCCTTTACCGGATAAATCACATAATATTCTTTCTCCGTAGGAATCCTCGATTGGTTTAGCCATTTGTTCAATCGTTTCAATTCGTCATAATCCACTCCTAATTCCTGGCTGACTTGCCTTAGGCTTTTGCCTTTAGCCTTATATTCTGACAAGGTGACTTCAGGATGTTTAATACCGTTTCCAACAAAATCCTGAAAGGCAATTCGGTGAGCAATGAATTTGAGGATGTACCAATGAGATTTAGCGGTAATGGTCATCGACTTAGCTCCATACAGCTTTTCTGAAACCGAACGTTGTGTTCCTCCAAGCCCTTGTAGATAAGATTGCAGAGAGAGTACCCAGTTATCAAAAACAAAATTACTTCGCTTGAAGTATTTTGTAGCACCAATGGTGCTAGCTATTATATGTTTCCTCTCATCCACTGCATTGTCAACCCGGAGCCCTAGTTCCTGGGCCGAAGCTTTTTTGAATTGCCAAAATCCGACTGCATTAGAGGCGGAAACTGCATCGGATATGAACTCCCCTTCCTGGATCGCGAGGTATTTGAAGTCATCCGGAATCCCCTCCTCCTTAAGCACCTTTTCAACAAAATGCATATACAAATTGGAGCGATCGGCTTTTAACTGAAAATGATATTGACTTCGAGTCAGAAGGTCGAGTGTTTTCTCGATTTCTCTTTTTGCGCTCTCGGTAATTTTGAGTTTTACCCCTGCGAAGGTCATTGAAGAGGGGACACTGGGTGGGGCTTGCGCTAAAGAGCTCAACGAAGCCAACAGAAAGATGACTACACCCAATATTTTTTTGACCACTATTTCTTTCTTAAAACCATTAATCCGTCTCGGATCGGGAAAAGTACATTTTCAACTCGATCGTCTTCATGGACCAAACGGTTAAAATCTATGATGGCTTGTGTATCCTTGTCAATTTTCTTTTCGGATCTAACCACCTTTCCGCTCCAGAGTACATTATCGGCTATAATGAATCCTCCCGGGCGGACTTTATCAAACACTAATTTAAAGTAATTGTAATAATTCGCCTTGTCTGCATCAATAAAAACAAGGTCGAACGGTCCATCCAATTCGGGAATTAATTCCAAGGCATTACCCAATCTGAAGTCCACCTTATCCTGGATACCTGCCTCTTCAAAAAAGCCCCTTACCATTTCCTCCAACTCCTCGTTTTTATCAAGAGTGATAAGGACACCATTATCGGTGAGCCCCTCGGCCATGCAAATTGCTGAATAACCGGTGTATGTACCTATCTCAAGAATTCGCTCTGGCTTAATCATTTGACTGAGCATGGCTAGCGCTCGGCCTTGTAAATGCCCCGATAACATTCGTGGCATCATCACCTTTGCATGGGTCTCTCGGTTAAGGCGCTTCAATAATTCTGATTCCGGTTGACTATGCTCAACAGTATATCGTTCGATATCTTCTGGTAAAAATTCCAATTAGTTCTCTGGTAAAAAGGTGAGGAAACTCAATCTATCTTCTGAAAGGCTTTCGTTGGCGATATCTTGTAACTCCTTTGCCGTAACTCTCCTGATCCTATCAAACACTTCATCGGATGACCTGATCCGTCCCAAATCAAGAATGCTTTTTCCCATCATGAGCATGCGGCTCGTATTATTCTCTCTGGCCATGGCCAATTGTCCAACTAACTGTTCTTTGGCCTTATGGAGCTGCATGGTTCCGAGAGGCTGTTCGCGAAGCCTTTTTAGCTCCTTTAACACAAGTTTTTTACTACGCCTAACCTGTGTGGGGTCTGTACCGAAAAAGATGGCAAACAACCCGGTATCTGAAAAAGGGTGATAGCTGGCTTCCACATTGTAAACAAATCCGAACTTCTCCCTCAACGCCAGGTTTAATCGTGAATTCATCCCCGGCCCTCCCAGGATATTCATCAGCATGAAGAATGGCATCCTTCTCTTATCACGAAGAGAGTAGGCCGTAGTGCCGATTGCACAATGGGCTTGTCCCGCATTTCTATTCAAGACCTCGTTGGAAGCGAGATAATCACTGAAATCAATTCGACTTTTAGAGGCAGATAACCGTGGAATATTGTTGAAATATTTTTCGGCCAACTTTCTTACTTTCCTCTCAGGAATATTACCAACACATGAAAAAACAACTCGATCGGTATTGAGGTTTGTTCTTATGAAATTCTGAAAATCCTCTCGGTGAAAGGACCGGACGCTTTCAGTCGTTCCCAAAATATTCTTACCTAAAGGGTGATCCCCAAAAATTACCTGATCAAATTCATCTTGAATCGCATCCTCAGGACTGTCCCGATACAGGGCCATTTCTTCTAAAATTACTCCTCTTTCATTCTCAATCTGCTTTTCCGGAAAAATAGAATCGAAGGTTATGTCCTGGAGAAGTTCGAAGGCGCTCTCAACGTGTTTGTCAAGTGCGGATGCGTAGAAGCAAATCTTCTCTTTGGTGGTATATGCATTTAACTCGCCACCAACTGAATCAAGCTTATTAAGAATATGAAATGCTTTTCTCTTCTTAGTCCCTTTAAAGGCCATGTGTTCCCAGAAGTGGGCAATCCCGAGTTGATTCTCTCGCTCGTCTCTGGAGCCAATATCCAAAACGAAACCACAGTGAACAATTTTTGTGCTTGGCACTTCACGATGAACCACTCTGATTCCGTTGTTGAGGGTAAAAAGATTGTAATCAGTCATCACTTTATCTCCGAACCGTGCAAAGATAGCAAATGATTACTACCTAGCTCGCTTTTCTTTCATTCTGAAAAACCTCCTCCACATATTGTTTCATCGAGTTCAACCCCATTTCAGATTGCTGATAAATTTGTCCTGCATATGGTTCGGGGATTGATTTTCGGTCTCCGGATAAGGCACGGAAATTCAAAACAGTGGTCACCTCGTTTTTCCTTTTTAACTCATAATAGGCCAACATGGCAAAACCTGTATTCATTGAAGTTGCCTTTTCGATATAGACTACATCATCGGTGTCATCAATTTCCTGTACTGTTTGAATGTCCAGCTTGTCACCATCAAATTCACAAATATGCGTACTCCCTATTCGATTGATACTGGAATCATACTCGATATTTTTCAGTCCTGGTGCAAAGTGAACTTTTTGGCTATGATCAGTCAATATTTTATGTACCAGATTCAATGGTGCATTTACCTCAAGCTCCAATTTTCGGGCAATATTGAACAAGTTGCTGATATCTTCTAATTTCTCTGGTGTTGCTACTTCGCTCCGTAAATGATTCAGTTTTGCATAGTGGTATTTGATGTCTCCCAACACCGTATAAATATCATGCCCTGAATTCCACTTAAGTGTTGAGTTTTCCATTTGTTCAAATTGGTAGTAGTCGTCCGACATCAGAATGTATTCAGAAGCCGGAACATTGTTCTTAAGCAATCGGTGAGCTATCACCATATCAGGACCAGACAACTTGGTGAAGTGAGAAATTTTGATCTGATCGAACGTACCAAAATGAACAACAAACTTGAGAGAAAGTCCAGTTGCTCCCTGACAAGCCCCACATTTACAAACTCTGTCTCTCTCTATCACCTGCAAGTAATAGTGAAAATTTAGAAACGCCTCTTTGCACAATTCTTCGATGTCCTTATGACTCATTCTTTCTGAATGGTAAGTCAATAGAGCATCACCCTCTATCTCGGCAAGGATAAATTTATCCTTGATTGTGTCCGCCAGTACTTGTAACAACTCATTGATAATATGAGTGCTATGGCTCAATTCTGTTTTTGTAAGAAATTTGGTGTAGCCGCTAATGTCGGGAATTAAAATCGTGGCTTCTTGCATCTGTTTCTTCTCAATTAAGACTTACTTACTCACCACGTTCCAAAAGGGACAACAAAACTCATATATTTGCTTGATCCCATTTTTCAATGCCTTCACAACGAATCTTAATCGTTCAAACCGCATTTATTGGTGACGTCATACTGGCGTCTGCCCTTATCGAAAAACTGTCTGCATACTATCCTGATGCGAGCATTGATTTCCTACTTCGTAAAGGGAACGAGACACTGTTTAAAAACCACCCAAAACTCAGGGAAGTTCATATCTGGGACAAAAAGGGAAATAAATACAGGAATTTGTTTGGGCTGATTGGCAAAATAAGGAAGAGACGTTATGATATATTGATTAATGTACAGCGGTTCGCCAACACCGGTCTACTCACGGCACTCTCTAGGGCCAAACTCAAAATTGGCTTTGACAAGAACCCATGGTCTTGGGCGTTCGATAAGAAAATTCCTCACCGAATTGAACAAGGAGTTCATGAAGTGGAACGAAACAATGACCTTATCAAAGAACTTACAGATGACACAATAAAACGGCCAAGACTCTATCCTACCCAATTCGATTTTGATGAGGTAAGCATCTTCAAATCAAAGCCTTATATCTGCATGGCACCAGCCTCCGTTTGGTACACCAAGCAATTCCCGAAAGAAAAGTGGATAGAGTTGATTAATTCGCTCGAATTTGAAGGCTCTATATATTTATTAGGAGCACCGGGGGATCATTCGTTGTGTGAGGAAATCATTGACCGATTGAACAAAAAAAGTATCCGAAACCTCTGTGGAGGACTTACACTCCTTCAGTCTGCAGCATTAATGAAAGATGCCGAATTGAACTACGTGAATGACTCTGCCCCCATGCATCTTGCATCAGCGGTAAATGCGAAGACATGTGCAATCTATTGTTCTACACTGCCGGAATTCGGGTTTGGGCCTTTAGCAGATTTCGCGAAGGTGGTTCAAGTGAATGACCTTAATTGTCGGCCTTGTGGGCTGCATGGAAAAAAATCCTGTCCTGAAGGCCATTTTCGTTGTGGTCAAGACATGGATATTCAACAACTTATTAAGAACTTGGAAGACGCCCGACAACAGAGTTAAGCATCATGAAATACCACCCAATTGACCAATCCCTATATATTCGAAATCGTAAAAAACTGGCTGGTGAGCTAAAGCCCAATTCCGTAGCCATTTTCAATTCAAATGACATAATGCCTACGAATGCGGACGGTACTATGCCATTCCGGCAAAACAACAATCTGCTCTACTTATCAGGCATTGATCAGGAGGAAACTATACTGATAATCGCCCCTGATTTCCCTGATCCAAAGCTTCGTGAGGTTCTTTTTGTCAAAGAGACAAGCAAGTTGATTGCAATCTGGGAGGGACATAAATACACCAAGGCCGAGGCAACGTCAGCATCCGGAACCCCCACCGTAATGTGGAATACTGAGTTTGAGAAAACTTTGTTGACCATTCTTGCTGAATCAGACAATATCTATTTGGATTCCAACGAGCATATTCGAAATGCTTCAGAAGTGGAAACTCGGAATGCACGGTTTTCCAAATGGTGCCGAGATGAATACCCTCATTATAATTATGAACGCATTGCCCCAATCATTTATGATCTAAGAACGGTCAAAGAAAACCTTGAAATCCAAGCCATTCAGGAGGCATGCAACATAACAGAAAGGGGATTTCGTAGAGTAATGAATTTCGTGAAACCCGGGGTGTGGGAATACGAGGTTGAAGCGGAGTATATGCACGAGTTTCTTAGGAACCGATCAAGAGGTTTCGGTTATGAACCAATCATTGCCGGAGGTGGAAATGCCTGTGTCCTTCATTACATAGACAACAATCAGGAACTCAAAGAGGGAGATCTCCTTTTGATGGATGTAGGTGCTGAATATGCCAATTATAATTCAGATATGACTCGTGTCATTCCGGTAAGCGGCAGGTTCAGTGAAAGACAAAAACAGGTTTACAATGCTGTATTAAGAGTTAAGAATGCAGCAACAGAGTTGTTAACCCCCGGCAATTCAATACCGGATTATCATAAAGAAGTGGGGCTGATCATGCAAGATGAGTTGGTAGGACTAGGCCTGATCGATCAAACAGATATAAAAAATCAAGACCCTGATTGGCCTGCCTACAAAAAATACTTTATGCATGGCACTTCTCACCATCTCGGACTTGATGTTCACGATGTCGCAAGCATTTATACTGAGTTCAAACCCGGAATGGTTTTCACCGTTGAACCTGGCATTTATATTCCTGATGAAGGCATCGGAATACGCTTAGAAGATGATGTGGTAATCAGGGAGAACGGTCATGACAATCTTATGGCTAATATTCCAATCGAAATTGAGGAAATAGAGGATTTGATGAATTCGTAACAATGCACTTCTCTGTCGAACAAGGGTCGTTGAAAGAAGCACTTCTGGTGCTTCGTGAACTTCCCGAATTTGACCCGCTACTTTCTGGTCAATATTACCGAGATCGGCTTTCGGATCATGATTCTTATATAATAGTGGCAAAGTCTAAGGGTAAGATTGTGGGTTGCAAAATTGGCTATGATCGTTACAAAGACGGTTCATTTTACAGTTGGCTTGGCGGTGTCATCCCCTCATATCGACATCTGGGTATAGCAAAAGCAATGCTTGTAGATCAACATGAATGGGCTAAAAGAAGAGGTTATGATCGTATTCGATTCAAGACACTCAACCGGCATAAAGCCATGCTCATCTTTTCCATAAAGAATGGTTTTGAAATTTTTAATGTCAAGACAAAAGACGAACTTGAGAATAATCGAATAGAACTTATCAAGTACCTATGACGAACATCCAACACAACTCTGATCAGGCACCAGAACCTGTAGGCCTATATCCACATGCGAGGCAAGTAGGAAACCTCCTCTTTCTTTCAGGAGTAGGGCCACGAAAAAAGGGAAGCAGGGACATTCCCGGTGTAACGCTGGATGCAGATGGAAATATTATAGCCTACAATATTGAAGAGCAATGCAAATCAGTATTTGAAAATGTTCGAATGATCCTTGAAGCGTCCGGAAGTAGCTGGAAGAATTTGGTGGACGTCACTGTATTCCTGACGAACATGAAAGATGACTTCTCGACCTATAACCGAGTTTATTCCGAGTATTTCAAAGACAACAGACCGTGTAGAACTACTGTGGAAATAAATAGTCTTCCAACACCAATTGGTATTGAATTGAAGTGTATTGCTACTCTTGATAACGATTCTACGAAGAGCCCAACTCAGGAATCAGAGGCTCAGGCACAAGAAGAGGTGTCAGCACAGGAACAAACTGACCATACTGTTGTCCCTCAACACACGGAGCCCATACAAGAAGTGAAACCTGAACCATCACCAATACATGATCCTGCTCCTAAGCCAGTGCCCAAAGAGAACGATCCACCAACAAGAAGCTGGTAATCCCAATTACTTGAAACTTACCGTGCGATCGTCAGGAGGCTGTTGAACCATACCTTTGATTCACCTGCCTAATTGACTATTTTTCAATAGTCAACCTTAACTGTTATGCGTAAGTTCTTTAGCAGAGTTTGGAAAGCCATTCTCAATTTTTTCAATAGAATCAATCCCGGGCCAATCGCATGGAAGGGAGCCAATAAGGCAATTATGGTCGCTACTGCGGCCATTTGGATCATTGCCTCGCTGATCATGTTTGTTATTTCCCCCAGTACTACCCTAGGGCTTATTCCGGTACTTTTGGGCCTTGGAATCGCTTTCATAGCTGGTGCGGGAGCAATTTTGGCCCTAAGGATAATTAATTGGTTTCCCAAGGGATTTATCTGGGTATTGCCCGGTACATATATTTTGATGGGAGTCGTTTTTGGAATGGGCTCGTTGTCGTGGCAGTTTCCGCTGTTCGTGGTTGTATTCTCAGGAGGGCTAGGTGCATCGATTTTTTCCTTAACCAAAAAGAATCGAAGTAGTCTTTCATTACTGCAAAAAATTGTAGCCGGTTTAGGAGGCATAACCGGCATTGTTGGTTTGGTTTGGGGACTAGCCTGGTTATCCGATACGGGTTTCAAGCCTGACCCCGATCATATCAATGCAGCGGAAAAGTCTTCTTATGTGGCCACTCCGATCAACTTAGCTAATCCATCCAGTCCGGGAGCGTACGAATTGAACTACCTAACCTATGGTAGTGGAAAGGACAAACAACGAAAAGAATTTGGGGAGGATGCCACTATTTTAACAGACTCAGTTGATGGCTCAAGACTATTGGACAACTGGGAAGGGATTTCAGGTAAACTCCGCACCCGCTACTGGGGGTTTGATGAGAAGGCACTTCCAATTAATGGTAGAGTATGGTACCCAGAGGGAGATGGTCCGTTCCCATTGGCATTGATCGTTCACGGCAACCATAGCATGCAGGATTATTCGGATCCAGGTTACGGATACTTGGGGGAATTGCTGGCCAGTCAGGGAATTATCATGGTTAGTGTGGACGAAAACTTTTTGAATGGGTCGTGGACCGATATTTTCACCGATGGCCTGGATGAAGAAAACGATGCTCGGGGCTGGCTTCTCCTGGAGCACCTAAAAAACTGGAAAAAATGGAATTCAACACCAGGCAGCATATTCCATAACAAAGTGGACATGTCAAACCTGGCGGTAATGGGACACTCGAGAGGCGGAGAGGCAGCCGCAGTAGCCGCTTTCTTGAATAAACTGTCATATTACCCCGATGATGCCAAGCAGAAGTTTGATTTCAAGTTTAACATCAAGGCGGTAGTGGCCATAGCTCCAGTGGACGGGCAATATCGGCCGGGAGAAGACCGCACCCCACTCGAAAACGTCAACTACCTAGTGATTCACGGTGCGAATGATGGAGACGTTCAATCATTTGCAGGCCTTAGACAATATGAGAGAGTCAAATTCACAAATGACAGTAGCTATTTTAAATCGGGGGTTTATGTCTATGGAGCGAATCATGGTCAATTTAATACCACCTGGGGTAATAGGGACTCTGGAATGCCATTTGGCTCACTATTAAATGTTGATGCATTAATGCCAAAGGAAGATCAGGAGACTATTGGGAAGGTATACATCAGCGCATTTTTGCAAGCCACTCTCCAAAATAAAAAAGAGTATATCAACCTTTTTAAAGATTACAGAACAGGAAAAGACTGGTTACCTGAAACCATTTATTTAAATCAATTTGAGTCAAGTGACTGGACGACTATTGCAGATTTTGAAGAGGATCTGGACCTTACCACAGCATCCAACGGTTCAAAGTTCAAGGGTGAAAACCTAACGGTTTGGAAAGAGCGACTTGTAGGCATGAAATGGGGAAATAAAGGTACCAGGGCTGCATACCTGGGATGGGATTCGTTAGCCTATGAGGCAGATACGGCTCGTTATACCATCGAATTCTCAAATAAAATTGATGCTAACAATTATCGCCTCCTAAGCTTTGAATTATCTGAAGGTAAAGGCAATACCTATCCTGATAAGGAGCGTGATGAGGAGATGAAAGAGAATGACAATTCAGATGACGATTCAGACGAAGAGAAAATTGACGCTGACAATGAACCAAATAACAATTCGGATGAGGAAGACCAAGAGGATTCAGAAAAAGATGAAGAAAAGAAAGCTGAAGATCCACTTGATTTTAGCATCTGCTTCGTTGATCAGAACGGAAATAATGCTTTGATTAAGCTAAGTGACTACGGTTTCTTGCAACGGCAATTGAGTGTCGATGTTCTTAAAAACAAGGAGTTGCAATCCACGAGTCGATCAGAAGCGGTTTACAACACATTTTTCGTGAATTTGTCACAATTAGGCTCGTCTAACGAGGAATTTGATGTCTCCACTATCCAAAGTATGTCATTCATCTTTGACCAAACCAAGAAGGGAATCATAATTCTGGACAAAATAGCTTTATCGCGTTGATCTATTCGAGAATTGATTCCCAGATTGGGAAAAACAAAAACGCTTCACAAGTCCTAAAACGGCCGATTTAACAAAATTTGGACTATTTGGTAGGGTGGTATGGCTATTGACGGGTATAAGATGTACCAAAACATCTTAGTTTATGAAACGGCTGCAGTCCTCATACCTAAAAAGTGAGACCACATGGACACATTTTTTAAATGCCTCCAGTGGCCTGTTCCTAAGGATATTCTCCCCTTTCAAAGTCGGTGATATAATCGAAGTCAAAGGTCATCTCGGGACCGTTATAAACAAGGGGTGGTTTACTTTTAAAATTTTGACCTCAGAGGACAAAGAGCTTTCATTTGCAAACAAGACAGTTTACCAAAACGGAATAAGTAATCTGACCACCAAAAACATGATGAGGTTAGACCTCAATGTTGAAGTAAAGTATGATTCCAATATGACCCAGGTCAAAGATACTTTGATGGGCATATTAAGGAAGAACGAGTTGGTGCTTAGCTCCCCTTCACCTAAGATCTCCATTTCAGGTCTGCGTGACCAATTCATTGACCTGACACTCACCCCCTGGTGTGAACCTGATGACTACTGGAGTGCTTATAACCAATTGCATTATCAATTATTGGAAGGACTTAAGGCTAAGGGAGTTACCACAGAAATCAAGCCTGCCATGGTCGAGCTCCGAAAGGTTATCTAAACCCGACTCCCCTGGTTCATGCATAAAGAGATATATTTGTTGAAAACACGTCAGCAAATGGAGATTATTTGGTTATTGTCAGGGTTAGTATTGGGAGCGACAATTGCATGGTTACTCGCTAGAATCAAATTTCAGAATTCCCCGTCAGGCACCGACCAGAATAATCTCAAAACAGCACTTACCCTGGCCGAAGAAAGAGGGAAGAGGTTCGAAGAAGAGATTAATGAGATCAAGCCCGAATTAGCGCTTGAACGTGAAAAGACCATCTCATTAAGTAATAGGCTGTCTCAAGCCGAAACCGAAAACAAAAACCTAGAGAAACGCCAAATTGAACAAAAAGAGGAACTCGAAAGACTGAATCAAAAATTCACATTAGAGTTCAAGAATCTGGCCAACGAAATATTTGAGGAAAAAAGCAAAAAATTCACTGATCAGAATAAGTCCAATCTAACGGAGCTGTTGACGCCTCTCAAAGAAAGAATTGGTGAGTTTCAAAAGAAAGTAGAGGAAACCAATAAGGACGGTGCAGAACGAAATGCCTCATTGGTCCAACAGATCAAGCATCTTAGTGAGCTTAACAAACAGATCACCAAGGAAGCTGAGAATCTCACCAAAGCTTTGAAGGGTGATTCTAAAGCTCAGGGTAATTGGGGAGAAGTAATTCTTGAGCGCATACTGGAAAAATCAGGACTTGAAAAAGGCCGCGAATATCATACTCAGGTCTCCGAAACTACAGAAGACGGAAAACGCTATCAACCGGATGTAGTCGTCAAACTTCCTGATAACAAGAACATAATTATAGATTCCAAGGTCTCATTGGTCGCCTACGAACGCTCAGTTAACGAAGAAGCTGATAGTGAACGACTCAATCATCTTAAGCTGCATATTCAATCTATACGAACACATTTGAAGAGTTTGGGTGAAAAAAATTATCAGAATCTATACGGAATCGAAGGGTTGGACTTCGTTTTGCTATTTATTCCAATAGAACCGGCATTTACGCTTGCCGTTCAACAAGACCCGGAATTGTTCAATGATGCCTATGCCAAGAACATTGTAATCGTAAGTCCAACTACCCTGATTGCCACCTTGAGGACCATTTCATCCATATGGAAACAAGAATATCAAAACAAAAACGCAATTGAAATAGCAAGACAAAGTGGTGCTCTTTACGACAAATTTGTGGCATTTACAGAGGACCTTAAAAATGTGGGTAAATACATCGACAGTACACAGAAAGTATATTCTGAATCAATGAAAAAGCTCTATGAAGGAACTGGTAACCTTGTGAAAAGAGCCGAAAATATTAAAAAGCTCGGAGCCAAAGCCAGTAAACAGCTGGATCAACGATTGATAGATCGATCCGATCCTTAGTTTCTAATTGTGTGTGATGGAACCTAAGAATAACTTACAAACCAAAACGAAATATCCCCTTACTTATGTAAAGGAAAAACGTCAAACAGGTGACGCAAAACGTTGGTGTTCACATACATATTATATCATTTTACAACTTTTTTTTCGCTGGTTACAACAATTTTCACTATGTTTACAGCGCTATCAACAGAATCGGGCTGATTCTTTTGACAGAATTAAGTTGGGTGTGTGTCATGTAATCTGGGAAATTTTGGGCCCACACTGCGCTTATTCTAGCACTATCGACAACCTAAACATGATGTATAATTTTGTCAACTTTTCGCCTAGAAAAAGGGGAATAGCCTTAGTGTTATTTGCCCTTGCTTGCGTTGTTCAGCCCATAACTGCACAAGATTCCTCATTGGACCAAAATGATGGAATATCTCTCAATTCTGAGGCTCCAACAATAATTACACAAGACATAACGGTTCAACTCGGTTCGAGCGGAACTGTCAGCATTTCGCCCAGCCAGGTCGACAATGGTTCCTTCGATCCTGCAGGATCACTTACATTGAGTTTGGATATAAGTTCCTTCGACTGTTCAAACCTGGGACCCAACATAGTTACACTGACTGGAACCAACGGCTTGGGTGAATCACAATCTGCTCAAGCTACGGTCACTGTTGAAGACCTTATCGCTCCTACGGTAGTTACGCAAAGCTTAACCGCTACTATTTCCGGAGGGTCATATACAATTGATCCTAACGATCTATTGAAATTCACTGGTGGAAGAGGTGGAAGAGGCAGCAGGGGCTCTCCTATTACTTCAGATAATTGTGGTATTGCATCTGTTTCTGCAAGCCCGGCCACACTAAGTGTTCTAAACTTAGGAATGAACATTATAACGGTTACCGTAACCGATGCTGCAGGAAATTCCAGTTCCGGACAAACTGTAGTTTATCTTGAAGACAACGATTACCCTACAGCCATAGCCCAGGATATTGAAGTGGAGCTCGATGAGAATGGTCTGGCTACTATCACGACTGATGATATTGATAACGGTAGTTTTGACAATGGAGGTATCAATAATATGTTCTTGGACAAGACCACCTTCGATTGTATGAATCTTGGTGTTAATGAGGTTACACTTACTGTTATTGACTACCTAAACAGAACAAGTACAGCCACTGCTATTGTCACTGTAAAGGACGTTACTCCTCCGGATGTTGTGACCAAAGATTTGACAATTTCTCTTGGGGAAGACGGCACCTATGAAATCGATCCGCTAGATCTACTGGTAATATGTGAGGATGCGGATATTATGATCAGCACGGGAGGACCAACGGGTGAAACTGAACCTGGTATGGGTAGTGCAATAGATTACTTCTTTGTAGAAGAGCCAACCTGTACCAAAGATAATTGTAGTATTACCGATGTTTCCGTCAGTATTGAAACATTCGACTGTACTCATTTAGGTGTAAACGTTGTTACTGTCACGGTTAAAGATAGAAGTGGCAATACGAGCACCGCAACCGCTACGGTGACTGTGGTTGATGATATTTTCCCCACAGTCCAAACCAAGAATGCTACAGTCACTCTGGATCAATCAGGGAATGCTTCGATAACCGTGGCTGATGTCGATGATAACTCATTCGACAATTGTGATATTACATTATCATTGGATAGACTGAACTTTACCTGTGCTGATGTGGGCGACCAGGTCGTAACATTGACAGGAGTTGACCCAACAGGTAATTCATCTTCAGCTACTGCGGTAGTAACCGTTGTAGACGAAGCACCTCCAGTGGCAATAGCGCAACCAGTTACATTGACATTGGATGTCAACGGTACAGCAACCTTGACTGCATCTCAAGTGGATAATGGTTCAAATGACAGTTGTACAGGTGTTACACTTTCAATAGACAAAGCTTCTTTCGACTGTTCAAATCTGGGTGATAATGTTGTTACTCTGACAGTCACAGACGGTGGTGGCAATGCCGCCTCTGTAACCACAACAGTTACTATTGTGGACGATCTTACCCCCACGGTTCTTACTAAAAATGCTACTATTTCATTAGACGAGGATGGAAATGCTTCAATCACAATAGTCGATATTGATAACGGTTCATCCGATAATTGTGACCTCACGTTAAGCCTTGACAAATTGAATTTCACCTGTGATGACCTAGGTCAGAACACTGTAACTTTGACCGGGGTTGACGGTAGTGGAAATACAGCTAGTGCAACTGCCGTTGTAACCATTGAAGATAATTTACCTCCATCGCTCCAAACGCTAGCTCCAAACTACTTTCTTGGTCCTGACGGAACGTTTACCATAGATCCTAACGACCTGTTGAAGTGGACTTCCTCTGGACGTGGCAGCCGTGGCGGTGATATCACAGAGGATAACTGTGGTATTGCAAGCATGGTTGTAAGCAAAACCGTCTTTGACTGTAATGACATTGGTCAGAATTTAGTAACCGTTACGGTGACCGATGCTGCTGGAAATTCAGCAACGGCTACCACCTTGGTGACAATTGGAGATAACACACTTCCAACAGTGATCGCTCAGGATGCAACATTGGAGTTGGATGAAAATGGAATGGCTGTGCTGGATCCAGCGTTAATTGATGGTGGCAGCTATGACAACTGTGACATTACACTTACAGTAAGTCCACCTACGTTCTCCTGTGATGATATTGGGGTTAACACGGTGACATTAATTGCTACCGATGCCAGTGGGCTTTCAAGTAGTGCAACAGCCACTGTAACTGTTGTTGACAATATTGCTCCTGAAGTTGTGACACAAAACATTACGGTAGTCTTAGATGAGAACGGTGAAGCCCATATTGAATCTAGAGATCTACTTGTTGTCTGCGATGATGAATTTATTCCGGATGATCCGAATGATGGTGGAAGCACCGGGGAAACTGTACCTGGAAGCGGTTTGGATAATTATTACTATACAACTCCGGTTTCGCTGGAAGGCTGTACCAGAGACAATTGTCGAATCAATAAAATAGAGACTAGTAAGCTTAAGTTTTACTGTAATGACTTAGGTGAGAACGTTGTGACGATCACAGTAACCGATGCAAGCGGAAATAGCACAACAGCAACGGCTGTAGTGACCGTTGTTGATCAAACACCTCCGACAGTTGAAACCAAGAATATTTCAGTGAGCCTGGATGCCAATGGTTCGGTAAGCATCACTGCAGATGATATTGATAACGGATCGTCAGATAATTGTGACTTCACCCTCACTTTAGACAAGGAGACTTTTGACTGTTCAAACATCGGACAAAACATTGTTACATTGACCGCAACGGATACCTACGGCAATTCTACTGCTAAGACAGCAGTCGTCACTGTAGTTGATGATATTGATCCTGTTGTAATTGCTCAGGATGTGACGGTTGTATTAGACGCGTCCGGCAATGGAACGCTAACCGTTGCTGAAGTAGACAATGGCTCCTATGATAACTGTGATTTGACTTTGAGCATTGATCCTCTGAGTTTTGACTGCGATGATATTGGAACAACTGTTACTGTCACGCTGACTGGGGTAGACGGAAGTGGCAACAGTGCTTCTGCCGTGGCCAATGTTACCGTTGTCGACAATACTCCTCCCATCATTGTCGCTCCAAATATCACGTTGGCGCTGGATGAAGAGGGTAATGCAGTAATAGTCGCTGAGGAAATTGGAAATGGCTCTACAGACAACTGTGGAATTGGCAGTTATTCATTGGACAAAACAGAATTTGACTGTGATGATCTCGGTAATAACACAGTCACTCTTACAGTTACTGACATTCATGGCAATGTTTCCACTCAAACCGTTACGATAAACGTGGTGGACGTAACGGCTCCTGAAGTAGAAGTCCTGGATGCTACGGTTAGCTTAGACGAAAATGGAAATGCTTCAATTGAGCCTGGCGATATTCTTTCCTCTTATGTAGAAGAGTGCACAGTTGAAGCCTACAGTAGTAATAATCATGCAGTATGGTTAAGCAAGTACACTGCTTCAAATGCTAATGCAAATTTCTTCTTCGATGAGAACGGGGGGACTTTGATGCAGTTCAATGATGGCACCGCAACAGTGACTGGAATCATTGTCAACAAAAATGATCCTAATGATTCATGGGCAGTTCAACTCAATTTGGCCGAAAGACGAAACTGGGACGAATGGTCTGCTCTTGGAAGAAGCTGGAAAGGAAACGCAAGTAAGGTTGGTGAAAACTACAAGGATTGGACCTTCTACATTATGGACACTAATCCTTCGAATCCGACCACTCTTACCGGACTTGGTTCGAACACAGGAAAGGTGAAAACATTGAGTCATAAGCCGGCAAATTACAACTACGGATTCCAAATTGGTGAAGCCGCAAATGATAAAAATACTGACTTCGGAATGTCAGGCTGGTTCACCTACGAAAATGATCAAGGTAATTTTGTTCAAGGCGATTTCAACTTGAAAATTACATCATGCATTCTTACTACAGGTGATGGTGTATGCGGTAAAGAAGTAATAACGATAGATAAAACTGATTTTGACTGTACTGAAGCTGGTGCTAATACGGTTACTGTGACTGTGACCGATGAAAGTGGCAATACCACAGTTGAAACTTCTACTGTGACCATTGTAGACGACATGCCTCCAGTTGTTCCTACTAATGATCTGACTGTTGTTTTAGACCAGAATGGAAATGGGTCCATTACAATTGAGCAGGTTGATGCCGGAGCTTATGACAATTGTGAATTCACTCTTGTGCTAAGTAAAACAGAATTTGACTGTAGTGATCTCGGTGAAAATACAGTTACACTAACTGGAACAGATATTAACGGCAATGTCACCACATCAACTGCCACAATAACAGTAGTAGACAATCAATTGCCTGTTGTGATGACCAATAATATTATCGTTGCTCTGGACGATGATGGTAATGCCTCAATTACAATAGAGGATATTGACAATGGGTCTTATGATAATTGCGACCTGACCCTTGAACTTGATAAACTCAATTTTGATTGTGATGATATTGGTCAAAACACGGTAACATTGACTGGAACGGATGCCGCTGGAAATGTGGTGAGCGAAACTGCCATTGTTACTGTTGAAGATACTACCCCTCCTGTCGTTTACACTCTGGCTCCTAGTTATTTCCTTGATGCCAATGGTCAGGTAATCATCGATCCTAATGACCTATTGAAGTGGGTTGGCTCTGGTCGGGGAGGAGGTGAAATCACCAACGATAATTGTGGAATTGTTTCAGTGGAGGTGAGTAAGACAGTATTCGATTGTAACGACACTGGTCAGAATACAGTGACTGTCACCGTTACAGATGCTTCAGGAAACAGCACTACGGCCACTACCGTGGTGACTATTGGAGATAATACCCCTCCTACAATTATTGCTGAAGATGCAACTATTGAACTGGATGCGAACGGAATCGCTACTCTAGATCCAGCGATAATTGATGGAGGAAGCTATGATAACTGTGGAGTTACACTTACGGTAGATCAACCTACTTTCAGCTGTGACAACTTAGGGCCTAATACTGTCACTCTAATCGGTACAGATCCTTCAGGACTTACAACTACTGCCACTGCTACAGTTACAGTGGTTGATAACATTGCACCAACAGTTGTCACCCAGAACATCACTGTCACTCTGGACAACAATGGTGAGGCTGTGATTGAAACGAAGGACTTATTGGTGGTATGTGACGATACTGACCTACCTGATGATAATAATGGAGGAGGACCTGTGGGCGAAACCGTACCAGGAGCAGGTGACGAATACAAAGAGATCACTACAGTTGCGGATATTCCGTCATGTACTAGTGATAACTGTCAAATCGCCTCTATTTCAGCAAGCAAAAAAGAATTCAATTGTAATGACCTGGGTCAAAATATAGTTACCGTTACCGTTACAGATGCAAGTGGCAATACGACTACTTCGACAGCAGTTGTCACAGTTGTAGATGAAACAGCACCAACCATTGTTGCGCAGGATTTGACCCTGAGCCTCGATGCCAATGGTCAGGCTTCAATTACTCCAGATCAGGTCGATAATGGCACTAGCGATAATTGCGATTTCACCTTGTCTCTCGACAAAGAAAACTTCGATTGTTCAAATGTTGGAACCAATGTAGTTACCCTCACAGCTACTGACGGAAGTGGAAATACCTCAGTAGCTACAGCGACAATCACGATTGTAGATGATATCACACCTACTGTAATTGCCCGAGATGTTACAGTTTATCTTGATGAAAATGGCAATGGCGTGTTGACAGTTGACCAAGTAGATAATGGATCATATGATAACTGTGACATCACTTTAAGCATAGACAGAACTGATTTCAGTTGTAGTGACATCGGTGAGAATAATCCTATTGTTACATTAACTGGTGTTGATCCGAGCGGGAATACAGCTTCAGCTACAGCCACAGTCACGGTTATTGACAACTCTGCTCCGACAGTTGTGACACAAAATATTACCGCAGCTTTGGACGCCACGGGCAACGCCATTATTTCCAGCACTCAAATAAACAATGGGTCTTCTGATAATTGTGGAATTTCATCTATAACTCTTGACAAGACTGAGTTTGATTGTGATAACCTTGGTGATAATACTGTGACTCTCACGGTAACGGATGTAAATGGAAACACATCGACAGAGACTGCTACCGTAACAATAGTAGACAATATTGCTCCTACTGTGATTGCTCAGGATATTACGGTTTCTCTTGATGATTCAGGAAATGCAAGCATCACTGTTGACCAAATAGATAACGGATCTTCAGACAATTGCGACATCACTTTAAGTCTTGATAAACTTAACTTCTCATGTGAGGATATTGGTACGAATACGGTAACACTTACAGGTGTCGATCCGAGCGGAAACAGTTCTTCGGCAACCGCTACGGTTACTGTAGTTGATGATACTGCTCCTGTAATCAACCCGCAGGACATTACGGTCGCCTTGGATCAGGCAGGTGAGGCTTCAATCGGAGTCATAGACGTATTGAGTGAGTGGGGCAAGAATTGTGAAGTATCAGCAGCTTCAGGTGACGGACATGCGGTTTGGTTAAGCAAATACATCAACAACAGTCAAAATGTGGATTTTGTCTTTGATAGCAATGGAGGAACCCTTACCGAATATTCCGATGGAACGGCTACTATAACGGGTACAATTGTTAGTACCATTAATAGCAACGACAGTTATCAAGTGAACTTGTTCTTGTCCAATGGCGTGAATTGGACTGATTGGTCAGCGATGGGAAGAAGCTATAAGGATGAGAATGGTCATGCCAATGGAAATCACGTTGACTGGACCTACTACATCATGGATCCTGCTCAACCGAGCACACTTACAGGTTTGGGTGATAATGCTGGTGAAACCAAAGTATTGAACCACATGCCTTCAAGCTACTACTATGGCTTCCAGGTAGGCGTTGGTGCCAATAACAAAAACCCTGGCTATGGAATTTCCGGATGGTTTAGCTATACCAATGATCAAGGAAATGAGGTTCAGGGAGATTTTAACCTTGACATTGATAACTGTGAAATCACTACTGGTGGTGGAAACTGCGGAGTGGAAATTGTAACCATTGATCAACCCGCATTCGACTGTGATAATCTCGGAACAAATACTGTAACTATTACTGCCACTGATGCTTATGGTAACACAAGTACAGCGACAGCGACCGTAACTATTACGGACGATATTGCACCTACTGTGCTCACAAAGAATATCACAGTTTCACTTGACGAAAGTGGAAACGTGTCAATTTCACCTGAAGATGTAGACAACGGATCTTCTGATAATTGTAGCCTCACATTAAGCTTGGATCAACTAAGTTTTGATTGTGATGATGTTGGACAAAATACCGTTACACTTACCGGTACTGACAATAGCGGTAATACTGCTAGTGCTACCGCGGTAGTGACCGTTGAGGACAACATCAATCCTACAGTAATTACTCAAAACATTAGCGTTAGCCTTGATGCCAACGGTTCTGTGACCATATCTGCAAGCCAAATTGACAATGGTTCTTCTGACAACTGTGAAATTGGCTCCATCACGCTGGATAAGGCCACTTTTGATTGTGAAGACTTAGGAGATAATACGGTAACGTTGACAGTTGTTGACTCTAATGGAAATCAATCGTCAGCAACTGCGACAGTAACTGTTGTAGATGATATCGACCCCGTTGTGATCACTCAGGACATCACTATCGCCCTTGATGCGAATGGCAATGCCACCATAACTACAAATCAGGTAGATAACGGTTCTTATGACAATTGTGATTTGTCATTAAGCCTTGATAAAGTCAATTTCTCTTGTGATGATTTGGGTGAAAACACCGTAACACTATCAGGTGAGGATTCCAGTGGAAACACAGGTTCTGCAACAGCAAAAGTGACTGTTGTAGACAACTCGGCTCCAGTAATTAGTGGAATGCCTTCAAACCTTGTTTATCAGGAAACAGACACAGATTGTGGTCAGACGATCACTTGGACTACTCCTACCGTGACCGACAATTGTGATGTAACTGTCACCAGCTCACACAATTCCGGAGATTTCTTCCCTGTAGGAACTACAACCGTAAGTTATACAGCTACAGACAATTCTGGTAATCAGACCGTGGAGTCGTTTACAGTTGAAGTTGTTCCGGTTGCCCTCGAGATTTCATTAAGCCCATCAGTTTTCAACACTGATGAAGGTTATAACATCAGCTGTGAAGGGGCAGCAGATGGTTCGATTGATGCTTCAATATCTGGAGGATGCTCACCTTATTCAATCAGTTGGAGTAATGGTAGCACGGACGAAGATATTTCAAATCTAGGGCCAGGAACTTATTCTGTGACAGTAACGGATGCCAACGGCACGTCAGCAACAGCCCAGGTGACCCTTACAGAACCTGATGAGCTGGGAGTGGCGATGGCAATGACGCCAAGGAAGACTATAGCTGAGTATGGTGAAATGCACACCATCTATCTTGGTTACGGTGAGCAGTACGCCATGATCGAGGCGAACGCCTACGGAGGCAATGAAGGATATACCTATGATTGGTCGCCTAGTACTGAAATACTTTGTGAGGATGAGAATGTAATTACAGTGGCCCCAGAAGTTACTACTACTTATACTGTGGTAGTTACTGATGCCAACGGTTGCACCACTACCGAAGAATTTACCGTAAATGTTGTGGATGCAAGGTGTGTTACCAACGACAACACGCAACTTGGGGATGCTCTCCTGCCGGGAATCGATGATCCTCTTATCACAGGAAACGCTGGTGAAAACCAAGTTTCAAAAGAAGCACTTGATTTATTCAATACAAGAGATAAGGAGACTCAGCATGGAAAGGGCAGCGAATCTGACTCTGGATGTGACTGTGAAGGCAAGATGCAAAACTTCACGGTTAAGTATACCGGATTCTCTGGGCTAACTGTACGTGCACATGACAAATACAAAAATGTAATCCAAACGTTCTACAATGTCCAATTTGGAGACGAACTGAAGATTAATGGTTTCGGTAGCAAAGGTGAACTTGATAGTAAAACCTACCTCTCCATCTTCAGGTTCTATCAGGAAGTCCATACCTCTTGTTCTGAGGATATTCTAGGCAATGTTTATGGCCCATTTACCGTGATCAGCTATACTGATGGTAAGGGCAACTATTGTGACGGCTCTGGCAATTCCGATGATAGTGAAGATGACGGAGATGACGATGACGACTCCAAGGATGATGACGATGACGATAAGGATGGTCCTAAGGGAGACGATGATGACAAAGGCGGTAAGGACGATGATGATGACAAGGACTCCAAGGATGATGACGATGACGATAAAGGCGGCAAGGACGATGATGACGATAAGGACTCCAAGGATGATGACGATGATGACAAAGGCGGCAAGGACGATGACGATGATGATGGAGACGATGACGGGTCTTGCCAATGTGAAGGCAAAATGCAGAACTTCACCGTACGTTATACTGGCCCATCAGGCATCCAAATAAAGGCCTACGATAAAAAGAAGAAGAAAGTAATTGCTACGTTCAATAATGTGAATTATGGTGATGAACTTACCGTCAACGGATTCAGCAGCAAGGGACAATTGGATTCTAAAACCTATCTGAAAATTGGATCGAAATACTATAAAGTACATACTTCTTGCTCCGAAGATATTTTAGGTGATGCGTTTGGTCCATTCGAGGTAATCAGCTACACAGATGGCGAAGGCAGCTACTGTGACGGCTCTGGTCATGGCGGTGACAATGGTGGAGGAGATGATGACGATGATGACGGAAAAGGTGATGACGATGATGATGACGGAAAAGGTGATGACGATGATGATGACGGAAAAGGTGATGATGATGACGATGACGGAAAAGGTGATGATGATGACGATGACGGAAAAGGTGATGATGACGATGATGATGATGATGATGGAGACGATGATGGGTCTTGCCAATGTGAAGGCAAAATGCAGAACTTCACACTCATCTACCGAGGAGCTTCAGGTGTTACTGTAAATGCTTACAAGAAGAAAGGTGGATTGTTAAAGACCTATACAAACGTTCAGTCTGGTGATCACCTGATCTTCGAAGGATTTGATCACAAAGGTCGTTTGGATTCCAAAACTTATGTTGAGGTTGAAGGCGGCACGAGGTACGAAGTCCACACTTCATGTTCTGAACAAATCATTGGAAAGATTTATGGACCGTTCGAAGTGTTCAGCTATACCGATGGAGAGGGAAGTTACTGTGAAGGTAATCCTGATGGCGACATTGAGGTATGCGGAACTACCATCCCACAATGGCATGGAAAAATTACAATGTGCTACAATGGACAGACCATTTGTGTACCGAAATCCAGAGTTTACTGGTATCTCGAAAGGGGAGGTAGCTTAGGAAGTTGTGAAATCGTTGACCCAGGAAATGTTGCTGGTGGATTAATTGATGTTGAAGAGGGAGTTGTAAATAGAGTTGAAGAAAGAGCAACAGTTCCGAACGTTCAACTTTCTGCTTATCCTAACCCAACCACCGACAAAGCGACCATCAACTTCACAGTTAATCAGGCTGGTCCTGTAGCAGTTAATGTTTACAGTACGGACGGTCTCCTGGTGGGCAAGCTTTATGAAGGTGATGCGGAAGCTAACACTAACTATACACTGGTATTCGAGCCGGGAGATGTGGCCAATGGAGTGTACCTGGTTCGACTTCAAACTGCCGGATATATAAGAAACTTGAAATTATTAGTTAAGAGATAACCCTTTTTACCAATCAATCAGGAGAAAAGCCAATCGAAATGATTGGCTTTTTTTCATAATTTGGAATCAACAATGTTCATTGAATAAGTAGCCATGGAACTCACCCCGGATAATAAATTAAGGAAGTTGATTGTTGTTGGTGATCGCGTATTGATAAGGCCGAAGAAGTCACCTGATAGAACGGAAAGCGGTCTCTATCTACCTCCTGGCGTTCAAGAAAAAGAAAAGGTTCAGACGGGTTATATTCTAAAGGTTGGTCCTGGTTATCCCTTACCAATGCCTATGGAAGAAGACGAACCATGGAAAGACAATGACGAAAAGATCAAGTATATCCCTTTACAGGCTGAAATCGGAGATATGGCCATTTTCTTACAGAAAGGAGCTCTTGAGGTTATCTATGAAGGGGAAAAACTGTTCATCGTTCCCCAATCGTCTATATTGATGCTGGAACGCGAAGAAGATCTTTAAGGAA
The DNA here is from genome assembly GCA_028281285.1 of Cyclobacteriaceae bacterium. Taxonomy (GTDB): domain Bacteria; phylum Bacteroidota; class Bacteroidia; order Cytophagales; family Cyclobacteriaceae; genus Roseivirga. Next base: position 28,380 of record JANQKF010000015.1, read on the forward strand.
GTTCTAGTTGATCCCGATATTCAGAGGGGGTCTTCCCGATTACTTTTTTGAAGTTCGAATTAAAGGAAGACTTAGAACTGTACCCTACTCGTTCAGCCAATTCTTCCAGTTTAAGCCTCCTACCCTCTTCACTTGCAAGAAGCTCACATGCAAAACTAATTCTGTACTGACCAACAAGTTCGTTGAAAGTCAGATCCATTTCATCATTGATCACCTGAGATACATGGTGAGTCGACAATCCAAGGGACTTCGAAAACTCATTCAGATTAAACCCCAATTGTAGGAAAGGTCGTTCGACATCCATAACCTTTTCGATTTTACGAACTGCCTCTTTTTTCATTTCCTCTGTTAATGACGATTTAGAATACTTGACTTTTGCTAAATCATAGCCGAACAAACGAGACTCTTTGATCACATGAAAACTTGCAAAATAGATTACAAACGTTGCAAACAACGAAATGTAATGATCACCAAAATCACGTGGTAGAAGACTCTTGCTAAGCACGACTACCACCACCATTAGAAATGAAAGAAGGGTATAGTCCCTTGCCCTGGCTATTACAGGGTTATTGGGTCTCCATAGTTTGGTAAGTACTTTGTCAGTATTTGATAACAATAGCCGTAAGGCAAGCACAACATATAGAAGCATGCTCACAATCACCATTTCCGAATGATGCTGCCTGATATCCAAAGGATCGTCAGAAAACCTCATATTGACTTCCCTGACCGGCCAATCCGGGTGATAGGCCTCCAAGTAACCATTATATTTCATATCTGCCGATTGCAGAAATAAAAACAGCCAATAAGCGAAGTAAATAGAAGGATAGATGTAGTGTGGCCACCTTTTTACTTTCATATTGACTGAGGCCGCCACCATGAAATACAAAAACGGCCCCATTAGCAGGGCAATCGGCTCCGAAAAGTCCACCAAATGAAGCACATTCACTATATAACCCGTGTACATAAGAAAGGCCTCAAGTATTACTGCAGCGATGGAAATCAGAAAGTAACCCTGAAAACGGTTCCTTTCGATACCGATTGAATTCCTATTCAGAAAGAAAAAAGACAGAAAAAGGGCTTGAGCAATACCGAGTAGTGTGAATATGGAAAAAAGATCTATTCTGTACTCCACTCCTAAATATATAAGATAAATCGCCATTCAAATAAGGAATAATTTTCTATTTAAATTTTGAAACATACCTTTGCGGTTTCTTGTCTTAAGAAAAGGTCATAAAGAATTCAGAACATGAGCTACCGGTCTATTCGATTCATTCCCAATAAGAAAGATGATTTCATCACGGTTTTAAGAAAAAGGGTTAAGGCCCATTTTGAAAGCCAAAAGAAATCAGTCTATGCCAACGCTAATATGGTGATCAAAACCATCTTTATGTTTGCATTGTACCTTGTGCCTTATTTTCTTATGATTACTGGCATAGTTACTCATACCTGGGTATTGATATTGATGTGGGCCTTAATGGGACTCGGAATGTCCGGAATTGGCCTTTCAGTAATGCACGATGCAAACCATGGTGCTTATTCTAAGAATAAAAGGGTGAATAAGTACATGGGTTATGTTATGAACTTCATCGGAGCAAGTGCTTTTAATTGGAAGATTCAACATAATGTTCTTCATCACTCGTTTACCAACATTGAAGGAATGGACGAGGACATAGATCCAGGGAAACTCATGAGGTTATCTCCTCATGCCAAACGTTACAAAGCGCATCGCTTACAACATATCTACGGATGGTTTCTATATGGCATGATGACGTTCCTGTGGCTAACGACCAAGGATTTTCGCCAACTCCATCGCTACAAGAAAATGGGGTTGATCAAGGGTCAGAAAAGAACCTATGGTGGTGTGCTTATTGAGACTATTCTTTCAAAAATCGGCTACTATGCTTATGCTTTAGCAATACCGCTAATTTTTATTCAAGCACCGTGGTGGCAAATTCTGCTTGGTTTCTTTATTATGCACTTCATCACAGGTCTGGCATTAGGCCTTATTTTCCAACCTGCTCACGTGATGCCTACATCCGATTACCCTATACCTGATGACAACGGGAATATCGAAAACAACTGGGCGGTACATCAGTTATTCACTACTACCAATTTCTCTCCTAAGAGCCGTATATTCTCTTGGTTCATTGGCGGATTGAATTATCAGGTGGAGCATCATCTTTTCCCCAACATTTGCCATGTCCACTATAAAAAGATCTCGAGGATAGTGCGCGAGACGGCTGCAGAATTTGGTTTACCCTATTATTCTCAACCAAATTTTGCCATCGCAGTCATCAAGCATGGAAAAATGTTGCGAGAACTCGGAAGAGCTTAGTCTGAGCTTCTATAAAGAAGCGAATTCCTTGGCATGGTAGGTCAAGATGATATCGGCCCCTGCCCTTTTTATACTCAATAATGTTTCTGCCATTACCTTGTTGTATTCCAGCCAACCTTTTTGAGATGCAGCCTTGAGCATTGAGTATTCACCACTTACGTTATAAGCAGCAATCGGTTGTGCATAGGTGTCCTTAAATAGCTTAATAACATCCAGGTAGGCGAGAGCGGGTTTAATCATCAAGAAGTCTGCTCCCTCATCCACATCCAAATCTCCTTCGATCAAAGCCTCTCTCCTATTGGCGGGATTCATTTGATAAGTTTTTTTGTCTCCAGCTTTTGGCGCTGAATCCAAGGCATCTCGGAACGGGCCGTAAAAGGCACTGGCATATTTGGCCGAGTAAGACATAATCGAAACTTCTTCGAAGCCATTCTCATCCAGAACCTCCCGAATATAGCCAACACGTCCATCCATCATATCAGATGGCCCAATGATATCAATACCCGTTTCGGCTTGTGCCAAGGCCATCTTACCCAGGATTTCCAAGGTTTCATCATTGAGTATTTTTCCGTCCTCAACAATGCCATCATGACCATCAGAGCTATATGGATCCAACGCTACATCAGTCATAATAGCTGCCTCAGGAAACCGTTCTTTAATTTCCCTGAGCGCGCTTAAATAGAAGAATTTCGGATCATGGCTTTTGGTTCCGGTTTTGTCTTTGTAGTGCTCAGGAACAACAGGGAATATGTCAAAAGCCTTTATTCCCAACGTAAGACACTCTTCGATCTCTTTGAGCATCAAATCAACACTTAGCCGATATATCCCCGGCATAGAATCAACTTCAATTTTCTGACGCTGACCTTCCAGCAAAAATAACGGGAAGATTAAATCGTCAGTAGTCACCTTGGTTTCTTCAACAAGATTTCGAATTGCTAAAGATTTACGATTTCGTCTTGGGCGAATTAGCATACAGGAGAAATTAGGTCACAAATTTAATACTCCCCGGGTAATTATATAATTCTCCTTTGTCTGCAGCTATGGTTGCCAGAATTACACAAACTAAATTCACAATGGGAATAATGAATAAAAAGGGGATCCCAATAAGGAAAATTGCCAGCATTCCCGCGATAATCGTATAAACAAGCATTGAGAGTTGAAAATTGAGTGAGGCCTTGGCATGTTGTGCAATCAAAGGGGATTCCTCCTTTTTTGCCAACCAAATGAAAAGAGGAACTAAAAAACTACCCAGGGCGATACTATATCCTAGCAAGGTACCTATATGTGAGCCAAGTACCCATGGCCTTTCTTCTGTCTTCATATTCAATAATATCTGATTCTTAAGTGTGGTCCTCCATTCTGAATTCAAGAATATCTCCCGGCTGGCAATTCAATTCCTTACAAATTGATTCCAAGGTAGAGAAACGAACTGCTTTAGCCTTTCCAGTCTTAAGAATAGAGAGGTTTGCCAGTGTTATTCCAACACGTTCTGCAAGTTCCTTGGATTGCATCTTTCGTTTGGCCAACATCACATCCAGGTTTACAATAATAGGCATATTCAAATGGTTAATTCTTGTTCTTTTCTGAGCTTTAATCCATGGTCAAACGCTTGGGCCAATACCAAGACAAGCAGTCCTAAAAATATCAAGTTGTTGAACGGGTAAGGTACAAACTGCACCGATAACCCTGTATGCAGGCTATCGTCTGAAAACCATCGATCAAAATACTTTCGGCCAGCATTACCTAAAAGCCACATGAAAATATCAAACCCAATTAACATCAGGCCTATCAATCTAAGCCTTGCCACATTTTTGACATTGAAGAAATCTCCCTTTCGTGATGAAGAAACAAATCGAAGCAAAATCGTAGCGAAATAAAGATACAGTCCCATTGATATCAATAAGAAGGCCAGATAAGGCCAGATCAATTTGCCTTTGACCCCAATTGCCAACTTATATCCTCTGGAGATTACATTCACTTCTTCAAATTGATCCATTAATTCGGAAGGGATAGTGATTGGCTTAGATTCAACTATGTTTCCGGTTTCTAATGGGAGTGTGATTAAAGGCGTGGAGTTGTCTGTAAAAATTAGATAACCCAAAACGAACACCGCTATCACCACCATAATTCTAGTGATTTGTATCAACCAAATCACACCGATGATCAGGATCTTATTCCAATTCATAATTCCTAAATTTTCTGAAAATTAGTAATTAATTATTGATAAACAATAATTAATTATCGAATAAAGAATTTACAGGAACGGCTTAAACCTTATAACATATTGAAGGTCAAAGGCTTTGTAAATTCAGGGTCAATGAAAAAAATTATCATCACCGTGTTCCTACTGCTATGTGGTACCGGTCTCTATGCACAGTACTGGGTGGTCAAAGGCACAGCAGTGGACAGCACCGATCAAGTACCGCTATTTGCTTCCACTGTTGTATTGAAAAATCTGGCCGATTCGACCGTCAAGGTCAAAGCTACGGATCAAAAGGGAGAATTCAGATTCACAGGGGTAGTCAACGGCAATTACGAGCTTACCGTGTCCTTTGTTGGCTATAAAACCTTCCAAAAGCAATTTGAGGTAAAAGATGCGACCTATCGATTCGGAACCATTGCCATGCCCATTGATAACAAGTTATTGGAAGGAGTCACTGTAGAAGGAATAAACCAGCGCGTAGTCCAGAATGGGGACACAGTAGAAATGAACGCCATTGCCTATAAGGTAAACCCGGATGCGACAGCGCAGGATCTCTTGGAGAAAATGCCTGGTGTGGTTATTCAAAATGGTCAGTTGCAAGCTCAAGGTGAGACGGTTCAACGCGTGTTGGTGGATGGTCGAGAGTTCTTTGGTGATGACCCAAATGCAGCCCTTACCAACCTTCCCGCTGAAATCATTGAGAAAATCCAAGTATACGATGAAGCAAGTGAACAATCTCGTTTTACAGGCTTCGATGATGGCGAGACCTCAAAAACATTGAATATCATTACCAAGGCGAGCATGCGAAACGGCACGTTCGGAAAGGTCTATGGTGGTGCCGGTTCTGATGAACGCTATAATGCGGGTGGGAGTATTAACCTCTTTCGAGAAAAAAGCAGGACGACAATTCTGGGTCAGGTGAACAATATCAATATCCAGAATTTCTCTACGAGTGATCTTCTCGGAGTAACCGCTGGTGGTGGCAGAAGAAGAGGTGGAGGAGGAATCCGTTTCAGAGGAGGTGGAGGTGCGCCAGGTGCAGCTGGAGGTGCCCGTTTTTCAAATGGAGGAAATGTAGGTGATTTTCTGGTGGGGCAGCAAGGGGGTATTTCTGAAACGAAGGCCTTTGGTATTAACTATTCATTGAAAGCCAATGACAAACTGGATATTACGGCCAGCTACTTCTTCAACACCGCCCAGAACAATTCGGATCAATCCATATTCAGACAATTCATTCTCCCTGAGACTGCCGGACAGACTTATGAAGAAAACAGTTTTGTTCCAAGCACTAATACCAATCACAGGTTTAGCGCGAGAATTGAATACACCATTGATGAAAATAACTCGATTCAGATCCGGCCAAGACTAACCTTGCAAGAAAATGATGGATCATCGCTTGTCACTGGTCAAACACTCAATAATGGTGAATTGCTGAATTCAACTAGTACCTTGAATACTTCTGAACTGCTGGCCTACAATCTCTCCAACAACCTACTTTGGAGGCATCGGTTTGCAAAACAAGGTAGAACACTATCAATTAACTTGAATACTGCCTATAACCAAAGCACTGGAGAGAGCTTTTTGGATTCTGAAAATGCATTCTTTAGAAATGGTATTGAAAACAACGAGGATTTAGACCAATTCTCTGACCTGGACAATCCGGGATATAATGTAAGCACCAACTTGGTTTATACCGAGCCCCTGACTCAACGCAGTCAACTGGCATTGACCTACAGGATCGGTTATCAGAAAACCGAGTCCGATAAGGAAACCTTTGACTTCAATGAGGCAACAGGCAATTATGACAACCTGAATATCCCATTAAGCAACACTTTCACCAGTGTGTATACTACAAATCGAATCGGGGCCGGATATAACGCAAGAGGAGAAAAGGCAAACCTCTCCATAAATCTCAACTATCAATTCGCCAAGCTCGACAATGATCAGGTGTTTCCATTTGAAGACAATATTCAACGCACGTTTGAGAATTTTGTGCCGTCCATATCCTATCGGTATCGCTTTTCACGAAGCAAAAACCTGATGATCAATTACCGTACGACAACAAATGCACCATCCATTACTCAATTGCAAGATGTGATCGATAACTCGAACCCATTGTTCGTGACGGTTGGAAATCCATCGCTTGACCAAAATTTTCAGCACTCCTTAGTTGCACGATTCGTTTCCACCAATACAGATCGATCGTCAAATTTCTTCATCATGGCAATAGCTTCATTTTCCAACAATTACATTGGCAACAGCACTACCATTGCTGATGGCAGGGGTGCCACAGTGAACGGGATTCAATTGGAACCTGGAGCTCAACTTACTCAGTTTGTCAATCTAGAAGGCTATAGAACAGTACGAAGTTTTGTCTCTTACGGAGTACCCCTAGGTTTCATCGAATCAAATCTAAACTTCACGGCAAACTTCAACTACACCAGAACGCCTGAGATGATCAATGATGAGATCAATTATGCTTCCAGTCCTACTTTTGGTTTGGGCTGGGTGCTGAGCAGTAACATAAGCGAGAAGATTGACTTCACCGTATCAAGCAATTCGAGCTACAATACAGTGAACAACACCCTCCAAACTGTAAGTAGCACCGATTACTTCTCACAGGCCACCCGACTAAGGCTGAATTGGATATTTGGAGATGGCTTTGTTTTTAGGTCAACAGTGAATCATACCTACAATAGTGGATTAACAGATGGTTTCAACCAGAATTTCGCACTCTGGAACCTGGAAATTGGCAAGAAGATGTTTAAGCAAAAAGGTGAACTGAAATTGACAGTTTTTGATCTACTAGAGCAAAATCAAAGCATACAGCGAATTGTTAACGGATCCTATATTGAAGACTCACAGACGCAAATTTTAACACAATACCTCATGTTGACCTTCACCTTCAATATCAGAAGCTTTGGCTTAGACGAGCCACTACCTGGCCAAGACAGACTTCAGCGCTTTCAACAGATGCGCAGAAGGTTTGGCGAGAATTAGACTTTATATGCTGTATTGACCAAGGGTTGGTATTCAGACTCTATTCTAGGCCAATTGGTTTCCTCCTTCGGAAAAGGAAAATAGTGACGATGAGTTCCACGATTACCTGATGACGAAGATGCTCGAATTCTAATGCTTAACACTTCCATTCCAAATTTTTCTTCTCTACCAAAGAACTGGAGGTTGAGTCCCAAACCCTTTAGAGGAACCAGTTCTCCATTAATAATTATCTTCTCCTTGCCAAATTGAATTTGTCCCCGATCAGTTTTTCTGTTCTTGCTGTATTCTTTTGAAGCAAGGTTGAGCATCATGAGCGTACCAAGCACTTGACCTATTATAAGCGCAGAAATGGTCCAGATGGCAATTGTGCTCCACCCTTCTCTAAAGGTGATCAAGACCGCCACTACAACAAAAACTATCCCCAACACCCTTCCTGATATCCAGGCATCTTTCTTATCCTCTTTGAACTTTTCTTCTCTGAACACGTGCCATTGCTTCAAATCAGAAGTCCATGTATCTAGAAAAGCCTCAATCTCATTTTGGTTTGGATTCATAACTTAAATCTACTTCCAAAATGGTAGTGAGATCATCCGAGAAATCCTGTAAAACTCTATCCGTACTGGCACGGATATGAAAAAAGCCCTGCGTTGCAGGGCTTCAATCAATCATCGATCACTACTCGACATATATGGTCGATCAGTGTTTCATTTGGCTACGGCAAGAAAGGAATCAAGTGATTTTCTGACATAACCGCGAACTACTTCACCTACTCCTTTTACATAAGCCGTTGGTTCACAAGGTATTGGCTGTGTATTTTCGACTTCCTGATCAGAGAAGTGAAAAATCCTTAAATGGCCTGCATCACTTCCCCATAAATCAACGTCAGCAGATTTTGAAGCCTTATATTTTTTCTTGCTATCAAATACTCCTTCGATACCCACATCCTTTTTGAGATTGACAAGCAACTGACCTTGATTCTTTAAACTTTCCTTGAACATATAACTACTTGCGGTCGTCACTGACGCACTACTCATTTTACCAATTTGCACTGCCTCATTTACTGCTAGCCTCAGGTTAGGACGGACTACCACCTTTGCAACCCCGCCCAGTCCTTTTCTCAATGACTTACTAAGGCCACCTTCTGCATTTTCTATAAAGGGAACAGCAACATTAATTTTGATAACTATAGCTCCTCCAAGCTGGCTGGACAGCTTTGGAGAATAGGCAAAGACTCCATTTTTGGTCCTCCCTTTTTTGGTGACTTTACGTACATAATAGGAATATCCTGTCGGAGTAGTGCCTAAGTATCCGGGAAACTGTGCCTGACTGATTTCTCCTCCTTCCATTCGTTCCCAATCACTAAACAAATCTGTCTTGCCTGCCTCATCCGCAGATACAATTTCAAAGCCATTCTGCTTCAGCTCATTGATATATTCCTGATAAACTTCGTTGGTTAGCTTCTGCATTTCATTCGGATTAATATCAGGAATCGCTACGTTGAGTGTGGCTTTAGCGTCCCCGCGATAACCACCACCAATCTCTCTACCACCTCTGGCAATTGAGGTCTGACTAAAAGCCATTTGGTAGTTGACATTAAATTCTGCGATGTAAACTTTCTTAGGAGCCTTTGAGAATTTCTTCTGGCTGAACCCAGATTCTTTGGTCTCAATTTTCCCTACTTTTTGGGCATGGGCGAATCCTCCAATCATGAATAAAATCGCCACGATTAATAATCTCGTTTTCATAGTGTGATTGATTTTAATTGATGATTAAAGCTCGGGATTGATTCAGCGCATTGACATCCCATACACGTGGTGTTTTCTATTAAGGGTTATTGGGTATTTTATCCGCCTACCAGTGTGAATTGTCCATAAAAACCTGGTCCACTGGCTTTTTCAAGATTGATCTCATTCAGACTATCGTCCAAATTCTGCGATACATTGAAGGCTATATCATCAATACAGGCCGCTTTGAAAGTATAATTTCCTGATGTCGAACCGAATCTTGCGACCGGATTTTCCACCGAGAAACATTCCTCTCCATCCACTTCCACTATTAAAGTATTTGCCGATAGGGTGAATGTAGCACGTGTTCCCAGCGAGATTGGAGAATTTGGTTCAGCATGTGTCAATTCCATCACGAATGTGCCATGGATTTCCGAAGGTACCTGGGTGGCAGATTCATCTGTTCCGACTGTTGCAGTACAGACTTGACCATCGCAGTCAGCGGCCGTTGGTTCTTCACCATTATCCCCACAGGAAAATAAACAAATTGAATAGGCTAAAACGAAGGAAAGATATTTCTTCATGATTACTAAGTTTTGACTTCAACGAATAACGCCTTCCAGTCAACAAGCAACCATAGCGGCTTCGGGGTGTTTCTATATCCGAGCTAGTACGGATTACAGCTTTTTATAATAGATCAATTTTGGTTTAAGAGGAAACCAACCACTTTCGATTATAGGGAAAATTTTGAAATTGTCGAATAAGTCTTTATTGGCTGTCACCTTAAAAATTATATTAGGATAGTTCTTTCCATAACCATAACTGACCATTCTCATTTGAAACGGTACTTCCAAATACTCTTGGTCGAGTTGGGATTGGACATCTGCATTTATATTCTCCCAAGGGATAAATGGTGCTTTCCCTGATTTGTTGGGGTTAGGAAATTGGAAAAAGAAATAGCCTTCAAAACTTTCCCAATCCGCAGGCTCGATGAAAAGGACAGAACTGTCAGTCTTTGCCAAGCGTAAAACACTACGAGCTTCATCAATGGCACTATACATCTTTTCCCTTCTGATTACAGGTAACAATTCCGGAATTAATGCAGCACTAAACTCTGGTAAGTGCCAATAGGTATCACCGTCAATGAAAGCCTGACATCGATTTCTTATTGAAAATTGATCTTGAACAAAGCCATTAAATAGCAGCAGAAGATCATGGCCGTCATTACAAGCGAACGGGTATTGAACTGCTTCACTATCAAATTCCCAACCTTCCTTGAGTTCATTTAAAACAGAGATGTCGGTGGTGAAAAATGCGGTGTCTCCATTCCGACCAGCATATGGTAGAAATATTAGTTCATAGCCTCCCTTATCAAAATCATACCTTTCGAGTGGTTTATAGCTTTCAACAGTATCCTGGCTTTTTAGCTCAGACACATTCACACAAACAAGGAATATGAATACAATTGAAACTCTTACTTTGTGGTTCAACGATTTTGGCATTCGAAACTAATTGTCCTCTTTTTTCTCGGGCAGTGTAGCATCAACGTTGAATTCTTGAAGGTATTTTTTCACATCTGCATCTGTTAAGTCATGGGCATAAGAGAATTGACCAGGTTGTAGATCTTTGAAACTACTAAAATGTAATGCTCTGGTTTTTCCCTTCTCATCTTTATAGAAATGCACTACATTTTTGTCCTTCGTATACTTGCTATAAGCGTAATCAGACACTTTTTCACCTTTAATGAAAACCACCCAGCGATCACCTTTCAATTTTAGGATGTAAGCACCTTTGTTGTTTGCCGGAAGTTTTCTCATCTCCCCCATTCCCAATTGACCATCGAGATCGTAGTTCATTCCATAGGAAACATTATTTAAAGAATCATATAATAAGGCACCCATAATTCTTTTATCGGGATCAAGTCTATGTGTATTAAATGAGCGATTATTAATTCTTTTACCATGAGAATAGAATACTATTTTTTCTCCATTCTTATAGAGATAATAAGCATAATCACTGCTGTCAAGCATGACCGTCACCTTCTGGCCCTTCCATTCTCTTGTTGTATCAAGCGTGTAATAATTATCCATTCTTAAGTATTGCTTAGTCAAAGGAAAATATGCTAGCAACTGTTCATCCGGGGTGCGAACTGAAGAGTTTGCAATACTGGTAACCATCTGATCATCATTGGATCTCAAACTGTATCTGCCATTAAGTAATTTATTGAATCTGAAATTGCTTAAATCCATCTGAAGCTTATTCTCACTTAGAAACTTGGCAGGGTCGTAAATGGGTTCTGCTTGGTGTAGCTCACCTATGGCTGACCCGTCAAATTTATCTCTGAAACCAGGCAAAAAATACCAATAGTAGATATTCCCACTCCTCATCATTGCCAGTTTATTGCCGTCTGCATCCTCGACTTGAGTCTGCAATGAAACGGATTTTCCCCTATTGCTCAACACATAAGTTGAATCTGATAGCTTCCCCCAATAAAAATGATCTGTCGTCAGTTTCGCTTCGAAAACTTTCCCGGCACTTTTTGCAGGAAACTCAGCTAGAAAAGATTTATTAACATCACCTCGAACGTAGGCAGTATAGCTGTCTCCTATTCGATAGGCATTGTAGGTATTTCTCGATGTCCCCTTGGTAAATTGTCTTCCGTAATTGAAAACATCAATACCATCATTACTCGCTGCCCATAAAACTTTGTCGCCACCTCCGGAAATTACCTGAGCTTCCATCCATCGGGTCATGTTCGAGTTCTTATCATAACCCTTGAGAAGAACCCAGGCATTAAGGTCATTGATATAACAAAGGCGGTCATCAGTATAATCAAGATCGAAGGCTACCCCGGAATTATATACTTTCCCATTGACCGCCACTTGCTTATTCGAGTATTGACGAATGTATTGTCCGTAATAGTCATTTGGAAATTCTAGTTTGTCTCTTCCTGTGGAAGTGCCGTCTGAATAGCTGAATCTTCTCAGCACAAGTCGCGAACGGCCGAACTGATCGTCAATAACCTCGCCTTTAATCCAATTACTTTGCTGATCGTCCTCAAACAATTGACGGTTGATACCTTGCTGATTGGTACTCACTTTGACGGTCGTTTCCGAAATATCCCTCCTATTGGCTTCATTAAGAACTTTGGTGATTTTGAATTCTCCTTGATTCGTGTGTCGGTTTTCCACAGTAATCAACTGACTATCTTTATTCTCATACTTAAAAGTTGATGCCACTTTGGTTTCGGTTTCATTTGCCAGCTTTCTACTGATCTTGGTTCTCCTATCCTGATCATCCAATTCGTAGTACTCTATGAAGCTTTGGGTTCCATTTTGCGATACTTCTACCTGGGTCAATCTCTTTTTGTTGTCGTAGGTATAGTTCTTAACCAACGTGTTGGTACCCTGAACTTGGGAAGTTTTTATCAACAGCCCTTTTTTATAGCTATAATCTGTGATCCTTAAAACCAAATTGTTACTCGGATTGAGAATCTCTATTTTCTCAAGTTGGCCCTTTTTGCTTAAAGTGTAGACTGTCTTATAAGACTGATTATTTTGATAGTTCTCTGTGAGCACCGAAGAAAGTCTGCCCTGATCATCGTAAGTCTCAATATCCTTTTTGACATAGGTAAGTCCTTTGTTTTCAATAAACTGATGGGTATACCACTCTATGGTAGTGAGACGCCCGTTGATCCCTTTCGATTCAAGGGTCGGAACCTTTAATACCTGGCTCCTCAAAGGCACAGTCAATAGAAAGCACAGAAAAGCGGTGATTGATGATTTTAAGAATTTCATAGCTTACTTATTAAAGTGTTTTAAAACCTCTTCTGGTATGAATGCTACGAGCATAAATCGCATACCTTTTTCATAATCAACTATCTTCCAGCCATCGAAATCTTCCTTCATTACAGCGAAGAGCTGCTTTTGAGCAGTGATTGTAATCTTGCCATTTTCATCGGCCACCACATTCTCTTTACCAAATTGCCCTCCAAAGGAGTACACAAGTAGTTGGGTCATTGTTGTATCCCTCGGCTCTTCTCCCCTAACATCGAATATGAGTTGATAGCCATAGTCTACCTGCGCATATTTTACTTCCTCATAGATGTGCAAGGAACTGATACTATCGATATTGAAGTCCTTGAATGAAACCTCAGATGCAGGGTCACTGAATAGCTGTCCGTACTGCTGCATAAAGGTTTCTTTTCCCACCATGTCCATAAGTTCAGGATGAACATGATCCAGCGCCTCACTGATTTTCTTTTCTTCGAGAAGATTGAAATAGTTACTGAGATCCTCTTTGATCGAAGCTTTGTGGTCTTGAGCACAGGTGCCAAGGCTCCAAAAGAGGAGAGTAGAAACAATAAGATTTTTCATGATGATTGATTTAGCTCAAAAATAGAGAGCCTTTGACCTTAGGAAAATACGTTAATCTACTGATTTCGCCATCAGTGCTGGCACGGATAAAACACTCAGGCAAGGAAAATGAGTGCCATGGCAAACGCCACTCCAAATCCGATCAACGAACCGATAAAATAACGCAACCCCTTTTTCGACACCACCAACTGGTCTTGATCTGAAAGCGACTCAAACTCACTAATTGTACTGTTATAACTAGACTCCGTTCCTAGCGTATATCGCACAATTGGCAAAACAATGATAAATGGCACGATTGCCACCAACCGACCAATAGAACGTCCTCTGCGCCTTCCAAAAATATCTTCGATGAGATCTGTAAATGCATCCAGAAAGTCCTCTGAAATTACCATAGCAAGTACAACAATCAATATGATATTTAGGGCCGTACTTACAATAAGCAACCGAGTTCCATTGGAGCGAGCACTATCTTCCTTTCCTTTAGGCTTTAATTCATAGTATTGGTTACAATAGACGGCTTTAAACACGTTCATCTTAAATAAGGTTGTTGGCGTAAGCGAATTTGATCAGACCGACCAATGAGCTGGTCTTGGTCTTCCTGAATATATTTTTCCTGTGCGTCTCTACTGTTCTCTCGCTAATGAACAGTTCTTCGGCAATCATTTTATTGGAGTACTCCTGGGAAATGAGTTTGAGTATTTCCCTCTCTCTAGCTGTTAGTAACTTGCCTTCCGAGGGTTCATACAGGCTTTTGACCAACATGGAGTTGATATCATTTGACATATACATTTTTCCTGCCCTGACTGCATATATAGCCTCCAGCAACTCCTCTTTGGTGTCCTTTTTTAAAACATAGCCATTAACACCTTCCTTAAGGATTTCCCTGACCAAATGTGCCTCATCGTGCATACTTAAGACAATGAACTTGGTATCAGGCAGAATCCTCTTCGTTTTTTGAACCAGGCTCAGTCCATCATCATCACCAAGGTTATAGTCTGTGATTACCAAATCTGGCTTGTACTTATCGATCGACTGAATTGCATCAGGTACCGAACCCAAACAATCTACTACAGTGAGCATATCGTCTTCCTCGATGAGCTTTTTCAGTCCATCGAGCAGTATTGTGTGGTCGTCTACAAGGATTATTTTCATGGGGTATACAGCGTCAAACTTTGCTGCAAGGCTCAACATCCATTTCATGAAGGCAAAGTACCAGTACTAATCTATCAAAAATATCCGACTAAGACGTGATTTGATCCTCAGTGGCAGTGGGTATGGCCTCCTCTGAGTTTAATGCCAGATTCACCGACATAAAAGTGCCATTTATCCCTTCTCTACTATCTAATTCAAACACCCCGTTAATCAAGTTTAGTCTACTGCTAATATTTCGCCAACCATTGCCTTTGCCTGAATAGAAAGCTGCCGTATTGAAGCCTTTGCCATCATCTTCAATAGATAGCGTCAGTTCGTTCTGATCTCTTGTGAGCTGAAGAGTGATTAATTGGGCATCGGAGTATTTCAAAATGTTATTGACCCATTCCTGACAGATTCTGTACAGGGATACCTCGATCAATTCCGGAAGTCTTTCATCGGCATCAAAAACCAAAACCTCTAGCGTCTTTTGACCCGTTTCGGTGACACGAATTCCAAATTCCTTCAGAGCTGCTACCAGGCCATTCTTTACCAAAGTCTGAGGCATAAGATCAAAACAAATATTCCGAAGCTCAGAGTACATATCATTAATTACGGCTTCACTTTTCTCGAATACTTCAACTCGGTCCTCTGTAGCGGTCTTACCATTGGAGTTGAGATTAGCAAGGTTCATTTTAAGAACAGAAATCAGCTGGCCAAATCCATCGTGAAGGTCTTGTGCAAATCGATTTCGCTCTTTCTCCTGAGAGTTGATCACCGCATTGATCTCCGCCTCCCGAACTTTTAATTCAGATTCCCTACGTATAAGTTCTTGTTTTCTTTTCTCCCGGTTTCGCACCAAGACTACAAGGGTGATAAGAAGGAAAGCAACTAAAATCAACACAATCAGAAACAACTGATTTCTTTGAAGTCTGGCTTCCTGTACTCCAAGCTGTGACTCTTGCAAAGCAATTTGCTGTTCCTTTTTCTCTGTTTCATACTGGACGTTTAAATCCTCAACATTTTTCAAATGTTTGGCATTCAGTAAAGAGTCTTTCTTGATCTGGGCCTCCTCACTGTATTCCAAGGCTTTCCTATAGTTTCCCCTACTTTTTTCATAGTTCGAAAGCGAGCGATACACAGTTTCCAGATCTGATATATCACCTACCTCAATCGCCTTCTCGAGTCCTAGTCTGAAATTTGATCTGGCCTTGCTATGTTGATTCAGTTTCGCATACAATTCGCCAAGGCCAACGTGGACAAGAGAAAGTCCCGAGCCATCTCCCATTGACTGTTTCAATTTTAGCGCACTTTCGTAATAGGTCAGCGCATCCGAGTCATTGCCTTTAAATGCATTTAAACGTCCAAGGTTATTATGACTTATGGAAAGCAGGTAATCACTGGAAGCTTCCACCGCATATTTGGCACCCTCTGAATAGTAATAAATAGCCGAGTCCATATCTGAAAACTCCTCCTCATACACTGTCCCCAACCCATTAAGAGTAAAGGCCATCAATTGAGCATTCTGACCGGAGTCGTTTAGTATATCCAGGCTCCGGATCAAATTTTCATGAGCATGCTCAAAGTTGTTCAGTTCGATGGCAACAGTTCCCATGTTGATCAGGGCATAGGTCATCATCACATCCAGAGAGAGGCTTTCATACATTTTCAAAGCGCTTTGAAAGTTTACATAAGCCGAATCAAGATCACCTGCATTGACGAGTAAATTGCCTTTGTTTAAATATGAATCAGCTGCTCTTCTTGGTAAAGCCAACTCTTCATAGATCGCAATACTTTGATCAATGTAATTCGCAGCATCGGCAAATTTGCCTTGTCGCTGCAGGACTATTGACAGGTTATTCATCGAAGCAGCCTGAGCACTCAAATCCTGAGCCTCAACACGTTTGTCCAATGACATTCTATAGAAGATTAGCGCGCTGTCATATTTACTCTGATTGTTATAAATACTACCAAAGGTATTGTAGACATCAGAAATCGTAAGTGCATCCTTTGTGGCAAGGGCAAATTCCTCAGCCCGTAAAACGAATAGCTTAGCGGAATCAAACTTGAATAAATTTTTGTAGCTCCATGCAGCCTGATTGTATGCCTGACTTTTGGAAAGGTTCGTTTCAGCCAGGCTTGTTGCTTCCAAGGAATACTTCAAGGCTTCTTCACGATCTTGGCTATTTCTTGCCAAACTCACGAGTATTTTAGCTTTTTCTGATGGATTTACTTCATTATTGAGAAGATTCGTCAGACTGTCCTGTACCGAATTCTGTGCGTAGTTCAGAACAGGCAAGAAAGCCAGGATTAATACAAAAAATCGCTTTCCCAACATTACACGGTTGATTGTATCTCAAAATATGAAATTTGATCACATCAAAAAAGCCCCATATGGGGCTCATTTTCTCAAATAGAGAGGAATATTTAACGATCTACGAGTTCCTTTCCTACCGCCTTTGAAATAGGTCAGTTAGGCAGAGAAGTTTAAGATTGTCTTTTCAATGATATCACAACAATCATGAAGCTGCTCCTCTGTCATTACCAATGGTGGCGCAAAGCGGATAATATTGCCATGGGTAGGCTTGGCAAGAAGCCCGTTTTCTCGCAGTGACATGCAAATGTCCCAGGCCGTTGAACTATCTTCTGTATCATTGATCACTATGGCGTTTAATAAACCCTTACCTCTCACTAAGGTCACGAGGTCGGTCTTCTCAATGAAAATATTCATTCTCTCTCTGAAGATTTCTCCAAGTCTCCGGGCATTTTCTGCAAGTTTTTCGTCCTTGACCACTTCCAGAGCAGCCATCGCAACCTTGGCGGCCAAAGGGTTACCTCCAAAGGTACTTCCATGCTGCCCTGGCTTGATGACCTCCATAATATTGTCATTGGCCAAAACACATGAAACGGGATAAACGCCTCCAGAGACAGCCTTACCCAAAATCAAAATATCTGGCTTGACATTTTCATAGTCACATGCCAGTAATTCACCTGTTCTCGCAATACCGGTTTGTACTTCATCCGCGATGAACAATGCATCGGCTTCTCGACAAAGAGAAGCTGCCTTAGTCAGGTATCCATCCTCCGGAACAAACACTCCAGCCTCACCCTGGATGGGTTCAACAAGAAATCCGGCTACATTTTCTTGCTTTAAGGCTTCAGCAAGAGCATTTAGATCATTATGAGGGATTTTAATAAACCCTGGGGTATATGGACCAAAGTTTTTTCTTGCATCCGGATCATTTGAGAAGGAAATAATCGTAGTCGTACGGCCATGAAAGTTGTTCTCGCAGACGATGATTTTGGCTTCATTCTCTGGTATTCCCTTCTTCTCATAGGCCCATTTTCTACAAAGCTTAATAGCTGTTTCGACCGCTTCCGCACCAGTATTCATTGGCAAAATCTTATCGAAGCCGAAGTACTCACTCATGTACTTCTCATAAGTTCCGAGCGAATCATTATAGAAAGCGCGAGAAGTCAGTGTTAGGGTTTCTGCCTGCTCTTTAAGCGCGTTCACAATTCTTGGATGACAATGCCCTTGATTCACAGCACTATAAGCTGAAAGAAAGTCATAGTACTTCTTACCCTCTACGTCCCAAACATGCACGCCTTCTCCCCTCGCCAGAACTACTGGTAATGGGTGGTAATTATGCGCTCCGTACTTGTTTTCTAGATCAATCGCCTCCTGGCTGTTCTGAACCGTCATTATCATTGTTAAAAATTTATCTTTGTGACCTAAACAATTTTGCTGAACCAAAGGTACTCAATCTATTCAAGCCTAAAAAAGATGAAACGAGAATCCAAAAAGACCGCTGAGGTTGCCATCGAAAAGGAAGATTACTACCTTGACGAACAGGGCCGACTTGTCTTTACGGAATACTATCTTTTGAAGAGAGGGTATTGCTGCCAGAATGGTTGCCGACACTGCCCTTATGGCTTTAAAAAATGACTGAGAAATTTCAGAATCTCTCCATTTCAATCAATGAATTACCTAAGGTAGAGGAAGTTGATTTTCATCCAATCGATCCCAAATACCTAAAAGTCTCGCTGATCGGCAGTGCTATTTTCTTTATCATTCTGGCTGCAGGAGCATTTGCCATTTTGTATTTCGGAGATGACATTACTCAGCTCGGGATCATAATCACAATCGGGGTCTATCTCCTCCTCCTTGTTTGGAATCTCACCTTGACAATTTTGGGGTTCAAAAAGAAAAAGTATGCGATTCGCGATCGTGATATTTTGTATTCGAAAGGATTGATCTGGTCGGTGAGAACTGCCATTCCATTTAATCGAATTCAACACGCTGAAATTAAACAAGGTCCTATTGAAAGAAATTTCGGTCTCAGTAGCCTTAAGGTATTCACAGCGGGTGGCCAAAGTAGTGACTTGGTGATCCCCGGACTGCCTAACGAGACGGCTCAGCGACTCAAGGATTTTATCTTAAAGAAAACGGCTGAAGATGGAGAACCAACCGTTTGACTTTTCTGAACCCAGACGACAGTCAACAGTCGCCATCGGTATCATCCTAATCAAATTCATCAGAATGACGATCAGGGCTTTCTGGCCAATACTTCTCAGTCTATTTATCGGAGGAAGGGCCGGCTCGCGATTCGAAGACATTATTGGCTTTGTTTTGTTGGGTTTTGCGGCCATCAACCTTGGTGGATCGATCTTGACCTTCTTTCGCTTTTACTTCCACCTAGATAAGGACGCCATAGTCATTGATAAGGGAGTGCTGAGAAGGACCAAAACAAACATCCCCTTTGAACGGATTCAAACCATCAATTTCAAACAGAATATTCTACACCAACTCTTCAATGTAGTGAGTGTGGAAATTGATACGGCTGGTGCCAAAAAGTCGGAAATCAGTATCGATGCCCTTAAACGGGACGAAGCAATGGCGCTTCGAGACTTCATATTGGCAGAAAAGGCCCAGATTGTTCCTGAGGAAATTGAGGACCAAATCACAGAGGAAGAGCAAATAACAGAAAAGGAAATCTTGTATCTCAAACCACTTGATCTGATTAAGGTGGGAATTAGCCAGAATCACTTAAGGTCAATGGCCCTGATCTTTGCATTTGTATTTACTACGCTAAATGAGATCACCGAAGACATTGCAGGTTTGCTATCAGATCAATTTGCTGAATATGAAGATTATGTTGTGAACAATGTTTGGTTTGTTTTTGTCTTATCAACCATTCTGGTGCTAATTCTGTCCTTTTTGTTCTCCCTGGTCAATACCATTTTGAAGTATTACGAACTGAGATTATCGATTCATAAGAAGGGATTAAAATTAGTGAGAGGACTATTGAATCGAGAAGAGATTACAATCAACAGAAACAAAGTTCAGATTATTTCATGGTCCACTAATCCCATACGCAAGCTATTTAATATGTTTACTTTGAAGATTTCACAGGCATCAAGCACAGAGGCTAGTCTGAAATCGAATATCAAGGTACCGGGTAGTTATCAAGCCCAAATCAATCAGATTATTGCAACTGTATTTCCTGAAGATCGCTACCAATTTGAGATCACCTATAAAATGCACCATCTTCTTAAAATTCGGCTTTTCCTGTTCCTTGGTATACTCCCCACAGTTCTAGGGCTGGCAACTTATTTAGGTCTGGGAACAGATGCATTATACTTCTTGCTAATTCTTCCGGTGAGCTGGATATTGATTAGTCTTTACTATGGCAAACGATCCTATCAATTAAATCCTGAATTTCTTAAGAGCAACGGTGGGTTGTTCGGTAGAAGCCATGACCTGACTCAGGTGCACAAAGTTCAGGCAGTTAGGGTTAAGCAAAGTATTTATCAACGGAGGAAGAGAATAGCCACCGTACTTTTATATACCGCGGCCGGTCATTTGACTTTACCATTCATTGAAATAGACCGCGCACGTGCTTTGGAGAACTTTGTTCTGTATAGGATCCAAACGGATAGCAGAGAATGGATGTAGGTGTGGTTCGTTTTTTGCTCAGAATAAATGTCCGACCATAAGTATGCCAAGTATAAGAATTCTTTTGCTCTGTTCGATGTTGTTTTGCACCGGCTGTATCCCAACTACCCGGGTTAAGAAGTCCTTCAATCTTGGACTTAAGTTTGAGCCTACCTCAGATATACTGTTTTTATGGGACAATCAATCCGAATACCCATTATCCAATAAGTTTTATAAGTCTGTTGAGAAGCAATTCGCAAAACGAAACTTAAGCCTAATCGAATTCCACAGCTTTGGTTTTCGACAAGAACTCAGGGCCCGGAAAATCTATATCTACGGAAGCAAGGAGATTCCAATTTCAGATTTAAAGGAAAAAATGGGCATTGATTATATCATCAAAGTGAGTATCAGTAATGTAAAACAGGGCAACTGGATTGGGAATTATGATCCAGTTGCGGTGGCTAATTTTTATGATTCCCAGGAAATATCATCTTCCAAGCTTATTATTGATGTACTTTCTTCGGAAAAGGGGAAAATCACTACTCGATATATCGGAGAGTCCAGGAATGTCCCCTTAGGTTTTTCAAGAAGGGATGGCAGTGAAGTGATGTTCAACCTTGGCTCAATTCAAAGTACTTTCACTCGTTCGCTAAGAAGAGGTATGCAAAAGCTGCTAAAAGCCCATTATTCGGACCTATAAGAAGCTGGTAGAAATTTTTAGCAAAAAACGCATCCGAGTTGGTCTATTTCCAAAATATTCAGATATTTGCAGTCCGTTTTGGAAAACGGATAAAATTCAGAGATCATGTCAAGAGTTTGTGAAATAACCGGGAAGAGACCAAGAGTAGGAAATAACGTGTCTCACGCGAATAACAAGACGAAGAGAAAGTTCTATCCTAATCTTCAGAAGAAGAGATTTTACATCCCTGAAGAAGACAAGTGGATTACCTTGAAAGTTTCTACTTCAGCGATCAGAACCATTAATAAAAATGGGATCTCCGCAGTATTAAAAAAAGCAAGAGAAAACGGTAACATTTTAGTATAATAGCGTCTCTGAACGCTGTTATGCTATGAAAAAGCGATACATAAGATTTTCAATCCTAGTAACAGCCATGTTGCTAGGATTTTCTTTTTTACACAGTCAGGAAATGCCCGATGATTTCCTAAAACCTGATTTCCACAAGAGTCGAAGAGATTTGGTTAGAGAAAAGATGCCTGCCAATAGTGTTGCAGCTTTTTTTGCCAGTCCAATCCGCAATAGGTCCAATGATGTTGACTTCGTCTTTCATCAGGATCCCGATTTGTATTATCTCACCGGCTACCGCGAGCCCCATGCAGTTTTGCTTTTATTCAAGGAGAACCAGAAAGATGCTGACGGCAACGATTACAACGAAATCTTCTTTGTCCAACCCAGAAATTTTGGAGCCGAGATGTGGACCGGTAGAAGGCTTGGTCATAAAGGGGTACAGGAGAAACTAGAGATACTCAACACTTTCAACAATTCACTTTTCAAAGACTATGATCTGGACTTCTCCAAATTCGACAAGGTATTGTTCTACGATTTCAAAAATGATGTCAGAGACAACCCTAGAGATGAAGGCGACTTGTTTAGTTTAATTTCCCAGTTTAAACAAAAAGTAGGATACCAGAGCAATTCCGGAGAACTCACCACCGAACAGCCCAGGAATAATATAGACCTAAGGACCCTGCATAACATCATGGGTTCACTTAGAGAGATCAAAACCCCGGAAGAAATCGACCTTCTTCGAAAAGCAGTATTCATCTCCACCGTAGGTCAGGTCGAGGTAATGAAAGCGATGAAACCCGGATTGTCAGAGAGGGAGATCCAGGGAATTCATGAGTTTGTGTTTAAAAAATACCAGTCAGAATATGAGGGCTATCCCTCTATTGTGGGAGCCGGGCACAATGGCTGCATTCTCCATTATATAGAAAATTACAAACCAAAAATCGAGAGTGATGAGATGATGCTCATGGACTTGGGAGCTGAATACCATGGCTATACAGCCGATATTACCAGAACCATTCCGGTTGATGGAGAATTCTCCGAAGAAGAAAAGGCAATCTATAACATCGTATATAATGCGCAGCAAACAGCAATGGAAATGACTAAACCAGGTGTCACATTCGCTGAACTCACAAAAGTGGCAAGAGACATTGTAAACCAGGGATTGGCTGATTTGGGAATCATTCCAAACAAAGATGCGCGTCACTTGTACTTTCCCCATGGACTCTCTCACCATATCGGTCTCGATGTGCATGACAAAAATGTCAGAAGTCCATTGGCTGAGAATATGGTATTCACCATTGAACCTGGTATATATATCCCTGAAAACAGTGACTGTGATGAAAAGTGGTGGGGTATAGCCGTGCGAATAGAAGACGACATCTTAGTAACCAAAGATGGCTATGAATTGCTTTCCGGATTTGCCCCGAGAACAGTGGAAGAAATCGAAGCCATGATGAAGAAAAAGAGTCCACTAGATGCATTCACCTTGCCGAAACTGAAAGGCGGAAAATAAAAAGACCATTTCAAAAGTAACTCAGGACGGTTCAGGGCAATTACCTGAACTGTTTTTTTCTTATTTGGATGTGTAAGGGATCACTATGCAATTCTCTGAAACCCGTCTTGGACCCAACTACCTTAAGTCACATAATTACTGTGCCTGAGAAAACAATACTCTACATTAGCAGGAGAATTCACTCTAACAGTCCCTCAAATGAAATATAGAAAGGAAGAAGACCTACTGGGCGAAGTCGAAATTTCCAATGAGTTATACTATGGCATACATACCCAACGTGCCTTGGAGAATTTTCAAATTTCACAGACAAGAATCAACAAATATCCGCTATTCATCAAGGGCTTGATCCTTACAAAAAAGGCAGCTGCAGCAGCCAATCAAAAGATTGGAACCATACCGAACGAAAAGGCTAATATGATCATCAAAGCGTGCGATGCAATTCTTGAAGCACTGCCTGAAAAATTGAAGTATTTTCCCATTGATGTATTTCAGGGTGGGGCCGGAACCTCCGTTAATATGAATGTGAACGAGGTGATAGCCAATATAGCACTCGAAATGCATGGGCATTCCAAAGGCCAGTATAATATACTTGACCCTAATGATCATGTAAACAAATGTCAGTCAACAAATGACGTTTATCCCACTGGTTTCAGAGTGGCTCTTCATTTCTATTTCAATGATTTGATCGATAAAATCCGCTATCTCACCAATTCATTGGATAAGAAATCAAAGGAATTCAAAGATGTACTTAAAATGGGCAGAACCCAACTGCAAGATGCTGTTCCCATGTCTTTGGGTGATGAGTTTGGTGCCTGGTCAACGAATCTGAAGGAAGAAATTAAGAGTCTGGAGCGAAACCGAGATCTAATCCTCGAGGTGAACTTGGGAGCAACGGCCATAGGTACAGGGTTGAATGCACCAAAAGAATATTCAGAAATTTCGATCAAATTTCTCCGAGAATACACTGAGTTCGATTTTGTCAGAGCTCCTAATCTCATAGAAGCTACTTCCGATTGTGGTGCCTATGTTATGCAGTCGGGCGCATTGAAAAGAACATCCGTTAAACTCTCTAAAATCTGTAACGACCTTCGACTTTTATCTTCAGGTCCAAGATGTGGTTTGAATGAAATTAATTTACCTCAACGACAAGCTGGTTCTTCCATAATGCCGGCCAAAGTTAATCCGGTGATCCCTGAAGTAGTCAACCAGGTTTGTTTTAAAGTAATTGGCAACGATGTGGCTATTTCCTTCGCAGCCGAAGGAGGGCAACTACAGCTCAATGTGATGGAACCGGTGATCGCACAGTGTCTTTTTGAATCAATCGAGTTATTGTCCAATTCCTGTAAAACCCTGGCCGATAAGTGCATTGATGGGATCACTGCCAATCCTGAACATACCAAGCGAATGGTTCACAATTCCACCGGACTGGTGACCTTCTTGAATCCTTATATCGGACATCATATGGGTGATTTAATTGGGAAAGAGGCGATAGCCACAGGAAAGACGATTCGTGAGTTGGTGTTGGAAAAGAAACTGCTTTCAGAAGACGAACTTGACTCCATTTTAAGCAATCAAAACCTGATGCACCCGGAATATAAGGCACATCTTAAAAAATAAGGCTGTCTATTCTGAAAACAGATGTAACCTTATTCACATCTCTAGTAGTCTAAGCCTGCAAACTCTATCTATTATTCATCACAAAGCCGGGTTCTAACGAGCGCACAGCCTGGCTTGACGGATACTGAATTTATACGTATGAAAAACAGGTTAAAAACCGCACTGTTCACCACAGTGGTAATGTGCGCAACCCTCTACGGGCTCTCTTTTCTATTTAATTTTTCTATCGTTCGCTCTTCTCCAGATATCGGATTTTCTCCTGAACCGGAACCGGTATTCACTGAGAATTTGGCGCTGGATAATAAACCAAAGAACATCATCTTTTTTATTGCAGACGGAATGGGTTTTGGCCATTTGTCACTGGCCATGCACTCTCAACAGACCAAGGGCAGTCCTTCGATTTGGCAACAATTCCAGGTGAAATCCTGGCATGATGCCAGGTCTACTTACGGTCCTTTAACAGATTCAGGAGCATCAGGAACCGCAATGGCCACTGGAACCCCCACATTTTTTGATGTCATTGGGCTCGATGCAGAAGGAGATACACTGGTTAACGTATTCGAAATCGCGCAGAGCAACGGTTATGCATCAGGAATTGTCACCGATTCCTATATCTGGGACGCCACTCCTGCAGCCTTTTACGCTCATGCCAAATCCCGAGACAGCTCTAGAATAATTCTTGAGCATAGTGCGGCAAGTGAACTGGATCTCCTCTTCGGAGAATTAGAAGACGTTGGTGAGGAGGGAAATCCAGGTTTTACGGAAACTTATGCCATTCTCGAAAAACGATTTTTGTTATTGGACGAATCACTTACCCTTCCAGTGGACAAGTCCATACCTATTGCTACAGCATTTTCTGAAGACCAGGTACAGGATTTGAATTCTTCACCTACTCTTACAGCGATGACTAAAGCAGCTTTGGATCGCTTGGTTTCAAAAGACAAACCCTTTATTCTGATGGTAGAAAGTGAGGAAATGGACGCTGCGTCTCATCAGAACAATTCAAGAAGAGTGCTCCGAGGGTTGAAGTCCATCCAAGATGCTCTTTCTTTGGTCAAAGATTTCGCTGATCAAAATGGAGAGACACTTGTGGTCTTTACGGCCGACCATGAAACCGGGGGAATGGCAGCACTCGGCAATTATGAAAACTATCCTAACATGCAAATTCAATGGACAACAAAGGAGCATTCGGCAGAGGTGGTACCACTCCTCGCTTCAGGTCCAGGAGCAGAGAATTTCTCAAATATTCATCGTCATTGGGAGGTTGGGAAAATTCTCAAAGCTTTGATCAGAAAAGATACTAGCAAATTTCTCACACTAAACTAGTTCATTATCATTAGGTTAAGAATAATCTACTAGTTTGGGAAACTGTTGTGAAAATGCCAGATTTAGACAATTCTCAACCCTATGAAAACAAGATTAGCTATTCTGATAATTTCAATTGTAATGCTGGCTTTCCAAAGCTGCGAGGAACAAACAACTGAACCAACTCCAATGCTGGAAAGCTTTGGGATCATTGGTGAGTGGTCATTCGAATCAAGAGTGGTTAATGGTATTTCCAACCTTGCTGCCCCGTGCTGTGCCACTTTGGAGTTTCGGGATGACGCAACAACTGATGATTTCTTTGGTGAATTCATTTCTAATGACTCCGGATCTGAGACCACAGGAACCTTCCAGTTGATGCTTCTGATGGAAAGAATCACATTCAGTTTTAACGACCGCCAACTCGTATATGATTATCGGATTGAGGATGATCGATTGACTTTTGACTACCTGGAAGACGAGGATGAGGTTTCTGAAACATGGGCCAGGAAGAATTAATACAGTCCCTTTTTTTTGAAGGGTATAGAAGCACATTGAGATCTCTAAATTGTGTCAATTTTTTCGATCTCAATGTTTTATAAACAGATTCAGTTACCTATATTTGCAGTCCGAATTTTAGAAGCGCAGAAAGATGGCTAAGAAAGGCAATAGGGTTCAGGTGATTTTAGAGTGCACAGAGCACAAGGAAACTGGTATGCCGGGTACTTCAAGGTACATCACCACCAAGAACCGAAAAAATACGACTGAGCGATTGGAGTTGAAGAAATACAACCCCATTCTAAAGAAATATACTGTTCACAAAGAAATTAAATAATCATGGCTAAGAAGGTAGTAGCAACGCTGAAAAAAGCAGGTGGTGTAAAGTACGCCAAAGTGATCAAGGCTGTAAAATCTCCGAAAACCGGGGCTTACACCTTCAAGGAGGAAATGGTTACTGAAGATATGGTCAAATCCGTTTTGGCCGACAAGTAAGAATTTCAAGATTTACTCATAAATTAAAGTCCCCTTGAGGGACTTTTTTATTCTCCACCAATAATCAATTGTCCATGGCTTTATTTGGTCTGTTTTCAAAGGAAAAGAAGGAATCGCTTGACAAAGGGCTTGAGAAAACCAAACAGAGTTTTTTCTCCAAGCTAGGCAAAGCCGTTGCCGGCAAGTCAAAGGTTGATGATGAGGTGCTGGACGAATTGGAAGAAATCCTCATCACCTCAGATGTAGGGGTCGATACCACCATCAAGGTGATTGAAAGAATCGAGGAGCGTGTGGCCCGTGACAAGTATCTTGGAACGGAAGAATTAGATTCGATTCTGCGCGAAGAGATTGCCAACCTCCTGGAAGAGAACAATTCTGAAGATCTGGCTGACTTCGTTTTACCCGATCACAAACCTCATGTCATTCTGGTTGTAGGAGTGAATGGTGTGGGAAAAACCACAACTATAGGAAAACTCGCTGCACAATTCAAAGCCAAGGGAAAATCTGTGGTACTTGGGGCAGCCGATACTTTTAGAGCTGCCGCTGTTGATCAGCTAAAACTATGGGGAGAACGTGTTGGAGTACCTGTAGTAGCCCATGGCATGAACACAGACCCATCAGCTGTGGCCTTTGACGCAGTTAAGCAAGGTGTAGAAACTGGAGCCGATTTGGTAATCGTGGATACTGCCGGAAGACTTCACACCAAAGTAAATCTGATGAATGAGCTCTCCAAGATCAAACGTGTGATGCAAAAGTTTATTCCTGAAGCTCCACATGAAATCGTGCTTGTTTTGGATGGCTCTACAGGCCAAAACGCTTTTATACAGGCGCAGGAATTTACGAAAGCAACTGAGGTATCGGCTCTGGCCATAACCAAGCTCGATGGTACGGCCAAAGGCGGTGTAGTCATAGGCATATCCGATCAATTCAAAATTCCGGTTAAGTATATTGGGGTTGGTGAGCAGGTCAATGATTTGCAAGTCTTCAACAAGGCAGAATTTGTGGACTCTCTGTTCAAAAAGTAGACTAACTCCTGATTGTAGGTTAACCACCTCCATACAATACGTTACCTTTCTTAGTCTAATTAGCTTATATTCAATGAGCTAAATTCTATTTGCAATGAAGGTGAAGTCAATCTATTTTCTTTTTATCGTTGGTTTTATCCTTACCGCCTGCAGCCCAGGAGAACGGGAAAGGGCTGAATCGCTACTTCTCTATAATGGCAAAGTGTGGACCGGGGACGAGCTCAATCCGTGGGCTAAGTGGGTCTATATCGAAAATGACAAAATTGTCCGTGTTGGTAATAATTCCAATTATCCATCAGCCTTAGAGACAATCGATTTGCAAGGAAGGCTAACCGTTCCGGGCTTTAATGATTCTCACGTACATTTTGCACAAGCTGGAGCATTATTGCTGGGGATCAACCTACTCGATGTGAGCGAAGACGAACTGTTCATTAAACGAATAAAAGAGGCCACAGAGCGATTACCAAAGGGCAGTTGGATTACCCGAGGAGATTGGGGAGCTTATGAAGCATGGAATATGGGTTCAGAAGGTGGTGATACACGAAAAGCAGAATGGCAACCTCATAGAAATCTAATTGATGATATTACATCAGATCATCCAGTCCTTGTCGCTCGATATGATCGCTATGAAGGAATGGCTAACCAATTAGCTCTGGATATTCTGGGAATAGAATCAGAAACAGGAATACTCCAGGGTGATGATTTATGGGATGCGCTTAAACAGGTTCCCGAAAGTTCGTTTGAGCGTAAGTTGGCCGAAGCAAAAAGGGCTCTTGCTGAATGTGCAAAATGGGGCGTTACTACAGTTCAAGACATGTCTCCGCTTGATCGTGTAGATATTTATAATTATCTCCTGGAACGCGATTCATTAATCACAAGGATTAATTTTAGTCCCTCTCGTCTTAGTGAAAGGTTCAATATGATGAAAGATGGATGGGTCATTAACTGGGATGACAATCCGAGTCCAAGTGGGAATGACTTTATCACCTTTGGTACCATCAAAAGTCATATTGATGGCATTATGGGCGCCCGTACAGCCCGATTCTTTCAGCCGTATGCTGACAATGATGTGGAAAATGTAGGATGGAGAGGAGGCTGGAGAGAATTCTCAAGAGATTTACCTTCGTTCAAAAAGATGCTAATTGAAGCGGATAGCGGGGGTATACAACTTCGTGTCCATGCAATTGGTGATGAAGCCAATTCCATACTGTTGGACGTCCTGGACACCTTGGATCTGGTGAATGGAAAAAAAGATCGAAGATTTCGTCTCGTACATGCTCAAGTAATTTCTGAACGGGATTTTGATCGATTTGCCGGAAGGAACATCATTGCGGAAGTCCAACCCTACCATGTCACGGATGATATGCGATGGATGGAAGAGCGAATCGGATACGAACGCTGCAAGGGTGCCTATGCCTTCAAAACACTCAAAGATATAGGTTGTCAACTCTCCTTCGGATCAGATTGGCCAGGCACTAATGCGTCTTACTACCCTATCAACCCCTTATATGGCCTTTACGCAGCTGTTACACGACAAACCGTGAATGGGGAGCCCGAATCAGGTTGGTTTCCAGAGCAAAAGATTAGCCTGGAGGAAGCACTTAAAGCGTATACTTGGGGTTCCGCGTTCTCAACCTTCGAAGAAGATGTCAAAGGTACCATAGCGCCCGGATTCCTTGCCGACATTGCCGTTCTTGATACTAATCTCTTTGAATCGGAACCATCCGATTGGCTGAATGCTAAATTCGATTATACCATCATGGGTGGTAAGATTGTGTACAAAAGCGACTGATCATTTATCCAGTTCGGCAAGTCTTGCTTTAATCCAACGTTTCATAGGAGAGCCTCTCTCTTCAGCCACTTTTAGTGAACGTTCATATAGCATTATGGCCTGGTTCTTATTGCCCTGTTTTTGGTAGGCTTCACCTAAATAATTCAATACCATGATATGTCTAGGGTGAAACCCCTCCAGATAGGACAGAATTTCGATTGCCTTTTCGTACTGTCCTTGTCCGGTAAAAGACCTGGCAAAGGATGCCAACTCGACTGCTCTGGGTTTCACATCCATTCCATAGAGGTTTGACATCGTTTCTACTTTCTCCTTGACTCCCTGAAAGTCAGGACCCTCATAAAGGAGATCCCAACCTTTCCATTCCCGGAAGGCAAATTGGAGCCCTCTAAAGATAGCCGGAGTCAGACCTGTAATATGATCTGTATCTTCCAGTTTTTCGAACAAAATACCTTCTGCATTTTTAGGTAGTTCGGTTCGAAGTAGATCAAAGCCCTGTTCCGAATCTTTTTCATTGGCCAGGCTAAAGTAGAGTTTCTTGGATTTGAGTTTTTCAAAATCAGCGGCCAGTAATGCCTTCGGTATTGCCTCTTCATCATACCAATAACTACTCCCGATCTGGAGGTAAGCATCGAATTCATCGGGATCATTTAATAATACATAGGTAGTGAATAGCCCACCAAGCGAATGACCAATAAGCACATTAAATTGGGCATTGATTCCCTGATCATGTGCTATAGACATTACCTCGGTTTTCAAAAATTTGAGAAATTTATCTGCCCCACCGAATCTCTCCTTTAATTCGCTATGTGGTGGAGTGAGATCTTTCGTCCGATCGTAGTCATAATTATTTACTCCTATCACATTGACCTCAGGAATTACATTTGCACGCACCAAGTTGGAAATGATTCCCAGGGTCAGGCTCATATTTTCTCTACCATCCAACAGATAAAGTGTCGGATACCTAAGGTTCAAACCTGTCTCGAAATTTGGGGAGTAAATTAATAGCTCCCGCTGTTCACCCAATACTTCGGAATCAACCTTCAACGACTTGATTCTGGAATTTAAATACTCATTCTGTGAAAAAAGAGGAGATGTCAAAACCATAAGAATGACAACCAGGGGTCTGCTTTTCATAGGAGTTTGTTTTAATCTGGAAGATCCTACATCGAATTGATCACTCGTCTCTTAGCGAGTTCACCGGATTGCTATTAGCCACATTAAATGACTTAAAACTCACGGTCAAAAAGGCAATAACCGAAATCAGCAAACCTCCCATGACGAAGACTCCAGCACTGATAGAAGTCTGGTAGGCATAACCCTGCAACCATTGCTTCATCAAATAATAAGCCAGGGGAAAGGCAATTAGAATTGCAATGAATATTAATCGCGCATAATCCTTGGCAAGCAAAAAGACTACCTTGCTCACGGAAGCACCCAGCACCTTTCTAATACTAATCTCCTTCTTACTTTGCTCAGCCGTGAAGGAAACTAGTCCAAATAAACCAATACATGCCACAAAGATCGCCAGTCCGGCAAAGCCAATAAAAATAGAATTAAACTTTTCATCGGACTTGTATTGACGGTCAAAGAACTCATCCATAAAAAAGAAGTCAAACGGATTGTCTGGATAAACTTTGTCCCATACTGACTCAATTTGCCTTACAACATCGGGGTAATCATTGGTGGATAGTTTGATCAAATTGAATCTACCCCTTCCATCATGATAGAAAAAGGCAATAGGGTCAAGATTGTCTCTTAATGAAGCCTGGTGATAGTCGTTTACCACGCCAATGATTTTGAATTCACGCCTTGTGTTAGGGTTAAGCTTTTCTGCTAAGGCAGCGTCCGGAGAGTCAAAACCCAGAAGTCTTATGGCACTTTCATTCAATATAACTGCAGCAGTATCCGTTAAAATTTCTTTTGAGAAATTCCTTCCTGCTAAAAACTCAATATCAAAATTCACGAAGAAATTATCATCCGTGTGCACATTGTAAAGATTCTGTAAATCATCAGGAAATATGATTGAGGTATATCCGCTGATTCCGAAGTTTTCCCTTCCCGGAATATTGTTAGTTATCGCATGATTCAGCACTGCAGGAAGTTCAAGCAATTCATTTCTGAACCGTTGAGACCTTTGGTCAAGATCATCACCCCCGCTGCCAGATGTAGCCCCTCTGACTACCAGGTTCTGCTCAGGGCTAAACCCTAAGTCCTGTGAACGCATAAATTGGAGCTGCTTCACCACAATAAAGGTTCCAAGGATTAAAGTAATTGATGCGGTGAATTGAAAAACCACCAATACCTGTCGAAAACCGAGTTTACCTTTTCGTTTATAAAGATTCCCTCGTATCACGGTGATTGGTTTGAAAGAGGTAAGCACAAAGGCGGGATAAAGGCCCGAGATTGCCGTACCAGCAACAATGAGCAGGCTTAGACCAAGAATCACAAGATTGGAGTACAGCAATGTTCTTTCAAGGCTTATCTCAATCGCACCATTAATGACAGGCACTAACAACGCGACAATGCCAGTTGCAATTAATACGGCCACGAAATTATAAAGGAATGCTTCGGCCAGAAATTGAATAATCAGCTGTGACTTACCTGCTCCAACTACTTTTCTGACCCCAACTTCTTTGGCTCTTTTGACCGCCCTTGCCGTTGAAAGGTTAATAAAATTGACCCAAGCGATGATCAAGATTAAAGCAGCAATGGCAATCAGAAAATAGACGTTTTCAGCACCACCATTCTCACCCATTTCCCAACTCAGTCCTTTCGAGTAAAGATGTATGTCCTCAATGGGTTGTAGAACTAGTTCCTGACGGATGTTGTTTTCGGCAAAGGACTCTGCCTTCTTCTCATCCAGATATTGACTAATCTTTGTTCTGAACACATTAATGTCAACATTTTCAGAAAGCCGAATGAAGGTGTAAAAGTCGTACCAGCCCCAATTGTTGACCCATTCATCGTAACCTTCCCATGACTTTAATGAGGTGATCATATCAAACTGCATATGGGAATTTTCAGGGAAGTCTTCAAAGACACCAGTGACTTTTGTGTCATCTCTACCACGCCATACAATGTTCTCTCCTATAGGGTTTTTGTTACCAAAATACCGCTTAGCAGTGCTTTCAGAAATTACAATTTGCCTGGGTTCAGACAACACATTTTTTGGATCACCATCGATCAGTTTAAAGCCAAACAATTCGAAAAAATTGGGATCAGCCAATACTGCCTTTTCCTCATTGAAGCGAATTTGTGAACCGTCTTCCTGTCTTACACTGTACACACCCCCACCAAAAGGCAGAATACGCATTGCGGCAACGATCTCCGGAAAGTCCTTAGCAAGATTGGGCCCAACTGCTGCGTAGATTGGGGCACTTTTCGTACGTAGTTCCCCTTTTGCATACATATCCATCACCACGCGATAGGTGTCTTTCGAGTATGGGTGAAAATTGTCATATGAAAATTCTTCGATGACATGGAGGGAAATCAATAGGCAGGCAGCAATTCCGACAATTAACCCAGAAAGGTTGATTGAACTGTATACCTTATTTCGGACGAAATTTCTAAAACTGACCTTTAAATAGTTCTTAAACATGGCAATTGAGTTTGTGTTGAATTGTTGTTTTCCAAAAGATGAGGGCCTGAAAAATCGGATGACATCCCAAATAAACCACCATTTGGCACGCCTCATTCCAAGTTCCTGGTAGCGATAATAAAATGCCTCCAATAGGTCTCCCTGAATCTCATCAATCAAATGATGAGCGCAGTACCACTCGAGAAATCGATTGGCCCATTTAGGCGGGGAATCCGATTTTGGAGCGTTTTGCATTAGTGCGAAAAATTAAGTTTGGGCATCATATTCCAGAGCTTCATTCTATTTTCCTGAATTTCCTCCAGGGTCTTCAGTCCTAATTTTGTTACACTGAAAATCCGTTTCCTTCTTCCTCCTCTCTCAGCAGTCGAACCACCCATTTTCGATTTAATAAATCCTTTCTTTTCCAATCGCTTCAAGACAGTATGAACTGCAGAGATCGAAATTCGTGATCCCATAGTCTTATAATATTGTTCTGAAACAGTATAACCATAAGCCTCATCCGGCATTACGGCCACGATCAAAAGCACTGTTTCTTCCAGGTTACCTAAATTCTGACTCATATTTCTACAACTATTGTAGAACAAATATAAAAATCAACGTGACATTTCTACAACTATTGTAGAACTAATAGATGCTGCCCATTCTTAAAAAGTTGTATATCCGGAAATATTTTTTCGTTCACACCTCAATTTCAATCAAAGTGGGCCATGAAATTTTGATTCGTTGAATTGAATTTGCTTTATTGTCATATCGTAAATAAACGATATGAAAAAAGTAGAGATTCTTCCCTATTCGACAGAACTTGGAGAGCATTTCAAGTCAATTAGTTATGAATGGCTCGACCGATATTTTGGCATTGATGATGTAGACCGAGAAGTCCTTGAAAATCATAAAGCCAATATCATCGACAAAGGCGGTCGCATTCTTTTCGCTAAAGTGGATGATGAAATAGTTGGAACATGTGCATTAATTAAGCATGAAAAGGGCATTTATGAATTGGCCAAAATGGGGGTAAGAGAAGCGCATCAAGGACAAAAAATCGGAGAAACCCTGGCCAAAGCGGTCATCGAAGAAGCTCGTGGTCTGAATGCCAATTATGTAGTGCTGGAATCAAGTGAGAAACTGGAAGTGGCTTTAAAATTATATGAAAAGCTAGGGTTTAAAGAAGACAAACACCTAATTAAGGAACCCTTTTCCAGATGCAATGTGCAACTGATGTTAAAACTAAATGAGAATGAAGCAGGAAATTAGATGGTTCGACCGAAAGTTTGAATTTGATCATTTGAAAGGAACTTACCCTTCCATTTATGAACGACTCTCAGGTTTGCTGATTCGACTGGAACATAAATTAGAATCAATCCCTGTGGAACACCTTCACATCCAACCAGATGGAAAATGGTCTATCAAGGAACATATTGGTCATCTCATTGATCTGGAAAAGCTATGGAGCGCGCGAATGAAAGATTTCGTTGATGGTGCCAAAGTTTTATCTCCTGCTGACCTTGAAAACAGAAAGACACATGAAGCCAATCATAATAAGGTTTCCTTGGAAGACCTTATCGATAGACTTGGGGCGGAACGAGAATTGTTTTTGTCCTATTGCAAAGAATTAGCATCCGTAGCCGAATTAAAAACTTCGCTTCATCCTCGCTTAATGCAACCAATGCGTGTAATCGATTTGGCCTATTTCGTAGCAGAGCATGATGATCATCACCTGGCGGCAATAACGGAGATCAACACAAACCTTTTGGGTCAATTTTGATATTTTAGAGGAACGGCCCTAAGATTTTGGGCAACATTGTCTAAAAACTCAGGTTTGTCACTTCAGATTCTGTTCTTATTCGGATTTTTTCAAGGTGTAATCCTTGCCCTGGCCTTGATGGCAAAAAGTAAAAAATCAAAGGCCAATAGAATTCTGGCAATACTGATCCTATTACTTTCAATACAACTCGGTCTTACATCTGAGAGCAAAGGAATCGTGGCCAACTATCCGGATCTAAGAGGACTTGCATGGACACTACCCTATCTTTTTGCTCCCTTGACGTTTTTGTATGTTAGGTCATTATTGGTCAGTTCACCCATGAAATGGAAGCACTTGCTCCATTTGGCTCCCTTTTTTATTGCCATCCTTGGACTGTCTCCTTATTTCTCCCTGTCGGCCATTGAAAAAATTGAGTTTGACATTACGGCAAGCTCCTACTTCTTCACATTTGCGATCGCCTATGAAGCGATCCGTATAGTGCAAATTATCGTTTATGCCATCCTCACTATTAGCCTTATAAAGAGATTCAAGAGTGCTGCCCAAAGAGAAATAAGTACGATTCAACTTAATTGGATATACCAATTCACCTACACTTCCCTGGCCTCCTGGGTGATTGCTTCCTTAGGAATAGTAGCTTTCTTTGTCAATCTTGATTTGCCGATCAATCCCTTCAATCTTGTTTATCTCCTGTGTCTGATCTTTATCTATGTTCTGGGATTCAAAATACTCTCAAATCCGGTGGTTTTCGGGTACTATCTTGGATCGTCAAATGCTACTACAGATTCTTCAGCACGTTATAGCAAGTCTGGTTTCAAGGGTTCGGATGAAGACAAATACCTCAAATCACTT
Organism: Cyclobacteriaceae bacterium; assembly: GCA_028281285.1. GTDB lineage: Bacteria > Bacteroidota > Bacteroidia > Cytophagales > Cyclobacteriaceae > Roseivirga. Next base: position 64,565 of record JANQKF010000015.1, read on the forward strand.
GACGAATTAATGACACGAAAGCAGCCCTACCTCGAACCGGAAATCACCATCGCTGAAATCGCTGAAATGCTCAATATCTCCAAGCACCATTTCTCGCAACTGATCAATGAAAAGCTCAACAAAAACTTCTTTGATTTCGTGAATTCCTACCGAATCGAACATGCAAAAACAATGCTTTGCGATCCAGGCAACAACCATCTGAAGATATTAGCCATAGCCTACGATTCAGGTTTCAATTCAAAGTCTACATTCAACAGTCTTTTCAAAAAATACACTGGAATGACTCCTTCCAAATATAGGAGTGACTTTTCCTAAAAGTAGAGGTACGAACTTAGCGGTTTGGACGATTCGCACTCCTAAAGGCCACTTCTTTGCCTAAAAAAAGATGAAATCAATAAAGAAAATTATCCTATTCGGAATCATCGTACTGATCATTTTCAGTGCGAGTTGCGCACGTACACCTCAATACAGCAATCGAATAGATAATGGAGTAGCCTCGCTCGAAACACTTGTGGTAAATGGAGACGAACAACACCTTTTGATCAGAGGTAAGAATATGAACAATCCAATTCTCTTGTTTCTACATGGCGGACCCGGAATGCCAATGATGTATATGGCTCACGAATTTCAGAAGAAGCTCGAAGAAGACTTCATGGTTGTTCACTGGGATCAACGTAGTTCCGGAAAATCATTCAAGAAAGATCTGAGTGCTGAAACCATTAATGTCAGACAGTATCTCAATGATGCCAAAGTGGTGATTGAAAATCTCAGGGAGCGTTTTGCAGGAAACAAGTTCATTTTAGCCGGGCATTCCTGGGGCTCATACCTGGGAACACTTTTAATATCCGAAAACCCTGACCGGTTTGATGCCTATGTTGGCATTGGACAAGTGGTAGATGACAGCATTGCTCTCGTGATGCAAAAGGACTTTCTCGAAGCCAGGGCAGTGGAACGACAAAAGGAAAAAGAGATCACAGAATTGAGAGAAAAGGGGACAGCCGTATTTGAAAAATACCTTTTCAAATATGGAGCCGAGTTAAAGGATTCCAAGAGCTTCATGCCCTTTATTTGGTCTGGATTAAAAAGTCCGGAATACACTTGGGGTGATGTGTTCAAAGTGCCACAAGGTTCTAGTACTGCTTCCGCAAGAATGAAGTATAACGTAATAGACGGAAGTCTTTTGGAAGAGGAGATATTCGACTTTCAAATTCCCGTATTCTATTTCACTGGTAAATTCGATTATACAACTCCATTCCCACTAATCGAAGATTATTACTCCAAAGTCACTGCACCATATAAGGAATTTGTGTGGTTTGAGAACTCCGCTCATTTTCCTTTTTTCGAAGAACCCGATGAATTTTATCGTGCGATGAAAGCGATCAAGAACTTCTTGAATCAAAATGGGGCAATATCTTCCAACTGACTAACGACCTTCTGAAGGTTGTAAATATTTTGGAAAACAGCGTTTTATGGTAAAAGAACCCCTTTCACCGGTAACAGCCGAACTTATTCAGAGGAGCCATGGCTCCTCTTTTTTAGTCTAAGTCTATGATTATCCCTCCATTCACAACAAACCCTTCCAAGGGAGCCCACACCTCAAAGGATTCAGGATCAGGATTCAACCCAAGGTTATAAGGTTCCAAATTGGATTGCCTGGTATCAGAGAAATTCTCCAGGTTTAGGTAAAGGCTGAATCTTTCGAATTTTCTAAGTGCCATTAACCCCACAATCACAAAATCGGTAGTCTGAGTTCCATCCGATAACATTTGTCTACCGGTATAATAGCTTTCCAGACCGATTCTCCATTTGCCATGTCGCTCATACACCAAGACAGCACCAATGTTGTGTTTTGCCGTAAGAGGCTTTTGATCATTGATATTATCATACTGAAGCTCAGTATCTATGAACGCATAGTTGAGAAACAACTTAAAGTCTTTGTACGTCAGTTTGAGATTTGTCTCCATTCCCTGACTTCTTACAGGTCCATCCGCATTTTCAAAAAAGAACCCTGCGGTACCAAGATTTCTTCGTAGCACTATTGGGTCCTGTAACCGAGTATAGAAGAACAACTGATTCAGGCTAAACGTCCAATCCTCACCAATGGCCGTTCTATAGTTCACATCAAAATTTCCTCCGTATGAACGCTCAGCCTCTAAATCCGTCAGGTTGAGGGCCGATATACCCCGAAAGGAAAGTCGCTCAGAATCTTCCGTAAAAGGAGTAGGAGTTTTATAACCCAAACCTCCTCCTATTCGATAGGTCAACTTCGGATTTACTTTGTAAGCCAAGGCAAATCTAGGTAGCAAAAACCAGCCATAAATATCATTTCGATCTAGCCTGAGGCCCGACTCAAATGACATTCTATCAGATAACTTTGAGACTTGTTGAATGAACCCTCCTACAGTAACCTGACTATAGCTCCTGTCCGAAATCGTTATTGATCCCTCCTTAAAACTATCCGTGTAAACATTCAATCCTGTCACCCAGCTACTTTCTTGACTGCCAAAAGTGTAAGAAACCTCAGAAAATGAAGCCCATTGATCGCCTTCGAACGAATGGCCAAACTGATTAATAGTACGATCAAAATTTTGCCAACTGTTCTTGATAGCCAGCTTTCGGTTTCCATTCCATTCTTTGTCATAACTCAATTGGTAAGAAAGTCGATTGGTAAGGTTTTCCTGGAGAAATTGGTTCATACTCCCCTGTTCGGATTCAATGGCATCCAAATTTCCACCTAGTCGATCTTCGAAGGTCCCATTCAATGAAAGTCTTATTTGACTTGATTGATCCGGATAATAGAAGAATACGGGGTTGACCGTAACCCTCCTGGATTTAGGAATGTCGGAGAAGTTATCATCGTTTGGATCAAAGCTTTCTTGAAGATTGCCAGTAGCAAAAAGGCTCATCCCAAATTTGTCTCCTCGTTTGGCGTGAAAGGCATTAAATGTCATTCCCCCGGCAGAAGTTCTATCCAGCATGTATCGGTTTTTTGCCTCTCGTTCGGGTTGAATACTAACTAAATTAACCAACCCCGCAATCGCTCCTCCTCCATACAGGGTTGAATTACTTCCTTTAATTACTTCCACCTGCTTGAGGTCTAAGGGAGGAATTTGCATGATACTCAATCCACCAGAAAATCCGCCAAACATCGGAAAACCATCTTTCAACAATTGTGTATATCGACCATCCAAGCCCTGGATCCGAATACTCTGGTTGGCTGAACTCGGGGATGTTATCTGCATTTGAATGCCAGTACTCTCTCGAAGTAACATTGCAATATTATCTGATCTCATTACCGCCTTCTCCTCAAGCTCCTCGGTGCCCAAGAACTCAATTCTTGTCGGGATATCCTCTATACTTCTGGAAGCACGAGTGGTGGTAACAATCACTTCTTCCATCTCTTCCAAATCAGGAGACATTAAAATAATAATGGGTTGCTCTCGATTCGGAGCCACCTCAATGTCCCGGATTTGAGTTTTGAAACCTATAAAGGAGATTCTGACAGTGATTGAGGGCTCTGTTATACCATTCAATTGAGCAATTCCATTAATGTCCGTAATCGCTCCGAGATTTGGATTTATATAGATTGTTGCTCCTACCAATGGTTCTTGATTGGAAGCATCAAGGACACGAAAACTGATAGAATTTTGAGCTATAAGTGTGGTTTTGACCAATATCAATAGGCATGACATGATCATTGCTTTAATGTACATTAAATGGATGAATTAGAGATTAAAACTTGATTTCCTGGGTATTGGAATCAAATTTTAGGTGGTTGCCAAATCTCAATAATTCCGGCCAGGTAATTATCAAGTCCAGAAGGTCTCATTCTGTCAATACTTTCAGGAATCTCTTGAAGCCTCCAATTCAGAGTATATAAAACCGAAACTTCGCAACAAGAACAGCAGCAGAAAATACTACATTCATCGCTGCTATGTTCATCAGAATCCTGATGCTCAGTTGACATATGAAACTCATTGGCACAATCATCACCTTCTTCGTGACTACAGGGCAGAAGATTAAAAAGTAAGATTAGCGATGCCAATATGACCTTAGGCAAGCTCATGTCACAAATTTAAGGGCCAAAAGGATGCAACATAGTTTCAAATGACAACTTTTCTTTAGTGCCGAAACATTTTACATTATTTCCGTATGTTAAGTGGTATGCTTACACTCGACTCGTTTCGAAAATTTTTTAGCAACCATCTGATTCTGGACATTCCTTCAACAACCTTTGAAAAAGGGGTGCATTGGGTAAAGGGCAAAAACGGCTCGGGAAAATCGACACTCTTCAATTGTCTGGCAGGATTACTCCCTTATAGCGGACATATTAAGCTTGAAGATATTGACCTCAGAAAGTCTCCGGAGGCTTATAAACTAAAAGTAAACTACAGCCAATCTGAACCCATTTATCCTGAATTCCTGACCGGATCCGACTTGATACAATTCTATGTCAAACTGAAAAAGTCTAGCAGAGAACAGGTTGAAGAACTTGATCAACTTCTGGGAGTCAGTACTTATAAAAATCAACCCTGTGGCAACTTTTCGAGTGGTATGATGAAAAAGCTGTCCATACTCCTGGCTTTTTTGGGAAACCCAGAATGGATAATCTTGGATGAGCCCCTCATTACACTCGATAAAGAATCTCAAATAGTTGTCAGTGAATTAATCAGATCCCGTGCGAAGAATGGCGTTTCCTTCCTTTTTGCTACGCATCAGGATTTTGAAAACTCGTTGATCAACCCTGACAATACCTGGATGATCAGCAATCAAACCCTGGAATCGGAGCTATGAATCCTGTTTACAAGGTGCTGAACAGAATTTTCGTTACCGAGTTCTATCGTGCAAATACTGGGTTCTTTCTGGTTATTCTGCTCTTAGTCTTCGGTTTTCTGAAAACACCTGAACACATTTCAATTGCCGGGGCCCTGGCAGCCAATTCCAAATACTACTTAGTGGTATTAGGACTTTGGGTTTTGTATTCACTCAAAGTCTACCAGTTCTGCATTAGGTCCAAAAAGCTCCCTTCTTTACAATTTGTGGCTGATTTCGGCATGATTTCATCGATAAACCGAACGAGTATAACCCTCCTGCTCCAGATTGGTCTTTCCTTACCTATTTTGGGATATAGCTTATTCCTCGCCTATATGGCTTATACCACCCACCAAATCAATTCGATGATCCTGGTACTGGCAGGAACCACTTTGATCACAGTCATTTTCTCATTATTTCTCCAAAGGCTTTTAATAAAACCAGTGGACCTTTCCACTAGCTCAAGAATTATGAGCTGGACCGGTGCAATACCCCGTAACTTAAGTACTCTTTTCATTCACCACCTCTTCCATCGATTGCCAATCCCATTTCTCCTAACAAAGGTATTTTCTTTGGCAATCGTAATTGGATCGTCAGCACTATACAGAAGTACAGAGGACGATCATCGCTATCTATCGCTTGGAATACTGTTAGCAATTGGAGTGAATTCAGCTATAGCCTTTAGACATGCAGAATTCAAAAGCAATCGACTTCATATTTTCGAGAATTTGCCAATTAGTAAGTCAAAACAATTCATAAATGGATTACTGACTAGCGCGTTTATTCTGTCGCCTGAAATCATTGCAATGATCGGAAACAACTACTCAGATGTCCCCATCACGAAATTATTTGCTATAGGATTAATGGGAATTTGTTTGATGATGCTTTATCACATTATTCCTTCTACTAAGCCCATGACAATGGACAACTACACCAAGTATCCCTTCTTTCTGACCGCAATTCTCTTCTTTGTAATACTTGGTTATGTCAGTCCTATAATAATTGGCTTGATTGCATTGCTCACGGCATTCTTTCTGTTTGTCTACAAGTACGCTCAATAGAATTATTCGTACCTAAGATTGTCCACCGGATTCTTGGAAGTCGACCTGGTTACCTGACCGCTTACTACAATCAGGATGATCGACATCATGATACCTAGTGCAAGCAAAAAGCTAAGCCCAGTGAGTTCCACATGATATGCAAAACCTCCCAACCAATCGGAAAGACCCCAATATGCCACTGGAACAGCGATAACCACTGCAATCAGGCTGATCAATACCATTTTACCAAGAAACAACTGAAGGACGTTTTTAAGATTGGCTCCAAGCACCTTTCGGATACTGATTTCTTTCGCTCTTTTATTGATTAAAAATGCCATTAATCCAAAGAGCCCGGAAAACGCCAATGTCAGTCCAAGCAAGGTAGCGGCATCCATTATTCCTCCAAAACGCCTCTCTTCCTCAAAGTATTCTTTGAATCTGGAGTCAAGAAATTGAAATTGAAACGGACGGTCGGGTATCATAGCATTCCACTCTTTCTCAATAAAATCAATAGTCTCGGCAAAATCTTTAGTCGCCAGTTTAATAGATACAATCCGATATCGGCTATCAATATGAAAAGCCATAGGACCTATGGGCATCTTCGTAGATTCGAAATGGAAGTCCTTCAAGACTCCTACAACTTGACCTTTCTTGCTCCAAAGCTCCAGGTCTTTACCAATTGGATCATCCCATCCAATCTGCTTAGCAGCCGTTTCATTTATCAGGTAGCCTGCATTCTTGTCAGTAGAAAGCTCAAAATCCAACGCCCTACCATCTACCAATTCAAATCCAAACAGGTCCATGTAGTCTTCATCGTGCATGATATGTCGGATCTCAAATTCTCTTGTACCATTGTCAACCTTGGCCGTGCTGCCATAACCCGCATTTCCCGGAATCCCCGAGGCAAAGGAAACATATTCGATACTGGGATTCTTCTTGAGCTCATTTTTGAAAGCTTCTGCTTTTGACCAGAATGCCCGATCAGCAAAATTGAAGTAGATCACTTGCTCCTTATCAAACCCAAGTGGTTTGTTGCTCAGAAAGTCAATTTGTTGATTAACAACCAAGGTGGCTGTGATCATGGAAAATGCTGCAGCAAACTGAATCACGAGGAGTACATTTCTGAAACCTCCTCGCTTCATTGAAACAGCGCCCTTTTGAAGGGCTTTGATTGGTCTGATCTTAGACAGAACCAATGCCGGATAAATTCCGGAAAGCAGACCGATGAAAAGTCCGGTTCCAACCACTAGTGCTCCGAATCGAGGGTTTATAAGGTCATCAAAAACAAGCGATTTCCCTGTGAGCACATTAAAGGGTTCCAGTAGTAGAACCAGGAACACTACAGAGATCAATAGTGAAACCACTGCAGTGGTCATCGTCTCTACAAGGAATTGTGACCTGAGATTTTTTCTCGATGACCCCACTACTTTCCTTACCCCCACTTCCTTTAGCCGATCCGTCATTCTGGCTGTAGTGAGGTTCACATAGTTAAATGCGGCAATGAGCAGAATAAAAACCCCAATCAACGGAATAACATAGCTATACCGCTTGTTGCTATTTGTTCCTCTTAAATCCGGGGTAATGTGCGGCTCAAAGTGAAGCGTCTGTATTGGCTGCATTGACATCACGTATTCCTCATCATCATCTAAATCCTCCAGCATAAAACTGTTAACGATGTCCGGAAATTTTGACTCGGAAACGGAAGCTTCTGTCCCTTCAATAAGCTTGACAAAAGTTCCGGTGGTAGAACTTCCCCAATCATTCAGCCAATCATCATAATAGAACAGTTTGGGGGTCGTATTGGAAATAAGGAAATTGAATTGGATCGAACTGTTGCTTGGAGGATCTTGAATAACTCCGGTCACCTGCAGTTCTGCCAGGTTTTCATAATTAATCACCTCTCCAATTGCATCCGTATCACCAAAGTACTTCTTTGCCATTGATTGCGTAAGAATAACCTGATTCGGTTCACTCAAGGCGTTTTTTTCATCACCCATCAGCAATGAAAACGAGAACACATCAAAGAGCCCGGCATCGGCCAGAAAAACACCGGTTTCGAAATACTCCTTGCTATCAACTCTGAACAGGTTATCAGGGAAACGCGTTCTTGTAAGTTTAGCAGAGGCCACCACTTCCGGAAAAGTGTTTTTCAGATAATCGGCCACAGGAGCAGGTACTGCTTGCCTGTAAAAGTTGGCTTCCGGATTAAAACTTATGGCATTCACCTGGTAGATGTCATCTGCCCCCTCATGAAAAGAGTCATAGCTCAGTTCATGAGTAACATAGAGAAAGAGAAAAAGACTCGCAGTTATCCCTAGAGATAACCCAACGATATTAGTCAGGGCATAGGCCTTTTGACGCTTCATTAAGCGCAGCGCGATTTTGAAATGGTTTTTCCACATGGTTGAAGATTTTTGAGTATTTCGATTCCTTTTTTTAATCATTATTGGCTGACAAAACCGGAGCACATTCCAGAAATAAAAAAGGTTGGCCTTCCAGGTTTTGCGAGTAGCCAAATGTCTTGAATAGAGTTCAAGTAAATCCCCTTCAATAGCATCAACCAGATCCTCCCGACAATACCATCGGAAGAAGCGGATCAATGCTTTAGGAGGATTCCGTCTATTCATAACGTAGCGTTTTGACCGGATTGATGGTTGCTGCTTTCGAAGACTGTGTTCCAATGGCGACTATTGCCACAACTATGGAGGTCAGTGCGGCCATCAGGAAGATCCCTATGCCAATCGGTATTCGATAGGCAAAGTTCTGAAGCCATTGATCGAATAGGTAATATCCAATTGGTATGGATGCCACCAATGAGATTCCGATCAACACAAAGAATCGTTTGCTCACCAACAAGACAATAGCTCTGACACTGGCCCCGACAACTTTTCGAATACCAATCTCTTTTGTTCGCTCCTGCACACTAAATGAAGCCAATCCGTAAAGCCCAAGACAGGCGATGAATATGGCCAGAACAGCGAAGTAGAGTATGGACTCTGAGAGTCTTTCTTCCTTCACATATTGCGATTGAATCGTCTCATCAAGAAAGCTGTATTCAAACGGCCAATCGGGAATTACTTTCTCCCAGGATTCTTCCATAGCCTGAAGCGTATTGCTAATATCTCCGGAATTAGTGAGTCGGATACTGATTTCACTTCCCTGGCTATCCGAAGTCCTTCGGAAAACACTAGGCAATACCGGATCATAAAGACTTCTGAAATTGGCATCCGCGATTACACCGATCACTCGTATTGTCTCCGGATTTGTGGCTCCTCCCGGTAGAAAAGACAATTCTTGGTTAACACTTGATTCTTTATCCCAACCCAATGCCTTGGCCGCAGATTCGTTGATCAAAATCCCGTTGGCCATATCAGTCTGACTCGTTTCGTCAAAATCCCGACCTGCCACGACTTTCAGGTCAAACATGCTCAGAAAATCAGAACCCACCCATTTGATTCCTAATGAGTATGACGATTCCGACTCATCACCTACCTTTTTGAAGGTGTTGGTAAACGAGCTGGTACCCGCAATATATCCACGATTCAATGCCTGAATGCTAGGAAGAGCCTTCATGTCGTTGGAGAATATGTCGAATTGCTCGTTTGTCATATTCCTACCGTGACGCAGAGTGATGACATTATCCTTCGCAAATCCTAAATCCTTATTCTTGATAAATTCGAGTTGATTCTGGATCACCAGAATGCCTACAATTAAAAGGTTGGACACCATAAATTGGACCACAACCAAGGCACGGTTGAAGCGCCTCTTGGGTCGTGTCGAACTAATTCTTGAGGACAATCCACTTTGAGCATTGATTCCAACGATATACGCTATCGGTCTAAGGCTAGCCAAAATTGCAATTGCTATAACCAATAGTACCATCCACATTAGAAAGGTTACATTATTGGAACCTATCTGAATTGCCTTGCCTGTAAACTGATTGAAGTAAGGCAGGGTAAGTGCCACAAGAACTCCTCCCAAAATGGTCGCAATGCCTACAATCGCGAGCGACTCTGCAAGAAACTGATGTATCAACTGTTTTTTTCGGGCGCCCATCACTTTACGCATACCCACTTCCTTGATGCGTTTGTTCATCTGGGCAGTGTTCAGGTTAATGAAGTTGATACAGGCAATGGCTAAAATCAACAGAGCGATTCCAGCAAAACTATAGACCTGGGTCATATTTCCATTCGGTCTGGCTTCCGCATTCATATCCGATTTCAAGTGAATGTCATAAAGAGGAGTAGTGACAATGGAAAAACCGTCTTGATTCTCGGTGTTGAAATGTTCTTCAGCAATTGCCTGGATTTTTTGTGTGAATTCAGTCTTGTCAGTATTGGGCAATAACTCCGCATAAACCCAGGAGGCCGCCCAGTTCCAGTCCTTTTCCAAATCATAGGTAAACTGTCCCCATCCCATCCAACGTTGACGCTGAAGCTCAATCGGAACCAGGATATCGAACATGATATGTGAATTATCCGGAATGTCTTTCAATACCCCTCGTACAATTAAATCATCTTCGTTTTTATAGCGCATGATCTTGCCCATGGGGTTTTCGTTCCCGAAGTACTTGGTTGCTATCCTTTCGGTAAGCACAATACTTCTTGGGTCGTCCAATGCGGTATTCGGGTCACCCATCACCCATTCAAAATCGAAGACTTCGAAGGCACTGGACTCGGAAAAGTAGATGCCGGGTTCGGTGAATTTCTGTTCTCCATACTGAAGCAATGGTGTATCACCACCCCAGAAATAAAACCGTCCCACCTTTTTCACCTCAGGATAGTCCTCCATTAATTCATGCTTTACAGGAAAAGGCACTTTTGCCCCAAAACGGGTTGCATTCGGTGTTTCGAGACGATAACCAATACGCACAATGTTCTCGCCCTTGGTATGGAATTTATCATAAGACAGTTCATCGATCACGAAAAGTGACATGAGTAGAAAAGCGGATAGACCCATGGCTAAGCCCAGGATATTGATAAAGCCAAATGCGCTATACTTTCTGAGAAATCTGAAACCGATTTTGAGGTAGTGAAAAAACATGTGAATTGAATTTAGTTGTGGGTATTGTTCGTGTTGACGTTTAAAGGCAAAGGGCTGACAAAATCGCAGGATATTCCAAATGAATAAAAATCGCGCTCTGAATGGGCCATACCTTACCAACCTTCGCTGATAGAGCTCCAGCAAATCACCTTCAATAGCATCCACGAGGTCTTTTCGGCAATACCACCGAAAGAATTTCATGCTCCATTTTGGTGGAAGATTATTCATGACGAAGGGTTTTGATTGGATTGGCGGTAGCCGCTTTCAAGGACTGACTGCTCACCGCAATAGCCGCGATAATCAACGAGATAAGCCCGGCAATGACAAAGAACAATGGGCTTAGTGTGATTCTAAACTCAAAGTCCATCAACCATTGACTGGCCAAAAGATAACCCAGTGGAATTGCCACGAAAAATGAAATCAGGATTAGCCCTAAATAACTTTTCGAAACCAGAATAAGGATTGATCTGACAGAGGCGCCTAATACCTTCCTGACCCCTATCTCTTTTGTCTTTTGCTGCACGGTGAACGATGCCAACCCGAACAAACCAAGACAGGCTATAAAAATGGCCAGAAAGGTAAAATACTGAACTGTTTGACTTAGGCGCGCTTCTTTTGCGTATTGGGCTTCCAACTCCTGATCCAGAAAGTTGTATTCAAATGGCCAGGTTGGAGCCATTTCATCCCAAACGGCATTAATATCATCCAAGGCCGTTCTCAACTCCTCGCTCGTTTGCACATTGAGCTTTATCGAGATACTACCCCATTGGCTAATCTTAAATACACTAGGTTTGATAGGCTCATAAAGCGATTCAAAATTGGCGTCCTTGAGAATTCCGATGATCTTACCTTCAAATCGGGTTTGATTGTCCGAGCCCCCTATCCAACTGAATTGCTTGCCTAGTGCTTCTTCGTTGGTCCATCCAAATTGCCTTACTGCCGCTTCATTTAACAGTAGTGCACTTGCCGAATCAGAAAGCACTTCCTTGGAGAAAAATCGTCCTTCCGCAACTTCCAGGTCAAACATCTTGGCAAAGTCATAGCTCACATACTTGATCCCCATTGATTTTCCGGCCTCAGCTTGCTGTCCATTGACCCTGAAAGTCTGTGTAAAGGCTCTTTTGCCAGCCACATAACCAAGATTAGCCGCTTCAACTGAAGGGATCGTTGCAATCCTTGACTTGAACAGATCAAACTGATCGTCAATTTTGGTTCCGTGCTTGAGAACCAGAATCTGATCTTTATCAAAGCCAAGATCCTTGTTTTTCAGAAAATTCAACTGGGCCTGAACTACCAGAATCCCAATGATCAAAAGGTTTGACACAATGAACTGACCCCCTACTAAAAATCTTCTTATTCTAACATTTCCACGGCCATTTCCCAAGTTGCCTTTCAATGTCTTCGAAGGCTGAAATCGACTCAAATAGAATGCAGGATAAAGGCCTGAAAGCAACCCGATCAGTGTAGCTCCAATCAAAATAGAAGGAACAATAAACACCTGATCCAAATAGGGAATGGCAAGCTGCTTATCCATGAATCGATTGAAAAAGGGCAGAATCAGTTCTACCAAGAGCACCCCAAGTCCAGTGGCCAAAAATGAAATTAACATGGCCTCGGAAATAAACTGGGTAACCAATTGGGGTTTCAAGGCACCCATCACTTTTCTGAGTCCAACCTCTTTGGCGCGTTGCGCAGATCGTGCTGTACTTAGATTAATGAAGTTGATGCAAGCGATCACCAGGATCAGTAAGGCAATTACGCCAAACCCAATTACCTGCCCCATATTCCCATTGGGCTCCAACTCACCGACCATTTTGGAGTGCAGATGAATATCAGATACAGGAAATCCTGAAAACTTATAGTCGGTATTCTTATCTCTCCCGAAAAAGTCCTTTCCCTCATCCTGGAATTTCGCATTGAAGGTCTCAATGGACGCTCCTTCTTTTAGCAAAACATAAGTCACCGCACCCGACCAGTTCCAGTCTTGCTCAAAGTCATAAGTATTGTTCCCGTTACCTCTCATCCATCGCTGACGCTGCAATTCGAGCGGCACCAGCATGTCGAATTGAAGATGGGAATTGTCGGGAACCGGAGCCAGAATTCCTGTGACCTGAAGCTTATCCCCGTTTTTGTACTCTACTATTTTGCCCATCGGGCTTTCATGACCAAAGTACTTGGTGGCCGCAGCCCGAGTCATGACAATACTGTTTACATCGGTAAGTGCAGTTTTGGGATTCCCCTCTTCCAGCTCGAAATCAAAGACTTCAAAGACCTCCGGATCGACAAACAAAATGTCCTCTTCGGTAAAATTCTTATCACCATGCCGCACTGTAGTTACATCCAAGGTGTTGCGATAAAACCTCACCAGATTTTCTACTTCAGGGTACTCAGAAAGTAGAATTGGTTTTAGTGGATAAGGCACTTTGGCGATTTGTCGAGGCCCTTCTCCTGCCTGATAGTCATAACTCAACCGATATAGGCGATCTACTTTGGAATGGAACTTATCATAGGACAGTTCATGGATGACAAAGGTGGTCATCAGAATAAAGGCGGAGATGCCAATGGCCAAACCAAATACATTGATGGCCGTGAATCCTTTGCTTTTCAGCAGACTTCGATAAGCGATTTTCAGGTAGTTCGAGAACATATCAATGGTATTTAAACGGTGATGAAATTCAGATTTCTTTTTGAGTGCGAAGGGTTGGAAAAATCGCAGCACATTAAATACAAATAGCAAATTCGCCTTTCTGCGACTCATGGTTTGAAGTCGCCTCTGGTAGAGCTCAAGCATATCTCCTTCCAGGGCATCAGCCAATTCTTCCCGACAAAACCATCGGAAAAACCGCAATGCCCATCGAGGTGGTCGATCTAGCTGTTTCCCTGCCATACCACTTTTGGGACTGCATTCCACATGTTGTTGCGAAGCTCTTTGGCTTGATTGACCTGCTTCTTGCCTGAAGCGGTCAATTGATAGAGTCGTTTCTTCCTTCCTCCCCTTTCTTCCGTAGCACCACCCATATAGGATTTGAGAAATCCTTTGTCTTCCAATCGCACCAGGGCTTTGTGCACCGAACTGATGGTGACATTTCTGCCTGTTTGCTTTTCCAATTCATCAGTTATGGCCAGACCGTAGGCATCGTCATATAAAATACCGACAGTCAAGAGAACGAGTTCTTCAAACTCGCCTAGATAAGTTCCTTTCATAGATGTATTAGTTTCACCTTTGTCTACTAACATACCGAGAAGTTTTCAAAAGGTTGCACGAAACGGGAAATATTTCTTTCGCCTTTGTCTAGTAGAAGAGTATAGTCATTCTGAATTTATTTCAGAATCTAATAAGACAGATCCTGAAACAAGTTCAGGATGACGTTTTACAATTCGTCATTCTGAGGTTCATAAACGAACCGAAAGAATCTCACTTGCTAATTCGAGACTCTTTCGGTTTCTCATCCTTCGAAACACTCAGAGTGACGGTCAACAACAAGAAGACATATTGAAAACGTCATTCAGAGGGAGGCACGACCGAAGAATATCGTTCAACGATTAGGAAATTCTTCGCTCCGCTCAAGATTACAGTCAACAGCAAGGAAACCTTATAATGAATTTATTGATCCGTTGTGTTCTTGGTTTAGACTTTCTTTGCTTGCTCAAAGAAAAGGCAGCAACATCAAAACAGTCGGAGTAATACCGCTCACAAAGGAGATATTTCAGCCGACTGTCACGCTGATGTTGGATCTCAGCCCTCCATTTTCATGAATAAAAATCAAAAACGTCATTCCCGTCTTCACGGGAATGACGTAAAGAGATTTTACTCCGATCTCAACGACTTCACCGGATTGCTGAGCGCTGCCTTGATGCTCTGATAGCTCACGGTAAGCAAAGAAATGATCACTGCCAAAACCGCAGCCACCACAAAGACCCACTCGGGGATGTCTATCCGATAGGAGAAGTTCTGAAGCCAACGATTCATCGCAATCCAGGATAAGGGAATCGACAAAACTACCGCAAGGGCCACCAATTTTAGAAAGTCTACGGAGAGCCTATAAGTGATCTGACTGACGCTTGCTCCAAGCACTTTACGGATACCAATCTCCTTCGATCGTTTCTCGGCATTAAAGGCAGCCAGGCCAAATAAGCCCAGACAAGCGATAAATATGGAAAGCACTGTAAAGACCACGAAAATCTTACTCAGTCTTTGTTCGGCCTTATAAGTTTCATTGAAGGAATCGTCCATGAAATAATAGTCAAACGGCTGTCCTGGTGCTACCTCCCTCCAGGCCCTCTCTATCCTATTGATACTAGCCGAATAATCCGATGACTTCAATTTGACCATCATTTTTTTCGATTCTGTTCCAATGGTCAGGCTCATGGCGTCAATGCCATTTCTCAAGGTTTCAAAATGAAAGTTCTTGACCACACCAATGATGGTCTTCCAGTCCATTTCTGTTTCGGAGCCGTCCCTGAAATCATCGGTGACTAACATGCCTACGGCTTCTTCAGGGGTTACTCCCAGTTGGGCCACAGCAGCTTCATTGAAAATCACTGCACTTGAATCTGTTGCGAGATTACTATCAAAATCTCTACCTACTAACATCTCAAGGCCAAGTGTTGAGACATAGTCAAAATCCACATCCCAGTTTCCTATTATGATCGCATAATCTGATTGCAAAACATGCCCTTTCGGAAAAAAGGTGGTTCCATTACGTTCTGAAGGTGTAGGCAAATAACTACTTAAAGAAACATTACTCACCTCAGCCAACCGCTTGACTTCCTCTTTGAATGTCAATACCTGATCGCCAGTGGCATCGACATCTTCAATCACAAGAATCTGATCCTTATTGTAGCCAAGGTCCTTGTTTTGGATGAATTTCAGTTGTTGAAACACAACCATCGTGCTTACAATCAGAAAGACAGAAACGGAAAACTGGACAATGACTAAAATGCTTCTGACATTACCGTCCCTGGTTTTAATTGCTCCACCCCTAAGTGCTTTGATTGCAGAAAATTTGGACATCAGAAAGGCCGGATAACTACCGGAGAACAGTCCGAGCAGAAGCATTGCCAGGATCAACACCATCCAGAACAAAGGGGACAACAACGGAATTTCCAGTGATTTATCCGCCAGCTGGTTGAAATAAGGCATGACTAGTACAGCCATTCCAAGACCGAGGATCAGCGACATGAATGAGATTAGTGTGGCCTCTGTCAGAAACTGCCTCACCAAACCTACTCGTTCAGAACCTAATGTTTTTCGAATACCTACTTCTTTGGCCCTTCTCAATGAACGAGCCGTAGATAGGTTCATAAAATTGACACAGGCCAGGAGCACCATAAACACCCCAATCAGTGCAAGGATATAGATGTTTTGAATATCCCCGTTGGCACTGAACTCTCCGGAGAGGTTGGGTGAGTTGAGATGAACTTCTTCGAGTGCTATAGCATCGAATATCATGTAGTTTCCGGTTCTTTTAGACTCTTCTCGTGAGTTCTCGATCGTCAGGCCCGGAACGAAAGTCATCGCCCAGGGAATAAGATATCGTTCTTTTACTGTTCCAAGGTATTCCTGAAATTCAGCTACGCTGGCACCAGGCCTTAATCTGGCGAAGGTTGGAAAGTTCCAGTTGTTCCATGCGGGGCTGTCATGATCAGCGAAACTATTGAGAGACAAGAATACCGTATGATCCCTGAAAAGTGAATTTCTGGGCATGTCATCAATCACCCCGGTGACTATATAGACATCCTTATTATCCATCAACATGCTCTGACCAACAGCCTTGTTAATATCGAAATGCTTCTCCGCGGCACTCCTTGTAAGCACAATCGAATTCTGTTCATTGAATGCAGTGGCTTTATTACCTATTAGTAGATCAAAGCCAAACATGTCGAAGAAAGTGCTATCCACGCCAACTACATGCATTTCTTTAACATTCACCTCAGCATCTACCTGCCGAATGAGTTTGCCTTCGGTATGTCTGAATCGAGTGACCAATTCCAGATGCGGATAATCTCTGCGCATCACGTTGGCCAGTGGGCTGGATACCGCAGCATATTTGTTTACTTCCCCGGCAATTTTATTCTCAATATTCACCCGATAAATGCGATCGGAGCCCGGATACATTTTATCAAAGCTGAGTTCATCATAGATAAACAGGGAAATCAATAAGGTACCGGCCATTCCTATGGCCAGACCAAACGTGTTCAATACGGTGAAGAAAGGCTGACGTTTCAGGTTTCTCCACGAAATTTTGATGTTGTGTTGTAACATTGCTGTATTTGAGTTTTTGATATTAAAAAATGACCTGACAAACCCAGGTCTGAAATATTTGATCACACTCCAGACAAAGCCTCTCCTTGCTCTTGCAGGGGATGCCTCGTAGCGTTTTTCGAAGAGTTCGACCAGATCTCCTTCGATTTCCTCGAGGTAGTCTTCCCGGCAAAACCAGCGGAAGAATTTTAATGCCCGTTTTGGAGGTTGCGGTTTCATATTCTATTCATCCTTTAAGCATTCAATAGGATTGATTTTGGATATCTTGGCTGCTTGAGTGAGCACAGTAAACAGAGCGACAAACCAAGTCAAAATCCCGGCACTCAGGAAAAACCAGACCTCCATATCAATCTTATAAATGAAATTATCTAACCATGATTTTGACGCGAAAAAACCAATGGGTAAACCTATGACCATTGAGATCAAAATAAGCTTAGAAAACCCCTGTGATAACAATCGAAAAACACCAAAGGAGCTCAAACCCAGAATCTTCCGCACACCCATTTCCTTGAGCCTTCTTTCAGCCGTGAAATTGACCAAGGCAAACAAGCCCATTATTGAAATCAAAATAGTGAACCCAGTAAAGTACTTGGACAAAGTGGAGACCTTTTGCTCTGAAACATATTGTGCCTGATAAATTTGATCTAGAAATTGATATTGAATTGGAAACCCTGGATTATGTTCAAGATGAAGCTTTTCTATAGCCTTAAGCGTTTGTTGTTGGCTTCCAGGCTGGAGTTTAGCCATTATCCGATTTGTTCTGCCACTCCACAGAAGAAATGCCAGTGGTTTAATATTCTGATGAAGCGATTCAAAGTGAAAATCTTTTACTACTCCAATGATCTGTCTTTCCGGTCCCCAACCTTTGATTGGCTCACCAATCGGGTCCTTGAGCCCCATTAATCTAATGGCACTTTCATTGAAAACAATACTGCTAAATTCTGACCCAAAATCTCTTGAAAAAGATCGACCCTGAACAAGTTCCATCCCAAGAGTTTCGAGCATATCGTAGTGGACCGGTACAAGTTCGAACTCTGTCTCATCTCCAGGGTTTTTACCTTTCCAAACCGGCCCTCCAACTCCCCAGACATGTCCTGCCAAATCATGACGGATACTTGAAGCACTCGTCACGCCTGGTAATTGACTGAGCTCCCTTAAAAAAGTTTCAAATGAGGAGTCATCCATCAATTTCCCTTCTCTAGGAAAGGAGATGATATTTTCTCGATTATATCCCAAATCCTTCTCCTGAATAAATTCAATTTGGTTATCTATTACAGTGACCGCCACAATCAACACCAGGGAAACGATGAACTGAAATACCACCAGACCTTTCCGTATCCAAGTGGCACTCCAGGAACCATTGAGGGTTCCTTTTAGAACTGTAAATGGTTTGAATCCTGATAAATAAAATGCAGGATAACTTCCTGCCAAAAAGCCTGTCGCCACAACTATCAATAGCATTTGCGTTACAAAAGTCAAATCAAACTTTAGCGTCAGCGCTTTACCGGTGACTTCGTTAAACCAAGGCAAAAGGGCCAAGGTCAACAGAACAGACATTATCGCTGATAAGAAGACGGTCACCAGTGATTCTTGAAGGTATTGGGCTACCAGCTGTTTTCTTTGAACCCCCATTACCTTCTTCACACCAACTTCCTTCAACCGTCTTGAAGCCTGGGAAGTAGAGAGGTTCATAAAGTTGATACAACCTATTATGAGGATAAGCACAGCGACTGTTGAGAACAATTTGACATAGATTACTCTGCCCCCAGCCTGTTTCCCATCTTTATATTGTCCATAAAGATATTTCGTAGAGTAGCGTTTCAAAAATGGTGTTCTGAAGGTAGTCCTACCCTCTGTCTTGAGAGTGATATAATCCTTGATCTTAGCATTTACTTGATTCACATCTGCATTCTCCTGCAGAAGGACATACACTTGATTACCACTATTTCCCCATTCCAAAACACTGGGAAATTGCTCTTCATAAACGGAGTATGGCAAAGCAAAATCAAACGGTTCTGATGCGTTTGAAGGAAGGTCTTCAAAAACACCGGACACAAAATATTTTCTGTCTTGTTGAATGACTATATCTCGACCGAGGACGTTCGTGGTAGTACCGAATAGTTTTATGGACAATTGCTCAGAAATCACGATCGCGTTTCTATCCGGAAATAGTCTCGCTTCATTCCCATATAAGAATTCATAGGAGAAAATCTTGAAGAACTCCTCACTGGTATACAGTCCATTTGCCCGTATCTGTTTTCCTTCGATCGACAGATTTACCTCCTGCATAGCCCCTGCTGTAACAGCAGCCAGCTCAACTTCCGGCACTTCCATTTTTAGTGCATCTGCCATGGGACCCGAAGTACTGGTAACCGTCCTTACCCCGAAGTCTTGCTGGAAATGTTCCATAACTTGATAGAGCCTGGAATCATGCGTATAGAACTTGTCCACACGCTGCTCATCGTTGACCCATAGAAAAATCAACAGCGCACATGAGAGGCCTGCAGTCAATCCAATTAGATTAATGAAAAAAGAGACTTTGTGACGTTTGAAATTTCTGACTGTGATTAGAAAATTGTGTCGAAACATCGCGTTTATATTTGAGTTTTTGGCCTTATAAAATGACCTGACAAATCCAGGCCGGAAGTATTTCAGCACGCTCCAAACGAAACCTCTCCTTGCTTTTGCAGGAGACTCCCCGTAACGCTTTTCAAAGACTTCGACCAAGTCGCCTTCGATCTCTTCGAGGTAATCTTCGCGGCAAAACCAGCGGAAGAATTTTAATGCCCGTTTTGGAGGTTGTGGTTTCATATTTTATTCATCCTTTAAACACTCCACAGGATTGACTTTTGATGCACGGAAGGCCTGTAAGGCTACGATTGCCCAGGCCAACAACACGACCATCAGTCCTGAGACGATGAAAATGCCTGTTTTGAGATCAATCCTATAAGCAAAACCGTCAAGCCATTCCTGGGACAGGTAATAGCCCAATGGAATTGCGATAAAGAGCGCGATAAAAACGGTTCGTGTAAGGTCTTTGCTGAGTAGCATAATAATCTTCCAAATGCTTGAGCCCAATACCTTTCGGATCCCGATTTCCTTCAGTCGCATCTGAACCGTGAAGGCCGAAAGACCCAATAAGCCAAGACCGGAAATAAAAATGGCGACCAAGGCAAATCCTTTGTAAAGACTGGCTGTCCGCTGCTCAGCATTGTATAGCTCTTCATAATTCTGATCCAGAAACTCGTATTCAAACGGCAGATTCGGATTAAAAGAACGATAGACTTTCTCCAGCTCGGTCAAAGCATCTCGTTCCATACCCGACTGGATTTTAACGATTATGGTATTTACTTCCTCAGGTCTGAAGATTAAAAAGCTTGGCTTGATCTCTTCGTGAAGGGACTGAATGTGGAAGTCCTTCATAATACCGATGACCTGCTTGGTACCCCTGATGTTGTAGGTATTGCCTACGGGGTCTTCCAGTTCCATCGCTTTAAGGGCGGTCTCGTTCAATATGATCTTGGTTTCTTCATTGGCAAATTCTCTTGAAAACGAGCGTCCTTCAATGATTTCGATGCCCATGGTCTCTACAAAATCATACCCCACCCTTGCAAAAGTGAACGAAGGGTTAGGATGTCCTTCCAGGAAAAAGCCACTTCCGGAATTTCTAAAGTTGACAGGATCTCCCTGCACAGTCGCAGCTGTTTTCACTCCTTTGATCTTTTTCGCTTCATTCAGAAATGTCTCGTAGTTCTCGAGCAACTTTCCCTCTCGACTGAATGAGATTACGTTATCTCGGTCATAACCCAGATTTTTGGACTGGGTGTATTCAATTTGCCGGGTCACCACAATCACAGTCACAATCAAAACCAGTGACACACAAAACTGGAACACGACCAGACCTTTTCTTACGACTACTTCACCAGTAGAAGACTTGAGCTTGCCCTTTAAAATCTGGATGGGCCGGAGTCTGGAGATATAAAAGGCCGGGTAGCTTCCTGCAATCACTCCGGTAGCAATCACGATTCCTATGATACCCAAAATCATTTCCGGAGTCCAGTCGATGATGATCTCTCTATCTGAAATCATACTTAATTGGGGATAGAGAGCAATGGCCCCAAAAACGGCAATCAGGGATGCTAGTGCCGCCAAAATCACCGATTCAGTGATATGTTGGAAAGCCAACATTCTTCGGTTTGCACCAACCACTTTCTTTACGCCTACTTCTTTCAATCTTCTGAAAGCCTGAGCAGTGGACAGGTTCATAAAATTGATACAAGCTACCACCAGTACCATTAAGCCTATAGCAGAAAAGAGGATGATATAGTCAATCCTTCCACCTGCTCGCACCCCATTTTCATAGCGATCGTAAAGATATCGTTCAGAAAATTTCTCAATGAACATACCCTCACCCCAATCGGGGTCAAGGTCAGGCTTATCCGGATATCTTTTGTTGCGGAAAAAAGTATGGAGCTTCTCATTGAACTGCGCTACATCTGTGCCTTCATGAAGGGTAATGTATGTTTTTGAGCTATTGCTGTTCCAGTGGTTATTGCCCGGACTGCGTTTACTGAGGAACTGCTTGGTGGTAAGAAGAAAGTCATACCGCTCAGAAACATTTTGTTCAGACAGATCATAAATTCCTGTCACCACATAATCATCGGTATACCGGGCACCATATTCTGTTTCTCCTAAAATGGAAACAACTTGCCCTAATTCCACTTCCCCATTATCAGACAAAGACCGGGCTAATCGCTTTGATAAGACAATGTTGTTCTGATCTGAAAGCGCCTTATTCGGATCTCCTTGAACAAGATTGTAAGAAAACACCTTAAAAAAATCCTCACCCGTCAGTTTACCCTTCGCTTTAATCTTCTTTTCACCATAAGACAAGTACACATCGGACCAGACCTCCACAAAGGAGACAGCATATTCAACCTCTGCGATTTCCTCTTTCAATGCGGGAACCAGCAAATCTGAGTTATTATCATACACTCTGATTCCTCTACCATAATCGCTGTTTCTCATTACCTGGTAGAGCTGTTCATCTTTAGCATGAAACCCATCGACTGTAGCTTCACTATACACCCAAAGATAGATCAGAAGTGCAGAGAGTAGCCCGACTGACAGACCAATTAGGTTGATGAGAAATGAGCTTTTATAGCGTTTGAAATTTCTAAATGTGATTAAAAGATTGTGACGTAACATAGCGGTGTTGTTTGAGTTTTTGCCTTGATAAAATGCCTTAATAAAACCCGGACGGAAGTACCGGATCACGCTCCAAACGAAGCCTCTTCGAGCTTTAGAGGGAGACACCTCATGATGTTTTTCGAAGAGCTCGACCAGATCTCCTTCGATTTCCTCGAGGTAGTCTTCCCGGCAAAACCAGCGGAAGAATTGCAGTGCTCGCTTTGGAGGTTGGGGTTTCATTGACCAAATGAGATTTTCGGGATTTGATTGTAAATGCTGGTGCGCAGTTCGTACTGGCGGTCCAGCACTTTCTTGCCCAAAGAGGTGATACTATAGTATTTCTTGCGCCTCCCTCCTCGCTCGTTGGTAATGCCTCCGAAATTGGATTCGACAAAACCTTTGTTCTCCATACGCTTTAGGGCCACATGGACGGCTGAGATATTTACTTTCTTTTGCAGTTTTTCTTCGAGGCATTCGAGGATCAGCACACCATAGGCTTCCTGATTATGAGCCGCGACAAAGAGGAGTACGAGTTCTTCAAATTCTCCGAGTGAGGGTTCAGACATAGTGGTTGTATTTACTTAGCAAATGTAAAACTAATAATTAATTTCATATTTGTTAAGTAAATAGAAAGATTTAATCCAAATACAGAAGGCACGCATCTTTACTATTGTCAGGTTTACTAACAAAGAGAACGTGCTTATGATGAGAATTTTATTATTTATTCTTATTTATATAATAAATTAGTTGACTATTGAGAAACATTTGCCCAATTTCCTTGGAGACATGGGTTGTATGTATCTCATGAGAAAATTGGACCATGCGAAAAAAAAGACCAGATTTTTCAAATTATTTAGCTCACTTTACGACAGGTAGACCACCTGTATCAAAAGAAGAGAATAACCCTTCACTAAAACCGACTAAAGGAAAAACAGCCTATCAAAGACTTATCTCAATTCTTCAAAGCAAAAAAATTATAGCATCAAATCTTCCATGGACTGGTAGACAGGCAGTCTGTCTAACTGAATGTCCTTGGTCGAGTCTAATAGATCACTCTCGTCAATATTCGGCATATGGTATTGGCTTCAACAAGCCTTTGGTTTTTGCTGCAGGAGGTGGACCCGTTTATTACGTGAGAAAGGATCATTGGGATAAACAAAATTGGGACAACCACTTAAGAACATTTGTGACCCCTTTTTGGCCTACCTACCGATCTAAAAAGCAAAGGGAGAGTGTCGATTTTGGTACTGTAGACTACTCTCAAGAAAGAGAATGGAGAGTACCCCATGACCTCTTATTCGAGTATTCACATATTGAATTTGTTATTGTCAAGAAATATGAAGATATGGCTAGGTTTCCCAAAGAGTTAAAGGATGCAATTGGTAGAGACAAATTCATTATTATGGAAGTTTATACCAATATTGAACGACTTTGGCCTGTTCATAACATTTGAATATGAGGTATCTGTTACAAATAGGACTTTGATAGACTCAAATGGCAAACACCAATCTTACAGCAGCCAAGAAGGCAAAAAACGATGAGTTCTACACGCAATATCCCTATATACAGAAAGAAATTCAGGCATACATAGATCACAACCCAAAGGTTTTTAGGGGTAAGACCATTTTGTTACCATGTGATGACCCAGAGTGGAGCAATTTCACAAAGTTCTTTGCACAGAATTTTGAACGTTTTGGTCTAAAGAAACTCATTAGTACAAGTTATGCGGTTGAAAGCAAACATTATAAGGAAGGTTATCAAGTGACCATGTTCGAGGAAAGTGCTCCGCAATACGATAAAAGTAAGACCAAATCCAATGGGAAAATATTCTCACTGACACGTGATATTTCGGGAGATGGAAAAATCGATGTCAACGATTTGGAATGGAAGTATCTCCAAGGTAATGGTGATTTTAAAAGTGACGAAGTAAAGGCTTTGCGAGACGAAGCCGATTTTATTATCACCAATCCACCTTTCTCATTGTTTCGTGAGTTTGTTGAATGGGTTATTGAAGCTGATAAGCAATTTCTCATAATTGGTAGTATCAATGCTATTACCTACAAGGAAGTCTTTAGCCGAATCAAACAAAACGAAATCTGGTTAGGTGCAACAGGGTATAGTGATGACATGGTATTTGCTGTACCTCCAGGTACTGAAGTAGATGAGAAGGACAGAGACAAAGCGGCACGTCTCGGTTATGTAGGGGACTACACAAGACTAGGAAACTCTTGTTGGTTTACAAGTATCGAACACGGGAAAAGATATCAGCCTTTACCACTTATGTCTCAATCTGACATAGTCAAATTCTGTCTAAAGAAACCTTTTGAAAGCTACGATAATTACAAAGCGATTGAAGTTCCTAAAGTAAAGTTTATTCCTGGAGACTATTATGGCGTAATGGGTGTACCCATCAGTTTTCTGGACAAATATTGTCCTGAACAATTTGAGATAGTTGGAAGTGATTATTACATCAAAGACGGATTGCTACCTGAACTAGTCAAGTCTAGTTGGAAAGGGAAACTCGATAGAGGATACATAAACAATAAGAGACTATATAGTCGTATTCTCATTAAGCACAAAAACTAATCAGTATGAAAACCACACTTCGAACTGACATTACAGTAAAAGATATTTGTCAAGGATTTCAATACAACGAATACGAAGGAAAGGGTTTATTTGGACTTTCAGGCACACTCACAATTCAGCCTGAATACCAGCGCAATTACATTTACGCTGATGGTAAAAAGGACGTAGCCGTTATAGATTCCCTTTTGAAGGAATACCCTCTCGGACTTATATACTTTGTTAAGGTAGCAGAAGAAAAATTCGAGGTATTGGACGGCCAACAGCGTATTACGAGTTTCGGGAGGTATGTTACAAACAAATTTGCTGTGAAAGACGAAAATGGAATGGAGCAATATTTTGACGGACTACCTACCGATAAACAAAAGATTATCTTGGATGCTAAGTTGGTCATCTACGAATGCGAAGGGGAAGAAAGTGAGATAAAGGAATGGTTCAAAACAATAAATATTGTGGGCGTTCCCTTAAATGAGCAAGAAGTGAATAACGCTATCTTCTCAGGTCCATTTGTTACCCTTGCTAAGGCTGAATTCAGTAGTAGTCAAACTGCGGAAGTTCAAAAGTGGGGTGCCTATATAAAGGGTAGTGAAAAACGACAGGATTTCTTGGAACGGGCTTTAGATTGGGTTAGTAAAGGACAAATTGTTCCTTATATGAGTCGCCATAGGTATGATGATAATATTCGAGAACTGACCTCTTATTTCAACAGTGTTATCGATTGGGTAAGTACCACATTTGAAGATGTGGAAAAGGAAATGTGTGGTCTTGAATGGGGACGTTTATATGAGGAATACCACGCAACGGCCTACAGTCCTAAAAAGGTTTCTGAACAGTTGCAAGCCCTTTTAGAAGATCCTTTTGTCATCAACAAGAAAGGGATTTTTGAATACATTCTTGGAGGTTCGGTAGACAAAAAGTTATTGAACGTACGAATTTTTAGTGAAGCCACTAAAAAATCAGTTTATGCTACACAAACCACGAAAGCAAAGGATGAAGGAACTTCAAATTGTCCCCATTGTGCGATGGGACATGGTGCCAACAAAACTAAAATATGGGCACTGAAGGACATGGATGCTGACCATGTTACTGCTTGGATCAATGGTGGCAGCACGGATATCGAGAACTGCCAAACGTTATGTAAAACTGACAACCGCGCAAAAGGTAATCGCTAAGATTTCCAGAGTCAGCAAATTGACAAGTCTCATTTTGTCTTATGAAAAACTAACAATGCAATGCCTATGTCAAACAGTTCACAAGAAAAGATTGGGATCAAAGAAATGCACAACATTTTATGGAAATGTCGTGACTTCGAGATTTCTCACTTATGGCAAAGGTCCGTTTTCCTCACAGCCTTTCTAATTGCGACCATCACATTCTATGGAGCTGTGCTTTCGAAGTTAATTGAAATCACAAACTCTATGGGTCCAAAGTTTATCTTCTTGAATATTGCTACGCTAGTAATCTGTTTATTAGGATCAGTTTTCTCAACACTATGGATCAAGATGGCTAAAGGTTCAAAAGCTTGGTATGAAATTTATGAAAAAGCCATTGTTGCCTTCGAAAGAGATAGCGAATTTATTGACAGTAAACTTAAAAAAATAGCCGCTTTTAACTACCCATCTCATCGCAATTACGAAGGGTTTAGATTGAACAATAGTCTCTTTGCTGTTCGAGCTGGAGCTTATTCAGTGTCCAAAATTAATATTGGAATAGGTCAGGTATTCTTGGTTTTCTGGCTGACAGCTTATGCGATTCACTGGATACTGTTTGCCTTGATGGTATACCCCAACTCCAATATTACCTTCTACTTTATTATGATAGTTGGGCTATTGCTTCTAATCCTTCTTTATGGTTTAGTTTTCAATAAAAGAACATTCAAGAGTTCAACAATTGAAAAATTTTCCTTAGCGAGCAATCAAGTGGAATAAGGTGCTGCGCCAATCTCGTAAAACATGCAACTAAACCACTCCCATGTCGCTCAGAATGACAAAACTGGTTTTGAATTTAGACCAACGTTGGTTTCATTACCAACATATTTTAGCTTGCCTATTGTCGACCAGATTGACCAATAGCTTAGAACAATGAACTACCAAACCTTCCCCCCTCACCCTAATCTTGACGCGATTGTAAAATGTCATTGGATCTTGGAGGTGCCGGGCGATCTGAAGGCACCCAAACAACTGGTAGTTCCGGATGGATGTGTGGAGATGTACTTTATCCTTGGGGATGATGTGAAGCGGTTTACTTCAGAAACCGATTTTCCGCCAATATTGGTGCCTGCCTGCGGCAGACAGGTTCCTAACCAACATCTAATTAGCCCAGATTAAGGCTTAACCAATAGGTTATTGCAGCACTTTTCAGGAAATTTCATACATCAACCTTTTGGTATTAATAACGACATGATGAAAACAAGCACCTTTTTAACCTTTGTAGGAGATCAATGCGGACAGGCTGAGGAAGCGATCAACTTTTACACCTCAATTTTTCCTAATTCGGAAATAAAAAACATCGTGTATTACTCTGAGGGAGAGGGTGGCGGTACACCTGAGCTTATTAAATATGGAATATTTACCTTGAATGGAACCGATTACATGGTTTCTGAAAGTAATTACAATCATGCCTGGTCATTTTCACCAGGCGTTTCCATTCTTATAAGTGACAGTTCTGATGATCTGATACAAACCCTTTTCGAAAAGCTATCCTCCAATGGTGGTCAGGTTATGGTTCCGCTAGACGACTATAAAGGAGAAGGAGATTACGGATTTGGCAAGAAATTCGGATGGTGTGAAGATAAATATGGTATATCCTGGCAATTTGTTGTCACGGACTAGAAGTGTGACTCGATAAGATTTATCGCAAATGTAAGTATTCTTCACCAACCTAACTTAGGTCGACAAAATAGAGCAATGAATTACCAAACCTTCCCTCCTCATCCTGATCTTAATGCCATTGTGAAGTGTCATTGGATTTTGGAAGTGCCGGGAGATTTGGAGGCACCCAAGCAATTAGTCGTTCCGGATGGCTGTGTGGAAATGTACTTTATTCTTGGGGATGATGTAAAGCGGTTTACCTCAGAAACGGACTTTATTATCCAGCCACGCACGATGGTCTTCGGACCCATCACCAAACCCTATTATGTACGGCCTACTGGTGAGGTGAACACCTTTGCCGTACGGTTTTACCCCTATGGTTTTGCGAATCTGATCTCTCAACCAATTCATGAACTGGCAGATAAGGAGACCCCGCTTAACGAGTTATTTGATAAGCAATCGGTTAGGACGTTAGAACAAGAAATTATTGAAGCTGCCTCCACTGAGGCTCGAATCAAAGTCATCGAAAGTTTCCTTTTAAGTAAACTCAAGGATCAATGGGTGATCGATAATATCGTGAAGTCTACTATTGATACCCTCTCCCAAACCAAGGGCAATGCTTCCATCCATTCCATCTTAAAAGACGATCTCTCCAAGAGGAGAAACCTGGAACGGAAATTCTCAAAACAGGTGGGCATCAGTCCCAAGCAGTTGGGTCGGATCATTCGCTTGCAGGCCGCCCTGAAATTGATGCTGAACAACAAGGAAGCTAAACTCACCCAGGTGGCTTATGAAAGCGAATACTACGATCAGGCCCATTTTATCAAGGACTTTAAGGAGTTCACCGGCACTAACCCGAAGGAATTCTTAAGTGACGATCAGATGATGCTCTCCTCACTGATCTATGCCCGAGACTAAGGACGTCCAAGCTGTCGCATTTTTACAATTCCTGAGTTCTCAACTGATGTATCTATGCATCAGAATTCAGTACGTCATGAAAACCAGCATTTATAAAATCGGGCTACTCCTCGGATTGGGCCTGATTACTTTCATCAATTCATCAGAAACTGCACAAAACAGCAACACCATGAACAGCTATGTCTCCATTTTTGAAATTCCGGCCACCGACATTTCAAGGGCCATCAAATTCTACCAAAGCATCCTAGACATCCAGATCGAGCAAATGGAATTTTCGGGATTGGAAATGGGACTGCTTCCTTATGAAGGACAGATGGTCACCGGTGTGATTATGAAAGGAGAGGACTATACACCCTCATCCAATGGGGTCACCATCTACCTCAATGGTGGGGACAATCTTCAGGTCGTCCTCGACCGTGTCGAAAAAAGCGGTGGGGAAATCCTTGTTCCTAAAACTCCGCACGCTGATGAAAGTGGTTTCTTTGCTTTATTTCTTGATTCAGAGGGAAACAAAATGGGACTGCATTCCCCTAATTGACGCTATGAAGTTTGTAGGGGTTGAAGTTTTTGAGAACTTACTCATAAATGAGAACTCCTGAAGACCAACTCAATCTCCGTTCACTACATCCGGACTTTCAGAAGTTCTTGGACATTAACGAATCTGAGTCAGAAAGAGTAAGGAACAATTATCGCTGTCATCTAAATCAAGAGTATGGCAAGGCTGCCTTACAAACCATGGACATTTTCCCTGCTGAAACGGCAAATGCTCCAATTTTGATTTTTATTCATGGAGGTTATTGGCGTGCATTGGATAAAGGCAGCTATAGTTTTGTTGCAGAGCCCTTTATTAAAAACAACTTTACGGTATGTGTATTGAACTACCGACTTATTCCAACTGTCAATATGAAAGCACTCTTGAAGGATATTCAAGAAGCCCTGATGTGGATTCAAAAAAACGCTTCTCAATACAATGGTGATCCTGACAAGTTAGTTCTCTCGGGCCATTCCGCGGGTGGACATCTGGCAATTATGGCCTATCTCATGAACGAAAGTCTAAGGCCAAGAATCAAAGCAATTTGCAGTCTAAGCGGCATATTTGATCTAAAACCGATAAAGGAAAGCTATCTTAATGAAGTCCTGCAATTGGATCAGAGTGATGTAGAAAAGTATAGTGTCACAAACAAGGGTTTATCCGTCATCAAATGTCCCATCCTCTTAAGTGTAGGAGCTAGCGAAACCAATTTCTTTATTGAGCAATCCAAGGATCTGTACACCAAAAACAGGACCTTGATTCCATTACACTATTTTGAATACAAAGGGCTCAACCATTATGAAATAGTTCATCGATTAGGGCAAGGGGAAAGCCCTATATCACAATTTATATTCCAACAGGTTGAGAGCAACAACCCATGAGTATCATTTGTCCAAGATGACAATACCACTCTCAGAATTTTCAGATCTTGTTAATTCCTTTAATCTCTACCTTAATTCTATGAAACGCTATTCTCTGCTACTCCTCTCATTTTTGCTTTTCATCTCTTGCTCATCTTTAAAAAATGAGGTCAACTTTATAATTCTCCAACCAAATCGTGCCTAGAAAATCGCCCCACCAGAGGGGGTGGGTGAAGTGGTCGGAATAGCACGTATGGAGAAAAGAGAGGACGCCTGGTTCATCAAAGGAAGACAGCACTCGAATAGCCAGACTTACACTTTGGCTATTCCCACCTTTGTTGTGGAAGGCAGAGAGGCCAACCTCGAATTCCTGGAAGTTATCTAGGAACAAGTCTCGAGTTCCTCGGAGACTTCAAAAATGATGTCCGGAATATGACTATGGCTTATTTCAGAACCAGGTAATCGGCCTTCTAGCTATTCTGGCAGACTAATGGTAGCACTCCAGGTGTTTGACTGCACCAACAATGATGTTCACGACATTTTGATGTCATACACGACATTTTAATGTCATATTCCATAGGTAATCGTTAATCTCTATTCTTTTCTACATACCGAAACGAGCTTATTGTTGCCGGTCCTGAATATAAACAGTGAAATGAACTACCCTTATGAACTGGCTCGACTCCCTTCCTTGTAAAAAAAAGACATTCATCTTCCCATTTCTGGCTACACTCTCAATTGTGTTTATGTTAGTCAGTTGCTCTAGGGGCAACGATGATGAAACCACACCTCTTCCCGCCAAGGATCCTAACGCAGTCAGACAAATCACCCACAAGAAAATAGCTGGTCATAGTATGGATATTTATGTGCCTAAAAACTATGATGAAACCAAGGAATACCCCGTCATCTATTTCAATGATGGCCAAGCGCTATTCCAGGGTGGAGATTTTGAGATGGAACTTATACTTAATTACCTGATTGAGTATGGTTTCATCGAAGAGGTGATCATGGTGGGCATTTATGCCGGGCCGAACCGTACGGAGAATTACGTTCCCTATGTAGATTCCAGACTAACGGAAAACCCCAATGGCTTAGGGTATACCGAGGATTTAGTGAACCACATTATTCCTTGGGTAGATGAGAATTTCAGTACCATAGCGAATGCCACCGGTCGTAGTATTATGGGATATTCCCTAGGTGGACTCCATGCCACTTGGGCAGGCATAAACTATCCGGAATACTTTTCAAAAGTTGCTGCGTTATCTCCTGTCTACTGGGCAGGAAACTGGGCCATATTCCGCGAACAACCTTCTGCTAATCCCAACCTCAGGATATGGTTTGATATCGGAACGGAAGAGTTCATTCCCTTATCCGAGTTTCAGCGATTGCTGATTTCTCAGGGCATCAGATATGGTCGCGATGCTTTCTACTACGAGGTTGACGGAGGAATTCATGACATATTTGCCTGGAGATTAAGAGTTCATTTTCCTCTGCTGGCCTTTCATGGAATTAACCAGGATTTTACTCCTGAGGGAATGGAAGTAATCACGGAAGTTTTTCGCCATAGACTTGGCGGACCACTTTATACGAGAATTAATCCTATCGTAACAACGACCAACGGTATCAAATACTCTCTGGGGGATGCCGCACGATATACAGTCGAAAATCCAGAAGCGGGTACGGTATCATCAGATGGGACATTCACACTCTTTGGAGATGAAGACCTTAGGGTGAAGATTCAATTTCAACACCTAAGGCTAACGCATACCATAGAATATCGGGATGTCAAGACCCGTAGTGGCAATTGATGTTACTCAGTTTGGTTCCCTATGATTTTCAGAACAAAGTAGTCTGTGTTTGCTGCTGTGCAGGCACATGAATGGAATAGCCCAACTCCTCGTTCAAGCGCTTGATGAAATGTGCTGATAACAAAGGTGATGCCTTTTCCAGATTCTGATGGACAAAGAAGTAGATGTCCTCGATTCCCTGGTCACTCCATTGTTTAACTCGATCGAACCAGTCATCCAATCGGTTGTAGTCGCTATCGTGATTCGCTCCAACGTAGCGAATAAAGGCTGAAGGTGTGGTCAAACGCATATGGAGCAGGTCTCTTCTGCCAGCGGTGTCCGTAATAATATTGGCCACATTGTGCTTTTCAAGCAGTGCATAAAAACGATCCGAAACATCCGGATCATTCAACCAATCGGTGTGTCTCACCTCTACTGAAAGCGGAATTCCTGAAGGGAAATTAGAGATGTAGTTTTCGAGCCGGTCCCAGTTTTTCGGAGCGAAATTATTATGTAACTGCAGAAAAACAACTCCCAGTTTATCTCCGAGGCCTGCCAAGCTGTTGCAGAAATCTTCGGTATAGCGCTCGACATCGTTCAGTCTTTTCAAATGACTGATCATCTGGTTGATTTTGGGAAAGAATTTAAAGTCCTCTGGAGTCTTAGCCGCCCAATTCTGAAACTGCTCTACACTATAGAAATTATAGAAGGAGGCATTAAGCTCAATGCTATTGAATTGGGTGGAATAGTAGGTCAATTCATCCTTGGTGCCTCTAGGATAAAACCCTTTGAGATCTGTTCTATTCCACTTGGCGCATCCCACATAGATATTGGGCTTGCCTCTTTTCTTCGAACTTTTTAAGACCCGTGCAGTCTCCGGATGATCTTCAGGCAAGGTAAAGTCGACTAGCTCTGGATTTGATACACTTCCAAACTTCATATTTGTTGATTGAGAGGAAGTGCAAGTTAGCCAATCCAGTTATTCTTACCTCAGGATCAAAACAGGAATTATCCCTCGCTGATTTAAACAACTATTACCCTGCTGTGAATAACTATCACCTGCTATACATTATTTCTTACTCATTCCTTAATGAATGCACGGGGTTACCCAAGGCAGTCTTGATCGCCTGCAAACAGATCGTGATCACCGCAATAGCCATGGCTATAAACCCTGAGAAAGCAATGAGTCCTACCCCGATAGAAATGTGATAGGCAAAAGTGTCTAGCCAGTTATTCAGGAAATAATAGGCGATCGGTATCGCAATAGCAAAGGCAATAAGAATGATCAAGGCGTACCCTTTGTTGACCATAATCAGAATGCTGTTCACCGAGGCACCCAGTACTTTGCGCACACTGATCTCCTTGGAACGTTGTTCCATGGAGAAGGACACCAATCCCAGAAGTCCAAGGCAGGCAATAAGTATGGCAATCAGGGAGAATATCTTTGAAATCTCACTAAGCTGTTGCTCGCCTTCATACTGCTGATTAAAGAGCTCATCGACAAATACAGAATTGAAATCTCGATCAGGGTTGTAGGCACTCCATTTTTCCTCCATAAACTCGAGGGTCTCCGGAATGTTGTTAGAACTGATCTTAACCGACATCTGTCGTTTGTTCCGTGCATCATTGACCAGGATCATGGGTTGAATTACTGAATGGACAGATTCGAAGTTGAAGTCCTTGACCACACCCGCAACAAAGCCAGACATCCAACCATACTCCACCTTCTGACCCAGGGCTTCTTCGGGACTGTTCCAGCCCAACATCTCTACAGCTTTTTCATTAAATATGAATTTCTGAGTACTATCCGGTAGACTGGGCTGAGTGAGACCGGTTCCTGCCACAAGTTCAATCCCATAGACATCGAGAAATTCATTATCGATTCGAATAAAAGGGAGCCTGAAATTGACCACCTGCTCCTCGCCTT
The DNA here is from genome assembly GCA_028281285.1 of Cyclobacteriaceae bacterium. Lineage (GTDB taxonomy): Bacteria > Bacteroidota > Bacteroidia > Cytophagales > Cyclobacteriaceae > Roseivirga. The sequence goes on from JANQKF010000015.1 coordinate 98,332, forward strand.
CATTGAACAACTTGGTGTTCAAAGCATCTCCCAGTAGGAATGCGCGAAGAGGCAGATAGACCGAGAATATTCGGATTACTTCGAAGCTCACTTTTGAACACTTCCATACTCCTATTGATCGGAGGAGATGCCCAGAAATTGACGACCATCTCCCGATCGAACCCAGGGTCCTGATTCTTAATAAACTTGATCTGCTGATCCACCACAGTAACTCCAATGATCAAACCAATCGTGATCGTGAATTGAAAAACAACGAGGGTCGTTCTGAAGATCGAACGGTTATTCACCTTAGCTCGTCCGCTTTTTAAGGCATTTACCACATTGAACCTGGACATAAACACCGCAGGATAACTCCCTGCCAGTAATCCAATAAAAACAATCAATCCGAATACGAAGAGAATAATCGTGCTATTTTCAATAGGATTCAGGGTCAGATTTTTGTTGGCAAAGCCATTTACTTTTGGCAGCGCCAGTAAAGCCAGACTAAAACCAAGCACGAGAGCCACCAAGGAATAAAAAAGAGATTCAGACAGGAATTGTTGTGAAATATTGCTTTTACCAGCACCCATAACCTTCCTTACCCCGATTTCCTTCAGTCTGTTTGAATACTTGGCCGTTGCCAGGTTCATATAGTTGATGCAGGCAATTAAAAGCACCATAATACCTATGGCTGAAAACAAATAGATGTAATAAGCATTACTGGTACCTCCGGCTCCGGCAGTCTGATCCAAATGAATATCCGTGAGTTTCTGAAATTTGATACCAATTTTCTCACTCGGTACCCGGCCACCAATATCATCAATGTACTTGTCCAGCATAGCCGGCATCTGTACCTGCAGATCATTGATGTTTGCTTCGGGTTCCATTCGGACATAAGTCGCATAGTTATAATTACCATAGTAATCATCCAGGGCTCGAGGGTTTGCAAGGTTCTCATAGGTCACCCATGAAGCAAGAAAATTGTAGGACATATGGGACTGCTCTGGAAAATCTTCAATTACCCCAATCACCTTAAAATCGCGACCATCACCGCCATCAAGAACCTGGATCGTTTTGCCAAGGGCAGGTTCATCACCAAAGTATTTCCTGGCGGTAGTTTGCGTAAGTATCACCGAATAGGGTTCGGTCAAAGCATTCTTCGAACTACCTTCCAGGAATTTAAAGGTGAAGACATCAAAGATGGTGGGTTCCACAAAATTAAAGTAAGGCTCACTGAATTGCTTTTCCTCATATCGAATAACCGGAAAATTCCAGGGATTGAAACGTACCGCTGTGACCACCTGCGCATATTCGTCTCTCAGCACGGGGCCGTGCATTGGAGAGGTGTAGGCAAAAGTCCGACTAATCTTGCCTCCTTCGTTGTAGTCCTCAACGACTACTCTGTAGATATCTTTGGCATATTCATGATATCGATCATAACTTAGCTCATCCTGAACATAAAGGAAGATGAGCATAAAACAGGCAATACCAACTGAAAGACCTGCGATGTTTATCCCGGAATACACTTTGTGTTTCCTCATATTCCGGAATGATATTTTGAAGTAATTCTTATACATGGCGATGTGATTATTTTTGACTTTTGACTTTCTTTTTTTGAGGGCAAAGGGCCGCAGCATATCAAAGGCATCTTTGATGTAAAGCAATCGTGCACGCACTCTGCCTTTTGCCTCTACCCGATACTCAAACAGTTCGTATAGATCTCCCAGCAGAATCTCGATATGCTCTTCGGCACAAAGCCACTGGATCATTCGATCGGCCCAACGAGGTGGATATGGTAGTTTTTTTTTCACTAAAGGCTTGAAAAGGAAAGGTTAGGGATTAGATTGAACAACTCATTCCTAAGTTCATTGGCTTTGATCAAGGTTTTCTTCCCGGCTGCAGTAATGGTATAAAATCGTTTTCTTCGTCCTCCCCTCGACTGTGTGGCTCCTCCCTCGAATGATTCGATAAAGCCTTTGTCCTCAAGTCGGCTTAAGGCAGAATGAAGTGCACCGATACTGGGTGTTCGATTGGTTCTTTTCTCAATCTCGAGTTTTATGGCTACTCCATAGGCATCTCCTTGCAATACCCCGATGGTGAGTAAAACGATCTCTTCGAATTCGCCTAAATAGGTCCCTTTCATTGTAGTGCGTTTTATTAGTTTCCTAAATGTAGAGTTCTTATTATTAATTTCCTAATTGTAGAACTAATTAATTTGCAAAACGTGCTTTGTTAAATAATGTGAATGGTAGTGTCTAAAATCTCTGGATTTCTAACTTCGAAGGGTCGAAAATTTGGGCATAAAAAAAGCACCGAAATCGGTGCTTAAAAAATGTGTAATTCGGCTCTGCCATATGGCAGGCAGGTGGGTTTCCCGATATTCATCGGGACAGGCTTCTCACCCCAGCCGTAAAGTCATAAAAAAAGCGCCTAAAAGGCGCTTTGATAAGTAGTGATTCGGCTGGGGTTCGAACCCAGGACCCTCTCCTTAAAAGGGAGATGCTCTACCAGCTGAGCTACCGAATCAATACGTTTTATTTTGCCAATTAAGAGCGTTTTTCTTAATTGCGACTGCAAAGGTACGAGGTAATGAATAAAATACAAATACGACTTTCTAAAATTCTTAGCACCTTTTTTATTCTCTTTCTCTTCTTATCTCAATCATCTTATAGTCAGGGAGTTACAAATGAGTTGTCAAAAGCCGACTCCCTCTTTGATCAAAGGAAATATACGGAGTCGCTGGAGATCTATGATCGTATCCATGACGCTGAAGGAAAAGCTTCTCCGGCCATGCTTCTTAGAATGGCCTACATCTACGAGGGACTTGGTAACTTGAGCCGGGCGCTTATTTCATTGGATGAGTATTACAAGGTGACCTCGGACAAAAAGGTGCTTACTAAAATGAAAGAGCTGGCGGACCAAAATGGCTTACAGGGCTATCGGACCAATGACTGGGATTATATCCTGAATTTCTACGATAAATACCGCTACCTATTCATATTAGTTACAATGGCACTCGCGGTTCTGATCCTCGCTATGATGTACCGCAAAAAGAGAAAGCACCAAGAATTTTCTCCCGGACTTGGAATAGGGCTAATAGCAACACTTGGGCTCTTCTTCTACCTTGTTAATTTCACAGGTATTGACAATCAGGGAATCATCACCGGATCAAGCTCGTATCTGATGTCCGGACCATCAGCCGGAGCCAATCTTATCGAAGTGGTAAGTGATGGTCACAAAGTAGAGATTATTAATCAGACTGATATTTGGGTGCAAATCAAATGGAAGGGTGGACGAGCCTACATTCGTGAGAATAATATTGAGGAACTTCTTTAACGGTCCACCTCTCCAAGTACAATATCGATTGATCCGACTATCGCAATTAAGTCAGCAATCAATCCTCCTTTGGCAAGCTCACTGATCACAGAAAGATTCATAAAGCTTGGTCCACGCGCTTTGACTCTTAAGGGAATATCAGAACGTCCGTCTGCCCTGAAAAAGAATCCTATTTCCCCTTTAGGATTCTCAGCTCGAACATAAAGATCCTGTGCTTTTGGACGAATTTTCTTGGGTACCATTTTACGAGGATCAAAATCGCGCGTCCGCTTATGATCTCCGATCAGTTGTTCAAGGCATTGCTCAATAATCCTCACCGATTGATGACACTCCTGTGCCCGAACCCAGGTTCTATCCCAACAATCACCAATTGTACCCATTTCCCCTTTTCCCACAGGAACTTCAAATTCGATCTTCGGGTAGACCGAATAACCATCAACCTTCCTGAGGTCATATTTCAAACCTGAACCACGAAGCATAGGCCCGGTAACACCATAGCTGATTCCCAAATCTATTGGAAGAACTCCAACATTAGCGGTTCTTTCTATGAAGATTTTGTTTTCTATAAAGACCTTCTCTAACTCTGTGAGTTTTGGTTTTAGGTAAGAGATGAATTCCTGGCAGCGCTCCTCAAATCCTACTGGAAGATCATAGAATAGCCCGCCAATCCAGATATAGTTATAGAGCATCCGGGCACCACATACCCATTCCAGCATACGGAGGATATGCTCGCGATCACGAAGCATCCAGAAAAACGGAGTAAAGGCCCCTATATCGGCTCCATAGCTTCCAATTGCCACAAAATGCGAAGCCAGCCTGTTCAATTCAGCTACGAGCACTCGTATGTATTCTACGCGCTCAGGTAATTGACCGTCAATCCCCAGCATGCGCTCCACCCCCATGGCATAGGCATGCTCACTATTCATTGCAGCGAGGTAGTCCATTCGGTCGACAAAAGGAATCGTCTGATTGAAAGGAACACTCTCCGCATGTTTCTCGAAGCACCGATGTAAAAATCCGATATGGGGAACTACATCCACTACGATTTCACCATTGGTCACTACTTCCAATCGCAGTACACCGTGAGTCGATGGGTGCTGAGGACCAATATTGATGATCATTTCTTCAGACTTCAGATCCTCCTCCTTATATTTTAGGGGTTCCGAATTCCTTAGATTCTTATCGTCAAATATGTACTGGACCTGATTTGCCACTTACTCCTCCAACTTTATTCCATGGTAAAACTCCTGCTCCTCATAGTCCTTCCGCAGTGGATTTCCCTGCCAATCGGCAGGCATCAAAATTCTTCGTAAGTCGGGGTGACCATTGAAATTAATACCGACTAAATCGTAAGCCTCTCTTTCCTGCCAATCAGCAGTCTTCCAAACTCCGGATACTGTAGGAACTTCGGCCTGATCTCGATCAACCTGAACCTTTATCATAAGGTGATGGTCGAATGGGATCGAGTAGAGATTGTAGATCACTTCTACCGTACCCTCTTCCGGCCCATTGTCAAGGCCTGTCAGGCAGGATAAAGAATCAAAGTAGAGTTGCTCGTCAGAGTGAAGAAATTGCATAACACTGATAAGTCGATCAGTATTAGTGACAAAACCCTTTGGGGTAGCATTCTCAATCAGTTCCAGAACGACATTTGCTCCAAGTTCTGATTTTATGTATTCAACAATTTCTTCGAATTTCATTTCCTCTCCTCCTTCTCTAGCAACCGTTCGATCGCCTTTGGTGGACGGATTGTTTCTTGACGGATTTTCTCCTGCAGTTTGAGCAAACCTCCAATAAGTGCTTCTGGTCTTGGTGGACAACCCGGCACATAGACATCTACCGGAATAATTCGGTCGACCCCTTTCACGACATGGTAGCCATGTTGCCAATAAGGACCTCCACAATTGGAGCAAGAACCCATTGAAATTACATATTTGGGCTCAGCCATTTGCTCGTAAAGCCGCCTCAAACGATCGGCCATTTTAAAGGTCACTGTTCCCATAACTATCATCACATCTGATTGCCTGGGACTAGCTCTTGGAAATACGCCTAAACGGTCGAGGTCATAGGGAGTACCAGCAGTACTCATAAATTCAATGGCGCAACAGGCCAAACCAAACCCGAGGGGCCACATGGAAGATAGTCGAGCCCAATTAATCAGGTCGTCAAACTTGGTGACAATTACACCACCCTGTCCCGTCTTTTGATCTAACAGTCCCATTAGTCTCTCAGATGGTTATAAGCTGATTCCGGAATTTCTGATTTGAATTCAGTTTTGGTCATATTCGGTTTGAACCAATCCAGGTATCCTTTCCTCCAGGCATAAGCAAGACCAAGCGCCAATACAACAATAAAGATGAACATCTCCGCAATAGCAAACCAAGCCCATGCCCAGTTAGTACCTTCTACTAACTCTTTATCACCGAAAATTATAGCCCAGGGAAATAGATATAAGATTTCCACTTCAAAAAGCAGGAATATAATTGCAACCACATAAAACCGCACATTGAATTTACCCCATGCATTACCTACAGGGTCCTCTCCGGATTCATAGGTAGTGAGTTTCTCATAATTGGGTTTATTGGGTCGAAGAATTCTGGCAACAAATAGCCCAATCACAGCAAATCCAATTGCTCCTAGAACAAAAATCAAAATCGTTCCGAACTCGGATAGATTGGGTGTTAGCATCAACTAGAAATTCAGTGGGTCGAGGTTCTTGAAGTGGCCATTCATCTTAATGATGTCCTTTGCCCGCTCCATTTGCCTGACAATTGGTATCGCTCTGTCCATATGGTTGATGATGTACTCGACCCTTGCCGATTCATTCTCCATTTGGAGCAGATCATACTCCTGTTCCAAAGATAGTCCTAATTTATGAGCCAAATCAAATGAATTCTCCATCTCTTCGATGTGAACCCGATGCTCCATTTTAATAAGACCGACCAGTTCTTTCGCCAATTCCAATAGGCGGTCCCATTCCTGGACATTACCGTCATCAATATTGTGAAGGTAAGACACATCGCCACCGGCATATAATTTACCTTCGACCTTTTCTTCAAACGATTCGACCTTAAAGACCCTTAGACATCGTGTAGTGATATCCATTTCACCTGTGGGATAAGTCTTCACTAATTCCATCACCTCCATTTCAGAGCCATATTCCAATAAACGATCGGAAAAAACCGGAATCCCAAAGTGTGATCTATCCTTGATGCACTCTCCTATCAGCTGTTTATACCGGGGCTCAAAAATGTGGAGATTCACCTGCTCCCCTGGAAAAGCAACCAGTTTAAGCGGAAAAAATGGGAGAAAGTGATTCATTCTAAGTTCGTTCTAAATAAAAAAGCTCCTTTCGGAGCTTTTTGTTTACATATTTTTTACAATCTCATCACCAAACTCAGAGCACTTAAGCAAAGTAGCTCCATCCATAAGGCGTTCAAAATCATAGGTGACTCTCTTAGAAGCTATCGCCTTTTCAAGCCCTGAATAAACCAAATCAGCGGCTTCTTGCCAGCCCATATATTCAAACATCATAGCTCCTGACAAGATTACCGAACCAGGATTCACTTTGTCTTGACCAGCATACTTAGGTGCTGTACCATGAGTGGCTTCAAATATCGCATTACCGGTAACGTAGTTAATGTTTGCTCCTGGTGCAATCCCAATACCTCCGACAATGGCCGCCAAAGCATCAGAAACATAATCACCATTCAAGTTTAAGGTAGCAATCACCGAATATTCAGCCGGTCTAAGAAGGATTTGCTGTAAGAAGGCATCGGCAATCACATCCTTGATAATGACTCGGTGACCGTCCTTTTCGATGATTTGCCAAGGACCTCCTTCGTAATCCTGAGCACCATAAGCATCTTTGGCAAGTTCATAGCCCCAAGCTTTAAATGCTCCCTCGGTGAACTTCATGATATTCCCCTTGTGAACTAGTGTCACGGAATCCCTCTTTTGAGCAAATGCGTAATCTATTGCTCCTTTTACAATTCTGTGAGTACCCTCTTCAGATACCGGTTTAATACCGTACCCGGCTGTATCCGGAAACCTTACTTTTTTAAATCGCTTTGGAAAATTTTCCCTGATTAAATCAGCAAACCTAGCCGCATCTTCTGTTCCTTTTTCGAACTCGATACCGGCATAAATATCTTCCGTATTTTCCCTGAAAATCACCATGTCACATAGGCCAGGCTGTTTTACAGGAGAAGGCGTTCCTTCAAACCATCTCACAGGTCTAACACAGGCATAGAGGTCAAGTACCTGACGAAGCATCACATTAAGTGATCGAATACCCCCACCAACTGGAGTGGTCAACGGACCTTTGATCCCAACAAGATACTCTTTAAAGGCTTCCAGAGTATCAGCAGGCATCCATTCACCCGTTTGATTAAAGGCCTTCTCTCCTGCCAACACTTCCTTCCAATTGATCTTTCTTGAATCGCCATAGGCCTTGGACACTGCGTTGTCAAAAACATGCTGTGCAGCTGGCCAGATGTCAATGCCTATACCATCGCCTTCAATAAATGGAATTGTTGGATTGTCAGGCACGTTCAACACTCCCCTATCTATCGTTATTTTTTGTTCGCTCATTGCTGATTTGAATTATTATTTCTGTATTAATGTGAAGGGCAAAAGTAATAAATATTACCTGCCAACAACCGGTGAAAAGATAAAAGGACTTTTAAAAAACCTGGAATTGACTAGTAGCTTTCCTTTTCATTCGGGAAGTCCCGGGATTTGACATCCTGAATGTATTTGCTGACCGCCTCGTTGATTATAGCACCTACATCAGCATACTGTCTTAAAAACCTGGGTTTGAATTCCTTGGTAATCCCCAACATATCGTGCATCACTAGTACCTGACCATCCACATGAGGTCCGGCACCAATACCTATAATGGGGATCTTGACCGTTTCAGAAACCTTCTTGGCGAGTTCGGCCGGAATCTTTTCCAATACTATCGCATAGACACCACACTCCTCCAAAATCTTAGCGTCCTCAATTAACTTATTGGCCTCCTCCTCTTCCTTGGCACGAACAGTGTAAGTTCCAAACTTATAAATGGATTGTGGCGTAAGTCCCAAATGCCCCATTACAGGAACACCGGCACTCAGTACCCTTACAATGGATTCTTTGATCTCAGCTCCACCTTCCATTTTCACACTATGAGCACCTGACTCTTTCATTATTCGGATAGCTGACCTAAGTGCTTCGGAAGAATTTCCCTGGTAGGAACCAAAAGGAATATCTACAACTACAAACGCACGGTTGACCGCCCTGATCACAGAACTGGCGTGATAGATCATTTGATCCAAAGTAATTGGCAGTGTAGTTTCATGTCCCGCCATTACATTTGACGCAGAGTCGCCCACCAGAATGATATCCACTCCTGCTCCGTCAATTAGGCTGGCCATAGAATAATCATAAGCCGTTAGCATGGAAATCTTCTCACCTCGATCTTTCATGGCCTGCAACTGATGCGTGGTGACCTTTTTAATATCTGACTTATGAACTGACATCGCTATAAAGTTTGCGCCTGTAAATATATAGAATTGGTACATGAATGCTAAGTTCCATGCCATTGGTGACTTCTAAAGGAAAATGGGAGGACACTTAATATTAGTGAGAATCTATTACCTCAATTACCCCGGACACCAAGGCATTGAAGTCAAAATTTTCGGCTTGTGTATATCCCAATCTGACTACCACCAGGTCCTTTGAAGGCACAACAAGGATTGATTGTCCCTGAAAACCACCGGCATAGTAGGCGTCTCTTGGTACATCTGGCATCTTTTGACCTCCGGCATTCAACCAGAATTGAGCCCCATAAACTTGATCTTGAGCAGCAGGGGTTGGTCGAGTGGAATATTCTACCCAGCCTTCAGGCAAAATTCGTTCACCATTCCAAACACCATCATTTAACAGGAAAAGACCAAAACGAGCAAAATCTCTTGGGGTCATGTATAAATAGGAAGACCCAACGAAAGTACCTGAGGCATCCGGTTCGAAAACAGCACTACTTATGCCTATTTTATTGAATAGTTCTTGATATGGAAATGCCCAATAAGACTCGTCACCAAGAGTATGTCTGATTATTCGGGAAATAATATTCGAAGTCCCACTGGAATAATACCATTCTTCATCGGGTTCGAATTCCAGTTTTTCAGCCGCTGCTGTAGCAGCCATATCAGCATCTCTAAACAACATGTTTGTAGCGCTGCTCGGTAGTGCATAGATTTCCTTCCATCGCAGACCACTGCTCATCCGCAAGAGCTGATCAAGGGTAATATCGTTTCGAGGATCTTCAGGATCATTCCACTCAGGAACAGGAGCCCTTTCATCAATATTTAGTTTACCCTGACGAACCAAAATACCCACCAGCGCATTCGTGAAGCTTTTGGCCATTGACCAACTCAATTGGCGTGTATCTTTATCAAATCCATGTGCGTATTTCTCGGCCAGCAGCCTCCCTTTGTGCACAACCACAACCCCTCGAGTCAAGAGCAACTCTTCCGGGTTAGGTTCTTCGAACGCCATGTCAATAGCTTTGCTTAACCTATCCTTTAACGATCGCAACGAATCATACCGGGGAATAATGTTGCCTTCAGGCCATTGGAGTGTGTCAGGCTCATATGGAAACTCGGGCTTATCGAAAACCTGGCCTCTCAATACTTCCTCTGAAACTTCGTTGACCAAAGTGCATCCTAAGCCCGGGCGAAAAATGGCCTTCTTACGGGCGAGTCCAAATACCGAGGCGCTGGCAGAAGAATCTTCTATGTTGAGGCTAAAACTTCCCAGCGATAAGGGGAAGGCTCCCAGTTCATTTTGCAGGACATCTTCAGAAGTCCTATTGGACAAAAAAGCATTGGAACACAGGTTCTTGGCACCAAATCCACTTATTATAGGAAAAGCAGTGACTGCAAGTACTACAAATAATACTGCAACAAGCGCTACCAATCCAATGAGAACTCGTTTAACGTATTTTTTAAATTTCATCGCTTACAGATTCGGAAGGTACGAATACAATAAGAGGGTGGCAAAATGCCACCCTCCATTTGTTGAGTGAAGTAATATTTGGTTATTTACTGGTTATGCACATATACATCTCTTTGTGGGAATGGGAATGAAATTCCTTCTTTGTCAAAAGTGACTTTTACCCTTTCGATCATATCAAAGTGTAGCCCCCAATAATCGGCTCCTTTGCACCAACACCTGATCGTGATATTGACGGCATTGTCACCAAGCTCACTTACTAAAATCGCATATTCAGGGTCTTTCATGATACGAGATTCGTCCTCAATGATTTGCTTCAAGACCGACTTGGCTTTGGCAATATCATCACTATAGCTAATGCCATAGACCTGATCCAATCTTCGGTCCTCTTCCTCTGAATAATTGGTGATGGTGGCACCGGCCACTGAACCGTTAGACATATAGATTACGCGATTATCCGGAGTTTTCAACACTGTGGTCAAGATCGAAATTGCCTGAACTGCTCCTGTCTCACCATTTACAGTGATTACATCGCCATTTTTAAAGGGTTTTAGAGTGAGAAGTAATATTCCACCTGCAAAGTTGGCCAAACTGCCCTGGAGAGCGAGACCAATTGCCAAACCGGCAGCACCAAAAATAGCCAGGAAACCGGATGTTGGGATACCGAGGATTCCCACCACTGCAAAAATCAAGGAGGCCATTAGAGCCACTTTGATCACACCCCTTAGTGTAGGAATGATAGTTGGGTCGAGTCCTCTTTTGTTAAAGGATTTTACGATGAGATTTACAATTCGCTTGATCACCCACATACCAATGATGAGGACGACTATAGCCTTGAGAATATTGGCTCCCCAAGTCATGATCAACTCCTGGTTGTCATCCCAGAGCTTCTGAATATCCATAATAAATACTGTTTAAGATTGAATAAAAAATTAGTATAAAAATGCCGAATAGTCATTGTCGGCCAACTGAACTTCAATATGCTCCTGGATTGTGGTGCCCAATTCATATCCTTTGTAGTCTACGGCAATGGGAAACTTGTTATGACTTCGATTGACCAATACAGCAGTTTGAATCTTCTTCACATTCATTCTCAAGAATGGATCCAAAGCATAAATCATGGTACGACCTGAATTCAAAACATCATCCACAATGATCAAAGTAAATCCTTCGACTTCGGGAACTCCGCTCAGTTGAACTTGAGGTTGACTGGAGGCTTCTTTATCTATGTCAATTCTGACGAGGTGGCAGCGAAGTTCCGAAATTTTTTCCAACTCCTGCTTAATAAGATCAGAAAGTTTTAGCCCCATACCATCAATGCCGGCAAGCACAAGGTGCTCGGCATCGTGATTTTGCTCGAAAATTTCGTACGCAATGCGCCTGATTTTTTGTTCAATCTGGGGTTTATTAAGAATCTGCTTTCTTTCCTTAGACATGAGGTACTGACTTCGAATCGAAGTTAAGGAATTGGCATTACTTTGCTGTCTTTGAACGTGGAAAGTATCACCATTGACTGAAGGTTGTCTACCACTTCAATATCACTTACTTTTTCCAGCATCAACTTCTGATAGGAAGCAATATCTTCTGCAATGATTTTCAAGATGAAATCTCCGGAACCTGTGATGTGATGACATTCAATCACTTCATCAATTTTATTGATCTCTTCAAGAAAGACATCAATGTTCTTTTTATTGTGACCTTTCAGGGTCACATACACAAAAGTACTTACACCCAATCCTATTTTATCAATGTCGAGTTTGGCGTGGTAACTCTTGATGATACCTGACTGCTCGAGTTTCTTTACCCTTTCCAATGTTGGTGCAGGAGAGAGACCTATCTCTTTGGACAACTGGGCATTAGTGATCTTAGCATTGGATTGAAGGATATCTAAAATCATCCGATCGATCCTATCTAATTTTAAAGAAGTGTTCATTTTGACCTATTTGCGAAATATTATTTTGTTCAAAGGTAATAACAATGAATAAAATTTCATTCGACAGCGATATTTATTATTAAAAATTATTTTCGCCTGTTTTTCCTGATCTGCTTTTCAAGGGCTCTCGCCTTCTTGTAGGTCGGATTTCTTCGCTTAGTATTCTCCCGAATCTTTTTGATCAAGGGAATTGCCAAATCAGGATTTCCCTGATCTACATGGTACTCTGCCATATGCATTGCTGAAAAAATATAGTACCCTGAATCATGCGATTGGGTCTGGTCAGTAAAGTCTATAACCTTCTGAAAATAAGTATTCGCTTCAGCTTTCTTATTTCTACCTGATAGTATATGTGCGATGAAAAAACTGGCCCATCGGCCGCTAACTCCTTCATAACCGAGTTTACCGGATTCAATTTTGGCAAGTATGTCTTCTGATTCCTCAAAGGCTCTGTTGTATTGACCTGAAGAATACAGCATTCGCGCATAAAACCTATGGAAATAGGGGTTATTAGGGTATTTCTGATACATGTATTCGCCCAGCCTTAAAGCCTCATAAATATTCTTTTGTTCGAATGCTTTGATCCTCATCAAAAAGTATTGTGCCTCAACACGCGTGTAGAATGCATTGGTAGCCACCTCCTCAAGCTGCCGGATTCCTAATTCCTTATCTCCCTTTTTAAAGAACATCAATATGGGTTTGAGCATGGGATAATTCTCGCGTATCCATATTGAATAGTAATTAAACAGAGCATCTCCAAAGAGTATCTCAGGACTGAAATTCTCATTACCCTTTGTTCGATCTAGGTATTTAAGCGCTAGTCTCCCGGCACTGGCAGATCTGCCCCAATTCCTTCTTTCGGAATGATACCTCCCCTTAAAACCATAAGCCCCTGCCAAAAAGAAATTGGCCTCGATGTTTTCCTTGTCCTTCTTTGTAATCCTTTCGGCCATATAAATGGCACTATCCATATAGGCCAAAAACTCATCCCCGATCTCCTCGCTGGCACCGTCAAGGTCGGGCATCATTTGCCACCAGGTACTTATCCCAAAAAGGAAATAGGGTAAGGGATGATCAGGGTGATCGTATTTGAGCCAATTGAATCTTACTTCAGCATTATGGAAGTCGAAGTTGTACATCTGATCCACCGCATCAGTGATCTGTAGTTGCAGGTTGAAATCCAGTAAAAGGTATTTCGAGCTGTCGTTTTGGTACAGATTTCTGGCTACTGATGAGCACAGACCAATGATTAGTAAAATGAATATAATGGCTGTTTTCCTGAACATCTCTATTAGCCGAACGCGAATATCACCACAAAATTATTGCCTTACAAGCAGGGAAAAGTACGCTGATACAAATATCGTCATCCCTTCGTCTGATAATCGTAGTTTTATGAAAATTGTTTCTAATGCCCAGACAGGAAACGGCTTTTGATCTTAGAATTCGGGAGACACTTAACGTCAACATGAGATATTTCTTTGTTGGACTAAGCCTGATCAATTTTTTACTCATCTACATCAAGAAGGAGTTTGTCTTTGAGAATATCGCTGCCATTAAATTTATGGATCCCGCTCAAAGGCTTGTTTTCGAAATTTTCCAAGGCATCGAGCTTGTGGGCGTACCGGTTTACCTTGCTCTTCAGTTTACGGTCATTGGGTTTGTCATCTGGACTGGCTGCTTTTTATGGGGTTATCGAGTCACTTACTATCAATGTTGGAAAATTGTGATGATTGCTTCAGTAATATTTCTTGTACCGCAAGTATTGACTATTCTATGGTTCACCCTGGTTGAAAACGATCCCACTTATTGGCAGGTAGAAGCATTCTCACCACTCTCATTTATGAATCTCTTCAACCACGAAACGCTGAATCCAAAGTATTTCACAGCTTTTAAGTCCATGAATGTATTCCAGGTCCTGTTTTGGTTCGCCTTAATCAAGGGCATCGATCTGGCCGCGCGAAAACGGAAGGACATCGCACAAGCCATTGTTTTCACTTCCTATGTGCCCGTATTCCTCTTTTGGCTTTGGTTTGTCGTTGCAACACACTGATTGAGGGTCGCCAAAAAATGTTAAAAATTCTTCTTTATTAATCATTAAACCCAATTTTGCCGTTAGCAGGTTTATCGGTTTTTACTCAAAGCACTAACCGAAATTTTACTATTTTCGCCTGTTCAAAAAACACAGCATGACGGATTTTAGGAAGATCAATAATCTCACAGGTTGGTCGGTTTTTTTTATCTCGCTTATCGCCTACATTTTCACTGTTGAGCAGACCGCCAGTTTTTGGGATTGTGGAGAGTTCATAGCCATCGCTTATAAATTAGAGGTATCCCACCCTCCTGGCGCTCCTCTGTTTATGCTAATCGGACGTTTGTTCTCCTTCCTGTCATTTGGGGATGTAACGCGTGTGGCTTTTTGGGTGAACATGGCCAGCGTACTGGCTAGCGCATTCACGATTCTCTTCCTGTTTTGGACAATTGTAATGGCCGGCAGAAAGTTGATTGGTATGAAAATGGGAGAAGAGAATTCTCTACAAACCATCCTTTTAATGGGTGCAGGCGCCATTGGTGCACTTAGTTTCGCATTTACAGATTCTTTCTGGTTCTCTGCTGTCGAAGGAGAAGTATATGCCATGTCGTCTTTCTTCACTGCCTTTGTGTTTTGGGCAATGCTCAAATGGGAGCTTGTAGAAGATGAAAGTAAGGCGAACAAATGGCTAATCTTAATAGCCTACATGATGGGGCTTTCGATTGGAGTTCACCTCCTGGGGCTGGTTACTCTGCCGGCACTCGGACTCATTTATTACTTCAAGAAATATGAAAAAGTAACCAAATGGGGTGTTTTAGCAACCCTTGCTCTGAGTGGCTTCTTTATTATCCTGATCAATAATATGATCATTCCGGGTTTGCCTTCGTTGGCGGGAAAATTTGAAATAACCTTTGTCAACACCTTCGGTTTACCTTTCGGATCAGGCGCTTTGTTCATGACCGCTGCTTTCATCGGTGGACTGGTTTGGGCAATAAGATATTCGATCAAAAAGGAGTTAGTCAACCTGAACACCACACTTATTGCCCTAACCTTCGTACTTATCGGGTATGCCAGTTATGGTGTCATCTTAGTTCGTTCAAAGGCCAACCCTCCAATTGATCAGAACAATCCGGAAAACGTAATGACCTTCGTTTCCTACTTGCTCAGAGAGCAATACGGAGACCGTCCGTTGCTATATGGGCGTTATTTCACTGCTGATCAAATCAGCACGGATAGAGGTAAGCCGGTGTATTCCAAGGGAGAGGACAAATATGAAATCACTGACTATAAAGTAAACGTTGAATACGACCCTACACATGAAACCATTTTCCCTAGAATGTGGCGGAATACCCCGGGCGATGTGCAGCGCTATCGCGAGGTAACGGGCCTGCGACCGAATGAAAAACCGAGTTTCATTGATAACATGGCCTTCATGTTCAAATGGCAAATAGGCCACATGTACATGAGGTATTTCATGTTCAATTTTGCCGGACGAGAAAGTGATATCCAAAATGCAGATTGGCTCGGACCATTGGATGGTAATTCAGATTTGCCGCAAATTCTGAAAGAGAATAAGGGCAGAAATCAATACTATATGATCCCTCTGATCCTAGGGCTAATTGGTTTCTTTTTCCAATTCAATCGTGATGTTCGTGGTTTTTCAGCCACCTTGATGTTCTTCCTGCTTACGGGGGTCGGTTTGGTACTCTACTTGAACTCACCGGCAGTAGAACCTCGAGAGCGAGACTATATTTATGCCGGATCCTATTATGTATTTGCTATCTGGATTGGGCTATCTGTGCTTGCCATTGGCAAAACACTAATGAAACGTGGCAAAGCAGGGGTTTATGGAGCTATCGCGGTTTGCCTACTTTGTCCATACATTCTGGTATCACAAAATTGGGACGATCACGACCGATCTAATCGATACTTCTCGGTAGATTCAGCGCGTAACTTCTTAGCCTCCTGTGCACCAAATGCCATTCTTTTCACCGGTGGAGATAACGATACTTTCCCTCTTTGGTATGTCCAGGAGGTAGAAGGATTCAGAACCGATGTCAGGGTGGTTGTGCTGAGTTATTACAATACTGACTGGTACATCGACCAGACAGCGATGAAAATGAATGACTCCGATCCGTTTCCTTACTCGCTGACCATCGATCATTATAGAAACGGCACTAATGATTATCTGCTTGTCCAGGAGGAACCACAATATGTTGGACAAGCCGCCTCACTCTCGCAGTACCTTGATCTGATTCGAAAAGAAAGCCCATACATTGCCTTGGAGACCCCTTCAGGCGCAAGGTTAAACAAGGTCCCGGTGCGCGCATTTACAGTAGATATCGATACTGCAGCTGTTAAAGCAAAAGGAATTATTCCCAAAAATCTGGAAGATAATCTGGTAAGCACCATGTATATCCCATTGAAACAAGGAACCAACTTCATTGAGAAAGGTCAAATGATGATCCTGGATCTGATTCTCGAAAACAACTGGGAACGCCCGATCTATTTTAACTACACTTCTATAAGTGCATTGAATTTTGATCTAAGCCCCTATTTGGTTCAGGAAGGGATGACATCAAGATTGCTACCTGTTCAAATGGCACCTGGTCAAATCGATCAGGTCAACCTGGACGTGATGTACGACAATGTGATGAACAAATTCGCATGGCGTGGCATGGATGATCCGGATGCGAACCTGAATGAGGATTATCGTCAATTCGCGCAGAACCATAGGTCAATCTTGACTACTTTGGCTGATGCCCTGATTGAGGAAGGCGATTCTATTCGTGGTAAGGAGGTGCTTGATTTGGGTATGAAAGTTCTGCCAAGAGAGTCGATTCCTTATGACATCACTTCTGTGGGATTCGTGCAAGCCTACTTCAATTTGGGAGAGGACGAAATTGCACTAAAAATGGCGATGCAAATGGCTAAAGAATTTGACGAAATGGTTACGTATCACCAAGAGAAAGGTCGATATGACCTTGACTTTCAACGATACTACAGAAGTCTTCTAGGGTTAGAACAAGTATTAAGAAGAGCCGGTAAAACTGAAGAAGCCGATCAGGTGAGGCAGAAGCTGGAAGCTCAAATGATTAGAATGCCAGATACTAATCCGACTAATTTCTGATCACTTTCTAAGAACCAGAAACAGATCCAAAGCATCGTCCGGTTGTTCGGATAAGATATAATCCGTTTCAACGATTTGTGATACCAAGCCTGTATTGGCTTTATTCAAATTATTCCTGTTCAACCTGTTTAAGATATCATAAGGAATTCTAAGCAGAGGAGCAGGCAATCTGTATTGCAGATTAAATATGTCAAAACGAGTAATTTTTCTTACTGCCCGCTTATTCTCCTCGTAATAGGCCATGACCTTTTCATTGCCGGCAACTCCCTTCATTTCAACATTATCAAAGTATTTTTCAGAAAGCTCTGTCAACTGCTGAGCTGTATATTCTCTGACATGCCATGGATTTCGTGTGAGGGTCTTTTTGATGTTGGGAGTAGTGAGCACTGCTGTTCCTCCGGGTTTTAACACCCTTTCAATTTCCTTTAGAAACAGCTCATCATCCTTAATGTGTTCAATCACCTGGAAGGAAACTATGGTGTCAAAGCTTTCATCCTCAATACCTTTAAATGGAGGGAAAACTGCTTGCCGGAAGTCTAATTTAGGATATCTTTCTTGAAGCTTATCAATTACTTCAATGATCTTATCAAGAGCCACATATCTTTGGGCCAATGGTGCCAATAATTCGACACCTCGACCTTCTCCACATCCAAGTTCCAGAAGATCACCTTTTATGTAAGGAACAGCCAAAGAATACGCCCTTAACAGTCGTTGGTGGATAGGATTGTCCGAAACTAGGGTATCCGATGCTATTTCTGTTGTATAAGTGGCCATTCTCGATTTTCGGCAAAAATAAGCGATTTATTCACAAACCCATTTCTTCCGAATGGGTTATGAACGTCTTGAAGCTCATTTTCGTTACATTTGATACTCGATTGAAAAATTATGTCAAGGTTAATCCTGATTGTTAGTCTGTTAGTACTCTCGTTTTTGGCGCAATCTCAGAATCGCATGAGTTCTGCGGAGATTAGTTATCTCTATGATGCAGAGCATGAGTTTTTGATTGACCATCGGATAGCACAACGAGGAAATGAAGTCAAAATATATGTCAGGTTTGCTCTTAATAGTGGATTCGTCAAAATCACCGACTATGAGCTAAGATATGACCTAAGAGATAATTATATCTCGGAAAAACGGAATGGGTCCAGTATCAAATTAGACAGTACTCATTTGATCGGTACCGGATTTCG
The DNA here is from genome assembly GCA_028281285.1 of Cyclobacteriaceae bacterium. Taxonomy (GTDB): domain Bacteria; phylum Bacteroidota; class Bacteroidia; order Cytophagales; family Cyclobacteriaceae; genus Roseivirga. The sequence continues at coordinate 116,925 of JANQKF010000015.1, forward strand.
CGAGTTCTTTTATGAGATCGATATAAATAAGACTCCTTCTCAGAATCTTGCTGTCGTGGAAGTCCGCAATGTGATCAAAAACAAAAGTTACTATCTGGATATCCCAATTTCGACCAATGCCAATTTTCCTAACCCTTCGTTTCTGATTTTTGACAAGGACGGCACGATACCTATTTTTCGAAATCACGTTAATATTGGGACACCGATTCGAATCAAAGATGCATTCTCAACTGAGGGTAGTTTCGAAATTAATGGACAAACGAACAACAAACCTGTGGCAATGCCCCCCTTTGATGAGACTAGGCTCAACCCTCCAACCAAAGTTCTGTTAGATACAATTTACGGGTCAAATCATGATGAGATTTTCACTTTCAATATTGAGGGACTGTACACTATAACCGATTCAAATAACAAGGATAATCGTATTGGTATATTGGTCACTGATAAGTTCTTCCCGTACTATGGAGATTACAAAAGAATGACTCAACCGCTTATTTACATCAGTACAGGAATAGAGTTCAATGCACTGCGGGAATCTACGGATACAAAGGACAAGTTTGAAGATTTCGTAATCAATACAATCAATGATAATCCGTCCATCGCCTCGGATTTTGTCAAGTACTATTATCGCAGAGTGAAAAATGCCGGGTACTTCTTCACAGATTCTCAGGAAGGCTGGAAAACCGACAAGGGTATGCTCTACCAAATATTTGGAAACCCCCGCCAGGTTTTTCGAAATGAAACCTCGGAATTATGGGTCTATGCCTTTCAGGGAGGTGGACGCATTCGATACACATTTGATATTCAGTCAGGTGAAGGAGGTATCAAGGAGTTTTCATTAATCCGAGGAAAAAAATACCGCGAAATCTGGATGAGTGCCGTTACCCGATGGCGGAATGGCCAAGTAATCGACTAATGCAAAAGAGAAACAAAGAAGACTTCATTTATGGAACAAGAGCCATAATTGAAGCCATAGACGCTGGCAAGGAGCTGGACAAACTGTTAATTCAAAAGGACGTTCGAAATGAATTGATGTCGGAGCTTGTACACATGGCCAAAAGACATCAAGTCCCCTTCACTAAAGTCCCGCTTGAAAAGCTCAACCGAGTGACTCGAAAGAACCACCAAGGGGTAGTCGCATTTGTTTCGGCTATTCAATATGCTTCTCTGGATAATATTATTTCTGAAGCTTACCAAAAGGGTGAGAATCCTTTGTTGATCATTCTTGATAGAATTACAGATGTCAGAAATTTTGGTGCCATTGCGAGGTCTGCCGAATGTGCAGGTGCACATGGAATAATAATCCCCTCAAGAGGATCCGCACAAATCAATAGTGATGCCATGAAAACCTCAGCCGGAGCCTTAAATCACATACCCGTAGCGAGGGCTGAAAATTTAAAGACGACAATCCAAGAAATACAAGAAAATGGCATTCAGGTAATTGCATGTAGCGAAAAAGCTGAAAACTCCATTTTTGAATTAAAACTGGACGACCCGGTAGCTATACTTATGGGATCAGAAGAAGATGGTATTTCTCCAGAGTATATGAAACTATCAGATCACGCAGGCCAACTCCCAATCCTTGGCAAGATTGGGTCTTTGAACGTTTCGGTGGCTACAGGAGTAATTTTATATGAGGTGATTCGTCAAAGGCAATAATCAGTCGCGGATCATCAGTTTGTATCCTATTCCTCTAAGGTTAACGATTTCAATTTTTGGATCAGCAGCCAGGTATTTTCTGATTTTTGTGATATAGACATCCATACTTCTTCCATTGTAGAAGGTGTCGTCCCCCCAGATCTTCTTTAACGCAGCAGATTTATCCATTTTACCCTGCATATTGAGACAAAGCTCCTTCAACAGGTCTGCCTCTTTCGGAGATAACTGTCTTTCCTCTCCACTGTGTTTAAGAAGCATCTGATGATGATCAAAAAAATAGGTCGAAATCTCAAATTCATTCTGCTCGATTAACGATTCTGTTTGCGTTGCAAACAGCAGAAGCGTCTTTATCCTGGCCTTCAGCTCCTCAAGACTAAATGGCTTTTTGATATAGTCATTTGCCCCGGATTCAAACCCTTCCAATACATCTTTCAATTGAGACTTAGCCGTAATGAATATAATCGGTATTCCGGGATTCTTAGACCTTATTTCTCTACCCAAAGTAAAACCATCTTTGATGGGTAACATGACATCCAATAAGCACAAATCGGGTTTGAAGTACTCATATTCTGTCATGACCGGTCCACCACTGGTGCATAACTTAACCTGGTAGCCTTCAGATTCCAGATATTGGGCAGTCAGACTCCCGATATTGGGATCATCTTCAGCAAAAAGTATTTTATGACTCATCCGTAACAATTGGAATTTTAATAATAAAGGTACTGCCTTGGCCCTCTTCGCTTTGTACTGAAATCGTTCCCCCCAATTGATCAATTACCGATTTAGTATAGCTCAGACCTAAGCCATAGCCTTTCACAGTATGAACATTACCTGTGTGTACTCTGAAGAACTTATCAAATATTCGTTTTCTATCTTCCCTCGAAATCCCAATTCCCTGGTCCGATAATCTGATTTCCGCTTCTATTGGACTTGCATTTAAGACAACATCGATTAATGGAGTACTATTAGCGTATTTAATGGCATTATCCAGAATGTTCAGTAGCGCATTTTGAAAGTGCATTCGATTGACCATCACGTGTGGCGAATTTGATGGTAAATCCAATGCTATTTTTCCACCCCTCTCTTCAACCGAAAGCCGCATGCTTTCTACAATAACGTCCAGCTCCTCTCCCAAATCCACGATCTCGACATTCTTTGTGATGGGCTTTTCAGCAGATGTATTGTCCAGAATTGAATTCACTATTTGTAAGATTCGTTTTTGCTCTGACTCCGCGATTCCTACAAGATCCTTCAGCTTATCATCTTCCTTTACTTTTTTGTTCTTCCTCATTACCTCCAGGGCTATAGAAGATGCTGTCACAGGTGTTTTTAGTTCGTGGGTCATATTACCGATAAAGTCATCCTTTATTTGAGCCAAACGATATTGCTTTTGAAGACTTCTCACAATATAGTACCAAGCGCTAATCAATAAAACCAGCATTAATATTGACGCCCCAACTACTGGCCCAATACCGGCAAATGAAGCCTTAAGCCTTTCACCTCTTGGAAAATCTAATCGCAGCTCATTTGACTGTGGATTCCCAAAGGAGAAAGTCTTTACTGAAAACCCTTCACGCTCAGCAGAAGAATCTTCCACAAACCTATTGGTATGGGCAAATCGATCATGCCCCTCATCCCACACACCCAAAAAGTAATTATTATTAAGCCCCTTGATCTGGAGGTTTTCTGCTACGAGGGAGTCCAAAAGCTCGAAATCCATATCTGAGATTTTGGTATGAAAATCTGACATGATCGGAAGAATCTTGTCAGTATCGGTTATAAACGACTGGGACATTACCGAGCCTTTGAGGTACAAAATATCTGAATCACGAACCGAATCTCTCCTCATGAAGTGCCTGGGAGACATCATATCAAATCCAAAAGTAGAGCTAATACCAAAACTCTCATCATCTCCCATAGTGATCGAAATAGAGCTGGCATCAGAAACATCCACCTTAAGGCCTCCTAAAAGACCAAGTTTTTTGATCAATAAGCTTTGATTCGCGGAATTGAGAGCCGCTTGAGCGTCAGTCTCAAAGTTGAACTTATTATCCTGATAAATAGAATTGATCCAGTAGGCTTGAAAGCTTAATAAGCCTATCAATGCAAAGAGCATAATTGCCGAAGCCAACTTCACATCACGTTTCATGTCGTGAATATACGAGTTCAATCCACTGAGGATGTGGATTTTAACAGACCTTTAACAAAAAAGATGTTTATTGATATTCTTGTCCTTTGGACTTGGCATCATTCAGAAACTCCCTGAACTTCTTTTCTGCATCTTTTTTGCAAACAATGACCACATTTCCCGATTTCGTAATCAAGTAGCCATCCAAATCCTGGGCCACGATCAGAAGATCATCGGGGCCTTTTATGTAGCAATTCCTGGAGTCATATAATAGGGCATTGCCATCCACTACATTTCCGTCATGATCTTTTTCTCTGATCTCATGAAGCGAGTCCCAACTGCCTAAATCGGACCAGTCGAATTTACCTTTGACCATATAGACATCACTTGCCTTTTCCATGATCCCATAGTCAACAGAGATGCTTTTGCATTGGCTATACGCATGATCGATAAAGGCTTGCTCCTGGTCTGTATAATATTTATCAGCTCCTTCTTCAAAGATCACGGCAGTGTCCTTCATATAATTGTGAAATGCTTTGGTAATTGTATCGATCGACCAAACAAACATGCCTGCATTCCATACGAAATCACCACTTTCTACAAATTTCCTGGCTAGTTCCAGTTCAGGTTTTTCTGTGAAGGTTTTTACTTTTTTCACTTTTTTGAGAGGACTAGAGTGATATTGAATATATCCGTAGCCGGTCTCAGGTCTGCTTGGTACAATACCAATTGTTATCAATTTCTCAGAGCCTCTTGCAGCCTTGATTGCGGCAGATAGATTATCATTGAAAACCTTCTCTTTGAAGACAACATGGTCAGATGGGGCAACAATCATCACACCTTCAGGGTCCCGTTGTTTTATCTTAAACGCAGGATATGCAATAGCAGGGGCGGTGTTTCTGCCAATGGGTTCAAGGAGAATCTGATCCTCAGACAAAGATGGAAGTTGTTGTTTCACTAGTCCTTCATATCTCTTGTTGGTCACAACAAAGAAATTTTCTTCCGGACATTGACCAAGAAAACGATCATAAGTCATCTGTAGCAATGTCCTTCCAGTACCAAGCACATCCAAGAATTGTTTAGGTTTGTCGACCCGGCTGTACGGCCAAAAGCGGCTTCCGATACCACCAGCCATGATCACCACGTAATTGTGTTCCATCTTAGACAATTCCTTCATTCAGTAAATCACTTATATGAATGAATCCAACAATCTTTTTCTCATCCAACACAACAAGCTGGTTAATATCATACTCTCGCATTAAATTCAACGCCCTGATTGCATATTCTCCTTTCGATACTACCTTGGGATCTGTTGTCATCACCTCTTTTACTTTAAGGTGATCGAAATCATGATGTTTTTCAAGCATACGCCTAAGGTCGCCATCTGTGAATATTCCGGAAAGTTCATTCCCAGAATTGACTACGGCAGCAGCCCCTAGCCTGTTTTTGGAAATAATCAAAATTGCATCTCTTACTCCATCATCTTCCGCTACGATTGGAAGTTCATTTTTAGGATAAATATCATCTACCTTAAGATACAGTTGCTTTCCCAACGAACCACCAGGGTGATATTTGGCAAAATCCTCACCGGTGAATCCTCTTGCTGCAAGCAAAGACACAGCCAGAGCATCACCGAGAGCGAGATGTACAGTAGTGCTTGTTGTAGGTGCTAAGTTGTTTGGGTCTGCTTCTTTTGAAATGGTGGCATTCAAAATGAAGTCCGCGTGTCTCGCCAAAAAAGAATCCAAATTGCTGACCAACCCTATTAATTTTGCACCAGTTCTTTTCAAAAGTGGAACCAACACTTTGATTTCAGGCGTATTGCCACTTTTTGAGATGCAAATCACGGCATCACTCTCCTGAATCATACCCAGGTCTCCGTGAATGGCATCAGCAGCATGCATAAATAAGGAAGGAGTACCTGTGGAATTTAGAGTCGCTACAATTTTGTTCGCGATAATCGCACTTTTACCAATTCCGGTGATCACCAAACGCCCTTTCAAAGAGAGGATCAGCTCAACAATCGACTCAAATTCCTCGTTTACGAGGTCTGCTACCTTCTGAATTGCCTGTGCTTCCTCCAGTAGGGTTTCCCTAGCTATAGTTTGGATATTTTTTCCTAAATTCAATTTAGTGGGTCTTTAAAAATCTGACCTCGGCAAAGATAACGATATGAGTCGAGCCAGCGCAAAGGACCATAATAAATATGGGGAGTGGACGAATTAAAGAATAAACTCAAGGAAGTCTTTGGCTACGACAAATTCCGCGGTAACCAAGAGGCTATTATCAAGAATATTCTCGCAGGAAAAAACACATTTGTGATCATGCCAACGGGTGCTGGCAAATCGATGTGTTACCAATTACCCGCCATACTTCAGGAAGGTACTGCAATCGTTATTTCACCACTGATCGCACTAATGAAAAACCAGGTGGATCAAATGAACGCCTTTGGAGTTAATGCCCGATTCCTGAATTCAACGCTCTCAAAATCCGAAATCAACAAAATAAAAAGGACAACTCTTGAGGGAGAAGTAAAGCTTCTTTATGTGGCTCCTGAGTCACTCACTAAGGAAGAAAATGTAGATTTTTTAAAGCAGGCCAATATTTCGTTTGCTGCCATTGATGAGGCCCACTGTATTTCCGAATGGGGCCATGATTTTCGACCGGAGTATAGGAGAATTAAAGACATCATTAAACAAGTTGGTCAGCTCCCAATAATTGCTCTCACGGCTACCGCAACACCAAAGGTTCAATTAGATATCCAACGTAACCTGCAAATGGAAGGAGCTGATATCTTTAAGTCTTCATTCAATCGAGACAACCTTTATTATGAGGTACGCCCTAAGAAAACGGTTAAGAAACAGCTCATTAAATTCTTAAGGGAACAGGCCGGTAAATCCGGAATCATCTACTGTCTCAGTCGTAAAAAAGTAGAAGAGATCGCAAACTTTCTTCAGGTAAACGGAATAAAAGCAGCGCCCTATCATGCGGGCTTTGAAGCCGCTGTAAGAATGAAAAACCAAGACGATTTTCTAAACGAGGAGGTTGATGTCATAGTCGCCACCATTGCCTTTGGTATGGGAATTGACAAGCCAGATGTACGTTTTGTGATCCATTATGATGTGCCTAAATCTCTTGAGGGGTATTATCAGGAAACCGGTAGAGCAGGAAGAGATGGACTTGAAGGCAACTGCATCATGTTCTACAGTTACAGTGATATCCTGAAGTTGGAGAAATTCAACAAGGACAAATCCGTGACAGAAAGGGACAACGCCTTGATACTACTGGAAGAAATGTCGTCCTATGCGGAATCAGCCATGTGTCGCAGAAAACAACTCCTTCATTACTTCGGAGAAGAGTACTCGGACGATGAATGCAAGAAACAGGGCAAATGTGATAACTGTAGATTTCCACGAGAAGAATATGAAGGCAAGGAGTTTGTCAAGATTGCGATAGAAGCTGCAAAACAAACGCAAGAACGATTTGGTATGAGCCATTTGGTCAGTGTTATAAGGGGCTCTCAGAATCAGTATGTAAAAAGTTATTCCCACGATGAATTGCCAATTTATGGTGCTGGCAAGGATAAGGATGAACCTTTTTGGAAATCAGTAGTACGGCAAACACTTCTCAATGAATTTCTGATTAAAGACATCGAGAATGTCGGAGTACTGAAAGTTACAGAAAAGGGACACGGCTTTTTGGAGAATCCGTTCAGTGTCCAACTCACCAAGAATCATGATTTCAGCGATACCGATTCTGATGAGGATGAAAGCAATGAGCATCCAAGTGCTTCGGGAGGCAAATCCCATGACCCTGTTCTATTCGATTTACTAAAAGCAGAACGCAAAAAAATAGCGAAAGAAAAAAATCTACCTCCTTATGTCATTGTCCAGGATCCATCCTTAGAAGAAATGGCAACCACGTTCCCAACTACCACCGAGGCATTATCCAACATAAACGGTATTGGTATGGGAAAGGTCCAGAAATTCGGAGGATCATTTCTGAAGCTTATTCAGAAATATGTTGAAGACAACGATATTGATATCGAAGACGTGGTGGTGATCAAATCATCGGGTAGTAAGTCAAAAAACAAGATCTATATTATTCAACAAATCGATCGAAAAATAGATTTGGAGGAAGTAGCCGATGAAAAAGGTTGGACCATGAGTCAGCTATTGGATGAGATTGAAATGATCTGCTACTCTGGCACTCGCCTCAACCTCGATTATTACTTAGAACAGTTTCTCGATGAGGAAAGGCAGGAGGATATCATCGATTATTTTCTCACAGCAGAGTCTGATGATATTGATGATGCGCTTGAGGAATTTGAAGATGAGGACTATAGTGAAGAAGATTTACGACTTATGCGTATTAAGTTCCTCTCGGAACACGCAAATTAATTACATTTACGACCTACTTTAAGATTCTATCTCATGAATATTCTCGTTTTGGGAAGTGGAGGCAGAGAGCATGCCTTTTCCTGGAAAATAGCACAAAGTTCCCGATGTGAAAACCTGTTTATAGCACCTGGAAATGCAGGTACGGCACAAATAGGTACCAATGTCGACATCAAAGTAAACGATTTCGAAGCCATCAAATCGTTCGTCTTGCAAAATGATATCGATTTGGTTGTTGTAGGGCCAGAAGACCCTTTGGTAAATGGAATTCGAGATTTTTTTGAAGGGGATGAGAATCTTTCAAAAATATTAATGGTAGGACCCGGTCGAGCAGGAGCGGAATTAGAAGGAAGCAAAGACTTCTCAAAAAAATTCATGGAACGCCACGGGATTCCAACCGCTAGGTCAAGAACATTTACCTTAGATAATCTTGAAGAGGGATTGAACTATGTTTCAAGTCATCCTACTCCTGTAGTACTGAAAGCGGATGGACTTGCAGCTGGCAAGGGTGTGATTATCTCTGAAACAAACGAACATGCCCGTGAAACATTAAAGGAGATGCTGGTTGATGCAAAATTTGGAAATGCTTCGAGCAGAGTGGTTATCGAACAATTCCTCAAAGGTATTGAGCTTTCAATTTTTGTATTGACCGATGGAAGGAATTATAAAATCCTCCCCGAAGCAAAGGACTACAAGCGAATTGGTGAAAATGATTCGGGACTTAACACGGGAGGTATGGGTGCTGTTTCACCTGTTCCTTTTGCTGACGATGAATTTATTTCAAAAGTCGAAGAAAGAATCATTAGGCCCACCATTAACGGTTTGACTAGCGAGGGAATCGATTACAAAGGATTTCTTTTCATCGGGCTTATGAATATGGATGGAGATCCTTATGTGATAGAATATAATGTAAGAATGGGTGATCCGGAGACTCAAGTTGTTCTCCCGCGTATTGAAAGTGACCTCTTGGATCTTTTGATTGCCACAGCAAATGGCTCCCTGGATCAAACCGACTTTCAATTGAGTGATCAAGCCGCGACTACTGTTGTAATGGTTTCAGGAGGTTATCCTGAAAGCTATGAAAAAGGAAAAGAGATAACAGGGATTGAAAACGTACAGGAAAGCACAGTCTTTCATGCGGGAACAAAAGTCGCGGAGAATGATTCAATACTTACTAATGGTGGAAGGGTATTGGCCATTACCGGTAGAGGTGATTCGGTGGCAAAAGCCCTCGAAAATTCTTATAATGGAGTAGCAAAAATCAGTTGGAGCGAAGAATATCATCGAGGTGATATCGGACAGGATATACTGAAGCTCCTGAATTGACATGTTTCATCAGCCTTAGGGCTTTGAATAATAGATGGTATGGGTTGCAGCTGCGGAGTTAGTGCAGACGGAAAAGTAGCAGGATGCAACAATAATGGTGGATGCTCCACCGGAGGTTGCAACAAGATGAACGTCTTTGACTGGTTGTCCAACATGGACTTACCGGAAAAAGACACCTTCAATATTGTGGAAGTTCGGTTCAAGAATGGACGCAAGGATTTTTTTCGCAACGATAGTAATTTTGATCTGGTCACAGGCGAGTCAGTAGTCGTGGATGTTCCCGGAGGACATCACTTAGGCTATGTATCACTGCAAGGCGAATTGGTAAGACTTCAAATGCAAAAAAAGAAAGTCGCCAATGATGAGAACATCCGTAAAATTTACCGAAAGGCTACGCTCAAAGATTTAGAAAAGGTAGAAAGCGTTCGGAAAAGAGAAATGCCTGCGCTTTATAGAACACGCCAAATCATAGTTGAGCAAAAACTAGACATGAAACTTTCAGATGTGGAGTTTCAGGCTGACAATACAAAAGCGACATTCTACTATTCAGCTGATGCACGGGTGGATTTTAGGGAACTGATCAAAATATTGGCCTCAGAATTCAAAGTACGAATTGAAATGCGGCAAATCAGTCTCCGGCAAGAGGCCGGTCGATTAGGAGGAATAGGATCTTGTGGAAGAGAGCTATGTTGTTCGACCTGGCTCGGAGACTTTAAGAGTGTTTCTACCTCCGCAGCCAGGTACCAGAAATTGAGTCTCAATCCCAGTAAATTATCAGGTCAGTGCGGACGACTTAAATGCTGCCTCAATTATGAACTGGATACTTATATGGAGGCGCTGGAGCAGATTCCGGATATAAGTCGATTGAAAACCAAAAAAGGCGAAGCAAAACTTCAGAAAACTGATATTTTCAGAAAACTGATGTGGTTTAGTTTTGAGGAAGACAATAACTGGTACTCTGTAGACGCTGAAAGGGTCAGGGAAATCGCTGAAATGAATGAGCGTGGCGAATTTCCTGAAACATTGACCGAAAATGTTTTTGAAATAAAAGACATCTCATCAGCTGGGCTCAATAACGATCTGGCGCAAATGGATAAAAAGTTCAGACATAAGAACTCTAAAAACCGAGGAAAAAGGAAAAACAGGCGTAACCGGAACCGAGGACCTAAAAAGAATCACGAGTCGAAATGAATAGGTACTTTTGTTTTATTGTCCTAATGCTAATTCTGCTCTCCTGCGATTCGAGTAGACTGTTTGAGACCAATTACACCTTCGAAAATAAGCTGTGGAATATCGATACCATTCCTGAATTCCGGTTTAAAATTGAGGATACCCAACCTAAAAATGTCTTTATCAACATCAGGAATAGTATAAGCTATCCTTATCAGAACCTGTATCTCTCTTATACTTTGACCGATGATCAAGGGACAGAACTAGCCCAAGAACTGGTAAATCTTCAACTATTTGATGAAAAGACGGGCAAGCCATTCGGAAAGGGTAACAGCATTTACGCTCATCAAACGGAAATCCTGAATAATTTCACTTTTCCAGGGACTGGCGATTTCCAAATTAAAATAGCACATTATATGAGGGAAGTGGACCTCTCGGAAATACTTTCTGTGGGACTCCGAGTCGAAGAGATTAATTAATTGTTCTCTTCAGGAAGCACTCCAAGAAAACGATTAAGATTTTCTTTCATCCGCTCTTTATCGAGCCAATAGTTTCGGCTATGTACAAACCGATATTTCCATCCTTTTTCTTCCATAGAATTCATTGAATAAACAAAGGTTTCCTTTTCGGAAGGTGATGCAAAGTAGAGGTTATCATCAGTCAAAATCAAAGCATGGTAATTTACTCCCGATTTGGCAGTCAAATCTCCAAAAGGAAGTTCAACAGAGAGAGATAATCTCTTGTCTCCAACAGTTTCTATCAGCTTGTACTTCAGATACCAATTGATGTTTTTATCAGCCGTTTCAGGTTGATATTTAAATCTTCCTTCGCTAACATCCTTCGCATATTGTAAGTAATCTTTTAATAGTCTTGGGCCCTCATTTTTAGACTTTACAACATCTAATTCACTTGGGTCAATAGATGATACGACAACTATCTTTTCCTTTGCACGAGTCACTGCAACATTCAGTCTGTTTTCCCCTCCCTGAATATTGAGATTACCAAATTGAACTTTCACCTCACCATTTTGGTCAGGACCATAACCTATAGAGAAGATGATCAAATCCCGTTCATCTCCCTGTACATTCTCAATGTTCTTAACAAATAATTCCAATCGATTCAGTTCGGCATCTCTTTCTATCATATCCTGGATCAAGTGTTGTTGAGTAGCGTTGAAAGTGACTACTCCAATACTCTTACCTGGTGATTGATCATAATAGTTTCGAATCACATTCAAGACTGTCTCGGCCTCTACTTTGTTCGCCTGACCTTCCCATAAACCATCGACCTTCATATAGTGGATTCCAGGTTCTTCAGCGTTCATCCGATCCACATGAGGCAGCAACTTCAATGTACCCTTGTAGAACCTATCATTCGAGAATTGAACAAGGTCTGGAGAATTGCTTCTGTAGTGCCCCTTCAATTGTGTTTCTATGAAGTATCGGGATGTTAGTTGCAATAATGAATCAACTTCATATTCAATACCCTCGGTTTCGTCCTCCCACCTGACTTTATAAAGATCATTGGGTGGAAGCTGATTGTCATCACCAGTAACCACCACCTGCTTAGCCCGGTACATCGCGGGTAGTCCTTTTTCAGCAAAGCATTGGGACGCCTCATCAAAAATTACCAAGTCAAAGAAATTCTCAAGAGGGAAAATCGCTGATACAGATTCCGGAGATGCCATCCAACAAGGGATGAGATGAAAGATTTCATCCGCATAGTTGGCAACAAGCCTTCTCAACGGCCAAATTCTTCGCTTCTTGCCTACCTGATGTTCCAAATCCCGGTAGGTCACTCTGTTATTCAACCGATTGTATTCCAACGAATCATAGGTGTTTTCTCGTGCTTTTTGAATCAGGATTTGATTGCTCACCTGAAGCTTTTTATCCACTGCCATCTGTAAATCCTGGATCATTTGATCGAACTTGAGTGTCGACACAGACCTCAAAATTTCATACTTACTTTCAATGTGATCGATCCAGGCCAACCTTAGACTATTCAGAAAAACATCAACTTTTTTGTCAATAGAATATCCCTCCAACTCGTCCAGCTTATCCAGTACAGCAACTCCGCTTTCGGAAAACCCAGATTTCAACTTGTCCAACTCACATATTGAATCAAAATCCTTTTTAATTGAGTTCTTGAGTTGAGAGTAGTTGCTTTCAGACGCCAAAAGCAAGTCAATTTGCCTTGGCAATATGTACTTATTCCAATCTTTTCTTTTTTCGGGCAGGGGATTGAGTGCATCAGAGAGCTGCTTTATCTTCTCCTTGAATTCCTGAAGCGTCAGTTTCTGAAGGTTGAAGTACTCCTTAAAGTTCGCAAAGCTTGAAAAAAGTAACTTGGCTTCAAGGGCTAATTCGATCTTCCCGAACCACTTTTGAATATTTTCCTGAAGCAAGTCATCGGGGAAAACTTTAATCCACTCTGCGGTCCTCAACTTGGTCAGCTGATGCTGTAAATTTAACCGATTGTCAATCCGTTTCGTCAGCGCGTCAAGCCCGGGTCGATCATCTCTTAAATCATTAGCGATCAGAATTCTGGCGAGTCTCGTTTTCTCTTTGGAAAAATACCATTTGAATGACTCAATAAAGCTCTTTTTGGCACTCGACCTTCTTTTGAGGATAGTTTGAATCTCTCCGATTTCATTCGATGAAATCGATGACTCCACACCAAATTCGTCATAACAATTATCAATGAGCTTACTGGTATTCTTAAGCCAAAGGCCTTCAGTAATCTCATTCTGAAATGGAACCATATCACGAAAGAAGCCGAATAACTCTTCCGAGCGAAGAAGCTTTGTCATTTCACCCATTTTGTCGAGATTCTCGCTCAAAGTGCGACAAGAATCATAGTCAATCGCTTCATCCAAAATTGATGACACCTCCTTAATGAGGTCATTGGCATACTTGGGTATCTCATCCAGATTTTTTTGAATGAGCTTCAGGTCGTTAAGCTTAAATCCCGCAAAGTCCACCCTATCACTCCATGGGTGGTCTTTAAGGTTGAATTTATGCGCATAGGCAAGATAATTCCTGAGCTCTTTTTCAAAGATCTCAATGTCCTTGATCGGTAGGTTAAGGTATTCCTGCGTGAGAGAAACCGATTCTCTATCCGGGTCAGAATTGAGATAAAGTTCCTTAATGGAAACACCGCATTCCGATTCATCAAACAAAGCACTCCTGTACTCCTCCAGCTCTTCTGTTATTTGATCAATACTTCGGCTTGATTGCTGAAAGTCTCTTTCCAATTGAACCGTATCCAGGCTATTGTTGCTTCTTTGGTATTCACTTACTCGCTCTATTTGACCTGCGATTTTCTCATAAATCTCTCTTCTGTCATTTTTGAAGTCATGGACCAATGCAATGAAGTCGTCAATTTCTATTTCCTTCAAGCGATTGTAGACCACATCCAAGGCTACTCGCTTCTGACAAACCACCAGCACCTTTTTACCACGGGCCAGATAATCAGAAATCAGATTACAGATGAGTTGAGATTTACCAGTCCCTGGAGGTCCCTGGACAACAAGAGAATTACCCCGTTTAACAGCTTTAAGGGCATTCTCCTGATAAGCATCCATACGGAGGGGTGCAAACGTCTGCTCTTCCTTAACCTTGTTGAGAAAATAGGTATAGTCATAGCTGTGATTTCCACCGTGATCATCCTTATCGATTGTTTTGGAATAGAAGAAGTCTTCCAGTGACTCAAATTGATTTCTTTCGAGCAAATAATCATAATCAGGAATGAGATAGGAATCGGCCTGAGGAAGTATTCCCAACACAGCTTCTGAAAAAAGTTTCAACTCTCCATCTTTCGTGCTTTCCTGAAATTCAGATTTCTTATAGTTTCTAAAGGAGATGAGGGTATCATTGAAAAGGTCTTGATTGAAGTTCAATTCAATGCCACTTTCCTTGATTAGCTCATAAAGGGAATTCCTAAAGGCACGACTATCACGATCAAAATCATCAAAAGTACGCTCAATCAAGTTCTCTTCAAGTTCCACCTGGTTATGGTGGGCATAGGCTAATAAAAAGGTCTTATTCAATGAAATATTGACATCTTTCCTGACTTCCAATTGCCAGTCTTGGCTGGCTGTATTCAACCTCACCGGAAAAAACATTAACGGTGCACGAATAATCGAACCATCGGAAAAACGCCCGTGAACAAAGGGCCAACCTACATACAGATCAAATGCTCCCGTTTCCTCTAAGAGAAAGTTCGCCCTTCGATTGATGTGCCGAAGACGAACACTCAGTTTGTTGCTACTTTCGTCTCGACTGTCGACAACTGGAGCCAGCTTAACCTTAGAATCTCCAGCGATAAGCTTTTCAATGATATTGAAGGACTTTTCTCCGTCCAGAAAATCAAATTCATGAAGGTCAACAAATTGATTAGCCGGCAATCTTAGCAGCAGCAACGACCGGTTATTTCCTGAAATATTGTTCAGCCGTCTTCGGTAGGTCTGCAAAAGTTGCTGCATAACCTAAGATATGCAAAATATGAATTCGGAAAAGGCGGGACTATTTCTTAAATGGAGAATCAGGTTCTTTTGAAAAGACGTTGAACACTATCTTATCCATCCTGGACGGCATCCACTTATTGAGGAATACAGCCAATTTGCCCTGGCTGGTGAGCACCAAGTCTCGTTTCCTTCGCTGAATCGCTCGATATATTTTTTTAGCCACCTGTTCAGAGGTCATCATTTTTCCCTCATCCCGCGGTGATTCCCCCTGGCTGGAGCCATCTGCAGTAAGCGCAGCATTTCTAATATTCGTTCCTGTGAATCCGGGACATGCAACCATCACGTGTACCCCTCGATGCATTACCTCTGTTCTGAGGGATTCGAAGAAGCCATTCATCGCATATTTTGAAGCGGTATAGGCCGTTCGGGCAGGAGTTCCTCGGTACCCATTAATCGATGACACCCCAACAATCGAACCTTTTGACTCTAAAATATGAGGCAGGCAATACTTGGTGGCATACAATGTACCATTGAAATTGATATCCATTACACTTTTGAAAACATCCAATTCAATTTCCTCAAACAAGGCTCTCATGGAAATTCCGGCATTGTTAATCAGGATATCAATCCGTCCGAATCGATCAAGGGTCTGCTTAACCAGATTTTGATTGTCAGCTTCAATGGAAACATCCAATTGAAGACATAGATTGTCTGCGTTGATCGAATCCAGAGCCTTAGCAACTTCATCTAATCGCTCGGTATTTCTACCGGTGATTACCACTTTGCTTCCCCTTGCGCCAAATTCCAACGCAAGTGCTCTTCCGATTCCGGATGACCCTCCTGTTATTATGACAACCTTATCTTTCATGGTGAGCGTTTGGCAAAGATAGAATAGAATTAGAAGCTTGCAGGTCTACGAACAAAAAAGCCTCGTAGTACGAGGCCTTGAATATTCTTAGTAATGACAGCTTAACCATTCAGTACGTTGGCCATTGTCTCCCCAATATCTGCTGGAGAATTGACGACATGAATTCCACATTCGGCCATGATCTTCATTTTGGCTTCTGCAGTATCCTCAGCTCCACCAATGATCGCACCGGCATGTCCCATTCTTCTTCCCGGAGGGGCAGTCTGTCCGGCAATAAACCCAACAACCGGCTTCTTGTTACCCGTGTCTTGAATGTACTTGGCAGCTACTGCTTCATAGTTACCACCAATCTCTCCAATCATCACAATTGCGTCAGTCTCATCGTCCTCCATCAGCAATTCCACTGCATTTTTTGTCGGGGTTCCGATGATTGGATCACCACCAATTCCAATAGCAGTAGAAATACCCAATCCTGCCTTAGCCAGCTGGTCTGCAGCCTCGTATGTCAATGTTCCTGACTTTGAAACCAATCCGACTCTACCCTTCTTAAAAACGAAACCTGGCATGATGCCCACTTTGGCTTCATCCGGAGTGATTACACCTGGACAGTTAGGACCAACTAAGGTCACATCCTTGCCCTTGATGTACTGCTTGGCCATCACCATATCTTTCACAGGAATCCCCTCGGTAATTGCTATGATCACTTTGATCCCGGCATCGGCAGCTTCCATAATGGCATCCGCAGCGAAAGCAGGGGGAACGAAAATGATAGAAACATCTGCTCCGGTGTTACTCACCGCGTCTTCCACTGTGTTAAACACTGGTTTACCCAAGTGCTCCTGACCTCCCTTACCAGGAGTCACACCACCAACTACATTAGTTCCATAGTCAATCATCTGACCGGCATGAAACGTACCTTCCGAACCTGTGAATCCCTGAACTATAATCTTGGAATCCTTATTAACTAAAACACTCATTATGGTCGCTTTAAATTTGTGGCAAAAATAGAATAATTAATGGCTATGCCAAAGGGAAATCTGGGCTGAGATTCCAGCGTTAAATCCATGATATCGACCGTTGAATTTTTAAGTCTGCCTTTTAACAGGGATTAACAGATTTTTAACATTTTTTATGAAACAATTCTGCCAACTTGCGTGTATATAATACAGAAGTTAATTCTAAAGAGGATTTTCAAACGGTGTACTGACAAAATAATATTTGGAATAAGCCGTTTTAAACATAGTTAGTTAGTTTTTAGTATTTTAAGGTTGAAGTTGAAAAGAGCGCCTGGTTAGCGCTCTTTTCCTTTTATACAGTCCACAAATCACCTCTTGCAAAGTTCTTTTCTATCTGATTCAAATATTCTGTTAAATTGAAAGGCGATTAATTTTAACTGACCTTGAAACAACCTCAGTTTGCCGGTGCGAAATCCTTTGGTCTCATTGCCGGGCCCCTACTCTTCTTTCTGATCATTCTACTGACTCCGGAAAACATCCTTACACCGGAAGCATGGAAGGTCATCGGGATTGCCCTCTGGATGGTGGTTTGGTGGGTGACGGAAGCGGCCCCTATTCCGGTTACTGCCCTATTGCCAATAATTCTATTTTCAATTACAGGTGTTTTCACCATTGACGAAGCCACGGCACCTTATGCAAATAAGATTATCTTCTTATTTATGGGCGGCTTTATGCTTGGGTTGGCTATGGAACGTCATAACCTTCATAAACGAATCGCCCTCAATCTAATTAAGAAAACAGGCACAAACCCAAATGGGATTGTGCTGGGCTTCATGCTCACGACTGCATTTATCTCCATGTGGATCAGTAATACGGCTACAACAGTTATGATGCTGCCTATTGCCCTATCGATTACCAGCCTATTAAACGTTCAGGGAACCACAGACAAGGGGAAGCAAAGATTCGCCTTAGCTCTGATGCTCGGTATCGCATATGCAGCCAATATTGGTGGTACAGCAACCATTGTAGGGACACCACCCAATGTTGCATGGGTAGGTTTCATGGATACTATGATGGATTTTGAAGTCACCTTTGCTAAATACCTCACCGTTGGTTTGCCTGTAGCCATAATCATGCTTGCCATCACTTACTTCCTACTTACGCGAGTGATGTTTCCTAATAAAGTGAATCGACTTTCAGAATCTAGCCAGGTTATCGATGATCAACTGAAAGAGCTGGGCAAAATGAGCAAGGCCGAGAAGTATGTAGCCACCATAGCCATTTGTACAGCCCTGGCATGGATTTTCAGAACCAATTTGAATTCCTGGTTCAATACCACCTTATTGAGTGATGCCTTGATAGCAATGGCCGGAGCTGTAGCCATGTTTGTAGCTCCTTTGAATCTCAGAAAAGGAGAATTCCTAATGGAATGGGAATACACAAAAAACCTACCATGGGGCATTTTGCTACTTTTCGGAGGTGGCTTGACACTGGCCAAAGCAATGGAAAAAACCAATATTGTTCAGGCGGTTGGTGAGGCCATGGCTCAAAGCAATGTCAATCAGTTTGTGTTGATCCTGGCTTTATGCGCATTTATGCTTTTTATGACGGAAATCATGAGCAATGTAGCTTTGACCGTCATTTTTATTCCAGTTGTTTTGGGTATTTCTGTTAGCCTCAATATTAACCCAATGTACCTTTCGCTGCCTGTTACGCTGGCTGCTAGTTACGCTTTTATGATGCCAATATCTACACCACCAAATGCCATCGTGTTTTCAAGTGGAATGATACGGATAAAAGATATGATCAGGGCTGGATTCTTTCTTAATATCATTGCAATACTCCTACTGGCAATCCTTTCCAAAACACTCATACCACTTATTTATTAAGTGATAATTCCAGCCTAAAGAGAAAACAGGGTATATTCACAATCAAAGATCAACCCTATGCTTAAAAAGAAACACCTCCTCTTTTTCTTGATCATTGTCATCTCCTTTTCGATGACCTCGTGCATTAATTTTATCGAACATGTCCTTTTTCACAAAAACGGAAGTGGTACCTATACGGCTTCAATTGATATGAGCAAGTTGGGCGATATGATCAAAAGTTTGGGAGATGATGCTGATGCCGAAACTGGACTGGGAGAAATGAATAATGAATTCAAAAAGGCTTCAAGAAAAATAGAGGCGCAAGAAGGCGTTACCAACGTCAGGACTGATTTTGATGAGGAGAGTTTCAAAATGAGCATCTCCTTTGATTTTCAAGACATTGACGCACTTAATCGTGGGATGAGTGCATACTATCATGATTCTGAAAGGGATGGAAACGAAGTTCAGCAGCATATTTTCTTCACTAAAGGAAGGAAATCGATCACCAGAACTAGCTATAGCAAATTAACCGAGGCTTTGACAGAAGCCCTAAAAGAAGATGGTGAGGTAACTATGGACCCGGCCGTATTATTGGGAGACATGTATTTCCAGCTTGAAATGTCATTTGAAGGTGGGATCAAATCGGTCTCCAACAATGAGTATTCCCAAGGTACGGGTGCTCAAAAAAACAGCCTGACCTGGCGTAAGTACATCTTCAAAGAATCGGATGCCAACAAGAATATGGAAGTGACTGTCCGTACCAGGAAGTAGATTACTACCTTTTTTTCAAACTCATATCGGCATCCCTTTTGGCCTTGAATTCGGAACCCTCCGACCATTGCGGGAAATAACTCTCATTCGCCAATCGATAACCGACATTAAAGAGTAGCTTGGCATCAAGGGCAATACCTTTTAAATCCCATTCCTCTGGTTCATAATTATCTCCCTGTCGATGGTACTTATAAGCCAGGTACTCCTGGGTTTTTTCCTCAATAAATTCCTTGCCTTTAGTCATATGTTCAAATGAACCTGAAGCATAAAGTGCCGGTATACCCACTTTTGCAAAATTGAAGTGATCGGACCTGAAAAAATATCCTTTGCCGGGATCAGGATCCGGAATAATATAGCGCCCCTGCTTTTCCGCTTCAGCCTTTGCATACTCATCCAATTCTGATTGTCCGTACCCTGTAATAGTCAAATCCTTCATCTCTCCATAAGCCGGCAATCCATCCATATTAATGTTCGCCACGGTTTGGTTTGGTGGATAAATCGGATTTTGACCATAGAATGCCGAGCCCAAAAGGCCCTGTTCCTCAGCCGTAACAAAGATAAAGACTAATGATCGCTTTGGTTTCTTCTCCAATTTGGCGAAAGCCTCTGCTATGGCCAGCATGCCCGTCACCCCGGTTGCATTGTCGTGAGCTCCATTGTAAATCGAATCACCATCAACTACGTCTCCGGTTCCAAGGTGGTCCCAGTGAGAAGAATAGATGATATATTCATCCTTTTGTTCAGTACCGGGTAACAGGGCCACAACATTCTTCGACATGTCCCTTTTGACCTCGTTTCTGAGCTCTACTGAAGCATTCATATTCATTAATATCGGTTTGAATCCGGCCGTCTTTGCAAGTTGAGAATGGTTTTCGATGTCAGCATCATTGAATAGTTCTCCAGCCATGTTCCGTGTAATCCAACCTTGAATAGCACATTTATAAGGAGGGTTAGGGTCGTCAAGATTGAGTTTGGCTCCAGTCCATGAGCTTTGAACCACTGTCCACGGGTAACCTGCAGGGATAGTTTCATGGACGATCAGCACTCCTGCTGCTCCCTGACGTGCAGCTTCTTCATACTTATAAGTCCACCGACCATAATAAGTCATTTCGTCTCCCTTAAAGAGCTTGTCATCACCGCTTCCAAAGCCCGGATCGTTGACCATTACAATAACTGTCTTCCCTTCTACATTAAGGCCGTCATAGTCATTCCAACCATATTCTGGAGCCACTATCCCAAAGCCTGCAAATACCAATTCTGATTGGTCAAGCGCTAACTCCTCCTCTACTCTTTCTGAATACACCACAAAGTCTTCATTGGCTTTGAAAGCTTTGGTTGTATTCCGAATTCTAATCGTCATATCCGGTGACTGATATCCTGTAATCTCAACCAGAGGAACATCCTGAAAATAGCTGTCTCCATTACCCGGTCGCAATCCCATTGCTCTCAATTCAGACTCCAGATAGTGGACTGTCTTTTCTTCTCCTTCGGTAAAAGGCTTTCGTCCCATAAACTCATCCGAAGCAAGAATACTCAAATGGCGATCGATCGTAACTGTATCCATTTCAACATCCACCGTTTCGGTAGTTGTAGTCGTGGAATCACAAGAAGTGAAGAGAATGATCAAGATGCACATTAGAGTGAATGCGGTGTTCTTCATATCAACAAATTCAAAAGTTCGAAATTAAGGATAAATTGAACCGACTCCATAAATTGAGAAATCTTTCGATGTCCATACTCCAAATGCGATCAACAATAGTCATTATCATAATCGCAACACTAATCACGAGTTGCTCGGTGACAAAGAAGTCAAGCCAACGCTTGAATGATGACATTGCCCTGGAGAATAAATTACTATTCCTTACGATCAAAGTGAATAAAGGCATTGAAAGACCAGAGTTTGACATCATTGACCAAAAGGTGGTGGACGGGAAGCTTAAGCGACCAATGCCTGAGACATTGAGAAGACCTGATCATTTTGTTTGCGAATTCAAGGGCTCAGATGATCAAATACTGGCTCGTATTGCTGTTGAGAATCCGTTAACCAAAGTAGTCGAAGCCCCGAATGAGAATGGCAGCTTCAAAAAGGCTCAAATTGACCTGGATTCTTCGTCTTTTGTAATTCGCCTACAATATTCTGCTAAAATGGAAAAACTTGTGATATCTTACGATACTGGTGAGGTGCTCAAAGAATTGACCCTTAAAAAATGAAGAAGTTCATCACCATATTGATTCTCATGGGTTTACCCACACTGCTCACCGCGCAGCAATTTGAGGTGGTAACAATAGCCGAAACTGCCTCAATAGACAAAAGGATCAATCTTGTGTTCCTTGGAGATGGGTATCGCTCGGCACAATTGGGACAATACTTGAACGATGTAGAGGACATTGTCGAGCAACTGTTTGATACTAGCCCACTCAAAGAGTATAAGGATCATTTCAATGTGTATGCCATCAAAGTCCCTTCCAACGAAAGTGGAGCGGCTCGCGATCCTGCAGCACTAATCGACAATTACTTTGGTAGCACCTACAATTATGCGGGCATTGAGAGACTTCTTGTCCCGACCCGAAACGATCGGGTAGCCGCAGTATTGGCTGATAACTTTCCTCAATACGACCAGGTATTCATGGTAGTAAACGATGACAAGTATGGGGGCAGCGGTGGTTGGATTGCCACTGCTTCTACACACAGCGAATCAGGAGAGGTTGCCATTCACGAAATCGGGCATTCTTTTGCCGCGTTGTCTGACGAGTATTGGGCAGGAAGTCAATACGCCTGGGAAACAGACAATATGACCAGAAACAGCAATACTTCAACCAATAAGTGGACGAACTGGATCGGTGACCAGGGAATAGGAATCTATCCTCATTCGGGTGATGCTACCTGGTACAAACCTCATCAAAACTGTAAAATGCAATTCTTAGGAGTAGACTTCTGTGCAGTTTGCATTGAGTCCCTTATCAAAACCATTCATTCACTAACCAATCCAGTTGATGCCTTCGACCCAACAGAACAAGACCAATTGAATTCGATACAAAACTTTGGTTATACTCGGCTTAGCCCTACTCCCAATACACTTAAAAGCTTTTGGGTTTTGGACAATGATACAATTGAATACAATACAGATATCATTTCCTTGCAGTCCAACGAATTAAGTGGTCTTCACCAACTAAAACTGAGCGTTGTCGACACCACTAAATTCTCCAGAAAGAACACACTAAAAATGTCAACGATCACTTGGTCAATCGAGGGTGGAGCTCCTTCAAACCAAGTGAGAAGTGAATTCATAACTTCAATTATTCTGAGACAAGATTTGGAGACCCCGGTAGTTACAGGAGTAGATGACCTATTTATCACTGACATTGCCCTCAATACCTACCCAAATCCGGCCGGTGAGAAAATCACAATTACATTTAACAATCCGACTCCTGCACCCTTTGAGCTTCAGCTTGTCGACATAGGTGGCAAAATGTTTCAGCAAAATTCAATTGATTTACTGCCGCAAGGGCCTCAACGATTCGAGGTAAATACTTCGGAAATCTCTACCGGTCTTTTTCTTGTTTATATGAGAATCGGAGATCGATTGGTGATCCAAAAAGTAATTAAATGAGCCTTTTGCATCAATTCGATAAAGCTATTAGCTTTGATTAATGCGTTCTCTCATTTCACTACTACTCATATTCTATTTTCAAACCACATTTGCTCAAAGTGGAGATCGAATTTCTAATACCAAAACTGCTGGCCAGGCTACTCAAATTGGAGAACCACTAACCGGTCTATGGGGTGTGACAGAAGTTAAGGTCGGTGATCAGGCCAGGACACCAACGGCACGATGGTTTCAGCTCAATTCAGACAGCACGGCTTTAAGCGGTAACGGTTGGTTGCAACATAGTCAGGACGAATGGAAATTTGACGAAATCACCAAAGAGATCCTCTTTGTTAGCAATGGCATTCCCGATGAGTATGGTGCATTTAAAACTACCCTATCAAGAGACCAAATGACCTGGGAACGAATTGAAGATAACATGCGTGTGATTGTCAGTCTGAGAAGAATTGGAGAGAAACCCATTGCTCCATGGGATGAAGCCGTGGGCGTATGGAAAGTCTATCAGGCACAGGGCATCGATCCGGAGACCAAGGCCATTAAAAACCATTATAGTTTGGATCCTACCTGGTATCGAATTCGTTGGGATCGTCACTTCGTAAAGTATGATGCAGAAGGAAAAAGAACCCAATTTGGAGTTTGGCATATGGATGCGCACCGTCCAACTCTCACGCTTTTTGATACTGGAAATGATTCCAAAGAGACCTGGCAATACACCTTCAAAAACGGGCAGATGATTTGGGAAAAGGAAAACGATGATGAGATTCTCAGGCTCGTTTTTCAGAAGGACTTTAAAATTGGAAATTAAACTCAATAAAGAACGGAGAATTTTAGCATCTGCATTTCAAATCACCTCCCTTTTATTCCAACTTAATTCAAAGCATCAAGAAGAATTTTTTGAAAAGCGCCAGGTCGATCCAACCAAACCGAATGAGCCGCTTTGTCCAAAATATGCAAATTGACATTTTTAAATTCTCCCAGCCACTTTTGATGAAGTCTGACGCCATAATCACCAAATTCGTGATAACCAAATATATAGTGGATTGGGTAAGGATGACTTTTGATATTATTCAAGAAATTAAACCTAACACCTGTCTTCTCAGGACTTAGATATTGATTAAGTCGGGGGTTGTAGAAACTCCTGCCACCTCTGACCTTTTGCCAGTTTTCAAGGTTGAAGATTTGACCTGAAGCATACAATAACTTCCATTTATATGACTCCATTTTACTTTTCCCATAACCCGTATTCTGTTCAATTTCTGCCATTTTTATTTCTATGTCAGCTCGCTCAACAAATCGGGCTCTTGCTGATTGGGCCTCTCTCATTACTGCCATATCTTGGGCGTTCGGCCACTTGGGAATAAAGCCAGAGATAATGATGATCTCTTCTACATGCTTAGGATGTTTGGCCAAATATTCATACGCATAGTGGGCTCCCATGGAATGTGCAATAAGCTTAAGTTTTGATTCTCCAAGTTCTATCCTCAATTGCTCCAAATCCATCACATAGTTCTCTATAGTTATTTTTTTGTGATACAATGAATCCGGAACCGGAGACCGCAATGCACCTCGTTGATCGAAGAGTATAAATCTAAACTGCCCCTGAAGTGGGTAGAGAAAATCAATCATATAACTATGTTCCTGTCCATAACCTCCATGAAGGCCAACAACCGTTGGCCCATGGCCAAATTCATGAACATATATTTCAGTGGAATCATGGCTCTGCAAATACCACTCTTCCTCATTTAATAGGCCTGTACCTTGACCCAAAATCAAAGAGCAAACCAAAAACATAGGGATACCCAAAAGCGGTTTTTTCATAGTCTTCTTTTGGATTAATGACGGATATAATGGGTTCAGGTAATTATTAATCCGTGAACTGGGGACATTTTCAGCTGAGCTGAGGGATTAATTCAATAATCGAAAGTCTATCCATTTCCTGAAACCGGTGGATTTTGAATTGGAAGTATACAAATACTCTGTCAAACCCTTAAGCTTAATAGCCAACCGGTCTTTGAAGTAAGGCTCAAAACCCTCAATAAATTCAAGGTTTACAATCTGGGATCTATTAAGTCTAAAAAACAGGTAAGGGTTAAGCTCCTCTTCAAGTTGTGTCAAAGACGAATGATTCAATGGGTAACTCTTGTTACCCTGGAGAACTGCAAAGACAACACCTTCTTCGATTTGGAAATATTGAACCTCTCCAAGGTCAAGTATTAAGGTTTTGCTATTTGTGGTAGTATTGAGCTTGCTTCTATATTTTCTCAATGCCGTACCAAGTGAATCATTCTCTTTGATTAGTTCTTTGCTTTTTTCTTCAGCTGATCGTATGGAGGTTTCATGACCTATATAAAACAAAGCAATCAAAGCCTGAAAATTTATAATCATCATGAGCTCCTTAAACATCCTGAAGTCGATCACCCACTGGCCCCGGGAGATACCATAAAAAACCCATTGAAACAATGAAAGTAATAGAATGGTCACTGCAAAGCTTAGAAAAAATCCAAACCAATATCTCCTGTGTTTATTCTTGAATTCAAGTTCTTTTAAAACCATATGACTTACTCCAATGGCCATTAGAGCAAACAAGACACCATAAACAATCGAATCAGGGTAATATCGAATCTGAGTGATATGAGCGGCTTGGAGTAACGAAAGAAACAATTGATATGTGGCTGCAGCAACAGCCACCAGAATCACCAGTTTGAAAAACTTTATCGCTTTTGGAATCATGTCTCAATCAAATTTTCAAATTTTTGGAGCTCAAATATAATCTGTACCAAAACTTCCAAGAGTATTGGCCCTAATACCCATACTTCTCCTTCCACATCGCTCGTAGTCGTTTCCGCATCTCCTCTTCCCGAGCATTCTTACCCGGATCGTAAAGTCTGGTTCCTTTTATCTCATCAGGCATAAATTCCTGATCTATAAAATTGCCTGGAAAATCATGGGAGTACTTATATCCTTTACCATAACCCTCTTCCTTCATCAGCTTTGTTGGAGCGTTTCTAATAGCCATCGGAACTGACAAATCACCGGTTTTTCTCACTAAATCCTGAGCACTCTTTATTCCCACATAAGCGGCATTACTTTTAGGTGAAGCAGCAAGGTAGGTTACGCATTGTCCCAATATGATACGCCCTTCCGGATAACCAATCAGATTTACAGCCTGAAAGGCACTTGTGGCAATTACCAGGGCTGTCGGATTAGCATTACCAATATCTTCTGAGGCGAGAATCACTAAACGCCTTGCGATGAACTTGATGTCTTCACCTCCTTCAATCATTCTAGCCAAATAATACAATGCCGCATTAGGGTCGCTTCCCCTGATCGACTTAATGAATGCCGAAATTATGTCATAGTGCTGTTCACCCGATTTATCATAGATCGCCACGCGTTGTTGCGCTATTTCAATCACTTTATCATCAGTAATTTCGACTTTATCTCCACCCAGATTCTCTACTACTAGATCAAGTAGATTCAAAAGTTTGCGGGCATCACCCCCCGAAATGTTAAAGAGGGCTTGTGTCTCCTTCAGGTCAACCGTTTTCTTTTTCAGAACATCGTCTTTCTCTAAAGCCGTATCTACGAGGTTCACCAAATCATCTTTTGATAAAGCCTTTAGCGTATAGACCTGACATCTCGACAAAAGTGCGGAATTCACTTCGAAAGAAGGGTTCTCAGTGGTGGCACCTATCAAAGTGATTTGTCCCTTTTCGACCGCTCCCAAAAGTGCATCCTGCTGCGACTTATTAAATCGATGAATTTCATCAATAAAGAGGATGGTATTGGACTGGAATTTCGCTCTTTGAATGACTTCCCTCACTTCTTTTACACCGGAACTTATGGCGCTAAGTGTATAGAACGGTGCATTGACTGCATTGGCAATAATGTTCGCTATCGTAGTCTTTCCTACTCCAGGTGGGCCCCAGAGGATCATCGAAGGTATGCTTCCCGATTCTATTGCCCTTCGTAGCACTCCATTTTTGCCAACAAGATGTTCCTGACCTATTAGGTCTTCTAATGTCTCAGGGCGGATTCTTTCAGCAAGCGGCTTTGGGGAAAAGTCCATTCGCTTAAATTAGGAATGTTGGGCTTCAATTGCAGCCTTAGTCTGAATTTTATCTTAGCTATTCGTAGCGCAAAGACTTTACGGGGTTGGTCAGTGCCGTAGAAATAATTTTTTGGCTTACCGCCAGCAATGTGACCACCAGCACCAAGGCAAAAGGTAACAGAAACAACCACGGTTTTACATCAATATGATAGGCAAACCCTTCGAGCCACCGATTGATCCCATAATTTGCTATCGGGGCCGCCAAGAGGAAGCCCAGCACTGCCAAAAGAATAATCTCCCTGGAAAGTAGATAATAGATTGAATGCACTTTAGCCCCTAAAACTTTCCTGATCCCTATCTCCTTGGTGCGTTGAACTGTCGAGAAGGATGAAAGCCCATAGAGTCCAAGACATGCCACCACGATTGCCATTAATGCAAAACTACTGAACACCTTACTATTCACTTCGTCTCTTTTGTATTGATTGTTGAAAAAGGAGTCCAGAAAATAGTACTCTGCAGGATTGCCCGGGAAAATTTCCGAATACAAGTTCCCAATTGCCTTGATCGCAGAGGCAGTTTGTGCATTAGCCAGTCGAATAACATAGAAGGTATCAAAGGCCTCATTCCTCACAAAATACATCGGATCTATCTTCCGATTCAACGACTCGTGATGGTAATTCTCCAAAATCCCGACAATCACTCGTTCTTCTTGTCCAAATTCATAGATAGTTTGACCCAGAGCTTCTTGGGCATCTTGGAAGCCTAACTCTAACATAGCAGCCTCATTCAGAACAATGGGGGCAAAACCCCGAATAGATTCATCAAAGCCTTCACCAGCAATAAAATTCATACCTAAGGTCCGGTGAAAACCATTGTCAACAACCACCCTTTCTATAGATTTCATATCATCACCATTCTGGGTTTTCTGCTTCACCAATACAATACCCCTCAGAATTCCGATACCAGGAATAACCGAGGAGGTTCCGACACTTTTCACATTGGCAATACTTAGCACACGCTCTTTGAATGTTCTAATGGAAGGAATATGAGCCTCGTTTGTAACATCTCGTATTGCTGGCCCTCTAAATATGAGTACTTGATCCATATCAAAACCCATTTCCTGATCATTCATATAGTTAAGCTGCCTGTTGATAGCAAGTGTGGCCATGATCAAAAGAGAACTGAACAAAAGCTGAAAAACAATCAGTCCTCTTCGTAGACTAATGCCTGATTGCTTCCGGTACTTTCCTTTCAATGTCAATACTGCCTGATGCGAAGAGAGGATAAGAGCCGGGTACAACCCCGATAGAATTGTACCAAGAATGAAAATCATCACCCCTGGCACCACAAAACTGTCCATCTGGATGCTTTCAAGCCCCAGATCTTTTTCTGTAAATCCATTGAATTGCCCTTGACCTAAAAGGACAATACCCACTGCAAAAACCAAGGCAAAAAGATTGATTAAAAATGCTTCGGTAAAAAACTGCAACACCAACTCTTTTCTTCGAGCACCAAGGACTTTCCTCACCCCCACTTCTCTGGCTCTATCAATTGACTTTGCTGTAGTAAGATTTATGAAATTGATCCATGCGACTACTACAATAAATACCGCAATTACCTGGAGGAGATTAACGCTAGTCGCATTTCCGATGGTACCTACTTCATTCTGATACTTAGAATTGAGATGGATATCCTGGATATTCGTGAGGAAATATCTATTGATTCGATTGTATTCTCCCGACTCATTCTTTTCGAGATAACCCGGCTTGTATTTCAAAGTCAACTCATCCATCGCTTCTTCAATACCGGATGGATTTGCTCCTTGTCTCAATTTAACAAAGGTGATAAATGCATTTCCGCCCCAATCGTTCTCGAAGCGTTCCGGATCGGATTGTGCTCTCGTACTGTAGGAAATCAGCACATTAAAATCAACCTGAAGGTTATAATCCGGCCGTTCGAAAATCCCCGCTACTTTTAGCTCATATTCTGTGGCGTTGTCATTATATCTCAGAGTTTGACCAATTGCATCGGTAACATCACCAAAGTATTTGACGGCCATTTCGGGAGTTAACAAAATGGTATTCAGTTGATCAAGTTCGTTAGCACCATGAAGCATTGGAATATCGAACAAGTCAATCAGACCCGGATCGGCAAAAAACAACTTGTGCTCTTTGAAATTTACTGAAGGTTGATCAGGTCTGGTCAGGATCATAGCTCCTCCCCATCCGGTACTTGCACTAAATAACCGGGCATATTTTTCCACATCTGCCAGGTCTCGCTGCATAGCAGGGCCAACTCCCGAAAATGTCATACTACTTTCATAGATCATTTTTTTGAATCGATAGTAGTCGTTAGAAACACGATAAATTCGATCGGCATCTGACGGTTTATTGTAGTTCAATTCATCAGACACATATTCCAGAATGAATAATGCTGCCGCCATTCCCAGTGCTAGCCCAAAAATGTTTAAAAAAGTATAGGTCCATTGTCTCCTAAAGTTTCTAAATGAGCTCTTTATAAAACTTAGAAACATACTTCGAGTGAACCCGTTGTATGAACTCAAATTGACTTTTGTCAACCTTACTGTACTGAATACATCTAAATAGTACCTGATACGGGCCTTTCTCAATCCAACTTCTTTGGTTCGCCAGTAAAAGTTCTCTTCCAGATCACCCTTTACTTCATCCAGGTATTCTTTCCTACAAAGAAGCTTTAGCAACCAACTGCCAAGTCGAGGTGTTTTTCCATTTGTCATATCAAGAGAGTTTAGGTACCATCTGCCAAATAGTATTCTTGGCTTCCATCGCCTCCTCAATCACCTGGTATCCTGACTTAGTTGCTTCGTACATAATCTTCCTACGCCCTCCCCTTTCCTCGGTAGGTTCACCCACATAAGACTTCAAAAAGCCTTTTTTTTCCAACCTTTTGAGCACCACTACCACAGCCGGTAAAGTGATTTCCTTGTGCAATTGGTCTTTATAGAGCCTTACCAACTCCGCTCCATAGGATTCTTTTTGTTTCAGTACGAGTAGGAGAATAATCTCTTCGAGTGCACCCAATGTAAGACTCATATCATTAATATTTGTTTAGCTAATACGAATTAAGTAAATATTTGTTTAGGTAATACCAGAATAATCAAGATTTATACACATTCCACTCCCGAGGAATTTCTTCCGCTCCCTTAAAACTTGTCCATTCCAGCCATTGTAGGAAATACTTTTGACTCAAATAAAAATTAGAAGACATGAAAAAATTCAAAACAACATTAATTGCTTTGCTATTGGTCGTAGCAACTACCGGACTGGCAGCCGATGGTAAACCTGGTATCAAAACAAGAGTGGTGGGCAAAGGCCAACCCGTGATCATGATCCCCGGACTCACCTGTGACGGAGCCGTTTGGGACAGTACGATTGAAGCCATGGGGGATGGTTATCAATTCCACGTAATGACATTACCTGGTTTTGCCGGAAATGCTCCTTTGGAGAATATTGAAGAAGGCTTTTTCTCACAGGTTCAAGCCTTAGTTCTTGACTATATCGATAAGAATAAAATTCAAAACCCGATTATCATAGGTCATAGTTTGGGTGGATTTATGGCATTGAACATTGCCATTGAACGACCTGATCTCCCCAAAAAGATGGTAATTGTCGATTCATTACCGTTCCTGACGGCAATTCAAATGCCTGGGGCCACAGTCGAATCAGCTAAAGGCTTTGCCGGCTCCATGAAGGCTCAAATGATGGCTGGTGCAAACCAGACAAGAGAACAACGAGCTACTTATCAAAAGATGATAGTACAGACTATGATGAAAAGCCCTGAACATATCAAAATCGCTACAGAATGGGGGGTTGATAGTGATGTAGCTACCGTAGCACAGTCCATGTACGAAATGTACACCACGGATATACGCGAAGATCTGAACAAGATTAAAGCTCCCACCTTGGTATTAGGTGCATGGATTGCCTACAAGCAATATGGCGCTACCAGAGAGAACACAATGGCCAACTACAAGGGCCAATACGCAAAACTCAATGGTGTGCAAGTAGATCTTACAGATGAAGGTAACCATTTCATTATGTGGGATGATCCCGAATTCTTTAACAGCTGGCTCAAGAAGTTCTTGTAGGCCCGTCATTGTGAGCATAGCGAAGCAATCTCTGATTCATAATGGATTGCTTCGTCACTCGTAAACTTGTTTCTCGCAATGACATCTAATTTGTATAAATTGATATTTAATGAAGAGATCAACAATTTATTGGATTTGTCAGGCTGCGGGCTGGAGTGCCTATATGGTGTTCGTCTTCGCCATGCTATTCATTTTTGCAGGCCTGAAAGACATCACAACGGAAATCGTTCTGCTCCAATTTGTCATTGGTATTTCCTCCCTGATGTTCTCTCATTTCTTTCGATTGTTCGTGAAAAAGAGAAATTGGAATAGCCTCAAACCTAAAAGATTATGGCCAAGGGCGGTTTTAGCTGTCATAATTCTGTCCTTTATCATCCAGGCATTCATACACGTTGTCATTTACATAATCTTTCCGCTCGAGAACATCTACTCCTTCAACTTCATCAACTTTCTTGGATATACAGCAAACACACTCCTGGTAATGGTGATATGGGCATCCATTTATTTCATATACCAAATGGTTCAGAATAACAGACAAAATGAAATAGAGCGATTGGAACTGAAAGCTGCTTTGAACGAGGCAGAGCTAGCCATTCTTAAGAATCAAATCAATCCACATTTTCTATTTAATGCGCTAAACAATATTCGTTCACTCATTCTTACAGATCCCGATCGGGCACGAGTAATGGTGACCCATATTTCTGAATTATTGCGATATTCCATCCAATTCAATGCCTCTGAAAAAGTATCACTCGGACAGGAAATCGAAATTGTCCAAGACTATCTGCAACTGGAGTCTATTCAATTTAATGACCGACTCACCTATAGCTTCGAGATTGAAGACAGTGCGCTTGAAGTGAAAATTCCTCCAATGGCCATTCAATTATTAGTGGAGAATGCAATCAAACACGGAATATCCCAACTGTCAACAGGGGGCGAAATCACCGTTCAGGCAAAGATGATCAATGAGCATCTCCGAATTGAAGTCACTAATGACGGGCAACTCAAAAAGAAGAGTAAGCGTGAAGGTGTTGGACTCAAAAACCTGGTAGAGCGAATGAATATTTTGTTCGGCCAGTTTGCTGAGTTGTCTCTGGAAAATTCATCTGAGGACAAAGTTACCGCCTCACTAACCATCCCACTAGCATGAAGGCCCTGATCGTTGATGACTCAAAACTTGCTCGCCAGGAGCTCCGACATTTACTGAAAGGCGTGGATGATGTAGAAGTGATCGGAGAAGCAGAAAATGCGACTCTTGCCTTAGAGAAAATTCTTGACTTAAAACCAGAACTTCTTTTCCTCGATATCCAGATGCCCGATAAAGATGGATTTGAGCTGCTTGAAGAACTTGAGGAAGTCCCTGAAGTAATTTTTACCACCGCGTTCGATCAATATGCCATGAAGGCTTTTGAGCACAACGCACTCGATTACCTTCAGAAACCAATCAAAGTGGAGCGTTTGAGTTCAGCACTCGAGAAGGCGAGTGAAAAGTTACGTTCACGTTCAAAATCCAAAAAAGATAAGTCCATCCTGGGCATAGACAAGCAAGTATTCGTAAAGGATGGAGAGAGTTGTTGGTTTGTGACTCTCAGTGATGTCCGTCTACTTGAGATCATGGGTAGCTACACCAGGATTTACTTCAAGGATCAAAAACCCATGATTCCAAGGTCATTGAATTATATGGAATCAAGACTTGATCCTGAGGTCTTCTTCAGAGTAAACAGACAAGAGATCATCAATCTCAAATACATCGAGCGAATTGAACCCTGGTTCAGTGGTACCCTAAAGGTTTATATGAAAGACGGTAAAGAAGTCGAGGTTTCCCGAAGACAAAGCATTAAGTTTAGGGAAATCATGAGCTTCTAAAAGTGAAATATACCTGGCCTCTACTCATTCTATTAGTTCTTTCCTGCACTTCTCCTACTGGATCCGATGCTACCGAAGACTCCCTAATGAAGGCAGTGGAACGGTTCAATACAGCTTTCGAAACCGGAGACTTGTCTACACTAGATGAGATGACCACGGACGACTACACTCATACCAATGGATCTTCAAAGGCTTTTGGCAAAGAAAGCTGGTTCAACTATCTAAGAAACAGAACTGCTGAATTGCAAAATGGACAATTGGCAATCTCCGTATACAGCTTCACCGAAGTGGAGACAACAATGTACGACCAATCCGCCATGGTAACAGGAGTAGTCTCTGTAAGTGGAACACGTAACGGTGAATCTTTCTCCAACAAACTCCGTGTAACCAATTTTTGGGTAGTACGTGATGGAAATTGGAAAAGAGCAGGCTTTCACGACACCCGAATAGAATGAGATGGATCTCCTTGGAATAGAAAATTTCGAACTGTTTGTAATCACTTCAATCCTGTTGATCATAAGTCCGGGCATCGACACCATGCTCGTATTGAACCGATCAATTTCAAATGGACGGGGTATAGGATTGACATGCACTCTCGGCATTGTCACAGGCATTTTGATACATACACTATTTGGTGTGCTCGGGATCTCTGTTCTGATTTCAAAGGCAGCTTATTTGTTCAGCGTCCTGAAACTAATTGGTGCAGCTTATCTGCTCTATCTGGGGATCACCAAACTAGTCAGGAAACCTAAAGGAGAACGGACCGACCGAATCAAGTCGGCCATCAGTTATAAACGAAGTTTTTTATCCGGGATGGTAACCAATGTCTTCAACCCGAAAGTGGCTCTATTTTTTCTGGCATTCTTTCCTCAATTCATCAACACCAGCTCAGAATCAGTAGGACTGACATTCCTGACCATGGGAATAGTTTTCAGCATAATGACATTGGTATGGCTTACGCTTATCACGCTACTGGTAGCATATTTTTCAAAGTTTTTTCTCAAAAGTCCCAAAGCAATGAAAGTGGTTGATAAGCTCTCAGGGTTAGTTTTTGTACTCTTGGGAATAAAACTGGCATTTTCTTCAAAAGACTAGCAGCCTTTTCAATTCAACTGAAGTATAGGGATTACTGAATCACGGTTGAGGTTGCGATTCGGTTTTATCAATGTTGGGCAAAGGGCCTGACTTTGATCAAGTTAATTCATACTATGCCGCACCTTTGGACGGGGGTGCGGTTTTTTTGTTTCGATTCTTCTTTGGGAGATAAAATCTTAATCCTAATTTTCTTGAAAGCTCAACTCTATGAACAAATCCGAGGTCATCAAGACATTGGAAGACAACTACAGTGAATTCATCCAATATGTGGATCAACTCACCTTGGATGAATATGAGTTTGCTCCGGATGGAAAATGGTCTGCGGGACAGCAAGTTGAACACTTGATTAAGAGCACGAGCCCTCTCAATATGGCATTAGGTCTGCCAAAATGGGTTCTTAAGCTTAGGGTTGGCAAAGCTAATCGCCCTTCCAGATCTTACAATGAAGTAATTGCTAAGTACAAGTTGAAGCTTGAAAGAGGAGGAAAGGCCGGACCTAAATATACCCCAGCACCGGCTAAAAGTTCCAAGCGCACTCAACATTCTAAACGACTCTCTGATAATATCGAAACACTGAAGTTAAAAGTCGGCAAATGGTCTGAAGAAGATCTTGATAATTACATTTTACCCCACCCTCTTCTAGGAAAAGTGACCGTGCGTGAAATGATGTACTTCACTGCCTATCATGCACATCATCATCAGATGTTGATCAAACACTATTTAAAAGGAGTGTGACATGAGAAAGCTATACTTCCCACTACTAATACTTTTCATGCTCGTTTCACAACAGTCAATTGCTCAGAAGAAGCCCTTAGAAGTAGGCATTATTGGGTTAACTCACACCCACGTACACTGGTTGCTCGGTCGACCTGATCAGGGGGATATAAAAATTGTAGGCATCGTTGAAAAAAATAAGGAACTCGCCAGACGATATGCAGATCAGCACGGATATTCAATGGATCTCGTATTTGATTCAATGGAAGAGTTTGTAGCAAATATTACTCCTGATGCTGTAACAGCGTTTGGGACCATCTATGATCATCTCGCTGTTGTAGAGTACTTTGCCCCGTTAGGTGTTCACGTCATGGTAGAAAAGCCATTGTCAGTTAACAAAGCACATGCTATGAAAATGAAGCAATTAGCTGAAAAACATGGCATTGAACTGCTTACGAATTACGAAACCACATGGTATCCTTCCAATCACAAGATATATGAGATGGTCCATCAGGAAAACAAACTGGGAGAAATCAGAAAAGTCGTAATTCACGATGGACATCCGGGGCCTAAAGAAATTGGCGTGAATAAAGAATTCCTTGAATGGCTCACTGATCCTGTCAAAAATGGTGGTGGTGCGCTAACCGATTTTGGTTGCTATGGAATCAATCTGGCAACCTGGCTGATGAAAGGCGAAGCTCCGGATTATGTCTTTGCTGTCACACAACAGATGAAACCAGAAGCCTATCCCAAGGTAGATGATGAAGCCACAATCGTCCTGACTTATCCGAAGACGCAGGTAATTGTCCAGGCTTCATGGAACTGGCCGGTATCCAGAAAAGATATGGAGGTCTATGGTACCAAAGGCCAGGCATTTGCTGACAATTCCAATACGCTCAGATACAGGCTGGGAGACGATGCACAGGAAATAATGACTACACTTAAGCCTCGGTCGAACCCCATGAATGACCCCTTTTCATACTTGGCGGCAGTCGTGAATGATGAAATCCAGCCTCAGCCAGCGGATCTATCGGCACTGGAAAACAATGTCCTGGTAATGCGAATCCTGGAGGCCGCGAAGAAGAGTGCGAAGACCGGTCGAAAAGTAAGACTGGGTAATAAATAAAATCGAGCTAGTTCTAATTTATTCCTCTTAAACATTCCAGTAGTTGACTCAATTGATCCGGGGTAAAATCGTAGTGGGTAACAAAACGAATGAGTTGTGGCCCAAATCCAAACGCATGAACATCATGTTCCTTTAGCTCAGCCAGGAATGATTCGTTGGTAAATGCATCGGAAAGTCTGAAAATTAAAATGTTCGTTTCACAAGGATAAACTTCTTCAACGTAGGACTGGTTTTCCAACACTTCAGCTATTTTTTTGGCAGCATCATGATCGTCCTTAAGTCGGTCCACATGGTTTTCCAAAGCATATAATCCGGCTGCAGCAATATATCCTGCCTGCCTCCATGCTCCACCCATCACTTTGCGAATACGTTTTGCACGTTTGATATCTGCTTTGGTCCCCAATAACAGCGAACCTACAGGAGCACCCAACCCTTTTGAAAGACAAATTGAAATGGTATCAAACACCTCACCGTATTGTTTGGCGGTCTGCCCTGTTGCCACTAATGCGTTGAACAAACGAGCACCATCAAGATGATATTTAAGGCCATTTTCATTACAAACTTCCTTGATCTTCAGAATCTCCTCAAAGTCGTAGCAACTCCCACCACCCTTATTCATGGTATTCTCAAGAGACACTACCTTGGACACCGGTGCATGAATGTCATCGGGTTGAATAGCCGCTAGTACATCCTTGGCCTTAATTCTCCCTTTGTCGCCTTCAAGTAATCTCACAGAAACACCTGAATTCGACATCAATCCTCCACTTTCGTAGAGGTAAACATGTGAATGTTTATGGCAGATCACTTCATCCTGAAGCGTGGTATGGAGACGTATACCGATTTGGTTGGTCATCGTTCCTGAAGCACAATAAAGAGATGCCTCCATCCCAAACATTTCTGCAGCCCTTTCTTCGAGGGCATTCACAGTGGGGTCTTCCTCGAACATATCATCACCCACCTGGGCATTCATCATGGTTTCAAGCATGCCCGGAGTGGGCTTGGTCAGGGTATCGCTTCGTAAATCAATCACGGTTATAGAATTAAAGCGACAATCTAAAAGGTTTTATGAGTTTGGGCAAGCGGTCTTATAGAAGGGAAGTCATCCCCGGTGGTTTGCCGTATGCAAACCAACCGGGCATCTCTTCCAACCTAAACATGAGAGACCCTGATGACTATTTCATGAATAACATCAGGACGACCTGCTCTTTAAGCGGACGTCTGGGACGTATAATCGCCTAAAATCGTCCGGAGTTTTAGCAACTCCTGTTTGATATGGTAGTTGGTCTCAGCAGAAACATCGCTTAGAAAATCAGAGAAATGCTTCTCGAGTACCTGCATCATTTCTTGTTGACTCCCCTCTCCTTTTGAGGTGAGTTTTACATGAAAAGACCTTCCGTCTTCTTCATTATCGACTTTTTCAATCCATCCATTTCGCTCCATCCTTACCAACATCCTTGAAATGGAAGGCAGATCCTGCAGAGTCACCTTGCTAATCTCAGTCGGAGTCACACTACCGTGGTTCCAGAGAATGATCAGCACCTGCCATTGTTCCGGAGTGACCTCGTAACCCTTAAGCGCCCGTATCAGCTCTCGGTGGAAAAGCAGATACGTGCGATAAAGGTTGTAACCGAGATTATTATTAAGGTGAAAAAGAGCCTTACCGAAATCCATTATTTCGATTGAGTAGTGGTCAAATATACACAAAAAACTTGTCTAGACAAGTTTTTTTCTAAAAAATTCTTTCTCAAGACAAAAATTTACTTGTCAGGAAAACTATCTCCGTAAAAAGGGTAATTAATGAGCAGTTTTGGAAGATCTCTTTTCTAAATCACTCAATTCCAAATTGAGCGCTTTAGTAGATATCTGTGTTTCGATAAAGGACAATACCAGGGAGGCCAACAATAAAAACAGGCTAATGGCAAAGATGTACTCTCCTGTTAGTTGTTTATCTAAGTACATCATCACCATGCTGAGTACGCAGCAGAAAAAACTACCTATACCAAGTGCCTGCATATAGCGAATAAGGTTAAGTCTTAGCTTTAGGTTCTTGATCTGCCCGAGTAAGCTGGACTGGGGCTCTTCACTTTCAGAGTAGCGCTGTCTTAATCCGCGAGCAAGATTTGCCAGTGCCACAAAACGATTGGTATAGGCCAATAATAGCAGGGTAATTGCCGGAAAGAGCAGGGCCGGTGTAGAGATATCTATGTTCATTCTGAATCGTTGAACTCTTCCATTTCTCGCTTGAAACCCTCTTCCCTTTCCGATTTACTCCGGATTTTGTTGTCCAGCAAACTTTTCCAGGCAAACCGAATGGCCAACAATCCGGAGGGATAGAGAACTACCTTGGCGATATACTCAACTGAAACCGGATCTGAGAAATTATCTGGACCAACGATATATAAGATTACAAGTCCTAGAGTACAACCTACAACTGCGATAATCCCTATGGTCTTTTCGAGGCGATAATTCATAAATCAATATTAACAAAAAACCCCTGACAAAGCGCCAGGGGTTTTGATTTCTATTCTTCAGTTATTACAAATGGATGACCTCATCATAAGCTGCGGCTGCAGCTTCCATTACTGCTTCCGACATAGTTGGGTGTGGGTGAACCGTTTTAATGATCTCGTGTCCGGTGGTTTCAAGCTTTCTCGCTGCTACTACTTCGGCAATCATCTCCGTCACATTTGCGCCTATCATGTGTGCTCCCAGCCACTCTCCGTATTTCGCATCAAAGACCACTTTAACAAACCCATCTGAGTGCCCTGCAGCCTTGGCCTTACCCGAAGCGGAGAATGGGAACTTACCCACTTTAACATCGTAACCGGCTTCTTTTGCCGCATTCTCAGTATAACCCACTGAGGCAATTTCAGGACTACAGTAAGTACATCCCGGGATGTTGTTATAGTCCAGAGGCTCTGGATTCTGCCCAGCGATTTTCTCTACACAGATAATTCCTTCCGCAGAAGCAACGTGAGCAAGTGCAGGACCGTGTACAATGTCTCCAATCGCATAAACTCCAGCAATATTCGTTTTGTAATAATCATCAACGATTACTTTGCCTTTATCAGTAGCTACGCCAACGTCCTCTAATCCAATACCCTCGATATTTGTGGCTACTCCGACCGCAGAAAGCACAACATCAGCCTCGATGATCTCCTCTCCTTTCTTAGTCTTAACATGTACCTTGCACTTTTTGCCTTTGGTATCCACAGAGGTAACTTCTGAACTGGTCATCACCTTCATTTTAGCCTTCTTATAGGTTCTTTCCAACTGCTTGGAAACCTCTTCATCTTCCACAGGCACGATGCGATCCATGAATTCCACGATAGTCACCTGTGTTCCAATTGAATTGTAGAAGTAGGCGAATTCCACACCAATTGCACCGGAACCAACAATCACCATAGATTCAGGTTGCTTGTCGAGTACCATTGCCTCCCTGTAGCCAATGATTTTCTTTCCGTCAATTGGTAGACTTGGCAATTCTCTCGAACGTCCTCCGGTCGCCACGATAATGTGATCTGCGCTATAGTCAGTTTTGCTACCATCTTCGGCAGTCACCTCTACTTTTTTGCCGGCCTTGAGTTTTCCAAATCCTGCAATTTTTTCGATTTTATTTTTCTTGAAGAGGAACTCAATCCCTTTGCTCATCCCACCAGCAACATCCCTACTTCTCTTTACCATACCACCAAAGTCTACAGAAGCATCCTTGATATCGATTCCATAATCTTTGGCATGAGAAACGTATTCAAACACCTGAGCACTCTTCAATAGTGCTTTAGTCGGGATACAGCCCCAATTCAAACAAATTCCTCCTAATTCGGCTCTTTCCACTACACCAACTTTCATTCCGAGCTGAGAAGCACGAATTGCGGCAACATAACCTCCTGGTCCACTGCCGATAACTATCAAATCATATTTAGTAGCCATATATAAGTCTTTTATTTTCCTCCTAAAGTGCCGCAAAGTTAAGCCAAAACATGGCACAAAAAAATCGGATATTGGTGGTCTTAAACCTTTTCATTTTCTTTGAGGGATGAAAGGAAGACTATATGCAATTGGCGTGATCGGAGTGATCATGATGGCATTAGGAATTCTTCTGGAAAACGAGTTCAATGAGGCCTTACAATGGATAGGTACAGGGATGGTTGTATCCTTCGTTTTCCTTATTACACCTTATTTAAGAAACCCAGAACAAAAATGAGTTTACTCGCAGGAAAAACCGCACTGGTCACCGGTGCATCAAAAGGTATTGGTAAAGCTATTGCAACCAAATATGCCGAAGAAGGCGCTAATGTGGCGTTCACCTATTTGTCAAGTGTTGAGAAAGGAGAAGCCCTGGAAGCCGAGCTTGCAGCACATGGCGTCAAGGCCAAAGGCTACCGATCAGATGCGTCTGATTTCGCTGCAGCCGAGGAATTAGTAAACGGCATTGTAGAAGAATTCGGTTCACTGGATATCATCGTCAACAATGCAGGGATCACTCAAGACAATCTTTTGATGAGAATGACCGAGGAAATGTGGGACCGTGTGATTAATGTAAACCTAAAGTCATGCTTCAATACGGTCAAAGCTGCTACAAGAACCATGATGAAACAAAGAGGAGGCTCGATAATCAATATTACTTCCGTAGTTGGGGTTAAAGGAAATGCCGGTCAGGCCAACTACGCTGCATCCAAAGCAGGTATCATTGGTTTCACCAAATCCGTGGCACTTGAGTTGGGATCCAGAGGAATCCGATCAAATGCGGTGGCTCCCGGTTTTATCGAAACTGAAATGACTGACGTTTTGGACGAGAAGACTGTCCAAGGCTGGAGAGATGCTATTCCGATGAAAAGAGGAGGTTCTCCTGATGAAGTAGCCAACCTCTGCGTTTACCTCGGGTCTGATAACTCCACTTATATCACTGGACAGGTAATTCATGTGGATGGTGGTATGGCCACTTAATTTGAAGATTAGTCAATGAATTAATTTGAAGATTTAAAATTCAATAATTTTCAAATCAACCCATTGGAACATTTTCAAATTATCTAACCGTTCGTCAAAAGGCCAATAAAATTTAAAATGGTTAATGATCTATTTTCGTTTTATTGCGTAATAGATTTCATTAACCATTCTTTTTGAAGGACATTTCGTGACGTCAGCCCAGGTAATTCAGCCCTTTCTTGCCAAAATATCACTTCAGACTACAGGGTCGGCATGGTTCATTGCCTTATGTATTCTTGGTGGTGCTGTCTATGCATTTATCCTTTATTCAAAAGAAACACCATGGAATAAAAGCGTTAATCGGGTATTGGCTACTATTCGTTTTGTCCTGGCCACCTTAGTGTTTTTTTTGCTGCTTGGCCCTCTTCTCAATCAAACTGAGTATTTCTTCGAAAAGCCCATAGTGGTATTAGCTGTTGATAACTCAGCTTCTTTACCTTCTGCATATGATTCGACCGATTTTGAGCTTTTAAAATCAAAGATTGATCGGCTGTCAAGCCAATTATCGGATCTTGACTATGATTTAAAAGTGAGAAATCTTGAAGGGTATAGCTCTAGTTTTCGGCAGGTGAGTTTTGACCAGGACGCAACCAACCTTCAGGCATTACTCAAGAACATAGAACAGGAATTCGAGCAGCAAAACCTGATTGGAGTGGTATTGACGAGTGATGGAATTCATAATTATGGACTCTCTCCTGAGTTTATGAACCTAAATTATCCGGTATATTCTGTAGCCCTTGGCGATACGGTTCCAATTAAGGACCTGAGTTTAAAGGGAATTAATTACAATAAGGTGGTCTATGAAGGGAATCGATTCCCGCTGATCGCAGAAATCTATAATAATGGCTTTGTTAATGAAACGGTAGAAGTCAATGTATTAAAAAACGGCACCTTGATTGATCAGAAGAGTCTATTACTAAAGGGGGATCAACAAGTCAATTCAGTGGAGTTTATTCTTGACACCGAAAAAGCAGGAATAGAAAATTACACTGTTCGGATAGTTCCGAAGGAAGGAGAAAGCACCGACTTGAACAATCAGCGAAATGCGTTTCTCGAGGTAGTAGAAAGCAAGCAAAAGATTCTCATTGCAGCATTGTCGCCCCACCCGGACATAAAGGCAATCAGAAGTGTTATTGACAAAAGTGAAGGCACCGAAACCTCTCTGTACCTCGAAGGAATAACCACTGATATACCGGAGGGTCCTTTTGATTTGATCATTATGCATCGACTTCCCGGATTTAATGACTTGCCACAATGGTTGAGCAATGCGCTGAATACCACAAATTCCTGGTTTATAACCGGAACCGATTATTTGGACAATATCAACGCATTAAACGAAGTGGTGGAACTAAGCACATTTGGACAGACCGACCAGGTTGGCCCCAATGTGAATCCCAACTTTGAGCTTTTCGAAATCGATGAGGACCTGCAAAGTCGCATGACGGACTATCCCCCGGTTATTGTTCCATACGGACGGTTCTCTTACAAACAGGCAGTCGATGTCTTGCTTTATCAAATGGTGGGTTCTGTTACTACACAAAGACCTTTGCTCGCCATTTATAACAGTGACGACAAAAAGTCTGCCGTCTTTGCCGGCTCAGGGTTCTGGAAATGGAGACTACAGGAATCAGGGTTAAATCAGGATCCTGAGATGTATGATGAACTCTTTGGGAAACTCATCCAATATTTGACAACAAAAGATGATAAACGAAATTTTAGGGTATCGACCACTTCGAATGAATACTTTGACAATGAAGGAGTAGAATTTTCAACCGAAATCTATAATGAGCTATTCGAAAAAGTATATGATTATGATGTCGATCTTACAATAACGGATGCTGAGGGAATCTCTCAAGAATTCAACTATGTCAACAGCGCCAGCACCAATTATACACTGAGTGGTTTAGCTCCCGGTATTTACAGGTTTTCTGCTTCCGCATCTGTTGCAGGTAAGCGCGAAACAGCTCAAGGCACCTTTTCAATCGAGCGACTGGCATTGGAAGACATCAACATTACCGCAAATCATCAATTGATGAAGACAATATCTTCGAACTCAGGAGGGCAGTTTTTTGAAGAAGAGTCTTTAGATGACGTTGTCGAAGCCTTGAGTGCTGTAGATGCACCGTCCATTGCCCGATCAGATGAAAAACTCCGACTTATTCTGAACAACCCTCTATGGCTCTTGTTACTTATTTTACTAGTGTCAGTTGAATGGTTTGTCAGAAAATACAACGGCAGCTACTAAAGTTTTCGTTATAGTTTTTTGAAATAACTAATCATTTAGTTTAATTAGCGCAATGAGGTCAAAAACTCAAATTTTCATCGCTTTGATGATCGGTTTCGTGTTTGCTTCCTGCAGTATGGAAGGCACCCGTGAAGATGCAGACGAATTGTATCAAGCCGGTGAATTTAAGGCAGCGGTTGTCAAATACGACAAGTACATCAAGTTCGAACCGAATGACCAATATGCTTTATTCAATAGAGGTCGCGCGTTAGAGGAAACGGGAGAGTATGAACGCGCCTATGATGATTTTACCAGGCTGATTTCCCTGAGAAAAAATACCAAGGAAGCCTTACTGGCTCGAGGTAGGTGTTCGTTCAAACTCGAGAACTTTGAGGGGGTGGTCATTGACATGAACACGCTGATCAAAGCGGACCCCACCAACATAGAAGGGCTTCATTTGCGTGGAAGTGCATTTACCAAACTAGGCAAAACCAATAAGGCAGTAGATGATTTAGATAAAGTCATCAATGCTCAACCGGATAATGTGAGAGCATTAATCAGTCGTGGTGCTGCCTTCGCTCGTGGAGGTGCGGGGCCATATGCGATTGAGGATTTTAATCGAGCCTTAAGGGTTAATCCTGAGCTTGAAGTGGCATACTTCAATAAGGGAGTGGTTTTTATCAATCATGAATACTGGTCTGAGGCCATACGAAATTTTAACAATGCGCTTCGAATAAATCCGGAATATGGGGAGG
The DNA here is from genome assembly GCA_028281285.1 of Cyclobacteriaceae bacterium. Lineage (GTDB taxonomy): Bacteria > Bacteroidota > Bacteroidia > Cytophagales > Cyclobacteriaceae > Roseivirga. The sequence continues at coordinate 161,084 of JANQKF010000015.1, forward strand.
CCTATACGAGAAGGGGTCTGGCAAAATTGAACTCAAGCAGACATTCACTCAAAGAAGCATGCGCAGACTTCAAACTTGGTGAGGAGAACGGAGATAAGGCTGCAGAAGCAGGAATTGAGGAATACTGCAACTAACCGCACATACAAAATCGAGTAATTTTCTTTAGGCCGATATATTTGATCGCTAACTTTCACGTTTCAATCTGTGAATATGATCAAGAAATTCCTAAACCCTGGTAGTTACCCGGCCAAAGCGAGCTTGGGTTTATTCGTGCTGAGAGTTACTACATCAGCGTTGATGCTAACTCATGGTTGGCCAAAATTCCAACGACTGTTAGCGGGCAATATGAGATTTGGAGACCCTATAGGCTTGGGCTCTGAACTGTCGTTTGTTCTCGTAGTTACTGCAGAATTCCTTTGTTCAATTCTCCTAATTCTTGGACTTTTTTCGAGGCTGGCATCCATACCTCCGGCAATCGCAATGTTGGTGGCTTTCTCGGTGACACATGCCGATGATCCGTTTGGCACTCAGGAGAAACCGATTCTTTATTTTATGATCTATATTGTGCTTTTCATTACTGGCCCCGGCAAGTACTCCTTAGACAAAAAATTGTACAACTAGTCTTCAATCTCCTCCGAGAGAAGTTCGAGTATCTTTCTGACCTCGTTCAGGGCATTTTCGTAAACCAATTTGGTTCCGGACTTCATGATCAAACCGGTCTGGATCACATATTTTGCCTCATCAGTGACCAGGGTATTCATCAACCGTTGACGCTGCCGAGTGTTAAGAAGAGCGTAATTAAGTCCTCGGGCAAAGGGAAAATTTTGGTTCATATAGGGCAGCAGATCATTCAGTAGGAATCCTCTGTCTGCACTTGTCCATTCTTTAACAATGTCGTAGTCACTTTCATAGAGTTGAATGATTTCTTTAAGGAGAGAGTCGTTTTTGATCATCCGGGAATTACCGAGGCTACGCATTTCCTGATAGGCTATGTCGTTAATGTAAAATCCCGAAAAGTTTGCAATAACCGCTATGCTGAAAGCCACAGAGTCTTCATAGGTATCCCCCGGTTGTATATCCAATAACTTATTGGCCGATTTGCCCATGAACTCGAGAGCTCTTATGCCACCGGAAAGTGCGGTTGAATCCGCTATTAGATTGTCCCTGAATTGCATTAACATTTGCTGTTCTACCTTCCTCTCACTCTGAGTGATTCTCCATTCATTCAGTAAAAAGGACATGGAAATACCCAAAACAAGAATGAACAGCTCTGCGACATAGTATTTGAGATCTTTTCGGTCTCTCCTTAGTGCCATAGTGGTAAAATTGGTGATCTAATGTACTAAAAATGCCTTTGATCAAATAAAGAGCCATAGGTCGAACCGATTTATTAATTTCAAATCCTCAATTTTTTGATTTTTTGCTCATGGAAAGTCCAATCGCACTGAATGAAGGCTGGAGCCCTTTTAGAAAAGTCTCCTTCCGATTTTTCCTCATCTTCTTCATGTTGTTCATTTTCCCTTATCCTCTCAATCAAAATCCGATTGCTTATATACCGGGCCTGAATTGGGTATGGGGTCAATATTTCCAGGGGATGAACTGGTTGGTTCAGAATGTTGGAGGTGCGATCTTTGGAATTGAAGGTCAAATGTCCACTCAACCCACCGGTAGTGGTGATACCACTTATTCATGGGTAATGAGTGGTTTTTATTTGATCGTAGCCGTTGGCGGAGCCATTATTTGGTCAATTTTAGATAGAAAGAGACGATCCTACTCACGGCTGTGGAAGTGGTTCTACATGTTGATGTTCTACAACCTGGCTTACTGGATGTTTGTTTATGGTCTCATCAAGGTGTTCGGTGGACAGTTTTCGGAGCCAGGCATAGCGAGGCTACTTAACACATATGGGGAAAGCTCACCCATGCGAGTCATGTGGACGTTTATGGGAAGTTCTGAAATGTACACCCACTTTTCTGGATGGAGTGAAACCATTGCCGGACTTCTACTGCTCTTCCGTAGAACCAGGACTCTTGGTGCTTTGGCAGCCGCTGGCGTGATGTTGAATGTTTTTATGATGAACATGAGCTATGACGTACCGGTCAAGCTATTCTCATTCCGACTGATGATTGCCGGTTTATGGATTGCCGCTGCCGATCATAAGCGTTTATTGGCAATGTTCTGGTGGAACAGAACAGTTCCAGCCCAGCTGTGGAAACCCATGTTCAACACTCCCTGGAAAAACTATACCCTCCTTGGTATCATGATGTTGGTAATGGGATGGCACATATATTTCTACGCTGATTATGGCATTCAAAACAGACGTAATTTTGGCCCTGACCGCGAGCGACCCGAGCTGTATGGTATTTATGACGTGGACACCTTCATATTGAATGGTGACACAATACCACCATTGATGACTGATACGGTAAGATGGAAGAAAACCTATATGGATCTTCCTGGGTTCAACGGTCGCCTATCCATGGGGATCGTTATGATGAATGATCAAGTCAGGTCATTTAGTGCCGAATTAGATAGTATCAAACCTATACTTACCCTAAAACCATTTGGAGACACGGTAAACGTCTACACGTTTGACTATAGTTTTGAGGGTGAGAATTTATCAATGAATGGAATTTTTGAGGGTGATACCCTTTCAATCAAAACCACTTATTTCAACCCGGATGACTTCGAACTGCGAAGCCGTGGATTCCATTGGGTGAATGAAGTTCCATGGAACCGCAGAGTACCTTATCGACAATAGAATAGCCCGATTGAGGACACTAAAATTACGGTTGACTACAACTTTTTTGATTTTTTAAACATCTGTTAATTATATTCGTCTTAATATTTTAAACAAATGTTAATTATATGAGTGAATTTTCTATAGGCACTCTTGAGGAAACGGTGTTGATCATCCTTCTTATGAAAGAAGAAAGTCATTCAGTTGAAGTAGCACAGGTCTACGAAAAACATGTTGGTCAGACGATTTCAATACCCGCTATTCATGTAGTGTTAAAACGACTCGAGAAAAAAGGATTGGTAAAATCAAGAATGGGTGACCCAACTCCTGAAAGAGGAGGCAAGCGAAAGAAAATCTATCAGGGTACTCCTCAAGGATACAAGGTGGCATCAGACATTCAGGAGCGCAGACAACAAATGTGGTCTGAAGTACCAAAACCATCATTAAACTATGCAATCATTTAAAAGCCCTCCTTCCTGGGCCTTAAGGATACTTCACGGCATTTGCCCTCAGGACCTCATCGAAGAGGTTGAAGGTGATTTGTATGAAGCATTTCAATGGAGGTCATCCGAGAAGGGGGTTTCATACGCGAAGAGACATTACGTCTATGAGGTCATTAGATGTCTTCGCTATCTCAAATTCAATATTCCATTTAAGCAAAACTCAAGTATCATGTTGATCAATAATTATCTCAAAACCGGTTTCCGTTTTCTATGGAAAACCAAAGGATATTCCTCTTTGAATATTATCGGGCTGGCCACAGGCATAGCGGTCTGTTGGCTCGCTTATGTTTTTGTTTCAGACGAATACTCTTATGATCGTTTTCAGACAAATGCCGATAATCTCTACCGTATTACAGCCTCGGTTTCTTTCGAAGATCAGACGGATAATTTTGCAGGCTCTTCCTATTTAATGGGTGAGGAATTTAACAACCGCATTCCAGGTATTAAGGCCAGTTCACGGTTTAAAAGTGGTCTCGGTTTAATTACAATCGGAACAGAAAGCTTCAATCAAGCCATTCGATACGCGGACCCTGAATTCTTTGAGATGTTTGACATCGATTTTGTTCAAGGTAGCCAAGGTGATTTTACTAATCCATTGAATTCGGTAATCTCCGAATCAACTGCCGAGCGCCTGGGGATCACTGATCTGGACGAAACCTCGGAATTTGAAATTCAGCTTGGCAGTCAAGTCACTTTTCAGGTTACTGGAATATTTAAGGACTATCCCACCAATTCTTCGATTCGACCAAGCATCATTGTTCCATTCAACTTTTGGAAGACATTGGTTCCGGAAAGACGGCTTACCACCTGGTTTGACATCAATATGAATACCTTCCTTTTACTGGATGGTGACCCTGAAAGTGTACAGGAGCGTATGACTGAAATTCTAAGGGAAAACGCAGACTTTGGTGAAGCTCAGGTAACCATGGGACTTCAAGCTCTTACTCAAATTCATATGGATCAGGATCTGGGAACAGGGAATGGCATTGGTGCAAGCGCTGACGGTCAACTAGTGACAACCGTTACGGTTATAGGCTTACTCTGTTTGCTCATAGCTTGTATGAACTACTCGAACTTTGCTATAGGCAACTATCTCAGCAGAATTCGAGAGGTAGCCGTACGAAAAATCTTTGGTGCACAGAAGAAGCTTGTCTTTCAACAATTCGTGGTAGAGACGTTCATCAGTGCCTTTCTTGCATTGATTTTGGCCATAGCCATCATGGCATTGATTCTTCCTACTTTCTCCGAATATGCGAATAAGAGCTATACGCTCGAAACGATATTTGGTATTCGCTTCCTTTGGGGTGGATTGATCCTTTTGGTGCTTGTGACCTTTTTGGCAGGCGTATATCCGGCATTCGTAATCTCGCGATATGCCATAGTGAGCAGTCTTAGAGGCAGGGAATCCAAAGGAGGAAAGGCATTTTTTGCAAAAGCTCTTGTGGTTGTGCAGTTTACCATGGCCGTATTCCTGATTACCGGAATGATCACCGTAAATAAACAGCTCAACTACTTAATCAACTTTGATATAGGCTATGAATATGACAATGTGATTTCCATTCTCTATGGTGAACAAGACCAGAACCGTATCGACAAATTCAAGAACGATTTGCTCAAGATTCCTGCGATTCAGCAGGTAGCAATAAGCTCTCCCTACAATGGAACCAACCTCGATATGGATGAGAATACGAGTATTGATGTTAGTCATGTAAGAGTAGACCCTGATTACTTGTCGATGTATAATATTCCGATTCTCAACGGGAGGGACTTTGATAAAAATATCAGTTCAGATTTCTCTGATGCCATTATCATCAACAAAACCCTCGCAGATATGCTCGGTATGGATGACCCTGTTGGTCAAAGAATTCCGTTTGACTACGGTGACCTGGACAATCCAATGATCATCGGAGTGGTTAGTGACTACCATTATTCTTCGCTTCATAGCCCGGTGGAGCCTTTGGTGATGTACATGTCACCCGAATATATCATGGTATTTCACAATATGAAGGTCAACAGTTTCAGTCCGGAAGTAGTCAATCAAATTGAAGATGTCTGGAATGCTAATTTTGCTCCGCAGCCTTTTGATTTCAGTTTGCTTGAAGATAATATCGCTGATCAATATGAACTGGAAGCCAGTATTAAAAAGCTGTCTCAATCCGGGGCTGCAATAGCCATTGTCTTGTCTTGTTTGGGATTAATGGGGGTGGTCGGCACCCAAGTCCGAAGACGACTTAAGGAAGTGAGTATTCGAAAAGTAGTAGGTGCGGCACCATCACAAATTCTTGCCCTATTCTCCCTTCGCTATGTTGGTCTGGTGATTCTCGGCTTTGTGTTTGGCTTGATCATCACAGTTTTCTTCTTGAATAAGTGGTTGGCCGATTATACAAACAGAATTGATTTCACTTGGGATATCGGTGCTGTCTCGGTGCTGGTAGTGCTTGTGATTTCGGCACTGACCATTGCTTCTCAACTTTACCGAGCTATGTTCATGAATCCGGTCACATACTTGAAGGAGGATTGAGATAGCTTCAAGCTGCAAGTTTCAAGTGACAAGGTTTTAATTGCTTTGAACTTGAGGCTTGCAGCTTGTAACTTTGCACCATGCAAAATGATCCGGAATTAAACGGCAAGTACTTAGGTTCGATCTCGAAAGATTTTGTTGTGGTAGCTGATACCCTGAAAGAGGCCGCCTATCAGGTCAAGAAACGAGGGTTTTCTGACTATCCGATTTTTCCGATTTCAAAAGTCGATACCCCCGTTGGGCAATTATTAATCGGAAAGGATGAGTTAGGTACTCATTGGAACTATTATATGACCTATCTCGATGAGTTTGTCCAACGAAAACTGGTAGAGAATGAAGAAGACTTTCAAAAGGCCTACAAAGACCCGGATGAGTTTTGCTGCCTTTTTGTAATCGATGAGGACTTCACCAACTTCCTATTCATACCATATCCGGAAGATCAATAACTATTCTTCATTTGTTTCGTTCTTGTACATGGCATTAGTTGTGCCTTTGATATACTACCTATGCAAGAAGTGATAGAGGAAAATAAGGTGATCGTGAGTGATATGCTCACCAAACTTCAAGACCTTATTCCGAACCTTACCTGGAGAATTAATAATTCTTATACTGACGGATTAGACAATACGGTGCTTGAAATCCTGATTTTCGAAGAGAAAGATCAGACAGGACGCATTGCGTTCCAATTGGAAGATGGCCACGTTATCAATTATCGCTACAAATCACTTGAGAAGAAATTACCCATACATATCGTTGATATGCTGCTAGATGTTATCAGTCATGAAATGGACTAATTCATCAGCCCTGATTTGATTTTCGTTCTTGTTTGTAGGCCTCAGCAAACTTTCGATAAATTTCTCCCACCTTTATTGTTTTGGGTCCCGGTTTGCCCGGTCCGATTTGATGATCCCCCAACCGGGTAATTGGTAAGACGCGCTTGTTCGTACTTGAAATGAACATTTCGTCACTGGCCAACAATTCCTTCAGTCCAATCGGTCGTATAACGATTTCCACTTCCTGTTTGCAGGCCTCAATAATTTTTGACGCAGAAATACCTTTCAATACACCTTCCTTATTCGTCACCAGAGTATCTCCATCAAAAAAGAAAACACTTGATCTTGAAGCTTCCCAGACCTGATCCCCTGTATAGTATAGAACGTCAATGAAACCTTCATTGTCCCATGTTTTTTGTAATCTTAGTGCTGTCAGGTAATTGGTGCTCTTTATATCGGGGAAGGTTCTTTGGTATTCATGAAGCATCAAAGCTGCCCCCTTCTCATATAATTCCTGTGATGGGTATTTAATGGGTTTGTGGAGTATCGTCAGATTTGGTTTCCCTGGCACAAATCCGTCTTGTGAGTCACCTCCGGTCAGTAATATCTTGATCGAACTCCGTGGAATCTGATTCATGGCGATCAACTTCTTGACAATATCCTTGATTTCATCTCTCGAGATGGGAATATCGAGCCCTAATCCCTCTGCCGAATGTTCAAATCGATCGAGGTGATCCTCAATGAACATAGGGATGTCTTCTTCGATCCTGAAGAAATCAAAAACACCATATCCCCTAAGCAAACCCACGTCATTCACCGAATAGTGGATTTCATTCTCTTTTAAAAATTCTCCGTTATGATAGTGACTGAGTTGTTCCATTATTAGCATATGTACCGCTAAAATTGGTCATTATTCGTTACTTTTCTAACACTGACACCGGCAAATTGAGAGACCTTTACGAAATACTGGAAGTAGAAGAAAGTGCTGACGCGAAGGTCATCAAGAAAGCCTATCGGGCCAAGGCGCTAGAATTCCATCCGGATGTCAATGACTCTCCACAAGCAGAAAGTCGGTTTCTCGAAATCCAAGAAGCTTATCTTGTTTTAAGTGATCCGGAGAAAAGAGCAGTGTATGATCGCGGATTCGAAATCCCGGAGGTGGAAATACCGGCTCGCGATAAATACCCTCCTCCACATGCCTTTACCAGGCGGAACAGTCCTTTCTCCATATTTGATCGCACTGTTTCCTGGATGGACTATGAGAAATACAGAGGTGTAGCGAACAAGGCAGGTGTGGTATGCTTTCTCTTTGCATTTAGCTTTTTATTCGATGCCGTTTTTTATGACGAGTGGAACAACTTGAAGGTGGATCGAATTCAGAGCAAAGCGATGATTACTAATAAAGTCGATGACTTAAAACTTGTTATTGTCACTGCTGGGGATTTTACATTTCAGAAAAAGCGCGATATCGAAAACGAGTTTCGTGTGGGTGAGACTATTTTTATTCGGAGCTCCCTTTTATATGGGTTTATTAAATATAAAAGAGAGGGTGAAGAAAGATTTAAGATAGCAACAATCGCGATGATCATTGCCTATGTGGGAGCATTAGTGGTCTATCTTGCCTCCCTTATTGCCATTTTTCAAGCCAAAAGCGCGGAGATCAAATTTAATGCTGCACTGGTGGCCAGTTTCTTTAGTTTGGTGGTATTGACATTTGTGTTGTTGACTTAGCAAGATTCAATAAGTTTGTGGATACACGGCTTTATATTTTCATTTTTGTATTAACTCACAGCAAGCATGAGCAATAAAAATTCAGCAGTGGACGAATACCTGGAAAAGAAAGGTCATCCACTTACCGCGGAAATCCAGCGGGTTCGGGAAATCATTATGAACACCCACCATGATATGGAAGAAACCATCAAATGGAGCAGTCCCACTTTTATGTACAAAGGCAACATGGCCTCCTTCTTTATGAATGCAAAAAAGCATGTAAGTCTCATGTTTCATAAAGGAGCCATGATTCCGGATGACACCGGCCTGTTAGAAGGCGATGCAAAAGAAGGGCGAACCGCCAAATTTGCCAATATGGAGGATATTGAAGTCAAAAAGGAAGCGCTGCAGAGTGTTACACTCGCATGGATGAAGTTGATGGATGATCAATAAAAAAGCCGCTTTTCAAGCGGCTTTTGATTGTCGGGGTGACTGGATTCGAACCAGCGACCCCATGCACCCCATGCATGTACGCTACCGGACTGCGCCACACCCCGATCAAATTTGTGGATTGCAATATTAAGGATTTATTGGTTTTTAGAATAACCAAAACTCACCAAATCAGTCATTCTAAACTAAGTTCAGAATCCAATAGACAACCAAGGAGATACTGAAATAAATTCAGTATGACTCATTCCCGAGGGTTGAAGTCCAGCGTCAGCGTGACAATCGACTGACTAATTGTCCCATCACCAATGATATCAGCTCCATTGTATTGATGGTGGCCACTTTTTCTTTGTTACTTTATTCGAAATCACATTGCTTTAGGCACTCATGAATCTCGCCCGCTCGATTTCTTTTGGTGGTCAAAAGAAATTAAGAATCCTTTAACTGATGCTTTTCTTTCATCGTTGAAGAGATTCTTTCGTCCCTATCCCGATAGTTATCGGAACGAGACTCAGAATGACATTCGAATATTCTTTAAACGGTATAAACACTTAAAAACCTCCCACGTTTATTATTTTTGGCATCTTAATGGTTATGCGGAACGCATTGTGAAGGGAGTTTTTCAGACGATACTGTCATTAAGCCTGATTGTGGTTTTCAATATTGAAATCCCAAAGCGGGCTTTTCGCTTTTATGAAAAGGGAGAAATTGACAAGACAGTAGATGCATTGGAAAAATCCCTGAGCAAATCCGAGGTTAATCCGGCCGCCAAATACCTTTACAGCCTCATGTATGTCGATACGGCATTTTGGGGATATAACGTAGACACAGCTTACTTCTATATCAATGCGGCAATCGAAGACTTCGGAACAGTCGTTGAACCAAAAGACTTTGAAAACCTGATGGATGTAGGCGTGGATTCGGTTTCCCTACAGGTCCATAAGGACGTAATTGACAGCCTCTCTTTTCAGCTGATTCTGGCCAAGCACACCATAGCTGACTACAATTGGTTCATGCAAACGCATAATGATGCGGCCCAAATTCCGGAGGCCATTCGTCTAAGAAATCACATCGCTTTCGAAGGTGCAGAAAAGATCAATACATATGAGAGCTATCTGGGTTTTATGCAAGCCTACCCCGATTCAGAGGATTTCTCAGAAGCTCAAACTCGTTACAAAAAATTGCTCTTTGAGGTAAGAACTGCGGATGGCAAATACCGTAGCTATGTGGACTTTCTCGAAGAATATCCCGGCACTCCTTATCGCGATATCTGTGAAGAAAAGATTTTCGAATTCAGCACAGCAATCAACTCGATCCCTGCCTACACGGAATTCCTGAGGAAATACCCTAATTCAAAGCTAAAGCGAAAGATTATTCCCAGGCTTTATCACATTGTAAAGGAGAAGTATGGTAGTGATAAGTTCTTGGAAACCTTTGAATTCATAACGAATACCGATTCCATTCAACAAGTCTCGGCCCTCGAAGAAGGAGTCTGGATGCCTAAACTAGACAACGATAAGTTCATCTTCATGAACTTGAAAGGAGAAAATCAACTCTCTACTAACTTTGGTTTTATCCCTTCAAGCTATCGCTGCGAACCCATATCCACCGACTTCCTCATTGGAGGAGCTAATCAGGAAGAAGTGATTATCGGCCGCAATGGAAATGTGATTTACGATCAACCCTTCCTATCTGCCGAGGACATTGGGTATGGATACATCAAGGTGCAGCAACAAGGTGGATATATCCTTGTCCATAAGTCTGGAGAAATAATCATTGATGAGCCTGTACAGGACATCGCTACATTTGATGAGCACTTTATCAAAGTGCAGCAAAATGATCTATGGGGTCTAACAACGATTAACAAGCGACAGATCCTGAATTACGAGTATTCCATGATTGATACGCTGGATTCCTTTCTAATCTTAGAAAAAGATAGCCGAATTGCCCTAACTCAATCAGAAGCCCTATTCCCGGCAGCGATAGAAGAACCTATTTCCTTAGAGTTTAAATACGATGAGATTGAACCACTGGATAATGGCTATTATCTCGTTTTTGACGGTGATAATGAGTCAGTTATTGACAAGGACCAAAATGAGATTTTACCGGCATCAACCTCTACGATATATGACAGGGAATACGGGTGGCTGCTTAAAGGTGATTCTACGATTCAACTTCTACACGAAGACTATATCTCACTTCAAGATTCTGTCTATGACAACATAGTCGAGAACGATAATTGGATCGCTCTACAAAAAGATGAAAAATGGACACTACTAGACCAACACGGTCGACTATTTCCTTCCTACGACTACGATTCTCTCCAGTTTTGGGGAGAGAATATGGTGATGCTACAGAAGTCGGACAGTGTTTATGCACGATTCAAAAATGGACATGAAATGCTACTGGAGGATGGCTGGACTCCTAAACTACTCGTTCCACAGATCTATGTGAAGACAGGAGAAAAGGCAAAAAATGACTTTTTCATGTTGACAAATGAGAAGAAATTCAGAAAGGTTTATAACTCATGGGGTCGAGAAATTCTGGCGGCAACTTACAACGAAGTCGCGGCACTTGGTCCTGACCTGATCAAACTCCAAAAGAAGAACGCAGCCTTGGTGGACAGTACCGGAGCCTTTGTACTTAACTTCATTTATGACGGTATAGGATCTTATGATGATGGCTATGTCTCAGTTCTAAAAGGCGACAAGGTTGGTGTGATCAACATTGAGAAAATTGTGAACATCCCCCCTACTTACTCTACTCGAATTCAAGCCTATAATGATACTGTTCTAGTTGCTACAGTAGACGGGCTTAAGGGCTTTATTAACCGACAGAATGAAGAACTCAGCGGGTTTGACTATGATGAGATTAGGTTCTGGACAGATACAGTTGCCTTGGCCAGGATTGAAGATGAATGGCTTTTACATCGAATTAAAGATGAATCCTATGTTTTTGAGGGAATTCAGGAGTTCGAGTTTTTGAAGGACAATGAAAACGAAAGGGTAATCTTAGTAACCACGAGCTCCGGTAAAGGGATCATCAGCAATACCAGGGGTCAGATTATCGAACCGACTTACAACGATATTATTCAACTCGGTACCGAACAGGAACCTATATACTTTGCTCAAAAGTTCATTAAAGAAGCCAATCTGTATGTCGTGATCCATATAGATCAAAATGGTAAAAAGCTCTTTACTCAAACTTTTGAGGAAGACCAATATCTTAAAATAGCTTGTAGCAGATAGGCATTGAATTGGTGACGTTTTGTTTCATTAAATACATGAACTAGGCAGCTATTCCAAACGCCAAGTATCACTACCAGTCGGCCAATCATCAAAATATTCAAGTAGCTTCCCATTGCAAACTGACCCTCTTGAAGTCCCTTGAAGTACTTTTACGTTTTTCAATTTTCCCCTAATTAAAAACAGATAAATTTATTCAATACTATTTAAACAGTATTATTATAGTATAGAAGCTTATTCATATTCTATACATCTATTATATTTTTATATATCATATAATTTTCTATTTTTATATAGTTTAATTAATATAATCATCCATCAGATTAGTATATAATGGAAAACTCTTATGAAATACAGTACCAGGAGGCTCTGGACTCGATAAGAGCCCAATTCTTGTCTCAGGAGGAAGCGGCACAAAACACCGAAAACAATGGTGCCTTTAACCGTTATCATGCTCACGGAGACTTCGAAAAGGCCACCAATCAGTACAACGAAGATCTCCAAGCAAGTCATCAGGCCAATGTAGCCAACAAGCTCGCTTCACTCTCGAACCTTAAAGCAGCTAACTTAACTGCTATTGCAAAAATTAATAACACGGATTCAAATTCGTTGATCACGGCAGTCAATGCAGCTGCAGTCAATATTGACAAAGCCGTTAACCTGATTGCCACAATGGCTCAAGATACATCAGGAGTCGCAGATGCCATTAACAATGAAGATGCAAATACGAAATTGGCAAAGTCAGCAAATACCACTGCTGCGATGGCAAACAATGCCAGTCTTCATGCCCAGGAAACTCTTCAGAACGCACTTCAGGCGAATATTGCTACCAGCGAATCCACTTCAGGTCTAGTATTAAATGATAGTACTACCGCGGCCACGGATTTGAAAGCAGTTAGTACTGCCACTCAAAAGTCATTTGACAGAACGCTCAAAGCGCTGTCTGCGACTCAAGAACAAGTGATTGAAGCCCAAACGGCAGAGTTGTCGTCTGATGAGAAATTTATGGATGCTCATGCGAACACAGAGGCATTCCAGGCAGCTTTGGAACAAATACTCATCATTTCGAATTACGAGATGGAGCTCTCTGCGACAATTTCAGGTTCTTCCAAACCAAAATACGGTTATCAGGACCAATTCATGCTAAGCTTTGATGCATTCCACAACGACCCTCCAATTGTGCAGGAATATGTAGCATTCCTACTACCCTACAATGAATCTTTTGGGTTCGATATTGACAATGCAATGGCCATTTATGAAGATGAAAAGGATAAGAACTATACTGTATTCAGTCCAAGAGGAGACAGTCATCTTGAAGGCGATGTCAATATAGGAGACATTGAGATAGACGTCAGTGTCGAAATCAAAGACAAGAAAAAGGCTAAAAGCACCAGTCCTTTAGGAGGTAAATTGAACATGGTGGATTATAAGGGTCGTAAGATTACGCCAGCCGACAACCTGGGGCAGTCTTATGTTGTGGCCGTTATGGCAGTTTATGATAACGCCTACTTCCAAAACTATTTATCAATCACCTCGAATCAATGTTCTCTTGAACTATTGATTCAGGAGGCTGACACGTTAACGCTCTCATTTAGCCCTGATGGTAAATATCTTGGTAAAGCATCTGCCAAGGTATATTCAGCACCATCAACACCAGCGGGAGTAGAAACGCAATTCAGAGGATTTCTGGTTAACGAGGAGATTGATGTGGGAACCACACTTGATGAAATGATTGCAGAAACTTTACCTGCAGGGTATTATGTTCCATTAAAACCTTCCGGAAAAGTCAATCTGGAGGACGACACCGTTGACTACTATGGCCAGCCGCTGGCAGATGGAGCAAGTTATTTTATGCAGGTGTTAAGCGTTGCCATCAACACTGAGACTTCAGAAACTTTGGCGGTAGCACTTTCTAAACCTTCAGATACGGCAGAATACCCAAATTCAGCTGCAAGTCCCACATTAAACGACAATGAAAAATGAGTTCTATAACACAGCACACACCGATACCACCTACCAAATCTCCGATACCGAGTTTTGATGAGGAAAACCTGGCCACATTGGTCGATTTAAAGCAGGAAGTTGCCGACAATGAAGCTGCCTTTGCAATTGCCCAGGCCAACAGTGACTCCCTTGCTGCCAAAGCGGCTTTATTTCAAAGCATATTTGATACCGCTACGGCAAACAGAGATAATGCATTTGCTAATTATCAATTGGTAAGAACCGCTGCCGAGGCAACGGATGCTGCTCTCAATACTTCTACCAATTTGGTCAACAAAGCCGGTTCGAGTCAGGGCGCAAAACCTGTGGACTCAGATTCAATCTTTGCCAAGGTCTATAACATGTGTAATGCATGTAATACAACCGCAGTAGTAGTAATTCAAGCGGCAAAAGAGATCTCCCTTCTCAACGCTCTTGTCAAACAAAAGAAGGCGAAAAACCCTGTGCTTAGGGAGGAGATCGTGACGAGTTCTGCTAACCTTGTTAAGGATGCTGAGAAAGCAGTAACCGCCATTGTACTGGCACTGGAGTCAAGTTATACAGCTCTAAAACTTGCTGATACCTATATTCGATCGGCCGTTATTGTACAACAGGAAGCTGAGGACTTGCAAGTCACAGTGGGTGAGCCTCAAACAGGAAACGTAAAAGTTCAACCTACTTTGGCCCAAGCTACTTTTGACGAAACTGCCACGTTGATCTCTCAACTCGACTCAATTTATCAGGAAACATTGAACACCTATAATTTTGCTAGAAATGCCAGCATGGAGGCTACCCAAAGCGCAGAGAAGGCAGCTGCCGACTTAAAACGCGCAGATGCACGACTTGTCGCTTCACAGGCAGCCTTTGAAGCCGCCAAATCAGCTTTGGGGGTTAAGAGTATTTCTTAATAACTCAATTACCAACCTTAATGAGATGGGAGTACTTCCATCTCATTTTTTTATGCGCTTTGCCATAAAAAAATAAGAGTGGCCTTCAGGGAAACCTTTCAATTCGCCTGTTATTACAAATCCGCATCTCTTATAGAATTCCGGATTATTGAAGCTTGCCGTTTCAACAAGTATATGTAAGCATTCTCGAGTTGTTGCCTCTTTTTCGGCATGTGCAATCAGCTCCTTGCCATATCCCATACCGCGCAACGACTCTTCTATCCACATCGTTCTGATCATAAGAGCCCCCCAATAGAACTCAGCGATAAGTCCCCCGCAGATCTTGTTTTTTGAGTTAAGAACAAAAAGCCGATAAGGTTCTCGAACTTGATCGTACGTGTTTTTAACGAATGTCGCATCGTACTTCCTGAGCTGTTCCATGATATATTTCGCGTTGGAAGCATTATGGTCCAAGTCCTGTACTATCCTGATCATGTTGAGTAAAATATTTGTATATTAAATATAACTATTTAGCCTATTAATGTCTTCTACCAAGGAGGGTACGAGTGACCTAAGCACTCCCCAAAAGTCCGTGGCCGCAGCCTCAGGAGGGGGAGGTAGTGCCTATCAATCCCCTGCCATCAGTCAACTTGGTCATGCCTCTGGTTTTGGGCTCGGAAAAGCCAGTCGATCAGAAGTAACAGAAAGAAAGTCAGTATTGTCGGGTATTGTCTATCAGCTGGTAAACTTTGATAAAATGGATAGTGATGACGATATCCGTCTCGAGGTAATTCCTGAGCAGCGAAAACGAAGTATTTCGAACCTCACCAACGAGGAACTGGAAGTTATTAGCGAAAGAAGTACAGATCATGCCTTCACATTAGACCAGAGTCTAATAGTCAACAAAGGTGGAGCTGAGGGGATCTTCCTGTTTTTCCATGGTAATTCTTACTTCTTTTTCCATACTACTGACACTCACGAATTAAGTCAGGAACTCTCGACTATTTTTGCCTTGCGTTTTGTTGAACCGCAGCCAAGATCAGGAAAGGGAAGAGCAAGTGATTCGGAGGGCATTCGTGAGGCAGATTCGGATGAAGCTAAATTTGCCAAAGCAACAAGTGACATTGGTGATCCGAATGAGATAGGTACTGATTCAGATGCAGTCTTAACTGGTCACTTATCAGAATTCAAGACTTCGGTCAGTTCTAACATTATAACCAACACCATAGAACATAAGGGACCGTGGGCTAAGGGGCTCAGAACACCCAGTCAAATTGGAACAATGGGAGGACAAAATGCTAAGAACTATATCATCAGTCAATTGATAAAGGGCACTCATCAAGACGGTGAAGAATTAAGAACTGAACAACAAAAGAAAACCGCTGCCGGAGAACCAGAACTTCACAGCCTGTCAGATGGAAGTAAGGTCAATATCGGTGGTAGATTTGAATGGCTCCATATCATTGGTAGCAGCCTGGGGGGACCTAATATCTTGGGCAATCTGGTGGCAGGAACCTATGATGCGAATACTGAGATGATCCCTCTTGAGCATCGGGTGGCTCTTTGGGGACAAACAGGGTATGAGGGAAAATCGAGGCCTACACCAGACAATCCCATCAAAATTGAGGGAGTAGCAGAAGTGGTGCCGGCAACATTCATAGGTAAATCCATAACACTCACAGTATTTCATGGTGCAGACCAATTATTAGAAAGAAGCTATAAAACACTGAATCCGGAAAAACTCACGAAAGACATTTATGTCGACAAACAAATTGAAATTGAGAAGGAAATTGCCGGAACAAGAGATGGAGACGATGTGAATCCAGTCGAAATGACTGACGATCAGGACAGTCAATTGGAATAACACTCAGTTTAGGGTCCTACCTTCCTTCCTGAACTCTTGTTGTATTCCTACAATCAAGTCGTCTAACAATATCTTTGGTTTTTCTCTATTAACTGCCATCAAATAGACATAACGCACCACGTTCATCATGGCTCCTCCGGAAAGCTCATATTTTCGTGCCAAGTCATCGAGATTAATCTTCTTTTCCAGTGGAACCTCAGCCACGAATGCGCTCTTCCACAACTTTTTTCGTTCGTCCACTTTGGGTAGCGGGAAATACACCATCGTTTGAAACCTTCTTGAAAATGCTTCATCCAGATTTTTTTCAAAATTGGATGAAAGGAGCACAACTCCCTTAAAATCCTCGACTCTTTGGAGCAAGTAGGAAACCTCCTGGTTGGCAAACCGGTCATGAGAAGTGCTGGTCTGAGTACGTTTACCAAAAAGGGCATCGGCTTCATCAAAGAAAAGGATCCAATTTTTATTCTGAGCCTGGTCAAATACCTTGGCCAGGTTCTTTTCTGTTTCCCCAATGTATTTGGAGACCACCATGGACAAATCAATCTTGTAAGTATCCAAGCCTGTCACTTTTCCGAGGAGTGATGCGGTCATAGTCTTGCCTGTACCCGGAGGTCCATAGAATAACGCCCGATAGCCATTTTTCAGTTTTCGACCCAGACCCCATTCATTCATCAATTTCCCTTGATGCAAGATCCAGGACTTTATTTCATTAACCCGGGTCATCACATGATCGTCAAGGACCAGGTCCTCCCATTCAAATTCCGTCTGAATTAGCTTGGCAGGGAATCCATCCCCAAAATCAGGTTTGTAGTCATTCCCGGAGGTAAAAATGGATAGATATTCTTTAGATATCCCCAGAGCTGCCGCATTGTTAGGCTCTACATCATCTGTTTTTCCAAGTGTCAGAATATGATGTTCCTGGAAATAATGATCAGGTTTAAAAAGCTCTTGGGCCAGAAAGCGTAATTCAATATCGTCACCGGCCAATAAAAACAGTGCTGTTTCCACTGTAGGGATAAATCCTCCATGATTTGGAGCTTTCAACCCACCAAATGCTGTATACCCACGATTGAGGCTTTGGTCTGTAACAAACAACTTGTCTAACAATTCTGGTCTAATGTGAGGAATCAAGGCCAAACACAGGACTAGCCGCTCGCCCATCGACATCTGATAGTGACTAACCACACTCCCATAATTTGAGGATCCCGGATTTAATTCAGGGGGATCTATGTCATAAACTGAACGGAATTCACAAGGTTGTTCGAAGTAGAAATTCAGCCTTGCCTCAAGCACTCGTTGGAACCACTCGAACTCCAGCGTCAATGCTTCTGCATTTCCTATGGTTTGGCCTACCTCCATTTCACATATAATGTCTTATTCATCCAAGGCAACTTAATAACATTTATGCTCCATGGAAGTTGGTCCAATAGCATATCATAGGCCTTAGACTCTACGGTGAGTTCCCAATTCTCCTCTGACTCATTCAATTTCCCATTCCTGATCAAAAAAGACCCACGGAATCCTTCAATTGAGGTATCCTTAATAATCTCCCAATGCTGAATTACTGAATTAAGAAGGCTTTGAACCATCAGCTTTTCCTCATCCGACAGTGATTTGTCAGTAAGGACTGGTTTGACATCTATAATGCCAGCGAGCAATTTGTTTAAAGTGAGATGGTATTCTGGGCTCCCTTCTTGTCCTGTAGCAATGTACTGCATCAAATATACCGCCCGATGCCTGGCTTCAAGACTTACGAAATCACTATTCTTAACTAAACCAAGGTGTTCAAAGAGTCTGGGAAGAAACGACCAAACCAGAACCAGTCCGGCATTATTAACATAGATAGCTTCTCTTTTCTCCAGGTCTTTCTCCATTTTATCCTCAATCTCTTCTTTTTTGTTTTTGGCAGGAATCTGGCTTTTCTGTATTGCTCCGACTCTATTACCCAGGACAGTGAAGTAAACCTGTAATCTATGAGGGCTTTCGCTACCCATCTCGATCAAACCGCTTCGAAAGGTATCCAAAACATCATGGTAACTAACTCGCGAAATGCTGGCTAATTCCAATAAGAAGAAATTCAAAAACTCCAACGGATTGAAATTGCCATATGTGTTCTTTTTTATCCCAAAGATCAAAAACTGCATTTTCCAGAATTGGGAGAATTCTTTCCGGTTGAGTGTGCCAGGAGATTTCTTCTTCCATAATTTCCAAATTACACTTTCATATGAAATGAATTGGAGTACTTCACGGCCAAAAAACAGGATTACCACATTGTCAAATTCATTTTTTGGAAAGTCGACAAGCTTGCTTCTGGCCTTCTTGGATTTCCCTAATTCCTTGAATAAGGAGAGCATATTTTCAGGGAAATCTTCAATCAGCTCATTTAGATTTTCAAAAAACAAACTGTCGTTGTTCAGGCTAGACCATGAAGGAAATTTATCGGTTTGAAGAAATATTCTAACCTCTTCGATTGACAAAGGCAGAGAGGTATGTTTTCTACTCTTGATGTTCTCCTGTCTGAGAACTTCAGGCAGTTTAGCACTATGTTTCCGAGCTATTTTTTGAAGAGCCACACCTACCGGCCCACTATCCGATAGTTCATTTTGAGCCTCAAGGAGTAGGTGAATAACCATTTCAAAACTAAGCGAATACGTTCTAGCTATATGACGAGCAGTGGAGGTCAGCAATCTTTCCAAACTAAAGCTCCCTTTTTGCTCGAATAGAATATTTGTAACCAATACTTTCCATAAAAAATTTCTACCTGTAACAAACGGGTTCGAAAAGGACAGTAGCTTCCTTTCCACGATGCCAAAAAGTTTAACATACTGGGGGATTGAGAAAAATCTCGACTCCAGAATTCCAGTCAAAGTGAGTAGTTGCTCCTCGTTAAGATTTTCAAAAAGCTTAGTCTTTGATAGTGTAGAATAGTCTAAGCTTCGGAGCGCTAATCTCCATGAACCGGGATACGTCAGCATATATTCTGCAGCTATCGACCATCGGTCTTCTTGTGGGGTATCACTCCACCAAGGCACCTTGTTATACTTCAGCAAATAGGCAAGAAAGTCTTTGATTCTTTTGGGTTCTATCGACTCTTCTTCAATAGCTTTCTGGCCCAAGCTCTTTAACAGTGATTCAAGTCTAAGATTGCTAGTTGTTTTTGCTAATACGTTCTTATCCTTCAACCTTTTGATCTCTTTAGCCATTCGTGGTTGGCTAATCGAAAATTTGACCTGCACCTGACTAATTGCATAGATAAAAAAATCAGAGGGACTAAACTGACCCTGAGACTTAGTAAGATACCATTGAATAAGCCACTGAATTGCAGTTTTACGGAGCGTCCATCTTTCCTCATTTGGCAATTCGATATTATGAAGAAAGCTTACCACCAACTCGATATATTCCTTTGCACGAGAATACTCTGATCCAGCCAATGACTCTAAGAATCGGTTCAGTATGTTTTCTGAAAAATACCAAACCAAGCGGTCACTGACCGTATTAATCACATGTGATGACCTTAGATTTTGAATCAATTCATCTTTGTTGCTTTCAATTGTTGCCACCAGGAGTTCCTCCATACTGAGGAAGCGGGATTCTGTAAGGGTCCCTTTTTCAAGAAACTCTAACAGAACTATGAGGCTTTCGGATTTAGGCCCTGTCAAAATCTCATGACCTGAATTTCGTTCCAAACTTTTATCCAGTTCGGATTTAACATTATCATCTAGAGCTGCTCTTAACAATTGGAGAGTTTTTGGGCTCAGCAAGGAGAGTACTGTTAAGTCCTCATTTTTCTTTATCAAACGTCTGATCAGCTGCTTCAACTGAAGCGGTCGACTTGCAAAGAGTTTTTGCAATGTTGTATTGAATTTGATCTTTCCTTGAATTAAATGATCAGGGGGAATGCTATGATTAGATAAAAAGTATAGGAAGAGTTTCAATACTTCAGCTTCTCTTTTGTTCTGACCTTCCTGGTCTGGTTTGGCCTCTGAACTTGATATCGACTTCCAATCTGGGATATCCTTTACAATTTCATTCAGAATTTGAGGGGTAAATTGCCTTTCTATTCGTTCGACCAAGTCTTGATTGGATCGGTTGGCTTTCAGAAAGTCTAGCAACCAACTTCGGTCCTTTTTCATGAGTTCTTGCAAAATCCAATCCTTATCAGCGTCAAAGTTGAGCGCTGCCTCATCGAAAAAAGCCAAATGCAAAAATTTTGGTATAAGGTCTAGTTTGACTCCTCGGTGATCATATGCCTCAATTACTTTTTTTACAACCTTTTCCGGAAACCCTTTTAGCACTTCCAACAAATTCTCGAGTGGAATTGCATCAATAAAATGATCAGGGATATGGGACTGTCGAGTAAGCTCAAGGAAAAATTTTGAGAGACCTGATCGATCTGAATGGAGGATTTTCCGTAGCACCATTTCAAGTCTGCGCTTGGATTCGCGAGC
Source organism: Cyclobacteriaceae bacterium (assembly GCA_028281285.1). GTDB lineage: Bacteria > Bacteroidota > Bacteroidia > Cytophagales > Cyclobacteriaceae > Roseivirga. The sequence goes on from JANQKF010000015.1 coordinate 182,202, forward strand.
AACTATTCTGCCCTTGATTAATTCCTTTAGGAAAATCCATTCTTCCTTGATTTCCATTTGATCAGTGGCACTAGAATCACTCGAACTCCTTATCTCATCTACATCTTCAGAGTAAATAGCATTGATAAGTCGGCCCAATTCGGAATAATCTGCCATTACTTCCTTATCCAAAGTGGCCGAGTGAAAGTGGGTTAACACTTCCTGATAACCTACATTGAACCTAGAGGATATGCCCTTGAGATTGCTTCTCAGAAAGGCTTTGGTATTGAAAACAGAACCTCTCTCAATCAGAATGTAACTAAGAACAAATTCCCATGTCGCTCGATCAAATTCCTTCTCAGAAACGTTGATCTGTCTTCGTCTGCGATGAATGGCACTAATACTGCGCGTGTAATCAATGATCAGTTCGGCTTCCGCTGGCTCAAGAATTCTCACCAATCCCTCCAAATCTTCAATTTCGAGAACACTGACTATGCGTTGGATCACATAAGGTACTTTTCCAATTCTCCTCAACATGGAGGCCAGCTCCAATGAGGAAGAGTTAATCAATGTTTTAAAAAATTGAATTGGATCATCGTCAACTTTCGCCCACCATGGGAGGTAACCATGGACCAAAAAGTACTCAATCAATTCGATACGATTCTCTCCGTTGGCCTTGAAAGCTATATTCTCTTCCATCCAATTAACCTCTTGAAACGTTTCAGGAGCCAATATTTTCAAGAGAGCAGTACGGACGGCCTCGACAAATTCACTTTCCAAACGATCGAGATCTATTGGTGGCAGGTCTAGCACTAATTGTTCCATGTGCAAGACCTCGTCTTTTTTAGAGCATTGATCAAAGACCTCTTCGATCACTTTGGTGAGGCTTAGTTCATATACACTCTTTACTCTTTCATATAGATCATTGGCCTCATCCACAGCTCCAGAAGGAAAGTCGATCTCGAAAATCTGCCTGGATATGATATGTTCATCGACAGCCATCTGAATTAACTATTGAGGAAGTTTACAAGAGGTGCAGATATGTCATAATTACCGCTTGAGGCTCTCAAGCGTATCCAGCGCTGATGGATTTGATAGAATTGATCGAATAGCTCCTTATCCAACCACAAGAATTGTGGAGTCAGATGGGCTGGTGAATTTTCACAGGCCATGTATTCGAAATAGTTCCTGAAATTTGTGGTATTATAATTCGGGGTCCAGTTTGGCATAATGAGAGTATACTTCATAGAAAAGAATGAAGCATCTATGTTCTGTGTTTTCTCCCCAGCTGTGGTTGGTCGATAAGGGAAGAAGACTTTTTTAGGATTGAGATTTCCGCTATGAAGATCACTCATATCAATATCTATGGCCTTTTTGACAGCCTTGGCATCTTCCAGAGATTTGTACACACCAGATAGTGCCACAGCTTTCTTCTCCAACAACATGACGATAACATATTCGGATTTTGTCTTGGTGCCTATTTGGGTGGTGACATCTCCTGACATCATTTGGTCGATCAATTGGTCTATTTGCTGAAGACCATGCTGATCAACCGATCTCATCACAACTCTCCCATCCTGAGTCTTAATCCAGAACTTAAAATTTCCATCATCATTTGGTGGGGCCAAAAGAATGTGCTCCAGAACGATCATCCCCTGGCCATTGACATGCAGATAGGACAACTGACTCAAAAAGTCTTCTACCAGCTTTACAACATTCTCCGCCACATCCACCTCTTCAAGAAATACAGTGATTAAGTTGACCTTGTTCAAACTGATGTATAAACGAGTGGAACTCTTGTCCGGAGTCACGGTACCGAAAGAAACCAGGTCATTCAGTTGCTGCTGATCTTTTTCTCCCAGTTCTTGTAATTCTTTTATCAATTGTTCCAAAAGAGGTTCAACACGTTCTTTGTCCACGGCAATACCACTCAAGGAAAATGCATAAGCAGATTTACCCGAAGCATCCTTGAACTGGATATTAATATGATCCAACAACCCACCTTCTGCCTGGTATTGCAACACCTCACAATCAAACTCCATTCGGATGATATCATTAATGAAATTATCCAAATCCAGCATATAGTTGAGATTGTCGGAGATGCCGGCATTATTATCAATTGGGATATTGTCTTCAATTGCCCATTTCTGGTGGTCATAGGAACTACCCCTTTGCATGCTTAAAGAGGGAATTCTTTTTAAAAACCTACCCCTGTTGGATAAGGCATTGAACGACTGCCCGACATAATCATCGAACATGGGGGTATCGAGTATATTGCCCTCATACCCCGTTCTGGCCATCAAATGATCCAAAAACTGCCGTTTTCTTTGAAGGTCATTAAGGGTCTTGGAAGTAATGTCAATTAATCCTTGTCTGTATTCATTTTCGGGATTTTCCTTAAACGCACGCCACTGGTTGGTATCGGAGAGGGTTGGATCAAAATTGAAATTTTCAAAAATGTAGTCCTGGTATCCGGCCATAACCGGACCAATATTGGGCACATCATATAGTTCCGAGAAATAATAGGTGGCTTCTGGCAAGTCAGAATAGCGATCCTTAGCTTCAAATGACAATAATTTCCAGACTTCACTTAGTTGAGCCAGGTAATTAGTCATCAGTTGATCAAAGAACATTAAGTATCCCTTTAACTGCATTACCTGAGCTTTTCTACTTTTTTCGATTCGCTCATTCAGCGCCCCCTCCCCCAACAAATAGTAACTTGGGAAACCATTTTGAATAGAGTCATATTCTGATAATTTCTTATCCTCACCTAGGGGAATGGATGGTCCAACCTCAGGTTGAGTAAGGTTCAGCCTATAATTATTGGGGCGCGCATTTCTTAATTCACTTATGGCATGCTCTACCTGTTGTTGATCTAGTTTACCTATAGGTAAGTTTTTCTGGAATAATTGTATGAAATCAGCCTGATCCGATGAGGGCGAAAGCTGTTCATTAAGAACAGGAAAAGAATCTGGATCGATTTTGATCATGGAACTTGGGTCCCCTTTGGCCTCTTGAAACGAAAAGTTTTCCACAAGAGCGACATCCTCGATAGAAAGTATTTTTTTTATCGCATCACTCGCATATATGGTTTCGGGTTTTGGAAAGAGCTCTTCATCTTTTATGAATCCATTCAGAAGCAATGGCCCAACCATAATCTCTTCTGTTGTATAGCCTTCATCGATTAAACCCTGATAGGAATAGAATCCAATTGGGGGTGAAAAATAGGTCTCAATTGAATAGTAAATCTGAGCCATAACCTGAACCGGATCCGCATGGTCGGTGAGGTGAATTTTTGCAGCCGGAATAATAGTCACAGGCTCCAAAACTTCAACGTCAGCAAAACACTCACACATGCTACGGTTGCTATTAAGCACCTGGGAGGCTTTGTCGATCAAATCCAGATTGATCCGCGAATTGGCATAAGGCATCAGCTTAACTTCATAGAACCCTTTAATTCCATTCGTGTTCTTAGCTTTTACCGGACTTAACCATGCGTTAGCTATTTCAGGGAGACTACTTATCAGCAGCTTGCGAAAGTCAACTAAAGTCACTGGCTTATTGAGGAGTATGTCAGAAGCCTGGTAAAAGCTGATCTTATACCTATCTTCCGTTTCTTGGTCTGAACTTCCGGACAGAATATCCTTAATGTCGAAGCCAGTTCGATAATTCAGATCTGTCAGTGTATAACACAGTTGTTCTAGGATTGTAATGCCCGGATCATGTTGGTTAAAGTCTGTCCAATTATCATGCGTGAGGAGTTGTGCCTGTTCCAGACCCTTTTCAAGGAGCTTGTGATAGTCCATGCTATCCGAGGCAGATCCTTTCTTCGGTATGGCGGTTGAGTCACTCATTGTTCATCTTTAAAGATTCGAGTCATAGTCACCTCCGTAGGAAGATCTGCCGAAAACCATCCTCTGGCTTTAATTTTTAAATCTCTTGTGCCGTCTTCATTTGGAAACCACTTTAATTTAAGACCAGAAGTGTTGGTTCTGATTTGTTGACTATGAACAGTAGCATCCAAAAAGTGAATCATAAATAACTCGGTCAGTATCCAATCAATCGCATGACCAAGCAGTGGTACTTTCGAAATTAAGGATAACAGTTTCTTCCACCATTTGGGTTGGTGTACCTTTAGGATTTTTGCCCTAGCTTCTAAAATAGCATACCTGTATTTGTCCTCATCATCGACTCGAGCCGAAATGTGGAATATGGCATTTGTGTTCAGGCCGGATATTAATGTGAGCCAACTTCTACCAACGGAAATTGAGCTTTCCCCATTCTCTGAAATTTCGGTATACGGGTAATTCATGATTGAATTACCTACCTCAAAAGATCCTTTTACATCCAGGGTTGATTGAGGATTATCATTATGAATTCCAACATTGCCGTCCTTACTTAAAAAAAGAACACTCGAATCTATGGCAGGGTTGTTGAAGGCCAGTCCTCTTTCCCCTGATTTCGCAGTGCCCTTTTTACTTTGGTTTTCGATGGACCAGGCGACTTTATTGTTTGTCAGATTTTCCTCGTCTTCATAAAAACTCAGGTAAGTATTGCTCCCTTCTTTGGGAGTGACATGAAATCCATCTTCGGTGTTTGTAGGATATTTATCAGAGACAACATTGATGGTAGAATCTATTAAATGGTTAAAAGCCTCTGCATTCGGCTTGGTGCCGTTGGAGAATAACGCTTTCAATGATTTTCTACCAAGTAGCTTCATACCCTAATGTGTTGACGCGATAATGAAATCATCATCAATTTCCATATTACCTATGCCCATTCCCTGAGGCGTAACAGCCTCCTCATCTTCCAGTATTTTAATCTCATGTTCCGACACAGAGGTCAATACAGACCATGGTTTGGTTGCTTTGACTTTTCCGTTAATGCCTTTCAAATTGCCAGCGGGTCCAACCGAATCTCGCAGACTATACACCTGATCTTCATCTATAATCTGAGCTAGTGCTAACCCGGTGACAAATTGAACATAAGGAAGTCTCTCAATCATATTGCTTACTTCGATTGTGGAAATCGTGCCTCCTATTACCAACTTCTCCATATTTCCATTGATCCATGGGGAAATAAATGCTTTTAATGCTTCATTGAGCTCATTCACGAAGTATCCGTTATTGTCCCCTTCAATAAACCTTACTGAACAGGTCACCTGAATATATTCGTAGAGCGGGTTAGTGATTTCCACCTCCACGAAAGCATTCTGATACTCTCCTAAATATTCTTTGACCTCATTGAGAAGCGTTGAATTCGCTCTTGGTGCATATATATTGCTCTGGGCAATTGAGGCCGGGTCTGGAACAACAGTCACAAGAACGCTCCCACTTGCATTATCACTTTCCGTATTGGTGTGATTTATACACTTCACTGCATAAATCGATTGAAATCTTGAAAGCACCATTCGTTCATAGTCCCAAGCACAAATCGCACGTTGTTTGTGTCTGAGCGATTCACTTACGCGCTGATAAAAAGTACTGTGACTCTCTGCATTTTCTCCTCCAAAACTCGCGAGTGGATGAATGACCTTAGAAACTGCTGGAATTGGGGCAGCCAGCGATTTAATTGACCCTGCCGGGAGCGGGGCGCTTAAATCGGTTTCATTAGATTTTACTATTCGACTGACCTTGATAGCATTCAAATTTATGGCCTGTGTATTACTCAATTGTGATGTGCCATTTGCCACACTAATCTTAATCCAAAAATAGCCTTGAGGCATAATTGAATTATTGTCAGTCATATCTGGCAAAAGACTCAAGCTCACCACTCCAGGCTCAGTAAAACCTTCAGTCCCGTCATTCAAGAGGTTTGATCCAAATTGTATCCATTCGTCATTGGCAAGGTATGTCCACTGAATATCAGGAGGGTCGATTAAAGTATGCTGCTCCTTGTAGTCACCAAGCTGGAAAAGCAGAGTAAGTTCCTGAGGAAGATCTAGTTGTGCAAAACCTAGAAGCAAATGGCCCTCCTCCTCCAAATAAGGAAACCAATAGCCGACAGGAGAATGTCCTTGAGCCACTTGTCCTGTGGAGAAGTTTGCCGAATAAGTCGTAAAAGGTCCATATTGATAAAAGGCCGCTGGAGCCAGACCTTCTACCCCCTTAAGGTTGTCGTTGGTAATCTCTTCTTTAGCAGAATAGTTGACAGCGACTGACTTTACTTGTGGAACAAAAGGAGTATTGGGAACGGCAAGCAGTTGCTTATGCTGAAAGAAAGACCACATCTTGACCTTAGCATTGTATAGCGCAACCTGGCCATTAATTACGGGATACTCATTCTGAGCAAAAGCATACGAAGGGTCAGAAAGTTCTAACCTCAAAAAGCCATTTTTTGTCTTAATGCTATAAGTAAGATCTTGAGAAATGGTATAGTCAGGTTCAATAAGTCCTTGATTAAGATCAAGTGTAATGCTTGTGGCAGGCTCTAACTTTGAATCGCTACTTTCAGAAGAAAATAGCTCAACCTCTTGTCTCTGATCTTCTTGTGGCATCCATTTCCCTCCTGTTAATGCGCTGATGTTCACCTGAAAAGAATCGTTATCAATAGTCACCTTCGGAACAGTTGGCAATATATCCTGAACATCATAGGCTTGATAGTACTCTTTGAAACCACCTTCGCACTCAGGAAGATTAAACCAATCGATGTCAATTGACAACGATTCCAATTTCTTCTCAAAAAGTTCGGGAGACCCTATCATCAGTCCACTTCCCTTATTAATCGGAGAAGGTTGAAAGGGCAGGAATGGCTTTCCAGGTTTAATCTTGGCCACGTCATTTACCAGTTCCAATTGATCAAGACCCACAACATTTACTTCGATATCAACTTTTTCAAGGACGAGCCCATCCACCAAACTGTAAGGATATTGTTGTGCTTTATTGTTGATTAGAACTTTAAGAACCGGCAGATCTGTAGTCAGGCCATCCTTTAGTTTCTTATCAACATAGCCAGTAATGCTCGGATCGTTGATGGATAGTGTAAACTCAAAATCGATTGTGTTATTTGATGGATCCAAGGTGTAGGTCACTTCAGGGATTGGGAGCCATTCTTTTTCTGTGCTCAGGAAAACATTAAAGCCCTCAGAAAAAATAGTTTGAATGGCAATAGCATCATTGACATACAGCTCCTGAAGGTTTTCCAAAATTGAACCGAGGCTCTCAAGTTGCTCATTCTCCTGTAGGTAAAAAGTGATTTTTACGTTCCTGGTCCCAGCTGCCAAGTAGAGTACCGGACTGGCTATAGCGAAACCCAGGGTGCTGTCTTCCATTGTTCTATCACCAGCGGTTAGTCCAAATTGATCTTCTCCAAATGTTGGCCAAAATGTATCCTCCTTATTGGTTCCATTCTTTGAGGGTGGTGTAGACTGGCTAAAGATGCCCGTTATCAAATCTGCACCGAGGTCAGCATCTATGATTTCATTCCGTGCTATAAAGAGAGTATTCGCATAATCCAACTTCGCCTGTGACAACAACACCTGATTATCGGTCCGAAATACAATATCGTTACCTGAAGCGTCTTTCCCTGCCAACAATTTAGTGCCACCGGGAAGCGGATACATTTCAATATCCTTGTTCATCTGAAAATAGACATAAGCCGAATCCGGAATAGCTCCCAAAAGACTCATCTTCAGTGCCTTCTTAAAATAGAAATCCAAATGCTTCTTGGTGAGCCCGTTGAATCGAGCAATCAAAGGTTCTATCAGCTTGATGAATGTCAAATAAAGCCCCACTTGGGGATTGAAATCATGCCGATCTTCGACTTCTTTTGGCCAGATAGTGGAAGCTGCATCTATTCGATTTTTGCGCGCTTTGGCAAAATCCCAGAGGAACTCGGCAAACTTGGGTATAAGTACCTCAATCTTGTCGGAAATTAGAATCTCCTTATCTGGCTTTGATTGGTCAAACAGCTCAGGCGTTTGCACCCTATTTGCTGTAAACCAAATTCGTTCAAGTGCGGAATAGGCAAACAAAAAGTCCTCTGGTAAAAGATGCAATTGCACTGCATAACGCTGATAAGATATAAGCTGCTGAACAATAATTGACAACTCGCCTTCAATCATCTTGATGAGGGCGACAGAGAAATTGTTTTCAACCTTTATCAAGTTCCCTTTGAAGAATACCAACCAGTCATTCATTTGATTGATCTGATCGAAAATACTGGAATTCAGGCGCTCAAAGCCGGCTAGCAGTTTCCGCTCATCTGTTTCACCCTCCAGTTTATTGATCATTCTGGAATAAGCATCACTCTCGCCAGATATGTCTATACTCGAAATCTTACATAGGTAGAGTGTGGGATCTGAAGCGAAAAAGTCATCCCATTGTCCGTTCCACTTATAATCCAGGTCATAGTAATTTAAGAGTTTGCCATACTCCATAGCGAACATGGCGAGGTCCTTAAAGTTTCTTCCGTCCAAATTCACCGCATCAGGACTGAGAGCCGCAGACATTCGCGTCACACGGTTTACTCCTAAATGGTCATATTTGACTTTTTGACTCATAAATTAGCCGATGTTGGTGCCCTCTCTGAAATAGTATGGATAAACTACATTATGCCTTGTATTGGTCTGGCTAATCGAAAAGTCGATGTTGATTAGCAATACTCCATTCAAGTATCCGGAATCATCAAGCTCAATTGAATTCAAAACAATGCGAGGTTCGTAGTTGAGGATTGCCATTTGAATTTGAGATTTCATTTTAGTCTTGGTAGTAGTGTCAAGTGGTGCAAAAACAAATGCTTTTAAATCGCAACCATACTCTTCCAGCATAATTCTCTCACCTGGGATTGTATTGAATAAAATATCCAGACTTTGTTCAATATCATCCAGACCTCCAACCATCTCAACGCTATGGTTGTGTTTCGAAAAAGTAGGTGGAAAGCTCCATCCATGTCCGATGATATCGTCTTGCGCGCTATTCATTTAACCTCCTATTTCTACTGTTGGAAATCCTGTCAAAATTGTTCCTCCGTGTGCAGTTTCATCACCCATTCTTGCCGCTGGCATCCCTCCTATCATTACGGTTGCTGATCCCATGGCAATACTATCAGGTGGACCAACACAAATCAGCATATCGCCCACCCGTGCTGCGGGCATTCCTCCAATTATGACTGTCGGGCATCCGGGGCCTATAATTGGCCCTCCAACATGTGGAATTGGAATTGGGGTTGGGTCCTCCATTGGACACTCGTGCATATCTGTCAATCTTGCTGCAGGTGGCATCGCTTTAATTTTTAGTTAATATTCACCATTGCTCCACTGATCGAAACCATAGTTTCTCCTGACATCGAAGTGCTTGCACCGGAAAGTGATAGCTCAGATTCTCCACTAACCGAGACCGATAAGCCAGAGACTGAAACCGATGCATCCGAAGATCCTGTTATCCCCTCCGGACCAGTTAAAGTCATAGAGCTCGTGGCCTTTAGGGTCATCGCTGCCATACTTTCTATTTCAATACCCGATGATGACATCTTGATTGAATTTCCATTCTGGTCTTTTATCGTGATCCCTTCGTCCTCATCACTAAAAGTCATCGTATTTCCTCCAGGAGTTTCTAGTTCGAGTACTTTCTTCTCATCATCGAATGTGATTTTTAGCTGACTATTGGTGACTATGGCTTTGGTGGAATTTTGTTCATCTGGTGTATATGGAGCGGCTTTTTTGTCATTACTGTATAGCGAGCCCAAAATAACAGGGTAACGTGGGTCTTCGTTGAGAAAGCCCAGGACCACCTCATCGCCTACCTCCGGATAAAAGAAAGTACCTGCCTTATTAGTGGCGTAGAGGTTGGAAAGGCGCGCCCAAATACCGTCTCCATCGGCCGAAATAATTGGAACATTCACCAAAACCCTAAGCTGACCATCGGGGTCTTCATTGATTTGTTTTACCGTACCATTTTGTAATCCCGTAATTGCTGGTAAAAGTCCGGATGCAGGAGGGGAATTGATATCAAACTCCTGCTGAAACCATTCATAGTTCAGACCCAACGTAACCTGCGTTACCCAATTACCATTGGATATATCATGCTCAAAGCCAGAAATAAAGCCTGTACCATTGAAGCGTTCTCCTAACCCTGCCAGAGTGATTGTCTTACCCAGCCCCACTAATGAGCTTCCTTGAAAGCTGACCTTTCCTCGTATTTTGGATAGCTGTGATTTAAGCATTTTTGCTTTGGCCCATACTTCCAGTTGGCTTTGTTCTATGGGTGCAGTTGACTGTAGATCAAAATCGGAAACGTCTAACACCCCTGCTAAAGTAGAATTGGAAATATTACCGGGGAGTGTTAGCGACTGATCACTTCCTTCCGCATTTACCAATTCCTGCGAAGAAAAATCCCAGGCATTTGATTTAACAGATGAAAGTTGAGTGCGAGCATCCATTTCAGCATCAAACTCGAGAATATCGTCCCCATAGGTCACCGTAAGAACAGGAGAACTACTTGTATCAGGTTTTTTGACACTGACCGTACCATCATTGACAGCAACGATTAACCCGTTGATTTCGGCCCTAGAAAGTGCAAAATCCCAGTCTGTTGCATAATACTGAACAACTTCCTTGAGTTCAACAGAGGTACTCTCCACATCAGGTGTAAGTCCAGCATCACTGATTGCTTTGCTTATCACATCACTGTCCTTTGAGTTGGTGTAATAAGCATTTTTCCTACCCACCGTCATCTTTACCGCCTTATCCTGACATTCTACTTCGATAACAGACGGAGTTCCTCCTCTTACCTTTAGCCCTTGCTGAACCACAATTCCCTTAAAAATTGTGCTATTGTCCGAGTTGTATCCTGCCTTTACTTCAATTTCAGTTCCTGGGACGAAGGTTGAAGAATCACTAATCTTAAAGTCTTCCAGGGCTGGAACACCATCGTATAATGTCAATTTTGCTGTTGGAATTCTGTTAACATCATATCTCACCAAAATTGATTTTACTTCATAGGTATCATCAATAGGTGATCCATTCGATAAAATATCAAAGGATACTAAGTCAGTTTTCTCAGTTACGGGAGAAGGAGCAGCCATAATTTATTTTTTGAGTGGTGGAAAGTAAAGTTGAGTGCCAGGAGGAATATTTCTGAAGTGTTTCAGCTTATTTACCTTGGCAATTTCAATATAGCGACTACTATCATTATAAATTTGGTGGCAAAGTAACGGCAGCGTTTCCCCACCCCTCATTATCCTCACATGAGATAAATCAGGTGATTTTTTGTTTGCTATCCTGGCGATTGTTCGAGCATCCAGAAACTCAATAAATTCAACATTTACCTCGGCCCTCAGTGGGGTTCCATCCGGCTTGAAAAGTGTGTATGAGATCTGCATTGAGGTCAAACGACCTTTAAAAAGGGTCGTACCCCAAGTCAGTTCCACGAAATACGGACTATGAATATCTCCATCATAGTCATAGACCAATCCTTGAAATTTTTTGATCTCGCTGGGCAGATCAGTGCTCGCTCCTTCCACCACTCCTGTAGAATCAAAAATGAGCTGAAACTTCACTGTCTCTGCTGGGACCTTGCTAAACTTCGGACTCGATCCGGCCGCTCCAACAGGATTTCGCTTATTGTATTCTATGCTATAACCCTGCTCATATTTGGCCGGATTGATCATGACTTCATACGTACCAGCCTGCTCAGAAAATCCCGCATCCTTGTATGCCGTTATGGTAAGTTTTTTGAGCACTTTATCTTGTCATTTTCTTGAGTTGTATGTCTCTGACTTTGTCGAGACATTCCGCAATAATCTCTTTCTTGATTACCTCAAGACTCTCCTGATCTAAAGCGACCCTTTTTTTGGATTGACTATCAGCAATACTCGTTCGGATGATCAATTCACGCACATGTATTGGCATAATCAGGAACTTTGAGTGAAATAGTCATAAGCAAACTCCATTGATTCAATTACCAGGGCATTGTCATTGGATTTCAAGTCAGAAATTGACCACTTAATTGGATAGGCATTCACAAAATTCCAGCTCATCAGCGTATCTCCATTCTTGGAGTTTACATCAAGAAGTGAAACAGTAATGGCTTTAGGCTTAATAGGATTCTCGAAATTGCCCCCGATTGTTTCCTGGCACCATTTTGCAAGTTGAGATCCGCTTAGGACTTCTCCTCGCTTGAGTGTTAGATTTGAATACTTGGCTGGTTTAGGCAGTTTATGCCTATATCTATTCTCACCCCCTTCTTCTTGCTCCTGGACCTCAAGCTCCATAGAAATACCTGCGGCCTCTTGAAAGGCCGCATCTGTATCAGAAGAAATTCCGGTAAAACCCAATTTAAAATAATAGGCAACCGGAGGTCTATAAATTGGACTATCCGACATAGCGACTACTAACTACCAGAAGCAGGATTAGCAACAGTCAGACCTTCATGTGCAATTTCGATTGTCTCAACAGCCACTTCGTTACCATCAGACTTCAAATCAGTTCCTTGAATCTTAGTAGGCCAAGCGTTCTTCAGTGTCCACTGCATAGTAGCTTTACCGTTTTCGTCCAACAACTGAATGACTACATCAATTCTGGCAATAGTGTTCATTTGTATCTGACTATACCATTTCCAGAAACTGTTATCATTGACAAAAATGCCTTTCTTCATGGTCACATTGCCATACTTTGCAATGCCGGGCATCTTGATCGTGGAGAATTGTTTGCTATTGCTGTGTCTATATTCAATAATCTGTGTCTCTGCTTCCAATCCGGTCACTTCCTGAAAGGACAGGTTGGTGGTTGATCCCCACGAAACCTGGAAATAAAATTTCGGTAAGGGCCAAATGGCATCTTCGACTTTTCCTGTAGTATCAGACATAATTTTCTAGTTTAAATTGTGGATTAAGCAGTTTGTTGCTGCTGGATAAATGTGATTACAATGAATTCTGCAGGGTGAGAAACAGCTACCATTACGGTGATGTTCATGAATCCCTGGGCTACGTCTTCCGCAGTCATCGTCTGGTTCAACCCAACGGCTACCTTGAACGCACTACCTTTGGCTCCCACCACTGCACCCTTACTCCATTGATCGGTCAAGAAGTTTTCAATCATCGTTTTGACCAATGCCCATGTATTCGCTGTATTCGGCTCAAACACATACGCCCTGGCTGCCAATTTGATGGATTGTTCGAGCATGATCATGGTTCGCTTGACATTGGTATATCGCCAGTCATCACTATTGCCATCTAAGGTTCTCGCTCCCCATACCAAAGTACCAAGGCCCGTAAATAAACGGATCGCATTAATCGACTTGCCAGTAAGTGCATCCACATTCAATGGTCCTTGCTGAGCATCAGTGAGATTGATGGTCGGGCCGGTAACGGAATTGATACTCACATTGGCGGGAGCATTCCAAACGCCTTTGGTATTATCAACCATAGTATAAACGCCTGCCATTGCTCCGGAAGGTGGGAGATTATTTACCTGGAGCATGAGATGCTTCATCATATTAGTATAGTCTTTACTCGCCACCATCAAAGCTTGGTTACTTTGAGCACTAGTGGGAGCATTGGTTGCAGGTGGCTTTTCAATTTGGCCAATGATATTCGCAACAGATGAGCCAGCTGCGGGCTGCAGTACAGTATTAACGGCTGTAATTCCGCCACCGATATTTGTGTAATCAATCTCAGTAGGTTGAGTGATCAGCGTATTCAGAAAAGGATAATAGGCATTCCCGTATTTGAGATCGTTCATTCCTGTGCCCGTTCTAAAAGCGGTGATGTCATTCATGAATTGTAGGGGGTCAGGTTCATTACCTCCAACCACATCAAAAATGGAAACAAGACTCTCCTGTTCACCACAGAAGTCCAACATTTTTTGAGTAAGCTCAGAGTACCCATCTGCTCCCAGCAACGTTCCGTCCGGAACTACCAACATGGTTGGCATTGGGTCTTGCAAACTGGCCAGTTGGTCAATTCCATTCGACAGTTCGGTGAACTGAATATTGGGATTAATCAATGGATCACCGTTGGCACTCGATTTTCCCGATGGGGAAGCATATGATCCAACGGATACGACATACGCCTGCCCTCCACCATTCGCAAAGAAGAAACGAATACTATTGTACAAATAGTAAATCGTAGACATATCAGGGTTAACCGTATAGATGTTCCCATTGACCGTGAAATAATCTCCAACGGTCGGTTTTTTAGTCTGTGCATTGAAGTAGTAGATCGGAGAATACTGTTGTAGAGGAGCCGCTGGAGCTACCGGTTCTATAACTCCGAAATAGGTCATAAAGTCCTGAAGAGAACTGATCAATACAGGCTTGTTCAAATAAGACTTGCCTTCATAATCCGCTCGTGCCGTATATCCCACAAAAGCCGGTATTGCCGTTTGAACGGCCACCACCGAATTCGGAAACGCATTTTCCTCATCGATATAAACTCCAGGGGTGGTTGGTGTCACTGCTAAAGCCATAGTTAATTTTTTTTATTTGTTACAAATAGACATATGTTTTGGAGGAGAACTTGGCGCTCTTTGAACTAGTCAGTGGAGCAATATTGGCCACACTTGGAGCTGGAAGAAATCTCTCCGGGTTGATATTTAAATAAATTTTGTTTTTCTGAGTCTGATATACCGGGACCTGCCCTCTTGATGCGAACAGCAAGGCAGCCTGTCCATTTTCCAAGGTTGTTGGCTTGGGCACACCAAATTTGATATCCCCTTCCATTCTTAATTCTGTATTGGAATAATTTAGGACGTAGTATTCCCAAATTGTCTTTCTTGAATCAAATGAAATGTTGTAAGCTGCCGACTTGATAGAACTTGTCTTTTCTTCTATCAACTCACTCCATGATATTGAGGCAATTGCGAAACCCTGACGCTCCGAACCGATGGTATAGCTCAATTTGCCATTACCAGACACACCCTTATTCGAGAAAATCAGAGTATTGAGATTGTTTTCAGGAAGGTCAGTGAAATTGCTGAAACTTACATTTTGAGAATGGAAACCAAATTCACAAACTAAGCCTTCTATTTCTTTGAGTTGATTCTCAATCAAATTAGCTCGTTCCCAAAAATCGACATTATATAGCACAACCAAGCCTGAATCAGTTCTCCTGAAAAGAAGCCCAAACCTTTTCATAAGGCTGGTGCAAGCACTGGTAGGAGATACCACCAACTCATGGAACTTCCCATCGGTGTAGTAGGAATGAGAGAAGTTGATCTCAAAGAAAGTGGCGTAAGTACTCATTAGTTTAGGTTGTTGGGGGTCACTTGTGGAGATGTTCCAGAGATATTGGCGACCTCATTGGTGATCTGATCACCATCAACGCACAACATCTTCATTTTATATATGGCCGAAGGCAAATATTTAGCCCCTAATGATTCATACAGGTGAGCTGCCTCTCTGTAAGACAACTTTTCCATATCGAAGATCAATTTGTTTATGTCACTGGGGAAGTCAGGATATTGCTGCCCTGTGAAAACTGGTGAAGATTGAAAATAGAGGATCGTCTTTGAAAGAAATTTCAGCGACTCTTCATAGAGGTCAAAATTCGCTGAAAACAACACGTCCAGATTTAAGAAAAGGGGTGGATAACTAATCGTTGATGTTGTTCCATTGGCCTGTTGCGAATGAAAACTCCCGTTGTACTTTGTGGAAGTCTCTTTTTCAACGTTGATTAGTGTGACAACCACTTTATTGTGAGCGCCTACCGGAACCGAGCCATCTGAATTTACGATATTGGAAAGCACCGCTCCATCTGAAACCAAATCGAAAGACGACTTAAGATAATTATTAAGTTTTTCAGTAATGAATTTCAATGCTTCATTAATCATAATTGAACTAAATATATTATTTTCAATTAATTACTCAAACAAATAATAATAAATTTAATGATATCAATAGATAATATAATTTCTTGAATATTATTATTTTTTGAATATGTCAACGAAGCCAGATTCTGCCCGGCTGTCTGGAAGTCCTGTTCTGGTTCATGTATAGGCAAAAAACCAAGCCGGCTACCATAAAATAAAGAATGTGATCACTTGTACTTTTCCGTTCCAGCGCGTATCCGGGATTTTATACGACCGGAAAAAGAAAAGGCTGACGTGGGTCAGCCTCATTTGATGGTGGAGAATACCGGACTCCCTTGTTCGTAGCTTTCTTACTCTTGTTATTGCTCATAATCAGCACTATAGGCCATTATTGATAATGTGACAGCGTGTGACAAGTACGATTCACCGCACTTTTACTCCGAAATTGTGACAACCTTTGTGACAAATCCACCCCAAAATCGTGCCCGTTTTTGGTCAGAATTTTCGAAACTTCTGACCATCAAGGACTAATGTAAAACCTCACTACATATCCAATGTCCGAAAATTCGGTCAACAAACACATAATTACGTACCTATTGTCCGGTTCTCCGGAATAACTTGAAACGTGCTTTACCTTAATTTGTGATTATCGTATATATGCGAATGACTGAGGAGGTGTAATTCCGAATGTTTCTTTGATACACATTGGGCTGTCATATTTTTCAGCTTTTTTCACTTCGATGGCAAACCCACTTTCGATTCCTTCAAAATACTGTAAATAATAATCCTCTGATATTCCGGAATACTCATTGGTGTATTCCCATAAAGGTTTTATCTCATCATGAAGTACTGATCCAATTTCAAATTCGCCAATGACCTTACTAATTGGAGCTGACGCATAGACGACCACCACCTTTACTTCTGTATTCTTATAAATTCTTCTCCTGAACTCAAAGCGTTTTGAACCATCAAAAATCTTCTCAGCGAATTCAGGTTTAATCGATAATATAACTTTCATTTGCTCTTGCTTCGGTCAACATTCTTTCAAATGTCCCTTGTTCTAAGGGTTCAAATCCTCTAGGCCATTCATTGAGGAGACCAAGTTCATTTAGTCTTCGATAATTCACTTTTGGTGTCGGCAGCGAATCTATATAAAGAAAGTAAACAATAAAAGGTCTCGATCTCGGATTATAATTCCAATATGCTCTTAATTCGTCATCATTGAAAACACTTCTCTTTCTGCACAGTTCAATGAAATGAGATTCGTCTCTGATGTCATGAACAGCTTTCTCCACCACCCCAATTGTCGAAATCACACTTCGATGAATACCTCCGGTTCTATAGAAGAGTATAATATCTCCAGGGTTCAAATTCCTGTTTACAGATCTAGATATATAGACTTTTCTAATTGCATTACGGTAAGGTTCATTTTCCATGAAATCATGAGGTGACTCATTATTCAAAATGGAATCTGGGAAAAGTTCCGTATGGTATTCGGGGTAAATGGGAACTATAAATCTAGGCCTAGATTTTGACACAAATGGATAGGTAAGTCTAGGGTTTTCAATATTGACAAATGGCCTAAAGTCTCTGACATAAACTAATTCATTTCCATTTTCTGTGATTTTCTCACCCCAGTAAACAAAACCCCAGTCTTCCAACAGCAATATCAATCTTTCCTGTTCGGATCTCCGATTGAAAATTGTGACATATATTTCATCCACTCTGTTGAGTAAAGCATTGTCGAAAACAATTTTCAAAAACCTCTCCCCCAATTTGTACCCAGTAGATTCTACTTTAAAAGTGCCAATTTTTAACCGTTTCTTAGGGGCAAAATTGGGGTTTATGTCACCATAATTTTCTTCTTGATTTTCAATTTTGACATACAAAAATGCACGTACTCTGTCATCTGAAACACATACATAACATTCGTCATCTGCCTTTCGTTGAAACCATTCCTCAAAGCCATTATAATCTTCCTTGAAGCTATTAAAAAAGTCATCCCCCAGATTCACGTTGCCGAAATACTGCTTCTTGGCCGCTAGAACTTCATAATCTCTTAAACCAGGGTTTTCTACAATGACCTTTTGTAAAAAAGAATCGATAGTAAAGACCTTTTCTCCAATACCAAGAGTTCTGGCTTTGGCATGAACACCTCTGTCCTCTGAAATAAGAAGATCCACTCGTCTATTGTATACCTCTTTTATCAAATCTGTATCGACCGAATCGTTTACAGTTCTGTCGTTCGCACGGAGTGCAATTATTTGTTCGACTTCTTCTGAGATTGTTCTCAGTGCTTGATAGTTTTGAGCCTTTATAGTCATCGTTCTCACAACCTCTGGATCGTCATGTCTGGCAAATTCATCAATGGTTGAGGGGTGAATGCATTTCTCATATCCCAAAGTGTCCAACCAGTTGAAGAGTATTCCAATGTCTTCGTTGACTACTGTCCTTGCTTCTCGATGAATAATGATATTCGTATCTAACAGTATTCTCATAGGTTTAGCTTTTCTATCTCTTCAATCAATTCTTCAATATCATCCTGAACGATGACTGCCTTCACTCCAATTAATTTGGCCACTTCTAATCCATGCTCCACTTCCTTGTCTTGCATTTCTTTTAGGACGGCTTCTTCATACTTTCGGTGATCTCTATTTGACAATCGATCCGAAACCTCTTCCACATTACAAGTCTTGATTGCAATGAGTCTTGGAGATATCAATTCAAATGTCTTGACATCAACTTTGTTAATCTTTCCTTGAGAGTCGAACAGGCAAAAATGTCCATCTAAAATGTAACTGGAATTCATATCTACTTTACCCCTTAGTCCCGAGATCAATCTGTTTTGGGTATCGGAAATGTCACTTACCAATTTATTGGTTTGGTCGGTGTTCAACTCTGACCACTTCAACACATCGCTTGCACTCAAATGAATTAAACCGAGCTTATCACTTATTTTTGACGCAATTATGCCTTTACCTGATCCATGAATACCCCCTAAAAAAACAATATTCTCATGCATGCTGTGTGGCAAAAATGACTGTTCATCTTAGTCTTTCAGATAACAAGATATAAAAACATACAAAATAAACTTATAATAGTTATATGAAATGCATCTAGTTTATGATGGTTAAAACCGCCCAACAAATCTGAACTAGTAACTTTTATGGTAAGAATAGTTTCTCTCACTAACTGAGTCACAAATATCTCAACAAGAAATACTTGCGAGAAAATGAAGCGCAACCACCAAAAACTAAAATATCGCTTGGCCCAAATGGCTGTGATTTTGCCATTTAAGATGACTGAAAAAGAATTTTGTGAAAAACTCGGAATTCCGTGGTCTACTTATCAAAAAGACAAGAGCACCCTTAAAACAGACAGGTTTTCAATGCCCGAATCTCGACTCTATAGATATGCAAAAGCATATGGAGTCAAAATGGAAGATATCCTAAATTACAAGATCGATGTCTTGTGCCTTGATCAAATGGATGAGGAAGAAATGGTCAGGCGAGTTGCTGCGGAATTTGGACTTTCACGGTCCATAAGTCCATAATCATAGACGCATTCTAGGATGATGGACTTTTTGTATAAAAAAAATAAGCTCGTAATAATCTGATTTACAGATAGTTACGAGCTCTTTGTGGAGAATACCGGAGTCGAACCGGTGACCTCTACACTGCCAGTGTAGCGCTCTAGCCAGCTGAGCTAATTCCCCATTGTCTATACATTCCCTTGACTCTACAAGGTCATCCGAAAAATCTGCCTTTACAACTCAACGAATGCTCAGCGAGCTGAGCCTGTCTGCCGACAGGCAGGCTAATTCCCCAAACAGAGGCTAAATATAGGAGAGGGAAGATTTAAATCAAAGCACTCTTCGTGCCCTTCTAAACCTTTTCATGTAGTAGTCAGAATACAAATTACTCTCGGTGACACCCAGCGAAGTAGATGCATGGATAAACCTTACCTCCTTACCACCTTTAACTGAGGTAACAATGCCAGCATGAGTGATCTTGTTTTTCTTTTTCCCAGTTGCAAAAAATAACATATCACCGGGCCTTAAATCTTTAAGTCTCACTTTCTCTCCCTTCTTTGACTGATCGGCTGAAACTCTAGGCAAGGTGACCTTGACACTTTTAAAAGCATGATAGAGCAATGCTGAACAATCGATCCCAACCCTGGTGGTGCCACCGTATTTATAAGGAGTACCCGTATAGGATCTGGCCGTCTGTATCACAATTTCGGACTTCTTGATCCTGGCCCTATTACCAACAACGCAACCGGTATTGATTAGGACTAAAAGCAATAAAAGGAGAGACAGTTTTGGCGAAAACTGAAGTTTCATGATTTGAGTAGTTAGGCTTAACAAAAATAAAATAATTCGCCTTAATCCGATGATTATAAGGAGGGTATTCACTTAATTAGTTGTAATCCTAGAGTCTTGAGAAGTCAAATTAGCCCCTTTCTGGTTCTGTTCTTTTGTGCTCTTAGCTTTCATACTTATGCTCAGCGTAAATGGGATAACAAGTATTATCAACGACTTAATAATCAGAATTTCAGGGAGTCGGAGCTTTTCAAAGCCCCGATCAACCTTAAAAAGATTGATTATGCCAGGCTGAACGCGGCAGTATTCTACGTAAGTAATGAAGCGCGAGATGAAGCTGGCTTACCTATGCTTGAATACCAGGAAAACCTTGAAATAATGGCATGGAATCATTCTCGATCCATGGGTGAGAAAAACTTTTTCGATCATATCAACTCAAAAGATAAAAAGCGCAAAAAACCAGAACAAAGAGCGCGATTGGCGGGAATTACTAACCCCAATGTTGGCGAGAACATTTCTTCGCAAGGTGGCTATCGCTATGCTTCTTACCTGGAACTCGCTGATAATATAGTGGACGGATGGATCGACTCCCCCTCCCACAGAATGACTCTATACAGCCCGGGTGCCATACAATTAGGTTGTGGAGTCTACTATTTCGCAGGGACATGGCAAAAGAATAAGGAGATCAAAAAACAGGGAGACGGCTTCTGGATTGCTACTCAAAACCTGCAAATTGGAACTAAAGTAAAGCCGGGTAAAGCCAAGGACAAAGGCCCAGGATAGAAAAAAGGGAGGCCATCTGCTTCCCTTTTTATTAGCCAAACTTTAACTCAATAACAAGAGTTAAGTAACCTTCTGACCCATTTGAGACTCCTTTAATGCCCTGGCCAGGGCAAACCCTCGTTGGTCAATTTTTTCTTCGGTTATTGGAATATGCAGTCGCTCAAATAACACCATGTGTTCAGGCAGATGATCCGTCTTTTTATTCTGCTTCATATCCACATGAAGAAACTTTCCCCATAGCACTGCTTTCACATGTGTTTTATGTAGGTCATACATCACCATTTCCGCCTGAACCCAATCTTTTGAGTAATTGATAAGCATGGTTTCCATATGCACCTTCTCCATCACAAAAGCCGGCTTCAAATAAATGATCTCTGACTGTGCAGACATCCAGGATCGCCCCATGGTCTTGGCCATGCCGAATATATCCAGGTCATACTCATTTATCAGCTGATCTTCACGGGCATTGAAAAGGTAATCGATATAGCTTGAGTTATTAAGGTGACCAAATGGATCACAATCCTGAAATCGTATAGTCGCTGTGCTAGATGGTATTTTGTTCATTGTTGTTGAGTTTAAACAGACCGTTCTGTCTAATTATAGATCAAAAAATTTTAACTGTTCAATATGATTGGAATAAACTTCTTCTGATTTTCCAGATACATGGTATCACGATGCGCCTGACTTAGTACATAAGCTCCTTCGAACATCGTATAGAGTTGTTTGGCCTTTTCATCTGCGTCTGAAATCCCCCTGCGGTTCAAGTATCCAGCAAGATTCTCCTGCCAACCTTTGAATATTTCATGACACGCATTCTGGATTTCTTTTGTCATTGTATTGGCCGCTACTGCGACTGCCGTAATAGGGCATGCATCCCTAAAATCAGACTCTCTCAACTCTTTTATCATCACATCCACCATGCCGCAGAGTCCTTCATCTGCGGGTTTCCCTCTTAATGCTTCACCATATTTGAGCATTTGAGCTTCCCCTCCATGAAGGATGGCTTCCCGAATCAATCCATTTTTTCCATCTGGAAAATGGTGATACAGTGACCCCTTGGGTACGCCCACTTCATTGAGCACCTCATTAATACCCGTTCCAAAGTAACCTTTCCTACGAATCAACTTCGAGGCAGTACTTACCAACTTCTCTTTTGTAGAGATCATATATCAAAGTAAATAAAATTAGACCGATCGGTCAAGTGAATTTTCAAATATTTAATTAGCATGTCATCCCAGACCGTAGTCGGGGATCTCAGTGGTTTGACATGTTTAGAGAGATTCCCGTCTACACGGGAATAACATCGGATGAAGGAAGCCAGCTTAGTGGCTTTTTCTTGTGACCGTGGTCAAGATTTCTCCGTTATTCACTGAAGAACTACGAAATGACATTGTGAGATACCAAACAAAACATCCAGCACGACCGAGAAGACCCTGAAACAAGTTCAGGGTGACCTCTATGAAAAAAGGCCGCCCCTACGAGACGACCTTTGTAATCTATATTAAATCGAGTACCTAATCTTCTTTGACTTCTTCGTACTCTACATCTGAAACATCATCAGCTCCACCTTCAGATGCACCAGTATCAGCTCCGGCATCCGCGCCTGGCTGTGCACCTGCGGCATCACCTTGAGTAGCCTGGTACATTTCCTGAGCAGCTCCTTCCCATGCTTTATTTAGTGCCTCCATAGCCGGATCAAGTCCGTCCATATCCTGATTTTGGTGTGCAGTTTTAAGATTGGCCAATGCTTCTTCAATAGGCTGTTTGTTGCCATCAGAAAGCTTGTCACCATAATCCTTCAATTGCTTCTCCGTTTGGAAGATCAATGAATCCGCAGTATTTAACTTCTCAATTTTCTCCTTCTCCTTCTTATCTGCTTCAGCATTCGCTTCGGCTTCCTGCTTCATCTTTTCAATTTCCTCATCAGTTAATCCTGAAGATGCCTCGATTCGTATGTTTTGCTCTTTACCGGTTCCTTTGTCCTTCGCAGACACGTTCATAATACCATTTGCATCAATATCGAAGGTCACTTCAATTTGAGGAACTCCTCTTGGTGCCGGTGGTATATCACTCAGATGGAATCTACCAATGGTTCTATTGTCTTTCGCCATTGGACGCTCTCCCTGCAATACGTGGATCTCAACTGAAGGCTGATTGTCAGCGGCTGTAGAGAATACCTCCGATTTCTTAGCCGGAATGGTGGTATTCGACTCGATCAACTTGGTGAATACACCACCCATGGTTTCAATACCCAATGAGAGCGGAGTAACATCAAGAAGCAATACGTCTTTTACTTCACCAGTAAGTACACCTCCCTGGATTGCAGCTCCAATTGCCACAACCTCATCAGGATTCACTCCTTTTGAAGGTTTCTTTCCGAAGAACTTCTCTACTTCTTCCTGAATTTTAGGGATTCTTGTAGAACCACCTACCAGGATTACTTCGTCAATTTCTGAAGTGCTGTATCCGGCATCATCCAATGCTTTCTTTACAGGCTCCATTGATCTCTTTACCAAATCATCAGCAAGTGATTCGAAGTTTGCTCTTGACAGCGTTCTTACTAAGTGCTTTGGAATCCCATCAACAGGCATGATGTATGGCAAGTTGATCTCAGTTGATGCTGAAGAAGACAATTCAATTTTTGCCTTTTCAGCAGCCTCTTTCAATCGTTGAAGTGCCATAGGATCTTTTCTCAAATCGATATTCTCGTCCTTCAAGAACTCCTCAGCCAACCAATCGATGATCACTTGATCGAAGTCATCACCACCAAGATGAACATCACCATTAGTAGACTTCACTTCAAATACACCGTCTCCAAGTTCAAGGATAGAGATATCGAATGTACCTCCACCTAAATCGTAAACCGCGATCTTTTGATCGGTATCTTTTTTATCTAATCCATAAGCCAATGCCGCAGCAGTAGGCTCGTTGATAATTCTTTTTACTTCCAAACCAGCAATTTGTCCCGCCTCTTTTGTAGCCTGACGTTCTGCATCGTTGAAATAGGCTGGTACAGTTACCACCGCTTCAGTAACGCTTGTCCCCAAATAATCCTCAGCAGTAGATTTCATCTTCTGAAGGATCATGGCAGAAAGCTCCTGAGGAGTGTAATTTCTGTCACCTATCTTGACACGGACTGTGTCATTATTTCCTTTTTCTACTTTGTAAGAGATACCTCTTAGTTCTTCAGATACATTACCAAACTTCTTCCCCATGAATCGCTTCACAGAGCTGATCGTGTTTTCAGGATTGGTAATCGCCTGACGCTTGGCAGGGTCACCTACTTTACGCTCACCATTGCCACCATCCAAAAATGCTACAATGGATGGAGTAGTTCTCCTTCCTTCGCTATTTGGGATTACCACAGGCTCATTACCTTCCATCACTGCTACGCAGGAGTTGGTTGTACCTAAGTCAATTCCAATAATCTTTCCCATGATCTATTTTAAAATTCCTGTCTAAAATTCGTTCAAATACAGACCCTAGTTATCAATGGTTGTGCCAAAGGGCATTTAATGTCATTTGGTGACACTTTGACAGCATAAATTTGAAATCAGCCTCCACTCTGCCCAAATGGGTTTGACGAACTGTCGCAAATTGATATTTTACGTCAGTAATCAACCCATACCATGAGCCTGATAAAAAACTACAATGGCTACAAATCCTTTGAATACCTTGAGGCCGGGAAAGACTATAAATCCTTCAAGCTTTCCAAACAACATGATCGTGTACCTGCTGATAAAGTGCCTTTAACGGAAGAACAGGAACAACGAGTTCAAGATATTATCGTCAACAACATCAACATCTCCTTACATGAACATTTAGGTGTATTCCCGGAAGATGTCGCGGACACTCCAGAGTACATGCGTGAAGGCAGAATGGCCACGGCATTTGAAGGGCTGGCCAATTCGCATTGGGATTGTGTATTTGACAACCTTATGAATGGCTTATGCCGAATTCATTCCAAAAGCGGGTGGAAATGGTCAGAGGTGATTCATGACCTTGGCATGCGGCTTTGTGATATTGCACATCAGGATTTCCTTATTCACTGCAAAGGAGTAGAGGATATTGAGCGCGCACATCGTGAAGGAAAAATGGCCTGGGTAGCCTCCATGGAAGGTGCGGCTATGATTGAAAACGAGTTGGATCGCATCGATCTTTTGTATGGTTTTGGGGTTAGAGCATTAGGAATTACCTATTCAGAA
Organism: Cyclobacteriaceae bacterium; assembly: GCA_028281285.1. Classification (GTDB taxonomy): domain Bacteria; phylum Bacteroidota; class Bacteroidia; order Cytophagales; family Cyclobacteriaceae; genus Roseivirga. The sequence goes on from JANQKF010000015.1 coordinate 207,235, forward strand.
TCAAATGCATTGGGTAATGGATTGAAGGAAATCCGTGATGGAGGCTTGACAGCTTTTGGACGTCAGGCAGTAGAACGCATGAATAAAGTGGGTATGCTCATTGACTGTTCGCATACCGGAGATCAAACGGCTCTGGATACCATAGAAGTAAGTTCCAAACCCATCATTCTCAGTCATATTGGTGCTCAGGCATTGTGGAACACCAAGCGTTTGGCTCCGGATGAGGTACTAAAGGCTTGTGCTGATAAAGGAGGCTTGATTGGCGTGGAAGCGGCACCACATACCACCTTGACTCCGACTAAAAGAGAGCACAATCTTGACGCTTATATGGAACATTTTGAGTACATCAAAGACCTGGTGGGTATCGATCATGTGGGTTTTGGTCCGGATACCATTTACGGAGATCATGTCGGGCTACATCATTATTATACTCAGGCTCTTTCATTAAAAGCCTCCAAAACCCAACAAGCAGGCATGGAATATGATGAAGTGGAATATGTAAAAGGACTGGAAAACCCTTCCGAGGGATCTTACAATATTATCCGATGGCTTGTGAAACACAATTACAGTGATGAAGACATCATTAAGGTAATCGGTGGCAATGCAATGCGATTATTTAGAGAAGTCTGGAAGTAGTGCGATTCTATTTGACAGTCATATCGCTGTTTGTTGCTTTTTCACTGGCAAGTCAAGAGTCTACGAATATAATCAGGTCCTCTCTGAGGGCGGATATTAAAAAAGATGATGCCATTGAGGTAGATCTTCAGTTTCTCATTTCGGCCAATCAAGATACCATTGTAGACCTAAAAGCTTTAAGCTTCGAAAATTCCTCAATAAGCAATCTGAAATGCTTCTTGAATGAGATTGAAATAGCCATTGAATTTCAAAAAACGAAGAAAATATTTTCAGGTAGATTGAAACTCGAAGAGGGAGAAGATCAAGTCCTTCAGTTTATATATCAATTGCCCCTGGTTTCCTTGGATACAAAGCTTGTTTTGCCCTTAATCTATCCGGAGTTGCCCACGGTTGATCCGGAACAAGAGCTCTTTCACGGTTGGTTAAGAATTTATCGACCTCTTGAAGTTTTCGAGGCTTTTCCAACAGCAGGTTGGCAGGTGAAACCGGAAAGTGTATTTGCAGATCATGATTTGCTTCTTCAGGCTATTCCTTCAATAATCACATTGCAACTTGGAGAGGGAGATAAGCCATTCTTCAGTGTGATGAGATTAGTTGATGGTTTTGTAATCCTGCTTTTGATCGGATTGATGGTGGCAGGTTGGAAAAAAATCAGACAAATATGAATGTCGGTTTTTCATTTTGGGGTTTGTTTCTGGTTTTTGGCGTTATCGTGGTTGGCTATGTCATCTGGATGAAATTTAAAGAAAGAAAGGAGGACAAGGACTGATGCAACTGGTCATATTCGTTCTTTATTTCTTGGTGATCTTTGCTATCGGATGGTACAGCCTTAGGAGAACCAAAGATGAATCGGACTACTGGATTGCCGGTGGAAAATTGGGCTGGTTAGTCGGTGGGTCTACTATGGCGGCTACTCATACCAGTGCAGGAACCTTTATCGGAACTATCGGTGTAATCTATACAGTAGGATGGTCCTTTGGATGGGTAGTCCTGTCGATACCATTAGCCTATTGGTTTATGGTTGCTTTTCTGGCTCCCCGATTTACCAAGGTCAAGCAGCTCACCTTACCGGCCTTTATTGAAGCTCGTTATGAAAGCAAAACAGCCAGAGCCGTAGCCGCTTCCATTATTCTGATTGCAACTGTAGTCTATATTCAGGCTCAAATTATCGCAGGAGGATTGGTGGCCAACATCGTCTTTGGAATTCCGGCAATGACAGGAATGGTGGTCTTTACGATAATACTCCTCATATACACTGTGGTCGGAGGGATGATTGCAGTGGTTTATACTGATTTTCTCCAACTTATTATCATGTTTATTGGTGCGGTGATATCAGTGCCGCTGGCCATTCGGCATTTCGACAGTCTGGGGAATCTTCTTCATTACGTAGAAGCTATTAAACCGACCACTTTCACTTGGGATGGGATGCCTGCAACCTTGCTCTTCACATTGGGATTGGCCTTTTTCCTGGGTTCCGTTTCGACTCCAGAGAAGGTAACTCGCTTATACGCCATGCGGAACATGAAGACGATTCGCAGGGCGATCTTACTGACAATCTTAGTCGTTACCATCATCAACTTGTTGGTCTTTATTCTCGGCCTTTCAGGAATGGTGCTCTTCCCTACCCTACCTTCCGGAGATTTGGCCATGCCAATAATAGCAAAAGCAGTGCTGCCAACATTTATTGGAACGTTAATGTTGGCTGCGATAACCTCTGCCATGATGTCGACCGTGGATTCGTTGCTTCTTGTGGCTGGCTCAGCACTTAGTGAGGACATCTATAGCTCGTTGATCAAACCAAGAGCCTCTAAGAAGGAACGATTGAAAGTGGCTCGATTGGGTATTTTTATAGTTGGGGTAATTCCACTTATCTTAATCATTAGTGGGATCGGTGAAGGTGAGTTGATACAGTTTATTGTGGTCCTATTTTCTGCCTTAATGGCATCGGGCTTCTTCGTTCCTGTGGTCATTGGTGTTTGGTGGCGAGGAGCGTCCAAACAAGGAGCCATAGCTGCGATGATAGGAGGTGTCAGTTCGGCTATGCTTTGGAAAGCACTTGGCCCTTCCAGTATTGATCCCGTTCTTCCAGGCTTTGGAGTGGCTTTAATTCTGTTCTTTGTGATCAGCGTCTTAACAAAACGCCCAAGTGATGAAGCACTTAGCCGATATTTTGATTGAAACATTCTTTCCTGAATACTCTTAACTTTATCATATGTGTAACCTCATCATATCCGGCATCAGAGTCTTTGTGGGTTCTTTTTTGCTACTTCTGACAACGCTGGCTCAAGCCTATCAAATAGATGCGAGCAAGTTGGAAAAGTACTTGGATGAGGTTAATAGTGAAGGATTCATAGCCCTGGTCGCGCAAGGTGATAAAGTCATTTTTTCCAAGGCCTATGGCATGGCGGACAAAGAAAAGGGCATTAAAAACACGCTAAACACAAAATTTCAAATTGGGTCGATTACTAAACAGTTTACGGCCATGGGGATTATGATCTTGAAGGAACGCAAACTTATAAACCTGCAAGATCCTCTCTCCAAACTGATGGATAACATTCCTGAGATTTGGGAGACCATTACTATTCATCAACTTCTAACACATACTTCCGGTCTCATGCATTCCTGGCAACTACCCAACTTCCTTGAAAAAGGAGCTTCTCCTAAGGCGTTGGACGAGGTACTGAATTATTTCAAAGATCAACCTCTTATTGCCAAGCCTGGTGAAAAATTTCACTACAGCGGATTAGGATACTTCCTATTAGCTAAGGTGATAGAAATCAAGTCGAGCAAGACTTGGAGTGATTTTATACAAACCGAAATATTTGATAAGCTGGGTATGACCAACTCCGGAGCCGGCAAAGATAACGCCCATGTGAATGACCTGGCCAAAGGTTATACCAAGACCAACGGAGAACTTTCTGAAGTGCCTTATTTCTATATGCCGGTTCTGCGCGGTGGCGGAGACATGTATTCCACCGCTAAAGACCTACTCAAATGGGACAATGCATTGCGAGATAAAAAACTGATTTCGGAAGAATCTTATCAATTGATCTATACTCCTGAAAAGAATAATTACGGCTATGGCTGGACCATCAACAAGCATCATGGCAAAGAGAGAATAGCACACGGGGGTGGAGTGCCCGGTTTCAATACCTACAATGCCAGATATCCGGAAATCGATCTGGTAGTCATTGCCTTTACCAATGTTGTTGGCCCAGAAGGTTATGGACTCAGATTGAGGCGTTTTACAAACTTTGTTCTGCAACAACTGGACAACTGAATATGGGCTCAATTCTTCACTAAAGGGTTCCTCATTACTCTAAACGCTGGTCGATGATTCGCAATTAGCAGTAAGGATGATCTTATAATCCCACCAGCGAAACATTCTTATACAATTAATCACGCACTTTGAAGGGAAGCGATAAACTAGAATCTCCTCAGTTTTTAATCAAAGGATCTTGTCTGACTTTGAAATGGCTGGTTGATGATTCTCCATTGGCCGTAAAGGTGACTTTGTAATCTCCTGGTGGCGCAGTAATCCTTCCAATCTTTGGTCCGAAAATTGGTTTGCCACCGGCATAAGCATTGAAATTATCAACAAGAAGTTTTCTCACTGCATTGAGCTGTCTGGAATTACTCGCACTACCCAAATCAGTTTCGGCCTTATCCAAAATTGATCCTAGTTCTCGCTTGTTTACGCGACTTCTCAGCGTAGAAATGGCAGTACTCAAATTGGATTTGAAATCAGCGACCTCTCTGTCGTTGGGGTTAAAAAACAAACGCCAGTTCACCCGATTAATCCCTTTCTTACCTCTATCTGTCATTTCCATGCGATGTTCACCGGATATATCTTCGATCGTTACTTTGACCGAAGCATCCTCTTTCAAGTAATAGTGCAGTAGTGCTCCCGGCTGAGGATTTCGCCCACGGAACATAAAGGCCGGCTGTTTCCTACCTGTATTTACTGAAATCCAGGTAGTGGCAGTTTTTGGCTTGAAGGCATGAATATTTTTGTCTTCAACTTCTCCGACCTGACGCAGCGCGGAAATGTCATCCATAATCCATAGGCTTCTTCCGTGGGTTCCTGCCACTAAATCACCCTCTCGGGGATGTATAACCAAGTCGTGTATGGCAACAGTCGCCATATTATTCTTTATGCTCTCCCACGAATTACCTCCATCCACTGAGAAGTGTACCCCATACTCAGTGCCTACAAACAAAAGGTTCGGGTTGACCCTGTCTTCTTTGATCACATATACCGAATACTTGTCAGGCAGGCCAGCTGAAATATTGGTCCAGGTTTTTCCAAAATCAGTAGTTTTAAACACGTATGGCTTATTATCATCATACCGATGATTATCGAAAGTGACGTAAGCTGTTCCTTCTTCAAAATGTGAAGCCTCTACCCTACTCACCCAGATTTGATCTGGTACTCCCTTAAAGTTGGGTTTCACATTGGTCCATGAAACTCCACCATTCTGCGTCACCTGTACCAATCCATCATCAGTCCCTACCCAAACTATATTGTCGTTGACCGGAGATTCATCGATAGTGATGATATTGAAATGATTCTCACCACCTGTATTACTATTGGTGAGCCCCCCACTTTTCGATGGATTTCTCCATTTAGGGTCATTTGTGGTTAAATCGGGGCTGATAATTCTCCAGTTGTCTCCCTTGTCTACTGACTTGAATAAGTAATTCCCTCCAAAATACACGGTGCTAGGGTTATTTGGTGAAATGATAAAGGGAGAACTCCAATTGAACCTGAATTGAGGAGGAAGCAAAGGTCGATCCGGGCGTTCTCTGAAAAACCAGTGTTCACCTGGATCAATTGTGTACACGCTCTTTGTTTCAGGAAAATCCGGATCTACATATTCATCAAAATTGACAATGGTTTCTGGTGTAGGTGTGATAAACTTGTATTGTCTGGTTTCCACATTCTGACGGGCCACAAAGCCCACATGATTCACGGTATAGACCGTTCTCCAATCTGTGGGATCAATTTGTGCATGGAAGCCATCGCCTTCAGCAATCCAGGTGCTATGCATGTTTAGAATACCTCGGTATTCCCGACTATTGCTTGGTGTCATCCATAGTCCATTGTCTTGTAACCCTCCAACAACCCAATAAGGATCACGCATATCTACACCAATGGCATAATATTGTCCAATCGCCATGTTATTAAAGGAAAGCCAGGTTCTACCTCGATCAACAGACAGTTTGGCACCTTGGTCTGTGGCTAGATAAATGATTTTGCTGTCTTGAGGAGAAATCCACATGTCATGATCGTCTCCCCCATCGGCATTCCATCGTCTTCCCTGAAACGTCTTACCACCATCCGTGGAATTCCGAGCATCTCGAGAAACCAAATAGACATAGTTGGGATCCAACGGGTCAATTTCGATTTGCCCATGATAAAAGGGGCGCGTGTTATGCTTCAAAAGAAACTGCCATGACTCGCCTCCATCGTCTGAGCGATAGGCACCAGTACCTGGCTCATCTTCAGGCAGGTTTTCATCAGCTTCATAGGCCATCACCATAATATCAGGGTTTGCCCGATGAATTGAGATATCGATCATTCCACTGGCTCCTCTCGCTAAGCCCTTAGTGATCTTTCTCCAAGATTTACCACCATCAGTTGACTTAAATAGTCCGCCTTGTTCTCCTCCACTTGTGAACGTATAGGGCTTTCTCAGTCTGTGGTAAAAGCCTGCAAAGAGCACGTTTGGATTCTCTGGATGCATGATTATTTCGGTACAACCTGTCTTCCCGTCATTGGGCAAGCCATTGGTGAGTTTTTTCCATGTTTCCCCACCATTTTCGGTCATGAAAAGCCCTCTTTCTCCGGAATAGCCCCATAAATGACCGACAGCCGCTACATATACTATGTCAGGGTTTGTAGGATGTGTCGCGATTTCTGCGATCTGATGTGTGGTTTCAAGTCCCATGTTCCTGAATGACTTTCCACCATCAGTCGACTTGTAAATACCATCTCCCCATGCACTACTGTTTCTATTGGCCGACTCACCCGTTCCGACCCAAATGATATCCGGATTAGGCTGAAACATGGCAATTGAGCCAATGGAGCCAGCTCCATAGTCATCGAAAATGGCCTCCCATGTCATACCGGCATTAGTAGATTTAAAGACACCACCAGAGGCTGAAGCCACTAAGACATGCCTGTAATCATTATCTAATGCCTTGATAGAAGCAATTCGCCCCATCATATTGGCTGGTCCGATGTTTCTCCAGATATAGTCCTGAGCCAGATCAGCGGTGGTTCGTTGTGCCTGGCTTAAAAAAGTCAGTAGAATCAGATGTACAATTATCGCGTTAATCTTCCGCATCACAGTCATTATTTAGACTGGAATATGAAAAGATTAATCTAAAATTCAACTGCAAATTATATAAGTCGCAGGAAACAAAATTTTCAAGACTCAATTAGATTATCGTCCCTCTTCATGAGGATCATCAAAAGTCGGCTTTGTCTGAGCTGCTGATAGGAGAGCGTTCTCAAATTCAGCTGAATTATATACACGATCAGCTTCCAATTCATTATTGACCGGACCAAACGGTATAAAAATGTCATTCGTTCTATCTTCATGTTGAAGCCATAATGACATTATATAAAGTGATGGGATTTTGATCATTGCGACTTCAAATTCAAGATCCGCAACTGACTCAAGATTTTCCGCCATGGCCAGAACGCTACGAGTTCCCTCGACAAAAGGACCTTGATTAACTCCACCAAATTCATGGTTTTCATCATTTTCATCGCAATATCCCTCTAATACCTCATTAGCTTGATTCTCACCAAAGATTCTCCAGCCAATTTGTCTGGCCGCCCTTGTACCCGAGCCATCCAAGATGTCAGACTCATCGATTGTGAATACTTTGTGAGGAGCAAGATTTGAATCATAAGACTCCGGTTCGGTCAAAGCCACTTTCCTGTTATCCGTTAGAAACTCATTTTGACGTAACATATCGGCAAAACCGGATGACAAATTTGAATATTTGAGTGCCATGTTTGAAGACTTAAGGTTTTGTATAATAGGTATAATTCCAATAACCATTGCCCTGATAGTTATTCATAAAAGTATTATATGACAATCCGTTCGAATTGCCATACCAAGGATCACGCACGTCAACAGTATTTCCACCCGTATTATAGCCTGATAATACGACAAAATGTCCTCCTCTAGGGCGCCACTGAATTCGGCAACCTAGAGGTGTATTATTGTCAACTTCGGTCTGAACGGTACTGAGTGGCTGAGATCCTGAGGCGGCTGATTGAAAGTGTCCAACCGTGGTCAACGCATCATTTAAATACCATGGTTTATTACAACTGGATGAACCTGGGTTTTTACAGCAAGTTGACAATCTAAGGGTCTGGTTGGCAACTTTGCACTGAGTCCAACTGCTTGATGAGTTATAAAAAAGGGCCATACTGGTGGAAACAGCTGCCCAACACCAGTTGTTCTCTGTCTGGTGCTGCATTGTGAAATTCAGACTCTTTGAAGGCATATATTTTGTTTTGAATCAAATTATTTAATAATATCTTATTATACAATTTTTTTACAAAATATTTATAAAATAAACACAACTCACATACCAACCTATTGCAACTCAATAATTTCTTACTTTTGCTGCTCAATTTAAACGAATCATGAGTCTGACCGAGGAGATCGCAAAGAGGAGAACATTTGGAATTATCAGCCACCCTGATGCCGGGAAAACCACGTTGACTGAAAAATTACTCCTTTTTGGTGGGGCTATTCAGAAAGCCGGTGCGGTAAAATCCAATAAGATTGATATGCATGCACGATCAGACTGGATGGAAATTGAAAAGCAAAGGGGTATATCTGTTGCCACTTCAGTAATGGCCTTCGAGTATGAAGGTTCAAAAATCAATTTACTAGATACCCCTGGTCACCAGGACTTTGCTGAAGACACCTACCGAACGCTAACGGCTGTGGATTCGGTGGTGATGGTGGTCGATTGTGTCAAAGGGGTTGAGATCCAGACAGAAAAACTTATGGAGGTGTGCCGGATGAGAAATACCCCGGTGATCTCATTTATTAACAAGCTTGACCGTGAAGGACAAGACCCGTATGATTTACTGGATGAAATAGAATCGAAGCTCGATATCAAAGTACACCCTTTGAGTTGGCCGATCGGAATGGGTAAGACCTTCCAGGGCGTATACTCGTTATATGACCAGAGTCTAAGATTGTTCACCGCGAGTCAGCAACAGCTTCATGAGGAAGCCACCAAAATTGAAGACATCAATAGCCCGGAACTCGACCAGCTAATAGGTGAAAATGAAGCAGCTCAGTTGCGCGAAGATGTCGAGTTTCTGGATGGAGTTTATGGTCCATTGAACCCGGATGACTACCTGAGAGGAGAAATCGCCCCGGTATTTTTTGGATCTGCGATAAACAATTTTGGCGTTAAAGAACTGCTCGATACATTCTTGCGCATCTCTCCGGAACCGAGAGGAAGAGTTCTGGATGAAAGAGAAGTAGCACCAAGTGAAAACAAGTTCTCCGGATTCGTTTTCAAGATTCACGCAAATATGGATCCGAAGCATCGCAACCGACTAGCCTTCCTTCGTGTATGTTCAGGTAAATTCGAAAGAGGCTCCAATTACTTCCATACTCGTCAGGATAAAAAATTTAGAATTTCACAGGCCACGGCATTTATGGCCCAGGATAAAGAAACGATCGATGAGGCTTACCCTGGCGACATCATTGGTCTCTATGACACAGGAAACTTCAAAATTGGCGATACGCTGACTGAAGGCGAAAAAGGCATCTATAGGGGTATACCAAGCTTTTCTCCTGAAATTTTTAGGGAAGTCATCAATAAAGACGCTATGAAAACCAAGCAATTGGAAAAGGGCCTGAGTCAGTTGATGGATGAAGGAGTAGCGCAGCTCTTTAATTATGAACTTGGATCGAGAAAAGCTGTCGGTACCGTGGGACAACTTCAGTTTGAAGTGATTCAATACCGCTTAAAAAATGAATATGGTGCCTCTGCCGATTTTGTACCCATGCAATTGTATAAAGCCTGTTGGATTTCTGCAGATGATCCAAAAAAGCTGGATGAATTCATTGCATCCAAACAGCGGCATATTGCCAAAGACAAAGATGGAAAGTTGGTTTTCATGGCTGAGTCAAAGGCATGGCTACAGATGGTGCAAGAGAACTTTCCTGAAATCAATTATCACTTTACCAGCGAATTCTAATGAGTATCGTTCAGCCAATATATGAAGATAATCATCTGCTTATCGTTAATAAGCCAGCTGGAATTCTTGTGCAAGGCGATCAAACAGGTGACAAACCATTAGTTGATTATTGCAAAGACTATATCAAAGAGAAATACAATAAACCAGGGGCAGTTTTTCTGGGGGTGGTCCACCGACTGGATCGTCCGGTAAGTGGAGCGGTTATATTTGCACGAACTTCCAAAGCTCTGGAGCGCATGAACAAGCTCTTTAAAAACAGGAAGGTTCAAAAGACCTATTGGGCCGTTGTAAAGAGGAGGCCAAAAACCAAAGAAGACAAGCTTGTACACTGGTTGAAAAAGGATGAAAGACGAAATGTCACCGCTGCATTTGAGAAAGAGGTAGACGGAGCACAAAGAGCTGAATTGAACTACAGAAGCCTTGGTAAACTCAATGATCATTGGTTGGTAGAAGTAAAGCCAATCACAGGCCGACCTCACCAGATTAGGGTGCAATTGGCCTCAATGGGGTGTCCTATTCGTGGCGATCTTCGATACGGTTTCTCAAAACCAAATACTGATAAAAGTATCAACCTACATGCCCGTGGCCTCTATTTTGAACATCCGGTAAAAAAAGAGCCTGTCATTATTAGAGCTGGACTTCCAAATGATCAATTTTGGGAGCAGTTTCTGACTTTGGAGAATATCAAAGTCAAGGACAAGCACTTGAACAAACTCTATTAAATTCGGTTGGTTTTCTAGTGATAGGATAACTCGATGAGTTACGTTTTCATTGAACAGACTCTTTCGTTTCTTCCTTTGTCAGAATATTCAGAGTGACAATTAAAAAATGAAGAAAGTATTCAGAATTCTGGGAATTGCTTTGCTGGCTCTCCTACTCTTCTTCTTTGGGTTTTACCTTGTCGAAAACGAGAAACTCCCACAAGGACAGGAAGGAGCTGAGGCCGATCGAATTGCGGAAGCTATGATGGCCTCATTAAACAAAACTGCCTGGGATACAACACGAGTAGTGTCGTGGAATTTTAAGGGAATTCATGAATACATATGGGAGCGAGACAAAGACCTGGTAACAGCCACTTGGGGAGATTATGAAGTCCAATTCAGCACGCGAAGGAAATTTGGGAGTGTGATGAAGAATGGCGAAAAATTGTCCGTAGAAGAATCTGAACCTGTTCTCCAAAAGGCCTACGACTATTTCAACAACGACAGTTTCTGGCTGTATGCACCCTTCAAGGCATTTGATCCCGGAACTGAACGAAGGATAGTGACCTGTAAGGATGGACAAAAAGGACTTATGGTGACTTATACTTCAGGTGGTACTGCTCCTGGTGATTCCTATGTCTGGATTCTAGATGAGAATAATCGGCCGACTTCAGTGAAAATGTGGGTTTCGATTTTACCGATCGGTGGAATGGAATTTACCTGGGAAAACTACAAGACATTGCCTTCAGGTGCTTTGATTGCCCAAGACCATCACTTATATGGTGCTGTCAATGTTGACATCAAAAAACTTCAATAAGGTTCAACTACTGTATTTCAGAACGGATATTTACCATTCGCATAAATCTCTGAATAAAGGTATTTCACTCCGCAACTGTAGTTAATACAAGCCGTCTTAGGTGTATAGGTCAATCAAAACTTGAAAAAACTCAACCCACATAGCGGAGTTGGTCTGTGCTTAGTCCTTTTGCTGTCATTACTTCTGGGCTGCACCGACCATCCATTCGAGAGTTTCGAAGAAAGTCAGAAGGGGGTATTTGCAAAGCAGCTCGAGTTAACGGGAAGCTTCAACCCGGCAGACAAATTTGGCTCAAAAATCAATGTTCGAGTAGAATTCCATGATGACGACCATGGCCGCACAGTTGACTCCTATGACTGGACTGTTACGTTTATTTCAAACGGAGGAAATGATGGAAGAAATGTCGAAAAGACCTTGGTCCGACAAATACCTTCTTCGTTGTTCCACGAGAATGAAAGCGGATTGCAAGAGGTTTCCTTTTCATTCGAACTATGGGAAATCCTTTACATCCTGAACATGGAAAAGAGCGACTTCAGGGAAGGTGATATTTTTCGCTTCGAAGCTTCCATAAAAACCAAAGATGGTCTGGTTCTGGACCGTTCCAATCTGGACCCTAACTTTGTTTCCCAACCTTCATTTAATGCATTATTCTTCTTTGATGTGTCAATAGATTGCTCACTGTCAGAGAACTCTTTTATTGGCCGTTATAAAGTGACCATACTACAGAAAGAAGGGGGGTTCGGAAGTCCATGGGGAGGTACAGGTAACGTGGTCAGCTTGAGATATGTGAGCCCTACAGAACGATCTTTTGTGACTCCCATTGAAGAACATGGGTTAATCGGAGCAAATCCTATCATCAATCAAATCCTCAAATTCAATTGCAGCGAGATTATAGTGCCCAACACTTCGTATGGCTTTGGATGTGACGACTCTGAAATCGTTATCGGACAGCAGGGAACTCCAGCCGGAAGTTTTGATATCAACGATGACTCCTCATTTACTGCGCAGTTTACTCAAGACATTTTTGATTCCTGTACGGAACGTGTGACCAACGTTCGTTATTTGTTCGAGAAATATTGATTGAATCTTTTCAAGTCGAGGTTTAATTCCCTGTTTGGCCAAGCCATTTTTTAAATTCTGTAATACGGCTTCTGCTTACCGACAACAACTCTGAATTCAGGCCTTTCAGTTTAACAAAGTATTTACCGTGGTCATTCTGTACTGAATCAATAGCTGCTATGGCCACTATGGTTTGTCGATTTATTCTGAAGAAGAGCGCTGGATCCAAGGTCCTTTCAAGTTCATCAAGGTATTCATCCACTACATATTGTTTTCCCGATAAAGTCTTTATAAAATTGACCTTTGCCTGGGTGTATAGACAGGCTATTTGATCAGGAGAGACATGATAAAAATTACGACCTGCCTTGACTAGAAATCGATCTTTATATCTCTTGAATTCATGAATCGACTGGGCCAATTTTGCGTAATCGATTAGTTCGGTTCTTCCCGAGATCATCCTAAACTTTTTTATAGCAATTTCCAACTCCTCTTTCTGGTAGGGTTTGAGTAAATAGTCTATACTGTTTAGCTTAAATGCCTCCAACGCATAATGGTCAAAGGCAGTACAGAAAATTACGGGAATAAGGCAGTCGACCTCTTTGAAAATATCAAAACTAAGTCCGTCCTTTAGCTGGATATCAAGAAAAATGAGGTCTGGCAGATTCTGAGTAGAAAGCCATGACACGGTATCTTGAACGCTTGTCAAATGAGCCAGGACCCGAATATCCGGGTCGATGTCTGCTAATAATTTTCGAAGCCCTCTTGCCGCAGTAATTTCATCTTCAACCAGTAAAACGTTCATAGAGCCGATACTGAGATTAATGGAATTTTAACTGCAAAATGCTCTTTGCCATGAGTTATGGAAATCTGTTCTCCAGTAAGGTATTCATACCTGTTCTTAATGTTCTGCAAACCGGTACCAGTAGACTCTGTTGATGCCATTGGGACAAGATTGTTGGTGAAAATCAGATACTTATCTTCAATACGAATATCTACGTTCAAAGGATGCTCAACTGATGATTGATTGTGTTTGATGGCATTCTCAAGCAAAATCTGCATGGTAAGTGGCGCTATAAAATATTTTTCCTGACTCGATTCAATTCTGTTTTTGAGGATGAAGTTGTTTCCGAACCGAATACTCAATAAATGGGCATAAGCATGAAAAACTTTCAGTTCTTCTGTCAATTTGATGATCTCAGATTCTTTGGTGTCTAGCACAAACCTGTAGACTCTACTTAATTGCTTTAAAAAAGTGGAGGCGCTTTTTTTCCCTTCATCAATCAGAACTGCCAATGTATTGAAGCAATTGAACAGGAAATGCGGACTGATTTGATTCTTGAGAATCTCATAACGCGCCTCAATGTTTTCCTTCTCTAGTTGCTCTTTTCTTTTCGATTCCGCTTCCCATTCACCATAATAATAAAGGCTTTCGGTGAGTCCATTGACGAATAGCGGAATGAACAATGCAATGACAATAAAATCAAACAAATATTCCGAAGTCATTGGCATATTGAGAATCACATTCCAGAAAAACAGAGAGAATAAATAAGAGGCTATCACCGCATAAACAGAGGTGGCAGTTATCTGAAGCGAAAGTCTGACAATAGGTCTGGAGTTTAGAGGGATTAGCCTTTTTAGTTGGGTTACTATGCGATCATGACCTAAAACGACCAATGTCGATAGCAAAAACCCAAAAGATATCTCCACGAGCGTGAGCCAGTGCCAAAGATCAGATAGTTCAAATTGCCCAAGTATAAAAAACTTAGTTTTATAATAAACCTGAATGCCTATTCCGACAATAAAAATAGCCACCAGATTAATCCGGTTGCGACTGACTTTCATGACTCATTGTTTTTTCCTCACTTCAAATAGAAGGTAACTCCTAATTTAGTTTCAGAAGTTACCCAATAATCCTACACAACCTCAGTCCATATTCACAAAAGCTGCTTTTCCCTCGATCCAGATTAGATCTGAAATACTCTTAGCATATAGATCTTCTATTTCTTTGTGCCTGGGGTCATTCTGCAGTTCCTCCTTCCTTGTTTCCCTGTCATGATAGAGGACACTAACCCTATCGGGCATTTCAATATTGCCAAAGACATCAACCGGTTTAAATACTCTTTCTGTAAACAGGCCATGCTTTTCATAAAAACTCTTCGACTTTTTCTTATAGCTGTTGTAGGCTCTTGAATTACCATCTTTAAAGTAGGCAAACTCCAACATGTAAAGACGGTCTGCCACGGCTCCTGACTTTATTTCGCCTTCTGTTGCAAAGCCTCCTATCCCAGCCATATCAATGGATTCTGTTCTGAGGTGTTTAATCTTTTGAAATTCAGGATCATTTTCAAACTTCTCATAAGCCTCTTTACTATCATAATAGACAATATTGATCATATCGGGCTGTTTAATACCCGCGTTACCAGCATAGATTGATTTAACGGGAGAAATAATTCTCTCACCATTTCCTCCGTATTTGGCTACTATTGGCCCCATTTTTCCAGCATAGTCTTGAAACTTTGCCGGATCTTTCATCCAAATCATCACGACTTGATAATACTGTTTATCCTTGAACTCAGTTGTCGAGTCGCCTTCTGAGATATGAGCTGCACTCAAGCCAACAACCCCAATAACAAGGGTCAGGGATAACAATAGATTCCTGATAGGTTTTTTCATTTTTTTCTTCAAACCTAGATCGAAGAACTAAAGCGCGCAGAAAAACCATTTCAAGAGGGCATAAATGATAGCCAGTCTGTTGAATTATTGAGCTGAATGGGTGGGTTGATTTTTTTGAGTGTATAAACAAAAAACCCTGACGATAATCGTCAGGGTTTTTTAATATCTATTTGATCTATCGGTTAGTCTTCGACCACAGACTCCGCCAGTACAATAATGTTGTTGTTCAATACTTCAACGACACCCCCATCGATAGTCAGCTCTTCGGTCTTTCCAGATGCTTTGATCGTAACTTTCCCCTTACCCAATGAACTGATCATGGGTGCGTGATTGCTCAGTACCTGGAACTCTCCATCACTTCCAGGGAAAGTGACAGACGTCACTTCTCCTTCAAAAACCTTCTTATCTGGTGTTACAATATCCAGTAACATAGTATTTCTTAGTTAGCAGCTTCTGCCAATAATTTCTCACCTTTCTCTCTTGCCTCTTCAATAGTTCCGACAAGGTTGAAAGCAGCCTCAGGAAGATCATCATGCTTACCATCCATGATCTCGTTGAAGCCTTTGATAGTATCCTTGATGTCAACCAATACACCGGCAAGACCCGTGAACTGCTCAGCAACATGGAATGGCTGAGAAAGGAATCTTTGTACCCTTCTTGCTCTATGTACTACTTGTTTATCTTCATCGGACAATTCGTCCATACCAAGGATCGCGATAATGTCCTGAAGTTCTTTATAACGCTGAAGCGTTTCTTTCACTCGCTGAGCACAATCGTAATGCTCATCACCAAGAATCTCAGCAGTCAAAATCCTGGAAGTAGAATCCAAAGGATCCACGGCTGGGTAGATTCCTAGCTCGGCAATCTTTCTTGAAAGTACCGTAGTTGCATCCAAGTGAGCAAATGTTGTCGCTGGAGCGGGGTCAGTCAGGTCATCCGCAGGTACGTAAACCGCCTGTACGGAAGTAATTGATCCATTCTTGGTAGAAGTAATCCTTTCCTGCATCGCACCCATCTCTGTTGCGAGCGTTGGCTGATAACCTACTGCAGAAGGCATACGACCAAGAAGTGCAGATACCTCAGAACCTGCCTGAGTGAATCGGAAGATATTATCAATGAAGAAAAGGATATCTCTACCTGGTCCTTCACCGTCTCCATCTCGGAAGTACTCTGCAATGGTCAATCCTGAAAGGGCCACCCTTGCTCTCGCACCTGGAGGTTCGTTCATCTGACCGAATACGAAAGTCGCTTTAGACTCAGCCAATTTCTCGTGATCTACTTTTGACAGATCCCATCCACCTTCTTCCATTGACTCCATGAACTCGTCACCATAGGTTACGATGCCTGATTCAATCATCTCACGAAGCAAGTCATTTCCTTCTCTTGTTCTTTCACCAACCCCGGCAAATACTGAAAGACCTGAATAGGCCTTTGCAATGTTATTAATCAACTCCTGGATCAATACGGTTTTACCTACACCAGCACCACCAAACAACCCAATCTTACCTCCTTTTGCGTAAGGCTCAATAAGGTCGATTACTTTGATTCCTGTAAAAAGTACTTCAGTTGAAGTTGAAAGATCTTCAAACTTAGGTGCCGGTCTGTGAATTGGAAGTTTTTGATCTCCTTTGGGCTGGTCGATACCATCAATGGCTTCACCCACTACATTAAAAAGACGTCCTTTAATCTCTTCTCCTACAGGCATTGCAATCGCAGTACCAGTGTCTACTACATCCATTCCTCGAGTCAGTCCTTCAGAACTGTCCATCGCAATGGTTCTAACTCTGTCTTCTCCTAGGTGCTGCTGGCATTCCAAAACGATCTTCTGACCATCAGGTCTTGTTACTTCCAACGCGTCCAAAATATTAGGCAATTTAGCGCCTTCAGCATCGAAGCTAACGTCAATTACGGGGCCAATTACCTGGGTGATTTTACCAATATTCGCCATTTGTTATTTTTTGTCTAAATCGGGGAAAATGCGGTTCCTTTTTCTGGCTGCAAAGGTAATCCTAATATCGATTAAACCAAAGGGTTAGAAAGAAATTAGAGAGGGATAAAATCGTCAAATCAAGTTGTCAAAATTATGCGGAAAGTTGTACCCACATCAGCCTGTGAATTTTTGACAAAAATCTTTCCCAAGTGGTAATTTTCAATTATTCTTTGCACCAATGTGAGTCCTAGTCCCCATCCTCTTTTCTTGGTGGTAAATCCCGGCTTGAATACATCTTTGATTTTACCTTTGGCGATACCTTTTCCGTTATCCGTAATATCGATGAATGCCGTCTTGTCACTGTTCTTACCAATGACAATATTGATCTTGCCAATTCCACTCATCGCATCGATTCCATTCTTGCAAATGTTCTCGACCACCCATTCGAACAGGGGACGATTCATTTTTGCTGTAATTGCCTCTTGCTCTGTCTTTATATTAAACTCCACTTTGGACGAAACCCGAGGTTTGAGATAATTAATGATATTGGAAACTGCCTCAAACACATTTTCATCACGCAACTGAGTCGTTGAGCCTATATTGGAAAATCTTGAAGTAATCATTTCCAACCGTTGAACATCCTTTTGTAGTTCTAAGGTGATGTCATCGCGGCCCTGCATTTCAGGTAAGCCTTTAATATATTCTACCCAAGCCATTAGAGAAGTCAATGGGGTACCTAATTGATGGGCTGTTTCTTTGGCAAGTCCCACCCAGAGTTTGTTCTGTTCCGATGTTCTTGAATAACTAAATGCCAGGTAGGCGATTATGCCAAATATTGCAATTACCGATAACTGAATATATGGATAGGCGCTGAGTTGCCTTAACAAAAAAGAATTTCGGTAATAGATGTATTGTACTGAATAAATCTGATTGGTCAATTCATCGAAGAAAGGCATGCGAATAGGATCATTTTCTGCCTTCATCCTTTCCAATGTCCTGGCCAATCGCCTCTCCTGTTTTGCAGCACTCCATGTACTATCTACCACGTTTTCATGGAGCACTATATCGTTTGTGGCAGAATCAACGAAGATAATCGGGAGGTTATATTCTCTATTGATTACGATATCAGATAAAAAATCCAGGACTGATCCATCGGGGGTGCTGCTGGCAAAAACCACAGCTTCTGCCCAAATATCCAATTTTATCCGCTCCTGTTCTTTGAGGTTTTTAACCAGTCTTTGAGTATAGATAATTGACCCTACCCCTATCACCGCGGCAACTAACAGGATCATCCACTTCACGGTAGATTGATTTTTATAAAAGTCTATGCCTAGCGGCTCCTTAAAGGGATTGCGCATGGTGGAAATTAATCAAAAACAATTTACATAACGAGCTATCCTGACACATCGATACCTTATTCATGAATTCTTCCAAGGTTGGTAATTGTCATGGACATGGTTAAATTGTTCATCTACTTGTCAACCCTTTAATGAGCGATACAACCCAACTTCCTCTCCAATGTCAGATTTGTCTCTCTGGTCATATGTCACTTCTGGCAGAATTAGAGGATAGTGATCTTAGCACACTATCGTCAAGAAAATCACGAATAACCTACAAAAAAGGTCAAGTGGTCCATCATGAGAACACCCCCCCAATGGGACTTTTTTGCATTCATTCCGGCAAAGTAAAAGTATCGAGCACCCGGCCGGATAATACAGAAAGGATATTGCATATAGCCAAGGAAGATGAGTTTTTAGGCTATACTTCGCTCATCAGCGATGACGATTACACCACCACTGCGACTGTCATGGAAGAAGCAACGATCTGCTTTATACCAAAAGAGGATTTCCTGGCCGTATTGGGTCGAAACCCGGTTTTTATGGACAGGATGATCAAACTCGTATGCAAAGATCTGGGAATAGCCGAATTGAAATTGTCTCACTTTGTAGGTAAATCAGTAAAAGAAAGATTGGCCACCGCTCTTCTAATGCTTAAAGAAACCTACGGATTGGATGGTCAGGATAGCCAACAAATCGACATAAATTTGTCTAGAAAGGATATGGCAAGTATTGTTGGGACCAGCACCGAAACTGTTATTAGGCTATTATCAGAATTTAAATCCTCTGGGCTCATCGACATAGAAGGGAGAAAGGTCCGGGTTTCAGATGCTCCAAACCTTGCCAAGGTAGCACACTTTTATTCTTAAGCATTATATAGGTTTCAGGTTGACCTAAAAATCTTTTCTGATCGCTTTTCTAAGTAATAGTTTGACCGGGACCACAGTCCAAAGAACTAACATGCCCAATGAAATGAACACACCGGATCCTTGGAAAAAATTCTGAAACAAAGCTCCTGTATACCCCAAAAGAGCAGAAATATCAAGTTTTAATAGGACGAGAATTCGCGATAAATCGATAGGGTTAAACATGGTGGCGGCAAGTGTAAACCTATCCAGTGGATAATCATCGAAGAGGACAAGAGAAATAAGAAATATGCCATCGTAGATTACGGCCAGGACCAACCACAGCAAGATTGCATAGCCAAAACCCTTCACCTTGTTTTCATTTCGAAGAGAAATGTTTACCGACAGTGCTGTGAAGATGAATGTGAGAAAAGTACCTACCAACAAAAGAAACCCGAAGTCCCAAATCTCAGACGATTGGGCAATACCATAAATGAGAAAAGGGATACCCAAACCTAGCACAAGACTTAAAGATAGGCTTAACGCTATACCTAAATATTGACCCAAAAATATATTTCGCCTCTTGATGGGTTGTGCTAAAAGCAGTTCTGTGAATTCTCGTGCACTGTAGAAGTACATGATGCCAAAGATGGTTCCAATCATAGGCGTCAATACCACCACAATATTCATCAGTGTGATTACTGTCTTTGACAGGTCATTATTGAGGAACAACAGGGAAAAACCTAAAATGAGATAGAAGGCCAGGTATACATAGCTCCATCTACTCCTGACGAGGTCAGCAAAACTATATTTTAGTATCTTCCACATCGTTCTTAAAAATTTGCGCTATTGCATGTTCAAGGTCAGGTTGACCCGTTTTTTCCTCCAATTCCTTGACTGTTCCTTGAAAGTATATCTTGCCTTCCAGCAGAAAAATGATCTGGTCTGCTAACTCCTCTACCAGGTTCATGATATGTGTAGTAATAAGGAGTGTTTTTCCTTTCTCGCGCTCCTCCACTATCAATTCCTTAAGAGAAATTAAGGAGACTGGATCGAGGCCTGCCGTAGGTTCGTCCAATATTAGCAACGGACAATCAAACATGAACGTGAGGACTATGTTCACCTTTTGTTTTGTGCCTCCTGAAAGGCTGCTCAATTTTTTATTTAGTGATGGTCTGAGACCAAAGCGATCCACTAGTTCGGATTCATCTCTTGATGAGCCACGAATATTTTTGATCATGGCTATCAATTCCCGTACTGAAAGGTTATCAGGAAAACGAGCGATCTGAGGCAGATAGGCAATTTGATCTCGATAAGTATATTCACCAAGCACTGGATCCCCTTTTACATAAACCTGACCTTCTTGTGGGATTACCATTCCAAGAATTGTTTTCAAAATAGTTGTCTTTCCGGAGCCATTTGGTCCCAGAACCGCTACAACACCCTGGGACCCTATCTCGAAATCCACACCATCAAGCACTTTTAGCTTACCGAATCCCTTATGTAGGTTCTCAATTCGAATCATTAGTGATGGATTTCATGGCCGGAGCATTATCGACCAAATTGTCAGGTGTGAATACCGGTGAAACACGTTCGGAAAAATTGATGATATCAACAAATAAGCTTCGCAACAATATGATGGTTTCGGGAGTCCGATTAACAACATAAGAAAAAAGTTTAACCGGCCGATAAGGAACATCTCCAATATTATCCTTGTCAAGATCATAGCCTGAGTAACTACTCCAGTAATTACCCTCAAACTTGTTATCATTCATCTTAGAATTGTACGACACATCAAATGAGTTGCTCACAAAATCGTTTTGGGAGAAAATATTAGTATAGCATCCACCACTCACTTTGATTGCCCACCCATTTCTCTCGAATCGATTTTTGCGGTAATTGATTCTGGTAGATCCCTCTAGAAAGATTCCGACTGTATTCTGTTGAAATTTATTTTCCTCAACTTCCGCATCATAGATCTCCTTGAGCAAAAGACCATAGGAGGCAGTTCCCCAGTTTTGAACAAAATGATTCCTCCTCATTTGAATAAACTTGGAAAACATTACTGCTACCCCAGCCCCATTATCTCTAAATGTATTCTCTATATAATCATCATGGTTGGAAAACATGAAATGCAGGCCATATCGGATATTGCCGTGGCTATTGTTATTCTGAATCACACTTTCTTCAACAAACTCGAGGTAAATCCCATCTCTCAACCCACTAAGTTCATTATTCTTTATCCGCAATTTGGAACAATGCCAGCCATGAATTCCATTACCGGAATCATCCTCCCTGACTCGATCGCTGAGGACTGTGTTGTTCTCAACCAACCCTTTATGTGATTTCTCCAGAAGAATGCCGAAAAAAGGGTCAATGATCGTGTTGTTGGTAATGACAAAATTGTTGGCTCTTGAAGAGTATATGGCAGCAAAATCCTTGGTATAACTTCTACCCGCATTTATGAACTTCAGTCCTGAGATGGTCACATTATCAGCAAGTATTTTGAGAATATAGCCCTCTGACTGCCCATCAAGTATGGCCCCCTGTTCACCTAAGACAGTTATTGGCTTTTTCAATTCCAGGTTTACACAAGCATAGGTACCGGACTTCACCAACACGGTATCTCCCGGTTGAGCCAAATCATACGCTTGATTGATTGTTTGTACAGGGCAACCCTCACAAACGAAAATGGTCTTACCCCAACCAGACACAGCAGTCAAGGATAATACCAATACTATGAACCCTGTCTTACCTAATGAAATCAATGAAAGCCCTTTAACAGTTCTTCCCAAGATAATGAATCACCACCACTCCGAATACGCTCATTATCTCGTCTTTGTTTATCCTTGAATGAACTCAAAAAAGCCCCCATTGGACTGGGAATAGCCTCACTGATGAGGTAGTGTGCCTGAGTTGCATCGATGAGTTCACCGGCATCAGCATAGTCTGTAACCAGATATAACTTGATTGGAGGACCCATCCAGGTCTTCGTGTGATTCAACATGCACTCAATTGCATCGTACTTATAAGCCTTGCCTTTTTCGGTTACCACCTCAGCGGCATGCTTTGAATCCACGATAGTCATTTTGCAAAAACTGCAGGCATCTGCGCCATAGTTAATTTCCTGGGGTTTGACTTCACAGGAAAAGACCAGGAAGGCAACACTAAGCAACAGCCAAATCTGCCTCATGGCTTTCTTCTTTTTTGGCGATGTAAAATGCAGCAAGCGATAAGCCCATTCCCAAAAACATCAAGTAGGCTCCTCCTCTTGGCATTGAAATAGCCTTGAAGTTTAGGATGACTTTACTACCAATCAGGGGTGGTTGATAGGCCATGGGCTCTCCATCGGGAGTGGTGAACTTCATGGCTGCATTCTCTTTCAAGTTGTGGCCATAGTCGTATTCCCATAGATAGAAATCATACATACCCGCGGAGCCCAAAGCAACCATCACAACGAACCACGCTACATACAACCTTCTCTTGCCAATTAAGGCTGCAATCAATCCGAGTGCAACCATGGCCAATATTACTTTTGGAAAAATACCGAACTCAGGTATGGTCTCCGGAATATCCTTCATTCCCACATAGTGGTTCATGATATTGATATTCTTGATATCGTTGGGATTGGCATCTTCAAACTTGTTGATATGGATATCCATACCAATTGCATCAGGATATTGAGGAGCTTCCAGCGTAATATTCCAAATAGGTAGTACAAACAGAGGCAAAAGCAGCAATGCGCTCAACACCATGATTAATCTTGATTTCTTCATTTTTGGGATGTTTTATACCATCATGGGCAATTGATATACCCACATTAACATATTGGATGTGTTCTGATTTAGGTCAAGAAATCATAGGCGGGTGGCTTGCTAGACCTCAAGCCACCCAACCATTAATCAACCTAGTCTCCGTCCAAGCTCCATTTCAATTGAATATTGGAGTTACGAGGAGATACTCTCACATAGCCCTGCATTTCCTGGTGAAGGGCTGAGCAGAAGTCAGTACAGTAGAATGGCCAAACACCCACTTTCTTTGGTTCCCAGATAAACGTTTCAGTCTGTCCGGGCATAATCAAAAGTTCGGAAGTATTGGCTCCTATCATACTGATACCGTGTGGAACATCATAGTCCTGTTCCAGGTTGGTGACATGGAAATATACCTTGTCGCCTACCTTGATTCCCTCAATATTGTCGGGTGCAAAGTGACTACGGATTGTTGTCATATAGATATGTACCTCTCTTCCATTCCGTTCCACTCTGGTATCCCTTTCATTCTTCACAGCGTAAGGGTGATTATTGTCTTCAAGCCTGTAGATCTTGGTCTGTCTTGGTTTGACGAGATCAGCAGGAATCCCCGCAGCATAGTGAGGTTCACCAACGGTAGGGAAGTCGAGAAGCAACTCCATTTTATCACCTGAAATATCATAAAGCTGAGCAGATTGTGTCAACTCCGGACCAGTTGGCAGGTACCTGTCCTTGGTGATCTTGTTCATCGCCAAGACGTATTTACCAAATGGTTTTCTTGAGTTGCCTCCAGGTATCATCAAGTGACCCACGGAGTAATAAGTAGGTTGACGATCAAGCACCTCCCAGGTACCCAATTTCCATTTTACAACTTCGGAACTAATGAAGAAGGTAGTATAAGCATTGCCATTGGCATCAAACTCGGTGTGCAATGGACCTAATCCGGCTTGCTGCACAACTCCTGCTACTACATCATCATAGTTCAAAATTGGAATACCATAGGCCTCACCATCAAATTTCTCGTTTTCAATCGCATCCAACATCTTAGTAAATGAATGTGCCGTAAGCGCAGCTGCTAACTTACCACTACCGATGATGTATTCTCCAGATGGATCAACATCACAACCGTGAGGTGATTTCGGAGTAGGAAGGAAATAAACCAATCCGGGATGCTTCGAAGGATCCAAGACCCTCACTTGCCTTTTGATGGTGGAAGTCGCAGAATGAGTCGATTCATCGTATACATTATGTGCATACTCCGAAGGCATGACATCAAACTCGCCAGCCTCAATTAGCTCCTCTGCCTTTTTCCAATTTATTGCAGCAATAAAGTCCTTGTCATTCTGTGAAGCATTCACTTCGAGCAAGCTATTCGCCTCTTCCGTATTGTAAGTGGAGAAGAACATCCATCCATGAGATTTGCCTCTTCCGGGGTGTGCTAAATCATAGTTGAAACCAGGCATCATGATCTGGAATGACAGATCCATATGACCAGTTTCCTGATCAACACTGATAAAGGACATTGCTCCTTTAAACTTCCCCTTATACTCATCAATTGGGATATCTGCCTGCGGTACTGGAACCGAGAAACGCGTACCAGCCACTACGTACTCCGTGTTTTCAGTCACAAATGAGGAACTGTGATTACCAGCACTATTCGGGAGTTCAATAATCTCCTCCGTTTCAAAGGTTGAAAGACTGATTCGAGCAATACGCGGAGTGTTGTTACCATTAATAAACACCCATCGTCCATCTAACTCTCCATTCGTTTGCGAGAGATCAGGGTGGTGGGCATCATCCCAGGGAATGAATCCATGAGAAGTATTCAACATTGGTTTGGTTTCTTCATTGAAGCCGTAAGCCTTCTCTGCGTCAACGGAGAAAACCGGAATTACCCTGAATAGACGTCCTGATGGAAGTCCATATACTGATAATTGGCCACTGAATCCACCGGAAACAAAGGCGTAGAATTCGTCATGTTCGCCTGGAGCCACGTAGACACGTTGTGCAATATCACTTCCGAGGGCACCGGAACCATTTCCGTTTTGGTTGCAGCCCACAAAAAGCAATAGCAAGCAACTACCCAGGATTGCTGAAATGTTTCTTATTGTTATCTTCATTTTGTACTTAGTTTGGGTTCTATTCTATTTGGGTAAGATCACTTGATCCACCACATTAATAATTCCATTGGAAGTCTGTATGGTGGCAATCACTTTTGCCCCTCCAACTCTCACTTCATCGCCATTCACTTCAACTTCCAGATAATCTCCAGTTGCCATATAAATCTTTCGTCCTTTGCTGGCCTCTCTTTTTAGCCCTTCCAAATTGAAAGACCCGGGAGCTGCATGACGAGTAAGAATTGTAGCCAGATCTCCTTTGTTTTCAGGTTTCAAAAGGTTTTCTACCGTTCCTTCAGGCAAAGCCGCAAAGGCATCATTGGTTGGAGCAAAAACTGTCAATGGTCCTGCATTCACGAGCACGTGTTCAATTTGCGCTGCTTCAACTGCAGCAACCAAAGTGGTATGTGCATCTGAGCCTACAGCAACCTGGAGAATGTTTTTATCCGATACATCATCCTCTACAGAGGCCTGACCTTTCGGGTGTGACGTTGACGCCACAGCAGCGCTTTCCGTTCCTTCCTTCTCTGAATTGCCACAGGCAAACAGAATGCATGTGCTTATCAGCAGAAAGAATATCTTTTTAAATAAAGCCGTTTTCATAGTCTTGATTTAAGGGTTGATATTTTATTTAAAGCGATCGGAAATATTCCAAAATCGCTCTTGCTTCTTCTTCCGACAAATTCTGATTCGCCATGGGAGACCCATTGTACTCGATCAGAAGTTTTTTGGCGATCGGATCTTTCTGAACCATTTCTTCAGGATTCAAAATCATATTCATGGTCCAGGCCGGAGTCCTTCTTTTCAATATGTCTTTTGGAGAAGGACCGATGAATCGCTTTTCAACTTTATGACAAGCCGTGCACATCGATTCATAAACCTGCTGGCCTTTGGAAACCAATTCCTGATCTATCGTTGCAGGTAGCTCAAAAGCCTTGATGGGGCCTACTCCGTGATTGGATTCCCAATTGGCCATCGGATCGGCCGGCTCCTTGAAGGACTTCGCCTTTATTTCGTCAATCTTGCTCTGTCCTCCTCCACAACTCGCCAAACAACAGGCAAGAACCGCGGTAAAAATTAGGGTTAATGGCAATTTTTTCATGGTATTCTAGGTTGTGATTAATGATTCAAATCTACTCCCGGATCTACCAAAATACAGTGACTCACATCACGCCATTTCATGATCTACAGCAACCGAAAACATGACGGATTTAGATTTTCATTTATGACATCCGTCATAAAAAAAGCCCGACCCAAAGGGTCAGGCTTTAACCTGAAATTTTAAAATTGGATTGCTAAACTTTCATGGTAAACCACTTAGCAATAGTCTTATAATTAACCTTTGCTCCATACATTAGAATTCCAACTCTGTAGATTCTTCCGGCCACCCAAATCGTACCAATAAAGCCGGCCACAAGGAAGAGCATAGAAAGAAGCAACTGCCACGTGGGGACACCAAATGGCAATCTGGCCATCATTATTATTGGTGATGTAAATGGAATCATGGATAACGTCACAGCCAGTCCACTATGGGGATCCTGGAGGACAAAGCCAAGCGCCACAATTCCAGCGATGATAGGGATCATAATAGGGAACATAAACTGTTGAGCATCCTGAAGGCTATCGACCGCTGATCCTACGGCAGCATAGAGAGCACCATAAAGGAAGTAAGCGCCAAGGAAGTAGAACAAAAAGGAAATCAGGATTTGTACCACTGGCACAGTCGATAGCATGTTCTGAACGTTGGCCGCCATCTCCTGAGCTTGTGTCAATTCAACCTCCTGTGGCATTTGATTCGCCATCATCTCCATGCCTTCACCGCCACCCAAAATACTCAGTCCGACTGTGGATAAAGTGAACATCAACACAATCCAAATGAGTAACTGAGTGAAACCGACAGCCCCTACACCAAGTACCTTGCCCATCATGAGCTGGAAAGGCCTGACGGAAGAAACAATCACCTCCACGATTCTACTCGTCTTTTCATCCAATACAGATTGCATGATCTGACTGCCATAAATGAATATGAACATATAGATTAGGAAACCGAATACATAGCCAATGACCGAACTCAGCCCGGAATTACTTTCTTTGGCTTCTCCCGTCTCGCTCAGGTTGAACGAGTCCAAGTCCACCCTGACTTTCAACGAATTGATTACGGCCGGATCAATGCCTGACCGATCAAGTTTAATCTTCTCTAATGCCCTCCGAATGGAACCCTCAAAGTCTTCCATAACCTGGAGCCCAGGGTTAGTTCTCGAGAAAAAGGAGAAGTCATCATAAAACGTTTTTGTGGCATCTTCCAGGTCAATTTCCGGAATGTGAATCAAGCCATAAGCCCCATCCTCCTGGAATTTAGCCTTAGCATCATCCAAGCTTCCGGTAGTAAACTGAAAGTTATAATCCGCTCCCTGAAAGGCATCACCAAACAGCCCACTTTCATCCAATACTACAACTTCCTTATCCTCATTACCGCTGTCTCTGGTAGCGATATAGGCAATACCAAAGATGATAGCCGGAAAAAGAAGGGGTGTCAAAATGGTAGCGAGCAAAAAGGACTTTTTCTTAACCCTTGTTAGATACTCTCTTTTTAATACTAAAATTATCTGTTTCATGATTGGCCCTCCTGTACTACTTGAATGAAAATGTCATTAATTGATGGAATAATTTCGATGAAGCCGTGCACCTCAGTTTTGGAAATGAGCTCGCTCAAAAGCTCGTTGGGATTCTGACCTGCTTGTGTCTGAATTACAGCTTGAGAAAGATCATCTTCTAAAACACCAGACTCTAAAACAGAAAAGCCCGAACTTAAGTGGCTTAATTGACCTTTATAGTTGACTTGATATTTGTTACTCTTGAATGATTTTTGAATTTCCTTTTTAGGGCCATCCAGGATCTTCTTCGATTTGTTGATCAAAGCAATATCATCACAAAGTTGCTCAACAGATTCCATTCTGTGAGTAGAGAAGATCACGGTAGCTCCTTTTTCCCTCAATTCAAAAATCTCGTCCTTGATAAGGTTAGCATTCACGGGGTCAAATCCAGAAAAAGGCTCATCCAAGATCAGTAGATCAGGTTCATGAAGCACTGTGGCAATGAACTGGATTTTCTGAGCCATCCCCTTGGACAAGTCTTCTACCTTCTTCCCTGCCCATTCAGTCAACCCAAGTTTCTCCAACCAGTGCTTAATTCTTTTTCTACTTTCTCCGGAAGAGAGTCCTTTCAATTGAGCGAGATACATCAACTGTTCTCCCACCTTCATCTTTTTATAAAGACCGCGTTCTTCAGGAAGGTAACCAATCACCTCAATGTGTCGTGGATGCAGTTTCTCCCCATTGATGGAGATTTCACCACCATCAGACATGATAATTTGATTGATAATTCGAATCAGGGTCGTCTTACCTGCTCCGTTAGGCCCCAGAAGCCCGAAAATGGACTGTTTTGGGATAGCAATGCTTACGTCTTCTAAAGCCCTATGCGCGGCATAAGCTTTCGAAACGTTGTTGGCTTCAAGAATATTCAATGTTTCAGTTTTTGGTTATTACTAAAATAGGTGACGACTGTCACTTTTAAGTCAACCAAAGATGAAAAAACTGTGATGAGTGGAGATTAGATTTATGGCGAAAGGTTTTTTAACCCGCTTTGCGGAATCAAACGGGCATGGGATTATTTAGTAGCAAAGACCACACTACCCATCGACAGGTCGATATTAAAAGTCAACAAATTCTCGGCATCGGGATCGTAGGCCTCACTGACATAGACATTCTCTTTGATCATTTTGAAGTCAGCCGGAATCTTCAACTTCCTGTAGGAGGTGTTTTTCATAAAGATAATCATAGGAATTGGCTCATTAGGTAAATCTACTTGCAGACTTCCAGCACCTACTCTAGCCCATATCTCACCTGCTATTTGAGGCTGCTTTGCAAAGTTTAACAATAGTGATCCGAAACCTACCTCCGCCATTACCACTTTGGCCCTTGATAAGTTCAGTTGATCAATTTCAATATCACCTAAGTCAACATTTACCTGGAACGTATCCATCTCAACACGATTACCTTCCTTAGAATGATAGCCTACTTTCACATGAGCATTACCTGACGAAATTTTTAAATTTTCGACCGCTATATCAGACAGATCGACATATGACTTACCTAATCCATAATTAAGATTCAGTCGATAAGGTTTGTAGTTGGTGAGATATATATTCCAATAGTTTTCGCTATCGGTTTTCTTCTTACCCAATATCCTACTCACTTTCTTTCCGAAGCCTTCCTTTCCTTTATCATGGAGTGTCAACCAGGCTTTTAAGGTTTTACCTATGTGTTCCTTACCGAATTCGGGTTCGATATAATCCCGATTTGCATGTCCCAATATATTGATAGGTACCTTCCCATTCCTTGTTCTGATATCACAAGTTCCGGAAGAAGATTTGAGATAAAAATATACTTGATCACACGAATCATCGTCTTCCACTTTGAAGTGGCTTTTCTCCTGACCAATGATTTCCAACCCCGCTACCCCTAAAATGGCAACCAGCAGTAATACTTTTTGCATATACTCGACTACGGTTTGTTTAATATTTGGGTTACAATCAATAAACACCCAATGCGCAGTTTAAAAGGAATTTGTCAGTTTTCACACTCCAAATGATAAAAATGGACGGTACAAAATTCCAAAAAGGTCACAATTAGGGGATTTTGAAAACTGTTTGGCATTTTTGCGTTTAACACTGACAATGACTCTCATGCAATTCGACATATGGTCATTTATGTTAATCATTGGTATAGGCCAAGGCATATTTGCTTTAACCCGGCTTAAGCGAGAGCATCTGACCAAGTTAAGTGTAAACATACTTGGGCTCTTAATCGTCATACTTTCTCTTCACTTGACAGAGTTCCTCATACTAAATTCAGGCTATTATCGGACTTGGCCACATTTGATGCGCTTGACGGAGCCGTTGCTATTCCTGATTGGTCCGGCATTTTATGTATTTACAGTAAGCTCACTTAAAACAGATTTCAGGCTCAGTTGGAGGCACTCGATACATCTTGTCCCATTTGTGTTGTCGGTCATTTACATTTGCCCTTGGTTTTTTACTGGTGCCGAATCCAAAATTATCGGTTACGAACGCATGCTTACCGGGGGTCCGACCGGGATCGGAATCAGTGGTTTCATTTATGCCTTCGCTCATATAATAATCACACTGGCTTACTCATATGGGGCTCACAGAGAACTTAGAAAAACAAATGTTCTCATTAGTTCATCTGCCTACCGATTCATAAAAAGGTTCACTTCAGTATTCTTGGGTTATTGGATCATTCAATTGACGGGACTGGTTGTGATCACCTTGGTTCAGTATTACATTTTCTATATCGACTATACATTGGCACTGATCAACGCCTTTTTTATTCAATTTCTGGCATACAAAATGTCGAAAGGAATTGATTTGACTCTCACAGTACAAGGGAGGATGAAGTATGAAGGGTCAAAGCTTAGCGAGGAAGGTCACAAAGTATTAGTGGATGGAATCATATCCTTGGTGCAACAACAAGTATATCTGGATAGCGAATTGAACATGCAGAAGTTTGCCAACATGTTGAATATCAACAAATCCTACCTTTCACAGGTAATCAACAAAGAGTTCGGATGTGGTTTTCCCGAATTCATCAATGAGAAAAGGATCAATCATGCTACACTACTGATGTCTGATCCAGATTATATGAACACCAAGTTATTGGCCATTGCACTCGACAGTGGTTTTAATAACAAGACCAGTTTCAATCGCGCATTTACCAGGCAAATGGGCCAAAGTCCATCAGAATTCAGGAAAGAGCTTTCAACTTCTCATTAAATCAGGGTGCAATTGATAAGTTGTTACCAATGAGATATTTCTTATTCACATCATTGTGTCAAAACCAAAAATTCAGATATAATGAAAGTGAAAATGTTTAGTACCATTCTGCTTATCACCCAGAGTTTCTGTGCCACGGCACAGGATTTCAGGAGTTCGAAAGAAGATTATTTGAAAATGGCAAGATACCTTGCAGCCGGTTCAGGTAAATGGATGGCGGCCAATCCAAATCACGATCCATCTAACCCCAGGTCCTCTCATGCATTAGGTCTATGGTTTGATCTTAGTAACAATGAGAATGTACTTCGACTTTCCATAGTAGGTTACCGAGGTGATACGGCACATATTGCTTCCGATGCACTTTGGATCTGGCATCCTGGCGAGCAAAAAATCAAATATTACGATATGAGCAGAGGCGGTGCTTTCCAGGAAGGTGAAACATACTTTAATACCGACCAATTGTTCGTCACAAGGAGTTTCACTTATATTCCGAGTGGCGAGATGTATTTTTCGAGGGGAGAAAATGTGATGAACTCACCCACAGAACATTATACTCGTACGTTGCGGTGGCGTGATGGAAAATGGGAAGAACAGGGTAGTTTCACCTGGAGATTGTCCCGTGAAGGAGAAGGGTACAAAGTCGTTAACCGAATAAAATAAGTTTGCTGAGTCTCGCCATTATGCTGTCATATAAGTCTCAGCATAATGGCGAGCCAGCTCTACTTTTGTCAAAAGAATTCTCGAATTTTCTCGAAGAACCCTTTCTCTCCTTTACCAGGTTGCGGCTGGAAGTTTTCAGAGGCTCTTAACTTTTCAAGGACCGCTTTTTCATCGCTGGACAGCTTTTTAGGTGTCCAAACATTCACGTGAATTAGCTCATCTCCTTTGCCATAGCCATTGATATCTTTGATGCCCTTTCCTCTCAAACGAAGGATTTTCCCGCTCTGTGTACCCGGATCAATTTTGATGCGCACTTTGCCATCAATAGTTGGCACCTCTACTTCAGACCCTAATGCAGCATCGACAAAATTCACATAGAGGTCGAATACCACATTATTCCCATCTCGTTTCAGTGTATCGTGCTCTTCTTCTTCAATAACGATGAGTAAATCGCCCGGAGAGCCACCACCTGGAGCCATATTTCCCTTACCTGACATGGACAGTTGCATGCCGTCACTTACACCTGCAGGTATTTTGATCGGAATAACCTCTTCTTGCATTTCCAATCCCGTGCTATCTACTCCCGGAGGACGTTTATCAATTACTTTTCCGGAACCACTACAAGTATGACAAGTCGATGCTGATACCATTTGGCCAAGCATGGTATTAACCACTTTCTTTACTTGACCTGAGCCTCCACATGTAGGACAAGACTTAAACGTGACGCCATCTGCATTTACCAGGCGGTTCACTTTAATCTTCTTTTCTACACCGTTGGCAATCTCATCAAGACTAAGCTTCAGTTTGATACGAAGGTTGGTCCCCCTCCTTTGACGACTTCTACCGCCACCGCCTCCAAAGAAACTCTCAAACGGACTGCCACCTCCAAAAATATCTCCGAACTGTGAGAAGATATCTTCCATGTTCATTCCGCCACCCTGGCCACCAAAACCGCCTCGCATACCGTCATGACCAAAGCGATCATATTGAGCACGCTTCTCAGCATTACTTAAAACTTCATACGCTTCAGCAGCCTCTTTGAACTTCTCTTCAGCAGCTTTGTCGTCAGGATTCTTATCGGGGTGATATTTGATGGCAAGTTTTCTGTAGGCCTTTTTCAGCTCATCATCACTTGCCGACTTGCTTACCCCTAAAATATCGTAGTAGTCTCTCTTTGCCATTTTATGCGCCTATAACCACCTTGGCGAAGCGCACTACCTTATCTCCGAGGTAATAACCCTTTTCTACGGTGTCTACAATTTTCCCTTTAAGCTCTTCATCTCCCGGAAACTGCGTTATCGCCTCGTGAAGCTCTGCATCAAAATCGGCACCTTTTTCCGTGTCCATTACTTTCAAGCCCCGAGTTTCCAAAGTTTTAAACAGCTTACTATTTATAAGTTCGAAGCCTTCTTTGACGGCTTCAATATCTTCTTGTTTTTCATTGGCTGCTTGTGCACGCTCAAAGTCATCTATGACAGCAAGTAGGTCAACAACGAGGTCTGAGGTTGCCACTTTTGTCAGTTCGAGTCTTTCTTTGGCAGTTCTTCTTCTGAAATTTTCGAACTCAGAATAAAGTCTTAAGTATTTGTCCTTCGCCTCGTTTAATTCAATTTTCAGCTTCTCTTCCGTGCTCAGCTCGACAGTTTCTTCAGCCGTCATCTCTTCATTTTCAGCATTTTCAGTTGCCTCAAGTACATCTTGAGCTGATTCCTGCTCCTTGTTTTTTAAAGTCTCTTTTTTCTCCTTTTTCTTCGCCATTGTATTACTGCTTCAAAAACATGTCGGAATCAGCAATTATGCTGCCAAGGGCAAATCAATGTCATTATGACATGACCTTCTTTCTTCAAATTTCAGTAGGTTTTCATTAACACCGTATATCACTGATTTTTACCGACCATAACATCAACTTGATTGCTAGTCACTTAATATCCATCGAAGTATTTGACCCTCGTTTGACTCGAAAGACTCAAAAGGAGTCATAAAAAGGATAGTAACATAAACTCAAAACCATGAAGACCAACAAACTGAATAGGGTGACCTATACTCTATTAGCGCTGCTATTGATTGGCGCTGCATCTTATGCACAAACTACTATCACCACTCCTAGAGCCGGGAGCCCGGCAGCCGAAGTAAAACAGACCATCGGAATTTCAGACGTTACCGTGAGTTATTCACGACCTGCCGTGAATGGCAGAGAAGGAAAAATTTGGGGTCAGCTTGTTCCATATGGTTATACCAATCTCGGATTTGGAAATGGTGGTAATAACCCATGGCGAGCCGGAGCTAATGAAAACACGGTTATCTCATTTTCTCATGATGTGAAAGTCGAAGGACAAGATCTTTCCGCAGGAACTTACGGTTTGCACTTAGCGGTTTTCGAAAATGGTGATGCGGATGTGATCTTTTCTAACAACTCTACTTCCTGGGGTAGCTTTTGGTACCAAGAAGAGGAAAATGCGCTTGTAGTAAAAGTAAAGTCTCAGGACAATGTATTTACAGAACGACTAACATTTGACTTTGTAAATGTGACATCAACTTCAGCAGATGTAGTATTGGACTGGGAAAACAAGCGCTTTCCGTTTAAGGTAGAATTTGCGGTTCACGACATCGTTGTGGAAAATGCCAAGAACCAAATGAGAAGTACACAAGGATTTGGTTTCCAGGGTCCGTTAAGTGCAGCTCAGTATTGTGTTAACAACAATGTCCATTTGGATCAGGCCTTAATCTGGGCGGATCAGGCGGTTAATGCTACCAAAAATGCAAATACACTCAGTGTAAAAGCACAAGTTCTTTTTGCCACAAACAAATCAGAAGAAGGTTATGCCGTGATGGACGAAATGTTGGATCATCCGACAGCTCAGCCAAATAATTACTATACCTACGGCACCAATTTGATCGCACAAGATCAGGATGAAAAAGCCTTAAAAGTATTTCAAAAGATGATCAAAAAGTGGGAAGGAAATGTCTTTGCACAGCATGGACTTGCAAGAACCTACTCATCGATGGGTGACTTCAAGAAAGCACTGAAGTATGAAAAGCAAGTACTTGAAAATCCAGGTTTGCCTGCCAACAACAAGCCGGCAATCGAAAATTTCATTGCGAAATTGGAAAAAGGGGAGGACATCAACCCTAACTAGTATAGTTGAACTTTTGAAAATGAGGCCTGTCAATGACGGGCCTTATTTGTTTATGGACTTCCAAATCAAATCCTTCAATTCGGTAAGTCCTTGATTAGCCACAGAAGAGATAAATAATGTTGAAACTCCCTTAGGTAGAAGCTCCTTCATTTCATTGATCATCTCCTCATCCAACATATCCGATTTAGAGATGGCCAAAAGTCTTTCTTTGTCAAGCAATTCGGGGTTGTACTTCTCCAATTCGTTGAGAAGTATCTGGTACTCTTTCTCAATGTCATCGGCATCTGCGGGTATAAGAAACAGGAGAATGGAATTTCGCTCGATATGACGAAGGAAGCGAATCCCTAATCCCTTGCCCTCTGCTGCTCCCTCAATAATTCCGGGAATATCGGCCATTACAAATGACTTATGATCACGATAAGCCACTACACCTAAATTGGGTACGAGTGTGGTAAAGGGATAATCTGCTATTTCTGGTTTAGCAGCAGACAGCACGGAAAGAAGCGTTGATTTTCCAGCATTCGGAAAGCCTACCAAACCAACATCGGCAAGAAGTTTTAACTCAAGTACAAACCAACCCTCCTGTCCATCTTCACCCGGCTGGGCATACCGCGGTGTCTGATTTGTAGCCGTCTTGAAGTTTTCGTTGCCTAATCCACCCCGACCACCCTGGGCCAGAATCTTTTCCTCATCATGTTCATTGATTTCAAAAAGAATCTCATTGGTTTCAGCATCCCTGGCCACCGTGCCCAAAGGTACCTCAAGTACAATATCTTCACCGTCAGAGCCGGTACTCCGTTGTCCGCTCCCGTTTTCACCATTACCAGCGATCACATGTTTTCTATACCTCAAGTGAAGCAACGTCCACATCTGGGTGTTGCCTTTGAGAACTATATGTCCTCCTCGGCCACCATTGCCTCCGTCAGGGCCTCCTTTAGGCACATGCTTCTCTCTTCGAAAATGCACCGAACCTGCTCCACCATTTCCAGAACGGCAGTGAATTCTTACATGATCGATGAAATTGGATTGTGCCAAAAGGTTTTGCTCTAAAAAACAATGATCGGGAAATACCCGACCATTCTCAAATTCTTATGTGTCGTGAAGTTTAGAAATGGCTATCCAATGCAGATGAAATATTTGCGAAGATCTCATCGATGGTACCTACTCCATCAATTTTACAATCTTTGCTCTGCCCGGCATAAAACTCTGCAACCGGCACCGTTTTATTCAAGTACTCCTGGATACGGATATTGATCTTTTCCTCATTCTGATCGTCAGTACGACCTGAAGTTTTACCTCTTTCTAAAAGCCTTCTCTTCAACTCGTCCTGCGGAACATCAAGCATAACCATGCACGAAATTGCTGTAGACCTCTTATCTAAGAGCTTATCCAATGCTTCAGCTTGAGCTACAGTTCTTGGAAAACCATCGAAGATGAACCCTGCAGCTCCTTTTTGATTTTCGATGTGGTCGTCAACCATACCGATCACCACCTCATCAGGCACCAATTTGCCATTGTCCATGTAGCTTTGGGCCAGTTTGCCCAATTCTGTTCCTTCTCCTAAATGTTTCCTGAAAAGGTCTCCAGTGGAGATGTGGTTTAGCCCATACTTCTCAATGATGTTTTCGCTCTGGGTTCCTTTACCCGCTCCCGGAGGGCCAAAAAGTACAATGTTTACCATATATAAATGGATTAGAGTCGGCAAATATAGTGAAGGATCATTTCAGTCGTCCTTCAATTGATAAATATCTCTCAGATTACGCCCTTGAGCATCATAATCAAGCCCATAACCTACAACAAACCTGTCTGGAATCTCGAATCCGATATACTTCAGTGGCACATTTTCTTTCAAGCATTCTTTTTTGAAAAGTAATGTGGCCACTGCCAAAGAAGCCGGATTTTGTTTTGAGAGGTCAGCTAAAGCTCTTGACATAGTCAATCCCGTATCCACAATATCTTCAATAATCACAACGTGACGTCCTTCGATACTCTCTCTGAGACCTAAAAGCTGTTCAACATTGCCAGTGGTTTGGGTACTCTGATAAGAGGCCATTTTCACAAAGGTGATCTCACAAGGAATATTAATATTCTGAAGCAAGTCGCTCGCGAACATGAATGCCCCGTTTAAAACACCAATGAATAATATATCTTTCCCTTCATATTCTTCATTGATTTGAGCTGCAATTTCTTCTACACGATTCTGAATTTGTGAAGCTCCCAGGTATTGAACAAAATGCCTATCGTGTACTTTAACTTCTTTCATTTTAAAGGTGCTTCATTAATTCTTTGTACAGAGCAATCATGGTAAGGATATCATGCTTATGCACTTTCTCATCAGGGCTGTGAACATGGTCTTCCGGAGCTCCTACAAAACACCAATCAAATGGATAGGGTGAAAGCTGCAATTCCCGGCCATCACTTGATCCTGCTCCCTCTACCTCAAGTTGATAATCAATTCCGGATTTAAATGCTACCTCAATCACTCTCTCAACAAAAGCCCTTCTTGGAATATTCCGGTCACGCATTGATATAGCGACACCTTGTCCGTGCAATACCCCATCGGTTACCCAAGTGATATCCGATATCAACGCCTGTCGGACCCCCCATTTCTCGTTGATCATCTTCGCTAAATAGGGGACCGAACCTCCTCCATGTTCTTCCCAGCAGGAAAAAACAATGACACCATCTTCCAGCGTTGCTGCGAGCTGAAGAGCATTGAACACTCCAAGTCGATTATCCAAATAACAGGATTGTACATAGTCATCGGTCTCTCGGAAATCAGGCTTAAAAGTAAGCTCCGTTCCTCGATCGATTCCTCGAGGAAACTTGTAGAACACATTTCCATCATTCTCGAGCAACTCGCATTCAATTGGCCCCATACTGTCGCGACCAACTAGTCGATATCCTGATTTTGCTTTTGGTCCTCCTATCGGAACAAGCTGATCTTGATACCTGACTGTAAACCCTACGCTATCCATATGGGCAAAAACGGCCGTTCGAGGTTTTCCAAATTTCAAAATGATGCAGTCCTGAAGATCTTCGCCATGAAATACCTCGGGTGAGTTTTTCCATTTAGAGGAATGGGTCTCCACGTACTCAAGCACGAAATTTTTCATGGCCACCTCATTTCCCGATGGTGCATGAATCTTACAAAGTTCTTTAAGGAGATTGAAGTCCATAATTGAATTTGCTCAAAAATAGAATAAGGGTTCCAATATCATAGAGTTCAACAAATATTTAAACATGCGGTGTACATTATCGGAATAAATTATCTTTGGCATCCAATTCCAATAATGTTCATTTTAAATCAACATAACTCCATTGCCAATCACTACTTGCGTGAGCTGAGAGATGTTGATATTCAAAAAGATCGGCTTCGATTTAGAAACAACCTTAAGCGATTAGGGTTCTTGCTTGGTTATGAGCTTTCAAAAAAGCTCAAGTACAATTCAGCATCCGTTCAGTCTCCACTTGACAAAGTTGAAGTAGATGTACTTACTGAGGAAGTGGTTGTCATCACCATAATGAGAGCTGGATTACCTTTTCAGGAAGGATTCCTTGAATTGTTTGATTCTGCCGATGCCGGCTTCGTTGGGGCTTGGAGAGAAGAAGGAGATGAAATTCAAATCGCTCTCAATTACCTCGCCAGTTGTGATTTGAATGAAAAAACGGTAATCATTGTTGACCCTATGCTTGCTACTGGTAAATCGTTGGTGAAGGCGGTAGAACACCTTTTAAAGAATGGGTCACCTAAATCATTGCACCTCGCTGCAGTGATTGCCGCACCAGAGGGAGTAAGCTATTTGAAGGAAAACCTAACATTAAATTATGAGTTGTGGGTCTGCGCTTTGGATGAAAAATTGGATAACAACTCGTATATCGTTCCTGGCTTAGGAGATGCCGGGGACTTGGCCTTTGGCACAAAACTATAATAAATGCTTCTAGACATTCTCATTTTACTGGTTGGACTAGCCACTCTGATACTTGGAGGTGAAGTGCTGGTTCGCAGTGCTTCGAGAATGGCATTAAGGTTTCAGGTAAGCACTTTGGTAGTTGGTCTTACCATAGTGGCATTCAGTACTTCAGCACCAGAATTATTGGTAAGCATCAAAGCGGCCTATAAAGGTGTCCCCGATTTTGCACTAGGCAATGTGGTTGGGTCCAACATATCAAATTTGGCTTTGGTTTTGGGCATTGCCGCAATTGTTGGGAAAATTCCCATAGGAAAAATCACAGCCAGAAGGGATTGGCCAATGACTTTTGTTGCCTCAATCATTCTGTATCTCTTTTCCAGAGATGGTCAGCTGCAGCATTATGAAGGATACATTCTATTCTCCTTGCTCATTGTCTACCTGGTCTCTCTATTTATCTATACCCGTAAGGATCAGGTAAAGCTTGATGTCGAGAAACCCAGTGATGATGAAAGTCGCTTCGAGAAATTTAAAGATGGTGGCTTGATTGCCTTTGGGGGATTATGCCTCTACTTCGGATCGGAATGGTTTATCATCGGGGGTGAATCATTAGCTACTGACCTCGGTGTCTCGGAACGAATCATTGGCTTGACCGTACTGGCTATTGGCACAAGCCTTCCCGAGCTCATAACGTCAATCATCGCAGCTAGAAAAGGAGATACAAATTTAGCACTGGGCAATTTACTCGGGTCGAATATTTTCAACATCTTTTCCATTCTAGGCATTACCACAATCATTAAAGAACTGAATGTAAACCAAACCATTATAGATACGGATATGATTTGGATGCTAGCTTTAACTTTTGGCATCCTACCCCTAATGATTTTCCGTAAAAGACTTGGTACGATGGCAGGAGTAATTCTACTGTCATTTTATTGTGTTTATGTTTTTCTAATCCTGAGGTGATGCTTGAACAAATCGGGGCTTATTTTGGCATCTACTTACTCTGTTGCCTTAAGTCAATCTTCGGACCACTCCTTGGTCCTGCAGCTGGTATGAGCAAATTGGAGATTATCATTGTTACGGTAGCGGGTTTAATGACAAGTGTGGCCTTATTTACACTGGTAGGTGAAAGAATTAAAAAGAACATCATTCCTATATTTATTAAAAACCCTAAAAAATTCTCGCCATCAAGTAGGAAAATGGTTAGAATCTGGAAAAAATATGGAATTATTGGTACCTGCTTCCTGACACCATTAATTCTCTCTCCAGTGGGTGGATCACTGCTGGTTTCTTCAGTTGGTGCGCCTAGAAAACAGGTATTCTTCTATATGCTGGTATTTGGAATCTTTTGGGCCGTGGTCTGGACTTACTCCGTTGGCTGGTTGATCGACATCGGGTTGATCAGGAAATAGAATCTTCATCAGGCAGCATCTCTATATCCTGAATCAAAACTCTGTTGGAAATTGCTTTACCTGTTGTGGTAGCGGCCAATCCTCCAAGGGCAGTTTCTTTGTAACGGGTTTCCATGCTTTGCCCAACTTCTCCCATTGCCTCCACACATTCGTCAACGGGAATCACAGCGCTCACGTCAGCAAGTGCAATTTGAGCAGAGCTATTCGCGATGGCAGCAGCACTCGCATTCCTTACAACACATGGTACTTCAACCAACCCAGCCACAGGATCACACACCAATCCAAGCATGCACTGAATCGTGATGGCAACTGCATTAAAGACCTGATCTACATTTCCGCCAAGGCAGTATACTATAGCCCCAGCACCCATCGCTGCTGCACTTCCTGTTTCTGCCTGGCAGCCTCCAACTGCCCCGGCAATGGAAGCCCTTTTTTCCATAATAAGAGCGATTCCAGCTCCAATCAGAAGCCCCTCCATGATCTTCTTGTCTGGCACATCGTGGAGTTCTTGAAGAGTAACCATTACTCCAGGCAAAATGCCAGACGCACCAGCTGTGGGGGCCGCAACTACTCTTCCCATGCAGGAGTTCACCTCTTTGGCAGCGAGGGCTCTAGAGATCAACAGTTGGAATTCCTTGGATAAAACAGGCGTAGGGTAAGCATGAACCTTCTTTGCTCCATTGTTAATCATCCCTGACCTGGAGATCATGTCCTCCGATAAACCGGTTTGGACAGCCTCTTTCATCACCTGATAAGCCGCTTCCAAGCCGGTCCAAATCTCTTCTTCCGTTCGTTGCTTTTGTTCAACTTCGTACTCCAACACCGCCTCAAATAACTCCTGGTTATTTTCTGAACAGTATTCTTTCCAACCCCTGAAATCCTCAAACAGAAAGCTCATAGTACCTTTTTTGTAAAACTACATGAAATTAACCAAAGGCTAGTTGATATGGTTTTTTAAAAACTGTTTAAAGGCTTGTTTGTAGGTCTGACTAATAGGAATGAACCGATTCCCGATTTCGACCTTGTCGTTTGCGATTGACCTTATATGTTGGGTACCAATAATATAAGATTGATGTACTCGCAAAAAGTACTTCGAGGGTAGGTTTTTCTCTAATTCTTTCATTGTCATCAAAGACGTCACTCGCCTATCTTCACAATGAAAGGTGACGTAATCCTTCATCCCTTTAACAAACTGGATTTCTCTGAGATAAATCTTAAGAAGTGTTCTTCCATCCTTCACAAATAAAAAATCTTGACTTCCATGTTCTTGCTCTCCTTGTTTTAATTGGTCATGACTTGATGGTGACACTTTATTGACGGCCTTCAAAAATCTGTGAAAATCGAATGGCTTTAGCAGATAATCGGTGGCATCTAGTTCAAAGCCTTCCACCGCATATTCCCCAAAAGCGGTGGTAAAAATTACCATTGGCTTGGTTTCAAGAACTTTTATCAACTCTGTTCCTCTGATATCGGGCATTTTAATATCCAGAAAAATTAGGTCCACCTGATTACCTCTCAAAAAGCTAAGTGCATCCATTCCATTAGCAAAATCTCCCTTCAAGTCGATGAATGGAACACGAGCGCAATAATCAACCAACAGCTTTCTAGCCATCGGTTCATCGTCCACTATTATACATTTTACACTCATTCAATGTCCAATTTAAGACTCACTGAATAGGTTTCATTGGATTGATTGATTTCGAGTCGGTGTCTTTCAGGATAGCTTAAGGCCAGTCTTTTCTTAAGATTAATGAGCCCAAACCCTGATTTTTCATTGTTAAGAACTGGTGCAATGATACTATTCTCAACATTGAATTCGAGTCGATCTGATTTCGAACTTAGCTTGATATGTACCCAACTGTCCGGATGTTTATCACTTACCCCATGCTTGAATGCATTTTCGACAAAAGGAATTAAAATCAACGGAGCAATTTCAATGGCTGTGTCTACTTGGCTGACATCAAATTGAATATCAAACTTATGGTTAAGTCGAAGTCCCTCTAAATCTAAATAGTCACGGATATAGGCAATCTCTTTACTCAACACGACATTAGGTTTATTGGACTCATAGATCATGTAGCGCATGATATTCGACAGCTTAATGATCACCTCTGTCGCGTGATCACTTTTGGATTGAGACAAATAATTCAGGTTATGCAGTGTGTTAAACAAAAAGTGCGGATTAATCTGTGCCTTGAGGTAATTCAATTCCGCATTGAGTTTCTGATTCTCCAATTCCTTCTTTTTGTTTTGAATCTCGAACCAATCCGCGGCAAACTTGATCATTCCGGTGAAGATCATAAAACTCATTTGATCCCATAATGTGCTCACAAATCGCACCCAACCAAAGTGTTCATAGTAGTCAGAAGAAGTAAATTGACTCAATACAGCATTCTCCGTA
The DNA here is from genome assembly GCA_028281285.1 of Cyclobacteriaceae bacterium. GTDB lineage: Bacteria > Bacteroidota > Bacteroidia > Cytophagales > Cyclobacteriaceae > Roseivirga. Next base: position 249,724 of record JANQKF010000015.1, read on the forward strand.
ATAACCTGAAAAAACATTACTACAGCTATGGTTGGAACTAGCTTGGAGAGATAGGGAAGTATCTTCTTGGTTCGCAGCAAGTCAGGAAGTATAAAAAAGTAGTGGGCATAACTCAATATGATATGGAAGAACATGGGCAGGCCAATTCTAACGAATGCCACCCATGGCGACATAAACACGGTAAAGTCATAGAACTTATAACTGAAGAAGAGTACCCAGAAGGCCAGGTTTAGCCAAAAAATCCGATTCTTAAGCAGCGAAAATTTCATACTTCCTCTCAATGTTAGACGATTCTTATGTGATTCCAGCTGGTTGGGGATTAAAATCGATAATCTGCCGATTTTGATCGACAATTCAGCTTTATCCACCATCTGTGCCGCTTTGTCGAATGACCCTGAGCAACGCTCCAATTTCTTGAAGGATTTCTACCTAATTGATTTCATTGTAATCATGAAATACAAAAAGGTCTTACTAATAGCAACTCTATTATTGTTTTCATTCTACGCTCAAGCTCAAACCGCAAATGATCTGTTGAAAAAAACGATTGAGGTTATGGGTGGATGGGAGAAATGGCAGGGCATCAACTTCATTCACTCTAAATATGCCGGCCACAAATATTGGCTTGAACAATCTGAAAATCCAGACGGTCCGTTCATCACTTCCTACGAAGCAGGGGAAGAAATTCGAGGAGTGCATACACCCAAGCTTCATAAGAAGGAAACATCTCATCACTTTCAGGCCAAAAACGGTTCCACTATGGATATTACATTGGCTGATTCCGTGGGTGCCATGAAATTCAGAGATCGTACTTTCCCGATGCCCAATCAATTGAAAGTGGGCCATCTAGAATACTTAAGGTACGCTCCTGAATATGTTATTTTCAATGCTCTGGAAGCTAATCCGGAAGTCAAAGGACAAACCGAGTTGGAAGGTACACCTCATCATCATGTCATTTACGAGATGAATGGTTTAGAACATCATCTTTACATCAATGTATACACGCAGGTTCTCACACAAGCTCAGATTGAAACTTACCAACCCTATGATATCTTTAACTATCCATGGGGAAAATTCCTAACCACCATCAAGTATTCGTTACAATGGCTCTACCCCAATGGAGTTCGTTATCCTGCACAATGGGACGTTTTTAAGCTTGGAAAGCACTTTCGCTCAGTAACGATGCTCGACCTGAAATTCTTAAACGAAGTGGATTCTTCCGTCTTTATTCTACCTCCGGATCTGCCGAAACCGCCCACACCCTCATTTGTCGACAATACTTTGCTTAATCCAGAAGGTCTGATAGAGGTAGGGCCGGGTATTTTCACTGTTCCTGGTAGCTGGTATGTGGGGCATATTCTTCAAGAGGATGGGATAGTTGTGATCGAAGCACCGATTTCATCAGGTTACAATCGACAACATATTGAATTTCTTAAAAAGACTTATCCCAACAAACCGATAAAAGCAGTAATCTCCACGTCTGATGCCTGGCCACATATCGGAGGCATCAGGGAATATGTAGCAAGAGAAGTCCCTGTTTATTCACACTTCCTAAATGAACCCATTATCCGCAAGGTTCTTCAATCAGACCATTCTCCTTTACCGGATTCATTCCAAAGAAATCCAAAAAAACTGAACTTTAATCAGGTGAGAGAGATAATGGAGTTTCGAGATGACAAAGTGCCATTTAGACTCATTCCTGTAAATGGTGAAGGTGGAGAGAGAATGATTGCAATATATTTTCCAAAGCAGAAAGTCCTTTATGCTAGTGATTTGATTCAGTTTTCTGACAGGGCCAAAACGCGATTTTTTGCTCCTCAGTACCTTACAGAAGTAAATAATATTGTTCAAAAATTCAATCTGAAGGTAGAAACTGTCTTTGCAATGCACACTTCTCCTATACCCTGGCAACGTGTGGAAGAGGCCCTCTCAGAATTTGATAAATAGTCGAATGAAATTATCAGGTTGAATTCAGCCAATCGGCTATCTTTGCCGCATGGAATTGAAGAATGATCTACTCATCCGTGCAGCAAAGGGAGAAAAGGTAGAAAGAACACCTGTTTGGTTGATGCGTCAGGCTGGACGTATTCTGCCGGAGTATCGGGCGGTAAGAAATAGCCTGAGTGGGTTTATCGAATTGGTCAAGAACCCTGAATTAGCGGCAGAGGTCACCATTCAGCCCGTTGATATTCTTGGTGTAGATGCTGCGATCATCTTCTCCGACATATTAGTGATCCCTGAAGCTATGGGGCTTCCTTATGAAATGGTTGAAAAAAAGGGGCCCTGGTTTCCAAAAACGATCAATTCACCGGAGGATCTTTCAAATCTTAAGGTTGCTGACGCTGAATCCGATCTGGGTTACGTTTTGGATGCCATTAAAGTGACCAAAAAAGAATTGGACGGACGTGTGCCATTGATTGGCTTTGCAGGAGCTCCCTGGACCATATTCTGTTATATGATAGAAGGTCAGGGAAGCAAGACCTTCTCTAAGGCTCGTAAAATGCTATACAATGAGCCCGTGATGTCTGATCAGCTTCTTCAAATGATCACAGATAGCACTATCGAATACCTGAGAGCGCAAATTGCCGCGGGTGCAAACATTGTCCAGGTATTTGATTCCTGGGCTGGGATCTTGCCATCTGATCACTATCAGAAATTCTCAATGAAATACATCACTCAAATTTGCGATGCGATTGAGGAAGTGCCCGTGACAGTTTTTGCCAAAGGCGCCTATTTTGCCCGTCCCGAAATGAGACACTTGAACTGTGAAACCATTGGCCTGGATTGGAATATGGGTATTGCCGAATCAAGAAGGTTGATTGGTGAAGGGAAAACACTACAGGGCAATCTCGACCCCTGTGCCCTCTATGGCAGCCCTTCAGAAATTGAGACTGCGACAAAAAAGATGCTTGATGATTTTGGTACAAGCAGACATATCGCCAATCTTGGCCATGGGGTTTATCCTGACATTGACCCTGAAAAAGTGAAGGTCTTCATTCAGACCGTTAAGGAATATTCAGCTCAATTGAGAGCACAATAGCATAATTCTATTTTTTCTTCTGCCATCTAAGGCCTATTTTTCTTCATCCTTAAACCCAAACTCATGAAGAAAATTGCTTTTTCAAGTGCGATTGCGGTAATCCTGGTCGCCTCCGCATTTACATTCAACAATGACCCAAAGCCCTACTTGAAGGAAAAGGTCATTGAATTGTCTAAGGCTGTCGAATCCAAGGTGATTGATTGGAGACATCACATTCATCAAAATGCAGAACTCTCCAACCGAGAGTTCAAAACAGCCGCAATGGTGGCCAAACACCTGGAAAGTTTAGGTATTGAAGTGGAAACAGGAATTGCGCACACTGGGGTAGTGGGTACCTTAAAAGGAGGGAAACCGGGCCCTACCATAGGATTAAGAGCCGATATGGATGGTCTTCCGGTAAAAGAAAGAGTCAACATTCCATGGGCTTCCAAACAAATGGGGGAATATCAAGGAGAAGCGGTTCCGGTAATGCATGCCTGTGGCCACGACACTCATGTTGCGATTTTGATGGGTGTTGCTGAAGTGCTATCGCAAGTAAAAGATGATCTAAGAGGAACCGTAAAGTTCGTTTTTCAACCCGCTGAAGAAGGAGTACCTCCGGGTGAAGATGGAGGAGCCAAAATGATGGTAGAAGAAGGTGTCACAGATGGTATGGATGTTATGTTCGGCTTACATATCAATTCCAAAACAGAAGTTGGACGCGTAAGATACAGGAAGGAGGGAATTATGGCCGCTGTGAATTCATTCACCCTAAAAGTCAAAGGAGTACAAAGCCATGGTGCTTATCCATGGGCTAGTGTTGATCCAATTGTTACCGCTTCTCAAATCGTCACGAACTCTCAAATCATTGTAAGCAGAAACTTAAACCTTACTAAAGCTGCTGCCGTCTTGACCTTTGGAAAAATTGATGGCGGAGTAAGAAGCAATATCATTCCTGAAGAAGTCAATATGGAAGGAACCATAAGAACCTTAGACCGAGGGATGAGAGAAAGGTTGTTCAAGCGATTCCATTCGGTCGTAAAGAACACTGCAGAAGCGAATGGTGCTGAGGCTATTCTGACTATCAATGAAGGTTACCCCATTACGTATAATGACCCTGATTTGGTTGATTTAATGGATGACACTTTTATGGAAGTGGCGGGAGCCGAAAATGTAGAAAATGATATTGATGCAGTCACCGGAGCTGAAGACTTTTCCTTTTTCCAGGAAAAAGTACCTGGTCTTTATTTCTTTATTGGTGGCATGCCTAAAGGGATGGATCCAGCAGATGCTGCTCCTCACCACACCCCTGATTTCTTTGTTGCTGATGAAGGAATGCTCAACGGCATCAAATTAATGAGCCGAATGGTGGTGGATTACGGAGAATTAAAGAAGTAGGATTAAAGAAGGTTATTCTTCTCGGTTTCTTCTTGCAAACTGTATTTGTCAATAGGCACTACGCCAACATCCTCACAGACTAATCCTCCTCCAAGATTAGAAATGGCAGCGATTTGTTTCGGTGACAGGTTTAAGGCAAGTGTTACGGCTGCAATACTAATTACAGTATCACCGGCTCCCGAAACATCAACAATGTCTCGTTCATGGGCAGGAATATGATGCGCTCCATCTTCTGACTCAATAAACACTCCATATTCTGATAGCGTGGTCATCACTTGCTTTGATGTTCGAAGCAGTTTGGAAACACCATTGCTGAGTGATTCCAGTTTAGTCGGGTCTACATCAATTCCGAGGCCTTCTTTTAGCTCCTTTAAGTTCGGCTTGAAAAGGGTCACTCCACTATAGCTCAGGAAGTTTCTTTTCTTCGGATCCACAGCGGTAGGGACACCCAATCGGTTAGCCTCTTCAACCACAACTCTAATTACTTCTTCGTTCAATACACCTTTGTCGTAATCTTGAAAAATAACTACATCACATTCCGGAAGTAGTTTTTTCACCCTTTCCAGGAGTGCTGCCTGATCTGACTCGTCAAGTGGTCTATCTGTTTCGGTATCAACTCTGAGTACATGCTTGTCATCGGAAAGAACACGCTCCTTGACTGTGGTCTCTCGAGCAGAACTTACAATGATCCCATCATTGGGTATTTCTTTTTCAGCAAGTCGATTTAGAAAAAACTGACCAGCCAAGTCATCACCTATCACCGCACAAGGGACAGGAGTAGCACCTAATGCTTGAATATTCAGTGCAACGTTTGCCGCTCCTCCAAGTCTTCGTTCTCTTTTTTCAACGAGTACTACAGGAACAGGCGCTTCAGGTGACATTCTTGAAACATTCCCCCAGACATAGGAGTCCACCATCATATCACCAATAATCAAGACTTTCAACTCATTGAATGCCTCGAACAACTCTTCTACGGTCTGAAATTTGCTCAAGATAGTTTAGCCAGTGCTTCTTTAATTCTTCTTATTGCCTCTCTTAGGTTCTCTTCAGAAGCTGCATAGGAAAGACGAATGCAATTTGGATCACCAAAAGCTTCTCCTGTAACGAGTGACACTTGGGCATGATCAAGAATATACATGCACAGGTCACTGGCGTTTTTGATTTGATTTCCTTCGAATGACTTTCCAAAGTAGGCACTAACGTCAGGAAAGAAGTAAAAAGCACCTAAGGGTAAGTTGGTCTTCACTCCAGGAATTTCATCGAGCAATCCCTTAACCAAATCCCTCCTTCTTAGGTATTCTCTAGCCATTTCCCGACTTGGTTCCAAATCTGAGGTCAGGGCCACGAGTGCCCCTCTTTGTGAAATCGAACTATTCGCTGAGGTGAATTGCCCTTGAATTTTGTTACAGGCCTTGGCTAACCACAACGGAGCACCAATATAACCTACACGCCATCCGGTCATTGCAAAACCTTTCGCCATACCGTTGATGGTAACCGTTCGATCTTGCATTCCATTTATCGCTCCCATACTTGCATGAGCACCGGTATAATTGATGTGCTCATAGATTTCATCAGCGATAACGATCACATCCGGATGGTCCTTCAACACCGAGGCCAAACCTTCCAATTCTTCTTTTGTGAAGACTGATCCGGTTGGATTACATGGGCTGGAATAGATGATCCCTTTGGTTCGATCAGAAATAGCGCTGGCCAATTGCTCCGGAGTGACTTTAAAATCACTTTCAATTCCTCCCTGAACAAAAACAGGCTTACCTCCTGCCAATTTGATCAAAGCCGTATAACTCACCCAAAAAGGAGAAAATACGATGACTTCATCCCCGTCATTAAGTAGAGACATCATCACATTCGCAATGGATTGCTTCGCTCCATTCGAGACCACAATTTGATCCGCACTATAGTCGAGATTATTTTCTCTTTTAAACTTGTCGGATATGGCCTGTCTAAGGTCTAGATAACCGTTTACAGGCGGATAAGCAAAGTACTTGCCTTCATCGATTGCCGCTTTGGTACCCTCTTGAATATGTTTTGGGGTTTTGAAATCGGGCTCACCCAAGCTCAGGCTAATTACTTCAATGCCTCGAGCCTTGTACTCTCTTGCCTTGGCCGCCATGGCTAATGTAGCTGACTCGGCCATGCCGGTTACTCTGTCCGAAAGAAGATTCATTCTATTGATCGTAATTCGTTCTTGTCATTATACTCCTACCCAGGGTGACTTCATCGGCATATTCCAACTCTCCCCCAATAGGAATTCCTCGTGCAATAGTAGTGATTTTCACGTCAAATTCTTTCAGCTTTTTAGTGATATAGAATGCTGTGGTATCACCTTCCATTGTAGGATTGAGTGCCAAAATTACTTCTTCTATTTTAGGATCACTCGTCTTTACACGATTAATCAATGACTCAATCTTAATATCGGATGGACCAATGCCCTCAATTGGCGAAATTATGCCTCCCAATACATGATACAGGCCACGGTACTGGGCGGTATTTTCAATGGCCAATACATCTGGCGTATCTTCCACTACACATATGGTAGTCAAGTCTCTGGTGATGGTTTTGCATGTGCAATCGGTGGTGTCAGAAATAATATGACAGGTACTACAATATTTTACATCTTCCCTAAGGTGATTGAGGGCATTTGTAAGTTGAGATGTAGTCGAATTTTCTTGTTTTAGGAGGTGCAGGACCAATCGCAGAGCAGTCTTTTTACCAATGCCCGGAAGCTTGGAAATCTCTTCTATTGCCGTCTCAACAATCTTTGGGGGGAAGTTCAATTTTTAGCCGTTGTGTTCGGGCCGAAAGTTAGAGAATTGACGCGTTAATACCAGCATCCAGTATGTTCTGGCACAAGGGTTTTAATTCATTAAAAGTACCTTGTTTAACCTTACATTTACCCTTATAGTGAATAATATAAGTGCATTGTTCGGCTTGTTCTGTACTGTGCTTGCAAACTTTGATTAGGGTGTTGATGACATGTTCGAAGGTGTTAACATCATCATTGAAGACAATCAGATCGTATAAGTCTTCTTCTACTGCTTCTTCCAACAACTCTACTAATTCCTCTTCCTGGTAGTTAGTTTCCATGGTGACTGTGTTTGATCAAATTTACAAAAAGTTTTGGTGGCATGCTATTGAGTTGAAAGAGAGGCATTTTTTAAAAAAAATTGCAGCCAGTTGCAGACTACGACATTATCTCACATATTCAACCCTTATTTGACCCAGAAAAATGAGTGTTACCTTAGTTATTAGTGTCATTGCCGGCTACTTCTTACTATTGATTCTAATTGCCAGATTAACATCAAAAGGTGCGGACAGCACTACTTTTTTTACGGCAAACAGGCAGTCTCCATGGTATTTGGTTGCATTTGGTATGATTGGGGCCTCTTTATCAGGGGTGACGTTCATCTCTGTTCCCGGTGAAGTAGGTAATAGCTTCTTTGGCTATTTTCAAGTAGTCCTCGGTTATCTCCTTGGCTACTTAGTCATCGCTACAGTCTTATTACCTCTCTACTACAAGCTACAGTTGGTTTCAATCTACGGCTATCTTGAAAAACGATTCGGTTTTGTTTCTTATAAAACAGGGGCATTCTATTTTCTTCTGAGTAGGACTGTGCAAGCCTCTTTCAGGCTATTCCTCGTTGCGGGGGTACTTCAAATCTTCTTATTCGATAGACTTGGTATTCCATTTTGGGTTTCTGTGCTAGTCACCATAACACTAATCTGGGTCTATACTTTCAAAGGAGGAATAAAGACGATTGTATGGACTGACACCTTGCAAACCTTCTTTATGCTAACGGCCGCGATTGTGACATTAATCATGATCATGCAGGCTTTTGACATTGGCATAAAAGAAACCTATGATAGCATCAGATTAAATCGTGTCTCTCAAATTTTCTTCTGGGAATGGGATAGTCCAAATAACTTCTTCAAGCAGTTTTTTTCAGGGGCATTTATTGCAATCGTAATGACCGGACTTGATCAGGACATGATGCAAAAGAACCTAACCTGCAGAAGCCTCAAAGATTCTCAGAAGAACGTTTTCTGGTTCAGTATCTCCTTGATCTTCGCCAATATATTGTTCCTTGTTCTCGGAATAATGCTTTATTTCTACGCAGGTAGAATTGGACTTACTATTCCTGAAAAGACGGATATGCTGTACCCGATAATTGCCAGAGATAATCTGGGGGTAATGGGTGGAGTAGTTTTCTTATTGGGAATTATAGCTGCTGCCTATTCCAGTGCGGACTCGGCATTGACAGCATTGACTACCTCATTTTGTGTTGACTTTCTTGGCTTTGAAAAGAGAAAAGAATCGGAAAAGAAACCACTAAGAATCAGGGTTCATATTGCATTCTCTCTTCTTCTCTTTTTGATAATATTGATTTTCAATGTCATCAATGATGATAGTGTAATCAATTCGATATTCAGGGCAGCGGGGTATACCTATGGCCCTTTACTCGGCCTATTTGCCTTTGGTATGTTGACTAAACTTAAAGTGAAGGATAAGTATGTCCTTTGGGTCTGTCTTGCAGCACCTATAGTGGCGTTTATCATAGATAGTAATTCCGCTCAATGGTTCAATGGATTTAAATTTGGTTTTTCGATTCTGATCTTTAACGGCCTATTAACCTTTCTGGGGTTATTGCTGATTTCATCAAGATCTCTTGGACTCTTTGATCAAAAGACCCTTGAGCCAACGATCGATTCCGAGGAATAGAATCAGCCCACCACAAGAAACCAGTCCGATGGTAAGAATATTTGTTAACCCTTGAAAAGGGGCAAAGTCAACGGAGATTTCCTGTCCTGATAGTAAGAACATAATAAGTCCGGTCACAAACACAGATGCAAAAATCAATGTCTTAGGCACCCAAGCTATTGGATTGCGCTCTTCCTTGATTATATCCGTTTCAAGTTTGACTCGTTCGACAACACCTTTCGAAAAACGCATTGAGGGAGAATGTCTCTCTAAATTTTTCAACTCATCGTCTATTTCATTCATGTCAGTATAAGTTTTTCGTTTCATTTCCGAACCTTTTGATAAGTCGACTCTTCAACAATTCCCTGGTTCGCATTAATTTTATTTTGACATTGCTTTTGGACAACCCGGTGATTTCTGCCACTTCCCTCACTGAGTACCCTTCAATGTAAAAAAGAGAAATTATTGCATTCTCAATTTTTGGTAGCTCACTCAACAGACGTTCAATGGCCTCATCGCGATTCAACCCTTCGAGGGTTTCGGCTGGAGTCTGAAAAAATTCATCCTCTATATGTTCCGCCAGCTCAAGCGAAGAAGTCTCAATGCTATTCTTTCTGACCTCATCAATGGCGCTCCTATAGGCAATCCTCATTAGCCAACCCCCAAATTTGTCAGTGTCCTCAAGTTTTGGAAGCTTCTTTAAGGCTTTTAAAAATACATCCTGCGCCACCTCCTCCGTTAATTCACGCTTTCTCAAAATTCGAAAACATAAGTTAAATACCTGGTTTTCGTATTTCTGAACCAAACCGAATACTGCAGCCTCTGATCCGGAATTTAAAATTCTCTCGATATATTGTCGATCAGTCTGCATCTGTTAATTGAACTGACGGGTTCAAAAATTTTCCGGTTACAATAGCAAGTTGAAAATTTTTGTAACCGGAATCGCGAGCCCTCCCGTCATTAGAAATGTAGCACAAAAAAACGCGAATATGGATTTGATAGGAATTGCTCTAATGGTTTTCTCGATGGTGTTGCTCGTGGTTTCCATCTATTACATTATGACTACCACGCGCCACAAAGAGAAAATGGCGATGATTGAAAAGGGGCTGGAACCTTCCCTGATCAAAGACGAGCGGTTCTTTCTGGATGCCATGAAATTCGGACTAGCGGCTATTGGAGCAGGGCTTGGTTTCTTTGCCGGAATGATATTGGAAACGTCCAAAATCTTCCATTCAGATATTGAACTTCCCTTGTACTATGCGCCCATATTTATTTTCATCGGCATCGGTCTGATCATCTTTTATAAAGTGTTTGGAAAGCGTTACAGGAGCTAAAATGTAAGCTCAGTATCCAAATTTTAGTTTTCACAAAACTCAAAAATCATGAAACGATTTTCAATGATTCAGATTTTTTATGTCCTTGTCTTAGTAAGCTTGGGTATGGCCAATGCACAAAACCCGAGTGGACAGTGGATGAAATATGCTAATCCTGAACAAGGTGGTTTTGATACTGGCCTGCTTCAAAAAGCAAAAGATCACTTAAATACGATGAGAAGCGCCAGTGTTATGGTCATTCATAAAGGCAAAGTACTCTTGACTCATGGTGATGTTACCAGGCGCTATATGACCCATTCCATTCGTAAGAGCTTTATGAGCGCCATGTACGGCATCTATGAAAAAAAGGGAGTCATTAATCTCTACAAGACTCTAGGAGAGCTTAATATCGATGATAAGGAGGGGCTATCAGATTTAGAAAAAACAGCAAGAATTCATGATCTCATCACAGCACGGTCTGGCATTTATCACCCTGCCTCATATGAACCAAGAGGTATGAAAAAGAATCGGCCAGAAAGGGGTAAAGTGAGGCCAGGAGAACAATACTTTTATAATAACTGGGATTTCAACACCCTCTTACCAATTATAGAACAAGAAGCGAAAATCAAGTTCTTTGATGAGTTCTACAACCAGATTGCCAACCCCCTGGGAATGGAAGACCTCCGAATGCGAGATATGCGTTATCGCTACGAGCCGGACCTCTCTAATCATGCTGCCTATTTATTCAAAATGTCGGCCAGAGATATGGCCCGATTTGGCCAGCTTTACTTGAACAAAGGAAAGTGGAATGATGTACAAATTATTCCTAAAGCATGGGTGAACAGAAGTACAGCCGCATATACTTTGAATCCAAGAGGTTTTGAAGGAAGAGGTGGTTATGGCTATCTATGGTGGGTCAACGACAACACCTTCAATCAGCCAATGTATTATGCCAGTGGTTTAAATGGGCATCGCATCTTTGTTTTCCCCGAATCAGAAATGGTTATTGTACACCAGGTCAATACTTACCTTATGATGGGGGTTCGTGACGGTGAAATCAATGAATTCATCGATCTTGTCTTAAGGGCTAAAACTGGTAACGAAATGGGACAACCAGAACTCGTAGAACTAGAAACCAAAGGCCAAAAAACGTCAACTTATAAATGGAGTAAAAAAGAGGTTCAAAATTACGTGGGTGATTATTCCCATCCATTCTTCAAAAAAATTAACGTCTACGAGCTGAATGGTGAATATTTCGTGAAAGGTGAGATTCTTGGCATATTTCAGATTTTTCCGACAAGTGCGAACGAATATATAGTCGAGGATCTTCCTGAACTTCCTGGCGTTTTTGAAAAAGCAACCAGGGAAAACCCAAAAGGCACATCAATAACGTGGTCTGACGAACGAGGAATCCCTCGCAAGATTATCATGTACTATTAAGTTTTCTAGGGAGGGTTTGACCACATTTCCTCCCTTGTACTTTATCTTTCTTTTGGCTCCTGAAATTTCTATTTTGATGAAAAACTACTTCAACCATGAGTCTAAGGAAAACCATCTCAATTCTTGGATTGGCCATTTTGTCATCCGGACTGTGCGTTGCACAGAATTTTACGCTTGATCAGGTCAAATCATACCCATTCCCGAATGCCAGTGCCGCAGCAAGCACAGGAAACAATATAGTTTGGGCTATCAATGCTGAAGGCAAACGCAATCTCTATGTGGCCAGTGGACCTGATTTTCAGGCAAGAAAGCTTACCAATCGTGCCCAAGATGATGGTCAGGAATTCAGCAGTGTCAGGATTTCGGCTGATGGAAAATGGGTGGTTTATATCTTGGGAGGTGACTTTGGTTCCAACTGGAACGATGCCGGAATCGTAAATCCAACCTTCGACCCCAACCCACCCAAAGTGCAATTATGGAGCGTTCCATTTTCGGGAGGTGAACCTATTCCCCTGGGTTTTGGGGAAAGTCCGGCCATCTCACCTGATAGCAAAACAGTGGCTTTTACACGTGGTGGACAGATTTGGTCCATCCCAATCGATGGTTCATCCGAGGCAAAAAAACTATTTAATGCAAGGGGAAATAATGCCTCTCCGATATGGTCGTCTAAAGGTCAATTAGCGTTTGTCTCCTACCGGGGAGGGCATTCCTTTATCGGAGTATATACTGATGAGAATACTCCGATCAACTGGATATCACCATCATTTAAGCGAGACAACTCACCACGCTGGTCACCGGATGGAAAGAGCATTGCTTTTGTGAGAAGGCCGGGAGGCGGTGGGGAACCACAAAATATTCTCGGAGGAAGGCACAACCCCTGGAAGATCATGCGCTCTGAAGTGGCTTCCGGGGAAGCCAAGGAGCTTTGGAAAGCTCCGGAGACGATCCCAGGATCGTATCCTTCAGCGCAAGGAGGTACTAATCTTCATTGGGCAAAAGACAGAATTGTGTTCCTCTCCTACGAAGATGGATGGCAACATCTCTATTCAATCCCGGAAGATGGAGGAGCACCTCTGCTGTTGACACCAGGTGATTTTATGGCTGAGTATATAAGTTTAAGTCCGGATAAAAAATCATTGGTATTTGCCGGAAATACAGGGCCAGACCCCTTAGATCTGGAACGTAGACATATCGTCAAGGTATCAGTAGATAAAGCAGATATGGAGGTCTTGACTCCTGGTGAAGGCCTGGAATGGTTTCCATTTATCACAGGTGATAATCGTCATCTGTTTTACGTAGGGGCAACTGCAAAACGGCCCCCTCTAGCCGCTGTGATGAATCTCCGAAACAAGAAAATCACTTGGATGGGAGAAGATCTGATTCCGAATGATTTCCCAGCTGATGATCTTGTGGTACCTACCCAAGTAATTTTCAACTCCATTGATGGCACTCCTGTACATGCCACAATGTTCAACAAAGAGGGAGGTCCGGCCCAAAAACCAGCAATTATCTATATCCATGGTGGCCCGCCCAGACAAATGCTATTGGGCTGGCATTACAGTTCTTATTACTCCAATGCGTATGCGATGAATCAATACCTGGCTTCCCTTGGATTTGTGGTTATTTCCGTGAATTATCGATTAGGAATTGGCTATGGCTATGATTTCCATCGCCCGGTAGATGGTGGCACCAGAGGTGCCTCGGAATACCAGGATATTAAGGCAGCTGGTTTATGGCTTAAAAATCAGTCATTTGTAGACCCAGATAAAATTGGTGTCTATGGGGGCTCTTATGGCGGCTATCTCACGGCTATGGCCCTTGGTCGCGATTCTGATCTATTTGCTGCTGGAGTGGACATTCATGGGGTGCACGACCGGACTGTCAACCGGGTGAACAATTGGTTGAACCCAAACAATTACGAAATGGCCAAAGATGCTGAATATGCAGCAACTGTGGCGTGGGAATCGTCCCCGGTTGCTGACGTAGATACCTGGAGATCTCCTGTACTGATCATCCATGCCGATGATGACAGAAATGTCCAGTTTTCTCAAAGCACCGACTTGGTCAGGCGTCTTGAAAAACGCGGTGTCGATATGGAAACGCTCGTGATAGTTGATGACACCCATCATTTTATGATGCACAAAAACCAAATGACCGTCAATAAGGCAATTGCGGAATACTTGAAAAGGAAGTTGATGAATTAACCTTCGCTAGTCGTTCCCGGTAGCTTGCCGACAATCCGCTTCCGCAGTTTTACGGCACGCTGATTCTTCCTTCTTCGCATGTTCAGAAGCTCAACCATAAGTGAGAAGAACACCGCGAAATAGATATACCCCTTTGGAATATCGAAGTGGAAAGCTTCCAATGCCAGCATAAAACCAATAAGGATAAGAAAAGACATTGCCAACATTTGAAGCGAAGGATGCTTGTTGATAAATTCACTGATCCTTCCGGCAAACGCCATCATGGTAAACATTGCAATCACCACCGCGATGATCATGATGATCACCTCACTGGTCAAACCAACGGCCGTAAGTATTGAATCAAAAGAGAATACAGCATCGAGCGCAACAATTTGAAATATTACCGAAGTAAAGCTGACTTCTTTCTTCACTTCCTCACCATGTTCATCCCCTTCGAGCTTATCATGGATTTCGTTGGTACTCTTGCCAATCAGGAACAAGCCTCCAATAAGTAGAATTAGGTCTCTCCCACTGAATTCATGCTCAAACAGCGTTAATACAGGCTCAGTAAAACCAATGATCCAGGTAATACCAAGCAAGAGACCTATGCGCATTAGAAGAGCGAGCATCAAACCAATATTTCGAGCTCTTTTTTCCTGCCCTTCAGGTAAGCGCCCTGAGATTATAGATATGAAAATGATATTATCTACCCCAAGTACAATCTCTAAAAAAGTAAGGGTGAGCAAGGCAATCCATGCCTCCGAGGTTAAGAAAATTTCCATTGAGAAGTGATCGAATTAATTGTTGACAAAGTTAGGGAATAATCAGAGTTCAAGCTCCTTCATTGGGTCCCAATACACTTGTTCAAAATCCTGAATTTTGTCTTTGATCACTTTAACGCCTTCCGCTTCCAAGCGTTCCTGCATGGCGGAGGGCGGGTTAAAATGTGCTTTACCGGTCAATAGGCCCTGTCGATTTACGACCCGATGTGCCGGAACGTCCGGATAGGCACCAGCACCATTCATAGCCCAACCTACCATTCTTGCGCTTCCCTTAGTACCTAAATAAGCAGCGATTGCCCCATATGAGGTTACCCTGCCCTCTGGGATGAGCCTTGCTACATCATATACATCATTGAAAAAATTGCTGTGATCCTTAGCCATTGTTGAATACTATATCAGTGAAGAGATTACTCATTACCAGGTACTCGTCTAATATACTGAGTCTTATTCAAGTATTCGCTTAGACCACGGAAGTCTCTTTTTAAAAAAAGAAATAATTCACCATTAAAAACGCTCCCAATCAATGATGTCGCTAGGGTCACAATTTCAGCGTCTAGTATATTCACCATAGGCTACTGTCTTCCAAGTTTCGCCAAAATCTTGTGAAACCTCTATCAAACTTAGGAATGAGTTCTTGTTCGGTTTTTTCCAGGTCACTCTTACCAGTCTGACTTGACCTCTAGATGCTCTTTCAAAAACAAAGCGCCAGTCCATATCAACTCTCTGTCCTTTCCATTCTTCTATTCGGACATTCCCCTCCGTGAATCTACGCACTGTATTAAGCATCCATACTTTCGACTCTGCATTAAAGGTTATTGTACTTACGGCTTTGAAATTTGGAATTCCATTTTCATCGGTCCCATCCCATTTTTGAAGAATACCACAGCCATAAAAGTCTTCCATCCTGAATTGGGATTTGCCATGTAATGTGGTGTCCATCTCACTGACAAAATATTCCTCATAGTTCCAGTCCCCAACTAAAAATCCCAATGGATTATTTCCTTTGCAGGGCTCATTACTTTGTGAATTAGAGTTAAACCCAAAACTGAGTAAACACAGAAGAACTAGAGCAATTTTCATCTTTTACTTATCCTGTTTGTAGTGAAAATTTAATAAAAAAGTCCCGACCAAGGCCGGGACTCAAGTTATAATTAATATCTCTAACCAATTTTAGCCTCCGCCAGCAAAGGTTCCGAATACTCCGACCATGTTCAAGAGAACAAGAAGGATCACTAATGGACAAACGAATCGGATAAAGAATACAAAGGCATTTGAAGCGAATGTACCCGCTTTCCATCGTGGAGATCCGTTGTCAAGTTCGGAAACGATATTATTGATTGGCATTTTCCATGCTACATAAATACAAGTAACAAGGGCCACAACCACAATAAAGAATTCACCAAACAGATAATCTACAATATTCTGGAAACCGACTTTGGGTTCATCCAACCACGGCAATGGCAATGCCATATCCGTAAATATGTCACTTGCACCCCATGACAAGGCAGAAGGAATACCAAATACAAAAAGTGCAATTCCCACCACAATGGCAGATTTGGTTCTTGTCCACTTCTTTTCGTCCATAAAATAGGAGGCAGGAACTTCAAGCATTGAAATGGAAGAGGTTAAGGCCGCAACCATCAATAATAAGAAGAAGATAGCCCCGATAATTGCACCTCCCGGCATACCGGCAAATACATCAGGTAATACTTCGAACACCAAAGCTGGTCCTGAAGCAGGATCCTTCCCTAAGGCAAATACTGCAGGGAAAATCATAAAACCGGCCATGAGAGCCACACCGGCATCCATGAAACCTACCCAAACTCCACTACTTACAATATTTGCGGATTTAGGCAGGTAAGAACCGTAGGTAATCATGATACCCCATCCAATACTCATCGAAAAGAATGCCTGCCCTAAGGCCGCTAGAATGGAATTTCCGTTAATCTTGCTGAAGTCCGGCTTCATGTAGAACTCCACACCAGCCATGGCTCCTTCAAGTGTCAAACTGCGAATCGCAACAACGGCAATCAGCACAAATAATATTGGCATTAAAATTTTTGCAGCTTTTTCAATACCCCCTGAAACACCTAATCTTACAATCAAAATCGTTGCAACAATAAATGCGCCCATTAGAGCAATTGTCAAACCTCCATTGGCTGCAAATTCTCCAAAAGGTTGTGTAGAACCTGAGATAGTCTTGCCAATATAGCCTATGGTCCAACCGGCAATATTGCCGTAAAAAGAAAGGACGAAGAAACTCACCAAAACAGCGAGAATCGCCCCTAGTCCCATAAAAAATGAATTGGCGCCTGTGTCTTTGAATGCTCCGATAGTTCCCTTTTGGGTGAACCTACCAAAGCCCATTTCAGTGAAGAGAAGTGGTATACCGATTAAGACCACACAGGCCAGGTATACAAGCACAAAGGCTCCTCCTCCATACTCACCTGTTATATAAGGGAAGCGCCAAATGTTCCCTAGTCCGACCGCAGAACCAGCGGCAGCCATGATGAATCCAAATTTCGATCCCCATTGCCCCCTGTTCTCGTCATTTACGCTAACAGCCATATAGTTAATATTTAAAGGTTAAGTTGATAGTCTTGAAAAAATTCAAGCACTAAATATTCCAAAATATACTCGGATTACAAAGAAAAAGGCTCTATTTGACCGTATGGCCCATTTGATCGGCAAGTATGGCAATACCTTCATCAAAGGACCTCGGGGAATATCCTAATTCCTTTGTGGCTTTGGCAATAAGCAGTCCTGTCTTAGGAGGTCTTTTTGCTGTCTGGGAAAAATTCGAAGCGTTTGCTCTTTGCATTGAGGAAATGTCAAGCTTAAAAAAATCAGCCGTCTTAATCGCCATGTCATACGGAGTTAAAAGATCTTTTCCGCAAATATTAAAGATACCAGATGCCCTCTTCTTGGCAATCAAGTAACAACCTATGGCAAGATCCTCGGCAAGAGTAGGACTCCGGAGTTGATCGTCCACCACTTTAATCTTCTTTCTTTCTTCTAGGGACTTTTTAACCCATAGTATGATGTTTGACCTACTCATATCATGTGCAATGCCATAAACAAGCACAGTACGTACAATGGCCCAATTCAAGCCTGATAACTGAATCAATTGTTCAGCGGCCAGTTTGCTTTCTCCGTAATAACTGATAGGGTTTGGCCTGGCATCCTCGCTATAAGGTCCATCAGCACCATCAAAAACAAAATCGGTGGAAAGGTGGACAAGAAAGGCTCCAATAGATTCACAAGCCTGAGTAATATAACCCGTAGACAATACATTTAGGGCCCAGCATGCTTCTTTCTCCACCTCGCATTGATCAACATTGGTCATGGCCGCAGTATGGATTACTACATCTGGTTGTTGTTTGCCAATTACTTCGAAGACCTGATCTTCATTGGTTGTATCTAACGATTCATACTGATAACCGCCATCAGCCGGCAAGCGATTACGGCCTCTAGAGGTGGCAATTAAGTCGATATCTTGTTTCCCTGATAGTAACCCTACTAATTTCTGCCCCAATAGGCCATTTGATCCGGTGATTAAGACTTTCATTTTTCTGAAAGATCAATTCCGTATTTTTCGGACAACTCAGCTTTGGTGATTTCTTCTAAACGAACAAATATTCTGATATCGTCAACCGGTTTGTCCATATAATTAGTTTCAACGGCAGCCACTTTATCTATGATATCCAAGCCTTCCACTACCATTCCAAAAACGGTGTATTCTCCATCTAAATGCGGAATCCCGCCCACTTCGGCATATCGCTTTTTCTGGTATTCAGAATACCCAGGATCAATTTGTGGGCCAAATTCCTTTTCAATTAATGGTTTGGAATTAAAGACCAAGGTACGTAGTGCCTCAGCAAAGTCATAAGTGGAATCTTCTAATGATTTTTCGGCATGATAGTTATATTTCTCATTCAGTTCATTATACCTGTCCACCTTTTTTAGACGCTCGAAATAACCATAGAGTCTCAGGTATTCTCTGTGAGCACCTCTTTCTTTCAAACCTTCCTCATCATAGGTGGTTCCTTGCACAATATAGAATTGCGAACCACTGGATTTTTTGAGAGGATTTTGAGCATCACCATACCTAGCCGCAGCCAATGCTCCTTTTTCGTGAATGTATTTTTCGGGTAGGAATTCTGCATCGATTCGATAATCTGTGTCTTTATCCAACTTCCCCGTTGATAAATCACCTGTTTGAATCATGAAGTCCTCAATGACTCTGTGAAAGGTCACACTGTCATATCTCCCAGCTTTAACAAGTTTAATGAAGTTCTCCTTGTGTAGCGGAGTCTCATCATAAAGAATGGCCTTCATTTCCCCAAAGGGGGTCGCAATCACTACTAAACTGTCCTTCTTTTGAGAACAATTTACTAAACACGCCAGAAGTAAGAATATGAAGACCGGCTTGAGTTTCATTCGGTTTTACATATAAGGATTGCCGTATTTTTCAGCAATTTCCTTTCTGCTCATTTCTTCTATCGTAACATACATACGTATGTCTTCAAGAGGACGGTTAGCAGGATCAACCTCTCTCTCGGTTATCATGTCCATAACTTCCAGACCGGCAATTACTCTACCGTAGACCGTATATTGATTATCCAGTGGAGGATAACCTCCTACGGTAGTATATTTTTCAATCTGCTCATCAGACAGTTTAACTGGCATTCCTGTTGCTTCAGCCAACCTATCCAATGTGCTCTCTACCTTTGACTGTATCGCTGCATTGTCTTGAGGATTGTTCGCTAAAGTCTCCTGGTATTCTTTGCACAACTCGTGTTCAGGCATGTTTTGCATGAGGTGTCGATAGGCATTAAATATATACTCTTGGTTGAACTGTTCTAATTGTTCAACTGTGAATACTTGACCCTGAACGATAAAGAACTGACTTCCACTGGAAGCCTTAAGCGGGTTTGCCTGATCGGGTAGTCTTGCTGAGGCAATTTCTCCCTTCGCATGGAAGTACTTAGGCACAAATTCAGCCTCCACGGTGTACCCCGGGCTTCCGCTACCCAATCTCTGTCCCGGTTCAGCATTTTTGGAATCAGGATCTCCTCCCTGAATCATAAACCCTTTCATCACTCTATGAAAAAGAAGGCTATCATAAAAACCCTCCCTTGCGAGCT
The DNA here is from genome assembly GCA_028281285.1 of Cyclobacteriaceae bacterium. Lineage (GTDB taxonomy): Bacteria > Bacteroidota > Bacteroidia > Cytophagales > Cyclobacteriaceae > Roseivirga. The sequence continues at coordinate 269,720 of JANQKF010000015.1, forward strand.
TGAGAAAGTTCTCTTTATGCTTTGGCGTTTCATCATAGAGAATTGCCTTCATTTCACCCAAATCTGTCTTGATAGTGACTAAAAAATCATTCCCCTCAAGCACATCTTCTTTACTTTCCGAACCGGATGAACATGACCAGATCGCGCAAATGACAAGTGCAAATACTGTTGTTTGAACAAATCGTTTATTCATTGTTTTTTCGTTTTATCTCTTCAAGAATCTCCTTGCCTCCGAGGCCCAAAATCGCCTTACCAAGTTCTATTCCAAGCCGGGTGGCTTCCGTTTGGTTGCCCGATACACTTCTTGAAATCCTGTTTTGACCATCCAAGCTAATAATACCCCCTGTAATTTCCAGTCGATCAGCCGTCAATTTTGCATGACCAAAGACAGGAATACTACATCCTCCATCCATTTCTTTCAGAAAAGCCCTTTCTGCCTTAATACAAATCTCAGTTTCCGGATGATTTATAGCAGACCTGATAACCTCAATCTTACTCTTTTCCAGAGATTCATGAACCTCTATCGCCACACTACCCTGACCAACTGCAGGTGTAAACTCGGTTATGGAAGTCTGTTGCACAATCAAATCATCATACCCCATTCGATGTACACCTGCATAAGCCAGTAATAACGCATCACATTGCCCCTCGTCCATTTTGCGAATTCGGGTCTGAAGGTTACCCCTGATCGGTATGGTTTCAATGGAGGGATAGTAGTGTTTCAGGGTAGCCACTCTTCTGGTTGAAGCCGTGCCCAACAAGAAGCTTCCACTATTTAGATTGATGGAATTATCTCTACTTAATACTATATCATTTGGTTTTTCCCGCTCCGCAAAGGCAACCAACTCAAATCCTTCAGGTAGCGTAGATTGCATATCTTTTGCACTGTGTACCGCAATGTCAATTCTCCCATCAGCAAGTTGTTCCTCAATCTCTTCAGTAAAAACTCCTTTGCTTCCAATTTTGGCAATCGTAACATCAAGAATCTTATCTCCTTTAGTCTCAATGGTTACAATTTCAGTGTCTACACCCGATCTTCTTAGCCTTTCTTCAACATAATAGGCTTGCCAAAGCGCCAACTTACTCCCCCTCGTTCCAATTTTTATTTTCATGAAGCCTTTAGCTTAGATTTGACCCCCCTTCGTTTCGGTTGATTTCGCTCAATATAATCGACAATGCTGTCAGCGATATCAATACCGGTTGCTGTTTCTATTCCTTCCAGCCCAGGTGATGAGTTAACCTCAAGAACAAGAGGCCCTCTGGCTGAAGGTAACATATCAACTCCAGCAACTGAAAGTCCCATGGCCGCTGCAGCTTTTAGTGCGACCGACTTTTCTCTTCTATTCAACTTCACCAACTCTGCCTTTCCTCCTCTATGGAGATTGGATCTGAATTCTCCGGCCTGTCCGGTTCTTCTTATTGCTCCCACAATTTTCCCGTCAACCACAAAAGCCCTGAGATCCGTAGCTTTGGCTTCTTTTATGAATTCTTGAACAATGATTCGAGCCTTCAATCCATGAAATGCCTCGATTACCGATTGTGCCGCTTTTCTTGTCTCAGCCAATACAACTCCAAGCCCTTGAGTCCCTTCCAGCAGTTTGATAATTACTGGAGCCCCACCAACTTGATCAATCAGGTTTTTTTCTTCTTTTGAAAAATTGGTAAAGGCTGTTTTGGGCATTGGTAATCCAGCCCCAGAAAGCAATTGCATACTCCTTAATTTGTCTCTTGATCTTACGATTGCCTGAGACTCTGTGGTACTGAACACACCCATCATTTCAAATTGCCTTACCACGGCAGTTCCATAAAACGTCACCGAAGCTCCGATCCTGGGAATGACCGCATTAACATCATTGACCTTCTCTCCTTTGAAATATACTGCAGGTCCCTCTTTTTCAATCACCAAATCACACTTCAGATGATCAATAATTACCGGCTCATGACCACGATTGCCAATGGCCTCCACCAATCTTCTGGTAGAGTACAAGGATGGGTTTCTTGAAAGTACAGCAATTTTCATGATTGAGACTTTTTCTTATTGTAAGATAGGTTCTTCTTAGTCACATCAACAATAAATCGTTTGGATAATAACTGTCTACCCAAGAGGATTGGAAATTTCATTTTACTTCTATCCGACAGTGAGAATTCCGCCTTATATTTTCGTCCATAAATTTCGATTCTCGATTTAATAACAAATCGTTCTTCGGTTATGCCATTCGAACTTCTTATTCTCTTTTTTTTGAATGAAGTGGTAGAGAATTTTCTTGCCCTTCTTTCATGAATTCTGGTTCCGGATAAGTAAAACGTTAATGTAGGAATACCACCCCTTGGCCTAATCACTTTTACCCTGGAGCAATTAATGGCCGATGTATAAGCTCCGGTGTCCACTTTTGCTCTTAAGTCAAATAATCCGAAATCCGGAAGATCGATGATGTCTTGTCTGCCTAAAAGCTTCGGGTTCTTAGCCATAGACTATTGCTTTGATCGAGCAATTTTAGCAATAGCTAATGACAAATCAAGAAAAAGTATTTTTGGATTTCCGTTCCGTTCAATGTGATAATGTGTTTCTTCCAGTTTTGGAATAAGTGCGTCTACTTTGGCTGGTGAGAATACGCTCCCAAATTTTTGGATAAATTCCATTTCATCTTCTGCCACTCTTACCATCTCAGGCTCAAACTGATTCACAAGGGTATCACGCATTACCTTAGTGCCTGCACTCAAAAAATTCTTTTGGTATTCTTTACCTCCCTTCTGAAATCCCTCGGCCAACTTGGTCATTGATTGAAAATCCCAATTGTAGCACACTCGCATCCAATCCTTAAAGATGGATTGCACTTCATCCGTATTTCCCTCAACCAGCTTGAGCGCCAATCTCAAATTCCCCTCTGCTAAATAAGCCGATTGCTGAATACTAGTCTCTTGTGCATCCGAATTTACGGCCAGGTAGCCTTGGATATCCTGATCCTCGAATGTCGGAATTTTGACCATCTGTGTTCTGGACAAAATCGTTGTCAACAACTTGTTCGGGTCTGAAGAGACCATCAAAAAAACCGTATTCTCTGGTGGCTCTTCCAGAATTTTAAGGATTCCGTTTGCAGCACTTGAATTCATAAGTTCGGGTTGCCAGATCAACATTATCTTATAAGTCGATTCGAATGCCTTCAAGGACAATTTTTGAATAATTGATCGGCTTTCCGTTCGAGGTATGATCACCTGCTTGTTTTCCCAGCCAAAATGAAAACTCCAGTCAGTGACATTTCCATAAGGTGATTTAGAGAGAAAGTCCCTCCATTCAACCAAAAACTTATCACTTGTAGCATCTTCACGTTTTATCTTCTGTGTCGCAGCAGTTGGAAACACAAAATGTAGATCCGGATGAACGAATTTTGCGTTTTTTGTACATGACGGACATTCCCCACAGGCGTCAAACTCTTGCCTGTCCTCACAATTCAAAAAAGTAGCATATGCCAAGGCCAGGGATAAATTACCACTTCCCTCGGGGCCTACCAATAATTGAGCGTGAGCAATATGATCGTTGTTGACTGCATTGATCAGTCTGTTCTTAGTATCTTCGAGTCCTGGAATATCTTTGAAAAGCATATTTATTTCTTCTCCCAAATGCGGTATTGGGCCGTTTCATGAAATATGTGATGAATAATTTCTTCTTCCGCCTGGTTGTAGTCCTTCTGCCGCCTTTTCATGACTGCCTCAGCTACCTCCTTGAATTTTCTAAGTTGAAAGGTAGTGAAACCCGCAGCACCACCCCAAGAAAACGATGGCACAAAGTTTCTTGGAAAACCGGAACCAAAGATGTTGGCACCCACACCAACCACGGTACCAGTATTGAACATAGTATTAATACCACACTTGGAATGATCTCCCATCATTAATCCACAAAACTGTTCTCCAGTATTGCTGAAGCCATTTTTTGAATAATCCCATAGTTTTACCATGGCATAGTTATTCTTCAAATTGGACGTGTTGGTATCAGCTCCCAAGTTACACCATTCACCAACTACCGAATTCCCCAGAAAACCATCATGCCCTTTGTTACTATATCCAAAAATTACCGAATTGCTAATCTCTCCTCCTACTTTAGAGAAGGGTCCTATTGTGGTATCACCTTTGATTTTTGCACCCATATTCACATGGGCTGATTCACCAAGAGCGAATGATCCTTTTATTATCGCACCTTCATGAACGAGCGCATTTTTACCAATATAAACAGGCCCATCTTCCGCATTGATAATGGCTGCCTTGATTGAAGCTCCCACTTCAACAAACAGATTCTCTTCTCCATAAACCACCGTATTTGGGTCTGTAATTTTTTGAGAGGCTCTCGCTTCAGTTACCAACCGAAAGTCTTTTTTAATTTGGTCGGCATTGTGGATGTAGATATCCCAAGGGGTATTGATATAAAATAATTCTCCTGTGTAAGTGACTTCTTGATTTGCATCACCTTTAAGAGCAATCATTACTCCATCAGAAACCAATATTTGTCCTGATTCAAGTGATTTGATTGCTTCGACCAACGCTTCATTAGGACAAACCGCTCCATTCACTTTCAGTTGAGAATCAGAGGCGTAGAATTTATTGCTTAAGTAAGCTTCAACTTCAAAACCTACTTCAAAACCATATTTCTCCCATTTCTCCGAAATTTTAAGAATACCAATTCTAATTTCAGCAACTGGTCTGGTGTAAGTGAATGGTAAAAGCCTCTGTCGAATTTCTGGTAGGTCAAAGAAATTGATGCGCATGCACAAAAATAAAAAAGTCCCTATGATTCTCATCATAGGGACTTCTATCGATTCTCTTTAAAGAGAATTTATTTCTTCTTATATCTTCTGTTGAATTTCTCTACTCTACCAGCAGTATCAACAAACAATTTCTTACCAGTATAGAAAGGGTGAGAAGCCGATGAAACTTCCACCTTGATCAATGGATAGGTATTTCCATCTTCCCACTCAATTGTCTCGCTGGAACCCATTGTAGACTTAGTCAAAAACTTGAATTCGCTTGACGTATCGTAAAATACAACTGGCTTATAATCAGGATGAATATCGTTTTTCATTTCTCTCTTATTTATTGCTTCCTCTGAAAAGGACTGCAAATGTAGTTACTTGTAGAATATTACACAAATATACCGGTTTTATTATTTGAATAAATTGCCTTATATGCATTAATTACGCTGAATTGCCTTTTGGTTTCTTATCTTGCATAGGTCCTCCTTTCTAAATGAAAAAACTACTCATTCTTTTGATATTGACGTTTTGGGCCTCTCCGTCCTTTAGTCAAAGTACTTTTGCTCCCTACAATCGGGACTATTATCATTTAATTGACAGGCTTTCCATAAAATTCGGGGATCGGGTGGGTCCGTTCCAAAACACCTATAAACCACTCAAGCGTTCATATATCTCTGAAATGCTACTGAAAATCAAGGACTCAGATGCGCAACTTAAAACAAGGGACAAATTTAACCTGGAGTATTTATTGAATGATAACTGGATCTGGACGAATTCAACTACCAATGAAAACGACCAACCTTGGCTAGGCCTTTTTTACTATAAGAAATCAGATTTTCTCTACTATGAATCAGATGGTTTCAACCTTCATATAAATCCTGTTATCGACTTTACGATTGGGAAAAATGAGGATATCAACTTATTCACCAATACCCGGGGAGCAGAAGCTTACGGTAATATTGACAACAAAATTGGATTCTATACTTTTCTTTCAACCACACAATCAAGGTTTCCCGCGTATGTTTTGAGATACGTAAGGGATCGACTGGCCTTCCCAAATGAAGGGTTTTGGAAAAATGATGGTGAACAAGATTTTGACTTCTTTCACGCACGGGGTTACATCACCTTTAACATTACAAAAAGTATCGGTGTCCAAGCGGGTTATGACAAGAACTATATTGGAAATGGTTTTCGTTCGCTGATTTTGTCAGACTTTTCGAGCCCTTATTTGTTTCTAAAGCTCCAAACTCAGGTGGGTAGGTTTCAATACACCAATTTATTTGCACAGCTCACTGAAGACATCATTTTTGCCAATAACATATCTCCCGGTGACGGAGACTATCCAACCAAATTCATGGCAATGCATCATCTTGGGGTGAATATTACCGACAATTTTGAGTTTGGCGTTTTCGAAACAGTAATTTTAACTGATGCGGACATCAACTTCTTCAATCCATTAATTTTCTATCGTGCAATTGAACAACAGAGAGGCAGTCCGGGCAATACTCTATTGGGGTTTGACTTCAAATGGAATGTGAAGAACAAATACTCTTTTTATGGCCAATTCGTACTTGATGAATTCTTAATAGACGCACTTAGGTCTGGAGACGGAGATTGGAGGAACAAGTTCGGCATTCAGTTTGGAGCTAAATACATTGATGTCTTGGATATTAGCACATTAGATCTCCAAGTCGAGTACAATCTGGCCAGACCCTACTTTTACGCTTCAGATGATCCCCGCCTGAGTTACACCAACTATCGAAACCCTCTCGCACATCCCCTTGGAGCAAATTTCAAAGAATTGGTCGTTGTTGGCAGATATCAACCAGTCAATAAGCTTACACTGACCGGAAAACTAATCAGGAGCCAATACGGCCAGGACCAAAATGGAATGAACTATGGTGGGAATCTACTGCTTAGTACCGATGACAGAATAGGCAACACAGGTAATAGTATCGGACAAGGATTACGGACAACCAACACCTATGTTGAATTGACTGGGTCCTATATGCTAAAACATAATCTCTTTATCGACTTTAGAAACGTTGTAAGAAGTATTAGAAGTGACATCAATTCCGGAAATGGTAATCTTATCACCTCATTATCCATTCGTTGGAATATGCCAAGAAGAGAACATGAATTCTAAAAGTCCGTTTCTGAATATTATGCCTAACTTGCGGCTGTTATTTAATTTATGAAGACATTCTGGAGAATTCTGGCCTACGCCAAGCCTTACTACAGGCACTTTCCATTATATGCGATTCTTGCCCTACTAGCGATCATTTTTTCGGTAGTTAACCTGGTTCTTCTGGGCCCTTTATTTGATGTGATTTTTGAGCAAATAGACCCTGAAGAACTTGCAAAAAGAGCCGAAGCAATCCCCTTCAGCTTTAATCTTGACTATTTGAATAGCATCTTTTATGGGAAATTACTTGATGTTCAAACCACTTATGGCAAGGCCAGTACATTGATCTATGTCAGCATTATCATAGGTATTTCAGCACTCCTTTCGAACCTATTCACTTATACCTCCAATATCATTATGGGCATAGTAAGGGCGAATGTGATCCAAGGGGTCAGAAATGAGGTCTTTCATAATACGACCGGCCTACATTTAGGCTTCTTTTCTGGTGAAAGAAAGGGAGATATCATGTCCCGCATGACTAATGATATCCAGGAAATTGAGGTGACTGTGGTGAGCGGCATAAAGGTGCTATTCCGAGAACCTGCCACGGTCATTGTTTACCTGGGTATCCTCTTCATACAATCAGTTTCATTGACTCTTTTCACCTTAGTATTCTTCGCGGTGATGGGTTTTATTATTTCTGAAATAGTTAAACGTCTAAAGAGAAAAGCCGTTCAAAGTCAAGAATCATTGGGCAGAATTCTGAATACTCTGGATGAAGTCTTTTCCGGAATGCGTATTATCAAAGCTTTTAATGCCAAGAAATATGTCAATGATCATTTCAGTAATGAGACTTCTGTTTATCGTAAGGTCAATATTTCGATGGCACGTAAGAATGAGCTAGCCTCTCCGGTGTCTCAGTTCTTAGGTATTCTGGTAGTCTCTACCCTGCTCGTCTATGGGGGCACACTTGTGCTACAAAATGAATCAGAACTATCAGCGTCTGGTCTGTTCGTTTATATTGCCGTATTTAGTCAGATCATTAATCCGGTAAAGAGCCTCTCACAATCCGTGAGTAATATTCAACGAGGTATCGTTTCTGCCGACCGGGTGTTCAGGCTTATTGATGAGCAACCTAAAATCGTCAACGCTTCGAACCCAATAATCAAAGACGATTTCGTAAAATCAATCGAATTTCAAAATGTAGGCTTTTCCTACGAGAAAGAACCAGTACTTACAGATATCAATGTTAACATCGAAAAGGGTAAGACATTAGCCCTGGTCGGGCCCTCAGGAGGAGGAAAGTCTACCTTGGTCGATCTAATTCCAAGATTCTATGACCCTTCAGAAGGTCAAATAACCTTGGATGGAGTACCAATCAAAGAAATTGAACTGGATTCTCTCCGCGCCCTACTTGGTATCGTAACTCAAGAGTCTATCCTCTTTAATGATACTGTATTCAAGAATATCGCCTTTGCCATGCCCAATGCCAAAGAGGAAGATGTGATTCAAGCGGCTAAAATTGCCAATGCTCATGACTTCATCATGGAACTGGAAAATGGTTATGAAACCAATATAGGAGAAAGAGGCTCCAAACTTTCAGGTGGTCAAAGGCAGCGGCTAAGTATTGCCAGGGCGGTGATGAAAAACCCTCCCATTCTGATTCTTGATGAAGCAACATCAGCCCTGGATTCAGAATCAGAAAAGCTGGTGCAAGAAGCCATCACTAACCTGATGAAGAATAGAACATCCATTGTAATTGCGCACAGGTTGAGTACAATACAGCATGCAGATGAGATTTTAGTAATTCAAAAGGGTAAAATAGTAGAGAGGGGTACACATGCGGATTTATTGGCCACAGAGGGTGTTTACACGAAATTAATCGCAATGCAAACAGTGTAGATTTATTAAATTCAATATTGATATATTTATAATTTTTTTATTTCTTGACAACTAATCCGCAGCAAATGGACAACCAGCAACTGATCATAGAAGAACTGAAAGAATCTGCCAAAGTGCTGGAGAATTTTTTGACCAATGAAAACAATCTTAAAGCAATTGATACTGCGGGAGCATTAATGGCAAAAACAATCAATGAAGGGTCTAAGATATTCTCATGTGGTAACGGGGGCTCTCATTGTGATGCAATGCACTTTGCCGAAGAGTTGACGGGTCGTTACCGGGAAAATCGCAAAGCGCTTCCAGCAATTGCAATTTCAGATCCGAGCCATATTTCATGTACTGCTAATGACTTTGGTTATGACTTCATTTTTTCCCGATTCATTGAAGGGTTGGGAAAAAAGGGAGATTGTCTTCTCGCAATAAGCACCAGTGGTAACTCAAAGAACGTTCTACGTGCAGCTGAAATGGCCAAGCAAAAGAATATGTCAGTTGTAGCCTTAACCGGACAGAATGGAGGTGAACTTGCGGATATGGCTGATGTTGAAATTCGAGTCCCGCATATTGGCTATGCTGATAGAATTCAGGAAATTCATATCAAAGTCATTCACATCCTGATCAATCTTATCGAAAAACAAAGCATTAATGCTGGCTAAGGGCTTCGGAAGTGCAGTTTACGGGGTTGAAGCCCAGATCATCACTATAGAAGTCAATGTAGGTCAAGGTACTAAGTTCTTTATGAGTGGACTACCCGATAGTGCTGTTAAGGAAAGTGAACATCGCGTGGAATCCGCCATCAAACAGTTTCAATACCGAATGCCTAGACAGAAAGTGGTTGTAAACCTGGCACCCGCGGATATTCGAAAAGAAGGATCGGCCTATGACCTGCCCATAGGGCTCTGTATTCTTAAAGCTTCCGGACAAATCGATACGGACCTGCTGGAAAAGTATGTGATTATGGGAGAGCTTGCACTTGATGGTAACCTAAGACCTATTAAGGGTGTACTTCCTATCGCTATTGAAGCCAGAAACAGGGGCTATAAAGGGTTTATTCTACCTCAGGAGAATGCCAGTGAAGCTGCGATTGTCAATGACTTAGAGGTAATAGGAGTGGGCAACTTGATCGAAGCCATTGAGTTCCTTGAGGGTAAAAAAGAAATCGCCCCAATGGAGTACGATACACGAGATCGTTTCTATCATGATCTCAATAATTATGAAGCTGACTTTGCGAATGTCCAGGGCCAGGAAAATATTAAACGAGCCTTAGAGATCGCTGCGGCAGGTGGTCATAATGTAATTATGATTGGCCCTCCAGGGGCGGGTAAGACGATGCTTGCCAAAAGACTGCCGTCTATTCTACCCCCGTTAAACCTGCATGAAGCTCTTGAAACTACAAAAATTCACTCGGTCGCGGGAAAGATGGGCGCCAATGCTGAGCTTATTACAAAGCGGCCGTTCAGATCACCTCACCATACCATTAGTGATGTTGCATTGGTAGGTGGCGGTGGAGTGCCTCAACCAGGAGAGATCTCGCTTGCTCATAATGGAGTGTTATTCCTTGACGAACTACCCGAGTTTAAACGCACGGTACTTGAGGTTATGCGTCAACCATTAGAAGAGAGAAGAGTAACAATTTCAAGAGCCAGGGTATCTGTCGACTTTCCTACCAACTTTATGTTAATCGCCAGTATGAACCCGTGCCCTTGTGGATACTACAATCACCCCGAAAAAGAGTGTGTATGCGGCTCTGGTCAGGTACAGCGTTATTTAAATAAGATCTCCGGACCATTACTTGATCGAATTGACCTTCATGTAGAAGTAACCCCAGTTTCATTTGACGAAATGACACAAGATCGCAAGGCGGAGAGCAGTGATGAAATTAGAGAAAGGGTGATCCAGGCACGTACAATCCAGAGCAACAGACTTAAGTCCCACGGGTTACATTCGAATGCCATGATGCCATCCCAAATGGTAAAGGAAATCTGTCAGATAAATGAAGCGGGCAAAACATTGCTCAAAACCGCAATGGAACGGTTGGGCCTTTCCGCTCGAGCCTATGATAGAATTCTCAAGGTGAGTCGAACCATTGCTGATCTAGCCTCGAGTGAAGAAATCAAGATTGAGCATTTGGCCGAAGCCATTCAATATAGGAGTCTCGATAGAGAAGGCTGGGCTGGCTGATATTTGTATCTATTCATTACCTTTTTCGTTAATTTTATCCATGCTAAAGCACCTAAACTTTTTCTTCTTTATTTCACTCATTGCTACTTCTTCGTTAACTGCTCAGGTAGATCGCGTGCAAATCAGCACATTCATTCAGAACTTTTCAAAAAAGCACGATATCCCTACAGAAGAGGTCAAGGCCATTCTAGACCAAGCCGTTTTCCAAGATGAGATTATAGAAAAGATCAGCAGACCTGCCGAAGGCACTATGACTTGGGGACGATATCGCAAAATCTTTATAACTGATGAAAGGGCAGAAGCCGGAGTCAATTTCTGGAATGAGAACAGAGAAACTCTGGAGAAGGTGAGTACCGATACAGGTGTCCCAGTGGAGGTGATTCTTGGGATAATTGGTGTTGAGACATACTTTGGGAAAATCAAAGGAAGCTATAATGTGCTGGACGCGCTTTACACCTTAGGTTTTGGTTATCCGAAAAGAGGGAAGTTCTTTCGTTCTGAATTGGATCACTTTTTGGTCATGGCCAGGGAAGAAAAATTGGATCCTACCAAAGTAAAAGGATCTTATGCGGGTGCAATGGGATACACCCAATTTATGCCAAGCAGCTATAGAGCCTATGCTAAAAGTTTCGAGGAAGGAGGAACTCGGGATTTGATGAATTCTCCGGAAGATGCAATTGCGAGTGTGGCTAACTACATCAAAGTTCATCGATGGAAAAAGGGGCAGCCAATCACATCTAAGGCTACCTTAACTCGTGAAATAACCGGCCTCAGAAAACAGGCATTGCGCCCTAAGAATAAAGTGGTTGACTATACCAAAATCGGGTTCCGACCGGAAGAATCATTGAATTCAGATCTGCCTGCAACTATGATCATATTGGATGGCGAGGATGGCAAAGAGCATTGGTTTGGCATGTACAACTTCTACGTTATTACACGCTATAACCATAGCAAGCTTTATGCTATGGCAGTTTATCAGCTGGGTGAGTTAATTAAGGAGAAAAAAGAAGGGCAATAGAAACCCCTCACCGAAGCAAGGGGTCTACACTCATCCAAATCTCAGTCAAAAACTAATCTTGTTTTTCCAATTCCTTCTTGTGGAGTATATAGGCTCCGATAAAACCAATACCCACGAAGAAGAAAATACTAATGAAATAAGGGGCCTCATCGTGCCGTCTAAAAGAATCCATCGATTCGTTTATCCAATATCCCACTCCTATTCCAAGAGCAATACTGATGAAGAGTATCCCCAATAGCATTGCAAAGAAATAAGGCTTTTTACGTGTCCCCGTCTGAAATAGCTTGGCATCCGCCCCATTTTCGATCAAAGACATTCTTTCTTTATGTCTTGATTGAAGATAATAGTAGATTATTCCGAATACACTGGCAAATAGTGCTATAAATACAAAAACCGCTTCGTCCATTTTAATTCAATTGTTTGTGTTGTACCCGTTTTGACCTCCTGATGAGAAAATAGGTTACACATGAAATTCCTAAATTTAATCTGTAACCTGAAATCATACTATATAGTCCAAGAGAGAAAATGAAGGCTCAGAATGAGGATTATGCCATGGATTTGATTATCGCCAAAGTAAAAGAGGGCGATCTATCCGCATTTAATGTTCTCATTGAAGAATACAAATCAATGGCCTTCACACTTGCATTCAAATTGATGAAATCGAGGGAGGACGCTGAGGAGGTTGCTCAAGATGCATTTTTAAAAGCTTATAAGAACATCAAAAAGTTCGAAGGTAAGTCAAAGTTCTCCACTTGGCTTTATACCATCGTTTATAATACTGCCCTCACTCGGCTTAGAAAAAAACAGCTCCCTATTGACAACACCGATTTTGGCATCCAGGAAAACCTGATGCATTATAGTGAATCTGGCAATGAGTGGAGAAAACTTCAGCGTGATGAAAGGAGTTCATACATACAAAGTGCTCTAGGCCAATTGAGAGATGAGGACAACATCGTAATCACATTGTTTTATCTCAATGAGAACAGTCTACAGGAAATCTGTGAAATCACAGGTTGGGAATTATCTAACGTAAAAGTTAGATTGCATAGAGCTCGAAAAAGGCTTTTGAAAGAATTGGAACATTTGTTAGATCATGAGGTAAGGTCGTTGCTATGAAAGGATTTGATTTATCAGACAAAGAATTAAAGTCGCTTCTCCAAAATGATGGAATGGAAGAGCCTTCTATGGGCTTTAATCAAAACGTTTTAAGTAAAATTGAGGCTTATGAGAAAAAGAAGGCTCAGCCTATACGCGCTCCAAAATGGTTAATATTCTCATTGCTCTTACTTTTCATTACACCAGCAATTTACATTTTGGCGAAAAACGGCTTTTCCCTTCTAAACGGGTTGGAGACTACTCAATTTCTATCTTTTGACTTCAATTTGGGGATTAGTTCCACTTTTGTCTGGATCTCGGTTCTTGCGGTAGGAATGATCTGGACTGCCGTTTTTTTCGATCGTTTTTTACTCAAAAGGTCGGTTAACCATCGTTAAAAAAAGTTAATTCAGTCTTCTTAAGCAGGGGGCTTCGTTATCTTCGCGTATTATAAGGTAAAATGCGCATTGTTGTATTCTCTTTGTTTCTATTAGCATTTGGGCACGCTGCAAGTGCTCAAAATGAACCTGCCTATCAACTTAGGGGCCGGCTGATGGATGCTGAATACAAGGATCCAGTCAGGTATGCTACTATTCTAGTGGTTAATAAGAACAAGGGAACAAATTCTACATCTAAAGGTACTTTCAATATTCCGGTTCAAATAGGAGATACGATTCGTTTCACGTCAATCGGCTATGAGCCTCTGGAGATTTTCATTGACGACAATGTTGTCGAATCGCTAGACGAAGAATTGATGCTATTCATGATTCCAAAAATTTATGAGTTGGATTCAGTGGTAGTATTTGAATTGGGTGATGACTTTTATCTAAGAAGAAAAAAAGGGCAGCCGATTGACATAGTGGGGTTACCAAAACCTCCCGAAAATCCCAAGGACTGGAGCAAACCACAGGTGACCTGGGGAACAGAATACGGTGGTGGTGTCACTATTTCAGGGCTTCTTAATGTGTTTGATAGAAAGCTTCAAGAGCAAAAGAGGGTAGAAAGGCTCCAAGAAGCAAAACAATACCAGGAGACCAGAAGGCAAAAAATTGACTCAAAATTCAATAAAAAGTTCGTCAAAATGATCACCGGAATTGACGACCGGGTAATTGATGAATTCATGGAGTTCTGTTCCTTCACAGATAACTTCATCCTGGATTCAACAGAGTATCAATTGACACTTGGTTTATTGGATCGTTATCAAGCCTTTTTAAGGCGATGATTTGAGGTGTTTCTTCAGATACTTCCAAACAGTCTCGGCAACAATCGCATGCCCGGCTTCATTCGGGTGAATTCCGTCAGGAAGGTTCAACTCCTTATCACCCCCTACTCCTTCCAGAAGGAATGGAATTAGTTCAACCGATTTTTCACGCGCTATTCTTGGAAACATATCTTTAAATTCCTCTCGATAGTCCGTTCCAATATTCGGAGGTATCTGCATTCCAGCCAGGATTATAGTAGCATTCTCATATTTTGATCGAACTCCATCGATTATCGCTTTGAGGTTGTTTTCCGTTTGATCGAGACTCAAGCCCCGCAAACCGTCATTCCCACCAAGTTCAAGAACAAAAATGTCCAGCGGTTGGCTAATCACCCAATTTAACCTATCCAATCCGCCAGTACTGGCATCACCACTCAATCCAGCATTCACTACCTCATATTTATATCCCAGCGAATCCAATCGCTCTTGAATTAGGTGAGGAAACGCATCTTGTAACGTCAATTGATAACCTGCGGTGATGCTATCACCAAAGAAAACTATCCTCTTCCTCTTTTCCTGGCCAAATTCCTCGTGAGGAGATATCACCAACATGGCAGCAAGACCGAAAGTCAATAAGATCTTTGAAAACAAATGCATATGTTTATAATGTTAGGTTTTGGACAGCAAACATTCTCATTCCGAATCCGTCTTGAATATACCATACTATCACTAATTCTATGCCATCAATGCTGGAGGTGAACAACCTCACAAAAATCTACCAAAGCGGAACTAAGAATCTTACGGTACTTTCTGACATTAGTTTTTCTCTCCATGCAGGGGACTCCTTTTCTATTGTCGGGCCTTCAGGAAGTGGTAAAACCACTTTACTGGGACTTTGCGCTGGTTTGGACAGAGCAACATCCGGTTCAGTTTCACTAAACGATAATGTCCTGGATAACATGAATGAGGACCAACGCGCCCAGATAAGAAACCTTTATGTAGGCTTTGTATTCCAGAATTTTCAGCTGTTACCTACACTGACCGCTCTTGAAAATGTGATGGTGCCTATGGAGTTGAGAAGAGAAAAAAATACTAAGAAACGATCTCTCGACTTATTAGGAAGAGTCGGACTTGCAGAACGTCATGATCACTATCCTTCACAGCTATCTGGCGGTGAACAACAACGTATCTCCATCGCTAGAGCTTTTTCAAACGATCCGAAGATTTTGTTTGCCGATGAACCGACAGGAAACCTGGATGAAGAGACTTCCGATTCTATTGAAAATCTCCTGTTTGAATTGAATAGAGAATCAGGAACGACATTGGTATTGGTTACCCATGATCTTGAACTTGCAGGAAAAACTGAGCGTGTGATAAAATTGAAGGGAGGAAAACTCATCTCAGATATTACCAACAATGAAACTGAATTGGTTCAATGAGTAAGCTAAAATGGCTCATTCTAATGGCTATTAGAGATAGTCGAAGAAGTAAATCCAGATTACTTCTATTCATTTCTTCTATTGTACTAGGAATAGCAGCTCTCGTAGCGATCAACTCGTTTGGTGAAAACCTGAAAGATGATATAAATGATCAATCCAAAGAGCTCCTTGGAGCAGATTTGGAGTTAGGGAGCAACTTAAAGGATTTCCATTACTCATGGCTCGATTCCGTAGAACATGACGTTTCCCACGAGTATAGTTTTGCTTCTATGATCCGGTTTGTGAAGAACGATGAAAGTCGGTTGGTGGATGTTCGTGCCTTGGAAGGGCAATTCCCCTATTATGGAGTCATCGAAACGATTCCTCCTTCCGCTGCTACAAGCTTCAAGGATGGGGCTGCAAAAGTCTTAGTCGATCAATCGACAATGATTCAGTACGATGTTGAAGTTGGCGATTCGGTACAAATTGGTAATGTCACCTTTGTGATCGAAGGACAGCTTCTGGGTTCTCCCTCCCAGTCAGTAGCAGCAACTTTAGTGGCTCCGGCTGTATATATGCCCATGAAGTTTTTAGAACAGACTGATCTCATAAAAAATGGAAGCCGTGTGTTTTATCGAAACTTCTACAAGTTTTATGATCTCGAAGAGGGATTTGATTTGGATGAAAAGCTCAGGCAAGATCGGGAGGAGTTGAGACTGGCCGGAATACGTGCCGACACCGTGGAAGAAAGAAGAGAAGAGACTGGTGAAACATTCAGCAATCTGACCAATTTTTTGAATTTGGTGGCCTTCGTAGCACTCTTACTGGGGTGTGTAGGCGTGGCAAGCGCTGTCCATATCTATATAAAAGGAAAGATCAAGAGTGTAGCCATTTTGCGATGCCTGGGAGCAAAAGGTGGAGATACTTTCCTCATATTCTTAGTCCAAATTGCGATGATTGGTCTGATTGGGTCAATTGTTGGGGCCATGTTGGGTACATTTATTCAAAGAATACTTCCCGAGGTATTTTCGGCCTTTCTCCCGGTTGAGGTAACATTATCGCTTTCCTGGAAGTCAATAATAGGCGGGGTTGTGATAGGAGTCTGCGTTTCCATTCTATTCGCTCTGGTTCCGCTACTTTCGATTCGTAAAGCCTCCCCCTTACTTACCCTTAGAAATCTACCTGAATCTACCGACAGAAAATTCGATCCGTGGATATGGCTCGTATACATTGGAATCACACTGTTCATTGTTTCATTCGCCTATCTTCAAATACAAGATTTGGTAGATAGTATTGGCTTCACAGTCTTCATTCTACTGGCCTTTGGCTTCCTTGCCTTAATTGCCCGATTGGCCATGTGGTTGGTAAAGAAGTTCTTCCCATCTAATTGGAGTTATACGTGGAGACAAAGTTTAGCCAATCTTTACCGACCCAACAATCAGACTCAAATATTGATAGCTAGTATTGGTTTGGGTACGGCTTTAATCACAACACTCTATTTTATTCAAGCCTTGCTGATAAGTCAGGTGGAGATTACCACTGACAATGATCGTCCAAATATGTTGCTCTTTGATATTCAATCTTACCAAAAGAATGAGGTCGCTGAATTCACTGCAGATTCAGGTCTGCCCATTCTGCAGCAAGTACCAATTGTGGCTATGCGAATTCAGACGATCAATCAGATTAACCAAAGGCAAGCCATGCAGGATTCCACCATAGAATACCGAAATTTCTTATTCAATCGTGAATTTCGAATAACCTATAGAGATTCACTGATAGAATCAGAACAAATCTCTGAGGGCCGGTTACATACCTATAAGTCGTCAGAAGATTCCATTTTTATCTCTATGGACGAGGGTTTTGCAAAATCCCAACATTTTGAAATTGGTGATGAAATTGTATGGAATGTACAGGGTGTTCCCGTGAAAACATATTTAGGCAGCTATCGTGTGATTGACTGGAACCGAGTTCAGACCAATTTTCTTGTTCTTTTCCCTGAAGGCGTACTTGAATATGCCCCGCAATTTCACGTGCTAATCACGAGAGTTACTTCGACTGAGGAGGCAGCAACTTTTCAACGAGGTGTTGTCAAACGTTATCCAAACATCTCGGTGATCGACATTGGCCTTATACTCAACACCATAGACGATCTACTGGATAAAGTTGCTTTTGTTATTCGATTTATGGCTTTATTCAGCATTGTGACAGGCCTGCTAGTTTTAATCGGTTCAGTCATTCTCAGCAAGTTTCAACGCATCCGGGAGAGCGTTTTATTACGAACTATGGGAGGAAATAGGAATTTGATACTCTCCATCAATGTTTTGGAATACTTCTTCCTGGGAAGCCTGGCCTCACTATCGGGAATTTTGTTGGCACTTATTGGAAGTTGGGCATTGGCCATATTCACTTTTGAGACAGAATTTATTCCAAATCCACTGCCGATGCTAGCAGTCTATATCATCATTACCGGTCTGACAATAATAATTGGACTCTCTAACAGCAGGGGTATTATTAGCCGTCCTCCTTTAGAAATTCTAAGAAGGGAGCTCGGTTAATCCTTCCAATTATTCGATTACTTAACTCAATCACCGCTTATTCAGAATAGAAATTTTATCGGCATATGTTTTGTATGTTTATTCAATAGAAAGCAAAAATTCAAATCATGAAAAGACTAATCGGGATATTGATGGTTTTTACATTGGCAATAGGAACCATCCACGCACAAGATGAACACAAAAAAGTCGTTGCCGACTGGGAAGGAACGCTTGATGTTCAAGGAACAAAACTTAGAGTCCGGTTCCATGTTCGATACAACGAGGGAAAACTTTCGGCCACCATGGACAGCGTAGATCAGGGAGCTATGGGCCTCAAAATGGACGAAGCTACATTCAAGGATGGTATACTCACACTAAAAATCAACCAACTACAAGGCACTTATACTGGGAAGCTGGAAAATGATGAACTAAAAGGTACATGGAAACAAGGCCCCGGAGAATTGCCTCTGAATATGAAAAAGATAAAAGGGAGTTAATGTTCAATGATCTCTCAACAAAAGCCACCGAAATTCAGTGGCTTTTTTTATTCAACGATCTAGAGTTTTGTAAAAATATAAGAGATGTTATGAATTGGTTCTCCACACGAGCCCAGTAAATCATCCGACATGTATAATGTAAACAAGCTATCGTCTGTAGGGTCATACGAGCCGAGCTCAGATTCACCTTGTCCTTTCACAATAGTCGAAATGCCATCACAAGAAGCTTGAGTATCAATATCCTTGAGGATAAGACTGTGACATTGAAATTGAATGGTGTATTCAAAATACTCGGGGTTCCAGATTCGTTCATTAGAAGCAATAAACGTTCTCTCGTTCTTACCGGCTTTTATCAGTGTAATTACGCTCCCTGTTTCTCCAAAAGGACCTCCCCAAAGCCCGTCCACGGGCCCCAGGATAAGTTCATAGTCACCTATAAAGTAATCATCACGAATTCCACACCCCACGGGAACATCAACAGTAAAGAGGGATTCGAAAGCGTCTCCTTCCAATACAGGCTCTCGTTGATCACCTTCGGTAAAAGAATTGCCATCTTTCATCTTCAAAACAGCTTTGAAACGAAAGAGGTCATTCTGTTTTATTTGATCCACCTTAAGATTCAATACCTCAATTGCCCTGACCATCTCTAATGAAAATGAAGCCCGTTTTTTCAAGTCAACGCTCCAATAAAATTCAGAAGCTTCGATAGATGAATGAACAACAGGGTCAATATTGTTGCCGTTGTTCCCTCCACTTGAAATAAACTCTACTGACCAATCATAGCTTGCTACATCCAAGCCTTGATTACCGTCATAAAACTCTACAATTAGCTCAATCTTTGAATTCTGGACATCACCAAGTTCAAAACTTCCATTTCTCTCAAGTTCAAGAATCAAAGGAGTAGGGTAGTCCAATTCAAAAGTTGAGTCATCCTTTCGACAAGCACCAAGGACCAAAAGGCCCAAAACTAGAATCAAAACACTATGACCTGGATTTCTCGACATAGACTGGCTGTTATGTAAAACAACTTGAATATAGATTTACCCTCGCCATACAAACAAAAAGGCCATCGGGAATCCCGATGGCCTTTTCAATTTATTAGTTAGCTAATTATTGCTTAACAAAAGTATAGGTAATGTCCGGAATCTCTCCCGCACAGTCTCCAAGAACCTCATCTGAGAAGTTGATAGTAAAAGTAGTATCATCAAATAGATCGAAGTTTCCAGGACCTGCAGAAGCACCCTGTCCTACTCTAATACCCGCACCACCGCATGATGCGCCAAGGTCAGTGTCAAGCACAAATACCTCGTCACAAACGAAGCTCAAGGTAGGAGTAATAGGGAATCCACCGCCAAGGTCTCTCTCTCCATAAGGAGTAGTGAACTGACGCTCAGTCGCACCAGAATTCACAAGAGTCACAATGTTGCCAGATTCTCCGAAAGGTCCACCCCAAACACCATCAGTAGGTCCTAAGGTCAACTCGTAAGCTCCGGTGAACATTGCATCGTTAGCAAATAGACATACCACATTCGCATCGATTCTAGCCAAAGCTGAGAAAGGAGGCTGCGAAATCAAGTTCGGGCCATGCTGAAGGAATCCATAAGTACTTCCATCAGTTTTTGTAATAGTCGCGTCAAATCTGAAACGGTCACCTGCAGCCAACGTCAATCCGTCAATTCCTAGTGCATCAAGAGCATCCTGGAATCCTAACGTAAACGTTAATTCAGGAAGTCCATCTGCATTAGTTGTGAATTGAGATGAATTAAACGTTACAAATGATACAGCAGCAACGTCATTTCCGTTGTTACCACCATTAGATCTGTACTCAACTGTCCAGCTGTAAGAAGCTACATTTTGTCCCTGATTCTCATCATAGAACTCAACAGTCGCTCCAACAGTAGAACCCGCAATATTACCTGCATCGAACGCACCTGTAACTCCACTAAGGTTACGTGCAAAAGCACCTTTCTTAGCTTCTTCAAATTGTTCGAATCTTAAATCAGGATCACCACACGCAGTCACAATAATGGCTGCAAAAAGTAATGTTATGTATTTTATATTCTTCATGTATTCCAAAATTTAGTTGATGAAACCTGGAGGGTTAGTATCCCAGAACACTTGCTCAGTTGGGTTTCTTTGAACTGCATTCTCATTCAAATCCACGTAGTTACCTGGATAGAACATAGTTCTTGGGAAATCACCACCATCTAAGTTCTCAGTAAATTGAAGTCCTGAAGGATATCCGGTTCTTCTATAAGCGTTGTAAATATCAATTCCAACACCCCAAGAAGCTCTCTGGAACTCAGATATAATCAAGTCTAGTTTACCACCTGCATCCGCAGCATCATATTCTGCCAATCTACCATTAACGTAAACGTCAATAGTAGCAGCGTTAGGCTGTAAAGCACCTCCACCTTGACCAAGATCATCAGACCAGTCAATTACATAATTGATAGAGTTTCTCATTCCAGCTTCAAACATTGCTCTGGCATCATCAGTAGTTCCCATTGTCAAGGCAGCTTCTGCTCTCATGAAGTCAACATGGAAGTGCATCATGTAAGGCATAATTCCTCCACCTCTTGCACAAAGAGTACCATCGGTTCTCTTCTGCGGAACACCTTGATCAGAGTCGAAGCAACCACCTGCAGGGTAGATACCCCAGTTAGTACGCTTATCTCCATCTGGCGGAATACCGTCACCATTACCATGCTCACGTCCCCAATATCCTTCTGAATCAGCCATGTCATTAGTAACAGTAGCAGTACAGAAAGGCATATCAGCAGTATAGTGATCTGGTCTAGGCTCATCTCTACAACCGATTGTAAACGCATCGTTTACAGTTCTGTCACCAGGAACAAGGTTCTGACGATAGAAGTAGTATCTGATTCTAGGATCATCATCTCTCAAGAACTTGTACATGAAGTCGTTAGACAAGTAACGTCCAGCACCTACAGGGTTCAAGTAGTGCTCATTGTAGTAGGGGCTCTTAGAGTTAGGGTTTTGAAGGTTTGTTCCATATTGGAAAGCAAAGTCTTCACCCGAAGCACTAATAAAATCGCCACTAGCAACAATTGTATTGATTGCACCAGCTTGACCACCCACTAGTCTGGTCATCAAGTGATAACGAAGTTTCAACGTATTAGCCAATTTGATCCAGTTTTCTCTGGCATCATCTGCTCCAGTCTCACCTCCGAAGAACAAGTCAGAAGAAGGAGCACCAATACCATCAGGATTATTCAAATCAGTAATCGCTTCATCAAGCATAGCCAATGCTGCTGTATACACCGCTTGATCATCATCAGCATTTGGAGATGGTACGGCCACACCCTGTCCAGCTTCGCTGAAAGGAATATTACCAAACATGTCTACAAGAGACATCCATACCCAAGCTTTCAGAATCTTAGCAGCACCCACATGGATGAACTGATTGCCTTCCGCTGCGAGAGTAGACATGGCATCAATATCCGGGAACAATGCTGAATAAGCCTCACTCCACATGAAGTTACCCCCATTCGGAGTGTATGCAGTTTGATACTGAATAGATGTCATTGCTGTAATCCTGGTAGAAGTCATACCTCTACCGTTCATCGCATTCATGAAATCTCTAAAATCCAGTTGGATCGCATTCCAGAATAGTTCGATATCAGCATTCTCTTGAGTAACCGCATTTGGGTTAACCAACAAATCTAGCTCAAACTGGTCCTTACATGACGTGACTGAAATCATCGCCACTGCCATAAGGCCATATATATAGTTTCTAATTTTCATACTATCAAAAAATTTAGATTAGAACGTTACGTTTAACGTAGCACCGTACTTTCTAGCAGTAGGTCCTGACATCAATTCGAATCCTCTACCATTACCAACACCTAAACTCAACACCTCAGGATCGAAGTTTGAACCATCAGGGAAGTTAAACGCCTTGTACCACAAGTTCTGACCTGATAAAGTAAGACTAGCAGAACCGAAAGGAGTCTTAGCCAACCAGTTTGACGGGAACACAGCAGTAAGAGAGATCTCTCTCAATCTGATGTGAGTAGCATCAAATACAGCCAACTCATTGTTGAATACTCCACCATTTCTCCAGTAGTGGTTAGTTGAAGTAATCTGGATATCGTTCGGGTTACCATCAGATTTTACACCTTTAGCAATGATCGGAACGAATCTATCAAATCCAGTTTCTTCCAAAATACCTCTACCCAATAGAGTATAAGTGGTAGCAGAAACAATATCTCCACCTTTCTGATAATCTAGCTGAACTCTAAGTGACAACCACTTGTAAGACAACTCAGAAATGAAAGTTGTATTGAAATCAGGCTGTGGATCACCAATGATACCTAGGTTAGGATCATTCTGGTAAAGACCTTGTCCTGTTACAATTGGGTTACCATTAGCATCTTTCAATCTCGGGTTACCCTGGATGATACCATAAGTCTCACCTGGGATAGCGTAGTTACCGAATCCAACGAATCCAGCGAATACGATCTGATCGATACCGTCAGCGATTGTATTTACCGTACTTATGTTCTTAGTGAAGTTACCAGTCAATGTCAAGTTCCAGTCGTTGTTCTGGATAATGTTACCAGTCAAACGAGCCTCAATACCCTTGTTCTCAAGCTCTGCAGCATTCAACGAAGTGTTGTTAAATCCAGTAGATGGATCAAGTTGCAAAGAAATGATCAAGTCGCTTGAAGTCTTCTGATACAATGAAAGGTCAAGAGTCACTTTGTTTTTCAAGAATCTACCTTCAATACCAACTTCGATCTCTTCGTGAAGCTCACGAGTCAAATCAGGGTTACCAAAGAATGTAGAAATTGAGTTTCTATTCAAAGTAGTTCCACCATTATCAATAAATGCATTAACATTTGTTGCTAGTACATTTCTAGTACTGTATGGGTTAGGATATCCTGCAGAGGTTCCGTATCCAACTCTAACTTTCAAGTAGTTGAAGTTTGAGCTGCTCACACCAAATGCATCAAACGGAAGGAAAGAAGCACTTACAGAAGGATAGAAAACTGAGTTGTTGGCGTCCTCCAAAGTAGAAGTCCAGTCATTTCTAGCCTGGATGTTCAAGTAAGCGAAATCCTTGTAACCCAAAGAAGCCGTTCCATAAACACCAATATTGTTCTCCTCACTTACAAAAGTAGATGCAGTCTGCACCAAGAAATTCTGGTGAGTGAAAAGATCAAAAATAAATTGGTTAGTAGAGAAAGTACTTGATCTCTGGAATGTTTCTCTTCTCAAGTTAATACCAAGAAGAACGTCCAAGTTCAAGTCACTGTTAATATCTCTGTTTGCAGAAAGTGTAAGTACTTGGTCAGTAATAGTGTTCAAACGGTTAGAAGTAGTGTACTGTCCCAAAGGAATGTTAACACCACGACTGTTTACTTGAAAATCCTGAATCTGGTTGTAAGTATCCACACCAATTCTATAGTTGGCGGTCAACCAGTCAGTGATATTATAAGTCATTGTAATATTACCGAAGAACCTTCTGATTTTCTCGTTGTCAGTAGAGTTATTCAACGTCCAAAGTGGGTGCTGAATACCATTGTTACCTCTATAGTAAATACTCTCTCCAGTAGTTGGAAGGGCATAAGGCCATCCTATAAGGTCATTACTTCTTGGAGTATAAAGTACGTTAGAGAACAACGAAGTACCACCATTCGGGTTAGAACTTGTTGAAGTACCTGCTGGCGGCTTGTTAGCTTCAGAAGTAATAAAGTTCATTGAAGCATTAATTCTCAAACCATTGCTCAGCTGAGTTCTTGCACCAACAGAAGCATTGTGCTTCTCGTAGTTGTTGAACGCAACGTAACCTTCATCCTTAATATAACCATAAGAAGCACTGATTGAAGAAACATCATTCAATCGGCTGCTAATGTTCAAAGAAGTATTAACCTGAGATCCTTTTTCGAAGAAGTTCTCAAGGTTGTCATAAGCTCTGTATTCGTGAATAGCACCGATAAACTCAGGCAATGCATCATTCCATGCAGCTCTGTCATATGGGTGAGGAATACCAGCTATGTTAGGATTGTCAGGGTGAACAGATGTTCCATACTTACCTGGCTGATCGAAAGGAGCACCCCAGTTTGAGAATGCTGCAGAAGCCAAGTTGTGGAAACCGTTACCATATAAATCCTGATCATCTGGAATACTAGCCGCTTCGTTCACGAAGTAAGACTGAGTAAAGGAGATGTCCATTGATTTGTTCGCAGAACCTCCAGCTCCAGTTTTGGTGGTTACAAGAACCACACCATTACGACCAGCTTCACCGTAAAGTACAGTTGCAGAAAGACCTTTCAATACAGAAACGTCAGCAACGTTGTTTGGATCAAGATCCAAGAAACGAGAAGAAGCAGTCGCACCACCAGATGTAAATCCTCTATCGTTGTTTGTGTCAGTGTTGAACGGAACACCGTCAATTACGAATAGAGGCTGGTTAGTTCCAGTAATGGAGCTATACCCCCTGATGATTACGTTAGTACCAGAACCTGCAATACCACTGGTTTGTGTGATATCAACACCTGGCACTTTACCTCTCAAAATTCTGGCTACATCAGATTCTGGTCTAGACTGGATGTCCTGAGATCCAATCGAAGTAACTGCGTAACCCAAAGAGGCCTTGTCTCTAGTAATACCAAGTGCAGTAACCACCACTTCATCAAGCTCAGATACTTCTGGTTGCATCTGAATATTGATTACGCTTCGATTACCCACCAACTCTTCTTGAGTGGTATACCCTAGAAACCTGAAGATCAAAGTCGCATTGTCTGGCACGACTATGCGATAGTTACCATCAGCATCAGTTGCCTGACCCTGAGTAGTACCCTTGATGAGCACCGTCACTTGCGGAAGTCCCTGACCCGTTTCGTCAGTTACCTTACCAGTGACAGTACGATCTTGCGCTTGTACAACAACGCATACAAGCACTGACATAATAATAGTCAGTAATACTCTCTTCATAGTAAGTAGTTTTAGTAAACAATTAATTATTTAGAATAAAATAATTCGGTTGAACCATCAAATCTAAAAGAAAATACTGTTAAAGAAAAAAAACACCGACTTTTTTAGGGCTTCTGGGGCGGTTTTTGAACGATCCTATTTTACCCAAAAAACACAGCTTATGTCGTAAATCGTCTGATATAGAGGTGTTTACCACTTAAATGGGGCTCATAACATTGAGTTAACATGTTATCAATAGAGTCGAAAATTTGTTCGATTTTTTTCTAAAAAACGCTCTTCTGGTCACCAAAAAAGCCATTTTCAGCGAATCTTGAAGCATAAAAAAAGCCGCATAAATGCGACTTTTTGCTGTTCATTTTCGAACAATTTATCCTTTCTTTTTGCCCACCGCAATTTGCTCTGCCAAGAGAATGATACTCTCCTTCAAGTAGGCGTCTTTGAGATCATCCAGCGACCGATCAACAACTTTGTTGGCTTCCAACTCTCCAAGTGAATCTCCAACCTTAACCCTGGCGGCCTTTCTTCTCTCTCGCTCGTCATTTGTTCTTTTCCTTTCTTCATAATTCAAGGAAACGACATCCTGACTTCTTACTTTCTTTAATTCTTCGATATCAAATTGATAATCCAGGAGGCTCTGATCAGTTTTGCGCCTCTGCATATGGCTTTGATTCAGGAAATCAATCATTTGCTTATCCACATAATTGAGTGGGGTAAATTGAGCTGAATTAATCTGATCCCATTTTAATGCACTTGGTCTGGAGCTCTCTCCGAATTCTTCAGCATTAAATGCAGAAGGGAAAGAAACATCAGGTGTTACTCCCAAATGCTGAGTACTGCTTCCATTGACACGATAAAACTTGGCAATAGTGTACTTAATAAGTCCTAGTTTGTCATCTGTTTTTTCTCGAAGGAAATCGCCCAGGCCTCGAACATTCTGAACAGTCCCTTTACCGTAGGTCTGTTCTCCCACAATCACACCTCGCTTGTAATCTTGCATTGCTCCTGCAAATATTTCAGATGCAGATGCAGAGAAACGATTGATCATCACATTCATCGGACCGTCATAGTAGAATGTCTTATCATCGTCATTACCTCGTTCTACTCGTCCATTGGCATATTTCACCTGAACAACAGGTCCTCCTTTCAGGAAAAGTCCGGAGAGATTGATCGCTTCGAACAAGGCTCCACCTCCATTGTTTCTCAAGTCAATCATAATACCATCAATACCCTCTTCTTCCATTTCGGCAATGAGCCTTTTTACATCATTAGTCGAGCTTATATAATCCTTCTTGCCCTCCTCTAATTCATCGGCATTGAGATAAAAATCAGGTACCGTTATTACTCCTAAGTTGTATTCCTGACCATTCTGGGTGTATTTGATCACTTGCTTCTTCGCCCTGGCGTCATCCAGTTTAATCTTATCTCTAACCAACGCCACTTCTCTGGTAGGCGAACCTGCACCTGACCCTGCAGGCAATATTTTAAGTCTGACCAAAGTACCCTTTGGCCCTCGAATTTTTCCGGCTACTTCATCAGATCGCCAACCAACAACATCAATCATATCCCCCTCTGCCCCCTGGGCAACTCCCACTACACGGTCATCTTTATTGATCTCACCACTCAGAAAAGCCGGTCCACCTGGTCTTAAGTCAACAATCTTGGTAAAGTCATTTTCCTGTTGGAGCGTGGCACCAATCCCCTCAAGCGACTTTCGACTGTTCATTTGAAAGTCTTCGGCATTCAAAGGGGTAAAGTAGTTTGTATGCGGATCAAATGCCTCGGTAACCGAGTTCATAAATATTTCAAATACATCATTGCTATTGTATTTCGAAACGTTGTTTGAAAAGCGCTCGTAGCGATCCGTCAATGTCTTTGCAATTTTCTCGTCATCAGAGCCGCTCAACTTCAAACTTAATGCTTGATTCTTCAAGACCTTTCTCCAAAGTTCATCCAGTTCTTCACTGGTTTTTGAATATGGAACCTTGTCCCTGTTATACTTATAGGTTTCGTCTTTAGTGAAATCAAATTGATCGGAGCTGTGGGCCAATGCATATTCGAGTCTGGCTTCTACTCTTTGCTTATAAATATTAAAGATATAGAAAGCCGGTACCAGATTTCCTGTTTTCAAGTCGTCATCCATTTGAAACCGATACTTCTGGAATGACTGGATGTCTGAGGCTAGGAAATAGTTTTTGTTGCCGTCCAGAGATTTGATATAATTATCAAAAATTACAGACGACAAGGAATCGTTCAGGTTGGTATCCCTGTAATGGTAGTAGTCAAGAATGCTAACTACTAATCTCGCCTCCTTAAGGTGCTCTGATTTGGGTTGTAGGTATGCAGGACTTTGTTTGGATGGTGATTCAACCTCCTGAGCACGAAGTCCAATTACTCCGAGCAGCGCCAACACGCTAAACACAAATGCACTCTTCAAATATCTCATATCAACACGTAAGTTTCTGACTCAAATATTCAATTAAGAATCAGGGAGTTTTAAAAGTAACGAATTCAACCAAAAATCGATACGCCCCAATCCAAATTAAACATCACAACTATTATACCTAAAATTCAGATTTAGGTTCATGATTTTTCCTTAATCTGTGTTAAATCTTGACTATTACTCAATTTATTACCGCTTACAGCATCAAAAACAACCGAATTCGCCTGGCAATAACAGCTAAAAAAGCAAGATGAAACATCTCATCCGCTTTTCTAAAAATTCAGGTCATTGACGTTCACAAATCTATCTATCATCGACTACGTGGAATGAAGCTATAGTTTTGCTCCTGAGTAATGGTCATAGGTCTTCCGTAAAATTCCGAACAATTAATCTGATACCCTTCGTTCCATTTCTGCAAAAGTTGCTCGATGGTGAATTCTCCAAGAAATGGATTGTCGGCTTCGTCTTGAACCAAGTTGGCGTGAACACAAACGGATACTGCATTCTCTGTACAAATACCTTTTCTGTTCTTAAAGATCGGCATGAATGGCTGTAGTGCTCCTTCTAATGAATTCGGGGCTTTAAACGTAACATTCTTTGTCATAGCTAAGAACTCTCGAGTAGAAAACATGTACCCCGACACGCCAAGAGGGTACGACCAATCGCTTTTTCCACGAATTTCATTCCAACTAAATTCTAAAAGTTGATTTTCCAGCTCGGTTAGCTCAGGAAGTTCCAGGTCCTTTGACAAAACATAACTATAAGTCATATCTCGACCCCTGGATAAGGCAACACAAGTTTCATAAGGATTTATCTGCTTCAACAATTCATAGTTGAACTTATGAGTGAAAATCATATCATCCACATAAAGAATTAGTTTCTTGGCATCGCAGTCAGAAACCTCACTGATTAGTTGATCACGAAAATTGAACTCCTGCACAAATTTCACCGGATGTTCTTTGAATAGATTCTCTACATCTTGATATGATTTAAGGTGTTCATCAGTACTAGCCCTGTACAAAACAATCATTTTGGAATGGTTTTCCACGTTTTCAAAATAACTACTAAGAAAGGCATGCAGTTGCATTGCTCTGTCCTTGGAAAAAACCAGGGACGCTATTTCATGACCTGCTTCATCAGAAATCCTTCTGAAGGATTCGTAGAACCTATTCATCAGCTCAACGGCTGGAATTTCCTTGATTATGTATCCCCTTTTCTTGAAGAACCCATTTAATCTCTTAAAGATTTTGGCCTTCATTGAGCCACCTACACTCATCTCGATTTACTTATAGCATTGAAATAAACCCTTGCAGCTAAGCTGCCGGATCAGAAATAATATAAATCAAAATATTTCAATGCCGGGCAAAAATGGTGAAAAATAACCTTCCG
Source organism: Cyclobacteriaceae bacterium (assembly GCA_028281285.1). Classification (GTDB taxonomy): domain Bacteria; phylum Bacteroidota; class Bacteroidia; order Cytophagales; family Cyclobacteriaceae; genus Roseivirga. The sequence continues at coordinate 299,222 of JANQKF010000015.1, forward strand.
AGCAGCCAATTTAATCATCACTCATACCTCAAGGAATTGACAGGATTCGCCATGGCCGCTTTAACGGATTGAAAGCTGACGGTCATCAAGGCAATCATCAATGCCATAACCGCGGATACAACAAACCAGAACCAACCGATGTTCACGCGATAGGCGAAATCTCCAAGCCAGATTTTCATCATATAGTAGGCCAGCGGTGAAGCTATTACCACGGCAACTATGATTAGTTTGGTGAATTCCCTGGACAATAACATCACAATCCCTGACACTGACGCTCCAAGAACTTTTCTTACACCAATTTCCTTGGTCTTCTGTTCGGCTGTAAAAGCAGATAAGCCGAATAGTCCCAGACAGGCTATAAAAATGGCAAGCCAGGTGAAACTAAATACCAACCTACCAAACTTCTCGTCCGACTCATATTGCTGTCCGAACTCTTCATCAAAAAACCTGTATTCAATAGGGCTATTTGGGAATACCTCGTTCCAACTCGTCTGAACAAACTCCATTGCCTCTGAGGCGTTTTCCGCAGAAAATTTGATCGCCAGGTTACCTCCTCCGTTTGGGTTGAAGAACATGGCTAAAGGCTCAATTTTATGCCTCATCGAAGCAAAATGGAAATTCTTGACTACACCAATGATGGTTCTTTCATTTTGCCCAAATGTAATTTTTCTCCCGACCGGATCGTCCCAAGCCAATTCTGTAGCCATGGCTTCATTGATTAGAATTGACTGCTGAGGATCGGTTTGAATATCCCGATCAAATGCTCTGCCATCGGCAATTTCCATTCCCATGAGATCCAGAAATTCCTCATCAAACGTCAAGACACTAACAATCCAGGTATCATCAGGGCCTGCTCCTTCCGGAGTAACACCTCTTCGCCCAAAAGTCCTGCCTGGCATTCCTTGTGTTCTGGCCGTACTAAGAATAGATGGCTCTTGTTCGAGTTTATTCTTTAAGACAGGAATAGATTGCTGAAGACTCGGGTGACCGATATTCAAAGTCACAATCTGTTCTGTATCAAAACCTTTGTCAGCGTTTCTCATTAACTGTAATTGCTCATAGACTATGGTTGTTCCAATGATCATTACAATCGAAATGGTGAATTGAAATATCACTAATCCTTTTCTAAGAATTACTCCTTGTGAGCTCGTCTTGAAGGTTCCTCTTAATATCGAAGTAGGGCTATATTTGGACAGAAGAAGTGCCGGATAGCTGCCAGAGAATAATCCGAGCAATACGGTGAAAAGAATTGCCCCAGTCAGCCATATAGGATTCGATATGAAAAAGGTGGCAAGATTTTTTTCGAAAGGCAGATTCACAAACGAGCCCAGTGAGGCTACAAACACCAGTGCAATTATCAATGAGACCAAAGCAATCAGCACTGCTTCAATCATAAACTGATTGATCAGTTGACTCCTGATCGCTCCAAATACCTTTCTTATTCCCACTTCCTGTGCACGATTGGCCGATCTTGCCGTGGATAAATTCATGAAATTGAATGAAGCAATGAGAATTACAAAAACGCCAACAGCCGCCAAAGTGAAAACATAGCCGATATCAGTCTTATTTAGATTATAATTCTCGAATAAAACATCCTTTGATTTCAGATGTATATCACCCAGAGGTTGTAGTGTCACCTTAAAGTTTTCACCCACATTGTTCTCACGAATAAGAGGCTCCATCTTGGCCTCAACACTCTCCTCACTGGAAGGGTCGTTGAGTTGCACATAGGTAACCATGCTTATGCTCTGCCATGACCTGAGAAACTGAGCAAATCCTGAAGCCGTATCCGCCTGGACCATCGACACAATCACATCAAAATTGAGGTGACTGTTTTCATTGATATCCTTCATCAATGCCGTCACTTCCAGACCCGTTTGATTTCCTATATCAACTCGCTTTCCAATTGGATCTTCATCTCCAAAAGTGCGTTTTGCCATGCTTTCAGAGAAAATGACTGTATTAGGTTGTTCCAGGGCTTTCTCCGTGTTTCCATTTATCAACTCAAAATCAAAAATTTTGAAAAGCGAAGGCTCCGCATAGGCAAAGTGCTCGGTGTAATATCCTTGCTGCCCATGGGTGATAAGCTGCCTCCCCTGAGGAATCATTCTGACTTTATCTACTACTTCGGGAAAGTTATCTTCCATGGCTGGTCCTAATGCAGGTAGAGTGATACCGACCAAACTGCTACTCACTCCTAATGCCTCATCAATGGTAAGGACCCTGAATATATCATCCGACTTTGAGTGAAATTTGTCATATGACATCTCGTCCTGAACAAAAAGAAAAATGATAATACAACAGGCCATTCCTATGGAAAGACCGAGGATGTTAATGAACGAAGTCGCTTTGCTTTTCAGTAGACTTCTAAATGCTATTTTGAAATAATTTTTGATCATGACCTTAAGTTAATTGAGGTTATTACGCTCAATATGAGCATTGCATACTATTGAAATTTGCTAATTCTTTGAAAGGGAGTTTTTCCTAATCAGGTCCAATGCTTTTGCCAGTGCCTGATCAGCAGGCAATTTGATATCCGGTTCCACGCCTACGCCTTCCCAATTAGTTTGGGTAATGGGATTGATCGCCCTGCCTTGGGGAATGTTTACCAAAAACCCATCCTTTATGATTCTAGGGCCTCCTGGGTGAGCACCTCCTCCTGTTGTTTCACCGATGACAATGGCACGGTTAAGATTCTTTAAATCATAGGTGAATTCTTCGGCTGCAGAAAAAGTATAATTGCTTGTAAGGATATACACCGGAATATCTTCATTCCTGGTGCCGGCCCATTGTGGGTTAGTCCATGATTCAGAGTATCGATCTGAAGGCCTCCAGTAAAATGAATTGAGATGAGTTCTCTCTTGAAACAGATAGCTACATATGAAACGAATCATAGATGGAGAGCCTCCACCATTCTGTCTCAAATCAAAGATGATGGCGTCAGATTTTATGAGTTTTTCCATGGCGGGTTTTGCTATGTCTTCGGCAAATCGAATTTCATGAAAGCCTCTCAAATCGAGGTACCCAATACCATCGTTGATTTCGACTTTTTCAAAGCCATAATTCTCCGGTACGTCCCTCCCACCAGTTCTTGATCCACTCCTGATTTTTTCCACTCTTTCCGGGTCGAATTGTACACGAATATGCTTGTCTTTGACCACCGATTTTAGATCGTCATCAAGTTGGTTAGCGAAAGTTTCTGCATCCTTAATTTCATCATACTTTCCGGCTTCCAAATTTTGCTTGATTAGATCATGCATAGCCTTTCCTTTTTCAGGAAAAACATAGTTACGATTCATCAGGTCAGCGAGCCGGTTTACAACCTCCTTCTTATCAAAAGATTGAGCCTTGATTTGTAAAGAAAAACCAATCAGGGTCAGAACAGTGATGTACTTATAAACAATACGCATTAAAACAATTTAAGTAAGCACTTACCAAAAATAAATCCAATAATCACATAGTGCTGATTTACAGTGATTTGCATGGATTGTCTTTAAACCGCTCGTCCGTATTCGAACGCTAAATCTGTACAGAAGCGAAACTACTCCAATCGATCTTTGACCCTTTCGTACATGCTTTTAGAATCAAGAGCATTTTCTAATGATTGAATGGAGGTTAAGAAGTCTCGATTTTCACCTTTGAGCAGTTCGTCATTGGCCTCTTTGATCCGGTCCCAAAGCTCTTCCATTTTTGTCACGAGATTCCTTCCTTTTTTGCTCAATTGGAGTAACCTTTTGCGTTGATCTAATTCATCTTTGAACTCGTTCACGAGGCCCTTTTCCACCAAAACGTTTGCCACCTGATTTACAGCTGGATGAGTCTGTCGCAGCATGGCCGCCATTTCCGTTACTCCAAGCTGTTCGTTGTCCTTCAGAGCGTAGATCACTGCGAACCATCTGGGTTCAAAATCGAAGGCCTGTTCCTTGTATATTTTACCAACATCCTTAGCCAGCCTTTCGCTCAAGTTTTTCAATCGCGTGGCTAAAGCGAGGCTGCCCAGTTCCTCAATCAAATTCCTTTCCAACTATTTCTTCTTTTTAGGTGCAATCACCGGAACATTCTGAGTTCGAATCATCTCATTCAATGCCTCGACTTTAGACATCATTTTTCCAATGTCGAGCATGAGTGTGGCAAACTCACCCTGCAGGTCCTTCACCCTGTTTTTCTGACCATCGGTTACCGGAGGTTCCTCCCCATTTATGGTGCCATATATGTGCATCAGATTTACCTCCAATTTGTTGGGGAAATTGATCACATCCTGGAAGGTTTTCTGCTTAGGTTGTACCATACGATCCTCCAGAGAATTGATCTCCTCAATTAGCGTATCAAGCTGCTGGTGTATTTCTTCAAAATCGTCCTCAGAAATTCGCGATTTCAAGTCTTTCAATTGAGCACGTATTGACCTTATGTTGTTGGCGTTTTCCTGGAGTTCAATGATCAGAGTTCTTACTGTATTTAGTAGTCCCTGCTGCTCTTGATAATGAGTCGAATTTGCATTCCATCGCGGATCCGGCTGAACCGTGAAGTCTTTTGCAACCTCACTATCCCCATAAGTGAATTTCACTGAATAATCACCGGGACCAACCCGATGTCCACCGGCTCCTAATCCTACGAATACACCATCTACTCCTTCGAAATTTGTCTGGTTCAAATTCCAATTCAGGCGGTTCATCCCCGATTTCTTCGAAATCTTCATTTGACGATCCTTGGACTTGGTCGAAAACTCTCTCACCACCTCTCCGGAGGCATCTGAAATCTCAACTTTCAATTCAATTGAATCTGCATCCTCCTTGATGTAGTAGAACATGCTCAAACCAGGATACGGGTTTTTCCCAAGGGTTGGAGCATTTGTTCTAAAGGCATTATCGCGAATGGCATTTCTGGGCTCGTACACATAGAAATCGGCTTGTGATGCCTCTGCCAAATGATGCAAGGGAGTAATGTCATCAAGAATCCAAAATGCCCGGCCTTGTGTAGCTACGATTAAATCGTTGTGGTGTACCATCAAATCAGTAATTGGCACAATCGGCAAATTCTGTTGAAACTTGCTCCATTTCACTCCTCCATCAAATGAGACATAAACGCCCAATTCAGTACCCGCATATAGCAAGTCCTTGACCGTTGGGTCTTCCCGAACCACTCTCACATGAGCCTCTTCTCCAATTCCATTTGCTATGCGGTTCCAGGTCTGACCATAGTCTGTCGATTTGAAAATATGTGGTGTGAAGTCATTGAATTTGTAACGGTTATAAGCAATGTATACTGTGCCAGGATCATGAGGTGAAACTTCAATTTGATTGACCATTCCCTCCTCCAAATTTGGGGGTGTGATATTGCTCCAATTCGCACCTCCATCTTGTGTGATATGTACTAATCCGTCATCGGCACCGGTGTAAATTACGTTCGGAGTATGTGGAGATTCTGCCACATAATAGATCGCGTGATAAATTTCTCCGCCTGCTCCTTCATTTGTGATTGGGCCTCCACCCCAGTTGATGTTGGTAGTGTCATTTTTGGTCAAATCAGGACTGATTTCCTCCCATGTGATTCCCCTGTTCTTAGTTCGCAGCAACTTATTGCCAGCGTGATAGATCACCGAAGGATCATGCTTTGAAGCAATGATTGGAGCATTCCAGTTAAAACGATATTTAACATCCCTCGGGTTGGTGCCTAACCCTTGAAACGGATAGGCCATTACATCTTTAGTCTGCCTCGTTTTAGCATTCCACTCATTGATAATTCCTTGATAGCATCCCGAGTAAATATACTGCGGGTCGTCAGGGTCGAAGGCAGAGTAGGCACTTTCGCATCCTCCTACTGGATAAAAATCGCCCCAGGCAATTCCAGGTCCATCCTTCCTTGAAGCAATCGACACTGAGCTATTGTCCTGTTGGCCACCATATACCCTATATGGGAATTGGTTATCCGCATTAACCCTGTAGAATTGAGCGGTGGGTTGATTGTTCTGCAAGCTCCAGTCCTTGCCCCCGTTTATCGAAACGTTAGCTCCCCCATCGTTCGCATTGATCATGTATTGTGGGTGTTTTGGATTGATCCAAATGCGGTGGTTATCACCATGGGGTGTTTGTAGATTTTTGAATGTTCTGCCACCATCTGTAGACTCTAATGCCGGGGCATTCATCACATAAACCCCATCGACATCGGTTGGGTGTGCCTGAATGTGCATATAATACCAGGAGCGAGCTCTGAGCAATCGATCTGGGTTGATCAATCGCCATGACTTTCCACCATTTTCAGACCTATAGAGACCACCATTATCCGCTTCAATTATAGCATAGACGCGATCAGAATTTGCTCCCGAGACTGAAACACCAATCTTGCCCATTACGCCTTTTGGCAGTCCTCCTTTCAACTCTTCCCAGGTATCTCCGCCATCTGTCGTTTTCCATATTCCTGATCCCGGCCCCCCACTCTGAACATACCATGGATATCTTCTGTGATCCCACATGGCAGCATAAATAATTCTTGGGTTGTTCATATCCATACTGAGATCACTAACCCCGGTATTTTTATCAATGTAATGCACCTTGGTCCAGGTTTCTCCCCCATCGGTGGACCGATAGATTCCACGATCTTCAGTGGCTCCATAAGGACTTCCCTGTGCTCCCACGAAAACGATATCGGAATTATTTGGGTCGATCACGACTTTCGAAATCTGACGTGTTTTTTCAAGTCCCATATGTTTCCAGGTTTTTCCTGCATCTGTCGACTTGTAAACACCATCACCATGAGAGGTCATCACGCCTCTAACTGCGGCCTCTCCCATGCCGACATAAACGACATTCGGATCTGATTCGGAAACGGCAATGGCTCCAACAGAACCTGTATTGAAAAATCCGTCAGAAATATTCCTCCAGCTCTCACCGGCATCATCGGTTTTCCATACTCCTCCTCCAGTAGCCCCCATATAATAAGTCATCGGGTCAGATGTAACCCCTGCGGCCGCGGTGGCCCGACCACCACGAAATGGCCCTATATTTCTCCACTCTAAAGCACTATACAGTTTTTCATCGTAGGTGGTCCCTTGCGGTTCCTGAGCTTTCCTGCGATTTCTTCGTTGAGCATCAACATCAATAGAGGCGATCAAGAGAAGGGTTATTATTAGTGATGGAATCCCAATACGTTTCATTATCATTCATTAAGGTTGATTTGAAAGATAGTGATTGCCCCTTGTAAAAACCAGTCGATTGTGACCATCGACTTTTTGTATATTCAAGCAAAGATTTTGAGTATGAATAATCGATCCTTTCTTCCAGTCTTAATTGGAGCAATTATGTTGGTTTCAATAGTCGTGATCTACTTTGTATTTAGCGACCAAACACCGGATTCCTCGATAAGAGTTGAACCAGTAGAACGTTTTGACCGACCGGAATCTTCCATTCTCAAGGGAGTAAAAGTACCAGCCGGAAACGATATGTACTTTGCCAGTGGCATTGTGGCCTATCCGAAAGATGATACCAAGCCTGCAGGCGATAGAGGTCGATTTGGAGATACCTATGAGCAAAGTGTCAGTGCGCTTAAGAGAATCGAAGACTACCTCGGAGAAGAGGGCCTTAGCCTGAAAGATGTAGTAGCCATGAAAGTTTATGTGGCTCCTGATCCCATGAACGACAACCGGCCTGATTTCGCTGGTTGGTTTAAAGCCTACGGTGAATTCTTTAATAACGATGATAATCCAAATAAGGTGGCCCGTTCAACCATCGGTGTATACACCTTGGTGAATCCGGATATGCTAATTGAAATCGAAGTCAGGGCGGTTTATCCTAAATGAACCTTTGTTATCTCTACTTTATAGAGAGCTATTTAATTGTTAATTTTTTAACCATGAAAAAACTCAAAACAACACTTCTGATATACCTGATGACTTTCGGGTTATCAGTACAGGCTCAGACCTATAACGAATACGAAGTCTCATTTGATAATCGAATTCATCATGAAATGGACATCAAGATCAAGTTCTCCAACCTGGAGAACAAAGTGTTGGAAGTTCGCATGAGCCGAACTTCACCTGGTCGTTATGCTTTGCACGAATTTGCCAAAAACGTCTATGCGGTCGAAGCCACGGACAGTAAGGGAAATATTCTGGACATCACCAGACCCAACCCTCACCAATGGAACGTAAGTGGTCATGATGGTACGGTCAATTTCAAATATACTCTTTATGCAAATCGTGCAGGAGGAACCTATTCTGGTGTTGATGAAACCCATGCCCACCTGAATATACCGGCAACTTTTGCCTTTGCAAGAAACCTTGGACATCGACCCGTCAAAGTAAAATATAATATCCCGGATGGGTCAAACTGGAAGGTGGCTACTCAAATGAAAACTATGGACGATGGCACTTTCTACGCCCCTGACACTTATTATTTCATGGATAGCCCCACAGAAATTGCAGACTTCCACTTGAGAGAACGAATGTTGGATGGTCAAAACATTCGATTGGCCCTACATACTCCAGCCACTGATGCCGAAGTGGATGCATACTTTGAAGAGGTAATGGGCATTGTTGAACAACAGATGAAAGTATTTGGCGAACTACCAGACTTTGATTTTGGAGAATACACCTTCCTCTCTTGCTATGTTCCAAATGCAAGCGGAGACGGAATGGAACACCGAAATTCTACCTATGTGGTAAGCAGCAAACCACTCAACCGGCCGTTAGGCAAAACGTCCATGGGCACAATGTCCCATGAGTTTTTCCATTGCTGGAATGTTGAGCGTATACGTCCAAAATCTCTAGAACCTTTCGACTTCGAAGAGGCTAATATGTCCGGAGAACTGTGGTTCGCAGAAGGTTTTACAAGCTATTACACTAACTTGATCAGAGCGCGATCTGGCAGCATTTCCAAAGAACAATATGTCAACTCTGTCGGTGGGGCTGTAAGCTACGTAATGAATGCACCAGGACGGACATTCCACACTCCTATTGAAATGAGCTATCAGGCACCATTTGTAGACGCAGCCCGCTCTGTCGATCCGGTGAACCGAAACAATACCTTCATTTCCTACTATACTTATGGCTCAGTACTGGGACTTGCTCTCGATATGACTTTGCGCACGATGGATCGCGGTCTTAATCTTGACGACTATATGAAAATGGTATGGCAGACACTTGGTAAGCAGGAAATCCCATATACTGTACGCGATTTGGAAGCAGTGCTTAACGAATATGCCGGCAACAATTTTGGTTCAGAGTTTTTTGGAAAGTACATTTTCAAAAGCGAAATGCCCGATTATACCTCTCTTTTCAAGAAAATGGGAGTCAATTTTGATTTGGCCGACCCAACAGCTCCAAGCCTGGGCAATGGGGTAAGAATCAACAATGGAATCGGTAGTATGACTCAGAACGCTACCATTGGCGGGCCACTTTATAAGGCGGGTATCGAACGGGAAGATAAAATCATTGCTATGGCTGGAACGAAGCTCACTGAAGTCAAAAGGGTAGACGAAATATTGAAAAGTTTCAAGCCTGGTGATCAAATTGAGGTAGAAATTGAACGTTGGGGAAACAAGATGACGAAGACTGTGACACTCGGAGCTTCAAAAGCCCGAAGAAGCTCCTGGGACGTGAATGCTGATAATAAGGCGGCACAGAGAAGAGAAGCGTGGTTAGCTAAAAAATAGTGGACTATGACAATGGATAATTATAACCAGCGGTTTGAAGGCCATAACTTCACAGAGGTAGACCTGCGAAATCACTCGTTTGAGCAATGTGCATTTATTAGCTGCAACTTTACCAAGACCTTGCTATCAAATGCCTCATTCGATAACTGTTCCTTTGAGGATTGTAACCTCAATAGCATGGGCCTTGTAAACTGTAAGTGGCAAGAGGTGAGTTTCAAGCATTGCAAAATCTCAGGGTTAGATTTCGAGCATATCAGTAAAATGCTCCTGGCCTTTTCCATCGAAAATTGTTCCGTGGGCTATTGCCACTTTAAGGACCTAAAACTTCCGGGCTTTCATTTCAGACATTCGGAAATCAAGGAATGTGACTTCGTGACGAGTGACTTCTCAAACGCAGATTTTAGTGGGAGTAACCTTGATCGGTCTACGTTTACCGAGTGTGACCTCAGTAGTGCCAATTTCACAACTTGTGCCAACTATCGAATTGACCCGATGAAGAATAAGATTTCAAAAGCTCGATTTTCTTTGCCGGGTGTATTGACGTTTCTTGAGCCTTACGACATTATCATAGAATAGTTAGAACAATTTGCGTAACTTTTCCCTATGAAAACATTCACTAAGGAGAAGAAGATTGGGTTGATGATATCCTCAATAGTCGCGATGCTGATTTTTGCTGTTTTCTTTCAAACCAACCTCAATGCCTGGTCTAGTGCTGAGTATATGAGTACAAAATGGATAGCAGCAGGAATTGGTGGCATCCTCACCGGTTTCATGTTAGCAGGTAGCGTTATTGGATTGATTCTGATTTCGCGAAAACAGGTACAGCCCAACTAAAAAAGCCGCAGAATCAATCCGCGGCTTTCATGCATATTTCTACCAGTTTTACAACTCCTCTACCTTCTCAATATTCACAAATCTGATCTCTCTATCGGGACTCAACTCGATACTGACCACTGAATCTTTTTTGATCTGATCTGAAAGAATCTGTTTGGAAAGTTCGTTCAACACTTGTCGCTGAATCACACGCTTAAGTGGTCTGGCTCCAAATTGTGGGTCGAAACCAACTTCTCCCAGATAATCGAGCACATCGCTGGTAGCTTCAATCTCAATACCATTCTCCTTGAGTTGTTTTTGAATCAGTCCGAATTGAATTTCCACAATCTGACGGATATTTTCCCTGTTCAATGGCATGAACATAATGGTCTCATCAATTCGGTTGAGGAACTCAGGCCTCACCGATTTCTTCAGTAATTCAAAGACTTGACCTTTGGTCTCATCCAGTACTTCGAAGACATTGTCTTCATTGATCTTTTCAAAATTCTCCTGGATCAAGTGTGAACCAATATTGGTTGTCATGATAATAATTGTGTTCTTGAAATTGGCAACACGTCCTTTATTATCTGTCAACCTACCATCATCCAACACCTGAAGCAAAATGTTAAATGCATCCGGATGTGCCTTTTCAATCTCGTCCAAAAGAATCACCGAATAGGGTTTTCTTCGAACTGCTTCCGTCAACTGGCCACCTTCATCATACCCAACGTATCCCGGAGGTGCTCCAATCAATCTGCTCACCGCATGCCTTTCCTGGTACTCTGACATATCAATGCGAACCATATTGTTCTCGTCATTGAACAGATACTCCGCAAGCGCCTTTGCCAATTCTGTCTTACCCACTCCAGTAGTTCCGAGGAAAATAAACGACCCAATTGGACGCTTTGGATCTTGAAGTCCAGCCCTACTCCTGCGTACTGCATCAGATAGCGCACCAATGGCTTCTTTCTGGCCGGCTACTCTCCTACCCAGTTCTTCCTCAAGATGTAGCAATTTCTCTCGTTCGCTTTGAAGCATCTTGGACACAGGAATACCAGTCCATTTGGCCACAACCTCTGCGATATCTTCAGAGTCAACCTCCTCTTTGAGCAACGACTTCTCGCCCTGCATTTCGACCATTTTGGTCTTGAGTTCTTCCAATCGATGCTCGCTCTCTGTGATTTTGCCATAGCGGATTTCGGCAACTTTCCCGAGATCACCCTCGCGCTCAGCCCGTTCGGCCTCTTGCTTATAGCGATCTATATTCTCCTTCTCCTGTCGAATTCCGGTGATTACCAATTTCTCATTCTCCCACTTCGCCTTTAGGCTGTCTCGCTTCTCTGATAGTTCCGCAATTTCCTTCGAGAGCACAGTTTCCTTGTCTTTATTCTTTTCTCTACGAATAGCTTCGCGCTCAATTTCCAACTGCATGATCCTACGCTGAAGTTCATCCAGTTCTTCCGGTAATGAATCTATTTCCAATCTCAATTTAGCGGCCGCTTCATCCATCAAGTCGATCGCCTTATCAGGCAAAAATCGATCGGAAATGTACCTCGATGATAGTTCAACTGAGGCAATCACCGCATCGTCTTTGATACGCACTCCGTGATGCACTTCGTATTTTTCTTTGATTCCTCGGAGAATCGAAATAGCATCATCCTGGTCGGGCTCATCAACCATTACGGATTGGAATCTTCGTTCAAGGGCCTTGTCCTTTTCGATATACTTTTGATACTCCTTAAGGGTGGTCGCACCAATGGCATGCAGTTCTCCCCGCGCCAAAGCAGGTTTCAATAGATTGGCCGCATCCATTGCTCCTTCTCCACCTCCTCCGGCTCCAATCAAAGTGTGGATCTCATCAATGAATAGAATGATCTCTCCATTGGAATCCTGAACCTCTTTGATTACGGACTTTAGTCGTTCTTCAAATTCTCCCTTGTATTTTGCCCCTGCCACTAAGAGTCCCATATCGAGGGCAATAATGGTCTTAGTTTTTAGATTCTCAGGCACATCTCCATCCACGATCCGCTGTGCCATACCTTCAACAATAGCTGTTTTACCTACACCGGGTTCGCCAAGTAACATCGGGTTATTCTTAGTACGCCTTGAAAGAATCTGAAGCACCCTCCTGATCTCCTCATCGCGACCAATCACCGGGTCAATCTTTCCATCCCGCGCCATCTCGTTTAGATTCTTCGAATACCTGTTCAACGACTGGTATTTAGCCTCGGCATTCTGATCAGTCACGGAATTTCCACCCCTGAGTTCTTTGATCGCAGCGATCAAATCCTTCTTAGCAAAACCTAGCTCTTTCAGCAGGTCAGCAACTTTTTCCTTTCCAGCGAGAAGCCCCAAAATGATATGCTCAATCGCCACGAATTCGTCCTTAAATTCCTTGAGATAGTCGAGTGCTTTCGTCAATGCTGCATGTACATCATTAGACAAATACGGTTGTTGCCCACTCGCCTTAGGGTAACCTTCAACAATAGTGTTGAGCTTCTCTTCCAACTGTGCCTTGTTCACTCCCAGTTTTTTCACCAGGAATGCAACTACGTTTTCGTCAGTCAATAAAATGGCCTTCAAAAGATGCCCCGGCTCGATAGCTTGTTGCTGATTTCCAGCGGCTACCTCCGCAGCCTTTTGAATGGCCTCCTGAGACTTAATTGTATATTTTTTGAAATCCATCTATTTATCAGTTCTTGATTACTTTATCACAAAATCCTACATGGTTTATCAAAGAACCGTCCACACGAATAAATCGGAAATTTTGTCCGATTTCGGACGGTAAATTCGTGGAATTCGGCCATTATGTCCTTACATTGCGGCCTTCAACAGACACCATGGCAAGAGTCAAAGTAGATATTCCCGAAAAATTCGCTTTTACTGCAACACTCAAAATTCGGATCTCCGATATTAACTATGGAGGCCATTTGGGTAATGATAGCATTGTGAGCCTTATCCACGAGGCTCGATTTCAGTTCTATAAAACTTTAGGTTTCAAAGATGAACTTTCTATTGATGGCGTGGGCACCATACAGGCCGACCTTGTTGTGAATTACAAAAGTGAAGCATTTCACGGTGATGAGATTTTGGTCAAAATTGCGGTAACTGAAATCTCAAGAGTGAGTTTTGATCTGACCTACCAACTCTTGAGAGTTGAGGATATGAAAGAGGTAACCAGAGCCAAAACCACGATAGTTACGTATAATTATTCCGAAAAAACCAAGGTTCCGATCCCACCAACGTTGTTGGAAAGATTAGAAGCCTGAACACATAACTTACTATTTAGTTAAATTGCAACGTATGCTTCGATCAACCTATTTATTCCTGCTTTTCTTTGGGTGCTTATCAGGCATTGCCCAGACCTATACCATAAAAGGGGTCGTTATAGGTTCTACTGATAAGGAGACCATTCCTGTGTGCAATGTCTATTTCTCAGGCAGTACAATTGGTACGATGACCGATGAAAATGGACTTTTCTCATTGTCGGGAATACAACCTGGTTCCTATGATCTGGTAGTGTCTCACATCAATTATGAGTTTAGATCATTCCCGATCACTGTAAGTGATAAAGACATTGACTTAGGTAAAGTCATACTTAAGGAAAAAAAGGTTGAGGTCACCTATGCCAAAGTCGAGGATAAGCTGGACAGGAAGTGGCGAAGAAATTTCACGCGCTTTAAAAAGTATATTTTTGGTAAGCACTATCGGGAGAAGGACATCAACATACCCAACGCATATGTTGCTGAATTTCTTGAGCTAGATGGAACCCTGGTAAAGAAAGAATCTTTTGCGCTGGAAATTGAAAACAAGTATACAGGTTATAAGGTCTATTATCCCATCGAAGAATTCCTTCTGGGCCAGGGGACGGATCAATATATGGTAGGCTTTCCAAGATTCACCCCCATGGAGTCAGATGATCCTCGTCAACAATCACAATGGGAGGCTAATCGGAAAACTTCATATGAAGGTTCGCTAAGACACTTCTTCAAATCTCTTATTGAGGAAGGGCTGGAGGATAATTTTTTTGAGTGTCATATTACCAACGATGACCCGTTGACCAATGCTGATGAGGTGGCCGGTGAGTACCGATATCGGAAACGTGTTAACGATTGGCAATTGCCAGGTTATCTAACCATTGAAGAGACACATGATCCGCGTATCAAAAAGGTCACCTGGAAGGATTTTCTGGAAGTCAAATACCTTAAGGAAATGGGTAACAATGGCGGAAGACAAGTCACCTACCTTAAAGCAAGAGATGGTCATGTATTCGTATATAATAACGGTTTGTTGATTGATCCGACATCCGTAACAGCCTTTGGGTATCTGTCTACCGAAGGACTATATGAAATGCTCCCATTCGACTTTAGTGTTAAGAACTAAACCGTTTTAGTCGGTATTGGAGTAAGGGTATTATCCTTTGATTTTATTATTTTATATGAATGATTAATCGAAGCAATATTCGGAACCTCATTACAATTCTGGTACTCATATGTACTTCCGAAACTTCCTTTGGTCAGAGTCTAACCATTATTGGGACAGTCAAGGATAGTCTCACCAATACCCCAATTGCCGTTTGTAATGTCTACTTGTCCGGAACCACCAAAGGAGTCTCAACAGACAAGGAGGGTAAGTTCAAAATTGATGGTCTAAAACCCGGAAATTACACCTTGGTCATTTCTCATGTGAGTTATCAGTTTTCAATCAGAGATGTATTGTTACTCAACGGAAACAAGGACATTGGCACGGTAGCTTTATTGGAGGAGACTACAGAGTTTGAAGAGGTTGAGGTCAAACGAAAAAAGGATCGTATGTGGGAACGGCAGTGGAGGCAGTTCAAGAAAATGATGCTTGGAAGAAATTATGATGAAAAGAAGATCAAATTCGTCAATGCCTACGTTGCAGAGTTTCTACGAATGAAGGACGGGGGCTTTACAAAGGATGAACCGTTTACGCTTGAAATTCTCAATACTCATACTGGTTATCGTGTCTACTATGATGTTCAGCAATTTTATGTAGGCCGAAAATACGAACCATTCATCACGGGATATTCGAAATTTGAAGAGCTCGAACCTGAAAGTGAATTGCAAAAAGCGGAGTGGGAAAAGAACCGTCAGGATGCTCATAACGGCTCTCTACGACACTTTTTTTATAATATAATTAACAAAATACAGGATGACAACGGCTACGAGGCGTATATCACCAACGATGCTCCTTTTGACCCAGATGGCATCTATGTAAAGAAGAATATTTTCAAAAAGCGAATAAGAAAAGATAGCATTCCTTTTCGCTTCAAGATCGAAGACACTAAATATCCTTTTATTAAGAAGCTGACATTTAAAGACTACCTGCATTTTGAGTATTGGTATGAGGCAACCAATGAAGGCCAAACGCAAAAAACATGGATCAAAGCTGAAAATGATGTTATTTATGTTTTCGACAATGGTGTAATCCTCGACCCCACAATGGTCAAACTCTATGGCTATCTTACCCAGGAAGGAATATATCAAATGCTCCCCTTTGATTATGAGGGTAAGGACAATTAGATAATCGATCAAAGTAATACCTTTGCGCAATGCATAAGGAGCTAAGAGATATCAGGCAACTATCTCTTGAGGAGATCGAAACTTTCTTCATCGAGAATGGCGAGCGTTCATTCAGAGCCAAACAAGTCTATGAATGGCTTTGGAAGAAATCCCTAAAGAATTTCGATGACATGACTAACATCTCTCTTGCCACTCGAGAGCTTTTGAAATCCAATTTCAGCATCAATCATATTCAGGTTGATGATATTCAGCGAAGCAACGATGGTACAATCAAAAATGCCGTAAAACTCCATGATGGACTAATTGTTGAATCCGTTTTAATTCCAACCAACACAAGGATCACTGCTTGCATCTCCTCCCAGGTTGGGTGTAGCCTTGATTGTAATTTTTGTGCGACTGCCCGTCTAAAGAGAATGCGCAACCTCAATCCCGATGAAATCTATGATCAGGTGGTCGCCATAAAGGAAGAAGGTGAGTTATATTTTGGTCGGCCATTGACCAACATTGTTTATATGGGCATGGGCGAGCCGCTATTGAATTATCAAAATGTACTCGACTCTATCGAGAAAATCACTTCACCAAAAGGGCTTGGAATGTCTCCAAAGAGGATCACGCTTTCCACTGTCGGGATTCCGAAAATGATCAAGAGAATGGCCGATGAAGAAGTGAAATTCAATCTTGCCGTGTCATTACATTCAGCCATTGACGAGACCCGTTCCAGGATGATGCCGATCAATGAGAAAAGCAATTTGGACGAATTGGCTGAATCACTTCAATATTGGTATAGAAAAACAGGCAGGAAAATAACCTTCGAATACGTGGTTTGGAAGGATATCAATGATGATGAACGCCATGCAAGGGCCTTGGCCAAATACTGTGGCAGAGTGGCTTCCAAAGTTAATTTGATAGAATATAACCCCATTGATGACGGAGAATTTCAACAGGCGACTCCTGATAAAATTGACATGTACGAACAAATACTCGAGTCGAAGAACATAGTTGTTAATGTCAGGAGAAGCAGGGGTAAGGATATTGATGCTGCCTGTGGCCAACTAGCCAATAAAAGCATCGGATAATTGATAAGGGTGTAGCTTTACCTAATCTGTTAGTTCTACTAGAGTACATCTACTTTTAGATGTACTAAGTTTTATAATCAACCGACTACGTATGAAAAAGCTCATCTCCTCAATACTTCTCTCATTTCTGCTGCTAATTCCCATATCGTCACCAGTAAATTCTATTGATGAGGTAGTAGCACTTCTGGAAAAGTATAGCTCCGAATATCCGACTGAAAAAGTATATCTGCATACAGCACAGCCTTATTTCGCCAAAGGGGAGATATTATGGTATAAGGCTTATGTGGTTGCAGGTCCACACCACATCCCCTCTCCAATTAGTAAGACAATTTATACTGAGCTCATCGATCCATCAGGTAAAATCTCCAACCGTCAGCAGGTGGCTATCTTGGATGGTGTTGTGAAAGGTGATATTCAACTATCGGATTCACTAGTGGCCGGCACTTATACGCTTCGAGCATATACCAATTGGATGCGAAATTTCGATGATGAATACTACTATGAAAAGAAAATCGAAATTGTGGGGACTCCGACCAATTCCGGAATATCGACAGGCAAAAAACCCGTTACAAATCTCAACAGTGTTCGGTTCTTTCCAGAAGGAGGAGATCTTGTCGAAGAGCTTCCGTCCCGAGTAGCGTTTGAAATCTCGGGTTTCAGAGCGACCGAGGGAGCTTTATTCGATTCGGAAGGGAATACCGTAACGACCTTCGATGTACAATCCGGAAATCAGGGGACTTTTGAATTCACACCTCAACCGGGGGAAACTTATCATGCCGAATTCGGTAATCCCAAAGAACCTTACAAGCTACCTACCATTAAAGAATCAGGTTTTACGATTCAAGTGGATAACCTAACAGATGCAACAAATCTTCATGTACAAATTGCATCCAAAAATCCGGATAGAAAACGCTTAAGAGTATACTTGCTACTACAAACCAGGGGCATGATGACCTACGCAACGGAGGTTGGACTGGCAGCCAACCTCACCAGGGTAGACATCCCAAAAAGTGTTCTGCATCAAGGAATCACTCACATTACATTGTTTAACGACCAATTCCGTCCTCAAGCAGAACGGCTGGTTTATCGTCATAAAGACCCTGAAATCAAAGCCACCATCACAACCGACAAAAGCAGTTACACTCCCAGAGAGCAGACGGTTTTGACTTTAAAAGTTTCCGATAAACAAGGTAAGCCCATAGCCGGTAACTTCTCTATGTCAGTTTTCGATTCAAAACAAATTCAACCGACTTGGTATACTGAGAATATTGCCTCGTCATTGATGATCAGCTCAGATATTCCTTCAGGATTAGCAAGTTCAATCTCATTTCTTTCCAGCGATGGGTCTAAGCAACAGGAGCTTGATCTGCTGCTTATGACCAAGGGTTGGCGCAGATTTAATTGGAAAGATTTGCTTGAAAATGGAATACCAGAACCTAAGTTCAGGGCAGAGCAAGGAATAAAAGTCACAGGCACAGTCATGAAAAAGAATGGAAAACCAGCATCTGGTGGTAAGGTAAGTAATATTGGAAAATTTGCTGGATTCTCCACTTTTGATGAAGCTGAGGTGGAGGATGATGGAAGTTTCGAATTTGAATCCCTTCAGTTTTATGGAGATAATGCGTTTCTGAGAGCCAAGGACACGCGCGGCCGGGAGAACGTGATTCTTAGTATTGATAAAATAGGGAATCCTGATATACCGAAATATGTCCCCGGAAAAGGTAAATCACTTGGTGGGAGATCCTTCAATTCACAGTTCTTAACTGAGAATGAGCAAAGAGCATTTAATAACGAAGCCTACGATACCGACAACATTAATACCTTCCTTCAGAGAAATCGCGAACGACAGTCAATCGATAGCGCATTCAATCCGGATAGGGTGACTGACCTGGGTACAGTAGTGATTGAGAATAGTAAAAACACACAAATCTCAGCCAATGCAGATCGTGGTTTTGTCTTCGGTCGTGGAGAGTACACCTTTAATGTTAGCGACATGATGAGCTATGGGCAGAAGTTCAGGAATGCACTTTTTATCTTGCAAGGAAGAGTTCCCGGAATCACTATTACTCTAAGTGCCATTTCTTCAGAGCCTATAGTCCAAATGAATCGCAAAGTTTGGTCTTTTGCCAACCCCGACCCTCCTATTTTATATATCATTGATGATACCCCAGTGGATCTGGCTGCAGTCACCGCCTTACCCGCAGAAAAAATCGAGCGTGTGGAAGTCCTTAAAGGAATGCGTGCCAGTGGTATATACGGTAAAGCAGGAAATGGCGGAGCACTTGTTTTCTACACTAAAACTGCCTTTGAGCTGAATGCATATAACGAACGCCTGATGGAGAATCTTGCTGAGGAAATTAACAATATCTCTCGACTCAATAATGGGTACTACCTGGCTAGAGATTTCTATTCCCCGGACTATAGTACAAAAGAACCGGAACATGTGAAACCAGACCGCAGAGCTTTGATCTATTGGGCACCTATGATCAAAACAAATGAGAATGGGGAAGCGGAATTGAGATTTTTCAATGCAGATCTCGAATCTGATATTTATATACAACTCGAGGGGCTATCGGATGATGGAAAACCAGTAGTGGGATCTGGCTCATATGTCGTATCCAAACTTCGGCAATAGCCTGGAACAATAATTGCTCACTTTTTTTCTTCATCAATGACTAAACTTTAGCTATAAAAAAGAGTCTTTAATACTATGAAGCAAAGTAGGTTTTCCTGGCTCACAGGACTTCTTATCCTTCCTTTTTTCTTTACTTCTGACAAGGTTGATACCTTTGAAGAGTTACTGGCAGCACTGGAAAAACAGACCTATGACTACGTTCAGGAAAAGGTCTATCTGCACCTGGATAAGCCCTACTATTCCAAAGGAGATAATCTTTGGTTCAAAGCATATACCGTAGCCGGACCCAACCACACGCCAACCCCATTGAGTCAAAATCTATTTGTAGAGCTGGTTTCACCAGCAGGTGATGTACTGCAACGCAGAACCATTTATCTGGAAAAGGGTATTGGTCATGGTGATTTTCTTTTTGCCGATTCTTTGGATGCCGGTAATTATACAGTCAGAGCCTTTACCAATTGGATGCGAAATTTTGATCATGAGTTCTTCTTTAAGAAATCGATAGAAGTCATTGATCCCATTAAACCCACAGAGTCGCAGGGCCAACCAAGTTCAGGATTGGGTATTAGTTTTTTCCCCGAAGGTGGTGATTTGGTTAACGAACTGCCCTCAAAAGTTGCATTTGAGTTCTCAAGTGATAACGAAACATTGACCGGAGAAATAATTGATGATACCGGAAAAGTCATTACAAATTTCAAAAGCGTTCATGAGGGCCGGGGAACATTCACTCTTAAACCCGAAAAAGGTAGATCTTACTTCGCCAGGATAAATTCCAATCGTGAGAAGATCGCACTTCCAAAAGCAAGAGAACACGGATTGATCTTATCGGCCAATACCAATTCGGACAAAGAAAACCTATTAATAAATGTCTTCTCCAGCGAGTCTGAAATTACCAATCGGGCCTATCTCGTGGCACACACCCGGGGACTGGTGGGATTCGCTACACAGTTAGAGTGGAAAGGACCTGTGGCCAGAATTAAAATACCGAAAAAAGACCTGCTTCACGGCATTGTTCACATCACACTATTCAACGAGAATTGGCAATCCGAGGCTGAACGGCTGGTGTTTAAAGAATTAGAAGAAGGGCTGTTTAATGTTGAGCTGACTACCGATCAATCGGCTTACGGTGTAAGAGATTCTACAACCGTCCTCTTGAAAGTCACTAATTCAGCGAACGAGCCTATAAAGGGCTTCTTTTCTCTCGCTGCTTTTGATACTACTCAGATTTCTACTGCAGCATATACGGAAAACATTCTATCCTCCCTTTTGATCGGATCAGACCTTCTAGGGAATATCAAGAATTCAAAACAATATTTTCTTGAGAAAGAAGCTAGCCAAAACAACCTCGACCTCTTGCTCATGACACATGGTTGGAGACGATTTGTCTGGAAAGACCTCCTGGCCAACAAATTTCCGGCAACAACATACGAGGTGCAACAGGGCTTCAACGTCAGTGGCAGAATATCCCAGAGAAATGGGAAAAAACCGATTTCGAAAGGCACACTCAAGCAAATGGGTGATTTTGCCGGAATCCCGGTTTTCGCAGAGGCAACAGCCAATAAGCAAGGAGAGTTTGAAATGAAAAACCTGCTCTTCTACGAAAATGAAGGAATTCTTCAAGCCGAAGGAAAAAAGGGTAAAAACAATGTTCTGGTAGAGCTGGATGATCCTCAAGCCATGGATTTTGACCAAACAGTAAAACTCGAAACCACACCCTATGTAGCGCCTGTAGAGGTAGTGACACAAACAGAGTTTGCTTTGCGAAGTAGAGAAAGAATGAGCATCGACAGTGCTTATTCATTTGAAAACGTAACGGATTTAGGTACCGTGGTGGTGGAAGGAAACAAAAACGATGTTATTTCAAGCAATGCTGAGAGAGGGTTTGTTTTTAACCGCGGAGAATATGGTTTGAGTGTGTCGGACTTGATGAGCAGAGGTCAGAAATTTCAAAGTGCATTATTTGTATTACAAGGCCGAATTCCTGGCATTACTATCACACTGGCAGGAATTGGAGGAGAACCGATTGTTCAAATGAATAGAAAGGTTTGGTCATTCAGTAATCCGGATCCACCTATCCAGTACTTTGTGGATGATGCCCCCGCAACACTTGAGGCTGTATCGAACATGCCGGCAGAAAAAATCGAACGAATTGAAGTCCTCAAAGGTATGAGAGCAACGGCTATTTATGGTCCTTCTGCGAATGGAGGCGTGATTGCGTTTTACACAAAGACAGCTGACGAATATGAAGCATATTATGAGAAACTGACCGCAAATGGGATCGGGTTGAACAAAAATGTTATTGGATTAGATCTTGGCTATTACAGAGCCAGACAATTCTATGCTCCCGATTACTCAGTAGAAAGACCCGAACACATCAAGCCTGATCGCAGGGATTTAATCCATTGGGAACCGATGATCCTTACTGACGAAAATGGTGAAGCTCAGATCACATTCTTCAATGCTGACTTACCCACTAATGTTCAAATCAATTTGGAAGGCATTTGGGAAGGAGGTATTCCGATTGTGGCATCAACCACTTATGAGGTGAAGAAAAACTAGTCCTTACTCGCGTTGAATAATTTTTGCTTTTCTTCTTTGCTCAAGGCGTCATAGCCCTTCTCTGAGATTTTGTCCAAAATTGCATCGATTTCAGCCTGGGAAGTGTTTTTTGAACTCTTACTGGTTGACGAAGACTTTCTGGATTTACGGCTTGTTTTCTGCTCCTTTTTATGACTCACATAGATCTTTGGCTGTCGTACAAAGAAGCTTTTAACCCAGCTAATGAACTGCACCACCGACTTGCTCCAATCATTCCCTTTTTGAAGTTGGGTGATGATGATATAGCCCATTAATGCTCCTCCCAGGTGAGCGATCTCACCACCCGCATTAGAACCTGTAACTCCAAAGAAAGAACTTAGCACCACGAATGCAGCGATATACTTAATTCTTACAGGTCCAAAAAGGAATAGTTGCACCGTGAAGTTGGGCTGGAATGTTGCCGCACCAACCACCACGGCTAAAACAGCTCCAGAAGCACCTACTAAAGTCGAATTAGCCGCAACCGACTCATAGAATGGTAGAAGATTGTAAGCAAGCACATATAATGCACCACCTGCCAATCCTCCCCAGACATAAAGACCAAGAATCTTGTTCTGTCCTAGATATCCAGTAATTAATCTTCCAAACCAATACAAGAAGAGCATATTCCAAAGAATATGGAAAATCCCCCGATGCATAAACATATAGGTGATAAATGCCAGTGGCTGATAAACAATCTCCTTTGGATTGGAAGGCAGAGACAAATACAAATAAATGGTATCATAAAGGGCAGTGGCCCCGGAAAGCTGCATGAACACGCCCAATATCCCAAATACAATGAACACAACCACATTGATTACAATCAATTGATTCAGGATATTTCCTGTCTGGAAAGCTCTCTTAAAATCTTCTAGGATGCTGTTCATCTATCTAATAGAAACTGGATCGATCTTTTTTCCAATAACGCAACAAAAACCAGGCGAAAAGGGCTCCACCTAAGTGCGCCAAATGCGCCACATTGTCTCCTGGGACCCTTTCCATTTCTTGAAAGACCTCGAAAACAATAAGTCCTCCAACCAGGTATTTAATCTTGATAGGGAACGTGAAGAAGAGCAGTATTTCGGTATTGGGAAACAGTAACATCAGCATAGCCAGGATACCAAACATCGCACCGGAGGCCCCAACCATTGGTACGTTAACTTTTGTATTATAAAGGCGTTCGGTCTCCATGAAGGAACGTTGAACCGCAGCGGGATCATTTTCATTCTCCGCATAGTACTCGATAAAATCAGCTACCGCTCCATAGTACTCGTTTCCATGTTCAAGAAACAATCGATTAAAGCTATCGGCTGAAGGATTCGCTCGATATGCTTCCACTGCATTTATTAAGCTGCGTTGTTCAACATAATCGGCACCGGCATAAAGCAAACCTCCACCAACACCCGTTACCATATAAAGTGCCAGAAACTTCTTGGGACCAAGAAACCCTTCCAACATTGGTCCTACAAAAAACAAGATCAACATATTGTTCAGAATATGACCCACACTCCCATGAAGAAACATATAGGTGATAAACTGATAAGGCGCAAACCTATCGCTTAATATCGGATATAGTGCGAATACCTCTCCTAGATCTATTTTCATAAATGAAGCGATCAAGGCAATCCCAATGTTTATTATCAACAGGTTTTTTACCAGGGGGGTGGGAGGTCTAAACATATGTGCTAGTTAAAAAACTGGTCTATCTTTTCCAATTCAAGAATAAAGCTGGTTCTTCTACCGTTTGGAGCATAATTCGGATTCTGACAAGCAAACAACTGATCAATCAATGAGGACATTTCCTCTACTCCAAGAAGAACTCCTTCTTTGAGTGAGGAGCGTCTGGCAATCGCTCTTGCGATATTCTCATCCGTTGAAACCGATAGTTGTGATTGATTCTGCTTGAATTGCTCAATAAATCCCTCGAAAAGCTCCTTTTCATTCGTGGCTTTCAAATCAGCGGGAACCCCATTGATAATAATGGCATTCTTCCCGAAAACTGAAAACTCAAAACCAATAGCTTTGATTTCATCTTTCATTCCCATTACGAGTGAAAAGTCAGAAGGGTTGAGTTCCAAGGTCACAGGAAATAAAGATTGTTGCGAAGCTCCAGATCTTTGCTGAATCATTGTCAGAAATTTCTCATAGAGGACTCGTTCATGAGCCTCCTGCTGCGCCACAAGCATCAGCCCTGATTTTACATGTGTCGCGATGAACTTCTTGTGAATTTGAAAGTACTGCTTTTCCCGTGGTAATTCACCTTCTTCAGGTGTTTGTTGATTAACCGCACTGCCCAAAGTGATGGTCGCACCTGCCTCTGGATGAATATCCATTTGTGCATTAGATTCTTCCTCTCTTTCAATTTCCTTCTGCAGACCTTCATACAATTTCTCCCAATGCGAAGTATCTTGCCTTTCGATATTCCTGAATTGGGTATAAGCCTTATCTGCACCAGAGCCGCTTGAAGTACTGGACGGTTGCGGAGTAAATGCGGCAAAATTAACGTCCTGCCGAAAATCCAATGAAGGCGTGATATTATGTGTTCCGAGTGCCTGGCGTACCGCTGCCTTCACTACTGCGTAAACTGTTCTTTCGTCATCAAACTTAATTTCCGTCTTAGTCGGGTGAACATTAATATCAATATGCTTGGGATCGAGCTCCAAAAATAGTGTATAAAAAGGGTAGGTCTTCTCTTGCAGCAGCCCTTCAAAGGCATTGACCACTGCATGGTTGAGATAGCTGCTTTTGATATAGCGGTTATTGACAAAAAAGAACTGCTCCCCTCTGGTCTTTTTTGCAAATTCTGGCTTCCCCACATAACCATAAACTTTGATATCAGCAGTTTCCTCCAGGCATGAAGCCATTTGGTTTTGATAATTCTTTCCGAAAATCTCGACTATCCTCTTACTCAATTTTCCCGGTGTTAATCGGTACATCTCCAGATCATTCTGGTAGAGCGACATGGCCACTTCACTATTAGCCAGTGCAACCCGTTGAAATTCATCAACAATATGTCTCATCTCCACTGAATTGCTCTTGAGAAAATTTCTTCGGGCCGGAACGTTGAAGAATAGATTCTTGACACAAATTGAAGTTCCTTTGGCGGTGGAGGTCAATTCGGCCCTCTTAATTTCTGAGCCATCTACCTGCAATAGTGCTCCAAGCTCTTCGCTTTCCCTTCTCGATTTAAGTTCCACCTGTGCTACTGCCGCTATCGAAGCCATCGCCTCACCTCGAAAACCCATGGTTTTAATGGAGAACAAGTCCTCCGAAGTCCGGATTTTTGAAGTAGCATGGCGTTCAAAGCACATACGAGCGTCAGTCTCTGACATCCCAATACCATCATCGATCACCTGAACCATGGCTTTACCGGATTCTTTTACAATAAGTTTGATATTCTTCGCGCCAGCGTCTATAGCATTTTCAAGCAGCTCTTTGACCACAGAGGCAGGTCGTTGTACTACTTCGCCAGCTGCAATCTGATTGGCGATGTTATCAGGAAGTAATCGAATGACATCGGGCATTAAGGAGTGTTCCTAAATTATCTGCGAATTTTTTTCCAAAGATAGAAAGGAACGTAGAGAAGAAGAATATAAAAGACTTCCGTACCGATATAAACAAAGCCCCCAACCAACAATACAAGAGCAATAAGCACAATTAATCGAATCATGGAAGTCTGATCCACCTTGCCCTTTGTGTGCTTGAGATTTCTTCTAAAAGAACCACTAATTTGAGAGGAATAGCCAAAATCCGTTTCATCGTCATCAGTCATTCCGAGTTCGGCCTTTATCCTTGCCGTTCTGTTTGCTATGTCCTCTTTGATCGGGTCATAGTAACGTGGCTCCATATGAAATCGTTGGTATCTAGGCTTCTTGGTTAAACTCGGTAACTTCAACATAATGGCTTTCCTTTCAGTACGTTCAAATTGTATGGCAATACAATCGATTCAATCGAAAAAGTGTCTCAAATCTTTACTCAATGCACAGTTAACGCAAATTTATGCTTTATTTGTTGCTATTAAAACGCTAACGATCACATGCTGAGAAAAGTTATTCCCTGCCTTCTCATTGTATTTTTCTCTAATAACGAAATTTTTAGTCAGAAAATCTATAGTAGGTCAAATCCTGAAAAACAGGAGGCTTGGGTAGACAGTGTTTTTGAGTCGATGACCCCAGAAGAACGTTTGGGTCAGTTGTTCATGGTTGCCGCTTATTCCAATCGTGACGAGGCACACTATCAGCAAATCGATGAACTCATAATGAAGCATCATATTGGTGGGCTCATCTTCTTTCAAGGAGGGCCAGGCAGACAGGCCACCTTAACCAATCGATACCAAAAACTTGCAAAAGTTCCACTATGGTTAGCTATGGATGCTGAATGGGGAGTTGGTATGCGCTTGGATAGCACATTCGATTTCCCCAAACAAATGACATTAGGTGCCATACAGGATGATCGATGGATCTATGAAATGGGCAAAGAAGTGGCTCATCAGTTTCATGCGCTTGACATGCATTTGAACTTTGCCCCGGTGGTTGACGTGAATGTCAATCCCAAAAATCCGGTGATTGGCTATCGCTCTTTTGGGGAGGATAAAGAGAATGTTGCCAGAAAAGGACGTGCCTACATGAGGGGGATGCAGGATCAACATATTATTGCCAATGCCAAACACTTTCCCGGCCATGGAGATACAGACACTGACTCGCACCTCGATCTTCCGGTCATCAACCATTCCAGGGATAGGATGGACAGCGTGGAACTTTATCCTTTCAAAAAACTTATGGCGGATAGCCTGATGAGTGTGATGGTGGCTCATTTGCAAATCCCAGCCTATGATCCCAGCCAAAATACTCCCACCACCCTTTCAAAGAAAGTCGCCACCGAACTGCTTAGAGATGAACTGAAATTTGACGGTCTCGTTTTAACCGATGCCATGAACATGCAAGGAGTGGCCAAATATTATGAGCCAGGCGAGGCCGATGTTCGCGCCTTGATGGCGGGTAATGATGTCATCTTATTCCCGCTTGACGTACCTAAAGCGATTGTACAAATACAAAGAGCACTGAAAAAGAAAGACCTCACTCAGGAGTCACTTGATGAGCGAATCAAGAAAGTACTAAGAGCTAAATATTGGGTTGGTTTGAATAAATACAAACCACTCTCAAAAGATAATCTGGCCGCCAGATTAAACAATAGCAACGGCAATCTTCTAAACAAGATGCTCTACCAGAAGGCAATGACTGTAGTCAATAATTCCGATGATATTTTGCCCATCATTAGGTTGGACAGCACAAAGTTCGCTTCCATCACTTTTGGCAAAAAAGATGCCTCAGTCTTCACTTCTACATTGAGCAAATATGCCTCTTTTGTACATCACCAGGCCGATGAGATTCACGATACGCTTTTAGACGAACTTGCCCATTATGATATTGTGGTAGTCGGCTATCAAGGAATTACCAACTCACCAAGGAATCAACATCAGGTGAAAAACGAAGAAGTTGAGTTTATCAAAAAGCTACAAGAGAAGACCAAGGTGATTGTGGTTACGATGGGTAATGCCTATAGTCTTCAATATTTCGATGGAGTAAAGAACATTCTGTGCACTTATGAAGACAATCCAATCACCCAGGAAATTGCCCCTCAGATAATTTTTGGTGCTATCAGAGCTGAAGGAAAACTGCCCGTTTCTGTGGGAAATTTCAAGGCCGGCTCTGGTTTCATGACCCTAAAGGCCTCAAGATTAGGCTATGGCAACCCTGAAGAAGTGGGAATGAATTCGGAAGTGCTTCAAGAAATTGATCAGGTAATGCGCGAGGCAATTGATAATAGGGCCACTCCTGGCGGACAGGTATTGGTTGCCCGAAAGGGGAAAGTCGTTTATCATAAATCATACGGTTTTCAGACCTATGAAAAAAAGAAGCCAGTGACTTCAAATACCATGTATGATATCGCCTCAGTTACCAAAGTGGCAGGCATGATGCAGACACTCATGTATTTAGAAGAAAAAGGACTGGTTGACTTGAACGCTGAAATCGGAACCTACCTTCCGGAACTTGAAGGAACGGATAAGTTTGGCCTCAAGATCAGGGATGTTCTCACTCATCAAGCCGGTCTGCAACCTTTTATTCCTTTTTGGAAAAGGACCTTGAAGAAGGGCGAGCTTGATGAAAACCTTTACAGTCCAACCCAAGATGATAATTTCGAATATCAACTTGCGGATGACCTCTATGGCCATCCTGCGCTAGCGGATTCGATGTGGAATTGGGTGGTAAAAGCACCTCTGAGAAAGCTTCCTAAGGGAGAAAACAAGTATGACTACCTCTATTCAGATATGGGTTATTATCTCTTTTTCAGAATGGCAGAACGAATTCTCAAAAAGCCTGTAAATCAATTCTTGCAGGAGCGATTTTATAAGCCTTTAGGTCTTCAAACTCTTACCTATCTGCCAAGAAAAAAGAATCGCTATGAAGAAATAGCACCAACAGAAGACGAAGAACCATTCAGGGACGCTTTATTGTGTGGTGTTGTTCATGATCAGGGGGCAGCCATGGTAGGCGGTGTGGCGGGTCATGCCGGCTTGTTCAGCAACGCTCATGACCTTGCAATTCTGATGCAAATGAATTTACAATTGGGACATTATGGGGGAACAACCTATTTCGAAAAAGGAGTTTTACCTCAGTTTACCGCTCCTCAGTTTATAGGCAATCGTAGAGGCATAGGGTGGGATAAACCTACCACAAGTTTTGGTGGGCCAGCCTCCAGGTATGCTTCCCAGTCTACATTTGGGCATACTGGCTTTACAGGAACTGCAGTTTGGGTAGATCCTGAAAATGAGCTGATTTATGTATTCCTTTCCAACAGGACTTTTCCGGATGCAACAAATACAAAACTGCTAACCACAAATGTCCGTACCAGAATTCAGGACCTTATCTACGAATCAATCTGGAACTTTAAGGCCCTTGAATGAGTTAAGTAGTTGCTCAAAACCTGAAGGCACTTTTTTATGAATGTAGGCATCGTATGTTACCCTACCTATGGTGGTAGTGGAGTAGTTGCAACAGAGTTGGGTATTGGATTGGCCAAACAAGGCCATAAAGTTCATTTTATCACCTATTCTCAACCTACCAGACTAGATTTCTTTAATGAGAACTTATTCTACCATGAGGTAGATATTCGTTCTTATCCATTGTTCAAATATCCACCTTATGAATTGGCCTTAGCCAGCAAAATGGTGGATGTAGCAAAATACGAGCAACTTGATCTTTTGCATGTTCACTACGCTATACCACACGCGTCAGCTGCAGTTATGGCGAAGCAAATTCTTAAAGCAGAAGGAATCGAAATACCGGTGATCACCACATTGCATGGAACGGATATAACCCTAGTGGGTAAGGATCCTTCCTATGAACCGGTAGTGACGTTTTCAATTAACCAGTCCGATGGTGTGACTTCCGTGTCTGAATCGTTAAAAAAAGATACTTTCAAACATTTCAATGTCACCAGAGAGATCAGGGTTATCCCAAACTTCATTGACCTGGAAAAATTCAAAAAGCAGCACAAGGATCATTTTAAAACAGCGATTTGTCCGAATGGCGAAAAGTTGATCGTTCATACTTCGAACTTCAGAAAAGTAAAACGTGTTGATGATGCGGTTAGAGTATTTCATCAAATACAAGACACTGTTCCAGCCAAACTACTCTTGGTAGGTGACGGTCCGGAAAGGGCAAATATTGAGAACTTGTGTAGGGAATTAGGAATTATTGAGGATGTTAGATTCCTGGGCAAACTCGAGGCAGTCGAAGAAGTTTTATCGGTAGCCGACCTTTTCCTCATGCCATCCGAAAAAGAGAGTTTTGGTTTAGCTGCATTAGAAGCCATGGCCTGCGAAGTACCGGTAATTTCCAGTAATGCGGGTGGAATTCCGGAGTTGAATATCAACGGAGTTACGGGTTTCACTTCGAATATTGGCAACATTGACGAAATGACCAGTAATGCCATGCATATATTAAGCGATGATCACCTGGCTGAATTCAAAAAGAATGCACTCGCCAGAGCGAAAGAATTCGACATCACTAATATTCTGCCGGTTTACACCGACTTTTATAATGAAGTCATGGCACAGGTTATGACTGCGTCCCGTTAGGGAATTCACTTCTCAATAATGAAAATAAGCATTGTCGGCTGCGGTTGGTTGGGTTTGCCTTTAGGAGCAAAACTGACACAACTCGGCCATGAGGTTTTAGGAAGCACAACAAGTACGGTGAAATTCCAAATCATAGCCGAATCAGGAATTATTCCGGTTCTTTTAAAACTGGACCCTATGCCTACCGGAAGTGATTTCAACCGACTATTCTCTTGTGATCTTCTGATTATCAATATTCCCCCGGGCCGTAAAATAAATCCTCCTTCGTTTTACGAGGAGCAGGTCAAATACCTAAAATATCTGATCAACGACTACAAAGTGCCTAGAGTCATTTTTGTGAGTTCAACTTCTCTTTATCCGAATACCAACAGAGAGGTTGATGAATCAACAACACCCGATATTCAAAAGGGTTCCAGTGAGGCCATTGTTCAGGCAGAAAAGCAAATTAGGCAGATAAATACAGAATTGATCGTTTTACGATGTGGTGGCTTAATGGGTGAAGATCGGGTTCCAGGCAAATGGTTCGCGGGAAAAGAAACACCAGGCCCAGATACTCCTGTTAACTATGTTCACAAGGATGATGTGATTGGGGTCATTTTGAGTCTAATAGAAATGGATAAATGGGAAGTGGATACCATTAACCTGGTTACTCCGAGTCATCCAACTAGAAAGGAGGTTCATGAGATCATGGCCAAAAAATATGGCTTTGAAAAGCCTAAATGGACGGAACCATTTACAATCCCTCATAAGGTAGTTACTTCTCGACTCCAGGAAGCCTTGAACTATGACTATCAATACCCTGACCCGTTACTTTTCTAGTCCAAAATTTAGCCTCGAATCAATTCTCTAAAACTAACTCGAGGCTAAAAATTTGAAACTCTCGACTTTATTGCCAAGCTCCAAGGGTCACTCCCACAAGGACAAAACAAATGATATGGTACAGCGATTCAATGACGATCAACCCCGTTCTTTTGCCTGGAACGTAGTTCATCACATGAATTGGGAAAATGAAGAAAATTCCAGTCATAGCACCCATCATAGCTCCTGAACCCGCAGTCATTGGGTTTTCCGGGTCTGTACCCATTCCAAAAAAGAACATGGCCATACCAAAAGATACAATCAAAGCCATGGCAAACATCGTAGCAAACATTTTCCCCATGTTACCACCTTGCATTTCTTCATCAGAAAGTCCGGCACCTTTTTGCCATGCCTTTCCGAATAGCGGTCCGAACCAGACCCCTCCTAGAATAAAATAAGCAGCAGCCGATACAATCACGGCCAACCAATTAATACTCGATAAATCCATAGTTATAATTATTGGTTAAAAAGTCACTTTTTGATTTGAACTCCGGAATAGAGATCGTCTCGTTCTCCATCTCCATCCCAGTCGTACATTGCAGTGAAAGTTGCCCTATCCCCGTCAAACTCAAGTAAATATCCTGATCGTACGCCCCCCTCAGTAAGATAAAGCGTATCTCCAATCACCTCCCATTCACCAGCTACTTCGCGAATGAGGGAATCCTGCAGATTCCAATACTTTGAGTTATAGGTTCCATCGGATTTATAGGTAGTCTGAATTGGCCTGATTTGAAGTCTCTCCTCCCATTGTCCTGCCGGAACATTGTAGGTGCTGTCACCTCCATGCTGTGCGTCATAAATAACTTTAAGTGATTCATTATACCATTGGCCCAACATCTTTTCTGAATGATCTCGATCCGTGTTAAAGACAATAATTAACGCAATGCAAATAGTGAAGAACAGCAAGCCCTTTAGATTGAAAAATGACTTCATATTGCAATTCAGTGTACTTGAAAGATAAAAAATTTACCTGACACGCGGATTTACTCATCGTTGAACCGAATGAATGGTAGGGTTTCTAGCGATGAATAATCAGCTCCACGCGCCTATTCAAGGCTCTTCCTTTTGCGGTGGAGTTTGAACTCACGGGCTCTAATTCACCCTTTCCCTCGGCTTTGATTCGATTTGCTGAAATCCCAGAGGATATCAGGTAGCCGCGTACCGCGTTGGCCCTTGCATCAGACAACCTAGCATTGACGTCTTCATCACCTATGGAATCAGTGTGTCCATAGACGGTAACCCTTAGTTGCGGATCATCCTTTAACTTCTTACTTAATCCGTCAAGGTTGGCTTTCATAGAATCGTTCAGGTTGGCTTTATTAAATTCAAATCCAAGTCTTTTTGTGATACGCTCAACTATAATCGGTTCGAATTCCAAATCTTGAGCCCCGGTTTCAGTTTTCACTTCTTCTTTTGGTTCCTGTTCCTCATCGTTCTCTTCATTAGGAATTACTGGAGGTTCCGTTGGAGTTTGAACCGTGTCTTGTTGCACTTCTTCAACCGGAGGCTTGGGTTGTGGTGCCGGAGTTGTCCTTTTGAGCTTCTCTGGCTTCGATTTGCTTTTTACCAGACCTGTGAATTCAAATCCAAATTCGAAGGCCCCTTGATTACCACTGTTGGCATTGTTGAGCGAAATATCATAGCTCACTCCTATTCTAAAGTCCTTCTTGGCAAATTGAATTCCGGCAACAACCTCTCCTCCTGTCAAGTATTGACCTTGAAGTACCAAATAACCCCCGTTCTGTAAACCATATCTTGCGTTGGCCCCCAAATAATAGGAAGTTTGTCCGTTCACATGACTAATCAAGGCCTCAGGGTAAAAACTCAATTGACCTACGGAAAAGGCTCGAAATCCAGCACTTAAATAATAGGTTGGATCCATCTTGGTTGTACTGTCTATAAATGCTTCAACGGGTTGGTTTAAGTCAAAAACG
Source organism: Cyclobacteriaceae bacterium (assembly GCA_028281285.1). GTDB lineage: Bacteria > Bacteroidota > Bacteroidia > Cytophagales > Cyclobacteriaceae > Roseivirga. Next base: position 332,446 of record JANQKF010000015.1, read on the forward strand.
GATATGCCAAAATGCCCGCTCCTTTGGTCATTTACATCTCTGTTTTCCCAGTGAGCACCTACACCTATTCGAGTGAAGGATCTGTTGAGTTCTTCGAAATTCTCACCGTTGTCCAATGAAGTATCGAATCCCCGATCCGGAATATATTGAAAATTGGTAATCAAGTGATCAAAATCAAAGCCCCTTGTTTGTCGAAAAATGCTTGCTCCAAGCGCTAATTGTTGATTGATACCCGTTCTTACCTGCATGGCATAGCTCAACCCAACCTCCTGTACTTTAAAGGCTTTACTCGAACCGGCTTTATCGTCCAGAAGAGTAATACCTAAACCACCAAATGTACCGGCATTGTTTGCTTTTACGAATGGATAACTAGCAGAAATCGAAGTGCTCAGAATATCAAAATCAGGACCGGTTTTTTGCTCTCTATGAATACCTCCAAATTTCCAGTAATTACCTATTCCGACAAGGGCGGGATTAATGCGTTGATCGGTGAAGCTGTATTGGGAAAAGTTAAATTGCTGAGCAGTCGCCTCCTGAATAACGAAGGTGAGAATTAGAAAAGTAAAGGTGAAAGTTCGGTTGAAACGCATGTCCTGGACTTATCTAATCAAATGTACCTTACCTGAATTATCCGAATTGACTTTCACCCTCGTGCCGTCAGCATAAAGCCCTTCTACACGCCAATAATATACTCCAGGAGGCATTTTCTTGCCGTTAAATCGACCATCCCAACCTTGTGATACGGCCCGAATGGGTTCCCTTTCCCGATAAATCAAATTCCCCTCGCGAGAATAGATTCGGAAATCAATCGCTACAGGCACACTTGATAGCTGTAGAAAAAAAGAATCATTTCGATTGTCACCATTGGGTGTAAATAAGTTCGCTGCATTTCCAACTTGTTCAACATTAACCGTCACTTGAAAGCGCTCAACGCAGTTCTCTTCACTTCTTACGATGACATTATAAACCGTTGTTTCTCTTGGAGATGCTACTGGGTTGGCGATAAAAGGATTGTTTAAGGATCCTACAGGTCCCCAAATATATTCGCCCCCCCCTGAAGCTGAAAGTTGGACACTTTCTCCCAGCTCAATATTGTAGACAGTATCGGCTACGGCCGGTCGAAAATCGACAAAACTAATAATCCCTTGTGCTCGGAACTTACAACCAAGATCATTGGTGGCAACTACCGAAAGCGTATCGGACTGGGTAATATCTAAAGAAATGGAATGGTCGCTACTGAATTCACCAAGAAGGCTGGAGCTCCATTGTACATTCGACCAAGCTTCGTCCAATTCGAATTCTAAGGTTTCAGGACCACAAACCAGGGTAAATGAAGGAATAAGAAGAGGTGCAGGGGCTCCAACCACATTTACGTGAATCTCCAATTGTCCTTCACTGCAATTCACAAAATCGACAACCGTGCCATAGATCACATCATCCACACCTCCGGCTATATAGGTGAGTATATCAGTCTCTCCAATAGCTCCGAGCCGATCAGAGTACCAGTTTCTTAAAACCCCTTCTGTACCAAAGGTTTCAAAACTACCATTACACATATCAACATTGGAGACAGTCAGTTCCTCATCACAAATGGTGATTTTGTTGAGGTCTTCCGAGCCATCACCAATTCCGCCTCCACCATTTCCACCAAGGTAGTTAAATGCATTGTCGATGCCCCTCACCAAATAATAGTATTCACCGGCCTCAAGACTGTCCAAATCCAGTTTGCCGCTGTAAAGTTGGTTACCATGGTAGGCAAAATTTGGCCAAAAATTACCCTCACCCATATTGGCTTCAAATAGTTCGGTAGTATCAGAGGATAAGAAAATCGCGTCATAGCTGAGCGAACTGGAATTAGTCAACGAGTCAGAAGCTGCCTGCCAGGCAACCCTCACTTGTCCTCTACCTGTCTGAACGGCCACTTGTGGTTCCGGCTTACCAGGTCCTTTATTGATACTGGGTTGCAGACTTTCAAAAAAAGTAAGCTTTAGACTATCACCTAAATGAATGAGCTCGGTATAGTCAATATGTCCGTCAAAGGTATAATCTGCAAATCGGGTTTCAATCAAATCCTCCCTATAGATCATCACCGAATCTTCCGATTCTTCTAAATTGCTGTACCAAAAATGGAAGGTGGAATCATTTTTCTCGGCTTGCAGCCAAAGGTCGGTTACACCATCCGAATCAAAGTCTACCAAGAGGGAGTTATGAATTACAAATTCGGGAAGGAATTCTCTTTCATCTTCAATTTCTCTTCCTTCATTGGCGCGGAGAATATTGAAATTGTCTATTTCTGTTGTGGACCCACTAGCAAAAAAATCAGGAAAGCCATTTTCATCCCACTCACCGATTGAAAGCCTTTCAATTATGGTCTCGGTTAGGTTATGAGGGACTTGTGAGTCTTCGAAGTCAAAATCGCCTTGATTCCGTAAGAGGAAGGTTGTAGAATCCCCGTTTCGTGTACCTGACAAAATCAAGTCCTGCAGGCCATCGCTTCCAAAGTCAATAGTGAACAACTTTCCAGAGCTGAACTTCGGAAAGTTTTTATCTACGAGCTCAAAACCGTCAACCACCCCCTCAAACAATTGAAAGTTCAGACTATCAGCTTCGTCTCTTACCGCAACAAGTACATCTTCACGGGTATCGTAATTAAAGTCATACGTCTTGAATTGTTCAATTGGTTGTTTCAAGAGGGTATCTGATGCCAATTCGTAATTATAATCTGACTGATTATAGAGCACGGAAAGGACGGTATCCGTTTCTTCTAAGACCCCGGTAAATACAATATCAATCTTTCGATCTCTATTAAAATCCTTAAGTTCTAATTGACTCATGAAAACCTCCGGAAGATCCACCAACTCTTTTTCAAACTGGCCGTTCCCCTGGTTAGTGTAGATCTCAACTACAGTTTTAAGCGTATCCTTCGCCTTACCCCATAAAAACAAGTCATAGAGTAGATCATTGTTTAGGTCGGCCCATAGTATCTTGGGGTTCTCCAGCCCTCGAAGGGTCACCGAATCGGTCGGTTGAAAGGCCTGGCCATAGGAAAAATTGAGGTACACCAATCCCATGACACTTAGAAAAAGTGTTCTTAATTTCATCATAGTGGCTGGTTTTATTTGATTTTGAAAGTGAGCTTGATCGACATTCGACTACTAACGGGCTCTCCATTAAATGTTGCAGGATTCCAGTCTGGAAGCCGGTTCATCACACGGATGGCCTCATTGTCGAATAAATCCCCTAGGGATTCGGCAATAGTTATATTGCTTACTTTCCCTGCTCGATCGACAGAAAATAACACTTTCACATGACCCTGAATACTATCTTTTCTGGCCAACTCTGGGTAGGTAAGTTCTCTATCGATAAATTGATAGAACTTCTCAAAACCCATTTTCGGAGCTGCCTTTATCAGTATATCTTCTTTTAGAAGTTCACTGCTTGTTTCAATTTCTTCTGCAGGTTGTTGGAATTTTGACTCCAAAGGATCAGGCACCTGACTTCTATCGGATTCTTTTTTGGGAGGTGTGGAGACAACGGTTTTGGGTTCTTCAACCTTCGGCTGTTCTTCCTGTATTATTTCCTCTTTTTGTTCAGAGGATTTGTCCAATACCTCTTCTTGAATTGGCTGTTCTTCCTGAACAGGTTCTTCAACAGCAGGCTGATTTACTGCCAGGGTATATACTACCACGGCCACCGGAATAGTCAATGTCCAAAGAAGTTTGCTTTTATAGGCAATATCCAATAAGCGTCTACTCCCTTTCAGCACTAAATCAAAGTCCCGAAGGGAATTGATCTCTTCAGTACTGACCTCCTGTCTCCTCTTTACAAATCGGTACTTCATCTTATGACAAGTTTCTAACTTCTTTTCTCATCCTTCCCAAAACACGATAAGTTCTGGTTTTGGCATTGTTCTCGGTGATTCCGAGAATATAACCCACTTCTCTGAAACTTTTGGCCTCAAAGAACCTCAATTCAATCAATTCAAGGTCTTTAGGTTCCAATGTCTCTAACAAACCTGGCAGTGAGTTCATCCAGATTTCCTTTTCATTCTCTTCCAATTGAAGTTCATCCAGCAAATCCGCATGCATGTAATCTTCAAGTGCTACCGTCCTATACTTTTTCTGAGCCCTAAAAAAATCGTAACATTCGTTAACTGCAATCCTATAAAGCCATGAGGAAAAAGAAAGCCCTTGGTCCTTATACTTTCGTATATGGGCAAGGGCTTTATAAAAGACAGAAGAGGTAATATCTTTGCTCGCTTCAAGTTGCCCTATGCGAGAATAAACAAATCTAAATATTGGCTCGTGGTACTTCTCGTAGATCGCACTGAATCTTTTAGGATCTTTCTTCGATTGCTCGATGATCAAACGCTCGTCCAACGCTACTTCATTTGCTATCTTAGAATCCACTTTTGAGCTTTTGTGAGTCTAATGTTTTATTTTAGATTCGACCGTATAACGGGTTGAAAAAGAAAAGATACAGGGCTGGAAAAAAAATTATCCGACCTGTACATCCTACAATTTAAAAAATTAGTAGGTCATGAAAATTTGATTAAACCAATTTGACCTCAAAAGCGTTCTCTCTTCACTCATGCGCGGATACCGATTTTCAAAGTTCATTCCAAAAAAAGCTCAAAATGAATCAGCTTTCGATAACCTGCTGAATATCTTCCTCCAACTGGTCAGTATTACAGGAGGGGACGCATCAGAAGCGCTCAACTGGTTGACCAACCTGGATAACGAATACAATATCACTAACGGACAATATGGTATAGGTGATTTCATTGATGAGTTGAAAGAAAAAGGCTACCTGACCGAGGAAAGCAGGACTGGCAACTTTGAAGTGACAGATAAGACTGGGCAAAAAATACGGAAAAGCGCATTAGAGGAAATCTTTGGTAAACTGAAAAAATCGGGTAAGGGGCAGCACAGAACTGATATTTCAGGAATAGGAGATGAAACGGGTACAGATAGAAGACCCTTTGAATTTGGTGACACAATCCAACAAATTGCCATGACCGACTCTATTCGTAATGCTCAAATCAATCATGGATTTGGCGATTTCATGTTGACAGAGGATGATCTGGAAGTGGTTGAAACGGAGTATAAAACCCAGACATCAACAGTTTTGATGATTGACATCAGCCATTCCATGATACTTTATGGTGAGGACCGCATCACACCAGCAAAAAAAGTGGCAATGGCTCTTGCAGAGTTGATCACCACCAAGTACCCTAAAGACACTTTGGATGTGATTGTGTTCGGAAATGATGCCTGGCAAATCGAGATTAAAGACCTTCCCTACCTCCAAGTTGGGCCTTACCACACTAACACCATAGCAGGTCTTGAATTAGCAATGGACATTCTCAGAAGGAGAAAAAATGCCAATAAGCAAATTTTCATGATTACGGACGGTAAACCTACCTGTATGAAGGTGGGTATCAAATACTATAAAAATGCGTTTGGGCTTGACCCAAAAATCCTGAACAAGACGCTAAACCTTGCCACACAATGCAGACGCTTGCACATCCCAGTCACGACTTTTATGATCGCCTCTGATCCTTATTTGAAAGAGTTTGTGCAAGAGTTTACCAAAACCAACAATGGAAATGCCTATTACAGTAGCCTGAAAGGATTGGGCCACCTCATATTTGAGGATTATAAAAGAAACAGACGAAAAAGATATTGAGATGAACTATAGCGAATTGAACGCTGATATATTGCTACAACTGAAGACTTTAGGTGAACTCAGGGCCGTGGGATATACTCCGAAATCCGTGAAACAGGAATTAAGGGATAATCTGATTCAAAAAATTCGGCAAAAGGAACCAACGTTCGAAGGAATATGGGGATATGAGGACACCGTTATTCCCGATATAGAGCGCGCCATTTTGTCGATGCACAATATCAATTTACTCGGATTAAGAGGCCAGGCTAAAACGAAAATCGCTCGACAAATGATTGAGCTTCTGGATGAGTACGTTCCTGTTATTGCGGGCTCAGAACTCAACGATGATCCAACAGAGCCTATTTCAAGATTCGGAGTCGACCAGGTAAGCGCTCATGGTGATCAAACAGAAATCTCATGGCTCCACAGAAGTGAGCGCTACTCTGAAAAACTAGCCACTCCAGATGTATCCATCGCTGATTTAATTGGAGATGTTGACCCTATAAAAGCAGCCTCACTCAAGCTTCCTTATTCAGATGAAAGAGTGATTCACTATGGTCTAGTTCCAAGATCGCATCGCGGAATTTTTGTTATTAATGAACTTCCTGACCTGCAAGCCAGAATACAGGTAGCCTTGTTCAATATTCTTCAGGAAGGTGACATTCAGATACGAGGCTTCAAATTGAGATTACCTTTGGATATCCAGTTTGTATTTACCGCCAACCCTGAAGACTATACAAATAGAGGAAGCATTGTGACTCCACTAAAAGACCGAATCGATAGCCAAATAATCACACATTATCCAAAGACAATCGAAGTAGGTAAGCAAGTGACCACCCAAGAAGCGAATATCAAGGACCCTCAAAAGGAACAAGTAGTAGTTAATGAACTTGCACAGGATTTGATTGAGCAGATCGCATTTGAAGCGCGTGAGAGCGAGTATGTGGACGAAAAGAGTGGTGTATCTGCTCGATTGACAATTTCAGCCTATGAGAATTTGTTAAGCACCGCTGAAAGACGAGCTCTATTGAACAATGAGCATCAGGTGTACATCAGGGTGAGTGATTTCATTGGAGTGGTACCAGCCATCACAGGGAAAGTGGAGCTGGTCTATGAGGGTGAACAGGAAGGTGCTGGTATCGTGGCACATAGTCTGATCGGCAAAGCGATCAGAACACAGTTTGCCAATTACTTTCCAAAACCTGATGATAAAAAGGGGCCGGCTGAAAAAAATCCATATCAACCGATTATCAATTGGTTTGGGGAAGGCTATACCATCGATTTGCTCAATGATCTTCCCTTCAATGAATATGAAAAAGCGCTAAAAACCATCCCCGGATTGGAAGACTTGGTGAAAAAAAATCATCCTGGAAAGTCTAAACATGAGCGCTTGTTTCTAATGGAATTTGCGCTACATGGGCTTGCCGAGTATAGCAAGCTAAGCAAATCAGCCTTGGATACCGGTACCCGATTCAAAGACTTGCTAAGCAGCATGTTTTCCATGCCTGATCTGGATGATATCTCAGAAGATGATCTGTAATAATGTGGACGAAAATTGGGATAGAGCGCCTTATAGCACGAGGGGAAGGACAATTTCTGGAGTTTAAAAAGAAAGCCAATCATCCGGAAAAAATAGTGAGAGAACTAGTCGCATTTGCCAATTCAAGAGGAGGAAGACTTTTTTTGGGTGTAGATGATGACGGTACCGCTTCAGGCAGTAGAGAAATTGAAGGAGAGGTTTTTGTTCTGGAGCAAGCCATAAAACAGTTGGTTACACCTAAACTTCCATATACTCAGGAGATTGTGAAACTCACTCCGAAAAAGGGAATTGCGATTTTTGACATTCCTGAAAGCACCAAAAAACCCCACACCTGGAAGGATCCGCAAACTGACAAGAAGCTGACTTACATCCGAGCGGGTGATCAGAGTTTGAAAGCGAGCAGAGAAGTCAGAGAAATCATTCGAAGAAGAATGAAACCGAGAGATATTCAATTCAACTTCGGAGAAAAAGAAAAGTTACTAATGGAACTGTTGGACCAAAGGGAAAACATTACTCTAAAGGAATTCAAAGAAAAAGCCAGGCTGACCTATTACCTGGCGTCAAGAACTTTGGTTCGTCTGGTTCTTGCAAATGTATTGGATGTTGTTCCGAATGAGAATGAAGACACCTATGTCTTGAAAGTCAATCCTGAATCCTGACTGCTGTGCCACTGGCGCTCACCATAAGCATGCTACCCCTGTCACCAATAGTTTCATAATCCAAATCAATGCCCACTACTGCATTTGCTCCAAGACTTCGAGCATTATGTAACATTTCTTGCATAGCGTTCTCCTTTGCTTCCCGCAATACTTTTTCATAAGAGCCAGATCTACCTCCAACCAAGTCTGTTATGCTGGCGAACAGATCTTTGAATAGGTTGGCGCCAATAATCGCCTCACCTGTTACCACCCCATAATAATTGGTAATTATTTGTCCTTGAATATCGTTCGTAGTCGTAGTAATCATCTTTTAATCGTTACCATTACTCAACACGAACTGGAAAGTCTTGGTCAGAAATAAAGGATAAGAGGACCCTAGGCAAATCCAGTGGATTTTTAAGCTGCCGAATTAAGGTAGGTTACCGAGTTGTTCGGCCAGTTTTTGACTAACTTCTGAACCATATTCATTCTCCTCAATTGCTTCAAGCAGTTTTAAAGAATTCACGGTATCACCAAGTTGCCAATAGGCCAACCCTAAATACCACCGGGTTTGCTGCCAGTATTTGTTGGAATCCGGGTCTATTCCAATATTCAATAAGGAGCTGACCGCTAGTTTGGAATCATTAGCACCCAATGCCGCTATGCCACGATAAAAATGGTATTCCGTGATCAAGGAATCCGGTTGAATTAAAGAGAATTTATCCAAGGCTCCCGCAAAATCTCCTAAGGAGTAGAGGCGCATTGCCTCGGTCATCAATTTTTCCTCTTCTCCTCTTATGCTAATTAGATCGGGGTATGGTTCGTACACGTCATCAAAAGAAATGCTGGATTCTGGTCTTGAAATCAAAAACCCGATCACACCTATGATAACTACGGCCGCTGCCATATACCATACCCTAAAATTACTCCTTCCGGGTTTGATTACTTCATTATGAATTTCGGAGAGCTCTTTGGAGAGATTGTTCAGCTCGATGGCATCAAGAGATTGATCGTACCAAGACAGGTATCGATCAAACTGACCTTCGTTAACCTCAAGCTTCTCCATGGTCTGACTTTTTGTTAAGTCACCACCTTTGAAAGCCTCGAGGAGCAATATAATATCCTCCGTTATTTTCAAGGGTTATTTATCTTCGATAAACACGTCTTGCATCTCAATATTCAAATCACTAACAAGTTGCATTAATTTAACCATACAGCGGTATTTTTTATTCTTCGCTGTAGCCTCGTTGGCAAGATCAAATTTCTCAGCAATTTCCTTAAGAGACATCCCAGAATAATAAAAGTCACTTAAAATGTCTTTACAGCTTTCACCCAATTGTTCCAACAAGTCAGACAGGGTAAGCTTTTTCTCGTAAACAATTACTAAGTTTTCTATTTCATCAGTCGCAATAGTACTCATGTGAATGTCAAATAGTGACAAATCAAAGGTCTTATTTTCTTGTTTTAAGGTTTTGTACCAAATATTCCTACTTATCGCATATAAGTAGGTACTAAGTTTAGACTTTCCTAAAAATTTTCCCTTCCTAATATGATCATATAATACCATGATGGCCTGCTGAAAAACATCAGCTGCATCCTCAGCATTACCCTTAGATTTGAAGACTAAGGATTTAACGGATTCATAGTTTGCTATGTAGATTACCTTTAGGGCATTATTTATAGCAACTCTGTCTCCCGACTGAATCGTGGTTATTATTTCCTGATCTGTCAATTGCTGAGGCAAATAGAATTAATCCGAAACTTAAAGATTAAATATCGGATTCCAGATAAATAAATTCAATATTGTTGCTCACCTTGCACCCTTTATTAGCACAAACTATTTGAATAGGTCTATTTTTACCTGACTTATTTAGCCTCTTCAATCGATTTTTGCATGAAATTTCTCATCAATTCCCGGTATTGTGAAAACTCTTACTGAAGTGCCTCCTACTCTGCCAATTCGAAATCCTGAAATTTAAACCATGTTTTGGCTGTCCGCTATTTATTGGAAAGGATATTGGCATTAATCTTCTAACACTCGGGCTAAGTCTCGACTTCGCAAATATTGAAATTCTCCTCGTTTGATAGTATTCAACATATCAATAGACTTCAATTTTTGGCCGGATTGCCAATAGGCTAAGGCCAAGTACCATTTCGTCTGTTGATAATACTTGTTGGTCTCCTTCGTCCCTATGGCCTCAAATAATACAATTGCCTCTTCAAAACGCTCACTACCAAGCGCACTTAGACCGGCATAGAATGTCAGCTCCGGACTCAATTCTTCCAAATTCTTACTCGTCAGAAGTTCATATGCCCTGGAGTAGTTTCTTCGAGAATACTCAGTAAGCCCAATATCAAATGATTGCGAATCAGGTCCGCGAAAAGTTTCTAATTGCTCGAAATGTTCAAAGTAGTCCTCGAATCTTGGGCTTTCAGGTTTCAAAATCAAAAAGCCCAAAACAAAAATAAGAACCACACTGGCAGCTGTTCTGAGCCAGAACACCAACTTCTTATCTTCAGCTTGAGGCCTCTCGGCAGAATTAATCTCTTTTAAAGATTCTTTCAGAGCTGCTCCTTCAATTTGTAGAATTAACTCTTTGTGGTCTTTGATAGCATCTTGAAGTTCATCGTTGTTCAACACCTTGCCATCGATATCCAAAACCTCCCGGCTTTCAATTTCGCCAGCCAGGTATTTTTCCAATAGCTCTATGTTTACTTGCCTACTCATCTTCAAAATCGGATCTTAGAAACTTGTGTTGTTTTACGATCTCTCTAAGTTTTTGTAAACATCGGTATTTTTTATTCTTTGTAGCACCTTCGCTTCCAAGCCCAAATTCTTTCGTAAGAATCTTCACTGTCTTTTTCTCGAAATAAAAGTCCATCAAAAGTTTCTTACAATCCTTATCGATCTTATCTAGTATCTTTCTGATACTCAGCTGTTTTTCATGCAGCCGCATTTCTGTTTCAAACTGCGCAGACTCTTGTTGACTAATCACCTGAAGGTTGGTTCTTTGTCTTCTAAGTTCTTTGAGCCATAGATTTTTTGCAACTGCATGTATATAGGCTTTCAAGCTACCACGATGGTCAAATTGCCCTTTTCTGATATTTAAGTATAGGACGACCAGTGCATCTTGAAGGACGTCTAAAGCGGCCTCCTCGGTACCAGAATTATTTAAAACGAAGTATTTGATACCTTGAAGATGTTGGTTATAGAGAAACGCCATTGCATCATCCACCAGTTTTTTATTCCCCGTTGAGATCGCTTTAATCGCTTCAATATCTGATAAAGTTCTAGTCAAGGCGTTTATGGCAAGTACGTCTGAAATATGTCAAACACAATTAGTACTGGGCCGTCAGGGACAACCGAACCAAAAAAGCACGACTCCACGATGACCTTTTAATGACTTAAGGAATTACAAGGAAAGTCAAAATAAATATATTATAAATTAAATTTCGCTAGTTCTGTACATTAGTGTTCCTCCTTAAACTTTTCAATATGAAAAGAATCGTCTTTTTTATTATCACATTTATAAGTCTTGATTTAACTCAAGCCCAGGATTTTGAAAAATATCATGATCCAATGACATCAGTTAGTTTCGTGATTGCCGATTCTTTGATGGAATTGGGAAAATCGAACGAGGCCATTCAAGTACTCGAAGAGCTCCGAGAAGTGTTGTCTACTGATGAATCACTACAAGCTGAAATTAGTCTTCGAATTGCGCAAATCAAGATTGAAAGGGGGGCGTTTGAAGAAGCCAAACCTTTATTAGACTCTCTTATTCCAAGCTTCAAGTCAAACTCGGCTATTAGCCCTATTCAGATTTCTCGAGCCTACCGATCATTGGCAAACATTGCTGGCCGTCAAAAGGGAGACCATATTGAGACATGGAATCTTAATCAAAAAGCCTTATCACACCTAATCGGAGAAAAACCAGAAATACTCTCGGAAAAAACTAAGGTGTACTATGGCCTTGGGCAATCTCTATTCTTTAGAAGACAATCACTGGATTCTGCTATTCTATTGTTCAAGAAAGCCCTCAACACATACGACCTTTCAAAAGAAGAGAATCCATTTTTGCGGGCAAGCATATACCGTGAAATGGGCACAACCATGCTAGTACAACAAGAATTTAAAAAGTCTCGTGAATATCTAAAAAAGAGCCTCGCACAAATCAGGAACATAGAAGCAAAGACCAGAAGCGAAAGGGGTATCAAATATCAAGTTTATAGCAATCTAGCGTCATGGGCATTGCGAGCGGACAGGATTGATTCTGCTCTGAATTGGGGATATGCAGCAATCGAAACATTGGAACAAACAACAAACCCTCCTGAGTTTTTATTGGGCCAGGCCTACTCCAACATCAGCGGAAGTCTATACATGAGAGGTGATTTTTTGGAAGCCAACAAAATGGCCGATAGAGCACTTGAAATTCGGTTAAGAACTTTAGGACCTGATCACCCAAGGCTAGCATTTACTTATATTCAGAAGGGGAACATTCTTTCAGCAGGCCTAGGTCAATACGAAAAAGCAAAGGAATTCTTCGATGCTGCCTACCGAATTAACCTGAAAACATATGGTGAAAACTATGGAGGAAATCTGAACATCCTCATTAACCTGACATCGGTTTACAACAACTTAGGGCTATGGAGCGAGTCATTGATTTATGCTGAAAAAGGACTAGAGATTTCAAGAGCACTTTTTAAGACCGACAATCAACAAACTGCCCTTTTCTATTCAATAATTGGTGAGATTTACGACAACCTCAATAATCGACAAGAGTCACTTGACCACTACAAAGCCGCAGAAAGGATTCTCTTGGAATGGTCGGGGCCAAGCAGCATACCAATTGCTGACTTCAATTACAGCTTTGCGGAATTCCATTTCCGAAATGGTGATCAGGATTCATCCAATGATTATTTGGAAAAGGCTAAGTCAATCTATGAGTCAAGTGATTTCAAAAAAACGATCAATTATAATCAGACCTTAAGCAGCTTAGCACGAAACGCGATGCAATCGGCTAATTTGGGAATTGCTTCAGAATTTATGAGGCAAGCCATTCAAGCCAATTTGAAGATAACTCGGCCCATAGCGACTATTGAGGGGGTAGGTTTGCATGACGTCTTAAGCGAGATCACTCATGTCAGAAACATCATGCAAATCGCTAAAATAGAACTCCTTAAATATGAAGCAACAAACGAGATAAAACACCTCAAAAAAAGCTTGTCGTTATTTAAACTAACCCAAGAAAGCACTGAATCTCTACTTAAATCGGGTGTCAGTGATGCTGATGTTCTCAATCTCCTTGAGATCACTAAATCGGTGGCCTCATCGGGAACACGAATTGCTGCTACTCTGTACGAATCGACCGAGCATAAAGAGTACCTAAACGATGTCTTTCAGTTTATGGAGTCCTCACGGGGAAGGTTACTCAAAATTACAAGTCTAAAGCGAGAAGCGCTTGCCTCTTCTGAACTGCCAGATGAATTAGTGAGTTTAGATCGGCAACTGGGTATCGACTTGGCCTATTATAAGAGCAAGCTCATTGCAACATCCAATTCCCAAAATCAAGTGAATAGCGCGACACTGGAGAAACGAATTTTTAACATACAACAGAAAAAAGATAGTCTGCTTAATCTGATTGAGGTTCGAAATGACAAGTTTTACGCACTAAAGTATGGTCAACCTTTGCTGACTCTGAATGAGGTTCAAAGTAGGCTGGACTCAGACCAGGTCATTTTACTCTATCAAATCGATCAGGATGAACTTTTCACATTAGTGATTGAGTCCTCAGTAAGTACAATCCATAGAGCTGTGTTGCCCAAGGATTACCATGATTTGGTTGAAAGATTCCCTGAATACCTTATTAACCAAAACAGGGCAGAATTTGAAAAAACAACTTTGGCACTTGGACGCATATTAGTGGCCCCAGTTAAGGAACATATTCAGAAAAAATCATGGATTGTCATTCCTGAAGGCAAGATGTGGAAGCTGAACTTCGACCTGCTCAAGACTCATCCAGATAATTACCTTATTCATGACCTATCAATCAGTTACGGCATGTCAGTGAACTTGTTGTTCAATCAAAAAGCTCATCAGAGGGCTAAAAAGAGCATTTTGGCCTTTTCATTTGATTCAGGTGATGACGAATCTCTAAATCCAGGTATTTCTCGAAGTAGTCCGTTTGTAAACCTGCCTGGAACCTCTACCGAATTGAACAAAATATCAACATTGATAGACGGGGAGTATCTTTTTGGAGCACAGGCAAACGAAAGGGAGTTTAAAGAAAGAGCAGCCGACTTCAGCATTTTGCATCTCGCACTTCACGGAGAAGTTGACGATCAAAATATCGATAATTCAAAACTTTTCTTTGCACCATTATCGGTTGATTCGTTAGAAGATGGTTATCTACATCCTTTTGAGCTCTACAATATGGAATTGAATGCCTCCTTAGCCGTGCTGTCGGCATGCAATACAGGTTCAGGAAAAATATCGACTGGCGAAGGTATCATGAGCCTTGGAAGGGCATTCCAATATGCCGGAGTAAATAGTTTACTTCTTAGCCAATGGGAAGTATCTGATGTAGTTGCTCCAAAAATCATGGAAGAATTCTACAAAAATCTGAAAATGGGAATGTCGAAAGATCATGCACTAAGACAGGCAAAGCTGACATTCATACAAAGTGCCAACAACATTTCATCAGACCCTTATTACTGGGGTGGCTTTTTTATCCTGGGAGATTCAAAGCCTATTAAGTTGGGTAACCCATTCGATTACCGGCTATGGGTAGGAGTATTGATCGTGTTTGCGCTCATAGTTTTCATTCGATCCACTCGCTCAAGGAAAACTCGCATTCTTTGACAAACTGTACAGTTCTTATTTCTGAAATGTGTAAGTGACCTTCTGTTATTCAAACAGTAGGCGCTAAATGATCCATGCTCTTTTGAACCATCAAAAGACTTTAAAAAAAAAGAGTATGTGTTGTGATGACCTTTTAAGAGTAGACGGTATATGAAGCAAGAGTATTCCATTGAGCTTAATGGAATATGAAATTTTGTTTCATTCTAAAATTAAAATTATGACTGACAATTGTCTAAACTATGAAAGGACTCCGCTTGGGAAAAAGTTCCTTTTTAAAACCTTGTTCGTATTAGTTGTACTTTTTTCTCTTTTCGCGTGTTCCGATGATACTCCGGATCCCTTAGTTGAGATTGAAAGTCCTGGCTTTGATTCAGGAGATTCTCCATATGCCATAATAGAAGGACCTGATTGTATTAATTCGGGTCATAGCTCAACCTATACGCTGAATGGTGATCTGGTGGGTATCACTAGTATTCAGTGGACTTCTGAGGGCAACATAACCATTATCGGTAGCACCACGGGTACCTCAGTCCTGGTGCAAGCTGGCGCCAATTACTCTAGTAATCCCAATGGAAAGCTAACGGCCGATATTACTTATATCGAAGGAGGTCGATCCATCCCGGTATTTCGAATTGATTGTGATGGAGTTATTATTGTACCCCAGGGAGACTGCTTGCCCGACATCTTTGCCATAGATGAAAACGGACCCAATACCACGCATAGTGCAGGAACTTTCGTTGACTTTCACCCAGCCCCCGGGCCCCAGCAATTTCCCGGAGTTCAATTTGAATGGTCTTCATATCCCCAAATACCGGGCATGACTTCCAGTGGCAGCCACATTTTAATGAAAACCGTATACATACCGCCTACAACACCTTCGGGAGAATATGTTGTTGTAGCACGAGACCCCGCATCTGGATGTTTTACGGCCATCGAATTTAACATAGTCAATGGGAGTGGCTCAGGTGGAGGTTCAGGCGGAGGACCTGGTGGCCAGACCGTATTTTGATATGAGTTGAGCAGCAACGAATATTCCACTTTAGAAATTGGCCTTATTAGAAAATTAGGGCCAATTTCTAAAATTTACCTTCAAGGTCAGAATTACAGGAAGCACAACAAAACTCAAAATACTTGTTCTCAACTCAGGTGAATTGGTTGATCAATTCCTTCAACTCAGGATATGATTCGCTCAATTCTACCCTATCCGCCAATTCGAAATCCTCAAACTCAAAACCCGGTGCCACCGTACAGCCCACCAGAATGAAATCACCTTCTACTACTTCGGCAGCAAACCACGAATTTCTTGGGATAATCACTTGCAAGCTCTGTTCATTCCCAATATCAACTCCAATTACTTTTGAATAATACTCCCCTTCGGGAGAAATAATATGAATTCTAGCTGCACCTCCCTGATGATAGTGCCAGATTTCGTCAGATTGCAATCGATGAAATTTGGAAACGCTTTCGGTGGTTAGCAAGAAATATATTGAAGTTCCAAATACCCGAAGTTCTTTGTATCGATCTGGAAGAGCGGTTTTATCAATTGATTCTTTCGATCGATAGGTCTCCTTGAAATATCCGCCTTCTGGATGTTCAATTAATCCTAGTTTTGCAATCCAATATTTTGCGTTCTTCTCCTCCATTAACTTACAAATTCGTCAAGTAATTCGAGCAAACGAAATTGATTTCGCGCACGAACAAAATTGTCTTGTGCTGTTTTCACTTTATAATAGACATCCCCATTGAGATAATCAGTTAGAAATCGGATACCCATAATATATGTCATATACAAACCTCCGAATTCCAGGTTGTCAATTTCATTCTTTGTGAGTATTTCACCACACTCGTCTAAAAACGAAGACCTAATGGTATAATAAAAATCTTCTCGAATATGGATTTTAGAAATATCTGACTCTCCTTCTGTAGTTGGAGAAAGCATTGTTCGGAGCATGTCCCCAAAGTCATAAAGCACATATCCGGGGCCAACCGTATCGAGATCAATTACATACTTGAATGTGCTGTCGTGGGTCGATAAAAGAATGTTGTCAATTTTTGTATCGTTATGACACACCCTTTTGGGAAGAATCTCCCTCAGCGCTTCCATACGCTCATTTATCCATTCAAAAGCCTGTACGCTGTCCACCAATTCCTGACAGGACAGCAATCGGTTTGCCGGATCGCTGGAAACGGCATCTTTCAATTGTTCTAAGCGCTTGTGAAGATGATGAAATTGGGGTATGGTTTCCGCAAATTGATCAGGTTGCAATCCGTTGTTCTGGAAAGTAAACTCCCCAAACCCTTTTGCCACTTCTCGTACGATATCAATTCGATCAGCCACCGATGGAGCAAACGTGGATTGATTCAGATACTGCATTTTCCAAGCCGAATCAGCCCCAACAAGGATGTATTTTCCTTTAGAAGTTCTAAGATGATCAACGAGGATACCCGAATTAGAACTTAGCAAACCTTGCAGGTTGATCTCCATAACTTCCAAGTTTCGAAATACCTCAGTATTGATACGCTGGACAAGGTACTTCCTGACGGTAGTCCTTACTCGAAATGTATCATTGATATGCCCACCTCCAAAAGGAGAAATTTCGAGTATATCGCCTTGAATTGCATAGTGCGCTAAGACCGATTGAATATCGATCATTTGATTTCTTCAGGGTAGATGCCCGAGGCAATCATCTTTTTAATCCCTTCCACCACATGAGGTTTATCCTCCTGATAGGTAACACCTAACCATGAAGCAGAAGTTGGCACAACCTTCACAGTAGCCTTTCCTTCCTTTTTCAGATTATCTACCTCCACCGGAATGAAGCATTCTGATTTTGGATCTTGGTTATTGTCTGCCACAAAAGCCTTGAATTTTTCTTCGAACAATGGAAGCACGGCTGAAGGAAAACCCCAAAAGTTCATTGAAACAAAGGTATCGGCAGCCAATTCGTGAACCTTACCATTATCTTCATATGAAATAGTATCACCATCTCTTCCAATCGCCAACGTTTCTTTGATACCAATGAGGTTCATATTTTCGTCTACCTCGCAGACACCGCGATTCACAGTACCATGATCTGACAGTGTATTGGCCAATTTGTATCCCATGATTATACACTGATCGTCTGTCATTTGTTGCATGGCTTCCACCACTTCACCAAATGATTCATGACCGTAATAATCATCCGCGTTGATGACTAGAAATGGCTCGTTGATCAAATGTTGAGCTGAAAGCACTGCATGTGTAGTACCCCAGGGTTTCTTTCTATTAGATTCATAGAGGGCAGTGTGCTCTGTGTATTCATTTTGATAAGCAAATTCCATTTTTATCCTCCCCTGGAAGCGTTCGGTATAGTGATTTTCAAACGCTTCTTTCAAATCGGTGCGAATAATGAACACCACTTTTGTAAACCCAGCCTTGATGGCGTCATGAATGGAATAGTCCATAATTATTTCACCATTTGGCCCTATACCATCCAATTGCTTATTACCTCCATATCGACTGCCCATTCCGGCTGCCAAAACCACTAGCGTCAAGTCCATAGAATTGCTCGTAAAAAATTGAGTATTATTGTTTGTTCTATTTGGCCGCAAGATAGACAAAACACATTACTAAAACATTAATTATGAACCTCGCCTCGATCGACTGGATCATCATTTTTTCTTTCTTCGCTATTTTTTTGATTATTGGCATAAGAGTCTCAAAACAGGCGGGCTCCAGCGCCAAAGAATTTTTTCTATCCGGACGAAATCTACCATGGTGGTTGATTGGGGTCTCAATGGTAGCAACTACCTTCTCTGCCGATACACCAAACCTTGTTACCGACATTGTAAGGAAAAATGGAGTTGCCGGAAACTGGGCGTGGTGGGCCTTCCTGATAACAGGAATGGTCACGGTATTTATTTATGCGAAATTGTGGAGAAAATCGGGGGTTCTAACTGATCTTGAATTCTACGAAATCAGATATGGTGGTAAAGCTGCACGATTCCTGAGAGCCTTCAGAGCGCTCTACCTTGGAGTTTTTTTTAACGTCATGATCATGGCGACAGTGACGCTTGCCGGTATTAAAATCGGCAGCGTACTTTTTGATCTTAAGCCAGTAGAAAGCATATTAATTGCTTCGATAGTAACCGTTCTTTACAGTTCCTTAGGGGGACTTAGAGGAGTTATACTTACAGATTTTCTCCAATTTATTATTGCCATGGTGGGCTCTGTTGGAGCGGCAATCTATGTGATGAACATGCCCGAAATTGGAGGATTGAGTAGTCTCTTAGAACATGAAAATGTAGCTGGACGTCTAAACATTCTCCCGGATTTCAGCAATCCATCCGTTTATGTGCCATTGTTGATTGTCCCTCTAGCGGTACAATGGTGGAGTGTTTGGTATCCTGGATCTGAACCCGGGGGTGGTGGATATATTGCCCAGAGAATGCTATCCGCAAAAAATGAAAAACATGCCGTACTCGCAACGCTGCTTTACAACATAACACATTATGCTCTTAGACCTTGGCCCTGGATTATCATCGCCTTGGCATCCTTGGTCGTCTACCCGAATCTTGCCAGCATTCAATCGGCTTTTCCAAATATAGATGCCTCGATTATTAATGATGACTTGGGTTATTCTGCAATGCTCATGACGCTACCGAAAGGGCTTTTGGGCCTTGTTGTGGCTTCTCTGATCGCTGCATTTATGTCTACTATTTCAACCCACCTGAATTGGGGGTCATCTTATGTAGTCCATGACTTTTATGAACGCTTTATAAATCCTCAAGCGTCTGAACAGCAAAAAGTAATGATGGGTAGATTGTCCACGGTGGTGTTAATGGCTCTAGCCGGAATCGTGGCTCTATTCTTGAGTAATGCCCTAGACGCCTTCAATATTTTGCTTCAAATCGGTGCCGGAACAGGTTCAATCTTTATTCTCAGATGGTTCTGGTGGAGAGTGAATGCCTGGAGTGAAATATCAGGTATGATAATTTCATTTCTTGTGGCGATCGTTCTACAAGCCGTTGATACAGGCCTCGAAAGCCATTGGGAGTTAGTGATTGGTGTAAGCATAGCCACATTCACCTGGATTTTGGTGACACTCTTGACCAAACCGGAAGATGGAGAAACTTTAACTAGATTTTATAACCTGGTAACCCCTTATGGCCGAGGCTGGAATCGCTTTAAGAAGCAGGCCGCTCAAAATGGTGTTACGCTGAAACAAGGTACAGGCAAATTCAGTGCAGACCTCATGGCTGTCATTCTGGGAATCTTCATTGTCTACAGTGCCCTTTTTGCAATAGGGATGGTAGTTTACGGCAATATGACTAATGGTCTGATCCTGGGAGTAATCACGATTGCTTCCTCCTTCGGACTTATAAGAATATGGAGGAAGCTCAGCTTCTAGTAAGTATCATCAAAGGCAAAAATTGGCTTGCGGTTGATCCAGCGACCTCTCGTAAAGTCAGGAATTTGCATTGGTTCACTGCCCTGGGCAATTGATTGCTCCGAAAGGCACGTGATGGCCATCATGGTAGCCCCATCATAAACATCAATAGGCATTGGTGCTTCCCGCTTCAATGCCTCTACAAAGGCATGAAGCACAAAGAAATCCATTCCACCATGACCGGCTCCTGAAGCCTCTTCCCCATATTTCACCCATAACGGATGATCGTATTGCTTTCGATGCTCAGCATCATCTTGCCAACGGTGGGGCTGGCTTTCTCCTTCTATGTAAAGAGAATCGTTGATATCCATCCATAACCCTTTGGTGCCCTGAAATCTGAAGCCTAAAGAATATGGACGTGGAAGATTGGTATCGTGATTTAAGGTGATGGTCTCTCCATTTACAGTTCGGATCAGCGTGGTTACTACATCACCTAACTTGAATTCAACCTTTGCATTGGGGTGATTTGGTCCACCATCTTTATGGTTTACGATGTATTCATGCAGACCCCGTGATTTAGTAGCCATAGAAGTTAAATAGGCCAGTCGGTTTCCTCTATTGATATCGGAAGCCGTCATAATTGGTCCAAGCCCGTGTGTCGGATACAGTTCGCCATTTCTATGCACCGAATGATTTGTTCTCCACGCTGATTCACTAAACCCTTGGTCTCCAAACTGGACACCAGAACCATAGGGGGATTTTCCATCATTGAATTTCACTCCACGCAGGTCATGCTGGTACCCCCCTTCCATGTGTATCATTTCACCGAACATTCCTTTTCTGATCATGTTCAGCACCGCCATCACATCTCTGCGGTAACAGACATTCTCCATAAACATAAATGGGGTACCTGTTCTTTCCTGAGCTTCTACCAGATCCCAGCATTCCTGAATATCAGCTGCACCGGAAACTTCCATGGCAACGGCCTTACCTGCCTCCATTGCGGCTACCCCCATTGGGGTATGCCATAACCATGGTGTAGCCACATATACCGCATCGACATCATCGCGCTGAAGCAATTCTTTGTAGGCCCAATCACCATCAGAATACAATGCAGGCTTTTTCTTACCTGCTTTAGTCACCATGTTTTCGGCTTTGGTTAGAACAGTCTTGTCAATGTCACATAGTGCAGTGATATCTACATCCGATCGGTTAAGCGCCACTCGCAGTTGAGACCTTCCACGTTCACCTGTTCCAATGAAAGCTAACCGTATGTTAGCACGCTTTTCATTGGCAAAAAGCATAGATGGGGAAACCAATGAAATAGCCGCTCCGGCCACTGTTGTATTTTTAATGAATTTTCTTCTGGAATTGCTCATGGTTATCGGCAAAAATTTCTGAATTTTGAAGATAGAAATTTTTTGAAAAGCGCCCGCTTGAAAACTATTCGATTGGTTTCTTCAGATTCGCCCAAGTCTTCTGTTAAGTTATTATTAAGAATGGCCTTGCAGGTTGTCCAATTCAATTATTTACTAACTTGAGACTAACCGTTCTATTTAATTCCTGAACACACCTATGCCTAGAGCTACTAAGAAGAGTGCAAAGAAAATTTTCGTCCTAGACACCTCCGTAATCCTTTTTGAACATAATTCCATCATGAACTTTGAAGAACACGATATCGGCCTTCCGATAACGGTACTTGAAGAACTTGATCAGTTCAAAAAAGGAAATGACACCAAAAATTTTGAAGCCAGAGAATTCACACGACTCCTGGATAAACTTGCCAAAGATAAATCTCTGCAAGAATGGATCCCCCTGAACGGAAAAACACGGGGAAGCTTTAAAGTGATTATGGAGGCGGGTACCGGAAACGGTCAAGATGCAAACCATGTATTTGGTGAAAAGAAAAACGATCATCGTATCCTCAACGCTGCCCTTCGAATCCGAGAAGAGAACAAGGATCGCAACGTGATCCTTGTCAGCAAGGACATTAACCTCCGACTGAAGGCAAAGTCAATGGGACTGCCCGCTGAAGACTACGAAACTGGAAAAATCAAAAACGTCCAATCACTCCGGAAGGGCAAGATAGAAATCGAGAAGGTTGATTCTGACATTATTAACCATCTCTATGAAGACGGAACTATTGAGCCTAAAGAGGTCTTGAAAAGGAAAAAGGCTCATCCTAATCAGTATTTCATCCTCAAAAGTGATAAGAATTCTGTGCTTTCCTATTACAATGGGTTGGAGCAGGCAATTGAGAAAGTAGATAAGCGACCTGTCTCCGGAGTAAAACCCAGGAATGCAGAACAAACCTTCGCTATTCATGCCATAATGAACCCAGAGGTGAAATTGGTCACCATTCAAGGTGTGGCTGGAACAGGTAAGACTCTCTTGACCCTCGCAGGTGCATTGGAACAACGAAGAGAGTTCAAACAAATCTACCTGGCACGACCAATTGTACCTTTGAGCAATAAAGACATTGGTTACCTTCCCGGGGATATCAAATCAAAGTTGAATCCTTACATGGAGCCACTTTGGGACAACCTCAAGTTTATTCAAAACCAATACAAGGAGACGGATAAGGAGTTCAAAGCCATCACTGAAATGGTGAACAAGGAGAAATTATTGATCACTCCATTAGCTTATATCAGAGGGCGCAGTTTGTCCAATATCTTCTTTATCGTAGATGAGGCACAAAACCTCACACCACACGAGATTAAGACCATTATCACGCGAGCCGGAGAAAATACCAAGATCGTGTTCACAGGAGATATTTATCAGATCGACACACCGTATCTTGATTCACAATCCAATGGTCTGAGCTACTTGATCGATCGTGTAAAAGATCATCCTCTCTACGCACATATTACTCTTGAAAAAGGGGAGCGATCTGAGTTAGCTAATTTGGCAAACGAGATGCTATAGTAATCACTTTTGGGCCAAACCTGTTGAAGCCCGAATTATTTGATGTATCTTCTACAAGAATTTTCGTTGTAGGGTAAGGATAAAAGGCAGTTCCAATTGTCTAATTACCAAGCCTTCAACCAATTGACCACTATGAGAAAATCAATCGGCCTCCTTTCAATTTTGTTTCTGGTGCTTATTTCGTGCGATAAACCATCAGGATCAGATGTCGAACCTATTCAAGAAGAAGTGCCAGAAGCTTCAAGTGAGGCATTCCTTGCATTCTATAACAGCTCGGTTGATGACATCAGCATAACGATCAACTCATCTACGAACAAGGTCGATTTGTCAAAAACAAGATTGTCTAAATATTTTTCCCTGGGTATGGGTGACCATGAGGTAGTAATCTCCAAAGCTGAAACCGGAGAACGACTTTTGTCAAAGGAGATTACTCTCAACGGAGGCCAGTATTATTCTTCATTTTTGTTCAAAAATCAAAATGGAGACTATGACCTTATATTGAATAATGAGTATGATGAGACCACAAAAGCTCAGGGTAGTATTAGAAGCGGTCTGGAATTTGCAGTGGTTAATTTGTCGAAAAACATTCCCCATCCCAGTGTATCGATTGTCAATTCGTTTACCTATATGACAGCAAATTGTGGTGCGAATGTTGAGCATTGTACAGTCCTGTGTCATGACTTGAAAGATACCTGGGTAGAGAATTTGAAATTTGGAACATCTCAGAATATCCAAAACGCTCCGCTAAGCATCACAACAAATTACCTTCAGTTTCTTACCGGTGAGAATGGCAATATCGAAATACCGGTTGTAGGTTTCAAAACGTCCACTCGTAGTCTGACCATTGACCCTAATGGCTCCGGCAACCTTCAGACTATTGAACGTCCGCATAATCTAACTGCTGTTTTGGATACTGATATTATTCATCTTCTCGTGATTCAAGATGATCCGGATCCTGAAAATGAAGAGGGAGTTTGGGCTCATTTTTTCAAATTAAGCGATAATCCGGTGAGCCCCGTTGTATTCAATTCCGGTTCGTCCAACTAATTATACTTTCTTCAAAAAAGCGGCTTCCAAGGACTAAATTCCAGAGATAAGTCCTACCCGATTGTCTAAAACTTAAGGATAAACTCTGTTCCCTCTCCAGTTGAATTCAACTGAATACTTCCATTATGAGCCTTCATTATTTGCTTGCTTAAGCTTAAGCCAATACCATTTCCCTTTTCTTTTGTGGTGTAGAAGGGAACAAAGATCTGTTCCTTTATTTCTTCTGGAATTCCAGGGCCATTGTCAAAAACTGAAATTGTGAAAGGGTCAGGTTTCATCACGATTTCGATGGTTGGTAAATCAATATTACTCGTGGCCTCTACTGCATTTTTGATCAAATTAATCAACACTTGGTCAATCAGTTTTCTGTCGATCGAATGGCACAATGAATAGGAAGGTTTTTCAAAAACTACATTAACATGCTTTAAATCTAACTTCAATACTTGCAAAACCTGGTCAACTACATCTACCAAATTTTCTTCATTTAGTTCCGGCTCTGGCTCCTTGGTGTAATCACGATAAGCATTAACGAAATCCAAAAGACCTTTTCCCCTACTTTCAATGGCATTAATGCTCTTATAAATATCCAAGGCCTGCTCATTGTCAATGGACGAAAAGCTTTTTGGAAAACCCTGCTCTGATTCAATAATCGTCTTTATTGCCGTTGTGAGTGAAACGACTGGTGTGACCGAGTTCATAATTTCATGGGTCAAGACTCGAATCAACTTCTGCCAGGCCAACATTTCCTGTTCGTCTAATTCCGCCCGAATATTCTGGATGCTGATCAAAGTATATTCCTTGTCACCCAACTTGAACTTGTTGGCAGCCATTGCAAGATCCATTTGTTCTCCATCAGAGTTCTTTTTGAATAACGTCTTATTACCCGAGTTGAGGTTGATTAACTCATGAAACAATTTAGGATCATGATTCTTGATCATTCTGAGTTCGGTCAAAACCGGATAATCAAGTAGCTCGCGGGCGGCAGAATTCATTAGGTCAATTCGACCGTCACTTGTAAAACAAATTAGCCCGACTTTCACGTGGTGATTAACCTGTAGTAAGTACTGATAGTGTTCTTCCTTTTCTATGCGTATTCTCTTAAAATCTTCGACTATCTGATTAAATGTAGAATCCAGTTGATCAAACACTTTCCCTTTTTCTACTCTTTCAAACCTTCTCGTATAGTCACTATCAATAAACGAATCGAGGAATCTTTTCAATTCTCTTATGGTCCATTCGCTATAATGAATTAGCGCGATTAATTGAATTAAGGTGACCAACCCGAATACAATTGGGGTCATTAGAAAGTCCGTTCTGTAAATTGACCAGGCAAATCCTACGCTTGAAAAAGTGATTCCAAGAACTCTTAGAATAATTTGAAATCGGAAGTTCTTAAAGCCCATATTTCTCGAGTTTCCGGTATAGAGTAGTTCGACCGATGCCTAATTCCTTTGCTACTTTACTCATATTGCCAGCATGCTTATCAATTACCTTGCGAATAGTCAACTCTTCGAGCTCTTCCAGATTTGTGGTTAGTTGCTGAATATCTCTGGCAGCTGACTTCTTCAACAAAAAATCATCCGCTTTGAGTGTATTTCCCTCGGTAAGAATAATTGCTCTTTCCGTTGCATGTTCCAACTCTCTGATATTACCTGGCCAACTGTAAGAGGAAAGCTTTTTAATCACGCTTGTATCGTATTTCAGGTTTTCGCGTTGATATTTGTTGCATAAAACTGCTATGAAATGGTCTAAAAGAAGTGGTAGGTCGTCCAATCGATCTCTGAGTGGTGGAAGCTCTATTTCGATGGTATTAATTCGATAGTAAAGATCTTCTCTGAACTCTTCGGCTTCGATCATTTTGAAAATTTCTCGATTCGTAGCCGCGATTATTCTGGAATTGAACTTTCTGGATTTATTCTCTCCTATTCTGGTGATCTCCTTTTGTTGAAGAGAGGTGAGTAGTTTCGATTGCATCGCTGCCGAGAGATTACCAATCTCATCTAAAAAGATAGTACCCCCATCTGCTGCCTCGAATCGTCCAATTCTATCTTCTCGCGCATCAGTGAACGCCCCTTTCTTATGTCCGAACAATTCTGATTCAAACAAGGAATCAGACAACGACCCTAAGTCGACAGGCATAAATACCTGATCAGATCGGTTCGACTGACGATGAATCGCCTGGGCTACTAAAGTCTTACCTGTTCCATTTTCTCCAAGGATCAACACATTGGCGTCTGTTTTGGCCACCTTTTCAATTGTCTGAAAGACTTCCTTCATTCGTTCAGACTTCCCCACAAACCCGCCCGTCCTACCTTTCAGGTTATCCGACAAACTCTTTTCTCTACTTTTTAGGTACTGAATTTCTCTTTCATTCTTCCCTAACTTCACTGCATTGAGTACAGTCGTTTGAATCTTTTCGTACTCCCAGGGCTTTGTTACAAAGTCCACAGCACCTTTTTTCATGGCCTCAACGGCAATTCCTACATCGCCATAGGCAGTGATAACAACTACTTTAGTATTTGGATACTTTTTACTAATTATCTCAATCCATTTCAGTCCCTCTTTGCCGGAGTTGTCTCCGTGAGAATAATTCATGTCCAATAGAACAACATCGTAAGAATCCTTCTCAAATAGATCAGCGATCTGGCCAGGATGTTCGGCTGTCGTGACCTTAGTGAATCGCTGTTTTAATACTATTTCACCAGTAAGCAGAATGTCCGGATCGTCATCAACCACTAATATTTTTGCGGTCTCTTTTCGCATAGGCCTCAATTTAAATAAATGTTCGGGAGGGGAACAATTCTCTGTTTCGAAGTGAAACAATCTATTTTCGATCAAGTCAGCTTCTCACTCACAACTTACTGTTAATCAATTTTTTATAAAAAATGGTAAGATCATTGTAAGTCATTTAATACTTTCAATATGAAACAACATGTTCAACAATTATTTCAAAACAGCACTTCGAAGTCTTTACAAAAACAAAGTCTTCACATTGATCAATGTACTCGGTTTGTCTTTGGGTATTGCCATGGCTATTCTCCTGGGCAGGTTCATACAAGTTGAACTCTCCTACGATCAACATTTTAATGCCAAAGACAGGATTTATCGTGTATATCAAGAAACCAAAATCAATGGACGCGAACGGACCAATATCTCGGGTTCCGGTCTTATGGCACCAACCCTCGAGTCGTCTTTTCCTGAAATTGAGATTGCAGGTCGGTCACATCGTGTTGGATCTGCTGTCATCCTTAATGGTGATAATCGCTTTGTAGAAAACTCACTCGCCTATGCTGATAACGGACTGCTGGATATTCTGGAAGTAACGTTTTTGGAGGGAAACCCTTCGCTTTCTGAACCATCCGACATGGTCATCTCCAAGTCACTTGCCGAAAAGGTCTTTGGTCGGTCCTCAGGGTTAGTTGGACAAACCATAAAGGTTGATAATAAAGCATTAAGAATTAGCGGTGTCTTTAAAGACTTACCAAAGAGCTCTCACTATTCTCCCAGGTCTGGTTTTATCTCCAATGCTGGAATGAATGCGTATTCCTGGACCAGAGTAGGTCATCTCACCTATATTCGGTTGTTAGATCAAACTAATCCGGAAATTCTGGAAGGCAAATTTCCCCCAATAGTCGATGAGAATATATTGCCAGTTCTGCCAGAAGGCTCAGAGGTCACTCTGAAACTCTATCCGGTAACTAAAATTTGGCTTTCAGAATCTGAAGGACTAAACGGTGGTGGTAGCAAAAAGGCATTGATTTCATTCGCTTTGATTGCATTCTTCATACTGCTCATCGCTTCCATAAACTATATCAATTTGGCCACTGCCAGATCAATGAGAAGAATCAAAGAAATAGGGATGAGAAAAGTCATTGGGGCTAAGAAATCACATTTGATCATACAATTCTTATTCGAGTCAATTATCCTTTGTGTCATTTCAATATTCATGGGTGGTTTTCTGGCGGAAATGTGTACGGGTCTATTCAACGATCTGACAGGAAAGGAAATCGAAATTGGGTTTCTCCAAAATCTCAACCTTTTAGGTCTGCTAATTGGTTTTGGTGTTCTTTTAGGTCTGTTATCCGGACTTTATCCCGCACTCTACATTTCTTCGTTCAGGCCAACTCGAATCTTGAAATCGAACTCAACCGGCAACAAGCTCAACCGAAATATCAGGCGCGTTTTAGTTACAGTTCAATTTGCCATTTCGATTGGCCTGATTGTATCGACCATCGTTGTCTATAATCAGACGAATTTTTTACTTACGAAAGATCTAGGCTACGATTCGGAACAAGTTTTGTCTGTTCGACTGGCTCAAGCAGATACTTCCGAATTAATCAAAAGTCAGATTCAGGCATTGCCCACAGTTTCCGGAGTGGCAGCGACTAATCTACTACCGGCAACCGGAGATTCAGGGGCAACATTTTTAATTGATGATGAAAACGGGGAAGAGCACCGCGATGTAGTCAGCATGGCTTCAATTGATCATGACTATTTGTCTATGATGAAATACCGACTATTACTAGGCAGAGATTTTAGTAGAGATTTGGCCACTGATCAACAATCCATCATAGTGAATCAGACCTTGGTAAACAAGTACGGGTGGGAAGACCCATTAGGTAAGGAAATAAGACTAGGCTTTGGAGAGGGCCCCAATACTTTCACAGTTATTGGAGTAGTTGAGGATTTCAACATGCTGAGTCTCTATCAGTCGGTGAAACCTTTCGCATTTTTCCTCAAACCACAATTCGACTGGGGTGCACAATACATTTTTGCAAGAATCTCGACTAATGAGACAGAGTCGACAATCAACCAAATCAGAGAAATCTATGAAAGTGTTGAAAAAGACCGACCCTTCAACAGCTTATTCATCGATGACTACTTCGCCAGAGTATATGATTCAGAGTCAAAAAAGGGACAAGTTTATTTTACGTTTTCAATTCTCGCTATAATCGTTGCCTGTATTGGATTGTTTGGTCTGGCAAGTTTCGTTTTACAACAGAAAACCAAAGAAATCGGTATTAGAAAAGTGCTAGGGGCCAGCCTTAATGACATTGTAATACTGGTGTCTCGGGAATTCGTTTTGATAATTCTTCTTTCAACACTTATTGCTTCTCCCCTCGCCTACTATTTCATGCAAGACTGGCTTCAATCTTTTGAATACAGTATAAAAATCAATATGGGTGTTTTCTTGATTTCAGGTCTCAGTGCAATGATAGTAGCCATTGTCACTATAAGTATTCAATCCTTAAAAACTGCGAAAACGAATCCTGTAGAAACATTAAAATACGAATGATAAAAAAGTCGCTCTCGATAAAAGTGTTCCTGATCGGAACACTTTTTTGTTTCAAGTCGAAACAACTTCTGTAATTCCTTGATAGTCCTTTCGTATAAGTATCTGTTTAACAGACAGTTATAATTAATGGCATTGGTATTGGCCTAATCATATTAAATTAAATGGACAACATCATGCTTAAGGTACTTTTAAAAACCTCGCTCCGAAACATCTTTCGAAACCGATTAAACTCCGCGATAAATGTGTTGAGTTTAACCATTGGCATCGCTTGCAGCCTTACCGTCTTCAGCGTAATTTCTTATCAATACTCATTTGATCACAACCAGCCAAAGGCCGATCGCATATACCGTGTTAATTATCACGTCCAAAGTGAACGTGGCATTTCGTATATGGCTCAGACACCTGAGCCCTTGCATTATGCACTTAGGGATGATTATCCTCAGGTTGAAGTAGTAGCACGTACACTGGGGCCTATTACATCAACGATTTATGTGGAAGATGAAAAGTTCAGACAAGATGGGGTGCTCTATGCCAATCCGGAATTTCTGAGTCTTTTTGAATTCGATTGGATTTTAGGCGATCCTTCAGTATTTGAAGACCCTAAGGCAGTAATACTAACTGAGTCTACAGCGAAGAAGCTCTACGGAGACAATAATCCCATTGGACAAATAATTGACTTCGAGCATAGAGACAATGGAATTATAAAGGCAATAATAAATGATCGAAGGCGAAACACAAACCTGCCTTTTGATATGCTCGCCAACGCTGAAATGTTGAAACAGATCCAAAATTATTTTGTATCCGACAATTGGGGATCAACATCAATTGGTATCACATGGGTATTGCTTCCTGAGGGTGTCAACCCTGAAAGTCTGGAACAGCAATTTGATGGAGTGGTTACCAAATACCTCGACAAAAAGTACCACGAAAGCACCAGTTTTCGACTACTCCCACTAAAGAAGCTTCACACTGATGATCGGTATGGGAACGCCATGAACTATACCATTCCTGCCGAAACTATCTATGGTCTGATCATAATCGGGGCAATCATCTTGGTTGCATGCTGCATTAATTTTGTAAACCTGTCTACAGCCATTGCTATGAAACGGGCCAGGGAGGTAGGTGTAAAGAAAATACTAGGAAGTAGCCGAAAACAATTGATGACCCAGTTTTTCCTGGAACTAGGTATGGTGACAACGATAGCCGGATTCATTGCTCTTTGGCTGGCTGAAATTGCTCTAAATCAACTGAACGATTATTTGAGTATTGTATCGCTTGACTTTGCTCTTGAAGTCAACACGTTCGTCTTCGCGCTTATTTCGGTGATATTGATTACGTTGTTGGCAGGCCTATACCCTGTGATCAAGCTTATCCGTTTTAAGCCGGCAGATACACTAAGAGGCACGTCTACGAACTTGCAATCCTCAAAATCATGGGCTCCGAATATTTTGCTAGGAGTACAATTTGTATTTTCTCAAATACTGGTCATTACTCTTTTGGTCTTCAATGGTCAATTCTCCTATATCAAAAACAAGGACTTGGGTTACGAGACCGATAACATCATGACGTTCCAGAACTTTTTTGAAAGCACTCCGGAAACTATTAATAGAGTTAAGCAGGAGCTATTGAGTCACCCGTACATAGAAATGGTATCACTCGGTACCGGAGGGCCGAATGCACTCTTTTCATGGGGAACCAATGTGGTCGACCCAAAAGACCCTGAAAGAAAGGAGATCAATGCTGACTATAAACATGTCGACATAGACTATAAAGACCTTTTCGGTATGGACATCATTGCGGGAAGTTGGTTCACTTCTACTAACTACCTTTCCGATACACTTCAAAAAGTGGTCGTCAACGAAAAGATGGTGGAACAATTGGGTCTAAGTTCTAACGAAGAAGCTTTGAATTATTCCATTATCATAAATGGTCGACCAGGAAGAATAATTGGAGTCGTGGAGAATTTTCACAGCGCAGGCCTTAAATCACTTATTCGCCCTGCAGCAATTGAAGGAGATTTTGAAGGTTATCAACAAGGGTTCATCAAATATACGGAAGGCGCATATACTGATGTTGTTTCGGAGTTTGTTCAATTAGCCACCTCAATGAATCCGGAATATGTTCCAAGCTATTCAAGCTACGAAGAAGAACTTGCCAGAGATTATATTCTGGATGAGGTGATTTTCAGGTTCATTAATTTCATGACCGTTATTGCTTTGATCATTGGTTGTCTTGGCCTTTATAGCCTGATCACTTTCATTGCCCAGCAACGCACTAAGGAAATCGGAATCCGAAAGGTCATCGGAGCAAATGTCAACGGACTTATAATTTTGCTTTCTCGAAAGTTCTTTTGGATAATTCTCATCGCCTTTTTCGTGGCAGCACCTATTGGTTACCTGGGATCTAAGGTCTGGTTAGAGGGTTTTCAATATGCGATTACCATAGGTCCGGCCATATTTATTCTTGGTTTGATCATTACTTTGGTGATTAGTTCACTTTCAGTCAGCTATCGTGCCTTTAAGGCTGCGACTGCCAACCCAGTGAAGTCCCTGCGATATGAATAATAATGAACACAAAAGTCGGCTCAAAAAGCCCTCTTTTTGCATTTTCGGACACTGAAAGCATCTAATTGAGTTTAAGATCCCCAACTCATTCTAGCTTTACTCCGATTCAGTTCGTGATTTGCCCGATTCAGTCAATGGTTGTTCTAAAACTGTGCTAAAGGTGTACGATTTCGTTACACATTTTTGAAGAAATTAACAATCAAATTTTATTTATTACTGATTATCAGTGAGTTATAAAAAGTGGCACATCCATTGAATAATTATTGGCAGGTCAAATAAAACAACAAATAAAAAGGTCAAAACTCAAAAACAACACGGTCATGAAAAGCTCAAAGGTCAAAACTCAAAAAAATATCAGCATCCTGTTAGGAATTACACTTGCAGTGATGACTCTCTTTAGTTCAGCAACAAGTACGGCTCATCAGCCAGTCGATGTTGAGTCCAAGTCTTTGGAAGCTAAATTGATAGCTGAGATTGAACAAATGTTTCTTGAAGAAGCTGAGGAAATAAGCTTAATCGAGGAAATCGAAAACGAAGAATTCATTTATGATGTGAAGGTGTTCGGTGAAAATGATGAATTGCTCGGTGAAGGAAACATCCAAGACAGCAAATCATTACAGACACTTGTTAACAAAGCGGAATCTATCGGACAATTTGCTGGAAAAGAATACTACAGAATAGTAAAATAGTTTATAGTTAGGGTTAATTTTGGTTGATTAGCCGGTCACTCGACCGGCTTTTCTTTTTATCATTTCATACTACTTCATTTGAATTTCACATCCCTAAATCTGTCCAAGAACAGCCCGAAAGTTGGAATTGGCGTCCACAATTTTGTCTCCACCCAAGGATATCGAAATGACGGTGTTTCTGTCAGGCTCGTCAGTTAGGGAGACAGTATTAAGTACTCTTAGATTAATAGGAAATCAAATGTACTTTTCGGAAATTATGTGAATGGCATCATTGTATCCTCTGGCCAGGCCGATATCAATTCATCTACTAATCCATTTATATACAATATTAAGGCATTAAAACTAACCGAACCTACTCATGCTTCTTATACAAGCGTGGGCTATGGAGGATACTGGGGTATAAGGACTTCCCAAATTTACTCTCAGTCCATTTCAAGAGAGGGGTTTCTTATATGTTCATTGCATTTGACCATGAGACCACCCACGGAGATATGGAGACAAGAATTATCGATCTTAATACAATTTCCATTCGGGAGCTTCCTACCAACTAAAGATAAAAGGCTTAAAAACTGTTCTAAAATTGATCTAAAGGTGTACGATTTCGTTACACTTTTTTTCATGCATTTTTATTTTTATTTCATAATATCCTGATTATTAATATGTTAAAAACATTGGCACAAGCATTGAATAATAATTGGCAGGTCAAATAAAACAACAAACAAAAAGGTCAAAACTCAAAAACAACACGGTCATGAAAAGCTCAAAGGTCAACACTCAAAAAATCACAAGTACAGTTCTTGCACTAGTAATTTCAATTGTAACATTTTCAAGTGCCTCGGCTTTAGCGGCCGATCAACCTGTTTCGAAGCCAGCTAAATCACTGGAAGCGAAATTGATTGCTGAAATCGAACAAATGTTTTTTGAAGAGGATCAGGAAATGAGTTTAGTTGATGAAATCGAGAGTGAAGAATTCACTTTTGATGTGAAAGTATTTGGTGAAAATGATGAATTGTTGGCAGAAGGAAACACAGTTGGTAACAAGTCACTTCAGAAATTCGTCAATAAGGCAGAATTGATCGGAGAGTTCGGAGGAAAAGAATATTATAGAATAGTAAAATAGTTTATAGTTAGGGTTAATTTTGGTTGATTAGCCGGTCACGCGACCGGCTTTTCCTTTTTATTCGGATTTATCAAAAAGGTCATGACTTGGCCAATTGCGAACTTGCTTAAAGGCTTCACGAATAGCCCAACGAGAAGTACTCGGAAAGCTACCTCTTCGAGGTGTGGTGTTCGATACAATTACCCAGGACATTCCGTTCACATCTCGCGTTAGTAGTGCCGAAGTTCCCGAAAGAGTACCGGTTCTCCACCAATGGTCGCCCCGTACGCTCCTCCAGCCCAGAGGTCGTTGTATACCACCTACACCTTTCACCATTTTATTGATCATGTCTTCGCTCAAAATGTCTTTATATCTGCGTTGGTACCCATCTACGAGCACCAAAACCCTCATCAAGTCGATACCTGTCGCTATCCATCCACCGGCAGGTCCCAACATTTCTACATCATCAGCACCATAGGGCTTATAGGCCATTTTACCGGATCCATTAAAGGATAGTTGCTCATTGTCTGGACTGTAATCATAATATTTGACTTCATTTCTCTTCCGGTCCCTTTCAAAGTTACCGGCTATTTCCATCCCCTTTATTCCATTAGGTTCGAGTATATTCTCCTGCACCCAGTCCTCATAGTCATCACCAGTTTTTGACTCAATGATTCTTCCCAAAAGGCAATACCCAAAATTCGAGTAGTTAAAGCGAGTTCCCGGTCTGTACGGCATATGTCTGGATAATACAAATTTGATGACATCATCGAATTCTACAGGGTAACCGGTCTTATCCATTTTGCTAATCTTGTGAGGGATGAACATCGGGTCTCCGTAAGTGATTAAACTCCAACCTCCGGTATGGTTGAGCAGATGTTTGACTTTGACCCTATAAACATTATTGTTTTTGATCGAATTGTAAGGTCTGCCTTTGAGAATACCGCGTTCACCAAATACGTAGTCGTCCAAACCCAACTTTCCGTCATCCACTAGTTTCAATACAGCCATGGCAGTGATTAGTTTGGAAACACTACCGATGCGAAACCTGTGATAGGGTTGTACTTCCTCTTTTTTCTCTTTATCGGAATAACCAAATCCCTTGGCATAAACCAGACGCTCATCCTTTACCACAGCTACCGTAGCTCCTGTTAATCTTAGGCTTCTCATCACGCGATTCACCATTGAATCGATCGGCCTGAGGGATTCCAAGTCAGAATCGGCATTTGTAAGACCATAATAACTGTCTGATCCAACAGGGTTATTTGGAGGGAGATCTAATCCAGTTCTGGTGAATGAACTGGAGATAACAAAGAAGATTAATACAATTATAACCGGAATGATCCGTCTGACGATTTGCATTAAGATTTTGAGTGAGCCTTTAAACTACAATAATAGCAAATCTTTTAAGAAGGATAAAGGAGGCAATCTGACGTTAAATCAGGAGCCCTTCTGCTCATTAAGGCCCCAGTCGTAGCTCAAAAATCTGACCTTAGCTTTCTCATCGATTTTGGTCTTGGAATATTTATTTAAGAACTCTATCAAGCTTTGATCTTTCTTAAAATCACCGCCAAACCAGTTGAAGATTTTCGAAATTCTTATTGAGGTTGGTGTGATCTCGTTTCTTGATTTATCATTCAGGAAAATCCGGGCTTGCTCCTCCAGTTGTTCGTCTATTCGTTCGGGAATAAATGCTTCAGCTCTTAGAACAGGACAAGAAATTGAAGCACAGTTCACTGCGAAGTGAATTCTTGGTTCATTAAAATCCTTGCGCAGGATCTTATGTTCAATACGATCCAAACTGAAATCCTCTTCACCAATTTTGAACCACTCTTTCGTCCAAATCGACCGAACTGTAGGAATGCTCAACGTTGGGTTCAAGTCCTTGATGCTTTCAACGGGATAATTATCAGCAATCAGCTTTACTGTAAACACATTATAGGCGTTTATCCAATAAGCCAGCTTTTGGTTCTCCGTCCATGAGTCATTTGGAGGGTTTTGGCTCAACAGGTCAGCATACCCGTTCAATGCCTCCTTGTCAGTAATAAACCCTTTGTAATCGACAAAACCTGATTCGTCCACATACTTTGACAGCAATGCCGTCCACGCTGAGTGATCGGGAGCGGAATTACTGCCCTGAGCTTTTGAATCATTGGGATTTGTACATGCCACGAATAATACAACCCAAATGAAAACGAAACTAAATCCTTTCTTCATGATCGCTGAATTTCAAAGTTACAACCCAAATCGTGAGCCACAAGTTGCGTTATTCTCTGCCATATTTAACGATAGGTCTTCTACTAGACGTTCTTCAAAGGGGCCAAATCTTGAAAGTAATAGGTCACTTTTTCGTCTGATTCTTTTGATAAGGCATATTTCTTGGCCACTACTTCCCCTTTCTCAAAATGTACTGTTTCTTTAAAAATTGGCCCCTCGTAAACAAAAGTGTGGAATTCTCCATTCTCGCCACAGGGGTCCACGTTCGGAGGAAGGTCCTTTAGAAAGTCCTTATCAAGAACTCGCCCTGCAAAAGATTTGTCCAGTTTACTTCCATCAATTGCAACTACAATTGTCTTAAACCCACGGTCCAAAAACTCATAGATCAATTCGGAAGTATCCATTTTCCAAAGGGGAAATAATCCTTTGAGCCCGGCTTGTTTCAATCGATCCTCTCGATATTTTTTCAAATCTTCCAAAAAGATATCTCCGAAAACAGAGTGTGTAACTCCTGAATTCACATGTTTTTTAAGTGTCTCATGCATTAAAGCATCATAAGTATCCATCGATACTTCATTGGGGAGGGATAAAATTGAAAGAGGCAAACCCAGGCACCTCACCTGTTCTTCCAGAAGAGACATTCTGACCCCATGCATTGAAATGCGTTCGACTTCCCTGTTAACACTCGTGAGAAGACTGGATATTTCAATTTTCGGATCGCTAAGGCATTTATACAATGCCAGAGCACTGTCCTTTCCTCCGCTCCAGTTGAAAATCGCTTTAGTTGTCATAGCTAAGTTCTAAAAAAGAATAACCGTTGTTTCTCAACACGTTCAGAGGTTCGACTACCAATTCTTCTTTATGCTCCGGTCCATTCAGCACCAAGGTATGGTATTCCCCATTCTCACCACAGGCATCTATCTCCAATTGCTCAAACACATCAAGCAACTGAGTTGTAATCACTTCGCCTAAAATATGTTGCTCGTATTTAGATTGACATGAAACAATCAAAGCCTCAATACCTACTTTAATCATTTCTTCTACGAGCGTTCTCCTATCCACTTGCCATAAGGGAAGAACAGGTTCAACTTCAGCCGCTTTTGATACCTTCTCATCCCATTTCCTGTGGGATTCAATATCAATATCGCCATAAACAGCTGCGTTAACTCCATATTTTGATTTGAGTGTAATAAGCTTGTCGATAAAATTCTTTTCATAGTCTTGCCAGGAAGACTCGATAAACTCCAAAGGCAAGCCTAAACAAGAGGCCTGCCTCTCCAAGACTTTTTTTGGAATTCCATGTGATCGGGAAATTTGGCCGTTTTCATTCAGTACATTCAAAAGCACCAATGGATTCGCCCCTGATAATCTGGCTTTATGAAGAGCTAAATAACTGTCTTTTCCCCCGCTCCATGAGCAGAGGAAAAGACGCTCTGAAATTTTTGTTTTGATTGACAATTAGAATTTGGCGCTCAGCCGAATAGTAAAGTTAATTGGCCGGGTCGCAAACCCATAAATGCCTACAAAGTCCTCATCAAAAAGATTGTTAATCGCACCTGAAAGCACAATATCACTGTCTTCGAATTGATGCGAAAAACTCAAATCCACCAAATCGTACCCGTCAAGGGTAACCAGAAATGGATCACTAAAAATAGCGGCTTGTCTTTCTCCAAAATGTGTAAAATTCACTTGGATGTTTGTTCGCTCATTAAATGAATAGTTGGCTTTCATTCCATATTTCTGATCCGGAATTCTATAGAACTGTGTAGGATCTCCGAATTTATAATCTGTAAAATGACCTGAAACCTGAAATGATGAATTCACCTGCCATTCCAGGTCAAGTTCGATACCGCTGATTTCGCGAGTTCCTGCAATATTGTCATAGGTCCCACCAATCCAGTTGCCGTTAATGTCGAAAAGAGAAACGAAGTCAATTGCATTTTCTTCTTCCCTATCAAAGTACTCTAAATTGACCGTCAAAGTATTCCCTAAATATAGCGAGGTACCGAACTCCAAGGAGGCAGTCTCCTCCGCATCCAGGCTACCATTACCGAAACCAGGAGCTCCAATCTGAAATAATGTTGGGGCAACAAAAGCAGTGGAGTACGAGCCGAATAATTTAAGTATAATGTTATTACCCAAATCCTGAGTATAGACCGGATTAAAATTGTAAACAAGCTTGTTGAATTTAAGACTGCGATTGTAAATGGTGTACCTCAATCCGCCATTAATAGTGAGTTCATCATTAACAACTGCCGATCCATTGATATAGACTCCAGTGTTAAGTGTTTCCGGATTATCATCATCTGTTTTAAAGAAGTAGTACTGACCTAGTAAACCATAATCATAGTTAAGCCAACTGTTTGGATTGCGTTTGCGGATAGTTTCGAATTGAAAAAGATTTCCTTGACTTTCGGAAGGAAATCGTGATTCGAATTCTCTCTCCATTCGATTAAAACTTGTGGATAACGTAGTAGTACCTTTGGGAGTCACAAAGGTGTTCTTGAATCCAATATTGAGTTGATTCAGGGTGAATATATTATTGGCATCGGTAAAAGCTCCGTCATCATAATCCGATTCATAACGATCATAGGAAAGATTTAAGGACCTATTTCCTCCATTTTCATCATCCATGGATAGCTTCAACCTTCCTGAATAATTGAAAACACCATCGTTATCAAACACAGTTGTCGGATCGTTATCTTCTGCAGCTGAAATTCCCTCTGTCACACCAATATTGAATGATGCGAGGTACCCAAAATTGAATTTCCGGCCTTGCACGAGTGCATTTGTGTTTAGCATATTGAAAGAACCCACTTGCTGAGATAAGGTCAACTCTGGTTTTGGTGTAGAAGGCTCTTTTAAGGTAATATTAATCACACCGGCAGCTGCTCCTGTTCCATATTGTGTGCTGGCCCCGCCTTTGAGCACCTCAATCGATTCTACAATATTTGCATCTAAAAGCCTTAGATCATAATCATTTGAAATCGCAGATGGATCACTAATCGGAAGGCCGTCAATAAGA
Source organism: Cyclobacteriaceae bacterium (assembly GCA_028281285.1). Taxonomy (GTDB): domain Bacteria; phylum Bacteroidota; class Bacteroidia; order Cytophagales; family Cyclobacteriaceae; genus Roseivirga. The sequence continues at coordinate 371,381 of JANQKF010000015.1, forward strand.
ATTAGAGTATGTCTGTTTCTGCCACCTCTGATATTGTAGCTTAGGTTTGTACCGGGAGTACCAAAAGCTCCATCAATGTGTATGCCAGGCATTGAATTTAAAAGATCAGCAACCGTTCTGCCTGGAAGCTTCCTGATCTCCTCAGCGGTGATCTTGTAGATCGTCTTACCTGACTTTACAATGGGAGTTTCGTTTCTGGTAGCAGTCACCACGTACTCCCCTAGATACCTGGTATCTTCCTGGGCATTTAATCCAATCGCCACGGTCATCAAAAAAGCTAATAAGAGTGATTTTCTCATTTTCTTAGAATTGTCAATAGTTGTTCAAAAGTTGTATAAGTAGTTTCGTTGTTTTCTAGCGTATAACTCGGGTTGGAGCGATCTCCTTCAACCCTTACGGTGTATTCTGCATCTGTCTTATGCGTGATTTCAAACCCACTTCTTTCCAAGGCATGATGCATCCATTTCAGCAATACTCCCGAGCCTTTTACAATCACTTTGGCTTCTTTCTTAATGTGTTTCCTCTTGAATTGCCCTTGTAGGTAATCGAACTTGAGATTCTCTTTAGTGAAAGAATCTTCCAGTATTCCTGCTATAACCAAATCCTCAGGAATTCCTTTTTTTACAGTGTTTCCATTGATGAGCCACAATTGGTCTGCACTGCTTATAGCGGTATCCAACTCGTGAGAAGAGAGCAAAATTGCTTTGTTGGATTCATGAGCAAGCTCACCCAATAAATGAAATATCTCCAAGCGATTCGGTAAATCAAGGTGTGCAGTGGGTTCATCCAAAAATATGATTGGGGTGTCCTGGGCGAGGGCACGAGCTATCATCACTTTTTGTCTTTCTCCATCACTTAACTCCCCAATATGAGTATTGGCAAATTCCATAGAACCGGTGACTTCCATGGCCCATTGAATTTGGTCCAAGTCAGTCTTTCGTAAAGTGCCCATCCAACTCGTATATGGAAATCGTCCGAGTGAAACCAAGGCATAACCTGTGAGGTTTCCAGGAGTAGTACGATCAGTCAACACCATACTCAGATTTTTCGCAAGTGATTTTTGGGTGAAACTTTCCAGTGGTCTCCCCATAAAATCTATTTCTCCATTAATCGGCTGTTGAATTTTGGCTAAGGTGCGAATCAAGGTTGATTTCCCACTGCCATTGGGGCCTAATAGACAAGTGAGCTCACCACTTCTAAGTGTTAAGTCTAAACCTTCCAATACTTCCTTATCTCCTTTGGCTGAGGTATAGCCCACAGTCAGGCTTTTGGTAGTTAATATGGTTTCACTTCTACTCAAAAGCTCGCCTTCAAGTTTCTACGTTTAACAATCACCCATATCACCACAGGAGAACCAATCAAAGCCGTAATCGCATTAACGGGAAGTACAGTCTGACTTCCCGGCACCTGTGAAATGATATCACAGATCAACATCAAAATACCACCGATAAGCACACAAGTAGGAATAAGCACGCGATGATCGGAAGTATTAAAAATGCTTCTCGCCAAATGAGGAACAGCTATCCCCACAAAACCAATCGGTCCACAGAAACCGGTAATGGCTCCGGCAAGCAAACTTGTTACTCCAATAATGAGAACACGTGATCTTTTGATATTCAGCCCCATACTT
>JANQKF010000009.1 GCA_028281285.1 Cyclobacteriaceae bacterium
AGCACCCCGGTTCCCGGTCCTATCTCAAGCAGATCGTTGTATTCCCGATGCCCGGTTAAGGAATCAGCAATCCGTCTGGCAACATTTAAATCTGTCAAAAAATGTTGACCAAGATGTTTCTTTGGTCGGACGTGGCTCATGGCAATAACTTATGGAAAAAAGATTAATTTGCGCCATCACATTCTGAATTTTCCCCAACAAATTATCGTGTTGAGACTATGAAGGAAACCCGACCCGATCAAAGAGAGAACATCGTTATTGGTATCACGCTTGGCGACATCAATGGAATCGGTCCTGAAGTGGTTATAAAGACTCTCCTGGCCCTTAAGTCATTGAAAAATGTGGTCACAGTTATCTATGGTCACGGAAAAGTGGTCTCGCACTATAAAAAACTCCTCGATATAGAGAACTTCGTGTTCTATCAGTTTAGGAAAGGAGATCGGCTCAATTTCAAGAAACCCAATGTGATCAACTGTTGGGAAGACCATATTGAAGTAAAACCAGGAGAGGAAAACACAGATGGGGGAAGATGTGCCCTGGCGGCTTTAAAAAGGGCGGTTGAAGATTTGCAAAATGGCTTTATAGATGGACTCGTTACGGCACCAATCAATAAAAACAACATCCAAAGTGACGAATTCAATTTTCCAGGACATACTGAATTTTTGACAGAGAGTTTTGATTCACAAGACAGTTTAATGTTTCTCTGTACCGAACATCTCAGAACGGGTGTTACTACGGGGCACATTCCATTGAAATCCGTGGCTGAATCAGTGACATCTGAGAGAATTACAAGTAAGCTCAAACTGATGATTGAATCGCTCAAAAGAGATTTTGGAATTAGCAAACCTAGAATTGCTGTGTTAGGACTTAATCCTCACGCGGGTGAAGATGGTCTCCTGGGTGATGAGGAAACTAAGGTAATTGCACCCGTAATTAATCAATTTAAGGAGCAAGGGCATTTAGTGTTCGGACCCTATCCGGCCGATGGGTTCTTCGGCAATGGAAGTCACAATAAGTTTGATGCTACATTGGCAATGTATCATGACCAGGGTTTAATACCATTCAAAACGATGGCATTCGAGGAGGGAGTAAACTTCACGGCTGGTTTGCCCATAGTGCGCACTTCACCTGATCATGGAACTGCTTATAGTATTGCAGGTAAAAATATGGCTAACGAAGCCAGTATGAGAGCCGCCTTTTATATGGCACTGGATATTATTAAAAACAGGCAAATCTCAATTTCATAGTTGATTCACACGGTTGATCCGCTGAATTACCATTTTTATCGAATTCTTGAACTTTCTAGCACCTTAGGCGTTAAGTAGGGGGAAAATCTTTCAAAAATAATGATGGTTCATAATTCAAGCATTTGTAGTCGATCGTTAAGGTGGATGGCGATGCTTTGTCTATCGTTGTTTTTAAGCCTCTTTGCCTTCGAAAGCTTTTACCGTGTTTTAGAACATGATGTGATTATTGAAATCGTTGATTTTGAGAACACCGATTCAGAACAGGATTCGAAGGAAAAAGAAAAGGAATCAGATAAATTGGCGTCCTTTCAAACGGTACTTCGTTCGGCCTTGACTGCCAATTCAGAATTCGAGATCCTTCTGCTGTCGAGGAGAGTAGATGAAATACAAGAGGTGGTATCTCCACCACCTGAGGCGTAATAATCGCCAAGGAACTTTAGCTAAATCTTACCAAAAAAATCATCATCACTTGCCGGGCTGCTTAGCTCATTAAGTATGATAAAATCGCTTAACTCGAAATGAAAACAGAACTTTTTAAGAATTTAAAACATGACGCGCCAGCAGGACTTGTAGTTTTTTTGGTGGCTATACCGCTTTGTTTAGGTATTGCCCTTGCGTCAGGCGCCCCACTGTTCTCGGGCATTATTGCCGGGATAGTCGGAGGTATCGTTGTCACCACATTTAGTGGCTCTCAAGTCGGTGTCAGTGGCCCGGCAGCCGGGTTAGCAGTAATTGTATTATCTGCGATTCAAGAATTGGGAGCATTCGAAACCTTCCTTTTGGCAGTTTTTATTGGAGGGCTATTCCAAATTGGACTGGGAATTGCCAAAGCTGGAATCATTGGTTATTACTTCCCTTCATCCGTAATCAAGGGAATGCTCTCAGGAATCGGGATCATCATTATTCTCAAGCAGATTCCTCATGCTTTTGGATATGACGCTGATTATGAAGGAGACCTTGGGTTCGTTCAGGCGGATGGAGAAAATACCTTCTCGGAATTGGTCAATATGCTCAATTTCATTACACCGGGAGCTTTGATAATAGCTGCCATTTCGTTGGCAATCCTTATTCTCTGGGAAAGACCCTTTATGAAAAAAATCAGAGTGTTTCAGATTGTCCAGGGCCCTTTGGTCGCAGTTACCGCAGGGATATTAATGGGTATTGGTTTTGCGGGAAATCCGGATTTAGCGCTGAGGACTGAGCAAATGGTAAGCATTCCGGTTGCAACAGATTTTAATAGCTTCATTGGATTATTCACATTACCTGACTTTGGCCAGATTTTTAATGGCCAGGTATGGGTAATCGGGATGACTATTGCTGTGGTTGCCAGTTTAGAAACCCTTCTCTGCGTTGAGGCAACTGACAAACTAGACCCTCAGAAAAGAGTTACCCCGACCAATAGGGAACTTCGTGCTCAGGGTATTGGCAACATGGTTTCCGGCTTAATCGGAGGACTCCCGGTGACTCAAGTGATTGTGAGAAGTTCGGCCAATATTCAGTCAGGAAATAAGTCTAAGGCCTCTGCATTGATCCACGGTTTTATGATTTTAATATCAGCCATGCTCATTCCTAACGTATTGAATCTGATTCCTCTTTCAAGCTTGGCGGCTATCCTTTTTGTGGTAGGATTCAAACTGGCTAAGCCTGTGCTATTCAAACAAATGTATAGCCTTGGATGGAAACAGTTTATCCCTTTTGTGGTGACAATTTTGGCTATTGTATTTACCGACTTACTACAGGGAATCGCAATTGGTCTGGCAGTGGCCATATTTCACGTTCTTCTTGATAACTATCGAAACCCGTATATTGCCAAACGCAGTGACGATGCAAGTCATAAACACATACGATTGGTTTTATCAGAAAATGTAACCTTCTTGAACAAGGGTAAAATCCTGAGAGTACTTTCAAAAATTCCAAACGATACAGAACTGTTTATTGATGCATCTAGAACTGTGCAGATTGATCATGACGTACTAGAGATAATTAACGATTTTAAGGAAAGCGCAAAGTACAAGAACATTGATCTGAAAATATGCTGTTTGGATCATTTGGAACTCAACGGCTATGAAGAGTCTCTAAGAGAGTTGATCGTAGATGAGGATGAGATTCAAAATATGCCACCGGCCGAAGAATTTACCGAAGAAAAAGAAATAACTTTAGCTTAGAACTATGACTACAATTAACAATTCAATCGCTACAAATAAAGAAGCCCAGGATCAAATCACACCAGATATGGCCCTTGATCTCTTGATGAAAGGAAATGAGAGATTCCTTAATGCCGGAGGACTTGAACGGGACAATAGTAATAGCATTTCCGATACCAGCAATGGGCAGTGGCCTTTTGGAGTCGTGTTGGCGTGTATTGATTCAAGAGTACCCGTAGAAACTATTTTTGATCAAGGAATTGGCGATATCTTCTCGGCTCGAGTAGCTGGAAACTTTGTGAATGGGGATATTTTGGGAAGTATTGAATATGCTACCAAGGTGGCCGGTTCGAAGTTGATCATGGTTTTGGGCCATACCAGTTGTGGAGCTGTGAAAAGTGCTTGTGCGAGAGTAGAGCTAGGAAATATCACAGGTCTTCTTTCCAACATCATCCCTGCAGTTGAAGCAGTCGAGAAGGAAATGGAAAATGATCCCAACAATCCGGAATTCACAAATAAGGTAGCAGAGACGAATGTGGCGATGACCATTCAGAACATGCTGGACAGAAGCCCAATAATCAAGGAGCTTCAAGATGATGGTTCCATCAAAATAGTCGGAGCCATGTATGATGTCGCCTCTGGTAAAGTAAGCTTATTGAACTGAGACAAAATCTACCTAATCAGAGAGCCCTTAAAGATTGAGGGCTCTTTTTTTGCTTGATTACCAATGGATTTCTTTTCATCATCTATTTCAGTATTAATAAGTTTTTTCTACCTTTGCACTCCTGATTTTGGGAGGGGAAAGTGAAAGCGCTCAGAGCATTTGATATCCACATTTTCAACTTATCAATCGGTGAACACGATTATGAGTTGCAGGTTGATGAAAATTTGTTTGAGGCTTTTGAAAATGAGATTGTTAAAAAAGGAAATCTCACTACCAAAATCACTCTGAATAAGTCAGAGACAATGATTGACATGGTTTTCCAAATCGAAGGACATGTGGAGCTGGAATGTGACAGGAGTTTGGATCTCTTCGATTACCCTATGAACTTTGAAAAGCATATCATCTTTAAGTTCGGGGATATTGAGGAGGAGTTGTCTGAAGAGGTACTTGTGATTGCGCGAGACGCTCAGACGATCAATGTGGCTTCGTTAATATTTGAATTCGTTGGTGTTGAAATCCCAATGAAGAAGCTGCATCCAAGGTATGATGAGGAAGACACTGATGAGGAGGGAACATTGATTTTCACCTCAGAATCAGAAATTGCGGAGGAAGAAGATGAAGAGTCGGATCCAAGATGGGAGGCTCTGAAAAATTTGAAAAATAGATAAAACGGGCTTTGCTCAAGAAACAATAATAAGATGGCGCATCCTAAGAGAAAAACATCGAAAACCAGAAGAGACAAGAGAAGAACTCATGTCAAAGGAACTGCAAAACAACTGGCGGTTTGTCCTACAACTGGTGAAATGCACTTGCCTCACAGGGCTCACTGGCATGAAGGCAAACTTTACTATAAAGGTAAAGTGGTAATGGAAAAAGAAGTTTTAGCCTAAGGTTCCAACCTTGGCTGTAATGATTTTGCTCCTGGGCTTCTGCTCTGGAGCAAAATTCGTTTATAAGCAGTTGAAACTATAGTTTCTCAATGTTAAGAAATTATGAAACTGAAGCTGTTTAGCTTATATTGGCAGCTTCAAAGAAAAACCTATCCTCAACAAGACTCTCCAAAACTTATTTGATGAACAAAATTAGAGCAGCGATTACCGGGGTAAACGGGTATGTTCCAGACTATGTTCTAACCAATAAAGAACTCGAGACAATGGTTGATACCACTGACGAGTGGATCACCACCAGAACCGGAATTAAGGAACGAAGAATTCTAAAAGGTGAAGATCAGGGGACCTCAGTTCTTGGAATAGGAGCAGTTAAGGGTTTGCTGGAAAAGACAGGCACTAAAGCCGAGGAAATTGATCTCTTGATTTGTGCAACCACTACTCCTGACATGGCATTTCCTGCCACTGCTAATCTTATCGCCAATGAGGTGGGCGCGGTTAATGCTTTCAACTATGATATTCAAGCCGCCTGTTCTGGATTTATTTATGCCTTAACCACGGGTTCTCAATTCATTGAAACGGGAAAGTACAAGAAGGTGGTCATTGTTGGTGCAGACAAGATGTCTTCGATCATTGATTACACCGACCGCACCACGTGTATCATCTTTGGTGATGGTGGAGGGGCAGTGTTGTTGGAACCGACTGAAGAGGAATTTGGGATTATGGACGCCAAATTGCATTCGGATGGATCCGGGGCTCAACACCTGCACATGAAAGCTGGAGGTAGTCGAAGACCAGCATCACACGAAACTGTGGATAGACGGGAGCATTTTGTCTACCAGGAAGGGTCAGCAGTCTTTAAATTTGCGGTCACTAATATGGCAGATGTATCTGCACAGGTGATGGAAAGAAACGGGTTGACCGGAGATGACATAGCTTTTCTGGTACCCCATCAGGCAAACAAGAGGATAATCGATGCTACTGCCCGAAGAATGGAAATTGGAGATGAAAAAGTCATGCTCAATATCCACAAATATGGCAATACGACCAGTGGAACGATCCCACTTTGCCTATGGAACTATGAAAACCAATTAAAAAAGGGAGATAATCTAATTCTAGCGGCTTTTGGAGGTGGATTTACCTGGGGTGCACTTTGGGTAAAATGGGCATATGACCCCGCATAATTTTGGCAATTTTAATTCTAACCATAATTTGTAAATTAGTTCAAATTTAAACTATGGCGACTACTGCGGATTTTAAAAATGGTCTTTGTATCGAATACAATAATGACCTTTATATGATCACAGAGTTTCAACATGTGAAGCCGGGAAAAGGGCCTGCTTTTGTGAGAACAAAGCTCAAGAATGTCCGCACGGGGAAAGTAGTGGATAACACCTTCTCTGCCGGCCATAAAGTGGTAACAGCCCGAGTTGAAAAGCGACCTCATCAGTTCCTATACAAGGATGATATTGGGTATCACTTTATGGACAACAGCACCTATGAACAGGTTTCTATCCAGGAATCACTGATCAATGCTCCGCATTTGATGAAAGATGGCCAGGAAGTCGATATCCTGTTTCATGCCGAGACCGAAACCGCCCTGACCTGTGAATTGCCGGCTTATGTTGAATTAGAAATAACTTATACCGAACCAGGCATAAAAGGTGACACAGCCACGAATGCCACCAAACCGGCCACGTTAGAAACCGGTGCAGAAATCCAAGTACCACTTTTTATTAACCAAAACGACCGTATTAAGGTTGATACAAGAACAAGCTCTTACGGAGAAAGAGTAAAATAAGCTTAACTATGAATCCGAAGGAAATAAAGAACATGATCGATTTCATTGCCAAATCAGGTTTGGCTGAAGTCAATATTGAAACAGAAGCATTTAAAATCAATGTAAAGCGTGACGCTGAGGGAACTGTAGTAGCTGCACCTGTTGTTGCCGCTGCTCCCACTCCTGCTCCTGCCGCACCTGCTCCGGCAGCTGCTCCTGCTCCAGCCGAATCTGCAACACCCACTGCAGAGGATACAAGCAAATATGTTGAGATTAAATCTCCAATGATCGGCACGTTTTATCGATCACCAAGCCCTGATGATCCATCTTTTATAAATGTCGGAGATACAGTAACAGCAGGGCAGAAAGTCTGCATTGTGGAGGCAATGAAATTATTCAATGAAATTGAGTCTGAAGTTTCAGGTACAATCGTGAAAGTGTTGGTGGAGAACTCCTCTCCTGTTGAATATGATCAGCCATTGTTTTTGGTTGACCCTTCATAAATAACCATTCAGACTTAAACTGAATAATCATGTTTAAAAAGATATTAATAGCCAATAGAGGAGAAATTGCGCTACGTGTAATTCGCACGTGTAAGGAAATGGGTATTAAGACGGTAGCCGTATACTCCACTGCCGATAAAGATAGCCTTCATGTGCGTTTCGCAGATGAAGCGGTGAATATCGGACCGGCCCCAAGCACAGAGTCCTATTTGAAGATTCCGCACATTATTTCAGCCGCGGAAATCACCAATGCGGATGCAATTCACCCGGGGTACGGCTTTTTGTCTGAAAACGCAGAGTTTTCAAGAGTTTGTGATGAATACGGAATCAAATTTATCGGAGCCAGTGCCGAGATGATCGATAAAATGGGTGACAAGTCTACGGCTAAGGATACCATGAAAAAAGCTGGTGTACCTACAATTCCTGGTTCCGATGGCTTGTTAGAGTCCGTTGAAGAAGGCATCAAACTGGCCAACGAGATGAAATATCCCGTAATTCTTAAAGCCACAGCCGGTGGTGGCGGACGCGGAATGAGAATCATCAAAGAAGACAGCGAATTTCAAGCCGCATGGGATAGTGCACGTCAGGAATCAGCCGCAGCCTTCGGAAATGATGGGATGTACCTTGAAAAATTCATTGAAGAGCCTAGGCATGTAGAAGTTCAGATTGTTGGTGATAGCAATGGTAAAGCATGCCACCTATCTGAGAGGGATTGCTCGATACAAAGACGACATCAAAAGTTGGTGGAGGAAACTCCTTCTCCGGCTATGACGGATGAGCTAAGAGAAAGAATGGGAAATGCGGCAGTACTTGCAGCAGAAGCCATTAACTATGAGGGAGCCGGAACTGTGGAATTCCTTTTGGATAAGCATGGTGATTTCTACTTTATGGAAATGAACACCAGAATCCAGGTGGAACACCCCATCACAGAAGAAGTTACCGATTTTGACCTTATCAAAGAGCAAATTAAAGTCGCAGCAGGGGAACCGGTTTCGGGAATTAATTATTATCCCAAGTTGTTTGCCATGGAATGTAGGATCAATGCAGAAGATCCCCGAAATAACTTCCGTCCAAGCCCAGGCAAAATCACGAACCTTCACCTTCCAGGAGGAAGAGGTATTCGGGTAGATAGTCATGTGTATGCAGGCTACACAATCCCTCCCAACTATGACTCTATGATTGCCAAGCTGATTGTTAGTGGGCAAACAAGGGAAGAAGTAATGGTAAGGATGAAAAGAGCACTTCAGGAATTTGTGATCGAAGGAATTAAAACTACGATTCCGTTTCACATTAAACTGATGGATGACGAAGGTTTCAAATCAGGGAATTTCACTACGGCATTTTTAGATGACTTTGATTTTTCCGATCTTTAAGAAATAACTAAAACTACTAAACCTGAAAAGCCCATTCCAAAATTTACGGATGGGCCTTTTTTATGCTATCTTCTCTCAATGAAAAAGTTATTTACTTCCCTCCTGCTTTTCAGTTGTTTTTTGGCCAATGCTGCCGATGTTGACACGTTGACCGTACATAGCAAATCCATGAACAAGAACATCAAAAACGTGATCATCATCCCGGAAAGCTATGATGGAAGCAAAAACCTTCCGGTAGTTTACCTTCTTCATGGTGCCACTGGAAACTACAAATCATGGTTGAAATGGACACCCGAGCTTACCGAGTACGCTGATGAAATGGAGATCATCTTTGTTTGTCCGGATGGTGGATATACGAGTTGGTATTGGGACAGCCCCATTGATGAATCAATGAAGTATGAGACTTATGTTTCTAAAGAATTGATTGAAGTGGTGGACAAAATGTACAAGACTATTGAAGCCCCGGAAGGTCGGGCAATCACCGGACTAAGTATGGGTGGACATGGTGCTTTTTACCTGGCGTTCAAACATCAGGACGTTTGGGGAGCAGCGGGCAGTCAAAGTGGCGGAGTTGATATCCGGCCATTTCCCAATAATTGGGACATGAAAAAGAGATTAGGAGAATACAACGAAAATCCGGAGAACTGGGAGAAGAATACGGTAATCAACATGCTTCATTTACTTGATGGGAGGCAAACTAAATTGAAGTTGATTTTTGAATGTGGTGTTGATGACTTTTTCTATGGCGGTAATAAAAGGCTTCACGATAAAATGCTGGCGATGAATATTCCCCATGATTATGCCGAGCGTCCGGGAGGACATACCTGGGATTATTGGAAAAACTCGATCAAGTATCAGCTTCTCTTCTTTTCGGATTTCTTCGATAAAACCTAGATTATCCCCGCTTCCAAAGCTTATCTCCTAATATCTCTTCCATGACTTCATTTCGCATATTGGGAGCAATGGGAACCTGTGATTCTCCCATATGAATGATGTTGCCCTCAATGCTATCAACACAATTCTTAGAAATAATAAAGGACCTGTGAACCCTAATAAATTCAGTGGATGGTAGCTGACTCTGGATTTGCTTTAAACTAATCAGCGTAATAAGCTTTACGCCATTAGTCCTATGGATTTTGATGTAGTCTTTCATGCCCTCAATGAACAACACCTCGTCAAAGGACACTTTGGTAATTACGCCATCCACTTTCACGAAGAAATGATCCGCTGAAGAAGGTTTTTCGGTATTCAGCTTTTCAAAAACACGGTTGACAGATTTGAGGAAACGATCAAAGGAAATTGGTTTTACCAGGTAGTCAAACCCGTTTAATTCATAACTATCGGCTGCAAATTCGCGATAGGCAGTAGTGAAAATCACGATGGGTGGACTTTCAAGGTTCTTGACAAACTGCAGCCCTGACATCTTTGGCATATTGATATCAGTAAACATTAAATCTATTTGATTATCCTTTAAGTAGTTATTCGCCTCTAATGCGCTCTTAAACTCCCCTACCAATTCCAGAAATGCGATATCCGCGATATAGTCTTTTAGCCCTTCTCTTGCCAATGGCTCATCATCCAATATGATACAGCTAATCTTCAAGATTCAGGGTAAGTTTAACTGCAAATTGATTTTCTGTATTTCCTACCTCAAGTTGGTGCGTTTCAGGGTATAAGATCTCCAATCTCCTGCGCGCATTGGCCATCCCTACTCCGGGCCTTTCTCCATTGACCTGCCTACCATTGATTGAATTTAAGCAAATGAATTCCAATAGTGACCCCTCAACACTCACTCCTATCTGAATATCCACTTTATCGCTATTTGAAGAGGCATGTTTAAATGCATTTTCAACAAAATTTAAGAAGAGCATCGGAGCAATATGAAGACCATTCAGATTGCCTTTCGTTTTCCAATCTATTTTTACATGATCGTCCTGTCGGAGTTTCTGGATCTCAATGAAGTTGTTCAGGTTATCAATTTCCTCTGTCAAAGGAACCGTTTCCTTTTTGACCTCATATATCTGATGACTAAGTAACTCTGAGAACTTTTCAAGTGTTTTTTGTGCCTTCTTTGGGTCTTTTCTAATTAATACATGAACACTATTCAGCGCATTAAAAAGAAAGTGAGGATTCACCTGACTCTTGAGCAAGTCCAGCTCAGATTGAAGGTTTGTTGTTTCAAGTTCTCTGACCCTTCTTTCCTTGATATACCATTCGTTGATAAAATAAAGACAGGTAGCGAGTCCATAGACCACTAAAAAATCTCCTCCTGTATTGGCTACTCCCTGTACAGAACCAAAAAAGTTACTGGTCCCTAAATGCACACTCTTATAGTAATAATGGAAAGCCTGTGCGGTAGCGACAGCAATAATCAAAACAAGAGGAACTACTGCTGCCACATAACTCCATTTTCTTCTTTTCATCAAAAGATGTGGAACCAGGACATACAAGTTCACATAAACACCAATGGCATAAAAGCCACTGCCGATTAGATTTGAATCCAGGGTATCAAGAAAGGTTGGGGCGTACGCCATATCGCGCACCCCCCAGATAACTATGTACAGCACCCAGAATAACAGGTGCACCGCTATAATCTTCCAATTAATCTTCATTCATACCTTAACGCCTCAACAGGGTTTCCATGAGCAGCTTTGAATGACTTGAAACTCATAGTAATAAAAGCGATTACAGCCAATAACACCCCCGCTGACAAGAAATACCAAACTTCCATACGGATTTGATAAGCGAAATTTTCCAGCCACTTCTCCATAACAATGTAGGTGATAAAACAAGCGATCACAAATGATAATGCGATGAGCTGCATGTAACCTTTGGACATCAGCAAAACAATGCTGGCTACAGTAGCCCCCAATACCTTCCTGATTCCAATTTCCTTTTTAAGCTGTGTTGCCAACAAAGTAGTCATGGCAAAAAGCCCCAAACACGCAAGTATTATGCTTATCGAAGAGAATGTCAGGAACACTTTGCCTAACTGCTTTTCAGCCTTGTACATTTTATCCACTGTATCGTCCAGAAAGAAGTACTCAAACGGTGCCGGTGCAAATTGCTCCCACTCTGCCTCAAGTTTGTCCATGATAGTCATCAGGTTCCCAGGTCGAAGTTTCACAGAAAGCAGTGATTGCATATAGGGTTGACTTTTGGGTATGATACTAATGACTACCGGATCGACTTCGTTGTGAAGCGAGACAAAATTGAAATCCTTTACTACTCCAATCACTGTTCCTGAATGGATCGTTCTGAACGTTCCATCTCGATTCAAACTTCCCAAGTTCAGCTTTTTGTTTAGCGCATCGCCTGTCCAACCAAGCTTGGCTGCTGCAGTCTCATTTAACAAATAAGCCAATGAATCTGTGGCCAAACGATTGTCAAAAACCCGACCATCCTTGATCTCAAAATTATATAATCCGGCAAAATCCAGATCCGTTTCAAGCCTCATAAAAACCATATTGTTCTCAACCGATTCACCATCTGGCAGCACATTGTAATCATATAAATTTCGATGGCCTGGGACACGTGCAGAAACCGTTGCTCCAACTACCTCTGGAATTTGATTTATTCTATCCTTTAAAGTCTTAATCTTTACTTGATCGGTATATGATCGAACATGCAATACAACCGTTTGCTCCTTATCAAAACCAAGCGCCTTATTACGCATATACTGCAACTGAAAATAGATAATGAACGTAGCCATAATGAGAGCTGCTGAAATCACAAATTGAAAAGTGATTAGGCTCTTCTTGAATAGATTTGCAAATTTACTCTGCTTCGCAACCTTTCCTTTTAGGATAGCCGCAGGCGAAAACCCCGAAAGAAAGAGCGCAGGGTAAATACCCGACAGCACGCCCACGATAATGGCCAAGACCAACAAACCGCCAAGTACCATGGGAATGTCTGTCGGTTGTAAAGTCAATGCTTTCTCCGATAGATTATTGAACGCAGGGATTGCGAGAACAAATAACCCAAACCCAAGTACAGCAGACATCACTGTAACCAGGATGGATTCGCTCAAATATTGGATAATGATTTGGTCCCGAACGGCACCAAACACTTTTCGTACTCCCACCTCTCCGGATCTTCCAATTGATCGTGCCAGAGACAAATTCATGAAGTTAACACAGGCTATCGCCAAAATCAGAAATGCGGTGGTAGTTAGCACATAGAGATATGTCTTGTTGGTAGTCTTACCCAATTCATTAGAATAGTTTGAAGTGGTATGAATATCTGCAAGGGATTGAAGTTTATATCCCCGTTGCTCGGCCACAAGTTCTCCGAGATATTTGCTAATCATACCGGGGAATTTTGCTTCTATGCCCTTCACGTCCATTGAAGGAGGAATTTTGGCATAGGTATACATAGGAGGCCAATACCAGTTATTGAACATCCACCCTCCTTCGATCTGCCTTAGACTAATAAAGGAAGCCAGAAAGTCAAATTGCAAATGAGAATTTCGAGGAATGTCCTGTACAATTCCAGTCACTTGATAATTGAAACGGTCGTCCACTCTCAGTACCTTACCCATGGCATCTTCTTCTCCAAAATATTTGGTCGCCATTGATTCAGTAATTACTAATGAGAAAGGACCTGCCAATGCTTTCTTAGGGTCTCCCTCTAAGAGCTTAAAGTCCAAAACATCCCAAAATGTAGAATCAGCATAAGCAAAACGGCTCTCCTGATATGTCCTTTCCGGGCCATTCGCCACTGAATATTCTTCAAAGGTAATTCTCACAAAATCATCGATCTCCGGAAAATCCTGATCCAGTGCTGGCCCAATGGCGCTAAATGCATTTGCTAACATCGTCTCACCACCATCTGAATAATTTACTTCAGTGACACGATAGATCTGTTCATAATCTCTATGAAACTTATCGTAAGACGACTCATCTTTTACATAAAAGAGGATCAATAAAAAACAAGCCATGCCGACAGCGAGCCCTACGATATTGATTAAGGAATGACTTGGGTATTTCAAGAGATTCCTCCACGCGATTTTTAAATAGTTTTTGACCATAGTTGTGTTGTTTTAATTAATAATCTGTTTGTTCACAAACAGGAATGTATCGAGCAGAAGTAGTTTCAAAGTAATTCTCAATCTGTACCTCTGTATTTGAAAGCGCCTCGAAACGCCTTTTTAAATCTTTTTCCCAATCAGATGCCAATTCTGAGAATGGTTTGTTCCAGACTCGTTTATAGCCTTCGAGTGATCCCACATCTCTTGAATAAGCGAAATCTACTAGTTTGGTAACACCCCCTTGACCGGCCAAATAGTTGAAAAAGTCCTCTCGGGTTACGTAGGTCTGGAGTTGGCATTTAAGGTTGAGGCGACTATGTTGTTTCCTTATTGTTTCAAGGGGAATTCCACGGCCAGAAGTCAGCCAGTACCCAGCGATCAAAGCGAGTGAATGGCTAAACCTGGGAAACCCTCCCATCTGCGGATATAGTTGATAAGCAATTGCTGAAGCGAATCCTTCTTCGAAAAAGCCATTCCAGATTGGAATCTCGTTGATTCGAATGGCATGTACCATTTCGTGTGGAAGAACACTAAGATAACCTCCCTGATCAAATCGGTATAGGTGTATTCTGCCTGAGTTATCGACATGCGGAGTCCTCTTCCTTCCCCGAGTTCTATCGACACCTTCGCCCCCAAATGTAATGATGAGTTGTTCCTGGGGCATGTTAGCTTCACCGACAACCTTCTCAAGTTTCATATAGACTTCTTCGGCAAATACTTTGGCCTCTGTTATTTCTTCAGAGGTAGTCTCTCCATAATTCCAGACATAAACGAAATGCTCACTAAAATCCTTTTCGTTAAAGCGACTGGGAATTGACCCTTTTGTTTGTCCAATCACAGAGGAACCAAGTCCTAGTAAAATGCATATAATTAAAGCCCTCATTCTTAGTCTACTTTAGCCCTGCTTAGCCAAAAATTGACCCAACCGCTTCCCCAATTTGGCGCTATACTCGAAACTGGCTTCTGAGATTCATAAAGCGATTTTGCCTTTTGCAAGATGTCTCGTCCGGCCAATATCCAGGCATTGTTTTTGACCCGTTGGCCCTCTGCAATCAATCCTGTAGCCGACAGGAGATGCACCCTGGGATTTTTAGAGTTGGCCTTCAATGCCAAATTGAGTTCTTGATTCGACATTCCATCGAATTTTAAGCCATTGGTTCTATCTCTGGCCTGCCAGTATTCTGATGCCTGCAAACCATAAATAAGAGACTGTAAGGCGTGGAAATCCGAAGACTCAACGCCCGTTGGTTGACTATTCGAAGCTTTGGCCCGATCAAAATATAGTTGAGCCGAATCGTAGTAGGTTTTGGAATTATCCGTCAACCTACCTGTTTGGGAGTAAAAGAAGGCAGTCCAATAGGCAGAATACCAATCATTATTGTCCTTATCACTTATTGCTTTCATTTCGGCAACAGCCAGTTGCATTCCTGAAACGTCAGATGCGTCATCAAAAGTTTTTAGTGCGGATTCAATCGCTGGTCGATCTTGAGCACTTAACCCAACACAGAAAAGCAGTAGAGTTGTTAATATAGAGTTTTTCATATTGACCAATTTTCCTGATGTTATCAAGAATTGGTCACTCTATTAAATGAAATAGAAAAACAAGGGTATTTAATCGACTTTAGGAGAATTGCAGTAGACTAGGAGTTCCCTTCAATATCATCACAAAGCTCTTGATACCATGTTTCTCCATACTTTCTTATTAGGGCTTCTTTAAGGAATTTATAGATAGGGACACCGAGTTTTTCCCCAAGATCGCAAGCTGCAGAGCAAATCGACCATCGCTCATAGTTCAAGGCTTCGTAATGGTCATATTTTGTGATTCGAATGGGATAGAGATGACATGATATAGGTTTTCTAAAACTGGTCTTTCCATCGAAGTAGGCCTGCTCAATTCCGCATTTCAGTATTTTCTGTTCATCATAGATTGCGAAGGCACATTCCTTGCCTCCAATTGTGGTGGTGGAATAATCACCTTCGAAATCTTTCAGAAACAGCCCTTCTTTTTCAATGGCTTGAATTCCCTCTTTCGATAGGTATGGCTTAACCGCGGCATAGGCTTCTTCCAACTCCTTCAGCTCTGATTCCTCCAGTGGTGCTCCAAGGTCACCTTCTACGCAACACGCCCCTTTGCATTTTTCCAAATCACAGACAAAGGCCTTGTCTTTGATATCATCACTTATTACCGCATTTTCAACCAGTATCATATCGACTCAAATATAGTCATCAACCCGTCCAATTGGTACAAAATGCTAACTTTGCATGCAATTTCATCGCATGGGGAAATCAGTTCTAATTTCTGGAGTTATAATCACCTTTAATGAAGAAAAAAACATTGGCCGATGCATTGTTTCACTCAAGGAGCTTTGTGATGAAATTATAGTTGTTGATTCGTACTCAACAGACCGTACCAAGGAGATCTGCCTCGAACATGATGTTCGCTTTATCGAGAATACTTTTGCCGGCCATATTGAACAGAAGAACTTTGCAATGAAGCAGGCATCAAGTGATATTGTGTTGTCGTTGGATGCTGATGAGGCCGTTTCTGATCAACTTAGGCAATCCATTGAAGTGATTAAATCGAACTGGACGGGACCGGCTTATCGATTCAACCGTTTCACAAACTTTTGTGGACAATGGATTAAGCACTCCGGATGGTATCCGGATACAAAAACCCGACTATGGGATAGGAGAATAGGCAAATGGGGAGGCACAAACCCCCATGACAGTGTTGAACTAGGAGGTAATAAAAAGGCAATTAAAATTAAGGGCGACTTGCTTCATTATTCCTATTATACCCGCGAAGAACATACTATGAGATCGGCAAAATATGCCAAGATTGCAGCAAAGGCCATGTTCGAGCAAGGAAGAAGAGCTTCTTTGTTCAAAATGTGGTTTAGCAGTGCATTCAGGTTTGTTCAGGATTATTTCCTTCGACTTGGAATACTTGACGGATTCTACGGATATGTTATATGCCGCGTGAGCAGTCGCACCACATTCCAGAAATATGCTCATTTAAGAGCACTTCATTCAGGTAAAGATATTGATCAATGAATCAGATGCTGAGCTATTTTACGTTGAGTGCTCCTCACAAAAAACAGGTCACATTCTTGATGATTATCATCTCGGCATTTTATTTGTTCAATTTTCATGTGAACGATATTTGGACTCCGAACGAGAGCTTTTATGCAGAAGCGGTCCGTGAGATGTTTGAGTCCGGCAACTTCCTGGAGTTCTTCTATAACTACGAGCCCCGGTATAATAAGCCTCCTCTAACCTACTGGATAATTGCCGGCTCCTCTTCAATATTTGGTTACAATGAATTTGGTATACGACTTCCTATAGTGCTGATGGGAATCGGGAGCATTTGGCTGACTTACCTTTTAGGTAGAAGACTCTACGGGAACCAAGGTGGTATCTATGCGATGGTGATGATGGCCCTAAGCCTTCAAATGCTCGCTTTGAAGCAATTTGCCTCTCCGGAAATGCCTCTCACTTTCTTCTTTACTCTCACCATGTATTGGTTCATCAAAGGGTATCAAGATGAAAAATTTAGATACATACTCCTGTTTTACATTGCTCTGGGACTTACTGTTTTGACCAAGGGATATCCCTATATCATCGTCATTGGAGGTATTCTGGGGGTCTTTGTTTTATGGGATACAAGACTCAATTGGTCCAAAATCTGGTCTAAAGTCAAACTACTGAAATTGTACATTGGCATTCCTTTGGTCCTGGTAATGGGACTGAGCTGGGTGATCTTCATGTACCTGAAGGACGGCCAGGATTTCTGGGCTATCTATCGAAGGGAAACCTTTGAAAGGGCATTGACCCGCAAGACCAACGGGATGAAACCTTTCTTTTACTTCGAGGTGATTTCCTGGAGTATTGCTCCTTATTCGTTGGCCTTTTTCTATGCATTGATTAAACATATTAGAGAATGGCGGGCATTAAAAAACATTTCATTTGTGTTCAGTTGGTTTGTAGTGATGCTTGTCATCTTCACCATAGCAAAAGGTAAACTCCCCCCCTACATGCTCCAGGCCCATCCTGCGATGCTTCTAATGATTGTTCCGCTCCTATTAGAATATAAGCCTCAAGGTGTTTTTTCGAAGAGTCTCTGGAAAACAACATTTATATTGCCTGCTGTCCTGTCTATGGCCGCTACGGTTTATGCCGTTGTTGCATTGAGAATGCACTTTCTATTCTTTCTTGTTCCCGTCTTAGCACTGGCCGTCTTGATCTATTTTGTGGCAAAACGAAAAGAAATTGACTCTTCCAATTTATTGGTAGCCGCACCCTTCTGGGCCTTGTTAGGAGTTCTACTCGTATTTGGGGCTTACTTGCCAAGAATGGAAAAATTCAGACCTTATGATGAAATTGGTCGGGTAATCAATGAAGAACATCAAATTCCAAAGGACATTCCAATTCAGATCCAAGCGACTTTGATACACAACATCCCAATTTATGCTCAACGATTCGCAAACCGGGACCAGACACCACAACAAATCAATGACATGACCGGTCCTACTTTGGCACTGGTAAGGGAAGAAAATATGAGCGATCTCGAAGGTTTTGAAAGTCTATGGACCGGAAAGATCTACGACTTCTCAAGCGAGTCACAATTCCTAAAATTTATAATTGCGTGCCTGAATGCAGAACAGGAAGACTACTCAAAGTTTGCCGACTATCACCTGGTTTATAGAAATTAGGGCTTCCAGGCCCATATATAGCCATAATCACCATTGTGGTTCTCTTCCTTAAGCATCAATCCTTTCTTCTTCAGGTAATTCACCAAAGAAACATGATCATTTCTTTCCCCTTCTCCTTTGTGTGTTTCAATACTAAAGAAGTTGATCCTTGAAAGTTGTTCGTCAGATAGAGAATATAGAATCGCATATTCCGACCCTTCACAATCCAGTTTTAACAGATCAATAGAATCTAAAGATTCGTTTTCCATTAATTGTTGCAACGTACAGGTGTCGACCTCAATTTTTTCCGCTCTTCCATCCGAAGCAAATACACCGGCCATAGTCGAAAACCCTTCAATTGTGCTTGAATAAAGAGTAAGTCCATGGTCATTTTCAGCCAATCCCTGATTGAAGTTCTTCCATTGATAGTTTGAATAGGTGTCTTCGTACTCCTTAAGCTGTCGATAATTGAAGGGCATCGGTTCGAAACCATAAATTCTCGCTTTGGGAAATTGCGAAAACATATAAAGAGAAAAGAATCCAACATTGGCTCCAACATCCACAATCACTGGTTCCTCACCTATTTCTGCTTCCTCTGGGAATCCTTGCAAGTAAACACCATCAAAAAAACTCTCCTTAAAAGGAGGGAGCATTTTTCTTCGCACATCGATTTCAAATCCATTCCTCATTTTGAATCGGAAAGACTCCGATTTACCAGATTTGAAAAACATGAATTGGGGCCAATTCTTGAAGTCAGAAATAAGCGTTCTATACCTTTTTATTTTGTGGCTTAGTTTACCCATGGGTAACAATTAGATGACAAAAATCCGGAAAGTATTTCACATTTCCTTATAAATTAAAAAAGCCTCAATGATGATTGAGGCCTTTCCATCGCTGATTATTTCTTAATACCTATAATGTTCCGGTTTGTAAGGACCTTCAACTGTCACACCAATATACTCGGCCTGTTCTTGAGTAAGCTCTTCAAGCTCCACACCGATTTTTGCAAGATGCAGTTTCGCTACTTTCTCATCCAAATGTTTTGGAAGAGTATATACCGCATTTTCGTACGCCTCTGAGTTTGTCCAAAGTTCAATTTGAGCCAATGTCTGGTTGGTGAATGAATTGGACATTACAAATGACGGGTGACCAGTTGCACAACCAAGATTTACCAATCTTCCTTCTGCTAAAACGATGATATCATTTCCATTAACATTGTAAAGATCTACCTGCGGCTTGATTTCTACTTTGTTTTCTCCATGAGTATCATTCAACCATGCCATATCGATCTCGTTGTCAAAATGACCAATATTGCAAACGATGGTTTTATCATTCATCGCTTCAAAATGTTTCTGTTGAATGATATTGAAGTTACCGGTAGCTGTGACCACAATGTTGGCTCTAGGAATGGCATTGTCCATTTTCTGAACTTCAAAACCATCCATGGCTGCCTGAAGTGCGCATATCGGGTCGATCTCCGTCACAATAACCCGAACACCTGCCCCTTGCAACGAAGCTGCAGAACCTTTGCCAACATCACCATACCCTGCCACCACGGCCACTTTACCTGCTAACATCACATCAGTTGCTCTTCTGATAGCATCTACAAGGGATTCTTTGCAGCCGTACTTGTTATCAAACTTCGACTTGGTCACAGAATCATTTACGTTAATGGCTGGCATTGGCAACGTACCATTTTTCATTCGCTCATACAATCGGTGAACTCCCGTAGTAGTTTCCTCAGAAAGACCTTTGATCCCTGGAACCAACTCTGGGTATTTGTCTAAAACCATGTTGGTCAAATCACCACCATCGTCCAAAATCATATTCAATGGCTTCCCATCTTCAAAGGCAAACAACGTTTGTTCGATACACCAATCAAATTCTTCCTCGTTCATTCCCTTCCAGGCATAAACTGGAATACCAGCCTTCGCTATAGCAGCCGCTGCATGATCTTGCGTAGAGAAAATATTGCAAGACGACCATGAAACCTCGGCCCCAAGTTCGATCAACGTCTCAATCAATACAGCAGTCTGTATAGTCATATGTAGGCAACCAGCAATTCTGGCTCCTTTCAGAATCTTTGAAGGACCATATTCCTCCCTTAAAGACATCAAACCTGGCATCTCCGCCTCGGCCAACTCAATTTCTTTTCTACCCCACGCTGCTAGTGAGATATCTTTTACTTTGTGCGATAATCCTGTTTCCAACATAGTCTTCTTTTACAGGGTGCAAAGGTACAATTTAGTTACCCAAAGGACAACCCTGCTCGATTATAAAAACTGAATTTCCTTGATATCAAACTCTTCTGTATTATGCCCAACATTTACCTGGAGCTTTCCGGTCTCTGAGATTCCTATAATAATACCCTTAAAGGGATGTTCAGCATAGAAACTTCTTGTTTGATTAAGTCCCAATAGTCGTGAGACATATTCCTCCTTGAGTTCGTACCTTTTGGTCGCTTTAAGCTCGAGGTAGCGGGTTTCAATTGCCAACACCAGCCTTTCGAGTATCTCTATGAGATCGGATTCTTTGTTGAGTAAATTAGCCAGTGAAATTGCGTTACCAACTTCCATATTCATTTGATTCACGTTCAGTCCAATTCCAACTACAGAGTTTTCAATGAAAGGTGGATTGAGTGTGTTTTCAATCAAAATCCCTGCGATTTTTTGATCATTTACATAAACATCATTCGGCCATTTTACTTTGACGTTTTCTTGAGGAATCAATTCGTGCAAAAGATCAGTAATGGCCAGGGAAATGATAATATTTAGCATAAACTGATGCCTTATTTCCAAAAACCTGGGTCTGATCACTAGTGTGAATGTGAGGTTTTTCCCTGGTTCAGAGTTCCATCTATTGCCTCTTTGTCCCTTGCCTGAAGTCTGATTATCGGTGATTACCAAGCACCCTTCTATAATGTCAGGCTTGTCTAGTATACCAATCGCTGTGTCATTAGTAGAGTGACAACTTGGCATATAAAAGACCTGTTTGCCTAGAAATAATGGTTTAGCAAGAATTTTGTACAATGAATTTTCGTAGTTTTACGCACAAAGAAATACAATTTCCAGAATAAAGTATTGAATGACATCTGAAGATCTGAGTAGACTGATTATTAAGGGGATGGAGGAAAAAAAAGGTTCAGACATAGTTGTTATGGACCTTCGAGAAGTGAAAGGAGCAGTCAGTGATTATTTTGTGATTTGTTCAGGCAGTTCGGATACTCAAATTCAAGCAATCTCGGAATCTGTCGAAAAAGAAGTGAAAGAAGGTTTGGACGAGTTACCCTGGAGAAAGGAAGGTTATACCAATCGCGAATGGATATTGATGGATTACGTGAGTGCTGTTGCCCATATCTTCAAACAAGACAAACGCGAATTCTATGCCCTGGAAGATCTTTGGGGCGATGCCAAAACTACCTCATTGAGTGAAGCTGTTTAAGCTAACATTATTTCACCTTAAGCGTTAATAGAGAGATTTAGAATTTAAATACGAAAGTAGATGCCAGATAGTCCAAGAAAGAAGAACATATTAGGGAAACCCAATGGCAGAAAAAACAATCAGGTATGGGTGTTTATTTCACTCATTATTATTGTTTTCGCTATCTCAATGTTCTCAAACTCAGGATCGGGGATACCTATTCTCATGAAGCGATTCGAGAATATGGTGTTGAGCAATGATGTTGACCGGATCGTAGTAATACAAGACAAGAATTACGTTGAAGTTTACCTCAAACCTGAGGCGAAACAAAACGCCAAATACAAAACCGAACTTGACAATAGAAGCCCGTTCAGTTTGGGTACAGGGCCTGATTATGTGATTCAGAAAATTCCTGAAGATCGCTTTATGAAGCTTTATGATAATATAGCTGAAAAAGTTGATCAGGATGCGCGAATCGAACCCGAATATGATACGCGCCCTACAATCATGGATTTCTTTAGCACATGGGGCTTGCTTATATTGATCGTTTTGTTTTTCTGGTTGATGATGCGCAGAATGACAGGCAACGCAGGACCGGGTGGACAAATCTTTAATATTGGAAAATCACGCGCGGCTTTGTTTGACGCAGAAAATAAGGTCAAGATTACCTTCGACAATGTTGCAGGTTTGGATGAAGCCAAGGAAGAGGTTCAGGAGATTGTTGAGTTTCTGAAGAACCCATCCAAGTTCACGAAACTTGGAGGAAAGATTCCAAAAGGAGCATTGCTTGTGGGTGCTCCTGGTACGGGTAAGACCTTATTGGCTAAAGCCGTAGCCGGTGAAGCCGCTGTACCATTCTTCTCACTTTCAGGTTCAGACTTTGTTGAAATGTTTGTTGGGGTTGGTGCGGCCAGAGTAAGAGACTTGTTCAAACAAGCCAAAGAAAAAGCGCCTTGTATTGTATTTATTGATGAGATTGATGCGATTGGTAGATCGAGAGGAAAAGGTCAAATGCCCGGATCAAATGATGAGCGGGAGAATACACTGAACTCTCTCCTTGTAGAAATGGATGGTTTTGCAACCGATTCCGGAGTCATCATTTTAGCCGCTACTAACAGGCCTGATGTATTGGACTCTGCACTACTAAGACCAGGTCGATTTGACAGACAAATCAGTATCGATAAACCAGACATCGTTGGCCGGGAAGCTATTTTTAAGGTACACTTAGGCCCTATCAAACTTGCCAAAGACATTGATGCCAAAAAACTGGCAGCTCAGACACCCGGATTTGCGGGAGCTGAAATTGCCAATGTCTGTAACGAAGCAGCATTGATAGCTGCGAGGCGTGATAAGAAGGCCGTAGATATGGAAGATTTCCAAAATGCCATTGATAGGGTAATTGGAGGTCTTGAAAAGAAGAGCAAAATCATCTCTCCTGAAGAGAAGAAAATCGTTGCCTACCACGAGGCAGGACACGCAGTGGCCGGTTGGTTTTTGGAGCATGCTGATCCATTGGTGAAAGTGAGTATTGTTCCAAGAGGTGTGGCTGCCTTAGGGTATGCTCAATACTTACCCAAAGAACAATTCCTCTACCAAACCGAACAGCTCATGGACGAAATGTGCATGACTCTTGGTGGAAGAGCTGCAGAAGAGATTATGTTTGGTAAAATCTCCACAGGTGCCTTAAGCGATTTGGAGAGAATTACCAAAATGGCTTATAGCATTGTTTCAGTTTATGGAATGAATAGCAAGGTGGGTAATATCTCCTTTTATGACTCCAAGCAGAACGACTATGCCTTCAGTAAACCCTATTCTGAAGATACTGCTAAGACGATTGACGAGGAAGTGAAAAAGCTTGTGGATGGTGCTTATGATAGAACAAAGCAGTTGCTGACTGACAAGAAGAAAGAATTGGAAATCGTGGCCAAAGAGCTTTTGGAGAAAGAGATAATATTCCAATCTGATTTGGAAGAACTCATTGGTAAGAGACCATTTGATCGACAAACAACATATCAGGCCTTTACTGAAAATGGGCAAGATAAGGACGATGAGAAGATAGAAGAAAAGGCAGAGGAACCTCAAGTGGAGGCGGTTAACGACACGGAAACATCCGTTTCCTCGGAGACTCCCGACCAAACTGAAAAAAAGTCAGACGAACCTGGGAGCTCAGAAGCTTAAACTGCAATAGCATTGAACTGAAATCAGGCGGATTCCGCCTGATTTTTTTATTTTGTGCTCCTATTGAATCAGTTCATATATGAAAATTAATTTACCGGTCGGTAAAAAAGTGTACTTCGCCTCTGATTTTCATCTTGGCGTACCCACTCCCCAAGCAAGCCTTGAGCGAGAAAAACGAATTATCCGGTTTCTCTCGGAATGCGAACACGATGCGGAAGCCATATTTCTAGTAGGCGATCTTTTTGACTTTTGGTTCGAGTACAAAAAAACGATCCCCAAAGGCTTTACACGCTTTTTGGGAAAACTTTCCGAATTGGTAGACCAAGGCATTCATCTTGTGGTCTTCACCGGCAACCATGATATGTGGATGTACGACTACTTTGAAACTGAAATAGGGGCCAAGGTATTTCACGATCCCATTCAACTTTATCTGGACGATCTTAAAATCTTTATCGGTCATGGTGACGGACTGGGACCTGGTGATCATTCATATAAATTTTTGAAGAAGATTTTCAGAAATCGCTTCCTCCAATGGTGCTTCAATTGGCTCCATCCTAATATCGGCATGTCTGTCGCAAATTATTGGTCAAGGAAGAGCAGGGCACAAGCCAATATGCGCGAGGAAAAGTTTCTCGGAGACGAGGAGTGGTTATGGACTTTTGCCAAAACCAAGGAAAAAGAAGAACATCACGATTGCTATATATTTGGACACAGACATTTGCCCATTGATGTAGAGGTCGGTGAGAATAGTCGTTATATTAACCTAGGAGAATGGTTGAACTATAACACATATGCTGACTTTGACGGAACCAATTTATCTCTCAAGACTTTTGAAGGTTAGATTCCTGGCCATAGCTCTGTTTTCTTTGATCACTTTTCCTTTATCGGCTCAAAATCTGATGAAGGTCAAGACAATACAATTAGAGGCGAGCCCTTCAACAGTTTCCCAAGACCGGCAAGGGTACTTTTATATCGGACTTACTAATGGTGACATTGACAAATACGATCGAGAAGGCAACCTGCTTTACCATTTTTCAGCTCCAAAAAACGGACAAGTCTCTTTGATCGAAGCATGGCAGGGCCTCAGAATATTTTGCTACTATCAGGATTTTCAGGACTATTTGTATCTGAATAGATTTTTAACTGAATCGGAACGATTTTCAGTACCCAATAATCAAGCAAGTTTCCTGTCGCTTGTTACTCTTGCTTGGGACAATAACCTCTGGATAGTTGATGCACAGGAATTGAATCTTAAGAAAATTGAGCTTCCATCAAATGAATTGATCACTGAAACCCCTTTTAATCTAAATCTTGAAAACAGCAGTTATCAATTTGAACATATCAGGGACTACCAAAACCGTCTATACATAAGTGACAAACAAAACGGCATTTTGATATTCGATCGGTTTGGCAATTATTTAGAAACACTGCCAATATCAGGGGTAGAACATTTCAGCTTCGTAGCTGATGAGCTGGTTTATCTCAAAGACGACTCTGTGTTTTTCATAGATGTATACACCAAAAAAGAAAGAGAGATCGGTTTACCCGATCCCTCTTACAAATTTGTATTAATGGAAAACAGTGTGTTGATCTGCTTCGCAGATACTAAAGTCGATCTATATCAAATTAATTAGATCCTGGTAGTTGTAGCTCGTCTCCTGTGAAAATATCAAGGATCAATTTTCTGAGCATAATTCCATACTTGGCTCTGATCAACTGAAGATCTCCGCCATTCTTATTATTCAAGCTTTGCAGGTAGGTAACAAAATCAATCGTACCATTCTCATAGCGAGTTTTAGCAAATTCAAAGGCAGTGTTCAAATTCACCAAGCTCTCCTTTGCTGCTGCATATGTGGTTTGGGCATTCACTAAGTTCAAATATGCCTGTTGAACAGAATTGGTGATGAGGTTCTTTTGTTGCTCAAGGTTCAATTCAGAGTTGAACATCTGAATTTTAGATTGCTGCACGGATGTTCTGTTTTGGAATCGTGTAAACAAGGGAATACTCAAGCTTAAACCCGCTCCTTTTCTTTCGTTGCTTTTGAACTGATCACCCAAATCCACAACTTCGGTTCTGGTTGGCAAGTTAGTCACCGGATCTCTCTCTAAAACATTAACGAAGTTAGATGACCATCCAGTACTCCACGAAGCATTGGCAGTAATAGACGGCATCCACGCGAACTGAGCCGATCTCAATGATTTTTTGGCTGCCTCAAGGCTGTACTCTGCTGATTTCACACTTGGAGCATAGGCCAATGCTCGATCATAAACCGACCCAAAGGCTTCAAGTTGTTCTTCTAGTTCAGAATCATTGGATGTAATACCTGCGAATTCATAATCCTGAGTGGCATCCAATAAAAGAAGTTGAATCAAAGTAAGTTTAGCGGTCGCCAGTTGGTTTTGAAACGTCACGATTGTCAGCTTCTGCTGTGCCACCTGAGACCTGAAATTGTAAACTTGTTCCATGCTTCCGGTACCTGCAGCCTCAATACGCTCCTGTCTTGACAGTTGTTGATTCAATAAGTCAAGTGTTTGTTCGGCTATTCTAATTTGTTCTTTGGTCTGGATTACATTTAAGAATGAAGCAATGATTGTAGCTTCAGTGGCTTGAATATTGCTTTCGATAGTTTGTAAGGAAGCTTCATACTGAAGTTTTCGCTGTCCCATCGTCAGGATGTTCTGGAATCCATTAAAAATGGTAATGTTGGCATTAATAGATCCTCCTCCACTCAACGTAGTAGTATTCACCAAATCACCAACTGTTTGGTCAAACTGTAGTCCTTCATTCCAATTATGACTTGCTCCGGCACTCAGCGATGGAAGGAAATTGAACCTACTCTGAGTTAAACCAGCTTTGGCACTAATCGAGTTGTTGCGAGCCTGCTTAATACTAATGTTATTATCGAGTGCAATGTCGATGCACTCTTCAAGCGTAAGCACCCGTTGTGCCTGCAAGCCAGTCCCTACAAATAAGGCTGCCAGAAGGGTGATATAAAGCTTTTTCATGGTTTTTGTGTTTAATGTCTTTCTTCTGCTTTCACAGATTCGATGGTGGCGAATCGCCTGAGTTTTCTATCCTTTAGACAATATCCTGTCAGGGTATCAGAGATACCTAGAAAAATATGGCCCATTATCTGGGCCATATTTCACATTAATTTAGACTAATGAGTTTTCCTTTGAATTGATGTTCTCAGATACAATCTGACCATCAAATAAGTTAATTACTCTGTGCGCATATTCAGCGTCTGTTGCAGAGTGAGTCACCATCACTACAGTAGTTCCATTGGCATTCAAGTCGCTCAAAAGTGTCATTACTTCCTGACCATTCGTTGAATCCAAGTTACCAGTAGGCTCATCCGCAAGGATAAGGTTCGGCTTAGCTACTACAGCTCTGGCTACCGCTACCCTTTGCTGCTGACCTCCGGAAAGCTGCTGAGGGAAGTGATCTTTTCTGTGCATGATCTGCATTTGTTCCAATACTTCCTCTACTCTCTTCTTTCTTTCAGCAGAAGGGTATTTCAAGTAGATCAATGGAAGCTCTACGTTTTCAAATACAGTCAATTCGTCAATAAGGTTAAAGCTTTGGAAAACGAAACCAATGTTTCTTTTTCTCAAATCTGCTCTTTGTCTTTCAGAATAACCGGAAACCTCCTCATCGTAGAAGTAGAATTCTCCTTCAGATGGGTTATCCAACAATCCGATAATGTTCAAAAGTGTTGACTTACCACATCCTGAAGGGCCCATTACTGCTACGAACTCACCCTCTTTAATTTCGAGGTTTACGTTACCTAGTGCAGTAGTTTCCACTTCATCAGTATAATAGAACTTCTTCAGTCCTTTAGTAGTGATAAGGTTTTTACTGTTTTCCATGATAATAAAAGTTAAAAGTTGTCTTTTGAATTAATTTATTGCTTGATTACTAATTTATCCTTGTCCTCATATCCGTCATAAGAAGACGTGATTACTCGCTCTCCAGGTTGCAACCCTTCCAAAACTTCATATTGTCTTGTATTTTGCTGTCCCACGCGAATATTTCTTTTTGTTGCTTCAGTACCTGACTCATTCACAACGAAGATCCAATTACCTCCGGTAGTTTGAAAGAAGCTTCCTCTTGGAATCATAACTGCCTGACGCTCCTCACTTAATTGAAGTCTGATTGAGATAGTTTGCCCCCTTCTGATTTGCTCCGGCACTGCATCATCAAAAACCATTTCTACATTAAAGGTACCATTATTAATTTCAGGAAATTTTTTCCTGATAGTCAACGAGTAGTTCTCACCTGCAAAGTCGAAGGTTCCTCTAAGGCCTTCATAAACTCTTGGAAGATAGTGCTGATCTACGGGGGCCACAATTTTAAAACCATTGAGATCATCAATTTGAGCAATCGTTTGGCCTTGGTTGATTCGTTGCCCAACTTCTACACTTACCGTAGAAAGAAGGCCTGTGATAGGAGCCGTCACCCAAAGATTATCAAGGTTACCCTGTACGATTTCCAAACTTACCTGAGACGTTTCCAATCTCTGCTTGTTTTGCTCCACAGTAGTAACAGCAGTGATCGAATCAAATCTCACCTGCTCCTTCTCATTTATTCTTCTATCGATCAATCGATCATAGGCTCTTTTTGAATTCAAATACTCTTGTTCAGAAATCACTTTGTCTGCCCAAAGCTGCTTATTCCTTTCATATAAATCCTTGGCAGCGTCAATATCATAATCGAGGTTAATGATCTGAGATTTTGACTGGAACAATCGCTGCTGAAGGCTAAGGTTGGTATTCTCAATCTCATTCCTCAAACGGTTCGTTTGAGTTTGTTCCTGAATATATCTCATCTGAAGATCATTGTTCTCGAGTTTCAGAATAGTATCCCCTTCCTGTACCTCGACACCACCTTCTAAGAATCTCTCTTCAACATTACCAGCAACAATGGCATCAAGCCTGATCGTCACCTTTGGCAATACCTGCCCTTCCACAGGAATGAATTCCTGAAAGGCACCCTCGGTTACCGAAGCAACATTAATCTTGTCGAGTTCGACATTTAATTTTGAACTGTTGTCTGCAAAGACAAATACATAAAGGATCATCGCAACTATAGCAGTCACACCCACGATGGTGAAGATGCGCTTCGCGGTCCATTTCTTTTTCTTGATTTTTCTATCCATTGCTATATAATGTGGTGTTTTCTAGTCCGACCTTCGGTACTCAACAAGGATGCCATAAATACATTTTATTGATTTACAGTCACTTATAATGTTTCTTCGAAAAGGATAGTAGTCGGAAGTGTACAATTTCAGAACAAGAAATGATCGGATTCGAACACTTTCGTTCAGGCCAAGACATAAAAAAAGGCTCGGTTTGGTCAGAACCGAGCCCAAAGGTCAAAAACTCAAAATATCTGAATTAATGTCTAAATTAATTCAAAACAACAGCCGCAATATAATACATAAATGACTTTTACAAAATCCTGACGAATTAAAATTCATCATTTTTTTCTATCACAGGACAATATCTGTTGTGACATGTAACTTTTCCATAAAAAAGTAAGGTAAAATCATCAAGCCAAGTCCTAAGACAGTGGCTTATGAGAATTAAATTTCTACTCGCATCATTCCACAATGCAAGTGTGCAGATTTTTCTTATCGGTTAATCTTTCATTACATTGTGTCCGAATTCGTTACAACTTTTGAACGTACCTGAACATTCATTTCAATTTAAGTGATTGTTATACAGTCACTTAAATACTTGGCACTATTTCAGCAATGAAATGATCATTCAAAATTTTGAGCACAAGTGGATAAAGAGATAGGAAAGATTCTCGTCATTGATGACGATGAGGATGTATTAATTGCAGCCAAATTACTTCTAAAAAAGCACGCCAGAGAGGTGATCATTGAAAAGAATCCCAAGAAGATTCCCTTCTTAATGAACAATGATACCTATGATGTAATCCTGCTGGACATGAATTTCAGCAAAGACATCACAAGTGGTAAAGAAGGTTTTTATTGGTTACAACAGATTCTGGAAGTTGATCCTTCAGCGGTTGTCATCTTAATTACCGCCTTTGGTGATGTTGAAATGGCAGTGAAGGCTTTGAAAGAGGGTGCCACTGATTTCGTGCTCAAACCGTGGCAAAATGAAAAGCTTATCGGAACACTTTCGGCAGCCATCAAGCTCAAAGAGTCTTATAAAGAAGTAGACAAACTCAAAAGCGCCAAAAAGCAGCTCGAAGCAGAAGTCAACAAACCATTCAAAGACATTATTGGCGATAGTCCGGCAATGCAGAATGTGTTCTCAATAATTGACAAGGTGGCCGGCACAGATGCCAATGTACTTATACTTGGCGAAAATGGAACGGGAAAAGAACTGGTGGCTCGCGCCATACACCAAAGGTCATTAAGGCAGGAGAACGTATTTGTTAGTGTAGACATGGGAGCCATAACCGAAACCCTTTTCGAAAGCGAGCTCTTTGGGCACAAGAAAGGCTCATTTACAGATGCAAAAGAAGATCGTGCAGGAAGGTTTGAAGTGGCCAATGGAGGCTCCTTGTTTCTGGATGAAATTGGGAACTTAAGTATGCCTCTGCAATCCAAGTTGCTGACAGTTTTGCAACAAAGGGAAGTGACCAGAATTGGCGCCAACAAGCCAATCTCTATCGATATCAGATTGATCTGTGCCACCAACATGCCCGTATATGACATGGTTGGTGAGAGTACATTCAGGCAGGATTTACTCTACAGAATCAATACTGTGGAAATTCATTTACCTCCGCTACGTGAGCGAGAGGATGATATCATCCAACTTACCGATCATTTTGTAAGTGTCTACTGTGAAAAGTACAGAAAGCCACCTAAAAAGGTATCGGCAAGTACTTACAAAAAGCTTCAGAAATACAGCTGGCCTGGTAATATACGAGAGCTACAACATGCTATTGAAAGAGCCATTATCATGAGTGAAGGCAACACCCTTATGCCTGACGATTTCTTCTTCCTGATTCAAAAACAAGATTCGGGAGCTGAAGCAGTAGACAACTTTAATTTGGATGAAGTTGAGAAGAATGTGATTCTTAAAGCCATTAACAAACACTCCGGAAATATTTCCAAAGCAGCCAAAGAGCTCGGGCTTACCCGGGCATCCCTCTACAGGAGGTTAGAGAAGCATGGGCTTTAAGAATCTGCGTTTCAATATTATTCTAAGAGTTATTCTACTCATAGGCACAATCATGTTATTGGCCTATATCGTGTATGTGGCTCCCAACGGAGTAAATACTTTCTTCGTTGTGGTTGTGCTGCTCGTTCAGGTGGTTTTGCTCATTAGGGCTTTGGACAAAACAAATAAAGAAATTGCCGGCTTTTTGAGTTCCATTAAATATGACGATTTCTCTCATACCTATCCTACAAAGGGCAACAGCCCATCAATGGATCGACTTTACGGTGAATTCAACAGTGTAATCAAGAAGTTCAGAGAAATTCGCGCAGATAAGGAAGCCAACTATCATTATTTCCGCACTATTGTTCAACATGTGGGAATTGGTTTGATCACCTTCAACAAACTTGGAGACGTACAAATAATTAACAGTTCGGCCAAGAGACTCCTTGGGATCGATTCTATATCAAACATCTTCGAGTTAAGCAAGATCAGTCCAAAGCTTGTTGAGTCTTTGGTAAAACTTAAAACCGGAGGTAGCGACCTGATTGAATTCACCCAGGAAGGAACACGCACACAACTCTCGATTTATGTAATAGAGCTGGTATTGAGAGGAGAAGAATTCAAATTGGTATCCGTTCAGAACATCCAATCGGAGTTGGAAGAGAAGGAAATGGATGCCTGGCAGAACCTTATTCGTGTATTGACTCATGAAATAATGAATTCAGTTACTCCTTTGTCCTCTCTCGCAGCAACAGTAGAGGAAAATCTGGTGGACAATATTGAAGACGATGTCCCTATTGAGCGTGACGAAATAGAAGATATATACCTTGCTGTTCAAACTATCAAAAGGCGAAGTGAAGGACTGATCCGTTTTGTATCTGACTTCAGAAATCTGACTAAAATACCACAACCTAAAATTGCACAGGAGGAGGTTTCCAAGGTCCTGGATCACATTCTACTACTATTAAAACATGAGCTAGACGGAAAAAATGTCAAGTTAACTATTGATATAAGTCCTAAAGATTTGACTTTTAATATTGACAAGGAACTTCTCGATCAGGTACTCATCAACCTCTTGCAAAATGCCATACATGCCTTGGATGAAAATGAAGGAGATAAACATATAATCCTAAGAGCGTTTAAGAATGAGTATGATCGGACCACATTGACTATCAGAGATAACGGTTCAGGAATTGACGAAGAGGCCTTGAGCAAAATCTTTATTCCATTCTTTACGACAAAAAAACAAGGTTCTGGTATTGGGCTTAGTTTATCAAAACAAATTATGCGAAAACATGGTGGGGCAATAACAGTCAAATCGGTGATTAATGAAGGAACCGAGTTCACCCTTAGGTTTTAGTTTTTTTGGTAATCACAGTATCTTACATTATCCTTGTACTCAAAATAATCCAATGAGTGATATCCAGAAAACCATCACCCAAATCTTAGTTGAAAAAATCGGTATTGCACCTACGGAAGCAACATTAGACGCCAATTTCATTAAGGATTTAGGGATTGACTCACTCGACTATGCAGAGATCGTAATGGAGTTTGAACAAACCTTTGATATACGAATTCCAGACAGTGATGCTGAACACCTTCAAACGGTAGGTCAGGCTGTTGACTATATCACGAAAAAGACTGCCTAACGCCTCAGAATCGCTATATCGGCCTTAACATTTACTTAACAAAGTCTAATACTCACGACATTTTCTTTGCGAAAACGTAATTGGTCCATCATAATTGGATTAAACTAAGGTATTACATTGAGTTAAACACCTGCACCTGTGAAGACCTCATGTAAAACCATAGTGATCTCTGATGTTCATCTTGGAACTAAGGGATCAAAAACTAAAGAGCTTGTTCGCTTCTTGAAGCAATATCAATGCGAACACCTCATCCTCAATGGCGACATAATCGATGGATGGCAGCTCAAGAAATCCGGCAAGTGGAAGCGTAAACACACTCGCTTTTTTAACAAGCTTCTGAAAATGATTGAAAAAGAAGGCACGAAAGTGACCTATCTACGGGGTAATCATGATGATTTCCTGGATCAGATACTCCCTCTTCAAATTGGGAATTTATCGATTAAGAAAGACATGATTCTCAAATCCGGAGGCAAAGAGTTCTACGTGGTCCATGGAGACATCTTTGACTCAATAACTACTCAACTTAAATGGATTGCGAAACTCGGTGATATTGGCTACACATTTCTCCTTTGGCTAAACCGTCAATACAATTATCGAAGGCTAAAGAAAGGTCTTCCATACTATTCACTTTCACAAATGATTAAGGCAAAGGTAAAGCGGGCAGTAAAATATATAGATGACTATGAGGAGCAGTTATCATCAATGGCGAGGTATAAAAACTGTGATGGAATCATTTGTGGGCATATTCATCAACCGGCAATAAAAGAAATTAACGGAATAACCTATTTGAACTCCGGAGACTGGGTGGAATCTATGACAGCCCTTACAGAAGACTTCGAGGGAAACTGGAGTCTGGTTTACTTCAATGACCTTATTGAGCAAATGGATCAGAATCGAAGGGAAGAATTGCAAAAGTCTATTGACTTTAAAGAGTATCTGCAAGAGGATATTATAAGTTCTAAAGCTGGCTAGTCATGAAGGTACTATTCATTGTTCAGGGCGAAGGACGAGGGCACATGACACAGGCCCTGGCCATGGAACAAATTCTCACATCGGCAGGACATCAAATTGTAGGAGTTATAATTGGCACATGCGACAGAAGAGATATTCCGGACTATTTCAAGGCCAAATCAAACGCAATACTCCATAAAGTTTCCAGTCCCAATTTTTACTTTGATAAGAAAAACCGATCAATCAAGCTTTGGAAAACCATCTTCCGAAACGCCCTATCAACAGGCAGGTTTGTTTCCGAGCTGATGCAGATTGATCGTATTGTCAATGAAGAGGAGCCAGACGTTATTATAAATTTCTATGATATTCTGGGAGGCATCTATTTTAAATGGTATAACCCTCCTGTCAAAAAAATCTCCATAGGACATCAATACCTGGCAAAACACCCTGAATTCAGTTTCGCCAAAAAACGGCCGATCCAGAAATTGCTATTTAGGTTTACCAACAGGCTTACCTCCTTGAACAGTGATTCCATTCTCGCCTTATCTTTTAAAGATTTAACCTCAAATGTCAAGAGACTGAACGTTGTCCCACCACTATTAAGGAAAGAAGTTTTTGATCTCAGGCCCGAAAATGGCGACTATATTTTGGCCTATGTCGTAAATAAGGGATATGCTGAAGACCTGATGAAATGGCATCAGAGAAACAAGCGAATTAAAATTCATTGTTTTTGGGACAATCAAAAAGAACCGGATGGTTGGTCTCCCTGGAACAATCTTACTTTCCATCACATCAATGACCAGAAATTTTTGAACTGCATGTCAGGGTGTATGGGTTATGTCTCAACTGCCGGCTTTGAATCTATTTGCGAAGCCATGTACTTAAACAAGCCAGTGATGATGGTGCCCGTTGAAAAGCAGTACGAACAAGCATGTAACGCCCTTGACGCAGAAAAGGCGGGTGCCGGAATTGCTTCTTCCAGTTTTGACCTGGGACCACTACTTGGCTGTTTGTCCAAACTTAACGAAGGTAATGCTCAATTCAGAGATTGGATTGGTTTGTGTCCGACAATAATAATCAAAGAAGTAGAAGACTACGTCCCCATCAAGCGTCAGAAGACTATCTCAATTAATATACCTCATCTGGCAACCAACAAGTAGATGGTGATAATTGGTTGATATCAAACTATTCTAATCAGATGTTTGTTCTTTTGGGGATAAATATTCAGATATGCTTAATTGGATCGATGTCGTCAAATTCGCTAATAATGGAACTCCGGCTCCTGATCGAAGAGTAGAGAAGACAGAAGACGAATGGCGCGAGTTGCTTACACCAGAACAATTTCAAATTGCCAGACTTAAAGGTACAGAGCGGGCAGGTTCCGGTGAATTTTGTGAGCGACATGAACCCGGTTTATACGGCTGTGTATGTTGTGGCACCCCACTCTTTGATTCAAGAGAAAAATTTGAGTCGGGCAGCGGATGGCCGAGTTTCACTCAACCGGTGAAAGAAAACGCCATCAAATATGAGAAAGATACCAGTTATGGAATGGTCCGTGTGGAGGTAATGTGTAATACCTGTGATGCACATCAGGGCCATGTATTCCCTGACGGCCCTGCACCCAGTGGCTTGCGTTATTGCATTAATTCCGCGTCTATGCAATTATTGGAAGATGGGAATAAAGAATCAGCAGCGATTTTTGGGGGAGGTTGTTTTTGGTGCACAGAGGCTGTTTTCCAAAGGGTTCAGGGTGTTTCTAAAGTGGAATCTGGATACAGTGGAGGACAAATTAAAAATCCTACATATCGAGAAGTCTGTTCCGGCAGAACAGGACATGCGGAGGTAATCCGTGTATCTTATGACTCCAACAAGATCTCCTATGCTGATCTCTTAAGAATTTTCTTTGCCACGCATGACCCTACAACCTTGAACAGGCAGGGCTATGATCAAGGAACACAATACAGATCTCTAGTATTCTATAGCAGTCCAGAAGAAGAAAGGATAATCCAAGAGATCAAAATGGAAATGCAGGAATTCTATGACAATCCTATTGTAACTGAAATCGCTCCTTTTGAAGTCTTCTATGTTGCGGAGGTTGATCATCAGAATTACTACAATGAAAACACCTCGCAGCCTTATTGCCAGGCAATTATTGAACCCAAGCTCAACAAATTCAGAAGCCTGTTCAAGGAAAAAATGTCGGCCGATCAGATTTGATCTTTGTTGAAATTTGACAAATTTCATCATGTGAATATTGAGGAACTCCGGGATTTCTGCCTAACACTTCCGTACACGAAAGAAGACGTGAAATGGGAAACCGACCTGTGCTTTACGGTTGGCGAAAAAATGTACTGTGTTACAGGTTTGGAGTCATCAAAGTTTCGACTTTCGTTGAAAGTCAAGAACGAACAATTTGAGGAGTTAACACAGCGGGAAGGCATTAGTCCCGCCCCTTATTTGGCGCGTTACAAATGGGTACTAATAGAAGGAGAAGAAACTTTGCCCAAAGAAGAATGGCATTTTTTCATTCGGCAATCTTATGAGTTGGTAAAATCTAAACTATCGAAAAAATTACTCAGTCAACTTTCTTGATTTCAGTGAGTTACGGACAAAACGTGTAGTCTGGAAAAATGGAAGTATTCTTGGCCGGAAATTGCTGGATTCCAGAAAATAACCCCTCCTGAAATACTTCGTAAATTAGCATAGCCCAAGATGGTATATGCTCGTTAAGCAATTCCCAGATATCAATTGGCTCAAAGCCAAAATCAAAGAAAATTTTAGAGATAAAATGGCACTCAACGGGGTTCAACTTAAGCACCCTGGTTGGCCAAGCATAATTCTGAATGCTTGCACGGTCGAAACAGAACGAAAAGATATCAAAGGACCATTTTCACTCTTCCTTAACAGAAAGGGAATAAGTGAAGTGACTGTCAACGGCAAGATATGCTTATTAAACGAACACTGCTTTACACTCTCCAATTTTGGGGAACGCTATGACCTTCTTGTGAACAATCAGTCGGTTACTGAAACATTGAATATCCATTTTGGAGAGCACTTCTATTTTCAATCGTTAACTGCATTAAGTAAGTCTGATGAAGACTTGTTGGACGACTGGGGCTCAATCTCTAGCACATATAACCTTATCCCAAAAACTCAATATCGTGATGTTCAATTCAACTACCTCGTGGACAGGGTCTTTGAAGCCTTCGAGAATCAGGCCGACACATTGCAAAAAGAAGAATTTTTGTTTGACCTACTTAAACATGTGCTGATTGAAAACTCCAAAGAGTTAAAACGAGTCGATAACGTTCATACCAAAAAAGCCTCTACCAAAACCGAACTCCTGTCAAGACTTTATGTGGCTCGTGACTATATTCACTTCAATTTCAACAAGCCAATTTCATTAGACGAATTGGCCCGGGTAAGTTGTTTGTCAAAATTTCATTTTCTGAGACAATTCAAGGAGGTCTTTACTGTATCACCTTATCAATACATTAAGCGTCTTCGGTTTGAGAAAGGTTTGGAATTGATCAGAAAGACAAACGAATCGCTTGAACAAATTGCGGATAAAATTGGAATTGAAAATGGCAGCTCACTCAGTCGACTGGTGTTTCAATATACCCGTCACTACCCTTCCTATTTCAGGAATTAATAGCAATTTTGGTTATGACCCCTTTTCAATTACTCAATTAGCTTTGGCGTAAATCATTATAAGTCATGGGTTTAATCACGCTATTGTATCTCCTTTTATCGGCTATTTGCCTCACTCTGATTTTGCTTGGCC
Source organism: Cyclobacteriaceae bacterium (assembly GCA_028281285.1). Classification (GTDB taxonomy): domain Bacteria; phylum Bacteroidota; class Bacteroidia; order Cytophagales; family Cyclobacteriaceae; genus Roseivirga. Next base: position 37,444 of record JANQKF010000009.1, read on the forward strand.
TGCATTATGGAATCAACCAAAGCAATCTAGACGAGAACAGAAAGAAGCCACTATTTCGAAAGGTAGTTGTGATTTTAGGAACCTGGCTCGTTGCAGTCTCCATATTGGCAATTCAGGGATTTTTCAAGGATTTCTCATCCTTCCCTCCAAAGATCACATTGACCTTAATACCTCCGATGATCTTCTGGTTGATACTCACGATTCGGTCCAAAACATTGAAAATGATTCTGGATAGGGTCCCTGTTCATTGGATCATTTATCTCCAATCGTTTCGTGTTGCAGTAGAACTGATTTTATGGCGTCAATTTGTCGAAGGTCTCACTCCAATTCAAATGACCTTTGAGGGTAGAAATTTTGACGTTTTGGCCGGTCTGACTGCCATTGTCGTGGGATATATTTATTCAAAAAAGGGGTATAAAATCAGAAAGCTAGCCATCGCCTGGAACTTCTTTGGTTTAGCCCTGCTTATTAACATTCTGATGATAGCCATCCTCTCCTTCCCCACAAAAATCAGGTATTTCATGAATGAACCTGCCAATACATTGGTAGCCGAATTCCCTGTAGTACTACTACCCGCGTTTCTGGTTATGATTGCCTACACCATGCACTTTTTCTCCCTGAAACAACTTCTTTCAAAGTCGTAATCAGTGCGTGTCATGTTCGAAGGGATCAGCTTCTATAGACAACAAATTGAGGTAAAAGAACTCCTCCCCACCTGTTTGCGTGGGAGGATCGAAACGGTCATTATCGTCTATGAACTCTCCTGAAAAAGATACTCTGCCTTCTTGGGGTAAATTGGTGGGCAATAGTGACTCACAGATAACACCGGTAAGCTGAGAATCTATGGTTCCCGGCACGTAATAAGAAATCGTATACGCCCGAAGCTCTTCATTGAACTGAAAATAGCCAGATCCTGCTTCAATCGTATGTATCACATCACTCCCGAGAATACAGGAATTCGGAATAACTCCTTCCCCACAACCTTGGAGAATTGTAATTGAAACGAGTAAAAGAAGCATCCTTTTCATAGCCAGTTTCAGTAGTTCAAATATATTGACACCCCTCAGGTTCAATGGGTTGGAATTCCTAAAAAGCTTATATTCAACGGACAACCCTAAACTGACATGAAGTATACCATCGAAATTGAAATCAATAAACCCATAGATCGGGTCATCGAGCTTTTTGATAACCCGGACAATCTCAAAGAATGGATGATGGGTCTACAATCATTCGAGCATTTGAGTGGAGAGATGGGACAGCCTGGAGCAAAGTCCAAACTCGTTTTTGATCACAAAGGCAGACGAACAGAAATGATCGAAACCATTGTTGCGAGAAACCTACCAGATGAATTTTCCGGGACTTATGAGGCAAATGGGGTGCTGAACACTCAGAAGAACCATTTCACCAAGGTGGACGAAAACACCACCAGATGGACCAGTTATACAGAATTTAAGTTCAGCAATTTTATGATGAAACTCATGGGTGCTCTTATGCCTGGAATGTTCAAAAAGCAATCGATGAAATTTGCTCAGAGTTTTAAGGCTTTTTGTGAGAAAGCCTATTAATCTCCTTGTTTAGCAAGAATATTGAATACTCTTTGAACAGCATTACCACGATCATCGGTTATCGTTAAAATATGCTTACCTGGTTGTGGGCGAAAACTCAATTCATGTACATGCATTGTTGAGCCAATATAGTTATCATCAATATGCCAATACAATTGACTATTCGGATCCCGATGAGCCACCTCAAATACCATCTCCCCCATAGATCCGTCAATGTCGACCGGTAAGTAAAGTTCAGCCCCTGAATCAGGATATACTACTTCCATCATTTTGGCCTGAACATCCATCTGATAGCAGTCATTTCTATAGGGTGGCAATTCCTGGTAGGTAGGATTCTTAAGTTTGTAATAAACTGCTTGTTTAGGCGGTAAAACAAACCAGTTTTTATGTACCATCGCATTGACTGTTTCACAATCTCCTGTTACGCGAAAATTCTCTGTTATGTCCAAATGAACCCTTTGATGGAAAGGAGAGACCTGTGTTCTTAATCCGATGGCGGGGATTAGGACTGTATCCACCTTATCCGAAAATTGCGAAGCCAAATATCCACTTTCTTGGTCCACGACTGCATAGGTCAATTCTTGCATAGGAGGAACAAACCATCCTGCATCAGGAAGCAAATCAAATACATCAAAAAGGATTGGTGCCGCAGCATTGATGCCTGTAAGGCCCGGTCTGCCTTCTCCATCCGCATTTCCTGCCCAAACCGCCACCACATGATTTGGAGTAACCCCAATAGCCCAGGCATCACGGTGCCCAAAACTTGTTCCAGTCTTCCATGCTATCTTCTTCGAGCTATTAAACAATTTCCATGAGGCGTCTTCAGCCGGTCGATATACTTCGAGCATCGCTTCAAAAGCAAACCAAATGGATGCTGCACTCAATACTCCATCTGACTTGTAATTCGAAACTTCCTCCTTTAGGCTTGAAGCTTGTGACTTGACACTTGACACTTGATAATCACTAAACTCAAAATCATCTTCCGAATACCTTTTCCGATAAGGTCTGGAATGATAGTTATTCAGTGTCCGCGCCATTCCCGCATACATGTTGGCCATATCCCAAAGTGTCCCCTCCGAACCACCAAGAACAAGCGTGAGTCCGTAATGTCCTGGGGGCTTATTCAATGTAGACATTCCCATTTTCCTCAACTTAGAATGAAATTTGGGATAGCCATATTGTTGAAGCATGTGAACAGCTGGCATATTTAAAGATCGTGCCACAGCCATCTTTGCTCCGATAGCTCCGTCATACGTACGAGAGAAGTTCTTCGGAGCAAATTGTCCGAAAGACATTGGCACATCGGGCACCAGTGAATTGGGCAAAATTAAGCCTTCATCAAGCATCGCGGCATACAAAATGGGCTTCAACAAACTCCCCGTACTCCTCGGGGAGCCAATCACATCTACTCGACTGCCATGCTCATCCGAGTGATCATCCAGATTACCTACATAGCTTTCAACGGTACCTGTTTTTACATTTAGAATGAGTGCAGCAGCATTATTTACACCATTAGCCTTTAGGAGTTGACCATGGCTATTTACTATTCTGTCCACTCTTTCTTGAAGGCTGCGGTTAATGGTTGTATTTACAATCTTCCCTTTGAATCCTTCCCCGGAGCTTCTGTTCATCAAGTGTTGTGTCAGCTGTGGTAAATCTTGTGGCTCAAGGGGTAATGGCTCCGACTTTGCCAGTTCAAGCGTGATCGAATCGAATTCACCTTGATCAAAAAGTCGATCAAGCAAGCGATCTCGTTTCGCCTTGAGAAGGCCCTCATTTTTACCAGGAAATAAAAGCGCGGGTTGATTTGGGAGCACCGCAAGCAAAGCCGCCTCAGCCCAGGAGAGCTCATCCGATGTTCGTTGAAAATATCGCCATGAGGCTGCCGAAAGTCCTACCGTATTGCTTCCAAATGGGGCATGAGAAGCATATAGATTCAAAATCTCTTTTTTAGAATACCTTAATTCAAGTCGTGTGGCTTGCACCATCTCAATGATTTTTTGCCAGGCATTTCTTGATTTTCCTTTTCTGGAAAGCCGAATCACCTGCATTGAAATAGTGCTGCCCCCACTTACCACACGACCTTCTTTTAAATTTTGAACTACTGCCCTTCCAATTGCCAATGGATTTACTCCGGGGTGTCTGTAATAATACTGGTCCTCAAAGGTGAGTAAGGCGCGTTCATACTTTCCTGGTAAATATACTGTCTCAGGAAACCGCCATTGACCGTCATCTGCAATACGTGCCGATAAGAGTTTTCCATCTCGATCATTGAGAACCGTAGAATAGGGGTCATCAAAAAGCATGGTTGGGAGACAGAAATAGTAGTGCACACTCAGCACCACGACCACAATGGAGAGTTGAATACGATATTTTGTCAAAAACCTTTTCACTATTGAGCCCTCTTAATCGTCACCCATTGTCCCGGAATTCGAGCATTGATGGTATTGTCATACATAGCCTCCACATTAACTGCGGGTAGATAATACCTTCCTGAATAGGAAGCATTCAGTGCTACCCGAAATGTTTTTCTTTCGTTAGGTCGAATATCAAAATAGGTGTAGACACGATCATCACGTATGTCCTGGTAAGTGAACCCACCAGGTTTTCCTCGCCCGGGAATTTCATTGAGACGTTCATTCAAAATCTCCCAACCAGATGGAAAAATTTGGGTCAGAGCCAAATCTCTGTAAATACCTCTCGTACCCGGATTGAATACATTGACTTCTGCATAAAAAGTTACTCCCTGATCCAAACTCGCTGGATTAAGAGTGTTTCCATTTCTATCCGTGTAATTCACATCGACCCTTAATCCGTTTGAAGAAGCCGTTTCATTGCCCGCAAGAGGCTTTCCGGTGTTGATCAAGCGGACAAAGAGCACTCCTTCTCCGCGATTGGTTACTTCCACTTTCCCTGGATTAACGCCTCTTACGGGTACATCGATTAATTTAACAGGTGTTGCCGTTTCCAATGATTCAGATCCAAGACTGTTGAGCTTATAGTCAGCTACCAACCCCTTTGAGGTCTGATCTAATCCTGAAAACTTGATCACTGATAACAAAGCATAAGCTGTGGTCTGTGTGCTCATCCATTGATCAGCACTGAGTCGTTCGGCAATAGACCGCAATAACTCGAGTCCTTCGGTTTGCATATTAAGCAATCCCAGAGTTTCAAGGATCATCGCATCATCTCGTGTGACGGACCCATAGTAATAATAATTAGACTCACGAGTAGCTTTTGTTGGCTCTTGTTCTATCAACGACTTGGCGACATTTGAACGGCCAATCAAGGCGTAGGCTGCTGCTAGTCTCCATTTTGCCCTGGATGACAACCTGTTATCCTCGCGCAAGCGATTCATAGCGCCCACTTCGGGACTACCTGAGAGCGCCAAAGTATACAGTCGGTAGGCCTGGACTAAATCATCATTATACCTTTGACCACCGCGTGCCCATCGCTTAGCCTTCTGACTCTGATATTGCTTCCACTTTCTCATCAAGCCAGAAGGGATACTATATCCCTGGTTCTTTGCTTCTACTAAAAAATGACCCGCATAATTGGTGCCCCAATCATTTTCGTCACTCCCTCCCGGCCAATACGCCAATCCTCCATCTACAGTCTGAAAGGTACTTATCCGATCGATCGCAGTGCGAATATTGACTTCAATAATTTCCTTTCTGTTCTGCGATACGTCCATAATTTCAGCCAGGAAAAGCTGCGGAAATGCGGACGATGTCGTTTGTTCGATACAGCCATGTGGATATCGTATCAGGTAGTTTAATCGCTTGCCCAGATTGATCGGTGGAATTACAGATAGTTCTAATTCCACGGTATTGGTTCCTACCATGCCTACCGGTGTATAACTTTGGTCCCAAGACTGTCCAGGCTGTATTGCAGTAGAAATCACATCCGTCTGCTCAGGGTTAGGATTTCTCACATCGATTTCCACATCGTAAGCTGCTCTTTCATTCCCCGATTCGGCAATGATTGTCACTTTGCCTACTCCCAAGATTGGAGCAATGTCCAACTCAAAGTCGATAATCTGATCGCCAAGCGAATTGAATGTCAGGTTCTCTGAATTAGACCTAACGACTTTCAATAAATCATCTCCTTCCACCGAAACTTTGACATCTTTAACCTTTGAGTCGAGTACAAACACGTTAACCGGTAACTTTACCCTTTCTCCCGGACCAATCACTCTAGGAAGCGTTCCCAAAACCATCAATGGCTTTCTAACCGGTGTCGTAACCTCAGCATTTCCGTAACTTCCTTCATGGCCGGCAATTACCATTGTCCGAACAGATCCTATGTAATTTGGCATGTGATAGGAATGTGCAGCCGTTTGCCCGCCTTTCAACTCAAAAGGCCCCAGGAATTTCACCACTGGCTTAAATCGATTGGCCTTTGCTTTCTCAGGCTTGGAACCTGTACCATCACCACCCAATGCCAAGAAGCGCTGAATTTCTCCATTTAGGGCTCCGGTGACATCATCATAAAGATCCCAGGTTTTAACACCCAAGGCCTCACGAGCATAAAATGTGTTCCAGGGGTTCGGAGTTTGAAATCGTGTGATATCCAATAGCCCCTCATCAACCACCGCGAGTGTATAGATCATCGGCTTCCCATTCGCCTCTTTTACCTGTACTTGAACTTCCGATTCCGGTTCAAGGACATCGGCCATTATGATTTCAGGAGATAGTCGAGTATCTGGATTCTCCACCGAAATGGGTACAACCCCATAAAGGCGAATGGGAAGGTCATTTTTTGTCTGAGCATGGGGCTGTACCAATGTAGTGTTCACATAGGCATTAGGAACCATCTCATCTGTCACTTCAATCTCGAATTCAGTTTGTCCTTCATTGGTGTCTAGCCAATGCGTTGAAATGACTTTACTCCCATTTTCAATACTGACTAAAGCCCGGGCTCCCTTACTGGAAGGTATATTCAATTTCATTGTCTGACCTACGGAGTAGTTTTCCTTATCTGTAGAAAAGGAAAGAAGTGAAGCTCCACCAGGTCTGTTTTTGTCATTGACCCAGCCAGGCCAGTCAAAATAGGCGATCGTTCCAGCCGAATGGCCAGATTGAGTATCCATGACTCGAACATAATAGCGGCCCCAACTACGATCGTCAATCTTCACTTCTACACTGCCTCTACCTTCTCTAGTGGAAATCGTTTTAGTCATGATCGGGCGATTGTAAGTTCGACCGATATAGGATCCTAGATTTTCTCGGTTCCGATCCCACCACCAACGCCAGGCCAGTTTGTAAACTTCAACCCTCAAGTTCTGTCGATCAACTGGATTGCCATCTACATCCACTGTTACTACTTCGACTTTATGATCCTTGCCGGTCACCAGTTGCCCCCTTCGATCCCCTTCCGGCATTCTGATTCCTACAAATTGATCATACGGGTAAAAAGGAATACTGAATTGGTCGATGCTGAAGTCACCCCCTGCCTCAAAAACTTTCCCCGAGAAGGTTGCCATAAGCTTACCCGGAGCATTTGTCTGCTTATTCAATACCACATTAAACTTGGTAAATCCGGATTCATCTACCCTTCCATCGAATACAGTCTCTGCAGACGAATTGTACGATTTGGCCCGATCATCAAAGGAGTAACCAGGGTAGTTGTCAAATGTAGTTCTCACGGGATTCAAAAAAAGCTCAAACTCAGCCTTTAGATTCCTTGCAGGTGCTCCACTCAACCATTTTACATTCAAGTCACCATTAATGGTAGAGTTTGTAGAGACGATGCGATCAGCTCCAAAATCCAAGTCAATTTTTAGACGATTGGGCTTAACCGTTTCAATTTTTATCCTTTTACTAAACTGACTACCACCCACAGTTACTGTGGCCAACCAATTTCCAGTTGGTGCATCTGGGCTCGTGTGAGTCGAAAAATTATAGAACCCGTTCAATGAGCCATTCCGTACTATGCGCTCCTTGACATTTCCTGAAGGATCTTTTAACTCAAACACTACCGGATGGTCTTCTGGTATATTGTTGTTTTTGTCCTCAAGTATGAAATTCAAGTAAATATCATCCCCTGGTCGCCAAACTCCTCGTTCCCCGTAGATGAAGCCTTTAAGACCTCGTTCAATACTGACTCCTGAAACATTGAAATTGCTCAAGGACAGTGAGGAACCGTCATTCAATTTGAGGTAACCTCGTTCCACACCTCGATTGGCAACCAGAAGTGAAGGTTTTCGAATCAGGTCGATTTCTACTTTCCCTTCGGAATCGGAATTTACTGTCTCCAGCAGCTGATTCTGATAGTCATAAACGTCCACAGTGACCCCTGAAAGTGGAAGAGCCGTTTTCAAATCGGTCACAAAGGCCGTAAGTGTGCGATCATTGCCAATTTTGGCGATCAGGCCGAGATTGGAAGCCAATACATTTCGCTTTACGCTGCGTCTGAAAAAGTAAGAATCGGTGCATGGATTGTCTCGATCGTTCCAACGGTAGTTATAGGGGTAGCTGTAGCCATCGTCATAACCGCCATAGTATCCTGAGTTGAAATCATAACTACTCCAATTGTCCTCAGGCGCTTCCAATTCCAATTCCGGTAGGTCCTTATCGTTGCAAGCATAGAGTGAATAGGATTTTCTAAAATTTAAGATCACCTGGTAAATGGCGCCAGCCTCAGGTTCTATCACCTCGGATAGATCCAGCGTGAATCTGTTCCATTTGCCCAGGTCATATACCCCTGATTCATCCAGGCGAATGATTTTTGAAGCTACGGGTCGACCTACTCTTCGTATTTGATCATCACCATTAACCCGGTTTGTTTGCAGGAATTGTGGAATGTTTTTTTCGAAAATCCGAACGATCTTGACATCTACCTCCCGAAGATTAACTGCTTCAAACGGGAATATCAGGCCATCGGTACTCGGAAGAATAGTCCCTTTGCCAACTAATCGAATTGCCGGTTTTAGCTGTTCGAAAGTGACATCCCCAACAAAGCCGTCTTGCATTGGATAGTTGAGACTATTCTTTATTCCGGCAAATACACGAAGTCGTTTTGTACCGCGAACATTTCTAGCAGGGTAAACTTTGACCTGATTGTCATTGATATCAAATCGGAGGTTGCGCTCACCTTCAATCGTGATCAGGCCTGTTAGTTCCTGCTGACTTTTGATCGGATCACTAAAGCTAACCAATACATAAGGATCGACCATCTTCATGACCTTGGTCTGCAAGACCCGGAAGCTCCCTAAGGCAGGCACATTGACGACACCTCTTCTTACTCTTCCAGCTCCGAACTTTGGGCCATCGATTTGGTAGCTTACCCCGCTTTTTTCTTCCTTTCGTTCCACACCGGAAACGATGAACTCATGGTTGATACCTGAAGTATTGTCAATTTGCCATTGTACGTCCAGGTCACTCCCAGCTTGTTCGAAGTTTAGTGCCTGAATGATTTTTAAGGAATCTGCAAAATCGGCCGTGACCAACCGCCCTTTAATCATTTGCTTGCGCATTGGGTCGTCTTCATCGCTAACCAGCCCATCAATCACCAGGTCGTAGTTTTGTGCCATGACCTGGAAGCCAAACTGAAAATTGGCATGTTCCTCATCGACCGATCGAAGTCTGGACAGTGCCAGAGTGGCCACATATTTTTGGTCGGCTTTTAAAGGCTCTGACGGTATGAATTCGAGGGTTCGATTGGTCACCCATTGTGCCTTCCCCCTGATGGATGGGGAGAAGCTCAAAAGTGAGTTTGCATCAATTGTATTAATGGCTTTTGAATCGAGATCTTCCGACAACCTGACGGTGACAATTTCTCTGCTGGAAACAATACCCTGAGTATATCCTGAAATAAATTCAGTAAACGAAACATCCGCTTTCTGATCTAATTCAGCAAGATTTTGGTCTTTTTTAGAACAAGCGGTGATAAAAAGTAGAGCGCATAAGGTTGTAAGGAGGCCAAGCTTGGACAACTGCATAAGGGTTAATTCTTAGGGTTAAAAAATTTGAGGATGTGACCTATTTAAAAATACAGAAAACAGGTCTTATGTATTAATAACTAGAAAATTAGTTTTTATTGTGTCTAATGTTTATTCCGAACGAAATAACCCAAAAAAGGCGTGGTCAGAAACCACGCCTTTAATTCATCATTCTTAATTCTCAGTCGATCAGCTGCTCTCCACGTAAATCTGAATGCCTTGATTCAGAAATTCCGCAAGTCCTTCGTCAAACTTGTCGAAATGTGCTTTGAATCGCTCGTCCGTAACATACATTTCACTTAATGCACTGTAACGTTCCAGGCTGACTTCATAAAACCTGCATAAATACTTATGGTATGCTCCAACTTCCACTTGTACTAAAGCATCAGCAGGGTCCTTGTCCATCAGCTTTGCCAAACGATGGCAAATGGCGTCACCTTCTGCCTGGGCTTGTTTGTATTGATCTTTCCCCATGGCTTTAATGTTGGTTTCCACACCCATTACTTCCTGTTCACCCCATCGTTCAATGGCCTCCTCACGGTACTCTTTTCCCTTTGGGAAGCCTTCATAAATTTCCTGATCTTTCATGATCTCTTGTTTTTTGAGTTTTACAATTGTTTTATCAATCGTATTGAGCAGCAACTTCAATCTTGATGAACGCTTAATTAGCTCCTCTTTGTGAAATTCCAGCGATTCGATCAAATCAAAGTCAGGATCATCCAACACCTTTTTGATTTCCTTTAGTGGATAATCCAATTCCCGATAGAAAAGAATCTGCTGTAATCGCAACAATTCTTCTTGTCCATAATAGCGATAACGCGACTCTCCTCTATACCCGGGTTTGAGTAGGTCTATCTCGTCATAGTGGTGAAGCGTTCTGATGCTCACACCTGCTAATTTGGACAATTGATTTACGGTGTACTTGCTCATGTTTTTACAATCGACCCTACAAATGAAGGCTATGACGTAAGGTAAGAGTCAAGCAAAAGTTGAAAAATCATTTCAGTTCACCTTGAATTTTCTCGACCAAGGCCTTTCCCGCAATCAAAGCGCGGTTCAACTGACGCATTTCCTGGCTGGCATATGCCGGAATCACAAAGACATTGTCAATAAAGAATGGATCAAATAGCCCGGAGATATTCTGGAACGAATTAGAATAGGCAATATAAATCCTCTCCTTAACAGGAAAGTAATAGGTGTCCAATCGGTCTAAGAAATACCCTTCAGTTATTACAACATTTGGAATAAGGTCTAGGAAAAATTCATCCATCGTTTCCCTCAAACTGTCATTTCTGACAATCTTATAATTGCCAGACTGGAGCAAAGACTGGTAATTGTAATCCTGAACTTTGAAGCGCGGGTTAGTGTTGAAAGAATTCAAATAAATCCTCAAACTATCTCGATCAACCCCGCTTCCCTCTCTTAGTAATTCATACAGTCTTTGAGCCCCTGTAACCTGGGAAGAATCAAGGGCTAGGTGATATTCGAGTAAGCGTATTGATTGTTCAACATCTCCTTTAATATTGTTTAGGTAGAATTGTTCCAACTTTCTTTCCTGACGCCTTTCATTCCAACTGCTCAGAACAAAAGCGAGTGATATACCAATGGTTATTAAAATGATCTCTGTTAAAGCATAACCCCAGCTGAATCGAGAGTTTGTCGAAAGCCTGCTCATAGACCAAATATCGTGAATAATCTAAGATACCGACTTATTCATGATGCAATACATCAGCGGGATTGTTGGTGGCTGCTCGAATACTGTGATAACTTACAGTGAGTAATGCAATGGCCAACGACCCAATGGTCGCTATTATAAAAAGCAACACATTTACCCCCACCGCATAGGCATAACTTTCCAGCCATTTTTGCATTCCAAAATAAGCCAGAGGCCAGGCAATCATATTGGCCAAAAGGATGAGCTTGACAAAATCCTTGGACAATAGACTAACAATACTGGTGGTAGTAGCACCGAGTACCTTTCGAATACCGATTTCCTTGGTTCGCTGAGTAGCCAAAAATGCCGCAAGTCCAAAAGCACCTAAACAGGCAATCAAAATGGCTAATCCAGCAGCAGCTGTAAATATCTTTCCGCTTCGTTGTTCCTTTTCATAAAGCGTACCGAACTCCTGATCTACAAAATTGTAAGCAATAGGACGCTGGGCCACAAATTCATTCCATTTACTTTCCATATAGGAAAGCGTCTGGTCAAGTGATCTGGTATTTACCTTCACCACCATCAATGGCAATGGCTGGCTATTCAAATCTCTTGCGAAGAGCGCCAAGGGACCTATTTCCTGATGAAGTGATTGATAGTGGAAATCCTTAACCACACCTATCACCCTGAAAATCGGGCCATTAATGGGTTGTAATTGTTTATTGATTGGATCGGCCCATCCGAATACTCGTGCGGCTGCTTCATTGATGATCACTGCCGCAGAGTCTGTTCTGATGTTTCGATCAAAGGCCCTCCCATCAGCCATTTCAAGCCCCATTGTGGCAATCATATCGAAATCACCAGTGATGCTTGGCATCAAATAACGTTCGCTGGCATCGCTTGAAGTGACATCAGTGAATGTCCCTCCATTCACTTGCCGGCCCGGTATTGTACTACTACCGGTCACACTGGAAACATTCGGATTTTCGAGCAAAGTGTTTTTAAATGCCTCTGATTGGGCGCCTAGCATGGCTGCTCTTTCAATGACTACCAGTTGATCCTTGTCAAAACCCAGCTGCTTCTCATTCATATATTGAAGTTGCTGGTAAATTACCATAGTGCCTATAACCAATATCACTGAGACCGAAAACTGAAAAATCACCAGGCCATTGCGAAGCCAGGAATTCTTCGCACCTGTTTTCAACTTGCCTTTTAAGACTGCTACCGGTTTGAAGGCCGACAAGAAGAAGGCTGGGTACAACCCTGAGCCAATGCCGAGCAAAATGGCAAATCCTACCATTCCGATAACCACTTCCAATGTCAAAAAATCATTGATTGTAGTGGTTTTCATAGAGAGTTCATTGAAGAAAGGCAATAAAAGCGCAGTAATACCTACGGCCAAAATCAAAGCGAATACACACATCATGATCGACTCGGTGAGAAACTGAAAGACCAGTTGTTTTTTAACCGCACCCAATACCTTTCTCATCCCTACTTCTTTGGCCCTGTTGGCCGAACGTGCGGTGGCCAAGTTCATAAAGTTGATGCACGCTATAAGCAGGATGAAAACGGATATTCCCGCAAAGAGATAAACCGTGCTCTTATTACTATTAGGCTCTATTTCCCATTGATAATTTGAGGTAAGGTGAATATCGGTCAAGGGTTGGAAGAAGTATCGGTGTTCATTGCCTGCCTGTTCGTATTCATCATAACTGATCTGTAGAAACTGTTGGATTTGCGGGCCCATATACTGTTTTATCACATCAGGCACCTTGGTATCTAAAACAGAAATGTCTTGTCCTTCGACCAGTCGAATATAATTGTAAGCATTATAGGATCCCCAAAAGTTATTGTTGTAAAGACCAGGTATGGTACTCAACGAAAACAAAAAATCGAAGTGAAAATGGGCATTGGTAGGCAATGGCCTTGCAATTCCCCTTACAATCATCTCTCCTACTCCCTGGATTTGAAGTTGTTTTCCGATGGCATCTTCATCTCCAAAATACTTAGTAGACATGGCTTCGGTAAGAATCAGAGAATTTGGCTGATCCAGAGCTGTCTCAGGATCTCCGTCTATTAACTCCACCGAGAAAAAATCGAAGAAATTGGAATCTACAGCAAAGATATTTCGCTCATCAAAAAATCTATCTCCAATGTTGAAGGTTAATTGGCCGGTGCCCCCAAAGTTCTTAAACATTCGCATTGATGCCTCAACCTCTGGTAAATCCTCAACCAAGGTAGGTCCCATTGGGAGTGGTGTTCGAGCATAAACAAATTGGTTATCGGGAAACTTTCGATCTAAAGCAATTCGATAAGTTCGCTCATGTTCAGGGTGAAAGTTGTCGTAGGTGACTTCATCCTTGATATAACTCAGAATCAATAAACAACAGGAGATTCCAATGGCTAATCCGGCAATATTAATAAAGGCATAGGCCCGCTGCCTGAAGATGTTTCGCAATGCGATTTTGAAGAAATTTTTAATCATGACCAATTGTTTTCAATCCATGATCAATATATGGCAATGAACCGGGGATTTCTTGCGGATTTTTTCACCGGTAACAGTTCATCAAAAATTCATTCAATCCAAAAGTTGATCTTAGAGTATAATCGTTTACGAATACTTTCTTCAGTGATGCCGAGCATAAATGTGGCATCCCCCTGGCTCTTTTTGTTTATTTCAAGTACATGTCGACCGCGCTCAAGATTAGAGACATCCAGCACGGCCAAATATCCTTTTTCCGACCTATTACTATGAATATGGAAAAAATAAGGTCCAGAGTCCATAATCTCACCATCGATCTTGATTTCATAAAGCTCGGATATACAACCAATGACCTCTTCAACAAGGTTGGCATAGGCTTCGCCCCCGGAAAGCAACTCATTGATGTCGAATGTGGTGTCCATCTGTGATTCTACACCTGCACGAAAACTCTCCCCCAAGGTTAAATCCCAATCCAGTTTATTGGCATCAGGGCAAAGTAGATTGAGTAATTCGTTATCAATAGCTTGGTATCGAATAAAAACTTCCAGGAATCCAGACTTGATGTATTTTGAGGGAATACTTGCCTTCGAAACATACGCATTTACTCTCAAATCATCATACATATTGTTAGTCAGATAATATTCTGAAACTGTTTCGGTCTTAGGGAAAAATTTAAAGTTTGTCCATCCTGAAACACGCTGAAACATGAGGAAAAAGCCTAAAAGAATTACAACGACAGTTATGATTTGTTTCTTTTTGAAATTCGTAATTAGGTGATAATAGATTGACCGGTAAATGATTGATAACGAGATAACAGAATAGAAGCGATAGATAGGGTAATACAGTACATTAAACCACTTTGACTTTTTGAAAGCACTAAACAGAATTGTATCCAGGAAGAAAATAATTGCTGCCACCAGCAAAATCAATATTATGATAAAGACAAGAATATTCACCAAGCCCAGCACAGTCGAATCGGGGTATTGAGCGGCCAACCAGGTAGTCAGCCCCATCAAGGTGAAAATGAAGCTTGTCACAATCACAACAGACAGAATCGAAAAAACCAGCAGATAGGTATAGGCAAAAATTACGCTGGATATTTTGTCCAAATAGACAATCAGGCTGTCTAATGATCTTACTTTTTGAGGGATAAACTTCCGGAAGTTTCCTTTGAGTTTAAGAGAATCAAAATCAATGGTCGAAGACACGGAACTCAATCCCACGATCCCAATCCAAAACCCTCTTAAAAGTAGATGAACCAAAAGGTTGATGAGTAAAAACTGCAGAACAATCGGGATAGAGTTGATAATGAAGAGCACCGAAACGGCCACAATTGGATTTATGGTGCCGGCATCGGGTCGTAATTTTGAAAAAAGGAATTCATCCCTCCATGAGGAATACCCTTCGACACTGGTTGCCAAAAGGAAAATTGAAAACCCTGTGATGAGCAATTCGAGTTGCCAACTTTCCAGTTGAAGATTGGAGACCCAACGTCTTAACTTACCAGTCTCATCCTTCGGTTCTGAATCCGGACCGTTTATCATTTAGCATCGGTTGATTCGTTGAAAATATGAAATTTTTCAACTCCGAAACCAAAAATCTCAGGCTGTCTGGGCCAATGGCCCATTCACTTGATTTCGATAGGCTGAAGGGGTCATTCCTACCCAATGTGTGAAAAGTCTGGTGAAAGAACTAACGTCTCGGAAACCCACCTCATTGCAAATCATTTGAATGGAACTACACTTGTTTTCCAGGAGCCATTTTGTTCTTTCAATTCTTAAATGCGTCACGAATTTTTTTGGTGTCACTTTGAAGGTGTTTTTGAACGCCCTATGAAAGTGGTATGGCGATAAACACGCTACGCGAGAGAGTTCTGAAAGATTGATGTCCTTCGTATAATGGGCCTGAATATAATCCCGGGCAATTGATAACCTCTTGTACAACTCCATCTTTGTAGAGTTCTTTACAATCTCCTGACCGCGAAATGATTTCACTAGCGCTTTATTATGCCTCACTAACATTTCGAGTACAGTAGTGAAGATATTATAGTCATCAACCTCATGCCCTTCGAGGTAAAGCTTAGTATGCAAAACATCACGCACTAATGGTTTGATGTGCTCGTCTACCAGATGCGTATGCAATGGAAATTCCAGTGTCTCGTTGTCCTCATTGTAGAGATCGAAATTATCCAGAAGATGCTCTTCATTTCTGATCAGATTGTGGACAAAATCACTTACAAAATCTTCATTAAAGCAAAAAGCGAGCATGGTTGTATCCACACCATCCAGTGCCTCAATATCATATTGAGCTCCGGGATTCATCACCAGAAACTGGCTATGATCCACATTGAGTTTTGTACCCTCAATGGTATACTGCTGAATACCCTCTAAACCAAAACGTACCGAAAGACGTGTCCGGTGATCCTTGCCGTATAACCCCTGGGATTTGAATAATGAAAAACCGTTGTCTATTCCCTCCATGGCTCCATGGCTATCACGCCAATAGAGTTGACCGTCCATTTTGAGTATTTCGTGTTGACCTTCGTATGCTATCATATTTGACTTATTTTGACCTTATCTGATACAAAATAACCTCAGATTTCACCCCAATACAATTCTTTTACTCCAATGGCGGCTTTGCATTTTATTAACATTTGAGCCTTCCTCGCTGCCGTTTCTTCTCATCATCTCTATCTACCTTTCAACTCTGATATGGTATAAGTCACCAAAAAAACAGTGTCTTACATACTATTCAATTGTCAGCTATCTTTCTTATGTAAGCGGTTACATAGAGTCTAGTCTTTCAATGAGTTCATTGGATTTTTGCCCAGAGCCCTGAATGTATGAAACAACACCGCAAGGCAAGTGACTCCGAACAAAGTAGTTATTGCAATTACAAAAGCATCTACCGGTACATTAATCCTATAGGCAAAGTCTTGCAACCAAAGTTGCGCCAGATAGTAGCCTGCCGGGCTGGCCACTAATAGGGTGACAAACAGAATGGTGAAAAATTCGCTGTAGATTATACCGATGATATTTCCATTGCTCGCTCCGAATATCTTTCTGATGCCCATTTCCTTGAACCTTTTCTGGACGACAAGCGATACCAAGCCAAACACTCCAAGCCCTCCGATGATCAGCGAGATAATCATGGACATATTCCCAATATCTCCCCACACTTTCTCAGAAATGTAGAGTTGTTCTAAATCCTCAGTTAATAGCGAATGAGTGAACGGTTGTTCATAGGCTGTACCATACCAGAAATCCGATACCTCTTGAGCTACAAAATCATCTTCCGATGCATATTTGATTATCATAAAATCCTCAAGATCCTCTCCCGGATGGATAACCAACGGTTGAATAGTATTGTGAAGCGTCTCGTAATTGAAATCCCGGATAACTCCCATAATGCGGTATTCAATCCCCTCATTATAAAGAGGCATCCCTAGTGCCTCGAATGGTTCCCCCATTTCGAATGCGATGACCAAGGTTTCATTTACCACAACGGGTAAAACTTCCGTGCTTTTTAGAAACTCGAAGTCAGTGCCGGCAAGAAGGTCGATTCCCAGAGTTTCAAAATAATCATCCCCAATCCAGGTTACATTCATCAGAATCGAATCCACTGAAGTGACTTCCGGCTTATAGTATTCACTGGCAAAAGGCCTCCCGGGTATGGCCATTGCTCGTGATGCAGAACTGACACCACCCACAGTCATAATCTTATCCTTAAAGCTTTCGTAATTTCTATGAATCCCTCGATCCCTTATGGGCACCACCATCACCTTGTTTTGGTTGAAACCCAAATCCTTTGATTTTACAAAGGCTGCCTGACGATTAATTGTAAAGGCACCCACTATCAATATCACTGATACCACAAATTGGAAGATCATCAAACCCTTTCTGAGGTATCCTATTCTTCCGATGGTTACTACATTCAACAGCACATCGGTGAGTTCCATTCTCAGAATTACAATGGCGGGCGCTGTGCCAGAAATGGCCGCAATGGAAAAAATAGAAACTCCCAGTATCGTCCATATTTGCCATTGTCCGAATGGATCGAGCTTCAGGTGGGTATCAAGAAGTTCGTTGAATGGCATTAGACTCAAATTCAGAATCAGGACGGCTATAGCTATAGCGAAGCTAATGGTCAGCATTGCCTCGAGAATGAATTGAAGAAATATCTGAGGCCCAAAAGCTCCGGATACCATTCGCACTCCCATTTCTTTCAGGCGTTCCACTGAAGAGGACACCGCAGAATTTATGTAGTTAATGGTAGCTAATATGATCACCACAATGGCAATGATGATTACAACTCTGACAAACATGATGTCACTTTGAGGCTCAATTTCAGCCAGGGCATCAGATTTCAGATGAATGTCCTTCATAGGCTGTAATTGAAGATTCTCATCCGGGAATCGATCGGCCAACCAGTCCTGATAGATCAAATTGAATTCATTGACCTCCGTACCAGGCATCAGCCGGATATAGTTGAAAAAACCGTTATAACCTCCTGTCAATATATCATACCACATGACATGTCTTAGAGACGGCATAGACGCTAGAAAATCAAATTTGAAATGCGATCCAAACTCATCATTCTCCCTAACAATTCCGGAGACTACGAAGTCATGCTTCAGCTCATATCTCAGTATTTTTCCAATTGGATCCTCATCACCAAAATATTTGGTGGCCATGCGTTCAGTGATTACTAATGAAAATGGTTCGCTTAGCACCACACTTGGATCTCCAACAATGAGTTCAAACCCAAATACATCGAAAAACGAAGAATCAGCAAAAAGAAAATCCTTTTCATAAAACCCTTTGTCTTCCTGACTGAGCAAAGGAACATTCCAATGCTTAAACATAGTTGTCGAGTGAGTAACCTCAGGGAACTCATCAACGATCGAGAGCATAATACGAGGACTCGATTTGGCTAGAATTTGGGTATTATCACCAAGGTCCTCAGATCGAAGTATTCTATAAGTGTTGGGGGTATCTTTATGAAAGTCATCATAGGACAATTCATATTGAGCGTAGAGCACAAGCAGTATTGTTGCGCTTATTCCTATTCCAAGACCGATAAGATTGACTGCGGTGGTTACACGTCTTTTAACGAGGTTTCTATAGGCGACTTTGAGATAGTTGAATAACATAAAGGAACCTGCTCTCGCAGAATTGGTCACAGTTTATCAAAAAAAATACCAAAAGCCAGAAACTTACTCTGGAAAGCCTCAGCGTCCTTTATAGAGAAATGATTTTTAGCTTTTACTCAAAATATGACCGCTATCGTTCAATAGTTTGATCGATGCCGTACAAGGCAACGACCAATTTCACACGGAAAACAGAAGGGTCATAGTATACAGAATGCCTTTTAACACGAGTAAATAGAATACTCATATTAAGGAACAAAAAGAGCCTTGTCAAAAGACAAGGCTCTCTCACTTCGAGTGAACTCGGAGGGAGTCGAACCCCCAACCTCCTGGGCCGTAACCAGGTGCTCTATCCAGTTAAGCTACGAGTCCAATACAGTTACGCGTTAAAAACCGTTAAAAAACGGAGTGCAAAGGTAATTAAATATCCATATTCCCAAAAGGAGCTATTAATACTTTTAAAAAATACTATCTTTGCCACGCTTACAGAAAGAACGATTTTGAACCTATGCGGAAGTTAGCAGTAGCGATTATTGGAGTTTTATTCCTTTCATTTAATTCAGCAGCCCAAAGACCAGATTTACCTGGCCATCTTATCATCGATTGGGGACTCAATAGCTGGGCTACAGTACCGGTCACAGCAGAAATGAATACCTGGCAATCAAAGACTGTTAACATTGCATACTACTATGATTTTGCAATTGGAAGTAAAGGATTCACTTTCACTCCAGGTTTTGGATTAGGACTAGAGCGCTATGCCTTTGATAATCAGACCACTCTTACTTCTACTACCACTGGAGGTGTTCGTGCAATTTCTGTTACTCCATTGAATACCATCTACACCACCGCCACCAGTTTTGGCAAAAGCAAATTAGGGCTGGGGTACATTGATATCCCCGTAGAATTCAGATATTATACAAGTGGGAATGATTATGGGAGAGGTTTTCGCGTAGCTCTTGGAGGAAAAGTTGGCTTGCTCTATTCTTCATTCACCAAAGTCAAACTTGAGGATGCCCTTGCTGACAACCGTACGGTTAAGGATCGACAAGACCTCGGTATTAATCGAGTCCGATACGGCATACAAGGAAGAGTCGGATTCGGAGGATTCAGTTTGTTCGGATATTACGAACTCTCCAAAAAATTTGATGTGCCCCCTCTTGGCGGAGCGAATACACAAACGCTGACCATAGGAATTTCCCTTACCGGATTTTAATTGCCTTTGAATTCAGGCAATCTCTTTTCCAGGAAGGCGGTCACTCCTTCCTTGTGATCATTGGTAGCACCCGCGATATCCTGGCAGTAGGCCTCATAATCGAGCATTTCCTCTAGACTGCTTGACTGCGACTTGTTCAACATTTTCTTCATCAGGCCAATAGCCTTAGTAGGCGCTTTCGAATAGAAGTCAGTGTATTTTTTAACTGCACCATCAAGTTCTTCCAACGGAACAGACTTGGATACCAACCCCATCGCTTCTGCTTCTTTTCCAGACACTCTTGTTCCCATCGTGGCTAATTCAAACGCCTTAGCTGAGCCCACCAACCTTGGCAGGAAATATGAAGACCCTGAATCCAGAACCAATCCAATATTGACAAACACCTCGATAAGTTTAGCCTCATCAGCAGCTACAATTATATCGCAGGCCAAAGCAAACGAACAACCTGCACCGGCCGCTACACCATTCAAACGACACACCACGGGTTTTGGCATATTTCGTATTCCCTTGATTATGGGGTTGTATCTTTTATGAATTGAATCCGAAAAAGAACGGTTTGGTTCTGCAGCAGAGGCCTTTAAATCCTGTCCGGAACAGAAAGCTTTGCCTTCTCCTGTGAGTACCACCACTCTGACTTCATTATCTTTTTTTGCTTCTTTCAAAGCAGCCTGAAGCTCAAATGTGATCTCGTTATTTAATGCGTTGTATACTTCAGGTCTGTCAAGGGTAATGGTAGCTACACCATCCTGCTTCTCATATTTCAAAAACTCAAACATAGGCTAAACGAAGAAATAGATTGAACCATAACAAATTACAAATCCCAGCAAAGCACCACCAATTATTTCAGCCGGTTTGTGCGCATTTAAATACAAGCGGGCCCACATGACAATTCCCATAATTGCCACTGCCCCAACCAAAGGTAAGAGTAGGCTATTCGCTCCTGCATATTCAATCGAGTAAACCACTGCGAAACCTACCACCCCTGTGACCCCCGCACTATGAGCGCTGATCTTCCAAAAAAAGGTGACCAGATTAGTCAATATAACTACAGTGGTCATCGCTATCAAAGTCGCTGATAACAAATTATTAAGCGGTAACTGTCGATGGAAAAGAACTGTAACGAGAATATAAAAGATTGATATAAACGCAAATGGTAAAAACCGCTCTCTTCTTGTCGTCATTTGCAAGTCCTTGATGAGCTTTGTATAGCGAAACATCAATATTGTACAAACCGGTATAAGGCAGGTTGTCAGGAAAATCAAGGAGATCACAGTCCATTGACCTCTTTCCGTAAGGTTAGTGCTGTTGTCAATGTGAAACAATACCATATAAAAGACCAGTGATGGCATCAACAATGGCTGAAGAATGGCAGAAACAATATGGGCAAGTGTTCTCAAATTACAGTTCTTTCCTGAGTCTGGCCACTGGAATATTAAGTTGTTCCCGATACTTGGCCACTGTACGCCTGGCTATATTATATCCCTTTGCCTTTAGTGATTTTTCCAGTTTGTCATCTGAAAGAGGCTTTTTCTTATCCTCAGCATCAATGAGTTGTTGAAGCACGTTTTTAACCTCTCGACTACTTACGTCTTCTCCCGAAGAAGTGCTAATTCCTTCTGAGAAGAAGTATTTCAATGGAAATATCCCGAAATCAGTTTGGACTGATTTTGAGTTAGCCACTCGGGAAACAGTGGATATATCCATATTAATCTCGTTCGCAATATCCTTTAAGATCATTGGTCTTAATTTCGTCTCATCACCTTCCAAAAAGAAATCGTACTGATACCGAACAATGGCATCCATTGTTCTTAACAGGGTATTTTGCCTCTGTTTGATGGCATCGATAAACCAACGTGCAGCATCGAGTTTTTGCTTTACGAATGATACTGTCTCCCTTAGCTTCTTGTCCTTCTTATCACTCTTGTCATAAGCACTGAACATATCCGAATAAGACTGACTGACTCTCAGTTCAGGTGCGTTCCTTGAATTCAGAGTCAAATCCATCTTTCCGTTGTCATTACTAAGCAAGAAATCTGGAATTAAGTATTGGGTCTTTACCAACCCACCTGATATTCCACCAGGCTTAGGGTTCAATTTCGTTATCGCTGATATGGCATCTTTGAGAAGTGACTCATCTTCGAGATTTAACTTCTTTACAATCTTGTCGTAGTGTTTTTTGGTGAATTCATCGAAGCAAAAGGTCAAGATATTGATGGCCGCTTCAATGACTTCATCCGGATTATCCTCATCCTGTTTTCTGGCTAATTGTAGTAACAGACATTCTTTAAGATTTCTGGCTGCAATACCCGGAGGGTCAAAAGTTTGAATGTTGGACAGGATTTCTTCCAACTCCTCGATATCTGTTTCAATGTTTTGAGAAAAAGCAAGATCATTGACAATTGCGTCCAATTCTCTTCGGATATAACCATCACTTTCTATACTTCCAATCAGTTGTTTTGCAATCAACTCCAGGCGTTCTTCCAGACCCAGAAAACCTAATTGCATCTCCAACTGATCATTCAGTGTGGCCTGCATTGCAATTGGAATCTCACGGTCCTCATCCTCAGAGTAATTGCCATCACCCTGCATTTTATAACCCGAGAAGTCATCATCTCCCAGGTAATCTTCCACATTCAGGTCTTCCGTAGAACTCAGCTCCCCATCTCCGATATCATCGACTTCAGTTTCAGCCTGAACTTCGGGTTCCTCTCGACCTTCTTCCAGTGCCGGATTAATCTCAAGTTCCTCCTCTACCCTTGCATCCAATTCCGCTGTTGGCACCTGCAAGAGCTTAATGAACTGAATCTGTTGAGGAGACAGTTTCTGACTGAGGGTTTGACTTAAACTGAGTTTTTGCATTTGGTTGAAAGGCTTTCTTTCAATTCACTCAAAGTTAAAATAAAGTGGATTGAATCACGGTAATTAAGCGAACATTTTATCAAAAACCGTGCAAAAAATTAAAAACAGCTCTCATTACTTGTATTCGACATTAATTCGACAAATGAGCCCCTCGTTTCCCCCTATTCAAACTCTGCCTTTTTCGGGTTATTCAGTTGTTAATCAATGGAAAAAATGGTTGCTTTGCGGTCAATTTATTGGAATCATTTTTAGAAGAGTCATGAAGACAAAAAGAACTAAGATCAAATCCCTTTTGGATTCTCCGGAAATCGGAGCAGAGATCAATGTAAAAGGCTGGGTAAGAACTAAGCGAGGAAATAAGTTCTTGAATTTCATCGCTTTGAATGATGGCTCTTCTATTAATAGCCTCCAAATTGTCGTTGATCTTGAAAAGTTCTCTGAGGAGCTGATGAAAGATGTGACTACTGGGGCATGTCTATCCGTAAACGGGAAGGTTGCCAAATCACAGGGAGCAGGTCAATCTGTGGAGATCCAAGCTTCAGAAATTAAGGTTCTGGGTGTTGCCGATCCTGAAGCATACCCCCTACAACCAAAAAAACATTCCTTTGAGTTCTTGAGGGAAATTGCTCATTTGAGACCACGAACAAATACGTTTGGTGCGGTTTTCAGAATAAGACATGCAATGGCTTTTGCCGTGCATAAGTTTTTCAACGACAAAGGCTTTTACTATTGGCACTCCCCTATCATCACAGGGTCAGATGCGGAAGGGGCAGGTGAAATGTTCAGAGTTACGACCTTGGATCCTGCCAATACTCCAAAAAATGAAGACGGATCGATAGACTATAGGCAGGACTTCTTTGAAACGGAATCCAACCTAACTGTTTCAGGACAATTAGAAGGCGAATTGGGCGCACTAGCGCTTTCTGACATCTACACATTTGGTCCTACTTTCCGTGCGGAAAATTCAAACACCAGCCGTCATTTGGCAGAATTCTGGATGATAGAACCAGAAATGGCCTTTTATGACCTCGAAGATAATATGGACCTTGCGGAGGAATTTCTAAAGTATTTGGTCCAATATGCACTTGACCACTGTGCCGAAGATTTGACCTTCCTGGAAAAACGGCTCATCGATGAGGAAAAAAATAAGCCTGCGGTTGAACGTAGCGAAATGACCTTGACGGAGAAGTTACGTTTTGTGGCGGAAAACGATTTTGAGCGATTAACCTATACCGAGGCAATTGACATTTTAAGGAACTCCAAGCCAAATAAGAAAGGGAAGTTTCAATTTCCAATTGATGGTTGGGGCGCTGACCTTCAGTCAGAACATGAACGATATCTTGTTGAGAAGCATTTTAAGAAACCCGTAATTCTAATTGACTATCCTAAGGAGATCAAGTCTTTCTACATGCGAGTTAATGAGGATGGAAAAACTGTTGGAGCTATGGATGTTCTATTTCCCGGTGTGGGTGAAATAGTAGGTGGATCTCAACGAGAAGAGCGACTCGATGTGCTTCTTGCCAAGATGGATGAGATGAATATCCCAAAGGATGAAATGGATTGGTTCCTCGATACGCGCAGATTCGGCACTGCTCCGCACAGCGGGTTTGGCTTGGGCTTCGAGCGACTCATTATTTTCGTGACTGGAATGAGCAACATCCGAGATGTAATCCCTTTCCCAAGGTCTGCCGGAAGCATGTATTAAAAAAAGCGGCCTAGGCCGCTTACGTCATTTCTTTGAGAATCTTACCGTCTGTTGGAATTTGGACCGATCATCTCTGACCAGAACCAGATAATATCCAGGTGGATATTCTTTAACGTCAACACGATGCTTTTTGTCTTCAAGCTTTTCGACATCCAGCCTCATTTGACTACCAACAATATTTCGAATTTCAATCTTTGGACTCTTTAAATCTAATTTGGATAGATCGACCGTTAAATAATCAGAAGTGGGATTGGGGAAAACTTCTACCTTAACCTTATCAGATTTAGCAACTGCAGGATTGTTCACGTCTTGAGCACTGACACTCACGCATAACATCAGGAAGGCACCCAATAGCAGTATTCTTGTGAATGATATGTTCTGGTTGAAAGTAGTCATTTAGTACATAGACAGCTTTTCAGGCGTCAAGGTTTAGATAAAGTTAAACTTTTTTCAAATAAAATCCTTATTCTTTGCGTTAGTAATGGCTTCAGGTAGTTTATTAAGCAAATCTGATGCCATCAACGACATTTCTCCGATTTTTTTTAGGGCAATGTCTCCAGCCAGTCCATGCAAGTAAACACCAGCTATTGCTGCATCCCTGGAATTCAGTCCCTGTGCCAGCAAGCCGGCAATCATCCCAGCCAGCACATCTCCACTTCCAGCGGTGGCCATTCCTGGATTACCGCTTGAATTGAAGAACAATTTCCCATCTTCGTCTGATATAACGGTGTGGGCTCCCTTTGATACAACTACTACTCCGGTTTTTTTGGAAAAGCTGCTTAGCGCGTCCAATTTTTTCAAACTATTTTCGTTTGAGCCAAATAGCCGATCAAATTCACCTGGATGAGGTGTGATGACTGTGGCGGCAGGAAGAAGTTCGATAAGTTCGTCTAATGCTACACAATTCAGGGCATCAGCATCCAGAACCAGGTTGGCAACAGGAGGTTGTTTTAAAAAATTTCTTATCGCCTTACGAGTTTCAAAAGAAGTTCCAATTCCAGGCCCAAGGCAAAATACATCAGTGTTATCAAGAATTTCGATTTCGGCAATAGACTCATCTCCCGAAGTCAGGGCCATCGCCTCTGGTAGACTCGTCTGAATAATCTCCAATCCACTTGCAGGAACATTCATCGTTAAAAGGCCTGCCCCCATACGCATACAAGCCTGGCCACAAAGATGTGCAGCACCCATTTTTCCATGACTGCCGGCTATAATCTGAACTCTTCCATATACACCCTTATGTGAGAACTTGCTCCTTTTCTTCAGCAAAGGAGAAATAGTCTCTTTATTTAAATAGAAATGTCCTGAATCCGCCTTTTCAATGAATGTCCTGTCTAAACCAATGTCGACAACATGAATTGCTCCTGGAAAATTACCAGTTTCGGGAAGCAAAAAACTAAGTTTTGGAGCTTGAAAAGTAAGCGTATGATCTGCCCGAACTACCTTATCATATTCGAGCGAATCGGCAAAAAGACCGGAGGGAATATCAATGGAAATGACAGATTTTCCTGAACTGTTTATCGATTCAATGAGGTCAGCCAGTGGCCCGTTCGACACAACTCGATTCAATCCCGACCCAAAGACCCCATCGATAATCAAATCTCCTTGGAATTTGGAGTTGGCCCCGAAATCCAAGACCTGTCCTCCCATTTCTAGAAATCGCTCGCGATTCTGGTGACAATCGGGTGATAGCTTCATAGCTGGAACCTCGTAGCATGACACTTTGAAATTCAAAACACTCAAAAGGCGGGCAATTGCAAATGCATCACCTCCATTGTTACCTGGTCCGCAAACAATGTCTATTGACCTGTTTTCGTGAACGAGTTCTGTAAAGCGCTTTACAAATGCAGAAGCAGCACGTTCCATCAAGTCGATCGAATCAATCGGTTCGTTCCGAATCGTGAATTGGTCGGCTTGCCGTGTTTGCTCTGCACTTAAAATTTTTATCATTGAAATCTCAGGTATGGCTTCAGACGATCCAAATCTTTCTGAGTGAGTGATGTCACCTTAGTAAGATCCTGAAGCGACCTGAATTTACCGTATTTGCTTTTGACGTTCAAGATGTCTTTAGTCTGATCAAAAGAAATATAGGGGTGTCTATTGATCTCCTTAAAGGTGGCAAGGTTGATATTTATCTTGGAAACCTTTAATAAATCGTTGTCGAGAATCAAGTGCGGGACTAAAGTCTGATACAACGAGTCCTCTATCCCGTATACTTCCAATAGTTGTTCTAATCGGGTAAACCCACCGAGAATTTTCCTATAGCCCACAATTCTCTTGGCATAAACCGATCCAATACCTCTAAGCTTTTTGAAACTTGTCGTATCTGCTCCGTTGATATCGATTTTGAAAATTTCTTTAGCGCTCTCATTGGCAGATTTAGTAATGGCAGGAGCTATGGTTCGACTAGACAAACCAGATGGCTGAATTGGAGTATTTTCTTTCACCGGAAGTTGATCAGGCAAATCGATATAACCCCTCAATGCTTCAAGCAGACTATCGGGAAAGTCATAGATCTTTCCGAGATCTTCTTTAATCCTAAACTTTCCACCTTTCGCACGATAGTTCTGAATTCTGTAGGTCAAAAAATACGGGATTCCCAATGACAACATTTCTTTGGTGCTCACTTGGTTCGGGTCGAATGCCTTTAGGACAATAGGCAGTTCATCGGACGTTCTGTCTTTTGAGATATTATCCTTCAACCGAGCATTTTCATTCCAATGAGCCACAAGGCTGTCCAGTAAATTTTTATCGACTTCGAGATTGTCGTATGAGGAAGAAAAAAATCTAGTATAAAGAGTTGGTGCAGACAAAAAAAAGAACATTAATGGAATCAAAATGATGAAACCATTTGTTTCGGTTTTTGAAAAACCAAAGTAATTCCTAATCCACTTACGCAGCCTTTTCATGACATAAAAAGTACTAAGAGTGAGAGAGGGGGTCTTAATATAATTATTTAAATTATAATTATGGTTTTTATAAAAATAAAATTAAAACTGATGCCCAATTCAATAGTTTTATCAAGAATGATTCTAAATAAAAAATCATGATTTTTGTCACTTTTTTTAAAGGGGGGTTGGGATTATCTTTGCACACGCGTTGTAACTATAACAACGAAGAAAAATGATGGGATCAACGTTTAAATCAATAAGTTTATCTTACCAAAAAGCACCGGTAGAAATCCGTGAGCTTATCGCGTTGGATCAAACCGCCATTGAGGAAATCCTGTCAGAAGCTAAAGACACTTTTGATCTCAACGAGCTTTTGATTCTGTCTACATGCAATCGCACAGAACTCTACTATTCATCTCCTGAAGATTTGTCTTCAGCATTGATCTCCTTCATTGGAATCAAGAAAGGAATAGCTCATCCGAATGCTTATCAAAAATATTTTGAATTCTTTAACCAGGAAGAAGCAATAGATCACTTGTTTCGTGTATCTATAGGGTTGGAGGCCCAAGTTCTGGGTGACATGCAAATTGCCAATCAGGTTAAACAATCTTACCAACTCACAGCCAATGCGGACCTGGCCGGGCCTTTTCTTCATAGATTGTTGCATGCAATTTTCTTCACAAGCAAGAGAGTAGCACAGGAAACTGCATTTAGAGATGGGGCGGCAAGTGTTTCCTACGCTGCTTATGAGCTTACCAAAACATTAGCAACTTCGATCATTGAACCCAAAATTTTAGTAGTGGGTCTTGGTGACATTGGCTCTGACTTATGCCGACATTTGTCCGCAACGGATCTAAATGTGAAGGTCTGTAACAGAACGCTTAGCAAAGCCCGGGAATTAGCAACTGAATGTAATTTTGATGTAGTGCCGTTTGAACAGTTTGAGGAAGAGCTGTTTGAGGCAGACATTATCATCTCCTCTGTTGCTAAATCTGAACCTCTGATAACCAAGGACAGCTTAGGAGATACCGAGATAAGAGGTTATAAGTACTTCGTAGATCTCGCCATGCCACGATCAATTGACAAAGAAGTCGAGAAAATACCAGGAGCAGTCGTTTATAATATTGACGATATTCACTCAAAGACAAATTCTGCTTTGATCAAAAGGCAGGAATCCATACCTCAGGTAGAACAAATCATCAGGGAAGCTTCAGTGGAATTCAACGATTGGAGCAAAGAGATGATCGTCTCTCCGACCATTGCCAAACTTAAAAGCGCTTTGGATGAGATTCGAAAATCTGAAATAACAAAGCACCTGAAAAATGCCACTGAAAGTGAGAAGGTTCTTGCAGACAAATTAACCAAGGGAATTACGCAGAAAATAATGAATCTTCCCGTTATTCAGTTAAAGGCGGCATGTAAGCGAGGTGATGCGGAAAACCTGATCGAAGTTTTGAATGACCTTTTCAACCTTGAAGGTCAACATCAACAGAAATAATTAGGCTTTTTTTAGGCATTCAATTTTTGTAAGCTTGTCGCTTGCACAATACATGCATCTTTGTTGTCAATGAGGTCAATCAAGCTTACTCTGGTCATTTTCTTCCTGCTTTGTCAGCATTGGTCGAGCCATGCCCAAAGCCCCTCAAATGACATAGAGACATATTCTGAAAACGGTAAGTTCGGATTAGTCAAAGTCAGTACTCAGGAAAGAATCATTCCCGCTAGATTCGATGCTCTGGGTTGGTCAGATGGAAGCTTCAGTATAATTGATGGAGTCATAGGGTTTAAGAACAACGAGACATGGGGTTTACTTACCCTGGAAAATGAAATCATTGTCAATTCAAAATATACGGTCTTATACCCTTATAAAAACAAAAAGCTAATTGCAGGAAAACGCAGTAGATTTTCCATTCTGAGCAAGTATGGAATCATCTCAACCAAGGGCAGTGAATTGCTTCCTTTGGAATATGAATCATTGGTCCCATTTGGTGATCGACTCATGGCTTCAAAGAGAGTTGATGGTTTTGAAAAAAGTGGACTTCTGACAGAGAATGGGAAAGTCATTATCCCCATTATTCATGAATCGGTAGAATCGATAACAGACGGTTTATTGAGGGTCCAAAATTCCGCAGGACTGAATGCAGTTTATGACCTCAATGGAAAACAAAAATCACCATTTGAATTTGAAATGATTGAGCAACTTGATGCCGATCATTTTCTTGTGAGTCTTTATGATCGAAAAGGCATTCTCAACAGTGGACTGCAACTGGTCGCTCCCACTATATATAAATCAATTGAAGAGAAAGACGGAAATTATGTTGGCCAACCTTTTAGTAATTGGTCATTACTCAACAGTGAAAACGAACTTCTCCAATCATTCTTCCTGGATAAAATCACCCCATTGAATAACTCTTCCTTTATTGTTCAGACCAATGAGAATCTGGGTATAATTGACGAATCAGAAGAATATTCCAATTACTTACCTGGACTTACTCTTGTAGAACACGTTAATGATATTTCCATTGTTAAAGATTCCCAATTTTATGGAGCTCTGGATTCTTCCGGAAAACAGGTGCTGCCCATTCAGTATGACTCTGTTTTCATTGAAGGAAAAACCATTTTTGCTAAAATCAATGGGTCCAGCAACGACAATTGGACGCCCTATGACTTTAGTGGGGAGAAGGCCGGTTATTTCAGCTATGAAATTGTGAGACGGGAAAGTTTGGATAGGTTGAGGGCCCGCAGAAACGAGAAATGGGGATTTTTGGATGATAGAGCAAATGAAGTCAGTCCATTTCTTTACGATTCACTAGGTAAACTAAATGCCGGATTTGCCAAAGTTCATTATCAGGGTCGATTCGGAGTTATTGATGAAAATGGGATTTGGATAGTTACCCCCTATAGAGATGAAATTGAACTAACTTCGACCAACATTTTGTATTCTCAGGGGTCAGAAAGCGGAATCATGGACCTTCAAGGGAATATACTCTATCGCACTCGAAATCAATTGAGAATCCTCGGACCGCTATTTGTAGAAGAGACACCTGAAAGCAAGCAAATTCTTTTGAACAAAGAAGGTGCAAGGCAGTATATCTCTCAGGCTGATTCAATCTTACACATTGAACCTTCCCTGTATTTAATACTGGATGACAATCAATGGCATATTTACAACCATCTCACTAAAGTCACGCTTGAGTTACCCAAAACCGTACAGTTGGTCAAGAGCTATGAGGAGGATCTTATTTCAGTGATGATTGACAACAAGTGGGGGTTTATTGAAGAGTCCGGAAGACTCAGGATTGCTAATCGTTACGATTCAGTGCAACATTTCTCCGAAGGTCTCTCGGCAATTAAACTCATCGGGAAGTGGGGATTTATTGATCGCCAGGAGAAATTGATTATTCAACCCACTTATGACCAAGTGAGCCCATTCTATGGTCAACTGACCGTAGTAAGAAAGGGAAAGTCCTATGGACTTATAGACAAGACTGGTGATGAAATACTGGAGGTTAAATACGACAAGGTAGAACGATTTGAAGATTACATACTTTTCTACTCAAAGGGTAAAATTGGCTTTGCAGATCGCTTTGGGACAATTCTTCGAAACCCTCAATTCGATACCATTCAACAAATTGACAAGAAGAACTTCCTCATTTCCAAGGACAATTTGTATGGAGTGATCTCTATAAAAGGTCTTGATGTTATTCCAATTAGATACCAGGAAATCATCCCTTTCAATGGAAAATTTTTGACTCGCGAAAAATCGGAGCCCCAATTAATTAAATTAAATTAAAAAAGGCCACTGATGTGGCCTATCCATTATTTCTTGTCTTCTCCAGGTCGTTTTTTTCCACTCCCTTTTTGCTCAGGTTTGGCAATGGATTCCCGCATGTCGGTATCAGCCTGAATGTTCTCCATTCGGTAGTAATCCATAATGCCCAGGTTACCAGATCGGAATGATTCAGCAACTGCCAGTGGTACTTCTGCCTCTGCTTCAATCACCTTCGCACGAGCTTCCTGTGACTTGGCTTTCATCTCTTGCTCTTGAGCCACGGCCATGGCTCTTCTCTCCTCAGCCTTCGCCTCAGCAACTTTCAAGTCAGCCTGTGCCTGATCAGTTTGAAGTTGTGCACCAATGTTCACTCCAACATCCACGTCTGCTATATCAATAGAAAGTATCTCAAATGCAGTACCTGCATCCAGTCCACGTTGCAAAACCAGCTTCGAAATCTTATCCGGATTTTCAAGTACTGCCTTATGTGTATCTGCAGAACCAATGGAGGTAACTATACCTTCACCAACTCTTGCCAGAATAGTGTCTTCTCCTGCACCACCTACGAGTTGCTGAATATTTGCCCGCACTGTTACTCTTGCTACAGCAATCAACTGAATACCATCTGCCGCAACCGCTGCGACTTTTGGAGTTGTAATAACTTTCGGGTTTACGGAAATTTGAACAGCTTCAAAGACCTCTCGGCCAGCCAAATCAATCGCTGTTGCCTGTTTGAATTCCAAATTAATGTTCGCCTTGTCTGCAGATATAAGCGCCTTAATTACCGATGGGACATTCCCTCCAGCGAGGTAATGTGTTTCCAATTCAGTAGTCGTTACCTGGAGTCCGGCCTTTGTAGCAGTAATCATTGAATCAACCACTATTCTTGGAGGAACTTTCCTGATTCGCATGAAAACGAGTTCCAGCAATCCTACCCTTACACCTGAAAACTGAGCTGTAATCCAAAGATTAACAGGAACAAAATACAAGAAGATGAAGAGTAATACGACTGATGCGAGTATCGCAATGAGAGTTGTGTATTGTTCCATTATTAAGATTTAGTTGATTCTACAATTATTTTGTTTCCACGAATACTTGTTATTCGAATTTCGGTGCCGGAGTCAACGTGATTACCATGTGTGGTTACTTCATATGACTCATCCCCAAATTCAGCTTTGCCGATAGGCTTCAAATCAGAAATAGCAGTTCCCACCATATTTTCCTCTAACCCATCCGTATAGTCCTCATTTACTTGCGACTTGTTTTGCCCCTTAAGTGCAAACCGGTCCCATGACCTCGACTTAAAACTATACACTAATGCAATCACAGTAACGAAGAATGCCCCGGCAAGCACCAGGGAACCTGTTTTGGTTCCATGTGTATCATAAGCAATATACACTCCTACTCCAGTAAGAATCAGGCCCAAAACCCCCAAAACTGTTGTTCCTGGAATAAATATTAATTCAAGATAGATAAGGATTAACCCTACGAGAATCAAAAGTATTATTGCCAACCATCCTCCCATATTTTCAGAATTTGGAGAATTTCAATATACCAAATTTATCTCGTTTGAAATCAGTAAGCTCTGGCAAAAAGAACTCTTCTGGATGAGGGTTTTCCTGAATAAATACATTTGCCTTCTTCCTCTTTTGCATCCAACGGTATACATCGTATGGTCGCCTTAGTTTCTTCCTTAATTTTCTCTTCAGTTTCAGCAGTACCATCCCAATGGGCTGAAACAAAACCTCCCTGGTCATCCAGCACTTTTTTGAAATCATCATACGAGTCCACAGCCGTTGTATTCTCGTTTCGGAAAGTCAGCGCCTTATTGTATATATTTTCTTGAATACTGTTCAGAAGATCACTGATCTTTTCGGTAAGGTCACCTCCAAGGTCGAAGAATTCCTTCTCCTTGGTATCCCTTCTTGCGATTTCAATGGAGTTGTTTTCCAGGTCTCGCGGTCCCATCGACAATCGCACTGGTACTCCTTTTAGTTCCCATTCAGCAAACTTGAAGCCTGGTTTGTAGGTGTCCCTATCATCAAACTTGACCGTGATCCCTTTTGCTCTCAATGCTTTTATAATTCCGGCCGCTTTCTCTGATATGGCAGCCAGTTGTTCTTCTGACTTATAGATAGGTACTATCACCACTTGTGTTGGTGCCAATTTCGGTGGCAATACAAGCCCCTGATCATCGGAATGCGCCATAATCAAGGCTCCCATCAGGCGAGTGCTCACCCCCCACGATGTTCCCCAGACATAGTCCAGCTGCCCATCTTTGTTGGCGAACTTCACATCAAAAGCCTTAGCAAAATTCTGCCCTAAGAAATGAGATGTTCCCGCTTGTAATGCTTTCCCATCTTGCATTAGAGCCTCAATGCAATACGTTTCGAGTGCACCAGCGAATCGCTCACTTTCTGATTTGATTCCGCGAATGACTGGGACAGCCATGAACTCCTCCGCAAACTGGGCATAAACATGCATCATTTGTATTGATTCATCAATAGCTTCTTGCTTGGTGGCATGAGCCGTATGTCCCTCCTGCCATAGAAATTCTGCTGTTCTCAGGAATAAACGTGTGCGCATTTCCCAACGTACTACATTGGCCCATTGGTTCACCAGAATGGGAAGATCTCTATACGATTGTATCCAATTCTTATAGGTATTCCAGATTACCGTTTCCGAAGTAGGTCTAACGATAAGTTCTTCCTCAAGCTTAGCTTCGGGATCTACCACCACACCCCCTCCTTCGGCATCGTTTTTAAGCCTGTAATGAGTCACCACGGCACACTCTTTTGCGAAGCCTTCCACGTGGTCAGCCTCTTTACTCAGGTAAGATTTTGGAATGAACAAAGGGAAATAAGCATTCGTATGACCCGTTTCTTTGAACATACGATCTATTTCGGCCTGCATTTTCTCCCAAATGCTATATCCGTAGGGTTTGATAACCATGCACCCTCTCACTGGTGAATTTTCTGCTAAATCGGCTCTTTTCACCAGTTCATTGTACCACAATGAATAATCTTCACTTCTTTTTGGTAGCCCTTTGCTCATTTTAATTTATTGGTATGATCCTTGCTTTTCTTAGGATGGAATTATTTCCGACAAATATAGATGTTTCGGGAATTTTATAATCCATTTTGCGTAATAGACGTTAACCAAAAAGCCAAGAAAGGATAAAACATGAAACAAAGCTTCTACTTTAAAATCTTACTGGCACCACTCGCAGCACTTTCATTTAGTGCTTGCTCACCAAATCTTTACAATCAACCTCAAGAATACGATGATATTTATTTCACTTCTGCCGATCGAAAACAAGCCCCGGTGGTGCAGAAAAAAGTGGAATCAAATCCTGCTTCAGTTCAGGATGAGAAAATTGCAGAAGTACAGAAGACATATTCAGTAGATGAATATTCTCCTCAGTATGTAGATCCGGCAATTGTCGAAAAATATAACAATGCCACCCCAATCACAGGTAATGTTAGTCTGGATGGCCCTTTTGTCGATCGTCCCTCAGTATTGAACTATGATGATTTTCTAGCCGATTTGGCGGCAGGATATACACAAGAAACCGAACTCCCTTTAAACTGGGGGGTAGGTTATTGGTCACGAACCGATTTCAATCAAAGGGTAGTTCAGGACCTTCAATTTCGAAATGCATGGTATGACTATTACTATAGAGGTTATGAGGGAAGCTTAAACAACTACTTTGGTAGGTTTGAGTTTAATCAGGCATTTAACTCCAGGGTGAATTTTGGGGTTAACCCAATCTTCCGGCCACGCTTCAACGTTAGAATTGGCTTTGGCTGGGGACGATTTTATGATCCTTTCTGGGATCCCTTCAGGTTCAATCGTTGGAACAGATGGAATGCATTCTATGATCCATTCTATGATCCTTTCTTCAGTCCCGGATTCTTTTTTGGGTCGTCATTTTGGTGCCCCCCTACATTTTCAGTTTGGGATCCGTTCTTCTATGATCGCTATGATAGATTTTTCATTAGAAACTCCTATGCTGGATTCTACAACAGAAGATTCTTTGTTGATGACGGCTTCAACGCTGGAGTTGGGCGCGATATCCAGAGAGGTCCCAGGGCCACAAGAAGTTCGATCACATCAGTTAGGAATGACGCGGTGAATGGCAGATCAGGGTCGCGAGCGAACATTGCTACACTACCTGATGCCAGAGGGTCCAGTAATCTTGGAACAAGGAGTAGCAGGAATGGGGGACGTGCTGTTGTTTCTAACTCGGTCACCAATAGTGGGTCGACCAGATCTGGCTCTACCACAGGAAAAACCAGGAGTTCTGTTTTAAGAGGAAGATCATCCAGCGTTACCTCTACAGGTTCAATTGCCACCGATTCTTATGAATTTGGAAATAGAGGTTCACGATCTTCTTCTACAATCAGAAGCAGATCATCGAGGGTATCGGGTAATAACTACTCAGGTTCCAGATACGGAAGAAGCTCCTACAACAATTCTTCAAGAAGTAGCCGCAGCAGCTTTAGTCGCACAGGTACTGATGACAGAGGTTCCACCTTCGGAAGAGCTGTTGGTTCTTCTAGATCCTACGAATTCGGTAGAAGTTCTGGATCCTCACGGTCTGGTTCCATAAGCAGAGGCCGAAGCTCAGGGTCATCAAGATCAGGATCTGTGAACAGAAGCAGGAGTTCCGGTTCTTCAAGGTCTGGTTCAATCAGTAGAGGAAGAAGCTCAGGCTCTTCAAGGTCCGGATCTGTGAGTAGAGGTAGAAGCTCAGGCTCTTCAAGGTCAGGGTCCGTTAGCAGAAGCAGAAGTTCTGGATCCTCAAGGTCTGGTTCCATAAGCAGAGGTTCCTCATCTCGATCAGGATCTATAAGTAGAGGGAGTTCCAGGTCTGGAAGCTCTAGAAGTGGCTCTGTGAGCAGAAGTAGTTCAAGGTCAGGGAGCTCACGGAGCGGCTCGATCAGAAGAAACAACTAAAATTCATCAACTCGAAATATTAATCGTTCGGGCAGAATCTATAAGGGATTCCCGTTGTTCCTATACAAAGGATTCTGCTCGGGCAACAACACTAAAGAAATGAAAAGAGGTTTTCAGATATTATCAATAATGCTTTTGACTTTGATGGTCAGCTTCAAGAGCAACGCCCAAATTGACCCTAACGCATTCGGCTATTACGAAGATGCTCTTCGCTATTCGCAAACCAATCCGTTCGGGACAGCAAGGTTCGTGGGACTTGGTGGAGCAGGGATGGCACTGGGCGGAGAAATCGGTTCAATAGGGGTTAATCCTGCTGGTCTTGGGGTATTCAATCGCTCTCAATTTGTAATCACACCAAATTTGGACTTTGGGTATTCCGAGGCAAATTTTTTGGGTAACAACATTAGAGATGAAATTACCAATATCGGACTGGCCAATTTTGGAGTGGTAATTAACTTCAATAAAGGTGATCTGGCCAAAGATTCCTGGAGAGGAGGTTCTTTGGGCATTACCTATAACCGTACCAATAACTTCAGACAAAACATTCAGTATAGCGGTGCGAACAATCAGAATTCGATCATTGATGCTATGCTTGAGCAGGCGAATGGCTTACCCGTAGAACAGCTCGGAGGTCTTGCCCAGACTGGCTATGACCACTACCTGATCAATTTGTTACCGGGAACCGCTAATGTCTATGATTCATTTGTCCTTGGATTTCCGATCCAGTCTGAAACCATCCGCAGAAGAGGTTCTGTCGATCAGGTCAATATTTCTTATGGAACCAATTATGATGATAAAATCTACATTGGAGGAGGTATCGGCTTTACAAATGCCAATTACTCGTACTCCAGGATATTCTCTGAATCATTCACAGGAGAACCACTCTCCCAATTTGTGATTGATGAGCGACTGGATGTAAATGGCACCGGGGTGAATCTAAACTTTGGTGTAATCCTGAGACCAACCAATTTCGTACGCATAGGTGCGTCCTACACCTCTCCGACCTGGTACAATTTCAATGAAGAAAGTGATGTTTTCTACCAGTCGAACTACAACAATTATGACGTAGCGAACTGGTTGGACAACGAAGGGAATCGACTGATCCTTGAGGATACTGTATTAAACACACTCAATACGAATACCCCACTCTTTATTTCAGATTATAATCTCAGGACACCTTCCCGTATCAATACAGGAGTCTCTTTCATTTTTGCTAAATATGGTTTCATATCGGCCGATTTTGAATTTCTTGATTACTCCAATGCACATGTGAGTTCTGGAGATTTCACTACTGCAGGAGACAATAGCACCATTGGCAACCTTTATAAATCAGTGACCAACGTGAAGATTGGCGGAGAATACAGATACAGTATGTTCCGTTTAAGGGCCGGATATTCATCTTTAGGTGACCCGCTGGATGGCTTTGGTGGTGTTGACAGGTCAAGGCAGATCGTGTCTCTTGGTGCAGGAATAAATTTTGGAAAGTATTTCTTTGATGTGGCCTACGCTAACACGTCCTACAAGGAAAGCTTTGTCTCTTATGGTCTTTCTTCTGGAGGCCCAGAAGCCATTATTGACAATAACATCGGAAGTACACTAATCTCGTTTGGATTAAACTTCTAAGAAAGCTGAGCGATAATTGTATCCGCTGTGATTTGGTTGTCGCTCAGTTTTATTTTTGCCTGATTGTAGAACTGCTCTCTTTTTTCTTTTAGCTCTCTCATTTCCTGGATCAGGTCCATTTGATCATAGCTTTTGATAAGTGGCCTATTCTCTAGTCCTTCATCAAGGAGTCGCAGTGCAATGTCACCCGGGCTCACGTCCAAATAGACGGTGGCCCCTTGCGAATTCATGAAATCCATATTGAAATGAAAGCAAGGAGCTCCCCCCCCAGTGGCCATCACGAATGAATCGCCAAGAGCACACAGCGCATGCAATACTTCATTTTCTATAATTCTGAAATTGCCTTCACCATTGAATTCAATAATGTCGGGAATCCGTTTGCCTTCTCTTTTTACAATCTCTTCATCGAGATCTATGAATTGGTAGCCAATCTTTTCAGAAAGGGCACGACCGAGAGTGGATTTGCCTGACCCCGGCAATCCGATAAGGAAGATTCGCTGAACCATCTTACCTCAATTTAGACAAAATATCGCTGATGTCCGGAATATCGTTGTAATGCCACTTCTCCAGCACCTCTCCATCTTGCAGTAAAACAAGTCCGGGATTGGATCGAATCATGGTTTTCAGAAGGGTTTTGTCAGAGTAATAGTAAGGTGTTGCCAACTGCACATCATGCCTCAACGCCTCAAATTCAGGTCCTGACGATGAGGTTATTGCAACTGGTTGAATACCTTGTTGTTCCACCTGGCTGATAATTCCAACAATTTCTGAGTAGGAATCAATATCCGTATGAAGAACATCATGTACTACAATCAAGAGCTTTCTTCCTCTCAGCGCTTCCTCTGTATAATCTGATTCATCTCCCCAGAAGGCAAAATTCGTGATCTTGGGCACTTGATAAGGATCGTCAGGCGGAGGAAGCATATCCGTGGGAATGTGTGTGCCTACCTTATAGGCCCGAAAATCTATTGTTGGCAAATGGGCTATGGACCAAAAACACACAGCCAAACAAAATATCATTACTCCTCCCAAGGCATAAGACTTGACTTTGAATTTCACTGTCTTATTGTTTTTGTTCCGGCCCAGGAAAAGTATCACAATAAATACAAGTAGAATAATGTCCTTGATGAAGGATTGCCATGGTGTGAGCTTAATGGCATCTCCGAAACAGCCACAATCAGTTACTTTATTGAAATACGCGGAATAAAAAGTCAGGAAGGTGAAGAAGACTATCATCGCGAGCAACAGACTAGTAACGATCTTCTCCTTATACTTTAGAATCAAGGCGATACCAAGCACCACTTCCAGAGTTGAAAGCAATACGGACAAGAACAATGATGCCGGTTTTAACGCATTAAAAAACGGAGCAATATCTACTGCAAAAACAGTAAAGTACTCTTCCAGTTTGATCTGGGTCCCGACAGGATCATTAATCTTTATCGCTCCGGAGAAAATAAAGAGACCTCCTACTAAGTACCGCGCTATTGGGTTCAATAATTTCATTTGGCAAATCCCATTAAGATTAAACAAAATACAGCGTAGTTGATCATGTCCTGATAATTAGCATCAACACCTTCTGATATCAACGTCTCGCCTGCATTATCTTCAATCTGTTTTACTCGTAAAAGCTTCATCAGAATAATATCTGTCATGCTGCCAACTCTCATTTCTCTCCAAGCCTCTCCATAGTCGTGGTTTTTGTTCATCAATAAGCCTAGTGTTTCTTCGACCTTTTGATCGTACATCGGCTCAAGGGTTTCCACGTCCATTTCCATGGGATCATTATCAGTCAAATCCATTTGAATTAACGCAATAATGCAATAGTTGATAATGGCGATAAACTCTCCGGTAATTCCCTCATCGACCTTCATCGTTCCTTTATCCTGAATGGAGCGAATACGCTGGGCTTTGATAAAGATTTGATCTGTAATTGAGGCTAATCTCAAGATTCTCCAGGCTGTACCATAGTCCTTTGTTTTCTTCAGAAATATGTCTTTACAAGCCTTTATAACTTGTTTATATTCGCCTACTGTTTGTTCCTCCAAAGTGGTCTGATTTTAATTTGAGGGTAATTTCTTGAGCATCGAAGATAGTCTATTTAGTACAAAAAAAACACTTAACCTGAGCGGAAATCTGGTCAGCCTGGAAACCCCTCAGGTTATGGGTATCCTCAACATAACGCCCGATTCTTTTTTTTCAGGAAGTCGTGTCCAGATAGAAAAAGACATTCTGGATCAAGCTGCCAAAATGGTTGAAGACGGAGCATTGATTCTTGATATCGGTGGATATTCTACCCGACCCGGGGCTGACGAAGTTACCCAAGAAGAAGAACTGCGAAGAGTGACTGACGCTATCCAAACTGTTCGGAAGCAATTTGAAGGAGTTTACATTTCGGTGGACACCTTTCGCTCAACGGTGGCAAGAGCAGCAGTAGATTCCGGGGCCAACATTATCAATGACATTTCCGGAGGTGAGTTAGACCTTGAAATGTTCGATACCGTGGCAGAACTTGACGTGCCTTACGTCTTGATGCATATGAAAGGCACTCCTCAAACCATGAGTCAGATGACTCAATATGAGAGTATGGTTAAAGAGGTTGCCCAATATTTCTCGAATAAGTACCGTGACCTTACGAGCAAAGGTGTTAAAGATATTATCCTGGATCCGGGTTTTGGATTTGCGAAAACAAGGGAACAGAATTATGAATTACTGAGAAATTTGGGTTATTTTAAGACATTACGGCTGCCCATACTAGCAGGAATTTCCAGAAAATCGATGATTTATAAAAAGCTGGAAATATCACCCGAGGAGGCGTTGAACGGCACAACAGCACTACATATGATTGCGTTGATGAATGGAGCTTCCCTTCTCAGAGTTCATGATGTAAAGGAAGCTGTTGAAGCGGTGAAATTGTATAAGTTAACTTACCCTTGATCTACTTATTTAAAATAGGATTCCTCGATGTAAGATGGACCGATCTGGTCGACATCCTGCTTGTCAGTATCCTGCTCTATCAAGTCTATAAACTCCTCAAAGGTAGTGTAGCGGTGAGAGTATTGCTTGGGTTCTTGTCATTGTACTTGATTTATCTCGTGGTCAAAGCCGCTCAAATGAATCTCTTGTCTAATATACTCGGACAATTTATGGGCGTTGGGGTGTTGGCTGCAATCATTCTCTTCTCTCAGGAAATCAGGAAATTCCTTCTCCTGCTTGGCAAAACTACCTTCCGTGAAGATGGGCTCCTGTTTCGTAGGCGTGAACCAAAGGAAGCCATCAACATCACGGCTATTATGGAAGCTATAAAGTCGCTCTCAGGTTCTAACACTGGAGCATTGATCGTATTTTCCAGGAACACCGAATTAAAGTTCTATGCTGATTCAGGTGATTTGCTGGAAGCCTCAATATCCAAACGGCTTTTGATGTCTATTTTCAATAAACACAGCCCTCTGCATGATGGAGCAGTAATCATCTTTAATGGAAAAGTCAAAGCGGCTCGATGCATTTTACCAGTTTCCGAAAGAGAGAATATTCCGGCTCAGTTCGGGATGCGGCATAGAGCGGCTTTAGGAATGTCTGAAGCCACCGATACGCTGGTTTTAATCATTTCGGAAGAAACTGGCCAGATGTCCCTGGCAAGAAACGGCCATCTCGACAATAACCTTTCTGCTCCTGAAATCAGGAAAAGAATCAACAGTTACTTAACGGAAAAGGAAACCCCTGAGGTGGAGGAGCCGCAAACGAATCTGGAAGTAGCTTCTTAACAATTACCCTGAGGAATTCAATAAGGTTACTTAAACTTGACCCACAGCATGGCAGGATTCTCCGAACTTTCGATTTTCTGAAGGCTTGAGCCTTCCCTGAATCGTACCTTCTGCTCACCAATTTCTTCAATAAATTCAGCCACTTCTACCGATGGTAAATTGAATAGAAAACGATCTCCCTCTGCCTTAAGCATAATCAATAGAAACCTTTCCTCCGGAGTCCTTCTCAAATCAAATCGACTATATTTTCCTGTTTCTCTGTCAATCACGCCCATAAAAAAATCCCTGAAGGATGTATTGAAGCTGATTACCATCTGGTCATTTCCTACAAAGGTATTGAAGACCCAAACTTGATTTCGTTCGGCTATCTGTCCCATTGCCCCTTCAGGCTTCTCATATAGCTCTTCATCCGACCAGAAAAACCCACCATCAAAATCAATTGAGAAGAAAGGCCGTGATTCATCCGCATCCACCAAGTAGACTGTATCATGAAAGGCAGGCTGAAATACCATTTGATTGCGATAGGTCTTAAAAGCGCTAATATTGGAGTACACCGGAAAAGGCAGTGCCTTGTGATAAGGTATGAGCATTCGCTTATTATCCTTGCCGCTGTTTTGAATCATTAATCGGTACTGGAGTGAGTCATCAATTGGCTCAAATGACATTTCCATCAAAATATCATTCCCGATGGTGGCAACATGGTTTGGCCTCTCTTCAAACTTAATTGTCTTAAGGTGTTCACCATATAAATCATAATAAAGGAGCGATTGCTTATCATGGTTAAATACGAGGATGGTGTCGGCCATCATCCACATGCTCTTCAAGTCAGAATATTCTCCCGGCCCTTCTCCCTTGTGACCAAACTTACGAATGAACTCCCCGGTAGTTGAGAAGACAAATATTTCCCCATTACTACCACTCGGAAAAACCAACTTATCTTCAAACGAGGAAATGTTACTTACATAAGATAAGAGAGATGAATCCGTTTCTTCAAGACTCATAATTTCAACCTCGGTAATCAATTCGGAAAGTGCGACTAGTTCGCTTTGGGGATCAACCTGAAAGGTCTTAAAACTGTCGGTTACTGCAATTTGAACTGAGCTGGTTTGATCTTTCTCAGCACATCCAATAATGCTTAAAACAAAAGTGAACGTCAGCAACATTCCTGACAAGAAAGCTTTGTTCTGTCCCATGATTTTGGTGGTTAATGTCCTAATTAATGAACTAAACTCACCGCTAAATGTTGGTAGGTAACCGCAATCCATTTGTACCCCATAATCGAAATGATCGATCCATTAGGTCGCAATAACAAAAGGTAAGTGCAGAGGTAGGGATATCTTAGAGAAATTGAGAGGTTGTTTGATAACTTTCTTATTACCAACTCAATAAACTAATGAAATTCAGAGTTTTTTATATTGAAAACTCAACTATGCACCACCGATATGAAGAGATTGATTCTAATCTTCCTTGCTTCTATGTTTTTAATGGGGTGTGAAAACACTTTTGATAGAATACTGCCCTTTAGGGCTATGCTTCAAGGCTATAGTCATCCAGAAAATGAGGTCTTTTACAACAAGGAATATTGGGAGGGCAAAATAGTTCAGTGGGAACAAGAGGGCTATAATGCTGTCATCTGGTATGGCCCCAATGAGTTGACTAATGGAGAGCATCTCCTTGTTAAGCATATGGAGTTTCCAGAAGCACGTGAAATTTCTGCAACAGAAAATCAAAAGATCATCGATCAAATGAATTGGTTGTTTACTACCTCAAAAAAACATGGTATCGAAAGCTATCTGCAGACCCAACCAATATTTTATACCAAGGCATTTGGCAAGGCTCATGGTTTGGATACACTAACTACCATTTCAAAAGAGGTTGGCAAATGGCACCTTGAGGGTTATCCCAATTTTTGGCCAAGTGCCGATCAACCTAATGAAATTTTTAATTGTCATGTAAGGAATGATCTTACAGTTAAGTACACGCAAGCTGTCTTTGGTGAATTGATTTCACTTTACCCTGACCTTTCCGGTTTTATGGGCTTCAATGGAGAACCTGTTCCCGGAAATCGAAGTACTTTTTTTAGAGAGGCAATTGCGCCTGCTTTGAAAAACTCTGAAAGAAACCCTAAATACATTGCCAACCAGTGGCAAACCCCAATCGACCAATTTCTGCAGAATATCGTTTTGGATAGCGTTTACGAAAATCTTTGGCTGGGTTTCCATGGTTACAATTCAGAGCAAATTACTGACGCCAAGCCTTATCCCGGCACTGTTTACTGGGCAGAGCAAACGCAGTTACCAACGGTGGTAGAATTCTATCCTGCCAACCAAAATTTTCTACCTTGGAATTCTCCAAAATTCGCTTTTGAAGTTGCTAAGGAGATGAAAAAGATTCCGGAGTTCGAAGGATTTGTCTACTATGAACGTTACATCTCCGGCACCCTACTAGGCCCTCTATTTAGGGAAGCACTTGGTTTATATACAAGCACGAAAAGTGATTATGACGAGTCGGTTTGGGTGGCAAAACTTGAAGAACAATTTGGTAACAAGGAAGCCGCACGACACCTTCTAAACGCATACGATATTTCAAGCCGGATTATTCCTGAGGCAGACGCATTTATTTACTCAGGAGGTGATGTAATGAAAAGAGAACTCCGAGTTCCTTATTCGTGGTTTACCACAGATTGGCCATGGAATTATATGACCTCTCCTGCTCGTGGTGGAAGGTTGATTCCCTTCAAACACTATGTCGATTTAGTGGCAAAAAAACCAGATTCATTTAAGGACAGGAATGGATCGAATCCTGATGAATACCCGTACTACCAACAGGTGGTTTGGGCGAGCGAAGGTGGTAGTATTTACAATATTACTCCCGAAAAGCACTTTGAGAAAATTCGCAGAATGGGAATCGACTCATACGAGTTTGCTCTTAAAGCTCTACCATTAGTGACCAAAAACCGGTCAGAAGCTCAGCATGTGGTAGATATTATGAATGCCTATAGGCTGTTAGCCATTTATTATGAAGCCAAAGTCAGAGCCTCAATAATGAGCGCTGTTTATTCCAAAACTAAATTACCATCAGACAATAAAGAAGCACTTGACTGGGCAGATAAAGCCCTGACTCAGTATACTAAGTTTGTTGAATTTTCAGTCTCCAATCTAGACCCCTATTTTACTGAGATTTCAGGTGCTCCATTGAGTGAAGCAGGTGTCCCCTTACCTCGGTTACTGGAAATAGAAAGAAATGAACGGAAAAAAATTGCTGATCTATTCGATTGGTAGTTAAATGACTCCAAGTTCCTTACCCACTTCCGTAAACGCAGCAATCGCCTTGTCTAAATGATGA
Organism: Cyclobacteriaceae bacterium; assembly: GCA_028281285.1. GTDB lineage: Bacteria > Bacteroidota > Bacteroidia > Cytophagales > Cyclobacteriaceae > Roseivirga. The sequence continues at coordinate 82,364 of JANQKF010000009.1, forward strand.
CGCTCATGACCCGCTGAGATCTGAACCCGAATCCTGGCTTGCCCTTTAGGAACAACGGGGTAATAAAATCCGATCACATAGATTCCCCTCTCCAACAATGCATCTGCCATCTTCTGAGATAACACTGCATCGTAAAGCATGATTGGCACAATTGGGTGAACACCCGGCTTGATATCAAAACCTGCTCCAGTCATCTGCTCACGGAAGTACTTGGTGTTTTCCTCCAATTTATCTCGTAGCTCAGTAGTTTCAGAGAGCATATCAAACACGGCTATGGAAGCGCCTACGATCGATGGCGCAAGTGTATTTGAGAAAAGATAGGGCCGTGAGCGTTGACGAAGCATTTCAATAATTTCCTTTTTACCCGAGGTAAAACCTCCACTTGCCCCACCAAGAGCCTTACCCAAGGTACCTGTGATGATATCCATCCGATCCATACAATCACAGTGCTCGTGGACACCTCGTCCGGTTTTGCCCATAAAGCCCGTGGAATGGCATTCATCTGACATCACCAAGGCTCCATATTGATCTGCCAGATCACAGATTTTGTCTAGCTGAGCAATGGTTCCATCCATGGAGAAAACCCCATCAGTAACGATAATCTTTTGTTTGGCACCCTTGGCATCCGCCTCCTTTAATTGTGCTTCAAGATCGGCCATATCATTGTTTTGATAACGGAAACGCATGGCCTTGCACAAGCGAACTCCATCAATAATCGAAGCATGATTTAATGAATCAGAAATGATAGCATCTTCAGGACCCAAGAGTGGCTCGAAAACACCTCCATTCGCATCGAAAGCGGCTGCATAGAGTATGGTATCTTCGGTACCCAAAAACTCAGAAATCTTACGTTCAAGCTCTTTGTGAATATCCTGTGTTCCGCAAATAAACCTAACGGATGACATGCCAAATCCATGAGTATCAATAGCGTTCTTAGCAGCCTCAATTACTTTCGGGTGTGAAGACAGTCCCAGATAGTTATTTGCACAAAAATTGATCACTTCTCTCCCATCGTCAGTCTTGATGTCTGCCGCTTGTGGTGTGGTGATCACTCGCTCCTTTTTGTAAAGACCTGCTTCTTTGATGGATTCGATTTCGGCTGTAAGTGCTGGTTTCAGATTATCGTACATTTTCAGTTGATTTTAGGTTTGGGTTTTGGAATCACCGGACGAGCCATTTTAGGTTTACCGGCTTTCTTTTCTACAGTTTCCTTGAGCTGATATTTTCTCCGAATGGGATTGATCAAAAAGAGCTTCTGTGCCGTAAAGCTATCTGGGTGAACTTGATCAAAAACTTCCTTCAACGACATATAAAGCTCGGTTTCAGACTTTGCAAATGCCTTGGCATCAATCTTCTTTGACTCCAGGTATTCGTTGAAAGAAGGAAACTCACTCATCGCACAAATATAGAGAGGATTTTGATTGTGAGGTATTCAAAATTCCATCAACCGTTAACTTATACAAACACTCATAAATCAACACAATCCGTTGTGCCGGAAAAATAGTTCCTAAATTCTAAGTCGAACTATTTTATTCGGTATCTCAACGCGAAGCACTTTTTATTTTATAGTATCCGTTAACCAATGCAAACGTTTTAGATTTTCACCTGTTTGGTTATTATTGCAGACCTAAAAAAGAGTCAATGGATAAAGTCTTGGTGATTGGTGCCTGTGGGCAATTGGGTTCCGAACTGACCCATGGATTGAGTAAAGTATTCGGTCAGGACAATGTAATCGCCTCGGATATCTCCAACCCCAACTCCGCTGTAGAAGGCTTTCAATTTGAACGACTTGATGTGATGGATGCTGAAGGAACGGCTGAAATCATTGACAAACACGGCATCACTCAAGTGTATCACCTGGCCGCTATTCTCTCAGCTAAAGGGGAAGAAAACCCTCAATGGGCCTGGAACCTAAATATGACGGGGCTTCTCAATATTCTTGAAATCGCCAAAGAGAAAAACTTAAGGAAAGTGTACTGGCCGAGCTCTATTGCTGTCTTTGGGCCGAGTACCCCCGTAGACAACACTCCTCAGCACACGGTGATGGACCCCAATACGGTTTATGGGATTAGCAAGCAAGCAGGGGAACGATGGTGTGAATATTATTTTGAAAAATATGGTGTGGATGTGCGTAGCATTCGATACCCGGGATTAATTGGCTACAAATCCTTACCTGGCGGGGGCACCACTGACTATGCGGTGGACATTTATCACAAAGCCTTAGCCGGTGAACATTTTGAGTGTTTTCTTTCTGAGGATACTTACTTGCCTATGATGTATATGCCGGATGCCATTAAAGCGACAATTGACCTGATGGAAGCTCCGGCCGAAAACGTGAAGGTGAGGTCCAGTTACAATGTCTCTGCAATCAGCTTCTCTCCTTCAGAAATAGCTGCCTCAATTCAAAAACATCTTCCTGAATTCTCAATTAGCTACCATCCTGATTTTCGTCAACCTATTGCCGACTCATGGCCTAACAGCATTGATGATTCCGTAGCGCGAAATGACTGGGGCTGGAAAGAGGCCTATGATCTGGAAGCTATGACAACGGATATCCTGAAAAATCTTCCGGAATTGATTCCGAGTTTTCAATAGTTTGGGAAGTGATGGAGAACAAAAAAATTGTCAACCAAAATGACCCAGTGAATTCGGTGCGCACACAACTGGCCCAAAATCTGATAAGTATCCAGAGTATAATAGATGCTGCCTATCATAATTCGGCTTTTGCTAACAAAATTGAACTGATCATCAAGCTCCTTCTACCGATCCTCAAAGAAGGATCACGAGAAAAATCGCAGCAACCGGAGATTGATTTGATGGTTGCGAATATCAAATACATGGCCCATTTGGTGGCTGAAGCAAAAGCCAAGAACCCATTGATTTCCGATGAACTGACGACCCTTACGATGGAGGCTGAAAGTATGATTCTTCGGTTAGAAAAGTAGCCGACAATGGCTTGCCAGCCACATGGTTAAAGAAGTCCGAATAGACTACAAGCAGAATTCAAGCAGTCGAAGGCTGTTTCGGTTTGGATCTTATAATCAGAAACACAGAAACCCCATAAAGGAAATTTGATATCCCCACCTCAAATCCATGGGCAATTCTTAGAAACTGTGGCATGGTTTCGCTAGGCGGAATTAAAGGTGCAATACCACCAATTATTGAGAAGACCAGCCCGACTAAAAGTGCCTTGGTCATTTTCGAGGCATGAACGCTTCGATCGATCAATATTGCTATTGATACAAATACAAATCCACGGAAGCCCATATTCGTTATAAAAAAGGTCTCCATAGAGGGGAGTTTACCCTCGTAGAACTCCTCAAATCCCGGGGTATATATTTCGACCAAGGTCCCGGCTATGATATAGAAGACAACATAGAGAAAATTGGCAGCTAAAACCCTCCAAACCCAACCAAATACCTTTCTGGGAAGAAAGGATTGTAAGGATACTGGTGGTTGATCTTGTCGTTTGAAAATCCGGATCACAATGTACGAGCCAATCAATGTATAGGGAATGCCGAACAGCATGGATTTGATCAACATCGCACTGTCTACCACGCCAAAAATGAATCCTTCGATGACCAAATTAAAGCTTCCAATTATATAGAAGATCGCGAAAGTAGCGAGCCACAATTTTCGTGACTGAAATCCACTGTGCATGACATAGAATGCCAAGACACCCGCGATTAAAATGTTGGCCACAAAATTCCACAAGAGAAGCGCTTGTGGTGATATCTGGCCAAACAGCAAGTCGAGCAAAAAATAAAGAATGGTCATGGCCAAAGCGACCAGAAGTACCTGAAAAAAATACTTTGTTTTCATCATAGCTCAGTTAGGAATTTGCCTCTATTGCCTTGTATGCAGTTTTTATCCAAGACAGTTGGGTCTTAAGACTTGCAAGCCCGTATTCAAATGACAAACGGCCATGTAGGGGCAACTGAGCTGCTGCTTCAGAAGCGGCATAGGCCTCCAGAGACTTGAGGTAGCTCTTTGTATGTTGCTCAAATAATTCCAGAAACTGAACCTTATCCTGATGCGAAACCAGGTGATCCATAAATGCAAACTTCAAAATCAAAATATGAGTCTCTTTGGCAACCACCTCCGTATTGAAAGGCTTGATCAACCAGGCCTTCAGTTGATGTCTACCTTCATCTGTGATGTCCAACAAACCACCCTCCTCAGTTTCCTGAGTAACAAGACCCAACTTCCGAAGTTTACGCACTGCAGGATAGATTGAACCCGGGCTACTGCTATAATTGCCCATGGCCGTAGACTTGAAGATCATCCTAATGGCGTAAGCAGTCTTGGGCCCTGAAAGCAGTAAACCCAGTATTGAAAAATCAAGTGCTGTCGTTCTCATTTTGGTTCTTCTTTAGGTAGACCAATCATAAACATCCAGGCCAGTACAGTAGCAATGAACACTCTTTGACCCAGGCCAAACAAACCCATAGGGGCTAAAACAAAAAGGGTTATAACGAAAGCAATTACAAAGATGATCGCCAGCGTTTTTAATTGGCTCCCCCATTCTTTCCAAGGCTCAATTTTCTTCAATACCGAAGAAAGTAATGGCAATCCAACCGCTAATGCGAGAAAACGAACAAGCCCACCAACAGTATGAATGACTCCAGTTGAGGACATTGTCTCCACGTTGATCGGATCAGCCTGAAATAAGCCAGCTACCACATCTCCCACAGCCGCCATAATAAACAAGGTGCCCCCAATAGTAATCTTACGGGCTCTTGGTCTGATGTAGAGCACCAACATCGCCAGCGCAAACGAGCCGAGACTTTGAACAAAAAAGACCGAGGTCATCAAGTTGCCAAAATTACCATCAACATACTCGCTGATGGCATTGACCATAGGATCCTTATCAGGCTGCAAGAAATGAAGTAGTACTATTGACAATGCTGAATAGCATACTGAAACGAGTATGATCAACCGGATAGTTTTCTTTAATGGCATAGCTCAAATCATTTATAAGATTCATCCGCACTAAGCCCATCTATGTGCTACAATTTATATAGAATTAGTACGAATCGTACTAACAATATAGATACGAATCGTACTAATGCCAAAATTTCTCCATTAATTTTTTCTGAAAAGCACCAGGCCGCTTGGAAGGCTACTCCAACCCTTCTTGAATCCGAGTAATTATTTTGTTTCTGTCCTTCTCCATTTCCTTGAGAAAATTAGGCGGCACAGCCAAGTTATCATGATATTTTGCCGACCAGGCAATGGTTTCAAGCAAAACAGGGATCAAGTCCTTACCCTTTTGGGTTAGCGAGTATTCTTTCATCGTCTTCTTTTCTTCAAAAACTTTGGACGATATCACTCCTACTGCTTCAAGTCGCTTAAGGCGGTCAGATAAAATGTTAGTCGCCATGCCCTCTTTTGAATTGAGGAAGTCCTTATAGAACTTCTTGCGATCAAAAATCATATCCCGGATGATTAAAAAGGTCCATTTATCTCCAAAAAAATCGAGCGCATAGCTAATCGGGCAGTCTGATCTCATGTTTTTAAATTAATTACTTGTGTTTTGCAAGTGAATGATTATATTTGAACACTTGCATTTTGCAAGTTAATAAAAATTAACAACTACAACCTCTATTATTATGGATACGATCCAAATCAATTACGATGCATTAGCAAAAGATAGTTGGTCGGACCAGGAACAAAAGAACGTAAGACTCCTGATCGCTTTTGTTCAGGAATTGATGAACAATCATAATTTTGACCATGTAGGCAAAACCTTTGGTAATTCCCATTATCGTCAACACAATCGTGGTATTGCAGATGGTATGGACAATCTGATCAAGTACGTAGCGGATTTCGCCAAGCGTTATCCAGAGTACACTTATGACGTAAAACATATCCATGCTGATGGAGATTATGTCGTTTTTCACTCTCAAATCACTACCAAAAAGAAAGACCGCGGAAACGACAAAAAGGGCTTTAATGTTATGGATACCTGGCGTGTCGAGAATGGCCAGATCGTTGAACATTGGGACGCTCTTCAGCCAATGAATGCCTTCCTACGCTTTGTGTTTTGGATTATCGGGGGAAAGATCGCCAATAATAATGGAGTGTATTGATTAATTCATATTTGCCAGTTCTTACATTTTAACCCATAACCATTCCAATTCTTTCCCCTTGTATTTTAGTCGGTTTGTGACGATAATAAGTCTCTAAATCAACCGACTATGAAACGATCCATATTCCTATCCTTAGTGGGAGCATTATTCCTTTTCACTCCCGGATTCTCACAAAACGACAATTATGCTGAAGCTTTAAAATCCTATGAATGGCGTGCCATAGGCCCTGCCAATATGGGAGGTAGAGTAACCGATATTGATGGTATTCCAGGAGACCCTAGTACCTTCTATGTATCCGGAGCTGATGGTGGAATCTTCAAAACCACTAACGGAGGAATAGACTTCACTCCGATTTTCGAAGGTCAACGTGCATATTCCATTGGTGCACTGACCATCGCCCCTTCCGATCACAACATCTTGTGGGTAGGTACCGGAGAGGGTGATCCCCGAAACAGTGTAGGTTATGGATGGGGTGTATACCGCTCAGTAGATGCAGGAAAGAACTGGACTCACCTGGGCCTCAAGGAGACAGAAAGAATAAAACGAATTGTAGTAGATCCAACTGATCCCAATGTAGCATGTGTTTGTGCCCTAGGCAAGGAATGGGGAGCCAACCCCGAAAGAGGTGTATTTAAGACAACTGATGGTGGAAAAACCTGGGACAAAATATTATACATCGATGAAGATACCGGTTGTGCAGATATCGCCATGGAGCCAGACAACCCGAACATCATGTATGCAGGAATGTGGACTTTCCGAAGAAGACCTTGGCGTTTTGATGACGGTGGAAAAGAGACTGCCATTTATCGTACTATGGATGGTGGTGAAACCTGGAAAAAAATCATGAACGGTCTACCTGACAAGCCCATGGCACGTCCGGGCATCCACGTTGCAGCAAGTGAACCGAATATCATCTACCTAATGACCGAATTCCAAGATGGTGGCACTGCTTTCAGGTCCGAAGATCGTGGAGATAACTGGGTGATGGTCAATGACGATCCCAACATCAACTTCCGCCCTTTTTACTATAGTGACGTAAGAGTTGATCCCAACAACCCAAACATTCTCTTTTCCATTTCAGGCCGCTTGAGTAGATCTAAGGACGGTGGTAGAACCTGGCAGCGAATTGCCGGATCAGTACACGGTGACCATCAGGCGCTTTGGATCGATCCGATGAATTCGAAACGAATTTTGAACGGAAGTGATGGTGGCTATCAAGTCTCATATGATGGAGGAGATAGCTGGGAAATAATCAATAATGTTGAGCTGTCTCAGTTCTACCAAATATTCATAGACAACAAAGATCCTTATAATGTATATGGTGGTCTTCAGGACAATGGCACCTGGGTTGGGCCAAGTAATTCATTGCACGCTGCAGGAATTCTAAAAAGGCATTGGAAAGGACTTGCCGGAGGTGATGGTTATTATGCAGTGCCAATTCCGGGAAGTGAACACGAAGTATATGCCAACCTTCAGGGCGGTGTTATCTTTCATGTTGATTCCAGATACGGTAATGTGCGCAACATCCATCCCTATCCGAAAATCACCGGATCCGCGGGAGATGCCATTGAGGACCACCGCTATCGATTCAACTGGGACTCTCCCATCGTAATTTCTCCTCATGATCCGAATACGGTCTACTTTGGTGGAAATGTGGTATTCAAATCAACCGACCGAGGCTATTCCTGGACGCAGATCAGTGACGACCTTACCACCAACGACAAATCGAAACAACGAACATCAGGGGGTGTGATCTACCAAGACAATACGGCCGCAGAGTTTCACTGCACCATCCTCTATATCGATGAATCACCTGTAGAAAGGGGGGTGATTTGGGTAGGTACTGACGATGGCAATGTACATCTAACCAGAGATGGTGGCGAAACATGGACCAAGCTCAACGATCGGATCAAAGGACTTCCGGAATTTGCATGGGTTTCAAAAATCCATGCCTCGGAACACGATGCCGGTACGGCCTTTGTCACTGTGGATCAGCATAGAATGGATGACTTCCGACCTTATGCTTTTATGACCACCAACTATGGCCGTACCTGGACCAAGATTTCAGAAGGACTACCTCAGGATGATTATGTGAAAGTAGTGCGTCAGGATCCTATCAACCCAGACTTGCTCTATGCAGGTATGGAGCATGGCATATTCGCCAGCTGGGACAAAGGGAAATCATGGACTAAGATCAACAATAACCTACCCAATGTCTCGGTAAGAGATTTGCGAATCCAAGCCCGTGACCGGGATTTAATTGTAGGTACCCATGGCAGGGGTGCCTGGATTTTAGATGACATTCGGCCTTTGCAGGAAATGGGAGATACTAAAGGAAAGTCGATGCATCTTTTCCCAGTCCGTAGGGCCACCCTATGGCACCGGTATGGTCGGATTGAGAATTTGGGAGATCGTCATTACCGCGCGCAAAACCCGGATTTCGGGGCCAATATCAACTTCTATCTTGCAGAAGGCGAAAAGACAATGGCTGTCGTTGAAATTCTGGACGCCACCGGAAACGTGATCAGAACTTTAAAAAATCCATCGGCTAAGGCAGGGGTTAACAGAATGGTTTGGAATCTCGGACATGAGGGAGCCACTCCCTTGGATGGCCCCCGCGGTGGCGGATTCTTCTTTGGTTCAATGACGCCTTATGTGGCACCGGGCACCTATACCGCACGATTAACTGTAAATGGTGAAGCGCAGGAAACGTCAATCGAGGTAAGGTCGGATCCCAGAGTAGAGTTGGCACAAGCTGACTATGAAGCACGAACAAAACTCTCTCTTGAATTGAGAGCACTCTTGTCGAAAGCAAATACTATGATCAACAATACCAACACGCTTCAAACTCAACTAAGAGAGTTGAAGAAAAAATTGGACAAGAGTCAAGAGCAAGATTTCGACAAATCACTATTTGATGATATTGACACAGCCACCAGAAAGATTTCTGATCTGCAGGATGATATTCTAAGGCGACCTCCTCCAAATATGGGGTATCGCCAAAGACCCCGACTCCGCGAAGAAATCAGGTCCTTAATGCGTGCCGTGAATGGAGCAACCGCCAAACCAACACAACCTCAATTATTGAGAATGCAAGAGTTGACGAATGAAGTCAATGAAGCACAGGGTACGCTCGGTCAAATTATCAATTCGGACATCCAGAAAATAAACAATAAGGCAAAAGACGTTCCTCAAATTTCGGTTAAGGGCAAAAACATGTGATTTGACCTTTTGCTACATCCAGTCACTCTAATACGATCCCTTCTTAAGGTTTTCTAAGAATGCTTTGAGGAGGGATGAGTATTTAAGAAAGGTGGTACCAAATTATTAAAGACATCCATTTCTTTTAATATCTTCGAGGCATGTCTCAACGCAAAAAATGGCTTCCCACATTCTTCTTTGAACTATTCATTGTGTTTATCGGTGTCTACGGAGCGTTTGAATTGAATCGTCTGCAGGAAAACAGGAGAGAAAATGAGGTCAAGGTGAACTACTTAAAGAGTTTTCGCTCTGAATTGGTATTCGTCCGTTCTCACCTTATAGACGTCAAGAACACCATAACTAAAACGATCAACGATTTTGAAATGGCTTTGGCGAACGGGGACCGCCCCAGTCCAAAACCGATTCACACTTATATCAGTAGTTCATTGTTGATTACTCAGGCAGGGCTTAACGGAGATGTTTTTTTGCAACTGAACCAAGGCTTGGCTGCAAGCCTTAGTGGAGGCTATGATAACGTCAGTGCCACTTCCCGTTGGCTTGATGACTTCAATGACATTTGTAATCGCAACCTAATCTCCAATTCTCCCATTCAATTTTACGATCGGCAGGGAAACCTTCGGCCCGAATTTGACTGGTACCTTCCAGGTATGAAAACAGCTATTTCAAAAATCGATGGTCTCCTTGCCATCATTGATCAGGGAGCGATGCCATCGACCGAGGAGCTCATCAAAACGTTGGAGAACTAGGCTAATTGTCCTTTATCTCCTTCCATTTTTTATCTGCACGCTTTTTGAAGAATTCCTCATCTCGATTCCAGTAGGTCAACGCAGGCCATTCATTTTGGGGATAAAATAAGTGTAGCTTTGAATCTATAACCTTGTAAGACAATGGGCTTGTCTTGTAACGCCCCTGGGCAAACCCATTCGTTTTTGAAGGATCCATACCTAAACCAAAGGCACAAAAACCACCATAAGCCGGTATGTACTTTTCCGGAGACTCCACAAACAATGTCTTGTTGGCCTCACTCGAAAAATTATAAACGACACCATCATGAGTAATAGAGAATTCCGCCTTTCCCATGATGGGTTTTTCGGAGTTGAAATAAGACACCGGATCATATCCTTGGAGCATCACGTTTTCTGAGTTAACATGATACTTACCACTTGTAAACTCTTGACCACAGAGTTGCATTGGCATCAATACAAACATTATTCCGACTAATTTCTTCATGAACTAGTCATACGATGCATTAGACGTCAAGTTCGTGGAATTCGATCATTGACACTTACCGCCCCATGAATGTATTGGGTAAATAGACTTATTCCCCTTGACTCAAAGAATACCCACGTTCACCATCAAAATGATATAAATGCTCAGTCTTTATAAAGTCAAAGCCCGCATCTTTTACTGATTGAAGCAGGTCAATTACGTCTGAGTTGTTCAGAATATCACCATTTCGACTCACAAAGCGGCATCTCCAGTGATCAGTTTTGAATGTTTCCGGCAAGCCCTCAGGATAAACCAAAACACCACGGTTTGAGATTAATTTCAATTTAAGTCGGTCGGTTGAAGCTTCATTCAATAAGGCATCACCAATTACATCAGGATCGCGACTCTCCCCTCTCCAGTCGATAAATACATCCACTCCAACAAGTTCTTTCTTCTTGGGAGGTTTTTCATCGACCTGCACCGAGATTTTCGCTTCCTTGTTTAAAGAGACGGCTCTCAACTTGACCGGTCTTTGTCCTAATCGGTCTATAATGGCATCCGCAAACTCTTTGGTGCCAGCTCTTTCTTTACTGCGTTGTGTTCGGTAAATGTCTCGTGTATGAATTCCATCCTCCAATGTTTTCAGCCAGGCGTTCTGAATAAGTTCGGCTTTTTCCGACATACCAAGCTGTACTAACATCATTAACGCACCATTCAAAAGGCCTGAAGGATTTGCCATATTTTGTCCGGCTATATCAGGTGCGGAACCGTGAATTGCCTCAAACATGGCATGATTCATACCAATATTAGCGGATCCGGCCATTCCTACTGATCCGGCAACTTCGGCTGCAATATCCGAGATCACATCACCGTAGAGATTCAGTGTCACGATCACATCTAGTGATTCCGGTCTGGCTGCAACCACAGCAGAACCAATATCGATGATCCAATGGTCTGACTCAATTTCCGGATACTCTTTGGAGATCTTGTCAAACACTTGATGAAACAACCCATCTGTATGCTTCATAATATTATCCTTGGTCATACAGGTCACCTTCTTACGACCATAGGCCTTAGCATATTCGAAAGCATATCGAATAATCTTTTCCGAACCAGGCTCTGAAATCAACTTCAATGTCTGAACCACTTCAGAAGTCTGTTGATGTTCAATTCCGGCATACAAGTCCTCTTCGTTCTCTCGTACAATGACCACATCCATATGTGGGAAGAATGAGGGCACGTAAGGTGGTAATGCCCTAAATGGCCTTACATTGGAGAAAAGCCCAAGAGATTTTCGGATAGTGACATTCAAGCTCTTGTAACCTCCACCCTGTGGAGTGGTTATCGGTGCTTTTAAAAAGACCGGGTTTCTTCGCAGAATCTCCCATGATTCAGGACTAATTCCAGACTTGTGCCCTGCCTTATATACTTTTTCACCGATTTCAATTACATCATATTCCAAATTGGTTTCGGCAGCATCAAGTATGCGCAATGTGGCATCCATAATCTCTGGTCCGATTCCGTCTCCGTAAGCAACAGTAATTCTCTCCATAGTGGGTTTAGTTGTTCTTCAATTTCTGGCCGCAAAGGTATTAAAGCAACCACTTAAATCGTAGTTTGGTTTTGATATTTATCAGGTATTTTCCTTGAGCGGATTCCCATTTTCAGTTTCACCGTTCAGCCTGTATATTTGAAGCCACACTCAATCAGAAAATCGTGTTTAAAAACATCAAATTTGAAAACCATGATGGCATAGCCCATCTGACCATAAATCGTCCTGACAAGCTTAATGCGCTGAATATCCAGACCGTAGATGAGATTAAAGAGGCCTTTCATATGGTATATGATGACCAGGAGGTCAAAGGAGTTATTATTAGCGGAGAAGGAGAAAAAGCCTTTGTTGCTGGTGCCGATATTTCTGAAATCGCTGAACTGACCGATGTCAATGGCAGAAAATTCGCTGAAAATGGTCAGGAAGTATTCGCAATGATTGAAAACTGTCATAAACCGGTAATCGCATTAGTGAATGGGTTTGCGCTTGGCGGTGGCTGTGAACTCGCCATGGCTTGTCATATGCGAGTGGCTCTGTCCAATGCCAAATTTGGACAGCCAGAAGTCAATCTAGGTATCATACCCGGGTATGGTGGCACTCAACGGCTCACCCATTTGATCGGGAAAAGTAAATCCTTTGAGCTTTCGATGACTGGCGATATGATCGATGCCCTGGAGGCAGAACGACTGGGTTTAGTGAATTATGTCTTCGAAACCAAGGGTGAAGCACTTGAAAAGTGTCAGAAAGTTTTGAAGAAAATTGCCTCTAAAGCACCTTTAGCGGTGGGGATGGTAATAGATTGCGTAAATGCCGTTTATAAAGAAGATGAAAACGGCTACCAGACTGAAGCCAATAGTTTTGCCAATTGTTGCAAGACGGACGACTTCAAAGAGGGTACAACGGCATTTCTGGAGAAACGCAAACCCGAATTCAAAGGGGAGTAATAACTCCCTGTCTTAATGAGTGAGATAAAAAAACTAGCAGGCCAAACGGCCTATTATGGCATAAGCAGTATTCTTGGAAGATTACTGAATTTCCTGCTTTTACCACTTTGGACATCTCAGTTCCCTCCTGATGAGTATGGTGCGGTTACCCACCTTTACTCTTTTGTAGCCTTATTAAACATTGTTTATACCTATGGGCTTGAAACAGGGTACTTCAGGTTCTCTACAAAAAACAAGTCGACTGATGCCTATCATCAGACCGGAACCTCTATTCTTATCACGAGCACTCTATTTTCCGGGCTCATTATCCTCATGGCCAATAATATCGCCAACTTCTTACAAGAAGGAATCAAAGCCGAATACGTGGTCTATCTGGCCATCATACTCTTTATTGACGGGATCGTTTCAATACCCTTTGCCAAACTAAGGCTGGACCAACGTCCCGTTAAGTTTGTGATCGTTCGATCGGCAGTCATTATCGCCACTATTGTTCTAAATCTCTTATTTCTTGTTGTCTTTCCTGCAATTAGTGAGGGAAGGTGGCTGCCCGGACTCGAAGGAATTGTCAGCCGAGTCTACGACCCTGAGATTGGGATTGGCTATATCTTTTTAGCCAATATGATTGCTAACATCCTCTATCTCCCACTATTGGTGAAGGAGTTTATGGCAATGAAATTGAAATTTGATCTCAAAGCACTCAAACCAATCCTCGCTTATTCAATTCCAATATTTCTAATGGGACTTGCCGGTAGTATCAATGACCGTGGGTATGGAATTGTAATGCCCTTCCTCTATCCCGAAACCGATGGCCTTTCAGGAACCGGAGCACTGGGAACATTTGATGGCGCATTCAAATTAAGCATGATCATGGCATTAGGAGTTCAGGCGTTTCGCTATGCCGGAGAACCCTTCTTTTTTAGTCATGCCGAGAATAAAGCGGCCCCGGCACTCTTTGCTAGGATCATGCACTATTTCGTTATTTTCAGTTTAGTTGTGATGGTAGGGGTAGCCATGAACATAGAATTGATTGCCGATATATTCCTCCAACGACCAGCATATAAAACCGCCCTCTATGTCCTGCCCATTTTGCTTTTGGCCAAGCTTCTTTATGGGGTGTACATCAATTTCAGTGTTTGGTTCAAAATAAAAGACAAAACACTCTTTGGAACTTATTTTGCGTGGATCGGAGCTACGATCACCTTAGTCGGTAATTTCATACTCATTCCAATTATTGAATTTTGGGGGCCAGCGCTTACTGCATTCATAGTTTATTTAACCATGTGCATATTGTGCTATTCGAAAGGCCGCAAGTATTTTAAGGTACCATATAACTTTAAGCCCTTGTTCTCCTATCTGGTTTTGGCTTTACTCTTCATTTACGGAGGTAATCAGTTACACTTTGACAACAATTGGTTAGAATATGGAATCAGTTTTGCGGGTTCAGGAGTTTTCGTGTTCATCATGTATTGGCTGGAGGGCAGAAATGTCAAATACAAGGCTATAAGTTGAACCGATTGAATAAAAATGTGTAAACTCATCATTTAGTCCAAACTCCAATCAGGCAAAATGCGTTGTTTATGAGCTAAGCCACATATGCGACTTTCATCTGGCATATCATCCTTTGTATTGTTGATGCTGCTCCTCGCGGCTCAACCACTTGCTTATGGGCAGAAAAAGAAGAAAAATAAAGAGGATGAGAAAAAAGAAGTAACTAAGTATGAAAGAGCGAACGCAGAATATCTTCTAATTGATGCCCAAAAGTACTTGCTACTAGAGGACTATGAAAAGGCAGAGGCATTTCTTAGGCAATCATTGGATGTGGACCCTAAAAATCACGCTGCACATTTTAAATTGGCCGAGTTATACTTCACCACAAATGAAACGGACAAAGGACTTGACGAAATCACTGCGGCTCTCAACCTTGTGAAAGGAAACAAATACTACTATTTACTGGCGGCCAGGCTTTATAAACAGAAAAACGACCTGAGATCAGTCGCTAAGTCCTACGAAGATATGATCGCCAATACCAATGATTATCATGACTATTTATTGGATTTAGCTGACACCTACTCTGCACTTAATGAACCTGAGAAAGCCATTTCAACCATTGAAATACTTGAGTCGAAATTTGGTAAAAACGGAAGATTCACCTTACAAAAGGTCAGTTTGCTTATCTCTTCTGGCCGTGAGGCTGACGCAATCGACTTGGTGAAGGAACTAATCGATTCAGGGGTGGATGATGAGTCTTTTGTCCTTGAATATGCTAACCTTGTCTCTACACACCGATCTGTACAGGAAGCAATTGACTTTTTGGAGCCTCGTGAACGAACCGGAAAATTGGATTTATTCCTCGTACAACTCTATATCGGAATAAATGCCACCGACAAGGCAATAAGGTTAATGAAAGATTCTTTTGTAGATCCAAATCTACCCATTGAGAATAAACTTACGATGGTAAATGACCTGCTAAGCCAAAAAGACTTCCGAGAATATGGATCTACAATAATCTCGTTACAAAATAGCTTGGAGCAGATTCATCCGGATAATGCTTTGGTGTTGGAGATGAGTGGTCGACTCTATGGTGAATTGGCACGGGTGAATCCGGAAATGCGTTCCGAATATAGGCGTAAAGAGATTGAAAGTCTGATCAAAGTAAAAGACCTTAACCCTTCGGATTTTCAAGTCTGGAACAGAATTCTGTCAGCAGAATATGAAAACGAAAGTTGGAATGAGTTGGCCGAGCATAGCAATGAAGCACTTGACTTTTACCCTAACCAGGGCCTATTTTATTTCTACAATGGAGCGGCCTCTCTGAAATTAGGTCAACTCGAAGAAGCTTCCACATCATTGAATCAAGGTTCCAAACTGGCATTCAGTAACCCCCTGTTGAAATCAAGAATTGATGGTAAATATGCTGAAGTATTGTTGGCCGAAGGAGATTTGAATGCAGCCCTCCAAAAGTTTCAACAAATCCTGCATAGTGAAAATGTACATCCAGAAGTTTTAAATACCTATAGTTTCCAGTTAGCTTTGCGTGAGCTTGATTTGACCAAGGCACTTGATATTTCAAAGCAACTAATTGGCATTGATCCAACGTCTTATAGTAGTATTTACACACGCGGGTTTGTGCTATTCAAAGCAAAGGAGTTTGAAGAGGCGCGGTCGATAATTGAAGGTAAAATAAAGGATTCTGAATCCGGTATTACTGGAAAGGTGCTTGAGCTTTATGGCGATGTTTTGTTTAAACTAGACTTGACTGAACTCGCCTTAGAACAGTGGCAAAAAGCGAAATCACTTGGTGGAACATCAGACAAGATTGATCAGAAGATTGAGACCAAACAATACTATTAAGAAGGTAATACCTCTCCTGCTGCTCTCTTCGTTCCTGCTTTTACAAAGTTGTAACCGAAAGTTTCTGGGCTTCAGTTTCTCGAACAAAGACGAATTAAAAATTGATCAGTTTGACTTCGAGTATTTCTCGTCAAAAACCAAATTCAAATACAAAAACGGTAATAGTAAGGTAAGAGCCACTGCCAATATCAGAATCAAGAAAGACAGCATCATTTGGATGTCGATCACTCCGGGAATTGGCATTGAAGCTGCCCGAGCTAAAATCACCCGGGATTCATTAATACTTATCGATCGTGTAAACAAACAGGTGTTGCGATTTAGTTATCCCACGCTTAGCATGGCGTTTAATTTTGACTTTGACTTTCCCATGATCCAAGCCATCGTACTGGGTAATCTGCCAATTCCCAGATCGAATAGAGATTTAGTCGAAAAACAAGCCAATCATTTTCTAATGACGCAAAATCGTGGCGACCTTGAAATTGAAAACACAGTAGGACTTAAAACCAGAAAACTCGAGGAACTAAAGGCGATTTCCAATGCGACCAGTAATACGATGGAATTGAAGTATAGTGATTTTAAGCTGGTAGATGAATACGCTTTCCCCTATAAGGCGTTATTAGTATTAAACTATTTCAAAGACGCAGAAACTAAGTCGACCACCATTGATATTGAGCACAATAGGCCACAAATTGAAAAAAAACCTCTTAAATTTCCGTTTAATATCCCAAAGCGATATGAACGCAAGTAGAAGTACGTTTTTTGCGATCCTAATATTCTTACTTCTTGGCCCCACTGTCTTCGCTCAAAACGAGCGTGAACGTCTTGAATCTCAGAAAAAGGCACTTCAACAAAAGATTCAGGAAACCGAAAAAATCCTTACTCAAACCTCGAGCAAGAAAACCTCAAGTATAGGGCGGTTAAGAGCCCTCAACAATCAAATCAGCAACAGAAGCTCACTGATCGGAGCAATCAAAGGAGAAGTATCACTTTTGGATGAGGACATCCTCGAAAACGAAGGAATAATCAACTCCATGGAAGAAGACCTGAAGCTATTAAAGGATGAATATGCCGCAATGATCTATTCTGCTCAAAAGACGAACAAGGGTTTCAATGAGCTTACTTTCCTGTTTTCATCGAGCACGTTTAATCAGCTCTTCATGAGGATGAAATATTTGAAACAGTATTCTGAAGCTCGCAAAACTCAGGCACGGCAGATTGGGATAGTGCAGGCAAGCCTGGAGGAGCAGAACAATGAAATTCTCAGTCAAAGAGCAGTAAAGCAAAGCTTGTTAGACGATGAATTGACGGAAAACAGAAAATTGGAAGACCTTAGAGGTGAGCAACGAAGCTTGGTAGCTCGACTGACTCAACAAGAACAACAAGTCAGAAAGCAACTTCAGGAACAACGCGAAGCGGAAAAAGAACTGACCTCACGTATAGATGCAATTATCGAAGCTGAAAGAAGAGCTGCAGCCTTGTCTTCGGTTGACATGTCAGAACTTTCTGAAGCCTTTGCCAATGAGAAGGGCAAGTTACCTTGGCCTGTTTCGGAAGGGTTCGTTTCTTCCAAGTTTGGAACACACCGACATCCCACCTCAAAACGAGTCACTATCAAAAACGAGGGAATTGACATTCAGACTTCCCAAAATGCGAGTGTCAGGGCTGTGTTTCCGGGAAAAGTAATCAGTGTAATGACTGTTCCGGGTCTTGGTAATACTGTGATCCTGCAGCATGGAGATTACTTCACAGCTTATTCTAAGCTGAAATCGGTTTATGTCAAGGCGAATGATGAGGTACAATCCTTACAGGAATTGGGGCAAGTCCTGACCGACAGGGAAAACATCTCTGAAGTTAAATTTCGAATTCATGATCCGAAAGGTAGCGTGAACCCGGAAGTATGGCTTCAGAATCGTTGACCGATCAAACAAATTCGTTCATTTTACGTCTAATTCTAAACGAATCATTGTAAATTCGTGAGGACATCATTGATAGATTTTGACTATCTTTGAGCCGATATAAAGAAAACGGAAGACATTATGCAGACGATTTTAGCTATAGGAATGCCAAGTGGAACAGAGCTTCTGGTTATCCTTTTTATTGTGTTGCTTCTTTTTGGAGCAAAGAAAATTCCAGATTTGGCAAGAGGATTTGGAAAAGGTATTCGCGAGTTCAAAGACGCTACTAAAGAAATAAAGAAAGAAGTAGAAGAGGCAAGCGATGAAGTGAAAAAGCAATAATCACTGATTTGAAAATATTCTATCGAAGTGCATTGATTTTTGAAGATTCAGTGCACTTTTTTTATACCATCAGCTCAGTTCAAGCGTTAAAAATGTGCTCAAATTGAAGGGAATTGTCAAGGGGCAGGGCATTCGTCAGAAAACCATTTTTTCAAAAAACTTTTTTTTGCATTTTCAGGTATTCATCTAAATGAATCTAAAGGTCAGCATATTACTTTTCACCTTAATCTGTTCTACCACAGTATACAGCTTTGATATAGCGTATCCAGGCCATGTTAACGACACCATCCCAGAAATTGAAGCACCCAGCTATGACTACGCCCCCGACTTCTCCTATGAAGAACTAGAAAGGAGATATAATAAACTGGATAAAGAAATTGATATTGCCTTCAATGAAAGAGTTAGGGCATTTATCAACTATTTCACTGTCAGGGACCGAAATTATACGCGGGAGATGATTCGAAGAAAGGAAGTTTATTTACCTCTATTTGAAAAATATCTCAAGAAATACGAATTACCCACAGAATTGAAATACCTACCGATCATTGAGGCGGGCTTGAACCCTAAAGCAGTGTCAGGCCCGAGGGCTGTGGGGCTTTGGCAATTCATGTCACCAACGGCCAGAGAACAGGGCCTTAAAATCGATTGGTATATTGATGAACGAATGGATCCTGAAAAATCTACGGAGGCTGCCTGCAAATATATCAAGTGGCTCTATGGTGTTTTCAAGGATTGGAAAATGACATTAGCGGCTTACAATAGTGGTATCGGTAATGTGAAGAGAGCCATGAGACGCTCAGGGTATAAGAAGGACTTCTGGCAAGTTTACCGCTATTTACCAAGAGAAACACGATCTTATGTTCCGCAGTTTGCAGCTATAATGTACGCTATGGAATATGCTGATGAACACAATATTTACATTGATGACCCTCAATACCCGCTTGAATATGACGTCATCAAAACCAATCAGTTTGTTTATCTGAAAGCTTTCGCTGAAGAGAGCGGGATTCCCCTTAATCAATTAACACAATTGAATCCAGCCGTGAAAAAAGGTGCGATTCCAGCCTCTGCCAGGAACTTTGAACTAAGAATTCCAAAAAAGACTGCCCATAGATATCATGAGAAAGCCGATGCTGTTTTGGCCAAGGCCAAAGCAGGAAAGTCAGAATTTGAGAAAATGGCCAAGAATATGCCGGGAAGTACTTTCGGCCGAGAGAAAGTGGTTTACAGAGTGAGACGCGGTGATGTACTAGGAACTATCGCCCAACGTCATAAGGTACGGTTATCAGACCTCAAGGCTTGGAACAATATCAGAGGCTCAATGATACGGGTGGGCCAGCGTCTCAACATATGGACCGGCCCCGACTTCTATGACGATAGCCCAAGAAGTCGAAATCTGGTTAGAAACCAACCTATACCCGATTCGAAAACCCATGTCGTGCAACCGGGAGACACGTTATGGGACATTTCCAGGATGTATAAGGGGTTGACCATACAACGGATCAAACAGCTTAACCAATTAAAGGCGGATCGTCTAAAACCCGGGATGTCCTTAAAAATTGGGTGAAAATCTCTATCAACTAAACTTTTAGTAGATTTTTCTTGTTAATAGTTTGAATTTTATTTTCCTTCAAAACAGGAAGAGTAAAAAGAACAAATTATGAAGAAATTAATCCTCTCCTTTCTGATACTCATTGCTATTGCCGGATGTACTTCCGAACAAAAGGAAGGCACAGCAAGGAATGAGAACGTTCTGCCGGATGCTTCCGGTGAATATGGTGAGGTCGTCATCCTCATCAACAAAGACAAATGGGATGCAGACCTGGGCATGGCGCTCAAGGAAGTCTTCCATGCCAATGTACCTGGCCTGACTCGGGCTGAACCATTCTTTACTACCCGAGTGATTGAGCCCTTTCAGTTCAACCGTATCTTTAAGCTTTCTAAAAATATAGTTTATGTGACCTCTTTTGAAGGAAATCAACCTTCTGATAAATGGCTTCAAAACACCTTTTCCGAAGAATCCAAGCAAATGGTATTCAATGACCCGGATCAATTCATGAGAACGCAAGAAAACCAGTATGCCAGAGGTCAAAAAGTTCTTCATCTGTTCGGAAAAGATGATGCCTCCCTTATGAAGAATCTGGCTACCAATAAGGAGATTATTCGAAACTATTTCAACATCGCTGAAAAAGAGCGGCTGGCCAAAGATATTCGCACCTCTACTGCAGGCAGGAAGATTGCTCAAAGGTTAAAAGAAAAATTTGGCTTTGATATGAAGATCCCTGCCGGATATGAATTGGCAATTTTGAAAGACGATTTTACCTGGGTCAGATTTCTACCGAGTATAGGGGCTAGTAAAAACCTATTTGTGTATTTCAAACCCTATGAATCACAAGATGAATTCAGCCATAAGAATATCATCAAACTTAGAAACGAAATAGGAAAGAATTACATTTTTGGTGATCCATCAAATCCAGAGTCATTTATGACAACCGAAGAGAAGTATGTACCGATTGCTCAGCGTGATATCAATTTTTCCGGAATGTATACCGTAGAGACCAAAGGAGCCTGGAAAACAAACAATTTTTCGGTTGGCGGAACATTTGTGAGCTATACGTTTGTCGATGAAGGGACAAACAGGCTGTATTACATTGAAGGCTTTATTATCCATCCTAATGAAGAACATCGCGAATTGATCAGAGAAATGGAATCAATACTGACTACGTTCAAGCCAGGCAAGAATCAAAGTCAGGCAAGTCTTTTCTAACGACATAAAGTAAATCTTCTTAATTTTAGGCAAAGGCAAGATTTCTTGCCTTTTTCTATAACCTGAGTAGATTTACACATGATCGCTTACATCAAGGGACGCCTCGTCCATAAAGATCCCACCTATGTAATTATTGATATTCAAGGGGTCGGCTACGAAATCAAAATTTCGTTGAATACTTTTTCACAGATCAAGGATGAAGAACTTTGCAGCCTGAGTACCTATTTACACATTAAGGAAGATGCTCACACATTGTTTGGTTTTGCAGAAGAATCTGAAAAAAGCCTTTTCTTAAATCTAATCTCCATTTCCGGTGTTGGTCCGTCTACCGGACTGATGGTCTTATCATCGCTAAGCCCGATGGAAGTAGAAACAGCCATTTTGAACGGTGATGTGGGCACAATTCAGGCGGTAAAAGGAATTGGTGCAAAAACCGCTCAACGAATCATTCTCGAACTCAAAGACAAGGTTGGGAAAGACCAATCAGGACCTTTAGAAACAATTATTTCATCAAGTCCGGCAAATACTATAAGAAATGAGGCACTTAGTGCGTTAATAACCTTAGGCATTAACAAAGCTGCCGCCCAGAAGAGTATTGATAAAGTTTTAAAGGATTCTGGCCAGGATATTCGCCTGGAAGAACTGATAAAATTGGCGTTGAAATCGGCCTAAGACAGCTAAGCTTACATTGATCAACCGGTACTGGCATATTCTACTGATTTTAGGCATTGCATTTTTTGGACTTGCCTTAGAATCGAACGCTCAACAAAGTCAGGATACCACGCAAACCAGAGCCGACACCACAAAATATGTCAAGTCTCCGTACCCCCTTTTCGACCTAAAGTATCGGCTAGGAGATCCTTTTTCCAATCGTGGACTGCGCTCCCCATTATATTTCAGCAATCCAGGTTTTCTGAACAGGTCTTATGCCATTGACACTTCTAAGAACCTAAGCATATCTGAGCGATTAGGCACTACCCTGTTCAGACCACCAATTGGCCTGCCATTTTCTGAATTGAGAAGACTACAACAGGCAGAAGATAAAAAGACCTTTCAACGCGAAAAGTCCGCGGCACTGGATGGTGAAAGCGCAGTCACGAATCGAGGTCAGCTCATTCCCCCTATTGCACTAAGTCCTTTTTTCGATCGACTTTTTGGAGGTGACCAAATTGTCATTAATACCAATGGGTTTGTTCAACTCGATTTTGGAGGAAGATTTCAACGGATAGAGAATCCTGCAATCCCCATCAGACAACAGCGTAACGGTGGATTCGAATTTGACCAACAAATCAATATGAGTTTGCAGGGCACCATTGGTCAAAAACTTCAACTCAACGCCAATTTTGACAACAATAATTCCTTTGACTTTGAAAATACACTAAAGGTCGAGTACACTGGGCTGGAATCAGATATTGTCAAGTCTGTTGAAATGGGGAATGTGAGCATGCCTGTTGCCAATAGTCTGATTACCGGGGCTCAAAACCTGTTTGGGTTTAAAACGCAAATGCAATTCGGAAAGCTATTTGTTACAGCCTTAGCCTCCACCCAGAGAGGGCAAACGCAATCAATAGAAATTGAAGGTGGCATCCAGCGGAACGAATTTGAGATTAGAGCTTCGGATTATGATGAAAATCGTCATTTCTTCTTAGGGCACTTCTTTCGGAACAACTATGAGAACTGGCTCCGAAGTATCCCTCAAGTGATTTCAGGCCTTGATATATCGAGGGTAGAAGTTTATGTACTTAACAGATCAAACAATACCCAAACTCTAAGAAACTTTGCGGCATTTATGGATTTGGCAGAAGGTGAGCGAATCTTTCAATCCAATAATCCAAATGTAGGTACCGGAGATCCAACAAGTCCGGCTTCCAATGATGCCAATAATCTGTTTGCCAGTTTGATCGCCAACGATCAATTACGTGAGGCAGACCAGGTTAGTACCATTTTAGAATCGCAGTTCAATTTTGAGAAGGCTACTGATTTTGAAAGGGTCACTGGCGCCAGAAAGCTGGATCCAAGTGAATACACATTCAATCGCCAGCTTGGATTCATTTCGCTGAGCAGACAGCTCCAGAATGATGAGGTACTGGCCGTGGCCTATGAATACAATTACCTCGGTCGAAGGTATAAGGTGGGCGAATTGACCGAAGATTATCAGAATCGTCCGGAGGATCAAGTCATCTTTCTAAAGATGCTCCGTCCGAGTAAGATCAATACTCAAGTACCTACCTGGGATTTAATGATGAAAAACATCTATGACCTAAATGCTTCTCAGGTAGAGCAACAGGGCTTTCAATTGCGCGTAATCTATCGTGACGATGATACTGGGTTGGACAACCCAAGTCTACATGAAGGAGAGAATACCAAGGATATCCCACTGATTGAAATCATGGGGCTAGATAGGTTAAATCAAAATGGTGACCCACAAAAAGATGCAAATTTCGACTTCGTTGAAGACGTAACTATCAATCCAAACAGAGGCTATATGATGTTTCCTTTTCTGGAACCTTTCGGAAGCCAGTTGCGCGAACAATTCACCCCATCCGAGACCTTCCTTGTCGACAAATATGTTTTCGATACTTTGTATGCTACCACACGAGCGGATGCTCAACTTATATCACGGTTAAACAAGTTCTTTATCAAAGGGAGCTTTCAGTCAGGTTCGTCCAGTGAGATTAACTTGAATGCATTTTCCATTGCCCCGGGTAGCGTTCAAGTTTATGCCGGAAATACACCCCTGCAAGAAGGCCCAGACTTCACCGTGGATTACTCTTTAGGGAGAGTGAATATCATTAATCCGTCAATACTTAACTCAGGTAAAAAAATCAGAGTGACTTATGAAAAAGCTGACCTCTTCAATTTTCAATCCAGGAGCCTCATAGGTACACGATTTGATTACGTCTACAGTGACAAAATAAATATTGGAGCTACCCTATTACACCTGAATGAGCGTCCATTGGTAACCAGAGTAGGTATTGGCAATGAACCGGTAAGAAACACCGTCTGGGGAATTGACTTCAATTATAGCAACGACTCACGTTTTCTGACCAAGATGGTTGATGCACTTCCTTTTATCGATACCAAAGCACCGTCAACGGTGAGCGTATCCGGAGAGTTTGCACAATTGCTTCCGGGAACCTCCAACCGGGTACAAGGCGAAGGTACCTCCTACATTGATGACTTCGAGTCTACCGTAACACCTTTTAGCCTGGGTAACCCCATTGCATGGAAAATTGGAGCCACACCAAAGCGCGATGACAACAAATTCGATCTGAGCAACCTGACTCCCGATCGCTTGGGGGTTAATCATAAACGTGCAAGGATTGCCTGGTATACCATCGACAATATATTCTATCGAAGTGTCTCCCGGGCGAAGCCCGCCAATATCACGGAGGAAGATCTGGACAATCATTATACAAGATCAATCAGTCAAATGGAAGTAATCAAGAGGGATCGTCAGACGATCGTCATCAACGAGCCTGCATTTGATATTGCGTACTTTCCATCCGAACGAGGCATGTATAATTACAACACTGACTTAAATTCTGATGGAACCTTAAAGGATCCACGCTCTAATTTTGGGGCTATTACAAGGGCCATCACCAATGAAGTAGATTTTGATAAGACAAACGTAGAATATGCGGAATTCTGGTTGATGGATCCTTTCATCAACAGCACAAACGGAACACCCAACAACCCACAGGGACTAATCGATGATGGCATTAACCCACCGCAGGCCAATACAACAGGAGGTAAACTAATATTTAACTTGGGAAGTATTTCAGAGGATGTCATTAAAGACGAACGACATGCCTTTGAGCAAGGACTTCCTACTGATGGCTCGTCTGAATCTTCGGACGTTGTTGAAAACGAGTGGGGCCGAGTGACCCGGCAACCCTACTTGAACCCAGCATTTGACAATGAAGAAAGCTCACGTGTAAACCAGGACGTGGGTCTGGATGGATTAAAGAGTGAGGACGAAGTAGATCACTTTCAGGATTATCTTAACAGCCTTAACCTATCCGCGGAAGCACGACAAGCTATTCTGGCAGACCCATCAGGTGATAACTTCAGGTATTACCTGGGTGACGAATTTGATGAAGCTGACGCGAAAATCCTTGAGCGTTATAAATATTTCAATGGCCTTGAAGGAAACAGCCCCGTCATTACCAGTACCAGCCAACTCTTTACTCCTTCAGCCACTAATCAACCTGATAACGAAGACCTGAATCGGGATAACACCCTCGCTGACTTGGAAGAGTATTATGAGTACGAAATTGATCTTCGGCCCGGTCAAATGGAGGTGGGCAGGAATAACATTGTGGACAAAGTGACCAATGAAGTCAATGGAGATCAGGTAAGCTGGTATTTGTTTCGAATCCCTGTTCGAAAACCGGATCGTGTACAAGGAAGCATAAACGGATTCAAATCCATACGATACATGAGAATGTATATGACAGATTTCGCTGAACCTACAGTCTTAAGGTTCGTGAATCTCCGACTTATGGGAAGCCAGTGGAGAACCTATCAGGAAAGTTTGTTTGAAAAGGGCTTTTCGGAAGTACCAGAACCTTCGGATCCAAATTTCACTGTCTCTGTGGTGAGCATTGAAGAAAATAGTGAAGGCGGTGTGGATAGACCGGCCTATCGTGTACCGCCTGGAATTGTGCGTGACAGGGACAATACCTCAACGGTGGAAAGAAGAAGAAATGAGCAAGCCATTCAACTTTGCGTTGAAGATTTGATTGATCGTGATGCAAGAGCAGTATTCAAAAACGTCAATCAAGATTTTGTGAATTATGGCAGAGTAAGAATGTTTCTTCATGCTAATAGTCCAGACCAGCTCGATCCGGGTGAAGTGACGGCCTTCCTCAGAATGGGTACTGATTTTACGGAAAACTACTATGAAATAGAGGTGCCGTTGGAAATGACGCCATTTGATGCCGCTACCAGGCGAGATACCTGGCCCGAAGCCAATGAAATCGACCTTGCTTTCAGCGAGCTTTATCAACTCAAATCAGCACGTAATCAAGCAAATGTGAACATAAGTTTGCCTTTCTCGCAAACCGTTGGGCGATACAATCTTACCGTGGTTGGGCGACCAGACCTAAGTACGGTACAGACCCTTATGATTGGAATTAGAAACCCACGATCACCCGACCAACAACCCAAAACCGTTTGCGTTTGGGCCAATGAGCTTAGGGTTACTGATTTTGACACCAGGTCAGGTTGGGCAGCCAACGCCCGCATGGATGCACAATTGGCGGATTTAGGAAATCTATCCGCCTCAATCAGGCATTCCTCGATTGGATTCGGAGGTATTGCCGACAAAATCTCGGATCGAAATAGGGAAAGAACGACACAATATGATATTTCGACAGGATTAAAACTGGATAAATTCACACCTGAAAGATGGGGACTGGAAATTCCGGTTTTTTTCAGTTTTGAAAACTCAAGGTCAGTACCACAATTTGACCCATTAGACCCTGACCTACCGTTAGACGATGTCCTGAACTCGATTCAAGATCCGGTTGAGCGAGAAGCATACAGGGATAAAGTCATTGATCAATCCAACCGAAGAAGTTTTAATTTCTCCAATGTCAGAAAGCGAAGGACGAATACCGAAAAGGCACCTATGCCATATGACATTGAGAATTTCAGTTTCACATACGCATACAATGAAGTCACAAGAAGTAATATTAATACTGAGTCATATGATTATAGAAACTATCGAGGTGCAATCAACTACACATTCCAGCCCAAGGGAGTTTCTATAGAACCATTCAAAAATGCAAAGTGGGCACAATCACCTCTCTTACAAATCATTAAGGACATCAACTTTAATCCAATCCCCAATTCAATCGTCATAAGTGGCAATGTGAATCGAAGTTTCCTGCGTACTCAACTCAGGAACGCTGACCTCACAATTGATGGAATTGATCCCTATTTTGAAAAGTCCTTCACTTTCGATCGTAGTTATGCAGTCAATTGGAACCTAACACAAGCCTTAACGGTCGATTATCGTGCAAACGCCTATTCCATTATCGATGAACCTGAAGGTGACCTTGATACAGAAGTCAAGAAGGATTCGGTTCGATCAAATTTTTGGCGATTGGGTAGAATAAAGGACTTCGGTCAGAGTATTAATATCAATTATGCCCTACCCCTTGACAAAATCCCCATCACCAATTGGATGACATCTGATCTTACCTATACTGCAAACTTCGGCTGGAAAGCGGGTGCCATCGGCCAAGCTGATACACTGGGAAACATCATAAACAACAATCGGGAAATTAATGTAACGGGAAAGCTCGACTTTGTAAAGCTCTATAACAAAGTGGGAGTTCTGAAAAAGGTAAACAGCCCGACCCGTAGCAGAAGCAGAACACGGAGTACTGCACGTGCGCGAAATGACACCACAGAAGTCAAAAAGACAATCGAGGATCGCAAATTCCTCAAAGGGTTTTTGAGAACGTTGATGTCACTAAGAAATATTACATTTAACTATGACGTATCTGAGGGAACGTTGATGCCCGGATACAGTCAGGATGTTTTTCTTTTCGGTTTAGACAGGGACTTTTCCAACCCGAGTCTAGGGTTTGTATTTGGTAGTCAGGATGCTGACATCAGGCATCGAATTGCTCAGAATAACTTTCTCGCCACAAGTACCTTTCTTACGAGACCATTTGCCCAAGATCGTAACACAACCTTCTCTTATAATGCACTCGTAGAGCCTTTCACAGATTTTCGAATCACCTTGACCGGAAGAAAAACACATTCGCAGAATTATCAGGAAATTTTCCGAAGAGATCCGGATGCCGGAAATGACGTCTTTGTCAGTATCAACCCAAATCGTTCAGGAAACTACGGTATTTCATTCTTCATGATGAAGACTGCCTTTGCAAAAGGAGATGGAGAAAGAGATTCACCATTGTTTAATGACTTTGAAGGATATCGTTCAAGGATAAAATCCCGACTCGATGGGCTCAATGAGACCGGAACTTATGATATCAACTCTCAAGAAGTGACTATTCCGGCATTCATTGCTGCCTACACAGGTAATTCACCAGAGGAAGTGAAGTTAACCGCATTTCCCAACTTCCCAATCCCAAATTGGACACTGAATTATCGGGGTTTGACAAAATTGGGTTCGCTAGACGAATTATTTTCCAATATTAATCTCAGTCACTCCTATTCCAGTCGGTATGATGTCAGCAATTATGCCAATTCGCTGCTTTATACTCAAAATCTCACTTTAGATAATAGCATATCGGATGCACCACTCGCTTCTCAATTCAACGAGGCCGGCACATTAGTTCCTGTCTACATCGCTCAACAGGTTGTTCTTCAGGAGCGCTTCTCTCCGCTAATTGGTATTAATCTGCGTACTAAGAATAATTGGGACATCTCGATAGACTATTCACAAGAAAGGAATATTGCCTTGAACCTGTCCAATGTTCAAGTCACCGAGCAAACCTCAAAAGATCTTGATATTAAAATCGGTTTTGCTAAAGCTGGAGTAAAAATTCCATTCAGAGTGAACGGAAGAAAGCAAACACTACCAAATGAATTGCGCTTTAATATGGGGCTTGTAATTCGAGATAGCAAGACACTTCAACACCGCATTGGCGAAACCAGCACAATCACAGATGGTATAAAGATATTCAGATTGAGCCCTACCCTTGACTATACAGTTAATGACAAACTCCAGGTGAGCCTTTATTTTGAACGTAACGTCAATGATCCTAGAGTTACTACAAGCTTCTTAAATGCACGAACTGCCTTTGGTGGAAGAATTCGCTTCAGTTTGTCTCAATAATTTCCATAAAATTCGATAAAGCGTGTATTTTTGAAGTCTTTAGAATGAAGCTATGAACATACCTGAAAATTTAAGCTACACACAAGATCACGAATGGGTATTGATCGAAGGTGATACAGCGACTGTTGGGATCACTGACTTTGCACAAGGAGAGCTTGGCGATATTGTTTATGTCGAAATTGAAACCGAGGGCGAAACAATTGATAGCGGTGACGTTTTTGGAACTGTAGAAGCCGTAAAAACTGTTTCTGATCTTTTTATGCCGTTGACCGGAGAAGTGTCAGAAGTGAATAGTGCCTTGGAGGATGCTCCCGAAACCGTGAATGATGATCCCTATGGTGATGGCTGGATGATCAAAATCAAGTTATCCGACCCAGGTAATACTGAAGGACTACTTTCAGCCGAAGAATACGGAAACCTCGTTGGACAATAGAGGCAGAAAGGATTCGTCACTCTTAGTATACAACATTGGAAGCCTCTTATGGATGATCATTTTGGCTTTCTTGATGTTGTTACCGTCCGAAAGATTTCCGGAATCTAAATTACTGTCCTACGATAAACTGGGACACATGGCCGTTTTCGGATTTTTGTATTTACTTTTGGCCATTGCTTTCACCAAACAAACCCAATCCGGTTGGTTTAAAAATAATTACAGGAATACAGCGTTAACTATAAGTATAGTTTACAGTTTATTACTGGAATTTATACAACGATCTATCCCGGGAAGGTCTTTCGATTTATACGATCTGATAGCAAATTCCGTGGGTGTTGTCATAGGACTGATAATTTTTTCAGTTTTTAATAAAAAATAGTTTGTGATTCATAAACTAATATTATAGTTTTAAAGCATAACTCTAAATGAACTATGGAAGCTAAGAAGACTCCAGAAGCAGATTTGAACAAGAAGGCGAGTATGTTTCTCGCAATTGGTCTGCTTGTCAGCTTGGGCATCACACTTGCCGCCTTCGAATGGAAAAAAACGGAAGCGGGTGAATTGATGGACCTTGGTATGGCACCAGATGATTTCGAAGAATTGACTGAAATCCCACCTACCGAACAACCACCGCCACCACCACCAAAAATTCAGCAACCTCAAATCATTGAGATTCCTGACGAAGAAGAAATCGAAGAAGAGATCGAGATTGATCTTGATGTGGAAATCACGGAGGAAACCGAAGTAGAGGAAATCGTATTCGAGGAAGAGCCTGAAGAGGAAGTTGCAGAAGAGATCTTCATGGTTGTGGAAGAGCAAGCCGCTTTCCCTGGTGGGCAAAAAGCCTGGTCTAAATTTTTGAAAAAGAATCTTAACTATCCTAAGCAAGCTCAGCGAATGGGTATTGAAGGTCGTGTTTTCCTTTCTTTTGTGGTGGACAAGGCCGGAGCAATCTCAGATATCGCTGTAGTACGTGGTATTGGTGGAGGTTGTGACCAAGAAGCTATCCGAGTTTTAGAGAAATCTCCTAAATGGAGCCCTGGTAAGCAAAGAGGAAGAGCAGTAAAATCTAGAATGTCGATTCAGATTCTGTTCAAACTTAAATAAATTGATCAAAGAGCTCACTATGTGGGCTTTTTGTTTGAACTAAATAACTAAATTATTAGTTATTTAACTAAATAGATAATAATGGAAGCTAAAAAGAACCCAGATAAGGACCTTAGAAAGAAAAGATCGGTATTTCTTACCCTCGGCCTATTGGTAAGTATCTCCATAGTCTTCTCTGCCTTTGAATGGAAAACTGTGGTTGTGGTGCCTCAAATCGAGTTTGAGAATGATGGATATACCATAGAGGATGAACCACCGGCAACGGTGCATGTCACTCCCCCGCCACCACCTCCCCCACCAAAGGAAATCGCGATAATTGAAACCGAGGAAGAACCTCCCGTTAAAGTGGATATCTCAGAGTTGTTTCCAGATATCAATGAACCGATAGATGCTCCCTCAACTGTCATTGAACAACCTCCGGTGGAGATACCTGACGAAATCTTCATGGTAGTTGAAGAACAAGCCTATTTTTCAAAAGACGAGAAGGCTTGGTCAAAATTCCTTCATAAGAATTTGAAATACCCAAAGAAAGCTCAACGTATGGGCATCGAAGGAAGGGTCTTTCTCTCTTTCGTAGTGGATACAGATGGAACTCTATCCGATATCAAAGTCATCCGTGGAATTGGAGGTGGTTGCGATGAAGAAGCAATTCGTGTTCTCGAGTTGTCACCCAATTGGCATCCTGGAAAGCAAAGAACCGTAGCCGTCAAATCCCGAATGTCTTTACAAATTCAATTCCGACTGAAGTAACATTTTTTATTTGATCTGATTAACTAAAAACATAGTTTAAATAACAAGCATATGGAAGCAAAAAAGAACCCAAAAGCCGATTTGACAGAAAAAAGACCGGCAATACTCCTTCTAGGACTAACATTAAGTTTGTCCATCACTCTTGCCGCTTTCGAATGGAAAAAGTTCGAAGCAGGCGAATTAATGGATCTGGGATCATTGGATGATGATTTTGATGAAATGGTGGATGTTCCTATAACTGAAATCCCTCCGGCCAAACCTCCGGTTATAAAGCAACCAAAGATTATCGAAATAGAGGATGACGAGGAAATTATTGATGAGATAGACTTTGAACTGGATATTGAAATTACCGAAGATGATGTCATAGAGGACATTGTATTTGACGAACCTGATGAGGAGGTTGTCGAAGACACCTTTATACTAGCACCTGAAATTCAAGCGAGTTTTGAAGGAGGCCAAAAGGCTTGGCTTAAGTTCTTGCGGAAGAACCTAAAATACCCTAAGCAAGCCCAACGAATGGGAAGAGAAGGAAAAGTATTTCTGCGATTCATTGTAGACAAAGAAGGTAATGTCTCCGACATCTCCGTGACTAGAGGAATCGGTGCGGGCTGTGACGAAGAGGCAATAAGAGTACTTAGCATGTCACCCAAATGGAATCCTGGCAAACAACGTGGCCGTCCTGTTAAATCCCCTATGGCTATTGCTATTGTTTTTCGGTTGAATTAAAAAAGGGCGTTTAAACGCCCTTTTTTTATAATACATTTAAGAGTTGTTCCTTGATCTTTTCAAGTTCGTCCTTCATACAGACTACATGTCTTTGCACTGGAGCATAATTGGCTTTAGAACCAATAGTATTGATTTCTCTACCTATCTCCTGTGATATAAATCCTAATTTCTTTCCCTGGGCACCATTCGATTGCATGATCTCTCTGAAGTAGTCCAGGTGGCTGCCCAGTCGCACAATTTCCTCACTGATATCAAGCTTCTCGATATAATATATCATTTCCTGTTCGAAACGATTCTTATCAAAGTCATCATTCTGGATCACCTCCAAAACATGTTCCCTGATTCTTTCTTTGATCACTTTAGTTCTTTCTCCATCCAAGCCTTTAATTTCATCCAGAAAACTCGCAATACTATCGATATACTGAAGTAGTTCTTTAGACAAAGTGTCCCCCTCAGCCGACCTAAACTCATTACAATGCTCTATAGCTTTAGATAGGTGTTCCTTCACCAGATTCCATTCAGATTGATTGTCCCCCTCAGTCTTATCGGTATTCAGTACATCCGGACTGTGTAGTGCCAACCTGAACAAATCTTCTTTTGATGATTGTACTTCCGTGGCTAGTTGGTCGAATTCCTTGTAGTATGCATTAAATAAGGCTCGGTTAACTTCCACAGTGCCCTCAACCACATTCTCGTTTCGAAGCTCTATACCCAAATTTACCTTCCCCCTTACCAGACCTGAGGTCAGAATATTTCTAATTTCAAGCTCTTTGTCCTGAACCACTTTTGGAATACGGAGGTTGGCATCCATAAACTTCGAATTCAGCGTTCGAATTTCCACGGTAATCGAATACCCATCTTCATTTCCCTTGGAAATACCGTAGCCGGTCATTGATTTAAGCATATAAACCTATTATTTCAGGACAAAAATAGGCTTAATTAAGGAATAGCAAAGGAGTGACTAGAAATCGTAGCCAATCGACAACTGAAGTCTAGGGCTTTCTACCTTGAAATTTCGAATAGGCCAGGCCACATCAATCTTCGAGAAGAACCCGAGTAACATAGTCCGAATTCCTGCACCCATACTTTGCAACCATGGATTGTTGAAGTTGTTGATCACTGCATCGAATTGGCCTCCGGGATCAATGATTTCGGTATTAAGATTATTCTTTTCCCTGAAGGGAGATAGATCATCCCAAGCGGAGCCAATATCATAAAATGCCAACAGTTGCAGGTTTCTCAAGAAGTTAGAGCGTGTTTCTCTGTTGTCCAATAGCTCAAATACAGGAAGCCTCAATTCTGCCGATAGCGTTAGAACATTTCTTCCATTGAATGTATTATAGTCATAACCTCGGAGGTTAATAAAGCGATGAAAGAGGATATCTGTATTGTCAAAAAGCGTTTCTAAGAACAAAGGACAGTCTTCAGAAGTACAGGATTCAGTTTTATTGAAAACCCAATTATCTACGCCACCCAAAAGGTATTTTTTAGGAGCTGTGCCAAAGAACTTACCAAAGAACCCTCTGAATCCAAGTGTAACCCCTCTTGTTATTCGCTCATAATGTCTGACATCTATTTCCAGCTGACCAAATGATCTGGCATCCTCATTTAGCTTTGAATAGTTCTCAAACCTGATCTTAGCCCTGGTACCATCGTGTAAGTTTGTACCCGTCACTAAGCTTTGATCATACACCAAGTTGAAACCTAAACCCACGTAACTTGCTGATACGGTCGAAGGCTCTGGTGGTGGAGGGTTCCTGATCAGCAGTGTCCAATCCAAATCATCGTATCTGGTTTGAGCGAAAAACGGAGACAATTCAACTCTCAAATTTGGAGTCAAAGGATAAGCCAGCCCTAATTCAAACCTGTTGAGGTTATAGCGCTGCCGGAATGAGGTATTATCATCACGCTGAAGCGACTTTCTGTAGTACTTTGCCCTAAGGTCGACTTGGTATTTCAAAAACTGATACTCACCAAATACGTCATAGCCGCTATTGAAATTATAAGGCATCAGTAAGCCTCCATAAAACCGATGATTCTCTTGAAAATCATTCATTTGAATCTCCATTAACTGAGCAACCGATCTCAACTCGTCAATCACAATTGTTGTTACCAGATTATCAGTAAGGAAACGCGTTTCGTAATTGATTGGGCCATTAATTTTATTCTCAGTGCTGGAGTTTTGATAAATACTTAGGAAAGATCTGCCCGGATCAGAGGATGTGGTTGTCGGTCTTTCAAACTGGTAATCCTTAGTATCGACCTTCGTTTTCGAATCGAATCGATAATTTTCGGTATTAATAGCACCTTCAGGAATTGAATCTCTTTTAGGTATTGCCAAATCCTGAAGCTGTTCTGTGGTTGACTGTCTCCGCACAGTATCGCTGGCCAATATGGCTTTTCTCCTTCTTTCGGCCAAAATCTTGGTCGTTTCCAACGCCCTTCTTGGGGTTACTGGAGTGAAAGTTGATCGCTCCTCATTGAAATCTTCGACATAAATCGCATCACGGGAAAGTTCGGTAGATATAAATGCAATTTTACCCGTCTCAAAGTTGAGGTCATAATCCTTAATTCCATAGATATAGTTGCTCAACTGATTGGATATAGTATCCACAATGTTATGCCTGTAAAGGTTATTGATTCCTTGTTGGTCGCTTAAATAAAACACCTGATCAGCCCCTGATGCAACCGGATAACTTTCGTTTGCCAGGTTATTGGTGAGCTTAGTCAATACACTGTCAGTATTGTCCAAATCATAAATAAAGAGATTATATCGCTCCGTGTTTACTTCTTCCAAACTGGATGGACCACTCACATGAACGCTGTCCGTGGTTCTGTTCGAACTAAATACAATTTGATTGGCGTCCGGGATGAATCTGGCGTCCATATCGTCAAATGTGTCGTTGGTCAACCTTCGGACCGAATTACGATTGATGTTGTATAGAAATATGTCGCTGGCCGCCTTAACTGTTCCACTAACAACCGCCAGACGCCCATTGGAGTTGAAGTCAAAGCTATTCACCTGGCTAAAGCGGGGAATTTCGATACGTTGACGACCTTTGACCCCAATTCGTTTTATTGTGAGAATATTCTTTCCAAACTCATTGTGAACAACTCCAAGAGTGTTTGCATCTGACCAACTTAATAAAGGATACCTGAAATCAACTTCCTGATCGATCCGTTTCGTACCACCTTTAAAGAGCTTGTCTTCTTTCCCGGTCTCCAGGTCAACAACAATTATCTGAAACTGCCCAAGGCTCATAGTAGCATAAGCCACGTACTTTCCTTCAGGGCTTATTCTTACATCGGTAACGATCGAGCTTCTTCCTATTCTGCCTGAAATGTTATTGTCTCGGTCGGCCTCTATATATGAATCCATCAGCTTGACATTCATAGCACTGTAGTAGGTCCTCCAATCAGAAATAAATTTCGAATAGGTCAATCCCAATGTTCTTGCAATGCTGCTTTCCTCATTTCGAATAATACGGGCCAGATTCAGAATGTTTGAAACACTTCTTTGCCCATACACCTGCGTGATATAATTCCATATTGATTGTCCGATCAAGACACCCTTCTGAGGATCGAGTTTGTTAAATTTGTTAGTGAGGTTATGAGTCACATATTCACGCGTGAGATCATCTGATTCTTTATTCCAACCTTTGGCTATAAAAGCCGCTGCCCCAGCCGTAAACCAACTCGGTATTGGAGTGGCAAATGAGCTCTGAAACATCTCGGCAATGTTTCCACCAAATAACATCTCCTCAATGAGCATATTCGTTACCCTGTAAATCAACTCCTTTTTGAAGGTTTCAAGGTTTCCGGTATAGGCCAGCTCGATTTGGGACTTGATGAAGTTGGTCTGCCCTCCTACGGAGAAGTCCTGACCCCTTAAGCCAACATTGCTCTGTTGCTTATCTGCCAATGAATTGTACAGAAATACTCTGGTTTTAGAATAAGGAGGATATCCTATGGTCTCGGTTATCCGACTGAATTCCTCTTCAAGGTATTCGATGGCATCTTTAGCAATTCCTTCGCCATCTCTATAAAAATAGACCTCAAAATTGTCTGAATAATAGAACCTCCAATTGAACTCCTTATACTGGATGCGACTCTTTCCAAATTTTTCCCTATACACTTGCGCTTGTAAGGCCTGCCCCACAAACACAAACAGTAAAAGTAGAATCCCGATTCTTGAATAGCTTCTGAAGGAGTTAAATACCATCAAATTCTCATTAAAGGGCTTTCAATATAACGAAAAATATCGGCTGATATTGACGTCTTCGTCAAGATTGGACCGCTTCGTCATTGAGTTTACAAACTGACTGGCAAAGTATGGAACAAGTGAAACACCCTTGGTCCCAAAACCATTAAATACCCCTACGTTATGCTCCGTTGGATGCATTCCAATGAAAGGTTTTCTATCCAATGTAGCCGGTCTAACCCCAGCTTTCTGATCTACAATCTCAAACTGAAACTTCACCAACTCTTCCAGCCTATTAGTTAACTCTAATTTACCCTCTTCTGTTACGATGTCATTGAGATTATTATGATCATAGGTAGAGCCTACTTTACACAGGCCATCGCCCAGTGGAATCACAAAAACACCTCTATTATAAATAACATCGATTGGCTCATCCACCCTTATGAACAGAAGTTCACCTTTGACAGGTTTCAGAGGCAACCAATTGAACAACGGGTTTTTCCCTAAAAGTTGTCCATCACAGAAAATAATTTTGTCGCCAAGAATGCCATTGTACTGAATTGAGTCATTACGTATTGATAGTTTAGAAAAATCAAACTCTTCAGTTTTCAACGTCACCCCATCGGGTAGGTTCTTCAAAAAAGCATCCAGGAATTCGGTAGTATCAACATAACCGCAACCTTTTAACAAAAGGCCTCCATGCTCATCGTTGATATGATCATCAAAAAGCGGTTTATCTGATACTTGGGCTACGAAAGAATCATATTCTTTATAAGCACTCTTGCCCATCCACTCATTCAATTCCTCAATGGATCTGAACGGTCTATAGATTGGCTTAGAATGACAGAAATTGGTTCCTAACCTTCTTTCTAAATCTCGGTAGTAAGGTTCGAGGTATGAAAATAGGGCGTCTGCATTCCAGGTCTTTACCATTTTGCGTCCCGTTATAGGGTTGTATAAACCTCCTGCCACCCGAGAAGAATTGGAGAGTCTTGGCTCGTCAATGATCAATACCTTTGCCCCATGGCTAGCCAGGTGATCGGAAAGCACACTACCAGCAATTCCGCATCCTACAATTATGAAATCGAAATCCACTGGGTGAAATTAAAAGAAGTATTTTTGATATATATTGATGTTCCCCCAAATTTGAGACATTTTCGCCCCTATGATTAGCATTAAGTGTTTTACATTCAATCCTTTTATGGAGAATACCTACCTACTCCATGATGAAACCGGTGAGGCAATTGTTATAGATCCGGGATGCTATGAAAGCTATGAAAAGGAGGAATTAAAAGACTATATATCAGCGAATGGGCTGAAATTGGTTCATCTCCTAAATACTCATGGACATATCGATCATGTGTTGGGGAATTCCTTCATAAGTGAAGAGTTTGGATTGGAATTGACCATCGGTTCTAAAGATTTAGACACGCTACGTTCTGTGGCCGTGTATGCCCCTAGCTATGGTTTTCAAGGCTATAAAGGCATCGAGCCAAGCAAATTCTTGGAAGAAGGTGATGAAGTTCATTTTGGTAAATCGAAGTTGGATGTGATATTCCTACCCGGTCATGCACCTGGTCATATTGCATTTTATAATGTTGAAGAAAAATTCTGCATCGGAGGAGATGTTCTATTTGAGGGGAGTATCGGCCGGACCGACCTACCCGGTGGAGATTTTGATACATTGATTGATAGTATAAAGAACAAGTTATTCTTATTTGACGATGATATGACCGTACATCCTGGGCATGGTGGGACTACTACATTGGGCCAGGAAAAAAGAACAAACCCTTTTTGTACCATCTATTAATGTATTCAGTCAAGAAAAACATACCTAACATCTTCACTCTGGCCAATCTTGCCTGTGGTATGCTGGGGATTATTGAGGTGTTTCGGGGAGAGTTGGTAAATGCTTGTTATCTGATTTGGATTGCTGCAGGTCTGGATTTTCTTGACGGTTTTACAGCACGTATACTTAAGGCTTCATCCGAAATCGGAAAACAGTTGGACTCTCTGGCTGACTTAGTCACCTTCGGAGTACTCCCCGCAATGATCTATTTCCTATTGTTGCAAAATCACTTTGAGTCTCCATGGCCATACTTGAGTCTGATAGTAGGTTTATTTTCTGCGATACGCTTGGCGAAATTTAACATAGATGATAAACAAACAACCTCATTCAACGGCCTCCCTACTCCTGCTAATGCACTGTTGGCCAGTTCAATTCCTTTAATAATTTCTGGTAGTGGCTTGTTAAGACCTCAGTTTTCAAATGAATGGATTTTACTTAGCACCATGATTGTTTCATCGTTGTTGATGGTCACTCCCCTTACCTTAATTTCGTTTAAATTCAAGGAACTTAGTTTAAAGGCTAATCTGGACAAAGTAGGCTTTGCCGTTGTTTCGTTGACGCTATTGGTGATTATCCGGGAATCAGCAATTCCAATTATTACCGTATTCTATATATTATTGTCACTGCTACTAAGTAATGGCAAGAATAAAGGCGACTAGTCGTTCTAATAAAAATGAGCAAACTAAGCCCATTTAACCTTAAATCAAGACAACTAATACGACTACCAATATTCCTCCTGGTAGCCATATCATTCTGTGCTTTGACCAAGGCACAAGAGTCCAGTGTGCTTTCAGAAGGAAAATGGGTGAAAATGTCTTTTCATAACTCTGGAGTATATCGAATAGATAGGGCCACCTTATCAAACATGGGATTCGATCCATTGTCCATCGATCCTCAAAACATAGCTATTTATGGTAATGGCGGAGGAATGATACCTCAAGACAATGAGACAGAAAGACCCAATGACCTTGTGGAAAACTCCATCTTAGTAATCGGTGAGAATGACGGGATTTTTAACAGTGATGACTACATCCTATTCTATGTGGATGAGGTGGATAAGCATTCATACAATCCAAACTCCCGAGAATACTCAGTAGAAAACAATTTATACACTGATGAAATCTTCTATTTCATCACAGTTAAAGAAACTCCTGGAAAGAGGGTATTGTCTAAAATCGATTTGGGAGATAATCACCCAAAAATCGAATACTATGATCGAATCATTTGGCATGAGCAAGATTTGGTCAACATCCTTGGCTCGGGTAGAGAGTGGTTCGGAGAACAATTTGATGCATCGACCCCATTAAACTTTGACATACCTTTCGGTAACCTGGTTCCCGACAAGGAAATATCCGTGGTTCTAAACCTCATGGCACAAGCCTTCATCCCTTCGTCAGTCAGTGTGGATTTGGGATCTGAAGCGATAGAAGACGTTCAATTCGATCCTATTATAAATGCTCGATATACGCCTAAAGGAGATACTCAAAGAGCATCATTCACTATTGGAACGGAAGGGCTACAGGATTTGGAACGACTTGAACTTTTATATAATAGCGGTGGCTCCACTTCAGCTGTTGCTTATCTGAATAACTACCTAATTACAGCTCCAACAATTCTTCAATGGAACTCAGTGACAACAAAATTCAGAAGCGCACAATCAACACTGAATCCAATTTCTACATTTTCAATCAGTGGCCATGACGAAAATATGATGGTTTGGGATGTAACCAATCCCATGCAGCCTCAAGTTCAGGAATTTAGCGTTGCAGGGAATATCGCAAGTTTTGGGGCCTTTTCAGATGAACTCTCTGAGTACATCATATTTGACCCTGATGATGTAACCTTGGTTTCTACGTACGTTGGTATCTCCAACCAGAATTTACATCGCATTATTCAAACCGACTTGCTTATTGTTTCACATTCGGATTTCGTGACTCAAGCGAATCGTTTGGCTGAATTCAGACAAAGTCATGATGGACTCAACGTCACCGTTGTAACAACCGAAGAAATCTATAATGAGTTTGGCTCAGGAAAGCCAGATCCTTCAGCAATTCGCGATTTTGTGAAGTATATTCAAGATAATGGTGGCCTTGACTACCTACTCTTTTTCGGAAAAGGGTCCTACGACTATAAGGACAGGTTTGAGAATAATACGAATTTTGTCCCGACTTATGAGGCCCGAAATTCACTTGATCCGCTGGCTTCATATTCTTCAGACGATTTTTTTGGTTTCTTAGATAGTGATGAAGGTGAATGGATTGAAAGCCGATCTGGAGATCATTTGCTTGATATTGGAATAGGAAGAATCCCTGCTACAAGTTTAGAAGAAGCCACAATTGCAATAGATAAGATCATTTCATACCAAACCTCGTCTGATGGTCTTGGAAACTGGAGAACAAAACTGCTGTTTGTTGCTGATGACGGGGATAATAACATACACCAAAGGGATGCCGATCAACTGGCCACATTGGTAGATACTTCTTACAAACAGTTTAATGTAGACAAGCTGTATTTGGATTCCTTCGAGCAAGAAAGAAGACCAAATGGAGAGTTTTCTCCTGACGCTCAAAGAGCGCTGCTGGATGCTGTGGATCAAGGAGTCCTAGTACTCAATTTTACCGGTCATGGCGGGGAAACTGGTTGGATGCAAGAAAGAGTCTTGACTCTTGACCTAATTGACGATATGGAAAATCAGAACAATCTTCCCTTATTCGTCACAGCTACTTGTGAGTTTGGAAGAAATGACGACCCCAATATCGTTTCAGGAGCGGAAATAATGATGTTTAAGGAAAATGGAGGTGCCATTGCACTAATAACAACCGCTCGTCCAGTCTTTTCCAGTACCAATTATGATCTCAATTTAGCCCTCTATGGAAGCATTCTTGAAAGGGAAAACGGGCAGTATGCCAGGTTAGGAGATGTCATAAGATTTACCAAAAACAATAGCCTTAACGGTAGCTTGAATAGAAATTTTATCCTCTTAGGGGATCCCTCAATGCAATTAGCCTATCCAGAAAAACAAGTTGTGATAACAGAAATTAATGAGTCAAATCAGGCCGATACGATCAAATCCATGGAGAAAGTAAGGCTCACTGGAGAAATTCAAGAAAACGGATTGATCGATCAACAATTCAGTGGTATCCTGTCGCTCACCCTATTCGACAAGAGTCAACAAACTCAAACGAGGGGAACTGAAAGCTCGGTATTCTTTTACGAACAACGCAATAGTGCACTGTTTAATGGTACTGCGACTGTGACCAATGGCCAGTTTTCTGTGGAATTCGTAGTTCCGAAAAACATTGATTATCGATGGGGGAATGGCAAGTTTACACTTTATGCTGTCGATACAAGTAGAAATATTGATGCCATTGGCTCCAAGTCTGACTTCACTATTGGAGGCACCAACAATCAACCAACAGAAGACAACTCACCTCCCAAAATCCGAATTTTCCTTAATGACACATTATTTAGTGATCCCTATTCTGTCAAGCCGAACGCTACCCTGCTTGTGAATCTCTCTGATGAAAATGGCATCAATATATCGCAGGCCTCCATTGGTCAAGAAATCACTGCTACCCTGAATGACTCTGCCGTCTATATTTTAAATCCGTTTTTTACAACTAATCTTGACGATTTCACTCAAGGTTGGGTAGAATTTCCACTGCGCAATGTGCCGGAAGGGTTGAATCATCTGACAATAAAAGCTTGGGATAACTACAATAATTCAAGCATTTCAACATTAGAGTTTATAATAGATAATGAATCTTCAACCTTGATTACCGATCTGTCAAATTTTCCCAACCCTTTTCTCAATTCTACGACATTCTCCATTGTGCACAATGGCGCTGGAGAGGAGATAGAAATGACGGTGGATATTTATAACTCTAAGGGGGAAAAAATCACCTCCCTCTATCGTATACTTGAACAAGCCAAATCTGTCGAAAAAATCATTTGGAATGGGGATAGTTTTGAGGGTAGTAAACTTGGTAAGGGTATATACATTTATAATGTAAGATTAAAATCCCTTAGTACCGGAAAAATAGCCTCTGAGCGCCAGAAACTCATTATTTCAAATTAGTAATATATCTTTATCTTTGAACAAAAATCGAGATGACTAACCTTTTTAGAAGCTTTTTCTTAATCTTTTTTCTGGCTTCAAGTTCATCATTGCTGACAGCGCAAAATTCTGGAGTCATCTCTGGGCAGGATACAAGTAGAAGGGTAATTACTACTGCCGTTCCATTCTTGACTATTGCGCCTGATCCAATATCGGGAGCAATGGGAGATGTGGGGGCAGCTACAGCTCCAAATTCGAATGCCATTTACTGGAACCCGGCCAAATTAGCTTATGTAAACAAAGAATGGGGGTTTGCTGCATCTTTCACACCTTGGTTGAAGAGATTTGTTGATGACATGTCCATATCCTATCTCTCAGGATACAAAAGAATTGATGACCTTCAGACGTTTGGATTGGCATTGACTTTCTTTGATTTAGGAGATATAGAATTGACTAACGGTCAAGGTGCTAGTCTTGGAAGCTTCAACCCAAGAGAATTTGCTATCTCCGGTACGTATTCAAGAGTTTTAGGAGATAACTTTAGCAT
The DNA here is from genome assembly GCA_028281285.1 of Cyclobacteriaceae bacterium. Taxonomy (GTDB): domain Bacteria; phylum Bacteroidota; class Bacteroidia; order Cytophagales; family Cyclobacteriaceae; genus Roseivirga. The sequence goes on from JANQKF010000009.1 coordinate 125,227, forward strand.
TGGAGTTACTGGAAGATTTATTAGTTCAAATCTATCTGGAAATATAACCGCCAACCCGGTAAGTGACCCCAAACCCGGTACGAGTATAGCAGCCGATATCGGAATCTATAAGAAATCCAATATGTCCCTGTTTGAGAAGAACGCAGAGTTGGCTTGGGCGGTTGTTATATCCAATATTGGTTCTAAAATATCCTACAACAGTGCAGATGAGGAAGACTTCATTCCTACCAATTTGAGAATAGGGTCGGCACTTACGACTTATCTTGACCCTTACAATAAACTTACCCTTGCACTGGATCTGAACAAGCTTATGGTGCCTACCCCTCAAATAAATGGTGGTAATTCGGATAAATCACTTCTCGCTGGAATATTTGGTTCATTTGCGGATGCACCAGGTGGTCTCAAAGAAGAACTTCAAGAAATAATGATTTCATTTGGTGTAGAATACAACTACAAAGAGACTTTTTCCATTCGGGCGGGCCATTTCTACGAAAATGCCAACAAAGGTAATCGTAGATACTTCACAATGGGTGTTGGGTTCAATTATCAAAAGTTTGGATTTGACTTTGCCTATTTAGTTCCTCAGGTACAAAACAATCCACTTGCTGAAACTCTTAGGTTTGGTTTGACCTATGGGCTCGATAAAAAAGACGATCAATAATCATCATGCTTAATAGATCAATTGCACCAGCATTTCAGAGTGTTGGCAAATTCTCCGTTAAAGAAGTCAAAAAGTTTCGTCTCGATAATGGAAGACACGTTTTTTACCTAAATCATGGAGATCAAGAAATTTTCAAAATTGAGGCTTCAATTAGATCGGGCAGCCTCTATTCTCAAACCTATGAACTTGTGCCTCTTACCCTCAAAATGTTGAATGAAGGCACAAAATCAAAAAACAGCACAGAGATGGCTGAAGAAATTGATTCACTCGGTTCATTTATTGAATTCAACCCTGGTTTTGATAATTGTGCCGTTTCAATTTATGGATTGACGAAGCACTTTCATGAAGCCTCTGACCTACTGCGTGAATTTCTATTTGAACCGAGATTTGATGAAAGTGACTTCTCAGAACTCAAGAAAAGGGAAACACAACGACTGAAATTGAATCAAGAAAAGACAAGTTACTTGTCATCGGTAAAGTTTCGTGCATCAATATTTGGCCCTAGTCATCCTTATGGTCGTTCTGTAACTCCAGATGATTTAGATAAGGTCGATTTGTCAGAGGTTAAGGAGTTCTATAATTCAAGTTTTGGAGATTTTGATATTTTGGTTTCTGGAGTCCTGCCGAAGGATTTTAGGGATACACTGAACACCTTTTTTGGAAAAGATGATTTCATTAAATCAAATATTCAAGCAATCGATCATCTACCACCAGGCCCCGTAAAAGTTACATCTAAGAAGGAGGGTAGTGTACAATCATCTATTAGAATCGGAAAGCGCCTATTCAACAGAACTCACCCTGATTATTTAAAATTTATGATCATGAATGAGCTACTTGGAGGTTTTTTCGGATCAAGGTTGATGAAGAATATTCGTGAAGAAAAAGGGTTAAGTTATGGTATTTATTCCCAAGTATATGCCTTGAGTCATTCCGGGTATTTCTCAATTTCAACAGATGTTAAAGCATCTTTGACTGAATTGGCAATTGGTGAAATCCTTAAAGAAATTGAGCTTCTACAGAATGAAGAAGTGAGTTTTGAGGAATTGAATGTTGTCAAAAATTATATGTTAGGTTCTTTTTCTTCCTCTTTGGGTACACCCTTCGCACTAATGGACAGATTCAAAGCAATTCACTATCAAGGATTAGATTATGATTACTATGTCCAATACTTCGATACCATTAATTCAATTTCCCCAAGAGATTTACTGAATCAGAGCCAGAGACATCTTCGTTTAGATTCCCTTAACATTTGTACTGTAGGCCCATAAAAAAATACCTACAACAAAAAAAGCACTCTAAGTTGAGTGCTTTTGTATAATAAGTTTGGCAGCGACTTACTCTCCCACCGGTAAAGGCAGTACCATCAGCGCTGGTGGGCT
>JANQKF010000004.1 GCA_028281285.1 Cyclobacteriaceae bacterium
TGTTCACTTCATTAGTAGGATTCTTGAGCTTGCTCAGAAATATTCTCCAATCTTCAATTTGAGGAGCCGTCTTGTTAGACAGTTTCAACTTGGTAAGGACCCTTTCGTCCAACTTCTCTTTTCTCATCAGCAGAGGCACATCATAAATAGTTTCAGCATCCAGCGCTTCTATTACAGAGTTGAGTTGCACGTTGCAAAAAAGAGCGAGTTTCTTTCTAATATCAGTCGGTAATGGTTTTTCGGATCGACATACCAACACATCTGGTTGAATCCCTGCTTCCAAGAGTTGTTTAACTGAATGTTGAGTGGGCTTGGTCTTGAGTTCTTTTGCAGCTTTTAAATAGGGGATAAGCGTAAGATGAATCACCATTGCGTTGTTTTCTCCAACATCCCACTTGGCCTGTCGAACGGCTTCAATAAAAGGAAGGGATTCTATATCACCCACACATCCTCCTATTTCTGTAATAATGATATCGTAATCACCGGTTTGTCCAAGTTTAAAAAAGTTATTCTTGATCTCATCGGTGATATGAGGTATAACCTGAACTGTCTTTCCCAGGTAGTCTCCACGCCTTTCCTTGGTGATGACATTGTTGTAAATTCTTCCTGTTGTGACATTATTGGCTTGAGAGGTGCGAATATTAAGAAAACGCTCATAGTGCCCTAAATCCAAGTCTGTTTCGGCACCGTCATCTGTGACATAACATTCTCCATGCTCATAGGGGTTTAATGTACCTGGATCAATGTTAATGTATGGATCAAACTTCTGAATAGTTACCCTAAAACCACGGGCCTGAAGTAGATTTCCAAGTGAGGCGGCAATTATACCTTTGCCTAGGGAAGATGTTACGCCACCGGTAACAAAAATGTATTTAGCAGATGCCATAAGTATGTGTAAACAGAAAAGAACTTATGGGACACAAAGGTAGTATTTTTCGATTGAATATTTCGGGAAGGTAGAAATTTGTGTGATGCCCTATTTTTGTACCCATCTTGGCTCAGTATGATTAAGTACTTAACTTTGCCCACCTTAAAGGATTTCGGGTATAGTGAACCTTAAAAAACACCTTTCTGACCCAATTTTTAAAACTGTCTCTATTGCCGCAAGTGATATGAATCAGGATGTCTATGCAGTTGGTGGGTTCGTAAGAGATATACTGTTAGGAAAAGATTCCAAAGATCTGGACTTTGTGACGGTGGGTAGTGGGATAAGTCTTGCGAAATCGGTTGCCAGCAAGTTGGGGCCCAAGACCAAGCTTTCGGTGTTTAAGAATTTCGGCACGGCAATGGTCAAATCCAGGGATTTGGAGCTGGAGTTTGTGGGCGCACGAAAAGAATCTTATAGAAAAGATTCAAGGAAACCAATTGTAGAGGATGGAACACTTGAAGATGATCAGAACAGGAGGGATTTTACCATCAACGCAATGGCGATAAGCCTGAATCCAAACAATTATGGTGAATTGGTAGACCCTTTTGGAGGTATAAAAGACTTGAAGGGAAAAGTGATTCGGACTCCTCTCGATCCGGAGATTACCTTTTCGGACGATCCTTTGAGAATGATGAGGGCGATTCGTTTTGCTGCACAGCTGAAATTTGATATCGAACCTGATACTTTTGAGGGAATCACCAAAATGGTTGATAGAATTGAAATCGTTTCTAAGGAGCGTATCGCAGGAGAGTTGAACAAGATCATTCTTTCAGACAAGCCATCTTATGGGTTCAAGCTATTGTTTTTCTCTGGACTTCTAAAAAAGATTTTCCCAGAGATGGTCGATCTGCAGGGTGTTCAAACTATTAATGATAAATCTCACAAAGACAATTTTTATCATACACTTCAGGTCCTTGATAATATTTCTGAAAACACCGATGATCTTTGGCTGAGATGGGCTGCAATTCTTCATGATATTGCCAAGCCGGCAACCAAGAGATTCAACAAGAAAATAGGTTGGACCTTTCATGGACATGAAGATAAAGGAGCACGGATGGTGCCAGGAATTTTCAGAAGGATGAAGTTGCCTATGAACGAGCATATGCGCTTCGTCCAGAAGTTGGTGAGACTCCATTTGAGGCCAATAGCCTTGGTAAAAGATCATATCACCGATTCTGCCATTCGAAGACTATTGTTTGAAGCCGGAGAGGATACCGAGGCGCTTATGACGCTTTGTAGGGCTGATATTACGTCCAAGAATCACAATAAGGTTCAGCGCTATTTACAGAATTTTGATAAAGTAGAGAGACGAATGGTAGAAGTAGAGGAAAAGGATAAAATTCGTAACTTTCAGCCCGTAATCACCGGAGAAATGATCATGGAGACCTTTGACTTGAGTCCAGGTCGCGAAATCGGTGAGATTAAAGAAGCACTAAAAGAAGCGGTACTCGAAGGGAAAATCCGAAATGAGATCAGCGAAGCCAGAGACTTCATGTTGAAGTTAGGAAGGGAAAAAGGATTGAAAGTTGTTAAAGAATAGAGTTAATCAAAGACAATGAGAAGAATAACATATTTGCTAGCGGTGGTCTTCCTGGTAATGGGCACCAAGGCAAACGGACAAACACAAAAACAGGACAGTGTCTATTTTGCCAGAGAATATCTCCAGGGAATGGCAATTCTAAACAAAGCTCGGGCCTTCAATGATATTGATATGGAAAAGGAGGCACTGTATAAATTGTTGGTATTGGACGAGAGAGATACCTCTGTTTTAATGAGTTTAGCACAACTTTACTTCAATTCTGGCAACTTTACTTCAAGTGTGTTGGTAAGCCTCGACTTTCTCAATAAGCATCCGGGAAACATTACCGCTCTGGAAATTGCAGCATTAAGCTATGAACAGCTTCGGATTTATGATAAAGCCGTTCAGTTTTATGAAGACTTATACCTGCGTAGACAGAATATCAATGTGCTTTATCAAATAGCTTATTTGCAGTATGCACTGAAAAGATTTGATGAATCCTCAAATAACCTGAACATTCTGGAATCGAAATCTGAGGGAGCTGCAAACATGCAGTTTCCGAAAGCAGATGGTGCAGTTCAGGAGGTGCCTGTAATGGCAGCGGTTCTAAATTTGAAGGGGCTTATAGCGAAGGAACAAGGCAATACTGAAGAAGCAAAACGAATGTTCAATGAAGCTATTAAACTAGCTCCGGACTTTGAAGCACCAAAGATCAGCATTGAAGAGATTAACAAGGGCTAGTAGAAACAATATTCTCTGACAAAGGCGTCCTAATCAAGGATGCCTTTTTTTATTACCTTCATATTGCAACCCTAACCAATTTATCTTGTCTTTATGACGGATTTGGAAAGCACGGTACCGAAATATCAGAATCTCCATCAGGATATCATTGATGATTGCTTGGGTGGTAGCCGAAAAGCACAATATGAGCTATATAAGCTCTACTCAAAGGCGATGTACAATACTGCGTTAAGGATTACTAATGATGAAATGGAGGCCGAAGATGTACTGCAAGAATCCTTTGTTAGTGCTTTCAGAAATCTAGAGTCATACAAAGGAACGGCTTCGTTTGGAAGTTGGCTCAAGAGAATTGTGGTGAATAATGCCATAAACCTTGTCAAGAAAAGAAGGATTGACTTTGAATCTGTTGACGACTATGGCGAATTCGATGATCGATATGAGATCGATCCGGCACTGGAAAATCAGTATGATGTCACTAAAGTAAAAAGAGGCATTGAGGAACTTCCTGAAGGATACAAAGTGGTACTGACTTTGTATTTATTGGAAGGTTATGACCATAAGGAGATTGGAGAGATTCTTGGGATTACAGAGTCCACGTCAAAATCTCAGTTTAACAGGTCGAAGAAGAAACTAAGAGAGATTTTAAAAGATCATTTGCAGTATGCAGGATAGATTGGAAGAATTTATAAAAGAAAACAGAGCTCAGTTCGATACGGAAGAGCCACGGCATTCTGTCTGGGAGAAGATCGATGTGGAGCTTAGTGATAAGAAAGTCAAAACGCTTAACTCTGGAATGTGGTTTTGGAAAGCGGCTGTGGTTATTTTAATTGGCGCAGTTACTTTTTTGATGATTGATCGATACAATGTGGAACCTGCTCTGGCAGATGAAATCACCACATTGGATGAATTCAAGGATTTGGAGACCTTTTACACTTCGTTAATCACGGAGAAAAAATCGAAGATTGACAGTGAAATTGCTTCAGACGAATTCTTCACATTCCTTGAAACTGATATTCAGGAAATAGATGCGATCTATGCGGAATTGAAAAAGACTTTTGATGAAGATCAGGAAACACCGATTGTTCTAAATGCCCTGGTGCACCTTCTAAGACAAAAGTTACATTTGTTGAGCTCTCAGCTTGATGCCATTAATGAAGTAAAGAGTGACGGAGGAACTGTCACAGATGTCAGTTCACTTTAGGTGCTATGGATTCTGTTGAAGCAGAATCCGTCAACTGACCATTCTCGCATTTCAAGGTTCTTTTAGGGTAGTTATTGATCAGACCATAATCATGAGTGGCCATTAATATGGCTGTGCCACTCTTGTTGATTTCCATAAAGGTTTTGAAAATGCCATCCGAAACTTCTGGATCCAGATTTCCTGTTGGCTCGTCAGCAATGAGTAGCAAGGGTTCGTTGATAAGTGCCCTGGCTATGACTACCCGCTGCTGCTCTCCTCCTGATAGCTGGTGAGGCATTTTATTGGAAACGGCACCCAGTCCAACCCGCATTAATACTTCAGACATCCGTGTTTTCATTTTGGACTTGTCCTTCCAACCTGTGGCCTTCATCACGAAATAGATGTTTTCAGCTACAGTTCGATCTCCGAAAAGCTCAAAATCCTGGAAGACAATTCCTAGTTTACGTCTTAAAAGAGGGATCTGTTTGGGCTTGATTTTTCCAACATCAAACCCTGCCAATTGAATGTTTCCCATTCGTAGTGGGAGATCACAATAAAGAGTCTTCAATAAAGAGCTTTTCCCACTTCCGGTTCGTCCTACGATATAGACAAATTCACCCTTGGCAATCTTGATGCTGACGTCATTAAGTACCGTTTTTTCATCCTGAAAGATGCAGGCATTTTCAATATGAACTATTGGCTCGGAAGAGAAAGACATGGATCAGATTTCGAGTTTCTGTAATTTACCAAAAGGTAAAGCATTAATCACATTTTCTAACGCTTCTTCTTTACCTTCCAGTCCATATTTTTCCAACTTTTTTAGAGGACGGTCTGCACGGAAATAGGCGATGAGCACAAAATTCTCGTCTCTTAACTGAATGTAGTCAGGAATTTTTGCCTTGCCTTTGACCTTAATGATATACATCGGATCGAATTGTGAATCTTTGACGGATTCATAACCCGATGTCCGCCCAATTGTTTTATCCATTGGCCTTGGCGTGATCTGCAAGAAACTGGGCAAGTCCCTTATCCGTTAATGGGTGATTCAAAAGACCGGTAATCACTTTTAGTGGACAAGTCGCTACATCTGCCCCGATTTCAGCACACTGGATGAGGTGCATGGTATGACGAATGGATGCAGCTAAGACTTCGGTACCAAACCCATAGTTTTCATAGATAGATACTATCTGATCGATAAGGTCCAGTCCGTCAAATGAAATGTCATCCAATCGGCCAATAAACGGAGAAACATAAGACGCTCCAGCTTTGGCCGCCAAAATTGCCTGGCCGGCAGAAAATACTAAGGTGCAGTTTGTTCGGATTCCTTCTGAGGAGAAATGCTTGATCGCTTTGACTCCATCTTTGATCATGGGCACTTTCACTACAATCTTATCATCGATTTTGGCCAGTTCTTTCCCTTCCCGAATGATGCCATCATAGTCAGTAGCAATTACCTCGGCACTCACATTATTATCGACAATATCACAAATGGCTTTGTAGTGCGCCCTGACATTCTCTTCTCCGGAGATTCCTTCCTTGGCCATTAAGGATGGATTAGTAGTCACTCCGTCAAGTACGCCTAAGTCGTAAGCTTCCTGGATGTCATTAAGATTTGCGGTGTCGATAAAGAACTTCATTCGATTGGTTTTTGGATTGAAAATTTAAGTGCAAATCTAAGGATTAGATTGATACTTTTTGCACGAAATACAGAAGTCGTTTTTTAAAGGATGGAGCCTGTCATATTTCTCGGTAAACTTCCCACTATGTTCGAAATGACATTTGATCGTATTGAAAAGCTATTCCCCGTACTTATCAATCTTTTTGGTAGGGACAATAGAGTCTAAAATGGCAATGTAGCCATCCTTCACCAGTGATTTGATGCTCTGAGGAAGCAGAAACTGAATCCCTTCCCCGGGCATTGAAAACCAAGGTATTGCTTTACCCTTCAGGACATTGGGGATGTCTTTGGTGACCTCGAATTTGTAATAGGTTCTCGACTTGGAAGACGCAGGAAGTGCCCGTTCTTTGAATGGTGTTCCGGTAGGAGCTACAAAGGTTCCCCAAAGACTGCCATAACGGTCTATCCTAGTATCATCTTTGAGTACTATGGTATCAACACTGATGAACCCATCAGCTGGTGGGTATTGTCCATTGAGATCGTTCTTTTCAAAATAGGTTTCCAGCTTATCCCATTTTTCTGTTTTCCATAGCTTCCAGGCTTTTCGCATGGCCAGGGGCAGGGTATCCAAACTTGAAGTTAACTTTTGAAAGGATTCGAAAGTCACCCCTCGAACGGTATCCGAAAGAGATGATATCCATAATTGTTCTTCAGGATGAATTGATAAAGAATAATGAGTTTTAAAGCTTGATGCTCCTAGAGTTATGACCAGACTGAGCAACAAGAGCGTTTTGGTAGGAGAGATCATTTTAGGCCTTTTAATCTTAAAAAATATTTAAATATCAATATAGTGAAAATCGTATTTTGTACATTGAAATAATCCGATCTATTCTATGTCGACCATTGCCATCAATTTGCCCAAACGCCTTAAAGGTTTTTCCGAGGCGGATACCAGATCTGATTCATTGGGATTTGTGCCTCCGGGAGATTATGAGGTACTGGATCTTAAAGAAAATCATCCTACTACAGACACTGATTATGCCAAACTGAAAGTTAATAACAAAGGGGAGGTATGGGTATGCACGCGCTGGAAGGATAATCACTACGCTGAATTTGCTTCGGGACCCACAGAAGGTACATCGACTCCTGATCTAATTGATGTATCGATTCCAAAGATTGAATTTTCAGATGGCGATGCGGTTGATGAAATTATACTGGTTGAGGAACTGAAGTCTTACGATGGATTCACTTATGATCTCCATAACCCTACCTATCCTCATGATCTTCCGGGAATCAGCGTGCCAAAAGGTCCTCCTTATCAGAATAACTGCTGCACTTTCGCAGAAGGCCTGACGGTAAAGGCATTTGCCGATACTCTTCCTGGTTTTGAATGGAACAATCATCGCCACGGGCAGATGATGATCTTTTCTGATCAGGACTACTTCTCACCGGTAACTGCAGCCGTTGAATCCGGGATGGCTATTGCAAATGATGATGTTGATTCACCACCTCCACCATGGACCTTGATTCAGGGTTGGAAAAAGCAATGGTCCGGAGGGCATACTTTTATTTTAGTAGATCATCATCCGGGCACTGATAGAATTCTTACACTGGAATCAAACAAAGCATATTCCCTCAATGGTGTCGGATTTAGAAAAATCGGTATGGCTTCTGATTTCAACCACAAACCACCTGAGAAGTAGTGGGAAAAAGAAGAAGTCTGGACCTGGGAAAAAATAAAAGAGGTTTACACGTATCGTGCAATGGCCACATTGAAAGTCAAAAACCGAAGTTGGTCAGGCCTTAGTTAAACCATATTCTTCTTACGAAGACTACTCCAAATACCTGATTTTTTCTCATTGCTTGAAGCGTTGTTGGTTTTAGTACAGTCTTTATGATTGAACGTGATGTTCAGTTGAGGAGAGACTGTTAGTTCGACCAAAGGAGAGGCTTATCACTGCTATGATTAAGAATTTGATTGATATCTGATTCTTAAGTGTGTATATCAACATTCCTGCATCAGGGTAGTGATTTGAAAACGGCCAAAGTCGCTTCTTCCGCGCATTGTGTTCGATTTTAACACTTATGCCTCAAACTAATGAATGCTAAAAATTTCAAAGCTTACATTTTCGTGCTCCTCCTTTTCGGCTGTCAGGAACCCATTGATTTCACTCCCTCTGGAGAGGACCAGGCGATCCTCATTGTTTCAGGAAGTATATCTGATCAAGAAGGCTTCATACAAACATTACTAACCAAGAATCCGCGGATCAATGAACTCGGCTTGAGCGAGTCCGACCCGGTGCTGGGAGCCTTGGTCTCCCTCGCTGGCGACAATGGTGAATCATATGAACTGATCGGGAATATATATGGCCAGTATGTATCCAGGGAACAACACATATTGACGAGTGGAGTGAGTTATAAGCTGGTTATCGAATTGGAAGGGAAACGTTACGAATCAATCCCACAGCGTCTACCAGAAGTCATCGCAGATACAGAGTTGTCATTTGACCCCGATGTTCGGCAGCGATTGAACTCCAGAGGGACTGTTTCCCTTGATGTGGAGGGCGTAAAAGTGAGTGCGAATGTCCCTGTTTTGAATCGAAAAGCATATTACAAATGGTTCAATTATAACTACTTCATTATTGAAGAGGCGCATTCAGGTGATAGGTGTTTTGTGTCAAACTTTTCTCCCGAAAGGTTCAGTCTGCTGGAAGTAAATGCTGGTAGCCCCGGAAGGGTAAGTACGGAAATTGCCTTTATTGAAAATGGACTCAAATTAGAGGTCGACTATGCCCTTCAGGCCAACCAACAGGTCATAAATGAGGAGACTTATGAATACTTCAGAAAGGTCAAAGAGCAGTCTGAACGAACGGGAACCCTTTTTGATCCTGTCCCTCAGCCCATTTTAGGGAACATTTTTAATGTAGAAGATGATTTGGAAGTGGTTTTGGGACACTTCTATTTATACAGGTTCTCTTTTGACAGAATATTCTTTAATCAATCAGAACTCCCTTTCACACCAACCCGAGAAGGTTGTCCTTACCAGCCTAATGATCATGAATGGTGCGGTGAATGTCGAAATTACAATGGAGGGATTAACGTCAGTCAGACAAGACCTGAATGGTGGAGGTGATAAAACTTGCGATTATGAGAATATTAAGAATAAACCTTGCTCTTTTGTTGATGACATGCACTTCTCTTCAGGCTCAAAATGACAAGGAAATCACAATTACCGGAGACTATGAAAAACTGATTCCTCTCAAGACTTTCCTGCAGAAGTTATCCAATGAATATGAGCTTACATTTTTCTATCAGGAAGAATGGATAGAACAAATTGATATGTACGGTACCTATGACGGAGTGCCTTTATCTGAGGTGTTGACTAAGATTCTCTATCCATGGGGGTATAAGGTGAAAATGGTCGATTTTAAGAATTACGTCATTTTGCCAGAAGATTTTGGAAACGAGTTGGAGGTAACCAATGATACGGACAGTCTTGGAACAGCGAGCCAGGGAGATGTGACCATTGGCTCTTCAAATAGTCCCAATCCGGGTACACATACACTATCAGGATATATAAAAGATGGAAAGAATGGAGATGAACTTATCGGTGCTTCTATTTACGTAGCGGGATCAGAACGTGGTACGATTTCCAATGAGCTGGGTTTTTATAAGATCACGCTTCCAACTGGTGCCCACAAATTAAGAGTGAGCTTGCTCGGATACAGAGAACACGAACTTAGTGTTCAATTGTATGAAAGCGGAGAATACAACATCGAACTTTTTGAGACGATCACCAATTTGGAGAGCGTGACTGTAACGGCCAAGGCACCGGACAGCAATGTTCGTGACTTGAAAATTGGTGTACAAAATCTCTCTATCAAAAACCTTAAAAAACAACCTGCACTGATGGGTGAAGTAGATATTGTGAAGAATGTACTGACTTTGCCGGGTGTTTCTACCGTTGGTGAGGGTGCTGCAGGGTTTAATGTACGGGGAGGTGGAGTTGGCGAGAATCTTATTCTCCAAGATGGTATGGAAATCTTTTATTCTTCCCATCTCTTTGGTCTTTTTTCAACCTTCAACCCATACGTTGTGCGCGATGTGTCGCTTTATAAGGGTGGGAGCGTACCTGCGCAATTCGGAGGGCGTTTGTCTTCAATATTGGATGTGAAACTGAGGAATGGCAACCTTAAGGAGTTCGGTGGAAATGCGGGACTTGGAATGATCATGAGCCATGTCACACTTGAAGGGCCCGTGGTAAAAGACAAAATCTCTTTTTTGGTGGGTGGAAGGATGTCGTATTCAGACTGGATTCTGAAATCATCAAAAAATCTTGATCTGAAGAGTAGTGGCGCGGGGTTTAATGATGCCAATTTCAAGATCATGTATGAGGCCAATTCCAAAAACAGAATTTCCATCACGGGCTATCATAGTCAAGACAGGTTCAACTTTTTGAACGATACCACCTATCGCTATGGGTCTCAGGCTTTGGCGCTTAACTGGGACCACTCCATATCGGACAAAACATACTTTTCCCTGAATGGTGTAATAGGTAAGTACAAGTATACCATTAGGGACATCTCCGGACTTAACCAATTCAAAGTCGAATCCTCCGTTAGTTATAGGTCAGTAAAGCCACGCTTGGTCTTCGACCTGTCTGATAATCATGAATTGGAAGTGGGCCTACAAGCAAATTTGTACAACATTGGTCAGGCAGAACTAGCCCCGGCAGAAGATGCAATAAATTTGGAAGCGGTTGACGTTCCGGAACAAATAGCCTTGGAATCTGCGGGGTTTATTTCCGGATCCTGGCAGATACTAAAGGGTTTCGGAGTCACCTATGGCCTGCGCTATTCTGATTATAGGGCACTTGGTGAGGGCGTATCTTATGTTTTTGATCCCGATCAACCCAAATCACAAGCTACCATTATAGATACTATCAGGTTTTCAAAGAACGAGGTCATGGCAAATTATGCCGGTCTCGAACCGCGCATCTCGTTCAACCTGGGGCTGTCAGATAAGAGCTCTATTAAAGGTAGCTATAGCCGAATGAGACAAAATATACACCTTGTTTCCAACACAGCAGCAGCTGCACCGGTAGATGTGTGGCAGTCGAGCAATCGCCATATAAGACCAGCGATTAGTGATCAATATTCCATTGGATACTTCAGGAACCTAAAGGATAATAGCTATGAACTCTCGCTTCAGGTCTATTATAAAAAGAGTGAAGACTTATTGGAATTTAAGGATGGAGCCCGGCTTCTACTGAACGAGATAATTGAAACGGACTTGCTGCAAGGTGAGGGTAGGTCCAGGGGTGTAGAATTTTTATTGAAAAAAACTCAAGGTTTATTGGTCGGCTCATTTAGCTATACCTACTCCAGAACAGAAATGAGGACAGTGGGGTCCTCGAGGTTTGAGACGATCAATTTCGGAGAATATTACCCGGCCAATTTTGACCGTCCACATGACCTTACCGTTACTACTGAGTATAAACTAGGAAGAAGAGTAAGCTTTAACGCGAATTTTACGTATAGTTCAGGAAGACCTATCACAGCCCCATCTTTCAACTATACTCAAGGGCTTTCCACAATTGCCCATTTTTCCAGAAGAAATGCGCATAGGATTCCAGCTTATCACCGTCTGGATTTGGGACTAACGGTTGGTACTGGATTCAAAAATGCCAAAAAGTTCAAAAGCGAATGGGCGTTTTCTATTTATAATATTTACAGTCGGAAGAATGCCTTTTCGGTCTATTTTGATCAACATGCGAATGCTTACAAATTGGCACTTTTCGGAATATTTCCTTCTGTTTCATACAACATTGTATTCTAACTTTAATGCGTAAATAACCTGTTTAGCGCTGAAGCCATGCCTTTAACTCTCGGGTTCTCACTCTACTTACCACAATTTGCTCTTTAGTAGTAGGCGAGATCTCCACTGAGACCTGCCCTTTGAAATAAGGATTGAGTTTTACGATATGTTGACGTTTTACCAAGTAATTTCTGGCGACACGAAAGAAGAGATCAGGATCGACCAGGCCATCAATTTCAGTTAATGAATAGTTGACCAAGTGTTCCTTACCTTGGACAGTAACCAGATAAACCCATTTGTCTGAGGCAAAAAAATAAGCGATGTCTGAGGTTTCAACCGGAATAAGCCCTGTCCCGGATTTTACCAGGAAGCTTCCTTTGTATTTCCTGCTTTCAGCTTTCAATTGAAGTTCAGTAATTGACTGTTTTAAAGCCTGATATGAAAAACTGTCCTTCATCTTTTGCAGATTGGCAAGCGCCTTGGAAACACTCTGCCTTGTTATGGGCTTCAACAAATAGTCTACGCTGTTTACCTCAAATGCCCGGATTGCATATTGGTTGTAGGCTGTGGTGAAAATGATGGGACTTTGAACTTCCACTCGGTCAAATATTTCGAAGCTGGATCCATCCGCCAGTTCGATATCCAGGAAGATAAGATCGGGACTTTTTGACTTTAAGAAGGCTATACTTTCATCAATAGTATCAATGATTGCCACAACTCTAGCGGAGGGCAAAATATCAATCAAAATGTCTTGAATCTTTTCTGCGGCAATGGCCTCGTCTTCGATGATCAATATATTCATAGTCTTATGCGTTGTGAATTTGCAAAAGCGGAATCTTGATCTCAAAATGAGTATCACCTGCGTTAACCACAACTTTGTTGTCCGTTAGATAATGGTAGCGTTCCCGGATATTTTTAAGCCCTGTTCCAGTTCCTGTTGTATTGCTCTTCCTCGGTTTCACATTGTTCCTAATGGTCAAATAGTGATTTGTCTCGTCATCAATCTCTATTAAAAGGGGGTTTCTAATGGATATTTCGTTGTGTTTTACGGCATTTTCGACCAATAATTGAAGACTCACAGGAGGTACCATCATGCGTTTACTTTTTTCACTCAAACTGACTGAAAGTGCGATGTTCTTATCAAATCTCGTTTCCATCAAAAACATAAATTCCTCAATAAAACTTAGCTCTTCCTCCAGGGAGATCAATTCCCGATTCTTGTTGTCAAGGATATAACGGAATACTTTCGAAAGTCCCTGGACATATCTCTGAGCCAGCTGGCTGTCCTTTTCTACAAGTGCATCAATTATATTGAGATTGTTAAAAAGAAAGTGAGGACTGAGTTGTGTCTGGAGTGCTTCTAGTTTTGCTTTGACATTTTCTTTTTCGAGTGCCTCTCCTTTAATGATCGATTTTCTCCAGTCTTCAATAATGTAATTGGCATTTACGAAGATCATAAAGATCAAGGAGAATAGAGTCACGTAAGCACAGTACATGACGATAGACGGACTATAAAGCCCCATATCCCAAAGTACCAGATACAAGAAAGAATAGAATATTAAGACGATCGGAATGGGAAGCAAAACAGAAATAAGGATTTCTACCAAGAGTCTCCTTTTAAAATTCTGCTTCCATGCTCTTTTTTTCTCCAGCCATTTGCTTTTCCAATTGTGAATTTCAAAAAGGCTAAGGAAGGCAAGAAACACTAAGCTTGAATACTCAATGTAGGCATAAGTGGTAACCTGATCGAACGGGAAATTTCGAATGATAATGAAAAACAAGTATGAGGGAGCTCCTAAAACAAAGGCGATCAATAGTCTAACCCAAAAGGTGTTTTTAATCCTCATTTTAATGTTCTCCGGACTGAAAGATAGGCGATTAACTACCTATGAACAAAAGTGGATTTTCACTCACCCAAGGTGTCGATTCAACCGATAAAAGTGTAGGCTAGTCTACATATTCCTGTTTCTTGACCAAGGCAAAATAATCTCCTTCTAAAGGGAGATAACCATACTCGTAACAAAAGAAGTACGTAGCACCGGCTTTAGTTGTATAAGTGCTCGTGTGATAGTTGAAATCGAACCCCTTTTCATTGAGCCTCGTTCTGGTGGTCTTGGACTTTCCTTTGGGGTTCAGTTCCTCCAGTATCCTCCTGTTCTTTCTAAGAATGTTGTGGACATTTCGAACATAGTTATTGGCATCGGAATTCTGCCGGTTATTATAAGAGTTCCTGCATTGATCATCACAGAACTTCTTATCTCTACGTCCATGAATCTCTTTTCCACATTCCAAACATTGTTTTTCTGCCATCATGTAATCTATTGAAAAACAGTTATATATCCAATTGTAAACGCTTACAAATGGATGTTAAGCGAATACAAGCACTTAATACCCGACTTCGCTATCTGACCTGCCGTTACTTTGCCAATGTCATCTCGATTAACGAATTGAAAACGAGTTGAACAGAAATTGAAACTTTAAACATTTAAATTTTATATCATGAAAAATCTAAGAAACAGCGTGCAATTAATTGGAAGACTAGGTCAAGATCCAGAGGTTAGAGAACTGACAAGTGGTAAAAAACTAACCACCTTTTCAGTTGCCACTTCAGACTCTTATCGAAACTCAAACGGAGACAAAGTAGAAGAAACCCAATGGCACAATATTGTTGCTTGGGGGAAGGTAGGCGAGATCGCTGCTGAGTACCTTAACAAAGGTTCTGAAGTCTGTCTTGAAGGCAAGCTTACGCATCGATCTTATGAGAATGGTAAGGGTGAGAAACGATACATCACGGAAATCAACCTGAATGAAATGGTGATGCTGGGAGGTAAAAAGAATTAAACCCAGCAAACAACTACTATTTAGACCTCGCCTTGGCGGGGTCTTTTAGTTTGCATACACTTCAATAATCAGACATACTGCATGGAATATCAGGAAGCCGACCAACACAATAAACCCAGCTACGATATACCAATTGTTCTTGTCAAACTTAAGAAGTTGGGAGGGCTTTTTCTTATACCTGATTCTTTGTCTTGTTTTCTTGCGCTTTTCAGTCATCAATGATGTCTTAAGATCAATATGCTGAACGCAAGGCAAGTGCCAAGTCTATTTGCAGACAGTTAGAACAGAATTGACTTCTTCACAAATCCCAATTTGGGAATTCGATATCAGATTACCTCCACTTGTTCATCACCGTAACCCATACATCACCTCCGTGAGTGACGCTTTGTAATCTCAACCCTTCGTTGTCGTTTTTGATGAGTTTGTCCATAGGGAAGTTGGCAGTCTTATTCCAACGCTGCATATAATTACTTGAAGTTCGGTCAGAATATTCTGACATGACCAGGAACCATTGGCCGTTCAAGAATTTAAGTGTAGTAATGAACCAGTTCTTATCCCAATACTCCTTGATCTTGTCCTTTGGGAAATCGTTGTACCGCCCCCACATCTGATCTGTGAAAGGTTCGTAATTATTGGTTTTGTTAAATATCATGGCCCACTTTCCATCGCCATAAGCTGCTTCGGTGATGTAATACCCTTCATCCCAGGCTTTCTTAATTTGTTCCTTAGGGAATTCTGAATTAGTTGACCATCGTTGTTTGATGAATTTATCGTTAAAAGAGGTCATCATTAGGTTCCATTCACCGTCATAATAATCCAAACTGGTAATCACCGAATTGTTTTTATCCCAGAGCTCTTTGATCTCATCCTTCGGAAAATTCTCACGCCTTCTATAAGCCTGCCAGCCTCCAAAATCTTCTTGCATAAAGACATACCAATGACTGTGATCGTAAACTGCCGCTTTGTAATTATACCCGGCATTCCACGAATCCTTAAGCATTGGAAACGAAGCTGACTGAATGATGTCATGGTGTTCAAGGGTCGTTGCGCCAGACCGCTCAACATCAAGATCGGCTACATCAATTTTGGTTGTTGGAGCCGAAGGTTCTGAGGGAGTAGATGGGGCAGAAATTCCAGCTGCATCGTTCCATCCGTCCTGAATAGCTTTTAATCGCTTGTATTTGGCTGGGTGAGTCGAGTTTGAATCGTCAATAGGGCTGTTCAAAACACTCATTGCTGCTTGCGCATCTTTGAGTGAGGCGCCTAATTTTTGCATTACGAATCCGGAAAATCGATCTGCTTCCAATTCCATCCTCCTAGATTCCGCCTTATCTGTTGCTCTCAGCGTATGTCCCTGAAGATGATGACCAATTTCATGTGCGAGTATACTAGCAGAGGCCCAATCGTTACTAGCCGAATTCTCGATTGCCTGCATAAAGGCTTTGTCGTATACAATGTATCTGAATCCGTCATTTAAGGTCACCGCAGCAGCATTGTCGATGTTAGGGCATGGAACCATCACGAAATTCGGAGCTAATCCGATAGTGCCCATAATCTTTTTTACGGCTTTGTCTGCTGTTCCTAGGTTGGTAAAAGATCGCTGCTGAATTTGCATGCAAAGAAGATTCGGGTCAGCACCTTCACCATAGGTGCATACAAATTTGGTTTCCAGATTAAGTTGAGAAAAGAGTGGATTGCTCAATGCGAGCACCAAAAGAAAGAGGACGGTGCGTTTCATAGTTCGGTCTAAGTTGGTCATTCAGAAATGAATGGTGCATCCATTCATTTCGAAGAACATAATTTAGGAAATAACGCTATTTTATAAAAATGCTTTTGGACTTCTCGAGAAATGTCGGATCGACATCAACTCCTAAGCCCGGGGAGTCTGGCAGTGTAATTTCCCAATCTTGTTGATATTCCATTCCCCCCATAATTGGGTCTTCCTGCATGAATAAAGGACTATCAAAATCGTAATATTTGACCATGTCTGATGTATGTGCCAAATGGCAATTGGCGGTAAATAGCAATCTGGATTCCAGAAAGCCACCTATTTGCATATGAACCGCAGCTTCTTCCGCCTCCTTAATTATTTTTTGTGCTTTGACCAGACCTGAAGATTTTCCCAACTTGATGTTGAAATGATCGCAGAGTTGCCATTTGATCAACTTACTTGCATCGTAATGATCTGACAAGCATTCATCCGCCATGATTTTGATAGGACTATTATTTTTAACCTTCTTAAGCCGGAAGTAGTTTCTTTTATTGATTGGCTCCTCGCAATATTGGATGTTGTAAGGAGACATCTCTTCTAAAGCTGTGATGGCTTCTTTGATCTTCCATCCTTGATTGGCATCGATTCTTATTTTGATGTTATATCCGACCGCATCTCTTATTGCCTTGATTCGCTCAACATCCAGTGGGCCACCATTGCCCAATTTTACTTTCATTACGGGAAAACCAGCTTCTTGGACCTTGATGGCATTTGCGACCATCTCCTTAACTGGAGCTATACTTACGGTATAATCAGTATGGATGGTTTTGGTGATTTCCCCGCCCAGGTATTTGTAAAGTGGTAATCCATCAGCCTTTGCAGCCAGATCATGCATGGCGATATCCAGCGCACTTTTGATGCTCGTATTCCCAAAAATCACACTGTCCATCAAGTCTGAATTCTCCTCATGAAGGGAAGGATTTCGTCCAATGAGTTGGTGGCCCAGAAGTTCTCCGATAACAAAACAGGTTTTTACGGTCTCACCGTTGATTGGGGGATAGGGAGAACATTCTCCCCAACCATCGATACCCTGATCGGTTCTGACTCTTACAAAAACATTATCGGCTTGATCTCGATACCCTAGAGAGGTTATAAACGGCTGCTTCAGTTTAAGCACCGCATGATAGATTTCAATCTGGTCAATTTTCACCCAGGAAAAATAGGCAAAAAATTTAGTGGAGTCTTTTCAATTCACGTTAAGAATCGAAGAATTTTTGAGGGGATAAAAAAAGGCATCAGGATGTCGCACCGCTACAACCGCCTACCCTTGCTCTGTTCCCAGCCTGGGGGAGTTCAGCAGGAGCTGGTCGCATCCCTCTGCCGAGTGCAAAGGTAAGGAAGAAAATCTTTATTCAGAGTGTCTGAATCTAATTTTATCAAGTAAAACTTACGAATTCGTCAAGCCTTTAATATGAAGTTGAAACTCCAAAGGGCTGCTTTCTTTAAATTCATCAACATCCAGATCATCATAGATTTCCTCATCATATTGCATATCGGTCTTCTCTACCTTGCCATCCGGATGTATGATTAGTTCTGTTCCGGAAAAGTCGATGGGATTTACCATAACGAGCACTTGATAGTCGTCAAATACTCGTTTGAAATATTTGAATACAACTGCGTCCTTTTTCATTTCTTGTTAAGGATTGCGATTTGAGCACTTGTAACCTTTCTCGTTAATACTTCAGGAATCTGCGGACTCGTACCTCCTGATTTGAGTGGTTCTTGGTTAGGGGAGGAGAGTGTCTTAAAAATAATTTGATCAGCCTTTAACTCGTATGATATGATCAACCTTGTATTGTTCAATTCAAACATACTGTAAAATGTATTGTCAACAAGGCTGAGATACAAGAGAATGGAGTTTTTTTCATCGATGATATATTGGCCCGGATCATCCGCTTTTTGAAGTTCATAATCCCTAAAATCCTGTTTTTCTCCCTCACCGTAGATCAACTGCCAGGTCCAGGTAGAGTCTGTTTTTTGATTAATGTTCAGTCCCATTTTGACCTTTTGCTGAAAGCCCTGAACATTATATATCTCCAGTTCACCTCTCCATTCACCGTACCAATCCGATGTAATATTCTGAGCCGAACAAAATACTGATGCCAGAAGAAATGCCAGCGTACTAAGTAGTTTCACCTTTAACTGTTTTAAGAGTAATGGATTTAAAAAGTCGGGCAATTAAAACTGCCGCCACATAGCCAATAATTCCTCCCACAATAACATCACCCGGAAAATGAACTCCCAGATAGATACGGCTATAGGCAATTATTACTGCCCATGGGATTAATAACCAGGCGTACTTGAGATGATCCCTGAGCAATATGAAGCAGAAGAATGCTATAGCAAAGGAGTTGGATGCATGGCTTGATGCAAAACCAAATTGGCCACCACAACCTTTCAATAAATGAACCTGATCCTTAATTGCAGGGTCATAACAAGGTCTGAGTCTTTCTACGGTTGGTTTTAAAAATCCCGATGCGGTTTGATCGCTAATGAATATCAAAAGACCGATAGCAAGCAATACATAAATTTCTTTGTTTCGATAGTTTTTAATCAAATAATAGAGCAACAAAGCATAGATTGGGATCCAAATGTATTTATTGCTGATCCACGGCATTAGAAAGTCGAAAAGCCCGTTGTGCTCACCATTGATGGCAAGAAAAAGCTGTTTGTCCCATTCTTCTAATGTCTTAAGCATCAAACCCAATTAATACCTTTTTTCAACATTGCCAATGTTTGGGCTTCCTTGGATCCTTTTGGAGGATGGTAATCGTATTCCCAACCAGCTTCGGCCGGCAAACTCATGAGAATGGATTCTACACGGCCATTAGTTTCCAGGCCAAATTTTGTACCACGGTCGTAAACGAGATTGAACTCCACGTATCTCCCGCGTCTCAACATTTGCCATTCCTTTTGCCGTTGACCGTATGGCAATCGGGCATTCTTATTCATATAATAACAGTAGATGGGAGCAAATGAAAGCCCAACATCCTTTACAAATTCTAAGATATTCTCCTTCGATCGATCTTCGTTTTCACTGAGATGATCAAAGAAGATGCCACCGATCCCCCTGGTTTCCTGCCTGTGCCTGATAAAGAAATAGTCATCGGCCCAGTGTTTGAACTCAGGATAATAAGAGGAATCATGTTTGTCACAAATAGCTTTCAGCTTAGCATGAAAGTACCTTGAATCATCAGTATCAATATAGTGGGGTGTGAGATCGATACCTCCACCAAACCAATAGGTTCCGTTTGACATTTCGAAGTACCTAATATTCATATGAATGATTGGCACCATGGGATTCTCAGGATGCAGCACGATTGACACCCCAGTGGCAAAAAAGTTCTCACCATCCATCCCAAAGTTTTTCAAAAGCTTTTCGGGAGTTCGCCCATGTACGGCAGAAAAATTAACACCACCCTTTTCGATCACCTGGCCATGTCGCATTACCCGACTTCGGCCACCCCCTCCACCAGGTCGTTCCCAACGGTCTTCGATGAATTCACCAAGGCCATCTGCTTTAGTCAATTCATTGCAGATATGGTCTTGTATATTTCTAAAAATTTGAGCTATTGCTTCTTTATCCATCGTTCAGATTTGTGCAAAAATACCATAAACAGTTAAATAGTTTTTTTGTTATACAAATAGATTTCCTACCGATCGTTAGGTTTTTTAACTTTGTTCTCACTTATTCGGTATATTCAGAAAGCATCAAATTCATTTAATGGCTACTGCGACCCTCAAAAGCTCTAAAATCACGAAAAACGGTACTAAATCCATATCAATTCAGACCTTAAAAAAAGCTTATAAGCTCATGCATACGGCCATGAATATGGCCATTACTTATGATGAGAATCGAGCGATATGCAGCAAGTACGTACACAGTACTTCACGTGGTCATGAGGCAATTCAATTGGCCGCAGGTTTGCTGTTAGAATCCCATGATTACGCGGCACCCTACTATCGTGACGAATCCATATTGCTGGGCATCGGAATGGAACCACACGAACTGATGATGCAGTTGATGGGAAAGAAGAATGATCCTTTTTCCGGAGGCAGAACCTATTATGGTCACCCCTCTTTGAAAAGAGATGGTTTTCCAACGATTCCACACCAAAGTTCAGCTACGGGAATGCAGGCGATACCGGCTACGGGAATGGCGCATGCTATTCACTATTTGGAGAATCAAGAACTTTTGAAGGGTGATGAAGATCCATTGGTACTATGCTCGTTAGGAGATGGTTCTGTTACCGAAGGAGAGGTTTCAGAGGCATTCCAAATGGCTGTCCTTCATAAATTACCAATAATATACCTTATTCAGGACAATGATTGGGGGATCAGCGCAACTGGTAAGGAAATGAGGGCCATGGATGCTTACGAATTTGCTGCCGGGTTCAAAGGGCTTGAACGGATGAGAGTAGATGGTAGCGATTTCGTGTCGAGTTTCGAGGGTTTGGAAAAAGCTTTCGATTATGTGAGAAAGGAACGAGCTCCAATTTTGGTACATGCCAGCTGTCCGTTGCTGGGCCATCATACTTCAGGGGTAAGGAAAGAGTGGTATCGCAGTGATTTTGACTTGGATGAACATCAAAAGTCTGATCCAATTCCAAAACTCCGCAAGGAATTGAAACGAAGAGGTCAGAAAGAGGCACAACTGGTCGCTATTGAAGATGAAGCCAGGGCCTATGTTCAGGCAGAATACGAGAGAGCCTTAAATTCCGAAGATCCCGATCCATCTACGGTAATGGATCACGAATTCGCACCAACACCAATTACCGAAGAAAAAGGTATTAGGAAACCAAGGGGTGCTGAAAAGGTGGTGATGGTAGATGCAGCACTTCATGCAGTCGATGACATTCTTAGAAAGAATCCTGAAGCACTTTTCTATGGTCAGGATGTGGGTGGAACGCTAGGTGGGGTTTTCAGAGAAGCCGCCACATTGGCTCAAAAATATGGGGATGAGAGAATCTTCAATACTCCCATTCAAGAGGCATATATAGTAGGGTCTACAGCCGGGATGTCTGCGGTAGGGGGTAAAGCCATTGTCGAAATTCAATTTGCGGATTATATCTGGCCTGGGATGAACCAATTGGTGGAAGAACTTTCTAAAAGCTGCTATCTGTCGATGGGAAAATTCCCTGTTCAGTCCTTGATCCGGGTTCCGATAGGGGCATATGGAGGAGGCGGTCCTTATCATTCTGGCAGTGTGGAATCTACCTTATTGACGATTCGAGGGATCAAAGTCGTCTATCCATCCAATGCAGCCGACATGAAAGGGCTGATGAAAGCGGCATTTTATGATCCGAATCCGGTGGTGATGTTGGAACACAAGGGATTGTATTGGTCGAAAGTTCCTGGTACAGATGATGCCAAAACATTTGAGCCTGATAGCGAATATATAATTCCTCTAGGGAAGGCGAATGTTGTACAGTACGCCTCTGAAGAATCCATTGAAAATGGTGAGTCATGTGTAGTTATTACCTACGGAATGGGTGTGTATTGGGCTAAGGGGGCTAGCAAGAAATTCAACGGACAAGTTGAAATTTTAGACCTAAGGACATTAAATCCATTGGATTGGGATACGGTGGTTGAATGCGTGAAAAGACACAACAAGGCCCTTGTGTTAACCGAAGAACCATTGATGAATTCGTTTGCTGAATCACTTGCCGGTAGAATTTCAAAAGAGTGCTTCGAGGTGTTGGATGCCCCGGTAGAAACTCTGGGGGCCGCTAACCTTCCTGCGATCGCATTGAATGTGGATTTGGAAAAAGAAATGTTGCCGAATGCGGAAAAGGTGGCTGAGGTCCTGACCAACCTGTTGGATTACTAGAAGGGGTAGCCAACAGCGATATTCCAAACCGTTTGACCAGCTCTTTTAAAAGGCCGTTGCCAGCGTGAACCAATGTCAAATCTTGGGTCTCTTATTTTATGTCCAAGGTCGAGTCGGAACACAAGAAATGAGAAATCCAATCTCATGCCCATCCCGGCACCCACTGCGATCTCTTTGTGGAACCTATTGACCTTAAAATCGCCTCCTTCTGAAATTCGAACCGTACCTCCAGTGTTTGAGGTGGTAGTTTCATCAATCCTCCAAATATTCCCGGCATCAACAAAGAATGCCCAATCAAGAAATCCACCAATTTTAGTTCGATATTCAAGACTTGTCTCCAGTAGAATCTCTCCTGGTTGTTCAAATTGGTAATTATTACGATCGGGAATAGGGTTGCCATTGCCATCAAGTACGTTGTCTCCATTTTCATCGAGCAGGAAGGGAGTCGATGACCCCGGTCCGAGTCGCCTGGGGTTCCATGCCCGGTTGCTACTACTACCCCCTGAGAAAAAGAATTTCTCATAAGGCAATGCATTATTGTCACCATAAGGATTGGCAACACCAGCATTGACTCGGAATACAAGAGAATTGTTTCCCTTTAACGGCCAGTAGCGTCTGTAATCCACTTGAAATTTTACAAACTGGTAGAATTCCAAATCAGTGTTGTCTGTATCCTCCGTGTTTCTCCAGAGGTCATTGGTCGTTCCTCCCGCTTCTGCAAACCAACGCAGAAATGAAGAAGGTGAATTAGGATTGGAATAGTTCTCATTATAAACTGCATTAATTGAACTACTACTCACGAATGATCGATTGAAGGCAAGTTTTAAAGTATTGCCTTGAGCAGCCAATTCATCTAGCTGATCCTCAAACGCCTGATCAGTGATGTTGGAATCAATCAGGTTCGCATCCAAGACATTCAGTGTATAATTCTTTGTGCCTGTCAGATTTTGCCAAAGGTAGCCAAAGGTAGTATTGAGGGTTCCTCGCCTATATTCGGGTCGATCCGTCAGTGCAAATCCGACTGAAAGGACGGTCCTTGGGTTAAATGTCTTAAGGTTAAGATTCCTTGAATTGAAAGGGGTAAGGAATCTGGGGAAAGTCAGAGAACTGTTGATACCATATTGAAAGCTACGATAAGGATCCTCGTCATCTGCCGCTGCGGAAATACCTTCAATCCCGGCAAAACCGTTCAATTGAAAAATTTCCAATCCATTGAAGGTGTTTCTGTTACGAAGAGCGATATTATAGAATGGTCCGGGAAATCCATCGGTAACATTCACTCCTAATTCCTGAGTCAGCTGGAATTTCTGTAAAGGACTTGTATAGACATTTGCAATGAACTTTCCAGCCATCATGGTAGTATCGAAATTGATATTGACGAATTTGAATACGTCCATGCTGAGTAATTGCCTTTGTGTATCCACTATACGTTGGTAACTGTAGGTTTCAAGAGGTCGTGCAATTAGCCGGGTATCCAATACCCTTTCAGAGTATCTGGTGTTTCCGAACATATAGTGAATACCCTGGAGATCAACCTCTCGCATTACCGCATCAGGTCCGGTGGTGTTGAAAATCAGAGAATCAAGAGTGTACTTCGTGTGGAAGGGTTTATCTGCGGGCTTATTAATGATAACAGTAATTATCAAATCAGAGTTGCCAGGTGCAAAATTCACCTCGAACTCAACAAAGCCCTCATTAAATGCAAAGTAGCCAGAATTCTTTAGCAAAAGGGTGAGCCTGTCACGTTCTGCTGTGAGATTATCACGGTCATAATAATCGCCTTCTTTGAGAAATGATTGCGCTTCATTTTCAACCAGAAGATGAGTTATAAGCGAATCACCAGTTCGATATGATAAACTATCAATAAACCTTCGCTCCCCTTCATGAACAATGAAGTCTTGATAGACCTTTTTCCTTCTTTCTCTTACATTGATGGTCACCTCGGCATCAAAGAATCCTTTTCTATTCAAGTAGGATTTTATATTAAGCCTTGATTCTTCAATCTTCACCGAATCGTAAATTGCGAGTGGGGTTCCGGTACGCATGAAGAAGTTTCCTTCGGTCAACTGCCGATCGAGCCGTGCGAGCTTTCTTATTTTTCGATTTCCAAGGTTGGTGGTGTCCTTACCTGCAGTTAATTTCTTTTGAATTTTTTTATCGAGTCGTTGGGCAATGTTCTGCTTTCTTTGATCAATTATATCAGGATCAATGTCCTCCTTGCCTTCCTGGTAAATATATGCACCCAATGGGCCGAGCACGGGAGTCCGATTGTTTGGGGCCAAAGTAATAAGTTCATACATATCGGATTTATTGGATTCTTCCGTGCCTTTGATGTGTTGTTTGTAAAGTAGTTTTTCACCATCTTCCAAACTGCGGGTAGTAATGCACCCACTGGTTGCCAGCAATAAAATGAGGAGTAAAAAACCGACCTTCACGTTCACAAATCCTATCTGATATGCTTTCTAAACGAATTTCAAGGTACATCAAATCTCTTCAATTAAAAAAATATCGCAAACAGGAGGGATCTTTTATTGTGGAAGGGGTGAAAGGGGTTACCGAATTGATGAACTCCGACTATGAAATTGAACTTTTGCTATATACTCCGGAATATCAAAACGAATTTAATTCTGGTATTGCTGAGGCTATTGAGGTTACCAGTAAAGAGCTTGAACAAGTCGGAACTTTCAAATCCAATGCTTCTGTTTTGGCGGTAGCCAAATGTCGTCAAAACCTTCCTTTTGATCTTAATCAAGGAATAAATTTGGTTTTGGAGGATGTAAGGGATCCTGGTAATCTGGGCACTATTATCAGGGTGGCAGATTGGTATGGAATTTCGAATATTCTATGTTCGCTTGAATGTGCTGATTTATACAACCCCAAGGTGATTAATTCAACCATGGGTTCGTTTACACGTGTTAACGTTTGGTATCACGAATTGCAAGAGCTTTTAAAATTGGCCAAAGTTCCGGTAGTTGGGACTACTTTGCATGGAACCAATATTTACAACGTTGATCTGCCACAAGATGCGTTGATTGTGATGGGTAATGAGTCGCATGGTGTGAGCAAAGAGATAGAGGAATTATTTACTCACAATGTCCTGATTCCAGGTAGAGGAGGAGCCGAATCACTCAATGTGGCGATTGCGACTGCTATTGTTTTGGATAATTTTTTCCGCTAAAAAAGACTGGTGCCACTTTCTTCACTGGCCTGATCTGCTAGTTTGTCTGCTTCTTCTTTCCCCAGATAATTGTCAATGATATTGTGCGCTATATAGAGTAGGGGGGTCAAAACAACGGCAATTATGAATTTGTATATATAGTTGGTGATTCCAACTGCTACGACTTGCTTAAGTGTCCATGGCCCGAGAATATAGAAGGCTACGATTAACACCACGAAGCTGTCGATCAATTGGGAAACTAAGGTGGAGCCTGTTGCTCTCAGCCAGATTTTGCCCTTACCGGTGATTCTTCTAAGCCGATGAAATACAAAAACATCTACCAACTGACCTATAAGGAATGCCACAAGAGAAGCGAATATGATGTTTAGGCCTTGCCCTAGCACCTTTTGGAAAGCTTCATTCACATTGAATGGGTTTCCCGCTGAATCCGTAGCATAAAGGTTTACCCAGAAATCTGCTGGGGATAATTGCATTACCAAATAAATGATGAGAAAGGCATAGGCGATTAAACCGACTGTGATATAAGTAATTCGTTTAACCCCTTTTTTACCAAAATATTCGTTGATAATATCTGTGGTAATAAACACAACAGGCCATAGTAATACCCCCGCAGTCAGGTTAAATTGTAAAGTGAAATCTCCAAGCAGAGAGATTTGTAATGGTTCAAATCCCATCGTTCGTTCCAGGGAAAAAATCTTGCCACCGACCAACTCCGCAATGAGGGCATTAGTGATAAAAATACCACTCAAGATAATGAAGAGGCTGGTTTTTTTGTTTTTGAGGACGGATTCAGACATGACGCTAATGATCTACTAAGACAAACTCTTCTCCTTCAATGGCAAGCTGACTGTTTTCAAACACCTCCCTGGCTTCCTCCAAAATTGGATCGAGATCTTTGTATCGGATTGAAAAGTGACCGAGGAGCAACTGATTAACCTTCGCTTTTTTGGCAATAGTCGCAGCCTCCCTCGCTGTAGAATGATAGGTGTTGGATGCTCTGTCCATATGTTCTTCGGTGAATGTAGCTTCGTGATAGAGCATGTCGACATCTTTAATTATGGGTATTATGGATTCATCATATTTGGTATCTGAACAGAAGGCGTATTTGAAGGACTTTTTCGGAGGGAAAGTATAGTCTTTGTTTTTGTAGAGAAGATTTCCGTCTATGTCGAAAATATCTTCTCCATGTTTGAGACGGACAATGTTTCTGGTCGTAAATCCTTCAGGAAGTTTATCTTTATCAATCCGTCTTTTTTTCGGCTTTTCCTCAAAAAGAAAACCACTGCAAGGAATCCGATGATTCAAGGGAATTGTCGATACTTTGATAAAATCATCTTCATGGATCACCTTGTTTGTTTCAGTATCAATCTTGATGAAATTAATGTCATAATTGAAAACGGTATCAGAGTATTTCAGTTGAAGGGTGATAATTTCAGACAACCCTTTCGGGGCGTATAGGTTCAATGACTTTTTGCGGCCTTGCAAATGCATGGTTGACAGCAAACCCATTAGGCCTAAATAGTGATCGCCATGCAAGTGGCTGATAAAAATGTTATTGATACGTTGCGGTCGAATCCGAAATCGGGCCATTTGAAGCTGGGTGCCTTCTCCGCAATCTACCAGATATAGCCTTCCCTCGACATTGATCAACTGTGAAGTGTGATTTCTTCGATGTGCAGGTGCAGCCGAATTGGAGCCCAATATTTTGACTCGAATGCTCAAAGCAGCAATTAATCTTCAGAGCCCTCTTCGCCCATCTGCTGCTCTAATTCGCTTGTTACTATACTGTTGACAGCTTCCTCGTCAGTTGAAAGAATGTTAAGTACTTTGTCCAGTTGCGAAATGGCGATCAACTTTTCTACCATTGGTTGAAGAGCTGTTAATACGAACTGGCCACCACCTTCGGTAAATGTGCGATTCCCGGTAAGTAGGGCACTTAATCCGGATGAGTCAGAGTATTTGGTAGCTGATAAATTGACAATCAGGTTTGTGGTGCCTTGTGTACTGAGATTGACGAATTCAGACTTCAGATCGGGTGAAATCGTGGAGTCGAGCTTGTCCTCTTCAAGTTTTAGGATGGTGTATTGTTCTTGTTTATCTACTGAGAATTTCATGTCTTTTAGTTTATACCTAAGTGATTCTTGATATTATTTTCTATTCTACTGGCAATGTCTCCGCTGGTATCCTTTACAAATTCTTCGCCAGTTACACGCTCGAAAAGTTCAATATACCGGTCGGAGATTGATTTTACAACCTCATCAGTCATTTCCGGAACCTGTTGATTTTCCTTTCCCTGAAACCCATTCTCGATTAGCCACTCCCTGACAAATTCCTTAGATAGTTGTTTTTGACGCTCTCCTCGAGACTGCCTGTCTTCATAACCCTCGGCATAAAAGTAACGAGACGAATCAGGTGTGTGTGCTTCATCGATCAAGTAGATTTGGTCGTTCTTTTTGCCAAACTCGTACTTGGTGTCCACCAGGATCAGACCTCTTTTTGCGGCTATTTCAGTGCCCCTTTGAAAAAGTTCTCTAGTGAATTTTTCAAGCTCGATGTAGTCCGATTCACTGACGATCCCTTGGGATATAATTTCTTCGCGAGATATGTCCTCATCATGTCCTTCTTCGGCCTTAGTTGCCGGGGTTATGATTGGCTCGGGAAGCCTGTCACTCTCTTTTAGTCCTTCGGGTAGGGGAACTCCACAGAGTTGACGTTTCCCATCTCGATATTCTCGCCATGCGTGTCCGGCCAGGTATCCTCTGATTACCATTTCTACTTTGAAAGGTTCACAATTGAAACCTATGCTCACATTTGGATCCGGGGATGCCTGAATCCAATTCGGGACAATATCCTGCGTGGCTTTCAATGCTTTAGAAGCAATCTGGTTGAGCACCTGTCCTTTGCATGGTATTGCCCTGGGGAGGATAACATCAAATGCAGAAATGCGGTCTGAAGCAACCATAACCAACAGGTCATCGAAATAATAAATATCCCTTACCTTACCCCGGTAAAAGTTGGTTTGTCCAGAAAAATCAAAATGGGTTTCTTTAACGGCTTGAGGCATTCCGCAAAAATAGTTAAATAAGTGTTTTTGAGATCAGGAAAATTCTAATTATCACTACTACTCATCAATCGCCCTCGACTGAAGGTTTCGGATTTGATTTCCTTCCCTTGTTCGTCATAGTATAACCACTTTCCATCTTTGGCATCATTACGATAACTGCCTTGTTCCCTCATTTTCTTGTTTTCATAATAGGCAAAATGAGTGCCATTCTTCTTGTCGTACTTGTAGGCGGTTTCGGTGGCAACACGCCCATTGGGATAGAATGTTTTTTCCCGGCCTGACTTAGTGCCATTCACAAACGGTTCAGTTTTAGAGAGTTTACCGTTGCTGGTATAACTTCTTACTGTCCCATGCCTTCGGCTATTTTCATACGGGGTTTCCTTCTTCTTTTTCCCGTTCTCAAAATAGGTGGTCCAGGTGCCTGTTGGACGGCCGTTTTCGTAGGCTTTTTTGGCACTCGTAGTTCCATCTTCATAGAACTCTTCAATGGTAACATCTTTCGTAAGCTTGGTGTAATTCTCAATCTTCTGCGGGTTGCCATTGGGGTAGTAGTTTATGTTTTTTCCAAACTTGGCTCCGGATTTAAAATTGAATTCTTCTTTTTTCAGGCCATTGGAGAAGTAGGAGATATTGAGTCCGTCCATCTTACCATTCTTGTAAGCTCCTTCGGATATTAATTCTCCGAACTCATCGTAGTTCTTAAAAGGTCCATTTTTATACCCTCCTTTATAAACATAATTTGCCTTTTCTTTTCCATTGGGATGGTAGATGATATAAGCACCATTGATAATACCATCCTTGAAGCTGTACTTAGACTCGATACCTCCTTCTTCAAAATAGGTGACAGCCGGTCCTTGTTGTCTCCCTTTTGTATAGGAGAACTCTTGTTTTAAGTTGCCATTGGTATAGAACTCTTTCACCGGACCGTCCGGAATATCCTCCACAAAAGTAGTTTTGGTACGTACCTGACCAGATGAATAATAAGCTTCAATTTGGCCTTCCAACTTCCCTAGTTTATAGGTGCCCTTTTGAATAGTTTTGCCATCCTTCGACCAAATTTCAAAAGGTCCTGCCTTGAGACCGTTTTCGTACGTGGTTCTGCTCAATAGCTCTCCACTATCATAGTATTCTTCGAACGCACCTACAGGTTTGCCTTGTTTGAATTCACCAATGATGGCTTTGACACCATTCTCATGAAATTTCTGATAACTTCCGTCAATTTGGGTGCTGTCATTGTTCAGGATATAATAGATTTCCTTTTTGACAAATCCCAAGGTGTCGTAGTAGGTCTGGATTTTTTGCTGGGCCAGCAAACCTCCGGAGCTTAACAGGGTTAGAGCAATGATTAGAATCCGCTTCATAATTGAAAAAGCCTTCCGTAAAAATACGCAAGGCTTAGGAATATATTATTAATAACTAAGTATTTACAGCTTTTCAAGTACCATGGCAGAGGCACCACCGCCACCATTGCAAATTCCGGCAACTCCAATATTTCCTTCTTTTTGATCGAGAACTGAAGTAAGAGTGGTCATAATTCGACAACCTGAAGCACCAAGAGGGTGTCCTAAAGCAACCGCACCGCCAAATACATTAACGGTCTCAGGATCTAAGCCAAGCTCAATATTATTGGCAAGTGCCACCGCAGAGAATGCTTCGTTGATTTCGTAGTAGTCAACATCGGATTTGTCAACTCCGGCCATTGCCATTGCCTTTGGAATGGCCTTGGAAGGAGCGGTGGTAAACCACAATGGATCGTGAGCGGCATCGGCAAAACCTTTGATTTTCGCAATTGGTGAAACACCAAGTTCTTCAGCTTTTTCCTTACTCATCAACACCATAGCTGCAGCACCATCATTGATAGTGGATGCATTGGCTGCGGTTACCGTTCCATCTTTGTTGAATACCGGGCGAAGGTTAGGGATCTTTTCGAAGAAAACATTTCTGAATTCTTCGTCTTCAGTCATCAAAACCGGATCACCTTTGCGCTGAGGAATTTCTACTGCAATAATTTCACTATTGAAGTTTCCAGCCTCCGTTGATGCTGCTGCCCTCTTATATGAGTTGATGGCATATTCATCTTGTTGCTCTCGGGTGATACCCATTTCCTTTGCGGTGTTATCAGCGCAATTGCCCATCGGGAATTCATTGTAAACTTCCCAAAGCCCGTCTTTTACAAGGCCGTCTAGCAGTTCGCCATGTCCGTATTTATGTCCATACCTCCCTTTAGGAATATAGTAGGGGATATTAGTCATACTCTCCATTCCGCCTGCAACCACAACCTCATTGATACCGAGCATAATCGATTGTGCGCCAAACATCACCGATTTCATTCCCGATGCACAAACTTTGTTGATGGTTGTGCAAGGCACTTCATTGCTAATTCCTGCTCCCAGGGCAGCCTGACGGGTCGGTGCCTGACCGAGTCCGGCTGAGACAACATTACCCATAAGTACTTCCTGTACCAAACCGGCTTCTATACCGGCTTTTTCGAGCGCTCCTTTTATAGCAATTGAACCTAGTTGAGTGGCCGAGAATCCAGCCAGTTTTCCTCCAAAACTGCCGATAGGGGTACGTCCGGCAGAAACGATATATACTTCTTTCATTACAATGAATTTGTTACCTAACGATCGTTAGCAAATGTAGTGAATAATAAGAAAGCTAACTATCCTTTAACCAAGGAAGTAGACAAGAAATTCCATTGAGTGAGATCTACCAATCCGGCTTATCGGATCTTTTTCGTTTTGAGGCTTTACGCTTGTTCTGCTGAACGTACTGGATTTCGTTGTTCTTCATTGCCTCAAGTATCATTTGAGCCTTCTCAGGGCTGATGTTCATCTCCTTCAACTTTTCCTTCACTTTCTCCATAGGATCTTGTTCCTGAGGCTGTTCCTGCTGTTGTTGATCTTGCTTTTGCTCTTGTTGCTGTTGCTGTTCCTGCTTTTGATCCTTCTGGTCCTTTTGATCTTTCTGATCCTTATTTTTTTCGTCTTTGTTCTTTTGATCCTGATCTTTTTGATCTTCGTTTTTTTGATCCTGCTTCTGATCTTGTTTTTGCTCCTGTTCCTGTTGTTCTTGTTGCCTTTTTAGTTTTTTGAGCAATTCGTAGTTGTATCGGGCCAATTCATTCTGTGGGTTTTTCTTCAATGCGCCCTTAAAATTTGCCAGCGAAGACTGAATGAATGATTCCCGTTCATCAGGAGATTGTTCGCTCATTTTGTAAGAAATAATCCCCATTTGGTTAAGTGCAGAGGAGGCGATTGTAGGATCAACGGCATCTTTCAAAGCTTTATAGTTGGATTCAGCGATATCAAAGTACCTGAGTTTATCGCTCATGGCGCTCAGAGTAGCAGAGTCTCTAACCTGAGTCTTGCCAGAACTGATATCACTCATCAAACCTAAATTATCTCCTCCATAGGAAATAAGGTAGGCAGCATTCGCCAGATTTAATCGAGCATCTTCATCGTTCACATCTAATGAATCTAAGAGCTGTCCATAACTTTGAATAGCCATTTCGTATTCGCCATTGTCAAAGGCTTCTCTGGCATCTTTCTTCAGTCGATTGGACTTGGCAATCTTTGTCACCGGGTCGGTGACACTCGTAAAGAGTAAAAATAGGGTTAGAATATACTTCATACTCTTAATGTCTTTCTTCTAATGAATGAATCCAGTACCAGCAACACTATTGCAGCTGCCAGAAAGTAATAATATTTGTTCGCTGAGGCATCTACTTGCCTGGAATCCCGCAGTTCCCCTTCAACGTCATTTATGGCTCTGATCAATCGATTGACATCATTTTGATTATCGTTGATTTCGAAATAACTGCCACCGGTATCAGCCGCCAGTTTTCTTAACGACTTAGAGTTGAGCTTTGTTACTACTTCGTTGCCATTGCGATCTTTCTTGAAACCCGAACGCTGTCTGATCTTACTTCCGTTCTCGGTCCCTACACCAAGAGTGAACAATTTGATTCCGCTCTTAACTACTTTGCTAGCAGCTTCATCGGTTTCATCTCCAAAATCCTCACCATCACTAATCAATATCATCACTTTGGATTTTTGCTGAGTGATAGGGCCTCCATCCGCAGCATCCAGCTTTTCCAGGGCGATATTCAGGGCTGAGCCAAAGTCAGTTCCGGCATTAGGAACGAGTCCGGTATTGAGGGTATTCACAAAGAGATTCAGTGCACTCTGATCATATGTCAATGGACATTGGACGAATGCTTCGGACGAGAATATGATCAAACCTATGCGATCTGAGCTAAATGCCTGAATAATATTCTTGAGTTCAAATTTGACCTTTTCGAGCCGAGTAGGCGGCACATCAAAGGCATTCATCGACTGGGAAAGGTCCACTGCAATGTAAATGTCTTTGCCTTCTGATTTCACTTCTTTAGTGGTTTCTCCAAACGATGGGCCAAGGAGGGTGGCAATGAGCAAAGTAAAGGCCAATCCTCTTAACAAAATCTTGAAAAATAAGGGACGATAGGAGGTATCCATACGCCTGGCAATCCGAGTAAGACGCCAGATGTACAACAAATAGGCAGCGATAAATATTCCTATGAAAATTCCTTCTCCCGTACCGAGTGTTTTAAACCAGGTCATTCCCTCTGTTCCTTAAGCAGCCAAAGATAAAAAACGAAAGGTATAGTTGCCTACCGTTTATCAGTTGTTTGGAATTTAGCATTGTTAAAGATTGTTAAAAGCCAACACTCGAACTATTGTTTGTTTTTGAGAGGTTTTTGAGTCGCAGGGTCTTAAACTTTCCCTGAAACTTAAGGCAAATCGACCATCAAATAACTTCATTAATTGATACAAACACCTTAAGCTGATTAGAGTTAATATGATAAAATTACAAGGTTTTAAAAAGTCTGCTGCTCTAAATGCAAAAACTCTAATATCAAATGCAAAATAGTGTATTTAAATGGAATAAAGTGGGATTATAGGTAATTTACCTAGTTTCTTTAGCCTAAAAGAAACCTATATTTGAATAATTTATTCACCTCAACGGATTTATCCTTCTGACTTGCAAGGACAATGGGTTATTATGATAATGAAGATTGCAATCAACTGATAACTGGTATTGCGTCTTCAATCAACGGTTTGATCCTTAACAAAGATTTAGGAGTTGCATTTTACAATGCACTACGAAATATTGGAGAGAGTTTATCAGCTGGTTCCTGTCATATTTTCTGCAACAACGACAAATTCAAATGTCCAACCACAATGGCGCAATACAATTGGTACGCCATAGATGTTCCATATAGCAAGGATTTCAGTGCTCAAATAGGCCATGATAGGAATCGAGAAAAGATCAATACTCTGAAGGCAAGCAGAATTTTCGAAGTGAAATACTCCGGTAGCACTCGCAAAATAAAAAAGGCCATTGGAAAGTATGGGATTAAATCCCTAATCGCCTTTCCAATCTTTGTTTATGAAGATTTCTGGGGATTTTTAGAAGTAAATGATTACCACAATGAACGAGATTGGAGTCATACAGAAAAGAACATCCTACAGACAACAACAACATCCATTGGGGGAGCTCTCGAAAGACGGATGCTAGAGGAAAACCTTGAGCAGCAAGTCCAGGAAAGAGCGCAGGAACTCCTGAAGAATGAGACATATTTGAATCTGGCAATCGAGTCATTTGATCTTGGAATGTGGATTTATGATGTAGAAGCCAAGACAGTCAAATTCAATATTAGGCAGGCTGAGATATATGAATTAGATGATTTGGGAGAACCAGATGATAATGGGTTCTATCAAGTTGATGATACGAACATGTTCTTTGAAAAATGGCACCCTGATCATGAAAAAATGACTGATGAGGAATTTGAAGACATAGCTAATCAAAACCTGCCATATGATACAGAGAGGAGATTGATTACAGGTAATGGAGGGATAAAGTACATTATGAGTAAAGGTTGTGGATTTCTGGATGAGGAAGTTCCAAAGATCATAGGCTTAACTTTTGATATCTCGAAACAGAAGAATATTGAATGGGCACTTAAAGAAAGTGAGGAAAAATTCAAGGGTCTTTATAACCGGACTCCTGCGATGCTTCATTCGATTGACGGACAAGGTTATTTAGTTTCAGTGAGTGACTATTGGCTTGAAACGATGGGGTACACAAGAGAAGAGGTGATTGGAACCAAATCAATTGATTACATGTCCAGAGAGTCCAGAGATTTTGCATTGACTGAAGCACTTCCGGAATTCTTCAAAAAAGGATATGCATACAATATTCCTTATCAACTAGTGAAGTCCAACGGGCAGAAGATCAATGTCTTGTTGTCGGCAATTTCGCAATCCGATGCCGAGGGCAACTTCGTCAATTCCTTCGCTGTAGTCACCGACATTACAGAGAGGGTCAGAACTGAAAAAGAACTAAAGAGCAGCCATGCCAAGTTTGAGAATTTGATCAAAAATGTTCCGGGGATGGTGTATACTGCTCACTACCCGTCCTTGAAAATGAAGTTTGTAAGTGATTATTGCAAAGAGATTACGGGTTACTCTAAGAATCAATTGTGTGATGGAAGAAGACGCTTGTACTCCTCGTTAATTCACAAAGATGATATTGAGGGTCGCAACCAAGTAATTCAGGAATGCCTTGATCTGCGAAAACCTTTCAGGGTCCAGTATCGGCTTACAATCAAGAAAAAGAAAGTCAAATGGGTTTCAGAATTTGGAAGTGGGATATACGACAGAAATAATGAATTGACCGAAGTAGTTGGATCTATATTCGACATAACAGATAGGGTGAAGACCGAGGAGAGAATTCTTTCTGCAGTAATGCAAGCATCCGATCGGGAAAGAAGTAGAATATCAACGGAAATCCATAGTAGTCTTCAACAAACCTTGACCGTAGCAGCTTTGAACTTTGAATACGTGTCAAAGAACCAAAACTCTCTGAGTAAAAAATCCAGGGAAAAGCATTCAACGGGGTTGACTTATTTAAAAAGGGCATTGGAGCAAACAAGAAGCATAGCACATCGACTGATGCCGAAGAACATCGAGGATTTTGGATTTATCGAAGTGGTTCACGATTTGGTGTTAGAGTTGAATCAAACCACTAACATTAAATTCACCTTTTTGACGAACGTTAGTGGCTTCTGTCTGACTGTAATGACAGAAGCCACTCTTTATAAAATTGTCCAGGAGGCTGTGAATAATGCAATTAAGCATTCCAACGCTGGTCATGTGACCATACAATTTATTCTACATACCGAGTATGCGCATTTGAGTATAGAAGACGATGGTGATGGCTTTGACCTGACAGACACGGATAAGCACATTTCCAGTTTTGGCATAGCAAGCATGAAAAATAGAGTTACTGCACTTCATGGATCGTTCCAAATCGATTCACACCCCGGGAATGGCACCAGTATTATAATCGAAATTCCAATTGAAAACTGAATGAAAATGAGCGTAGTGAGATTGTTTTTGGTAGACGATCACAAAATGATCAGAGATGGACTCAAGTCATATTTTGATGATGACGAAGAATTGATGGTAGTGGGGGAGGCAGTAAATGGACAGCAGGCACTGGGAAAACTCGAGGAAATGGAAATTGATGTTTTGCTTACTGACCTGATAATGCCCGGAATGGACGGGATGGAGTTAATCAAGATACTCAAGGAAAGAAACCATCCGTGCAAGATCATCGCATTGACGATGCAAAGTGAACCCAGGCACATAAAAAGAGTCCTGAGTTGTGGTGTGGATGGATATTTATTGAAAACTTCAGGGGAACGTGAAGTGAGAAAGGCCATTAGGGAGGTGAGCAATGGAAGCCACTATTATAGTCCGGAAGTGACAGGAATAATCATGGATGCACTTTCAAGTACTACCAAAAAATGGGACAGGGTTACCCATGAAGTGCCATTGACCAGTCGCGAAAAGGAAGTATTGAATTTAATTGTGAAGGAATTCACCAATGGTGAAATAGCAGAGGAACTCTTCATAAGTGTGCGCACCGTTGACGCTCATAAAAGAAATCTAATGGAGAAAACCGGTTCCAAAAACGTAGCCGGCCTGGTATTATATGCAATTGAAAAAGAGCTATTCGATGATATCCGATAAGGCTATGAGCTTTTCATTGAACATCTTATTCTTTTCCTTTCTTACACCTACATTTATTAGACGATTAATAGAATTACCTAGTTAAAAACCCTATTGAACTGCGCAAAATAACCAGAAAGGTAAATAAGCAATGTGCGGATAAAGTGGCAGTGGTATGGGTCTAAATTGAGTGAGATCATTAATTATTCAAGATGAGATCACTGTTAGTTGCTTGTTTACTTAGCTTATTAAGTTTTGATGCCCTATCGCAAAGGCTGGAGTATTATAAGCCTGTCACGGTTCAGGTTTCTCCCACCATCATTGACTATGATGGATTGAAATATGGGGTGGCACTTGGGGCCAATATCGAAGAAATTGTTTCAATCGGCTATTTTCATTTGAGAGATTATGAATACGGTGATAATTACTTCGATAATAGGTATGCCGGCCTTTATTTTAACTTGGCGATACCCGTCTCTAAGAATCTGGAGATAGGTCCTACTACAAGATTTGCTACAATTAATGCGGAATGGCAAAACCTTGCCTTCGCTGGGGAACTGAAGTACAAATTCTCCAGGAGTGTGAGAATGAGTATTGAAAAGAGTATTCAAAGTGATCAGGACTTCTGGAGTGCCAAGCTCATTTTCAATCTCTACTGATCTTCAGGTAATAGTCAAGACATGGTGCGATTTCTGAACTCCCTTTTTAAAAGTAGATATCTGTTGATATTGTCTTTTTGTGCATTAAGCTGTGATGACTTTTATGAGACACCAGAGGTCACTTATGTCATCAACAAAGGAGATCACAGAAGTCGGGTTTATGGTTCCCTCCCTGGCAGCCGACTTAGATCGTTGAAGTCAGACGGGTTGAAATTAAGTGTGCGTTTTGATTCCAGTGCTATATATAACTTGGGAGATGCTGATCAGGCTGATGTCAACAAGCTTTTCGGGTTCTCAGACTGCAACAGTTCGCATCAGGACAATAGCGCAAGATTCGGTTGGGCATGGAACATCGTAGAAAACAAAATTGACATTTATGCATATGTATATAAGGATTCTCAAAGAATCATTAAGGAGATTCAAGCCATTGACATTGGTAAGAATTATATTCTAGAGCTTCGTTTGGTCCAGGACAATTATGAATTCATAATCAATGGGGAGTCAATAACAAGAGTACAACGAGGGAACACTTGTGAAAGGGGACTCTATTATCTTTTGTACCCCTACTTTGGCGGCAACCGTACAGCACCACATGACATCCGAATTCACATTGAGGAGTTGTTTGAATAAGGTTATCTCATTTTGATTCTATTTCAACTGACATTGATCCGCTTAGAATAGGCAAAACGCCAGTCGGCTTAAGAGATTTACCTAATTCATCCATTACGAGATTTAACTAGAAATTCCGCAGGACATTTGACCATCTTGGAACATGCCTGATAGCAGTTAGGCGTTAAGTTATGTTGAAATATAATTTGATTGTCGCTTTACTGGCTGTACCAATTTATGCCTTTGGACAGCCTTTGCGACAATTTAATCAACACCGGACAGAAGGCCCGGTATTGGAAGTAAATCCATCAACTACTCGATCAATCCGAGGATGGAAAGTTGGAGGGCAGTTGGGCATGAAGTTCAGAAACAAGTATGCGATTGGTGTTTTTGGATATTCCGAATTGTCTGACGAAAGTAAAAAAGATTCATTCTGGGGTATTTACGGCCTTTGGCTCTTGAATAGATACTCAAGAATACAAGCCGGCCCTTCACTGAGAGCTGGATTTTTCAGAGGACGGTTTTTGGCAGTAATTCCGACTATGGAGGTGGTTGCTCATATCACAAGGAGTATCGGTATTGCCGGTGCCATGGGCTACTCAGACAGGTTTCCATATTTCGATCTAAAGATGGCTATCGGGTTGTGATTAAGATTTTGACAAGTAAAAAGAGGTGAGACTGATTTAACAGAGAAGATAACTAAGAAAGATTCATCGTGGAATAGGTGTTTAGGTAAAGTAGTCATATTCCATAGTAAGGCCATCGGAAGGATGGCCTTTTTTTGGCCAATAAATGGCAATGGACAGTGATTATGTTCTCAGAGTTCTGAAATGAGCAGTTCCGAAGAATTGACTAAAAAGGTTTTAGGTCAACCTTGAATTCAAATTGACCTTCTTCAGCATTTTCCCAAAAGGCCAGGGTTACCCGAAAAGATTCAAGAAAGGCAAATCCGATCTCATTATCCTTTTTGATCTCGATTATAAACGTGGTGGGTTTATAATCCCTCTCTTGTCCGGCAACAGTAACGAACGGATAGTCTTCTAGATACTCGACAAAGCCATCAGGCATAAGGGCGTTCCCATGATCATCAGTTTGTGCTTCGAAGAAATACTCATCTGAAAAGATATTCAAATAATAACCCTGTTCTGAATGATCATAATAGACCTTGACTTGTGCATTTGAGATTGGTATTCCATTACTATCGGTGAATGAGAAGGTGTTTTTGGCCGGAGCAACCGCAAAGGCAAGTCCTTCAGCATCCGCGGTATGGAAGTTATTGGTGATTGCCCTTTCTCCCGCTCTTCTATTTAGTGCAATAGCGCTAAACCTATCCAGAAAGCTGTGATTGCCATTCATTAGCCCTTTTTCTGGTGTTTGGAATGCCTTGCTTGGATATGGAGGAAAGTACTCAGTTTCATTCAATCGTATTCCATTTACATGTATATCGATGAGATCTCCAAAATTAGGCTGTATGTCAAAGGCATAAACATCAATTAAATATCTTCCATGACCAACTTCATGAAATAAGACGCCATCATAAATATTAGGTTCTCCAAGTGCATAACTGCGTTGCTTGTCCTGGTATACTTCCAGACTGGTATAAGGACCTGCTTCTATGAAAAAATAGGTGAGATCAACAGTCTGGTCATATCGCATTGGGTCTATCTGAAATTTCTGTCCTCCAATTCCTTCATCAAGCCAGATCGTATCGAGCCTGACTCGATCAATAACACCATTAGGAGTCTCCGGATAGATGGCATTTTCAAATATCTCGTTCCACTTTTTCACCTGGATTTGTGCCCAATCTTCAAATGAGTTAGAAGCGCGCTGATATTCTTGCTGTGTTTCTTTGAAATAGTCGTAGACCACTGGGGTGACACCAAACCCAACCGATAGGGCATCGGTGTAAGTTGCTAGTTCATTGTTCAATGAGGTGACTTCCTGAACATCTCCACCATATTCAATGACAAATCGGAGCTCTTTTCTTTGAAATTGCCAAGACCAGGGAAGTTTGAAATAAGTAGTACTCTCAGGGCCAAGATCCGCGATTCCGGCCTTTACCTTAACTCCATCAAGAAACCATGAATAGTGTACCTCTTTGAAGGTATAACCTCCATAAACCTTTACTCGAGCATTCCAGAATACTTCCTGACCCTCTTGAGGCCAACCGTCTCTCGTAGGGTTAGTGCTCCCTTTTACAAAGTTCAGTCGTGGGGTTCGGCTGATCCGCTGAACGTCAATATCCGGCTCGAAGTCAGAGGCAATTGGTCCGGGATCAACGGGGTTTGGATTAGTGACTGGAGTGTCCGAGTCATCTGAACCCTTTTGACATGCAGCAAGCGAAAGGATTGTCAGCAGACCTATAAGAAATTTCCAGTTGTTCACAACAGACAATTTAGTCTATCTATGTTAATCGATGAAAACCAATGGGTGTTGCGTTTATTTGAAGATTGGAAATACAAAAAGGCCACTTCATTTTTGAAGTGGCCTCTAAAGTGATTCCGGAAGGACTCGAACCTTCAACCTACTGCTTAGAAGGCAGTTGCTCTATCCAGTTGAGCTACGGAACCAACGGCTTCTGGAAAAGCGAGTGCAAATATAGTGAAATGGTATTTCTTTAAACAACCAGAATGTTGAAATTTATTTAAGACAAACCCTGTTATCCAATTCATGAATTACCGAAATATTCCCAGAGCTACTTCCTTGAAAATCTCTGAAATTTCCTTTGGATGTATGTCGCTGGAACCGGACCAAAAACTGGCCGATCGATTGCTTCAAAAGGCAGTAGATTTTGGGGTCAATTATTTCGATACGGCAGACCTCTATCAGGCTGGTAAAAATGAGGAAATGGTCGGGCAAGCACTGAAGGAAAGGAGAGGAGAAATCATACTTGCCACCAAGGTAGGAAACCAACTCAATCCGGACGGAAAAACATGGCGATGGAATCCATCAAAACCCTATATCCTGAATGCAGTCGAAGAGAGCCTGAAAAGACTGCAAACGGACCATATAGATCTGTATCAATTGCATGGAGGAACTATCGATGATCCAATCGATGAGGTAGTTGAAGCTTTCGAAATTTTGAAGGACCAGGGGAAGATACGTGCTTATGGAATTTCTTCGATCAGACCGAACGTGATTCGTGAGTTTATTCAAAGGTCTGACATCATGTCAGTCATGCTTCAATATAGTCTTCTGGACAGACGTCCCGAGGAAAAACTGCTTTCTCAGTT
This sequence comes from Cyclobacteriaceae bacterium, assembly GCA_028281285.1. Taxonomy (GTDB): domain Bacteria; phylum Bacteroidota; class Bacteroidia; order Cytophagales; family Cyclobacteriaceae; genus Roseivirga. Next base: position 41,046 of record JANQKF010000004.1, read on the forward strand.
GAATGGAGAGGGTATTGGGGTAATGGTCAGAGGAGTACTTTCAAAAGGGTTATGGTCAAAAAATATATTAACTAATTATTTAAATTATAGTAGAGAAAACATTGATTTACTGAAAGATAAATTAAATATTTCCTCAACTGAGGAAAGGTCGATAATTCAGACGGTTTTAAAGTGGGTTTTGAAGAATAAATCGGTGACTACAGCCGTGGTCGGAGCTCGAAATGAGGCACAACTTGATGAGATTTTACGAACTGCTGAGGTACCTGACCTTTCCGATGAAGAGTACCAGAACTTGTCAAATGCACTTAGTCCGAACCGTTACGAAAGCCACCGATGAAGTTTGATCACCAACAATTTTCTAAGGACATGAAACTTGCTCTTTTCAATTATTTGGAAGGTGAGAAAGTTGATCAAAATAAGACGGATTGGTATCTCATAAATCTGGAAAATTTTAATCTGAGAGTGCTCAATAATGACGTCCAAAAAGTAGCTTTTTGGACCAACGTTTACAATGCGTTTACTAACGTTCAAATTGTAAAAAATAACCTTCAAAAATCGGTATGGGAGAAGTCGGATTTTTTTACAGACCGAGCACTGAAAATAGGATCGGTTTTCTTCTCTCTGGATGATATGGAACATGGCATTTTGAGAAGGAATGGCAAGCGGAGAAACGGGAAGCCTGATCAGTTCGATTCATCAGATTCAAGACGAAAACTGATGGTTGAAAATTTTGATTCAAGAATTCACTTTGCACTTAATTGTGGAAGTATCTCTTGCCCGCCTTTGGCATTCTATTCTGAGGATAATCTGGAAGCCGAACTATCTGTTGCAGAATCAAGTTTTACTGAACAGGAGTTTTTGGTTGATCATGAATTTAAGGAAATCACTTGCTCCCAAATTTTTGTATGGTATAAGCATGATTTTGGTAACCAATTTTTAAATGATCCGAAATTGTCCCATTATCGTGTGATCGAACGTCCGTATGAATGGAAGATCCAATAACCTTAATCTGATATAAACATGGCAATCCCTAAATCGAATTTCGAATTCCTTAGTAACCTCATTGAGAATAACAATCGTGACTGGTTCAATGAGAATAAAAAATGGTATCAGGAAGAACATCAGAACATCATCGAGTTTGCTGATGAACTGTTGACCAAACTTTCACAACATGATCAAATCACTACTCCTTCAGGAAAAAAGAGTTTGATGCGCATTTATAGGGATGTACGGTTTTCAAAGGATAAATCCCCATATAGCCCCAGATGGGCAGGAGGTTTTGGTAGAGTAAAGCCTCAATTGAGAGGTGGTTATTATTTTCATCTCAAGCCAGGGCATACCGTCATCGGAGGTGGGTTTTACAATCCTAGCCCGGATGATATCAAATTGATTAGAGAACACATCGCACAGGACGATCAACCGTTAAGAAAAGTCTTAAATGATCCTGGTTTCAAAAAGGTGTTCGGAGAACTTCAGGGCGAACAGGTGAAAACCGCCCCTAAAGGCTTTGACAAGGAACATCCGGCCATTGACCTTCTTCGCTTTAAGTCAATGTATGTCTTCCACGAATTTAAGGATTCTGAGGTCACTAAGGCTGATTTTGCAGATAAGGCAATTGAGGTATGGTTGGCTATAAGGCCTTTCTTTGATGTAATGACTGAGATTCTCACCACTGATTTAAATGGTATTTCGTTGATCTCTGACTAAGTCAGTTTTCAATAAGTTCTTTTAGTCGGTGCTTGTAAGTATTTCCACTCCTGAATTCTTTCCCATTAGGGAGTTGAAAAGAATAAATACCCCTTTGCAATTTGTTGATCTCTTGAATGTATTTTCTATTTAAGATTGTTCCTCTCTGGATTTGAATAAAATATTCAGGTAGTTCTTTGATCAGTCCGGAGATAGTTTGAGACGAAATAAACTCCTGATTGTTGGCTTGAATACTCACGTATTTGTCCTTTGCAACCAGGTATTGAATTTCTTCGAAATTTATCAGCTTTATCGTGTTTCTTAAACGGACCGATATGAAATCCCTGGACCTCTTGGGTTGAGAGAGGTTCGAATGAACGCTATTAAACTTCAGAACTCTGCTGAAACCGCCAACCAATAAACTCATACCTACTGCTATCAGCAGATGATTTGGACGCAACTGAAACGTCATTGTTGAGATAATCATTGCCAAAAGTTTTGCGACCAAGGAATAGGTCATAATTCCGGCAACAACATAAATGGCATATAGGTACAAGATGATCCCCGGAGGTTTCGAGAACATGGAGTTGATGGTGCAATTAACACCAATAATTGCCAGACCAATGGCCAGAGAATAAGCCGGAGCTACCATCGAAGCTTTAAGGGAATTACCAATGATCAGAGAATTGACAAGTGCAACGCATACACCAAGAAATGTGGCGAAAAGAATGACATAAACTGTTGTATTGTTAACCGAGTGGGAAGATTTCATAGGCAACTAGAATTTTGATCAGAAGAATTGCAAGGTTGGTCTTCTTCCTATACCATTTCATCAGAAAAATGCTCTGATATCGCTTGAATTCAGGTTTTCTGGATAAACTAATCTAATAAATAGTGATCCAAAATGATAAAAAACCATGCGATTTCTATCCTTAATTTTAGCTCTGAAGCTGTCGCTTCTTCATCTGACCTTTAGCCAAAACAGACATAACGACTACGGAGTTTTTGATATACCTGTAGACAACCGGGTTTGGCCGGCATTAGACGAACTTGGTGTAGGATGGATCAGAGAACAATTCAGGGTGGGAGAGGCCGATCTTGACAGAGCCATGGTTCTTTATGACCGAATCTTTGAAGAAGGCTATGGTTTAGTGCTAACTGTTCACCATAGGGATGGCAGTAATATTGCCAACCAGCAGAGTTATTTGTCCAGCACGAGAGGTAGCTATCCTCCACAAAACCCTGACAAATACAAGGCGAACATCCGTTTTGTGGTTCAACGTCTGACAGACGCACTTATTTCTCATGGTCGGAACCCGGCAGAGAGTCTGATGATTCAGTTCTCCAATGAAGTCTTACCCATTGATTTGGTGCCTGACACCCCCACTCGATACTGGCATGGCACTTCTGATGAGTACATCGAAACGCTCCGTTTGACCTTTGACGCGGTAAAAGAGATAGGGCAGATCCCGGTTATCAATGCAGGAATTGCGTCTCTAATGCTTGATGGTGTTGTAGCAATAGATCGGGGGCTTTTGAGCGATCCGGACTTTGAAGCGCTTTACGCTTTTAATGAACGCATATTAAGAGAGGGACAGTTTGATTGGGTGGATGTACATTTACGTCATGCCATTGAAGATGTTCAGAGTAAGATTGACTGGGTAAAGGAGCGTTGGTCAGGGAAGTTAATTGCAACGGAATTCGCTGGACCTGACGTACGAACTTCCGCTACCTTTACCGAGGCTCTTCAGGCACAGGAGCTTGTTCAACGAATGGAAATTGCTTCCAGCGGAGGTGTCGACCGAATCCTCTGGTCGCATCTCATGGAAAATCCGGCTGTTGAAGATATTTACTTTCAGGAGGGCTTGATTGAATATCAGACCTGGCGCAAGAAACCTGCTTTCTTTGCCTATAAGGAATACCTGCAAGGTGTTGTGACCTCACTCGACCAGGAGTTGGAGGATATAGGTATTCAATTTCAAAATTATCCTAATCCGTTTTCGAATAAAACTTTGATTCGTTTGGAGCCTGAGAAATTACGGTCGGGCCCATGGAGAATAGAGGTCAGAGATTTGACCGGGCACCTTATCGCTCACTGGAATGTGCCCGAAGTCTTCAAGTCATCCTACCAATTTCAACTGGATGGGAGAGGTCTGCCGGATGGAGTATACCTATGCCGATTAATCACCCCTGAGCAGTCATTTGTTAAAAGAATGATATTAAGTCGCTGACTCTGTTTTGGTTTATGATGATCAAGAGAACAGTTGTTTCATTAGGAATCTCTCTAATCGATTGAAGCAGTTATTGAGCTAAATCAAAGGTGCCAGGTCCTAATTTAGTCTGGGTAATATCTATTGCTCTGCGCTCGATTCGGAAGAGGTCACTTTCATATTCATACTTTAAATAGTGAGCACGAGTCAAGTTGTAGAACTCATTGAGAAAGGACGCATTGTAATTTTTGAAATGCTCAGGGTTGACTTGTAGAAAATCACTAACCCAGTAAGTATGTTTTACACCATTGATGATTTTAACCACTTTCTGGCATTCATGGCCCAACACTTCTTCTGTTTCGTTTGAAATGTAAAGTGTGTCCAGGGTCCGTGTTTCCTGATTTATATTTCTTGATGACGTACTATCTGAGAATAAGGTAAATACCTCATCTCCACCAATGTAGAATGTGCCTCTGTTTCCTGTACCGTCATTCATTTCTTTGAATTGACCCTTTTTGTAATACCATGAGAAGCGATTCCCGAAGACCCGGTTATAAGCTACCTCGTTAATCGCTGGGTTCTTGCTTATGAGTTGTTGATGGTAGTCGATCCTGCCTTCGAATTCCTCTTCTCGTACATCGCAGGAGTAAAGAAGGCCTATGAATAAAAAAATAAAGACAGGTAGCCTCAGATCCATATTCTGTGTTTTGAAGTTAACAATTCAGAAGATCTATTCCATTAGGAGAACTTGTGGAAAGTTTACGGAAATCAGCTGAGAATAGGCTGATTGATAAGAGAAAATTATATTAGCCGTTGATGGTAAGAAAAACGATTTACGATTTCCTTGAGGCCTTGATGGCGAACAACTCAAAGGAGTGGATGGATGCAAATCGCAGTTGGTACAATGAGTCTAAAGAGGCGATTATTGAGTTTTTTGACCCGATTCTGACGGAATTGAAAGACTTTGATCCGAGGATCGTCCAACCAAATGCCAGGAAGTCGTTGAATCGGATCAATAACAATTTGATGTTCCATCCGGAGCGTCCGACCTATAAAGATCACTTCAGTGTGGTATTCGGCTATGGAAAGGGCTATGCCGATTTCTATGTGGGCTTGGGCGCTTATGAGAATGATATTGCCGGGGGGCTTTGGCATCCTCCAAGTGAGAAAATCAAGAAGATCAGAACCGAAATAGACTATGAAGGTGACCGTTTGAGGGAGATTGTCGAAGCTCCCGAATTCAAAAAACATTTTGTGTTTTATCGTGAGGATGCCCTAAAAACTACTCCAAAAGGATATGACAAAGATCATGAGCATATCGACCTACTTAGGCTAAAGACAGTAGCCGCCTTTCGTCAAGTGAGTAGAGAGGAAGTATTCTCAGATGAATTTGCCGTAATGGTGGTGGATGGATACAAGACCTTGGTGCCGATGTTAGACTTTATCAATGTGGCCATCCAGGAAGAGTAATTTACAAAATGGCATCCAAAGAATTATCTTAGAACAAAGTTGAATACCATGAAGAAGTTAATTGCCGTATTTGCTGTTCTGTTGATAGGTCATATTGCCTTTGGTCAGGAAGAAACGCTTACTACCGGACCAAATATTAAGTTTACTGAGAAAGTTCATCAGTTTGGGGTGATCACGCAGGGTGATACGGTCGAACATACCTTTATCTTTGAGAATATCGGAACAGAACCTCTGAAGATTCTTGGTGCAAGAGGTTCCTGTGGTTGTACAGTACCTAAGTATTCAAGAGAGCCGATTGCACCAGGCGCGAAAGGAGAGGTGTTTGTTCGCTTCCGAAGTGCAGGAAAACGTGGCAAACAAAACAAGACCGTAACACTTACCACAAATGCATTGAATGCCAAACAAGTAGTATTAAGCATAAGGGGTACGGTGGAATTGCCGAAGAGTAACGGTCAATGAAAAGAACCCAATGAGAATAGAAGAGCCCATCAAAACGGATGGGCTTTTTTGTTAGAAGGTAGACTTCTCGATTACATAAATAACTTAGCAATGTCATAGACTTCCTGTACGCCAAAATCGGCCTCTGTATTGCTACAGATGGCTACCACAACCTGTTCTGCAGGCAAAACCAATAGGAATGCCCTTGCTCCGGCAGACCTTCCTCCGTGGTGAACAACCATTTGCCCTGATGAAGTTTGTGAGATCCTGAACCCCATTCCATAATTCGTCTTCTCTCCATCTTTAAGGTTTTGAGGCGTTATCAATTCGTAAAGCGTGCCGATGGCAATTATTTTGGAACCGCCATGGATCATTTTGACGATATCCGTTGGTGTAGACAAAAAGCCTCCCCCTGCCCACCTGGAACTTTGGTTCACTTCCATTGCAGGTCGTTTACCTCCTTTACTGTAAAGTGTTGCACTGTTGGATTCATCTCTTCCAGCGTCTTCCGGTATGGTGTTTTTCATACCTAGTGGTTGGAACACTGCTTGCTCCATAAATGCTAAATAGTCCTGGTTTGTTACTTTTTCTACAACTCTTCCCAGTGCTACATAACCATAGGTACTATAACTATACTGAGTGCCTGGTTCAAACAACAGCTTGTCACCTTCGAATACGGTCATACTTTCCGCGATGGAATTGAACTGTCTTTTTGAGATAAATTCCATTCCCTTATAATGTCTGATTCCGCCCTGATGGCCAGCGACCTGCCTTATCGTGGGTTGATATTTTTTGTCCTTGAATTGCGGAAGGTATTGACTCAAAGAGTCAGCCCAGTCAATTCTTTCGGTATCAAAGAGAGTACCCAGTCCAATGGCTGTCATTGTTTTGGATATACTTCCGATACGGAATTTTGTATCGACCTCAACCGGCCTTTGGTCTTTAACATTCGCAAATCCTATTCCTTCTTGCCAAACCAATTGGCCGCCAACTCCTACCGCTACTGATAACCCTGGTATGTTTTGGTTTTCCTTCAACTTAACAAGCTTTGCTTTCGCCTGTTCTATCTTTTCTTCAATGGTCTGAGTATGCACCTGTGAGCATATAACCAGCCCTACAAGTATCAATGATTTTTTGAGCATGACTTTTTTATTGGGAAGAACGTGTCATGCTCAGTGAATAGCTAGGGATTAGAACGAGATTAAGTGTCATTGCAGGTAATGGCACTTATTGCCTGATTGACTCCACGTATTCCGAGGGGCGCATTCCTGTCATTTCCTTGAAAACTCGCTGGAAAGTCGTTTTAGAGTTAAAGCCGCATTCGAGGGCCAGTCCAGCCAGTGTCAACTGAGGTGTGTGGACCACCTTTTCCTTGAATTCCTGAACTCTGTATTCATTGACGAATGAATAGAAGTTTTTCCCCAACTCCTGGTTCAAAGCTTCCGAAATTTGCTTTGCGGTGATGTTGAGTCTGTCTTCCAGAAACCGAACGTTAAGATCGGGGAGGAGGTAGAGTTTGTCCTTTTCCATACACTGTAAAAGGCCCTCCAAATGTTTTTGTGCGATCGTGTTGGAGGTTGGAATAGTAGTGGAGGCAGTTCCCTTACTAATAATTTCCGGTTGACGTAAACCACCAATACCTAACCAGAAGATGATTGTGGTGAATATAAATTGACCAATAACCCGGTCATTAAAATCGAGGCCAATGGTGAGTAATAACAGCCAAAGAATGAGCGAAATGGGCAGGAGAAGCAAAAACAAAAACGAGAGTTGATTTAGCCAATTCAAGGTCTGACGCTCCACATTGGAAAGTTTTGATTTCAGCTCTTTCTGATATGCTAAAATTTCCTTTCTGGACTTCCATAGATAAAAGGCAATTACAAAAAGGGAAGCGAATCCGATTTTGTCTAATAGTTCATGAATAGGTGGTTCGTAATCGGACCGACCGAAAATCCAGTGATAAATGCTGTGGAGATAATCTCCTATAAACCACCACAAATGTTTTAGATTGACTGGTTGGTCTTTTGTCAGTGATTTTACATACAGATAAAGAGTAGGCCCCAAACCAAAACCTATTCCAAAAGGGAGAATATGAAGGACTGGGTACTGATTAAAGTATCCGTTGACAAGGATCCAGGACAGTACTAGGTTAAGCCCAATGGAAAAGGTCAGCAGTGCCAGAAAACGATTCGCCTTTCTGTTGACTCTTGAGAAGAACAGTGTACCTGTGAAAATCAGTGCCGCAAGGCCGCCTGCAAAAGTCAAATAAGGATTCCAGTCCATCAGCTCCTAGTCCACTTCATGATTGATAAAAGTATAAAGATAAATAATGATCTGTGCTGTTGTCAGAGGTGCCATTGCCTGCGATGGGACTTTCTAAGAGTGCAAAAGAATAAAGCCAACCTAATGGCTGGCTTTATTAATTCTGTCGGGGTGGCAGGATTCGAACCTGCGACCTCCTCGTCCCAAACGAGGCGCGATAACCGGGCTACGCTACACCCCGATCCGTAATCGGAGTGCAAATATAGAGGGAAATTTTTATTGGCAATAGAAGAGCGTAAAGAAAATTCTCAGAACTCAAGATTTTTCGATTTTCTTCATTGTAGTCAATGTCAAATACTCTCAATCAAGGCAATTAGTAAGTCACTTGCATGAGTATGAACCGCCTTTTCACTGATTTTGTAGGCATGGGCCTTGATCGCCTCCCAAAGTGTAGGTTTTGATTCCTTGAGTTCGGAAAGATCCTTTCGGAGTTGGTCTTCGCCATTGGTTTCTAGCTCATTGTCCAGAAAGGTAAAGAGCGGCTGCATGTCTTTATTCTCGAGGGCTTTGCTGGCCAGCTTGATAATCTCACTGGTATGTTCACGGCCAGCAATAAGCTGCTTGCTCAACTCACTTTGGAAATATTCTATTGTTGAAGCTTGTGAGGCAATAATCTGGTCCTTAGTGGTCAGGAGTTTGTTGGTGAATTCTAATTCTGTGGAAATATTCTGCAGCCTGAATTCCAATTGCATGATATCTAATGGATCTTCCAGGTATTCATTTACTGGTTTCTTACCAGTTACCACTAGTCCATAATCCTCCAGGGCTTTCTCGAACTTTTGTGTTTCACCATCTGGGGTTTCAATCTCCATGGTAACGGTATTTCCCTTTTGTCCAATTCGGACTGTGACATTATCATCCGGGTACTTTTGATTTAATGTTTCCTGGAAATAGGAGAGAATCTGAAGACCGGCCTGTTTATGCTCAGGAGAAAACTCGATTTCTCTTTTCAAGTCTATCCCCAAAGATCTGTACATAGTAATTTGAATCATTCTCCTATAACATTCAGCAAATAACTCCTTGTATCCTGGATAAGCTCCTGATGATTCTATAAACGTTTTGGGTTTTTCCTGGAACAGATAGAATGCTTTATTACCGGATTTATGGATGTCAACGATTAATTCATATTGTTTTTCGAAATCTGGGTAAGTATTCTCAACAATTAATTTGTTCTCCTTATAATTAGATTTTCCAGAGGTAATCATAATTAAACAACTGGCTGCTTCAGCGGGAATTCTGTCAGCTTCAGGGAGAATAAAATTGAGATCAATATGTGCTTCCCTTGCTAACTCATCAAGAGTCTCCTTTCTTTCATCTCCTAATAAATCGATACAGTTTGCAATATATCTGGTATAGATTGCCATGTAGAATTTAATTATTTAGCATTATTGATTACCTCACATCCCCTCCCAATAGTGTACAATTAGACTAAAATGTAACGATTCATGGTGGCTTTTGAAAATCTTACTCAATCACTCTAAATAATCAACAGTTCAATATGGCTTGAGGAAAGTGGCATTGAAGATTGAAATTATCCTATTAACTTGATTAATAATGGACACCGAAATCATTGTTGCACTGATCACCTCCGGAGTAGCTCTTATTGCCAGTGGGATTAGTATTTATATATCCAAGACTTCCGAAAAGGCCAGAAGGGAAACCGAGATCGAGTTGGAGAAGGTGAGATCGAATCTTGAATTGGAAAGGTTAGACGCATTAGAAAAAAGGAAAATTAACCGTGAGCTCAGAGAAAAATTTGAAGGCCTTGTAACCGATTTGCGGGAAAAAGCTAAGAGTTCCCTGTTGCTTGTGACTGATTCAAAAACTCGGTTTAAATCTGAGAAACCGGTTGAGTGTATGGAAAAATTACAAAGGTCAGTGGACTCGTTTACTGAAATTCAGGACTTGATTATTAATGCCAATAGGTTTATTTCGAATTCATTATTTGATCAATTAAGGAAATCCACATCTCCAATATTGGATTTGTATAGATTAATGAAATCTCGAGAGAACATTACAGAGGAAAACCTTGATTCCTTGAGGGCTGAATATCTTGAGTTAACCGTTTTCCTTGCGACAGTGCAGTTTGACCAGGACAGCACCATTTTCTCAGAATAAGCTCAACTTCAATTCACAAAACTTCCGTATATTTGATATGTCGTACCAGACATTTATTAAACTTAATTAGACGAGTATGTCATTCATTTTGAGGGTAAAAAAAGAAATGGGGTAGTTGCGTCCTACGCAATGGCTTGTCTATTGAATAGGTGTCTTGGTACGACAGCGCAGGCTACCCCTATTTTGTAATTAAAACTGTCGTACCATGACTAATTTCAAAAAGCTGCCCAAGGCAAAACTGATCAAATGCCTTGAGCTTCACACACAGCTTGATCAAAAGAATCAAGTAATCATTTCCAGTGTTCAGGAGTTGGATCGGTTAAAGAGCCCGGCACTTCGAGACTTACAACAACGGATCCTGGAGGATGCCGGCTTATCCTTTTCACGAGTAGCTGATTTTGTCTCATATCTTTACTTGGGATCCGGAAGCCATGGCCAGGTCCCTCGAGTTTTTGATTGATGCGCTATTCTTCAGCGATATCCCCATTGATCAGGAAGAGAAGGAGCTGATCATTCCCATTCTTGAGTTGAAACGTGATTTGAGAATTAGCTAGGTCTAGCGAGTACTTCAAAAAAGAAAGCGCCCCAAGTGTATGGCATTACATCTTACAGGCGCTTTCATATCTATACTAATGTATAGGCCAACAAATTATTGAAATCCTGCTATATTCCCAAATGGAAATTTGGAGCCGGCAAAAAATCCGCACATTCGCCTTAAAACGTGACCTCAACCACCATATACTGCATCTGGTGACCAGGGCCAATGGAACCGTTGGTGTGCACAAGGATAATTTGAAACGATTGCTTAGTGATGAACTTGACTATAAACCTCAAAAGCCAACTCTAATCACCCTGACTCGAATATTCAAACAATGGGAAATTCACGAAAGGATACTGGCCGGTGAGAGTATTCCCGAAGATCCTGATTTCAATTGGGGACTTAGTAAGGTGCGAAATGTGCTTAATAGGGAATTACCACTTGATCCACTAAGGCCTGAGGTTGAAAGGTTAGTTCATGAGCTTGACAGATTGCGTGCCCTAATGACAAATGAAAAACCTCAGGTTAATGCGGAAAAATAACTGAATAACTATTCGAATTGGTGGGAGGGGATGAAATTGATTAAATAGGACTCAAGCCTGCTTTCGGGTCAGTGCTTTATGGATGTCTGGTTCTAATTTGTCCAGTGCTTTTTGAACCACTGACCTGTTTGGTCTATCCGTATCTTTCCTCATCGCTCGTCTGAGGGTTTCAATTGGAAAATCCAGTTCAAGCTCCTGGTCCTTTTTTAATGCTGCCCAAATGCCATGCTCCCCCTGATACCTTTCTTCCAGTACCACCCACAGTCTGTCGCATGCTGCGTTATAACCAATCTCCTGTCGAACTATACTTACTTTCTTCTTATAAAAGTAGAGTAGGGCAGCGAACAGGAAGATCACAACGATCAGAATTGCAGCGGCTGTAAAAAATATCCAGCCGTTTATTTCTGGTGTGACATTGAAATTGTAGATGGGACCTTCCATAAGGCAATTGTAAGACTAATGAGATAAAGCCAGCCAATAATGTTGAATACTCCCCAATTGTTAAAGAATTGGGTGATATCCACCCTTATAAGAGTATTGGCAAGGCTGTTGTTCAGGATAGGGCCAACGTAAAACATGGCGATTCCAACTGACGCCCACAAGGCGGAACTATTGAAGATATTCACATAACTCTGCCCCCTGGTCATTGTCAGATCAGCCGAGTGGCGTTTTATATGGATCATGGATCTGATTCCAAGAAATCCAAGAGTCAACCCGAGATAAACATTGGTCAACCCATTGTACTCTTCCAAGGACCGCAAAACGAATGCTTCGAGCGCCTGGACTATTGCAAATCCTACTAGCAGGATTGAAATAGGTTTTTGCCAATGGGGGAGTAATCGCATAAAAAAAATAAATGCCGGAACTGCAAAAAGTGCTGTGCCTACTGGAAGAAAAAACCAGTTAGGCCCAAAAAAATAGGCGGTGAGAAACATGCCCCATTCCGCAATGAGCATGCAAAGTGTCAGATAGAATATCGCCTTGGTTACAGGGTTTAAGTTCTTCCACTTGATTAGTCCTACCATCACCGGCATGGGTGATAGTAGGACTTTCGAATAAACAAGAATTGCAATCCAGCTCATAATTAATCGTCTCCTGGACAAGTGAGAGGGCATAGGGTGCCACCATTTGGTGTTCCTTCTTCATCAGCATCTTTACCTCCGGAATAATCTGAAGGACCGAGAATTGTATTTCTGCCCTGGTCGTCAATTGCATTGGAGAATACCACATCTTCATCCTGTGCACTGATCCAGGGTAGCGCATAGTCTACACCCCAAAACACGCCTGCAGTTACCCCGGGATTCTTTTCTTTAAAACTGTTGAAATCTTTGACCGTTTGTTCATCCTTGTCAACCCACGTTCCTTCCTCGGTGACAAATCCTACTCCAATGTATTCATTATCGCCATTCAGACAATTTAAGAGTCCAATGGCTGACGCACCATTGCCCATAGCTCTCTTAATTCCGTTTACAAGATTATCTCTATTCAAACTGAACTTGTCTGCCCTGTCAGGGTATTTGTTACAGTACTTTTGACATTCACCCTGAGCTTTCGTGTTAGAAATGTTGTGTCCTGCATCTGCAGGAAATTTTGATTCTGCCATACTTTTTATAGTTACTAGTTACACATATACATGATAAGATAGTAATCATAAGGGAAACATGGGTAGCAACATCCATTATTCATGAAGGAATCCTATGGTTTTTGGAAAAACACAATTTTTTTATCGCGGGACGAGGGTGGGACAAGCTATTTTTTACAAAAAAACCCGGGACGGGGGCGGGACAAATTGGTACCAGATCGGTACGAAAAATTATCAAAAACAGTGTTTGGAGGTAATGGGGGCTGTTTTTTTTAGATTGTTTCGAATTCCGTTCCAGGGATTTTTACCTCTCTCGAGGTAACCACGAACAATAAGGTCGTTTGTCATGGATCTCAATTTTGTCAGATCGTTATTCCTGGTTCGGTTACTAACACCTTTCTGCTTTTAGCCTTTGTTGGTGTTGTCACCGACAAGACCATGTTGGGATTGCTTACGCGATCCCTGATGGAGCCCTGCAAAAGCCCCCTCCTCATTTGATTCGGAAACCTTTTTTGATTCTGGTGATTTAGGATAAACCCTAATCCCCTGAGCTAATTTCCTTTCGTCATTTCGAACGGATGTGAGAAATCTCCTTATTAGGTTCACTAAATTTAGTTCAAGGACGGGGATTGCTTGCGCGATCCCTGAGTGGGTACCCAGCAACAAAGCCCTGAGGAGCTGTGCTCCAGAGTTCTTTTTTTATCCAGTCTTATTCAAGCAAGCTTGAGTCGACCGCATAAAAAAAGTCCTGCATTGCAGGACTTTGTTGCGGAGAGAGGGGGATTCGAACCCCCGGTACGATTTCTCGCACGCATGTTTAGCAAACATGTGGTTTAAGCCACTCACCCACCTCTCCAAGGGTATTTGCTTAATCTTCCTTTGTGCAAAAGGAGTGCAAATATAAAATAAAGCCTATTACTTCACCAAAGCGCAGAACAAAAACTTATACAGCTTTCAGCTGATTTATTTTTTGATCCTTAAATCACTGAAACCGCTATAAATGAGCACTTGATTATTCGTATCGTAGCGTTTTTGCTGGATTTAGTTTAGATACGCGATTGATATGAAAACTCACTGTAACAAATGCGATGATTAGCGTGATCAACATGACCCAAATCACTCGGAAAGCATCAATCTCCGTGCGGTAGGAAAAATTATTAAGCCAATTCTCCATCAGGTACCAACCCACCGGGATTGCAATAACCAAGGCTAACAAGACAGGAATTAAATAGCTCTTGATCAGGAGTTTAAAAATGCCTGTATTCGAAGAGCCCATAACTTTTCTTATGGTCACCTCTCTGATCCTGTTTTTCGCAGCGTAAGACACCAATCCCAGGAGTCCCAGGCAAGCGATAATGGTAATCAACACACAAAAGTAAAGAAGCAATTGTTGGAGGTTGGCTTCCGTTTGATGTAAGTTCTTAAAACCATCATCAAGAAAAGTGTATTCCAGTGGGAAGAACGAGTTCAGATTCCCCCATTCTCTTTCAATGAAATCTATTCCGGCCTGAAGCTGATCACCCTGGAGTTTGACGAGCAGCTTCTTTGGAGTTTCGGAAATCACCAATATAATGGGTTGAATGAGGGAGTGCATCGACAGGGTGTGGAAGTCCTTAACCACACCGATGACCTCAAGATCGATCAGGTTACCCTCTTCATCGGTGCTCATGGCCAGCTTACGACCTATGGCTTGTTCATTACCTCCGAAGAATTTTGCAGCCGTTTCATTAACCATGACTTTGGTCTCAGCATCATTACCGAACTGTTCATCAAAGAACCGTCCAGTCACTAACTGTACTCCGAGAGTCTGAAGGAAGTGATAATCCACCGACATGTATTCGGCTCCTGTGGAATTGTAAGTGCCATCAAGTTCTTTAATGTCCGTTAGCACTTGGACAAAAGGTTCTCCGGGTACTTCTTCAGAGTTAGCTATGGCCTTTATGGCCGGGTTCTTGAGCCATTCTGATTTGATGGCTTCGACTCTTTTTTGAACTGACGTATCACGAATCGAAATGACCATCGTACTTTCCTTGTCAAATCCCAGGTCTCTATTGGCAATAAAATTCGACTGCTTTAGTACAATAGAGGTAGAGAATAAAAGGCCTGCAGCAATAACGAATTGCAGAGTTACAAAAACCTTTCTTATCACCGACCTCTTGGATGATCCAGAAGAGCGGTTGTTCAATACTTCGGTAGGTCTTAAAGCCAATGCTGAAAGAGCAGGGTAAATGGCTGCAATCAAACTTATGAATAAGAAAAGTCCTACAAAGAACAGTATGTTGGATAGCTCCAGGATACTGATTAGGTCAATCTGGATTCCACTCATTTGATTGAATAGGGGCAATAAGAGATAGATTGAGCCAGCACTGAAGAGTGCCGATACAAAGGCCACTAACAGCGAATTGACTACCGTATGTAGAATTGTAGACTGTCGATCAGAGCCAAGTACCTTCCGAATACCGACTTCACGGATGCGCTGAATGGCCTTGGCCGTTGCCAGGTTAGCATAGTTGATACTCACTAAAAGAATGATCAGTATGCCGACTGTTGAAAATATGTAGACGTTGGTGATACTACCGTTGGGATAAGCTTCCCACTGCAGATTTGAGGTCAAATGAATATCGGTAACCGGTTGAAGAAATATCTTAGCACTACCTCCATACTGTTCAAAACTGGCTTTCATGTATTTGTCATAAAAGCCTGGTAGTTTTCCTTCGAACTCCTCTATGTTCGTATCACTTCCGAGCTTGATATAGGTATAGGTATGCCAACCCAGCCATCTACTCATTTCACCAGGACGTGCTTCGTTATGCCAGGATACCAGTGCCTCTATTGGAAGGTGAGTCATTTCCTGGGTAGATTTGATCACACCAGTCACGCGCAGGTCGACCTGATCATCTAATCGAATGATTTGTCCGAGGGCCGAGGTTTCATTAAACAGTGTTTTTGCCAAATCACTGGAGATGACTATTGAATTAGGTTGAGTTAAAGCATTATCAGGTGAGCCTTCGAGAAACTGCTGACTAAACACCTGGAAGTAAGTAGAGTCGGCATAGAAGATTTGATCATTCTTCAAAAGTTTGTCACCAACTTCTAATAGACCGGAATGGGCGAAAAGCCCATTTACGCCTGCCAATCTGGTATTTGCTTTCACCTCCGGAAATTCATCTTGAAGTGTCTTTCCGACAGGACGAGCAATATTGGCGAAGAGGTCGACCTTGTCATCAAATGTATATTCAACGCCCACTCGATAAAGGTCTTGTGCTTGTGCAAAATGCTTGTCATAAGAAGTTTCTGATCTGACGAAAATGAAAATCAGAAAGACCGCGGTAATCCCGAGTGTCAGGCCCAGAATGTTGGTTAAAGAATGGAGCAGATTCTTTTTTAGAGCGATAAGCTCTGCTTTGAGGATGTGTTTAAGCATGTCTGTTTCGGTTGATGGAAAAAATGTTTTACTAGTTTTTATCCAAACACATATTGCTTAGTCACACTTATTTACAACACCCTGAAGAGCATAATGACCTTACTATGAAGACTTAAGAACAAAAAAAGACCTTGTTTGAAGGTCTTTTCAGTTTGAGGTATAGTTAGTAATTATGTCATTCGTAGCGTAATGCCTTCACAGGATTCTGTCTGGCTGCTTTGAGGGAGTGGAAACTTACCGTCAGGAAGGCCACCAAAAGCGACAACAAGCCTGCAATCCCAGCTGCCATGATGATCAAGGTCTGCAATGGCATCTGATACGCGAACACGGTTAACCAATCTTCAATGATCAAATAGGCCACAGGAGTGGCAACAACAAATCCTACAAATACAAGGATCATGATGTCTTTAAAAATTAGCATCACCAGCTGATAAGTCGTTGCACCTAGTACTTTTCTTACCCCGATTTCTTTGATCCTTGTTGAGGTGGAGAACGAAGAAAGACCCAACAGCCCCAGGCAGGAAATCAGAATACAGATATAGGAAAGGATCCCAGTCAATCGGCTCTGCTTGCGGTCTCCTCGATAAAGCCCTTCCGCCTGTTGATCCAGAAAGGTGTACTCAAAAGGATGACTAGGATCAAGCTGCGCAAATCTACCCTCCAAGAAGTTCATGGTTTGATTTAAGGTGCCGTCTTTGATATGGACCACGAAGGCAGGCAAAGCAAAAACCGGAGCGCCCTGCAACTGATACCTGAAGATTACAGTGGGTTCCACTTTGACATGCAATGAAAAAGCATTGAAGTCTTTGACCACGCCAATCACTCGAGTAGGATTAGGATTTCCAATTCCTGAAACCACTTTTCCAATGGGGTCGGTCCATCCCATTTTCTTGACTACTGTTTCGTTTACGATGGCGCCTTGAGTGATGTCAGTAGGCATGTTCTCATTAAAATCACGCCCTTCAACGATCTCCATTTGCATGGTTTCGATGAAGTTTTTACCCACATTCATCACATTGTACGTGTCCTGAGTATAGGCCGAATCACCTTCCAGTTCAATATTAAGTAAGTTACGGCTAGCCCCCAGCAAGCTGTTACCAACATTACCCTGATTATTAATTCCAAATGCATCGGTTATACCAAGAATGTTGGGGTTCTGCTTAAGCTCGGATTTGATAAACTCAATTCGACTTCTTACCAATGTGTCCTGCACCGGAATTACCACCATATTGTCTTTGTTAAAACCAAGGTCTTTGTCTCGCATAAAGCTGATCTGATCACCCATTAACAAGGTAGAGATCACCACACCAATTGAAATGAAGAACTGAAAGGCCACGAGAACTCTTCTCATTAACAAGCTTCTGGGTCCCGACTTGACACTGCCTTTCATGGCCACTAAAACAGAGATGGCTGAAAGATAAAAGGCTGGGTAGATCCCTGACAAGATTCCGATTAATAGAGCCATGCCTATTGAGCCAAAAAGTAAAACCTGATTGGAGGCAAAGTCCAGGGTCAGTTCCCGGTCCATCAAACCCGAAAAGTCGGTGCCATGAATGAGGATGTTTACGATAAGTACTGCGAGTAGGAGAGAGAAGAAGGTAATTACCACTGATTCACTCATGAATTGACTAATCAATCTCCCCTTGCTGGATCCTAACACTTTTCGAACCCCTACTTCCTTTGAGCGGCTTGTCGCTCTGGCGGTTGCCAGGTTCATATAGTTGATACTGGCCAGAATCAAGATGAAAATTCCAATGGCCGTAAAGGATTGCGTATAGGCCTTATTTCCTGTGGGAAGGTCATATTGTACCTTCGAATTGAAGTGAATATCAGCTAATGGGACCAATCTTGGGGCGAAGTTTGCCTCACCCAGCTGTGCCTGGCGGGCGATGGGCTCCATGTGTTTTTCGAAGAATTCAGGAAAACGATCGTAAATATTAGTCACGTCATACCCATTTGGTAGCGTGATATAAGAATACAAAGCGATGTTCCACAGTTGACCTGCTCTCTGCTGAGCGCTTAAAGGAGGCTGACCTGAAGTGATGGTGGTCAGCGAGATAAGTCCATCGTATGTCAAATGAACATTATCCGGTAAATCTTTGATCAAGCCGGTGACCTTGTAGTTATTGATGTCAGTACTGAGGATCTTGTCCATCGGGTCGGTGTCACCAAAGAACTTTTTGGCCATGGATTCGGTCAGGACGATGCTCCTGGGTTCATCCAAGGCTGTTTCAGGGTCACCTGCAATAAATTCATGGGTGAATACATTGAAAATTGAAGAGTCGGCAAAGAAGATGTTGTTCTGGAAAAACTGCTTGTCGTTGATCCGGAAGAGTTGCCTGCCCGCATTCTGGAATCGTACATAGGATTGGATTTCCGGAAATTCTTCCTTCATCATTTCGGCTAGCACAAAGGAGGTCAGGGCAAACTCATCGTCCTTAGGTCCAATCTTGAATTTGGACTCAATTCGATATATCTGTTCATGATTTATGTGGTGCTTGTCGTATGACAAATCGCTCTGGACATAGAGCAGAATGATAATGGCCACAGCAAGACCAATAGCTAATCCGAAGATATTGAGAAAGGAATAGAATTTATTCCTTAGCAATACCCTGATTGCATAAGAGATACTCTTCATTTTATAAACACGTGTTTTCTATCCGGTCAAAACAGACCATAGAATGTGCCAATTGCGTCTTTTTGTTGTAATCATCTGAAATTCAAAAACTTGTAAATGGAGAGGCTTTTTTCATTTTCGGTAATTGTGCGTAATCGCACTCAATTATGAACGAATCTGGACAGGCTCTTAACTAAAAAAGGGAGCCGAAGCTCCCTTTCATCCAAATCATGACCGACAATTGATTATTCGTAACGTAAGGCTTTAACCGGGTTCTGATTGGCCGCACGTAAGGAGTGATAACTCACCGTCAGAAAGGCGATAATAACCGCCAATACGCCAGACAATACGGCAGCCAATGCCAAGGTTTGTACCAATGGCATTTGATAGGCAAACTCCTGAAGCCACTGATTGATGATGTAATAAGTTACCGGTAGTGAGAGTACAAACCCAATGATGATCAGCAACAACACATCTTTGAAAATCATATAGACCAGTTGTGGTACTGAAGCTCCCAGTACTTTTCTTACTCCAATCTCCTTGATTCTGCGAGACGTGCTAAAACTTGCAAGTCCCAACAGTCCGAGGCAGCTAATGAATATGCAGATGAAGGAGAGGAATCCGGTAAGTTGGCTTTGCCTTTCATCGGCTCGATACAGTTCTTCTGCTCGAACATCCAGGAATCGATATTCAAAGGGGTGTCCGGGATCCAAATCAACAAACGTCTGCTCTATGAAGTCCATGGTGCCACGAAGACCATTGCCACTCACATTGATGTGGAATGATGGCAGCCCTCCACCTGATTGAAGAACGAAGGGATGAAACTTCCAGTGAAACATCACCATGGGCTCAATAGCGGTATGCAATGAGAAGGCATTGAAATCTTTTACTACCCCGATGACTTTAGGATTTGGTAATCCTGGAATTGGGAGTCCAACATCGCGACCTAATGGTTCTGCCCATCCCATCTGTTTGACCATGGCTTCATTCACCAAAACTCCACTGGATGGATCCGAGGGCTGGTTTTTGTCGAAGTCACGTCCTTTTGCAATTTCCAACTTCATGGTCTTCACATAGTCGTCCCCAATGAACATGACCGGGTAGGTTTGATTGGCCGCAACAGAATCCGCTGTTTCAGCTATGATCATTGATTTGCTCGCTCCGAGAAGGTTGTTGCCCAATGTAGCATCACCACCAACTACTATAGCATCAGTTACTCCTAGTACTCCTGGGTTCTTCATCAATTCTGCCTTAATAAAATCAGCACGATTAAGTACTGCAGTGTCCTGCATATTGACGATTACCACATTGTCCTTATTGAAGCCAAGATCCTGATCGCTCAAAAACTCAATTTGGTTTTTCATCATCAGGGTTGAGATGATGACGGCAATTGATACGAAGAACTGGAACGCTACTAAAATCCTGCGCATATTCATGCTGCCCCTTCCACTTTTTGCAGTGCCCTTCAATGCTCCAACTGTGGAAATAGATGACAAGAAAAATGCGGGATACAGTCCTGAGATAATCCCGATGACCAGTGTGATTCCTATAAAAGTCAGACTAAAATCAAGGTTTTGGATTGGGTCGAATATCAGTGTTTTGTCCAGCATATTGGTGAGCCCAACACCATTGACGAGTAGCGTAACAAAGCCTACTCCCAAGAGGAGTGAGATCAATGCAATAATTACTGACTCGCTCAAGAACTGCGTTACGAGCGCTCTCTTGGTTGAGCCTAGTGCTTTTCGTACACCCACTTCCTTGGATCTGTTGACAGAACGAGCCGAAGCCAGATTCATGTAATTGATCGAAGCGAGTAATAGAATAAATATTCCGATTGCAGTGAATATGTAAGTATAATTCTGGTTACCTGTGGGCAAGTCAAACTGTGGTGGATTCTTGGTGAAGTGCATTTCTGCGATTGGCATAAATGCAGGTTCAAACCCAATATCCAGATTTGCGGCTTGCACAAACGGAAGCATGTACTTATCATAAAAGCGATCGAACTGATCTAGTACCTGCCGGGCACCATTCGGTTGCCTGAAGAGTATGAATACAAAGTCAGTTGGTTGCCATAGTCCGCCTTGTTGTTTTTGGAGTTCCAGAGCCTGCTTGTCCGTTTCAAGAGTGACGTAAGACATCAACCCATCAATTGGGATATGCACATTTTCCGGAACGTCCTTCATGATGCCGTTGACCTGAAATCGTCCGGTAGGTGTTTCCAGGATTTCACCAATGGGGTCCTCGTCACCAAAATGTTTTTTGGCCAGACTTTCGGTAAGAATTATTGTGTTTGGATTGTCCAAAACAGTAGCCGGATCACCGACCAATAATTCATAGTCAAAAACCGAGAACATTGAGGTATCGGCATAGAATATACCGTTCTCAAAGAAGTTCTTGTCCCCGTATTTGAAAAGAACCCTGCCGGCAGGGCGCATTCGTACGTAATTCTCAATTTCTGTGTATTCGGTCATCAACGCCTGTGGCAGGAATTGAGAGGAAACAGAGAAATTGTCTGCTTTGCCACCTATAATATAGGTGGAGGTGACCCTGTAAATGCGCTCGTGCTCACTGTGCATTTTATCGTAACTCAGATCGCTTTGAACGTAGAGGAAAATAATCATTGATACACCAAGACCTACTGCAAGGCCAAGGATATTAAGTAGTGAGTAAAACTTGTTTTTAAGTAGTACCCGAATTGCGAAGGTGATATTCTTCATGACCGATGTTTTGAGTTATTCCAATGTAAAAGTGCGTTTAAATGCGGTTCCTTGAACCTTCAAATTGTTAAGCGATTCATTTTTACGGATGTGTGGAACGCGATACCGCTGAACGGAAGAGGGAATTTTGCTTTTTTCCATGGCGATGTAACCTATTGCCGACTAATGAGTCTTTTGATAGTAGTCGGCTCTACCCGCTAAAGGTTCATTGCGTTTAGAAATTTTAGCGAAAGATTGATTGATGAATAATAATTTCGCTAGTTTGTCATTATATTATTTACATAATAGTAAAATATAAAATGAAAGGCACCTACCTGGGAGAGTTCGAAGAAGTAGTCTTATTGACGGTGGCCATGCTGGATGACTCCGGTTATGGGATATCTGTCAAGCGAGAAGTGGAGAAACGCACGGAGCGCACTATCAACCTTAGTGCGATCCATTCCACCTTGTATCGCTTGGAGAAGAAAGGTTTTCTTAATTCAAGATTAGGAGAATCCACCAATGTAAGAGGAGGGAAGAGAAAACGGATTTTTTATATCACTCCATTTGGCGTGAAAAGCTTGAAAGAGACAAAATCCTTAAGAGAAGATATCTGGAACTCAATACCAACTTATGTCTTACAACAGTGACATACCTTCTCCTCCAAAATTAGCGCTGAGGTTTTTGCGCTGGTTCTGCACTGCTCAATGGATTGAGGAGATCGAAGGAGATCTGGAGGAGGAGTACTTTTTTAATGTTGAACAAAAAGGGTTGAAGAAAGCCCGTAGAATTTACTCCTGGACAGTTTTAAGGTCATTCAGGTTTTATCTGATAGCAGACAAACTCAAATCATATAACAGTTATAAACAAAGCGTCATGTTCTCAAACTATCTCAAAATCACGTTGAGAGCCCTTATGAAGAATAAGGTGTACTCATTCATCAATATTTCAGGTTTGGCCATAGGTATCGCAGGAGCAATGTTGATCCTTCATTATGTTTCCTTTGAATCCAGCTACGATAAATTTCAGGAGGATTACGAGGATATTTACCGGGTTAGCCTTGACCTATTCCAAAATGGAGAATTCGTATATCACAGTGCTGAAAACTATCCTCCACTCGGTTCAAGTCTGGTAAACGATTTTCCGGAAGTCATCGAATGGGCCCATCTGTACAATATGGGTTCCAAGAACAATGTGGTGATCACTTATGAAGAATCACCCGGTGAGCCCGTCAAGCTAAAACACCGCAAGTTTCTTTACGCCAGTGAAGGTTTCCTCTCTATGTTCTCAGCTAAAATGATTGCGGGGGATGCGGCTACTGCGTTATCACAACCGCTGACCATGGTGATTTCGGAGAGCACCGCCAAGAAGTATTTTGGTGATGAAGATCCAATCGGAAAAAAACTTCGATTGCAGGATGATGACTATAACAATGAGAATTGTGTGGTTACCGGTGTTTTCGAAGATGTTCCTGCGAATACGCATTTGAAATATGACGTGTTAATCTCGACTTCTACGCTTTACAATCGATTTGATGGGGCTCTGGCACGCTA
Source organism: Cyclobacteriaceae bacterium (assembly GCA_028281285.1). Taxonomy (GTDB): domain Bacteria; phylum Bacteroidota; class Bacteroidia; order Cytophagales; family Cyclobacteriaceae; genus Roseivirga. The sequence goes on from JANQKF010000004.1 coordinate 64,242, forward strand.
TCGTGATGGTTGGATACGGAAAGATTTTTACACTTATATCAAACTCCAACCAAACGCAAGTCCGGAAGCACTGGCTGCAAAGTTTCCTGGCATGATTGAAAAGTATATGCCTCAACTGGCTGATAGAAATTCGATACATCACTTTCACTTGCAACCACTAGCTGATATCCATTTGACCTCTCATTTGGCAGATGAAGCAGAATTGAATGGGGAGGCAGAGCCCATTACCTTCTTGTCCATTATAGCCATTTTCATTGTGGTGATTGCTTGGGTGAATTATGTGAATCTGGCTACTTCAAGATCGTTGGATAGGGCAAGAGAGGTTGGTATTCGAAAAGTACTTGGTTCGTTGAGAAGTCAATTGATCCGACAGTTCTTGTTCGAATCGATTACGATCAATTTCCTTGCAATCATCCTCGCGTTGGCCATCATGCTAGTGGCGATGCCTGCTTTTTACCAAGTCAGTGGCATTCCTCAAGAGGTGGTGCTATGGGAAAACAGTGTAATATGGATGAGCCTGGCGGCCATATTTCTGGTAGGTTCCTTTGTTTCAGGCTTCTATCCGGCCATGGTCTTATCTTCTTTTAAACCGGTCAGCACTTTAAAAGGTAAATTTCGTAACTCCAGTTCGGGTGTGCTTCTTCGTAAGGGACTAGTGATTTTTCAATTCGCTACTTCTGCAGCATTGATTGTGGGTACGCTTACGGTCAATAAGCAAATGAACTTCATGCAGTCTGCGGATTTGGGTTTTGACATTGAGCAGACAATTGTTGTAGAAAGGGCGGCCATTGCCGATACCAGCTCGGAGCTTGGTAGGAACAGACAAATACAGCTATTCAGTGATGAATTGAGACAACAACCAGGGGTTGTGGCAGTGTCTACCAGTGGTATTGTACCAGGTAAGAAAATTAGATTTAAAGCCGATGTAAGAGGATATCATCAGCCACAAGGAGAAGTATATCCCCTGAATTTTATTGGAGGAGATTATGAATTGGTTCAGACGTTGGGGATGAATATCATTGCCGGGCGTGACTTTTCCAGAGAGTTCGGGAGTGATGCGGATACAGCGGCCCTTATTTCTAGAGGCGGAGCCGAAATTCTTGGCTACAAGAATCCCGAGGACATAATAGGCCAGACGATTTATGTAGAAAGTTTCAGAGATGCAGCTATTGTAGTAGGAGTGGTTGAAGATTACAATCATGAATCTTTGCGAGTCAAGGCCCAACCTTCACTGTTTACGTTAAGCCCATTCTGGGCTGAGTATTTCCTTATTCGAGTGAATCAAAATGCCATTCCTGAAACTCTGGCCACGGTAGAACGAAAATGGACTGAAATCTATCCGGGTAACCCTTTTGATTATTTCTTCCTGGATGAGTTTTTCAATCAACAATACAAATCAGAGACACAATTTCAGTCGTTGTTTTCAGTTTTCTCTGTTTTGGCCATTGTAATTGGTTGTTTGGGGCTATTTGGACTATCAGCCTTTACAGCGATGAAGAAAACGAAGGAGATAGGGATAAGAAAGGTATTGGGAGCTTCGGTTCAGGGAGTATTTTATATGCTCTCCAGAGAATTTATCATTCTGATTATGATCTCGAACATTATCGCGTGGCCTATTATCTATTATGCAATGAATAGTTGGCTACAGGGATTTGAGTATCGAACGTCTATGGATTTTCTGGTCTTTGGGGTTGCGCTTGTTGTTGTTATGGTGGTGGCACTGATTACCATCAGTTTCCAAACCATCAAATCAGCTCGGCTGAACCCGGTGGATTCTTTGAGATACGAATAAAATAGAATGGGAGGTGAGGGAACTTACCTCCTTTTTTTAAAATTTCTTTTTCCTCTTCCTCGGTGATTTCCTCTACCTCGTGAACGTCTGGGATTGTACTCAGGACCTTCTCCAATACTTGTTGGCAGGGGAACCTTTCTGACCTCTTTTTCAATCAGTTGTTCGATTTTAAGAAAGCGATGTTGATCATCTTCATTAACAAAGGTAATGGCTTCTCCCTCAGCTGACGCCCTGGCGGTTCTTCCGATTCTATGGACATAATCTTCTGCATCGTTAGGTACATCATAGTTGATGACCATATCGATGTTATCAATATCAATGCCTCTGGAGATAACATCTGTGGCAACAAGGATGGGAAGTTTTTTGCTCTTGAATTCGTTGAGTATGGCCTCACGTTCCGTTTGCTCCAGGTCTGAAGAAATCTGCTTGGCGTTTAACCCTTCTGCCTGGAGTGATTTTGTTACCTCTTTTACTTTGATTTTTGTGGAGGCAAAAATGATCAGACTGGGTACATCATTGAAACGTAGTAGGTATTTAACCAGGTCTACCTTTTGGGTATCATAGGCCATAAATGCCGCTTGCACTACCTTTTCAGCTGGCTTGGAAATGGCAATGCTGATCTCTTCGGGGTCAACTAGTATTTCTTTAGCCATCTTTCGGATATTGGGCGGCATGGTAGCCGAAAACAAAAGAGTTTGGCGTTCTTTAGGCAGATGACTGATGATCTTCATGATATCATCATAAAATCCCATGTCTAACATTCTGTCTGCTTCATCCAGAATTAAATGTTGAAGCCGATCGATTTTGGCGTACCCCAGATTCAGGTGTGACATTAATTTACCTGGTGTGCCTACTATAATGTCTGCCCCCTCAGTAAGAGCCCTTTTTTGTTGAGAAAAATCATCACCATCACCCCCTCCATAGATTGGAATAGAAGTGGCACCGGTGAAATAACCGAGCCCCTGCAATTGTTGGTCTATTTGGACGGCTAATTCACGTGTAGGCGAAATGATGAGCGTATTGATGGCACCGGGCTCTGTTTCCTGTTTCGAAATCTTATGAAGAATCGGTAGGAGGAAGGCGGCTGTCTTGCCTGTCCCTGTTTGGGCAATACCAATAATGTCTTTATTGTCAAGGACGATAGGAATGGATTGCTCCTGAATAGGGGTAGGCTTCTCGAAGCCCATAGCGTCTAATCCCTGCAGTACGTCTTCGTGTAGATTTAATTCTTTAAAGGTCAATCGGATAGTTGGTTTTAGATGATCGTTAGTGTTTTTTCCAGAAGTGAGGGCTAAGTAACATTAATACCGTAAATAACTCAAGCCTTCCTAATAACATGAGAATGGACAGTAACCACTTACCGGCAATAGGAATGTTTGCGAAATTGTTAACAGGTCCAACCTCTCCAATGCCTGGTCCTACATTACCTAATGTTGTGGCCACAGCACCCAGCGCTGTATCAAAGTCAACGTTCAATGCAGAAAGTAATAGCGCCCCGATCAGGAAGATCAGAATATAAATCATGATAAATGCCAGAACGTGAAATACGATGTTTCTTTCAATCGCCTTTCCGCTGATTCGAACCGGCATCACTGCTGATGGATGAAGTTGCCTCTTTAATTCCAAAAAGGAGTTTTTGAATAAGACTAAATGTCTGATTACTTTAACACCTCCGGCTGTTGAACCTGCCGAACCTCCTACAAACAAAAGAATGAAGAATAGAACAGATAAGAATGGAGTCCATGCGGTGTAATCTGCTGAAACAAACCCAGTTGTGGTCACGATGGAAACAACCTGAAAAAGCCCCTCTCTAAAGGATTGCTCCAGGCCCTGATCTGTTACAATCAGGACAGTAATAGTAACAACAAGTGTAATAGCCGCAATGAACGAAACATATACTTTGAATTCCTCATTCCTGCGAATCTTCTTGAAATTTCTTTTAAGCGCAAAGTAGGTCAAAGTGAAACTGGTCCCCGCTAGAAACATGAAAACGATAAACACATATTGGATATAGGGGGAGTCAAAATGTGCTGCACTGGCGTTCTTGGTGGAAAAACCTCCCGTTGCCATTGTAGTCAATGAGTGATTGATAGAGTCATAGAAGTTGAGTCCTCCAGCCATTAAGAGACCCATTTGGGCAAGTGTCAGACCCAAGTAGATAAACCACAATCGCTTTGCAGTCTCGCTAATCCTTGGAGCAAGCTTATCAGGAGTAATGCCTGGGGCCTCGGCCACAAACAACTGCATACCTCCAATTCCCAGGAAGGGCAGAATGGCTACTGCCAAGACAATAATTCCCATGCCTCCGATCCACTGGGTAAAACTTCTCCAGAAAAGAATGCCTTTGGGAACTGCTTCAATATCGTTTAGAATTGATGCTCCGGTCGTTGTGAACCCTGAAATAGTTTCAAAAAAAGCATCTGTGAAGTTGGGAATCGCACCACTGATGATATAAGGTAATGCTCCGAACAAGGACAGAATCAGCCAGCCACCGGATACGATGATATAGCCATCTCTTTTCTTTAATTCCTTATTCTGACGATTCTTGGTGATTATGCGAAGAGCCAATCCGGACATAAGGGTGATTGCAGAGGAAATGGCTATGGCTTGCCAATCTCCTCCTTCATAGTAAATGGCGAAGGGCAAACACAAAGCCATGAAGCATCCATTGAGCAATAGAAGCAGGCCCATTATGTTTAGTATCGCTTTGAAATTGAATTTCATCTCAGTTCATCAAATGAAGAGATCCTCTACCTTTTTTATGGCTTCTGGTTTGGCGAGTACCACGACTCGGTCTTTGGGTTGAAATCTAAAATCTCCCGGTGTGGTATAACCTTTGCCATCTCTAATAACTCCCCCTATTATCGCTGATTTGGGAAATTCCAGGTTTCTAAGTTCGTGTGCAGTAATTTTGGAGCTTTCCTTCACTTCAAACTCTAGTATTTCCGCATCGACCCCATGAATACTGGTTAAGTCCACAATTTCACCCTGACGAATATGGCGAAAGATAAAGTTTGCAGCTATGAGTTTTTTGTTGATCATGGTATCCACACCAATGTTTTGCGAGAGGTGGATATAATCCATGTTCTCAACCATGGCAATGGTCTTTTTGACTCCCTGATTTTTTGCTGCCAGACTTGAAATGATATTGGTTTCTGAATCACCGGTAACAGCAATAAAGGCATCCATGTCCTCAATACCTTCTTCCATCAAGAGCTCCACATTGCGAGCATCGCCATTAATCACCATAGCGTCCGGAATCAAATCTGCAAGCTCAAAACACTTGTCTGCATCTTTTTCAATGAGCTTTACATTATAGCGTGCACTGAGGATTTTAGCAGCATGAAACCCAACCCTAGATCCGCCCAGAATCATGATGTTTTTGACCATCTCGCGCTTCTTGCCACTGAGAAAAAGCAATTTATCAATCCCATCTGGTTGCGATACAAAATAGGCGTGATCGTTTAATTCGAATGTGGTATCACCATAAGGAATGATGGTTTCATTATTCCTCAGAATGGCCACAGTCATAAAGGTCTGTTCTGGGTTCATCCTGGCCACCTCGATCATCGATTTTCCTTTTAGCGGGCTTTTGTCGTTGATGTTGACTCCAATCAGTGAAAGCAATCCTTTTTCGAATTCGAAGCTATCGGTCAGGGCTACTTCTTTCAGAAGTCTTTTGATCTCTTTAGCTGCCAGTGATTCCGGAGAAATAATATCATCAATACCAAGGTGCTTGAGATTGAGTTTGTCCTTTTGATAGATAAATTCGGTATTGCTAATTCTGGCTACAGTTCGTTTTGCGCCAAGATGTTTTGCTATGATAGCTGTGGCAATATTTGCCTCTTCTGAATTTGTTACAGCTATGAGGAGGTCTGCTTCGGCTACACCAGCTTCTTCCAAAACCATATAAGAGGTGGAATTACCCTTTATGGTACCCGCGTCTACTTGGCTGGCAATAAGTTTTAGTTTTTCTTGTGACTGATCGACAAGCACAATGTCTTGCCCTTCAGAGCACAAAAGTTTGGCCAAATGATACCCTACATTTCCAACCCCTGCTATAATAACCCTCATTCTAGTCTATTTGGAAAAACGCGGTAAAGTTACTGAAATATGGAGTTCAAATACCATTTCGAGTTATTAATTGCCTGAATACTACTCAGATGCGTCTTTCTCAGGCGAAAAACCTGACTTCAAGTGTAAATCACGCTGTGGATATGGGATTTCGATATTGTTTTCCTTGAACTGAGCGAAAATCTCATAATAAAGTTCACTACGGAGGATTTTAGGTTTGTCGATATATCGATTGGTCCAGACCACCAGCTCAAAATTCAGCGAACTTTCCCCATATTCTACGAACCACACATCAGGTTCAGGGCGCTTTAATATTCCACTATGTTTATTGGCCACCTCAAGTAATATTTTCTTTATTATCTCAGGGTCTTCCTTGTAGGATACCCCTACCGGGATTCTGAATCTAACGTTGCGATCATTAAAACTCCAATTTACCACTTGCTTGTTGATCACATCGCTGTTTGGGATGATGTAGGAAATATTGTCGTTGGTATTCACAGTAGTGGCCCTGGATGAAATCTTGACCACATCACCACTAAGTGTGCCAACATCAATACGGTCACCTACTTTGATGGGTCTCTCGAAGAGAATGATCAAGCCGGAAATGAAGTTATTGGCAATGTTTTGGAGACCAAAGCCAATACCTACACCCAAGGCACCTGCCAGTACATTAAGCGAACCCAGATTAATCCCCGAATTTTGAATAATTAATAACCCCCCAATGAGAAGTATGACGTATTGAACAATTGTACCAATTGATTGTGTTACACCTTTATCTTCTGAATATCTGGAGAGAACCTGCTTGACAAAAACCGCCTTGAACTTGGCGGCAGCAAAAACAAGCAAAGCCATATAGAATATGATCTTCAGGAGATCAAAGAATTTTACCGGCTGTTCTCCTTCCTTGTTGGCACTGATGATCGTGAAATTCAATTCAGATTCATAGTCAAGCCCAATTTCTGCTACGAGCAGTGAAACGCCTATAATGAGGATTGAATATTTGGCAATGTTACCAATGGACAAAATCGTTTTTCTATCCTCAATATATCTGCCCAGAATCCGATTTATTAGTGTGGATCTGACCAGGTTACCCAACAAGTTCAGAAGAATCAGGAAAACAAATGGTACAATTATCTCTGTAACCGTGAAGTCAATTTTCAGGACATGAATTTCTTCACCGAGTAGAGGAACCTTAAAATTGATGAAATCAATTAGGCGGTGATACAAAGATGCTTTCTCCTCCATGCTCGAATATACTGATCTTTTGATCAGGAAGGTAATAGAAGGGATGAATCTCCATAACTCAAAAACCGGTAGTCGTTAGAAAGTGCTGAGTCATAAATTTTCTTCCAATCCTTGCCCACCAATGCTGCTACCAAGAGCATTAATGTGCTTCCCGGTTGATGGAAATTAGTAATTAGCCCGTCACAAACTCGAAATTGATATTCTGGAAAAATGAATATTTCTGTATTGCCGATAATCTGGTTTAAATCATTCTTAATCATCCAATCGAGAATACTTTGAAAGGCATCAATTCTCGGAGGGGTGTTTTTAGTATCGTATGGTTCAAGTTTGTTGATTGAGAAGTCTTCATTTCCTTGAATTAGCCTTGTACCAAACCAATAAAGACTTTCCAGGCTACGCATTGAGGTTGTGCCCACGGGGATGATTTTTCCCTTTGCTTCCACAACGGCCTGAATGTTTGACCTTGTGGCTACAATTTGTTCAGAGTGCATCGGATGGTCAAGCACGTTTTCTTCCTTAATTGGCTGAAAGGTGCCTGCACTTACGTGAAGAGTGAGAAAGTCCTTGGTAATCCCTCTTTCCACGAGTTCGTCTAACACTCGATTAGTAAAGTGAAGACCGGCTGTAGGGGCGGCAACGGCACCTTCTTTTTCTGAGTAAACTGTTTGGTATCTGGGTTTATCTTCTTTTACTGCTTCCCGATTCAAGTAAGGAGGGAGAGGAACCTTTCCAGCCATTTCCACAATCTCAGCAAAAGATATCTCGGGATTGTCCCAACTGAATTTCACCGATTTGTTTTCCCGATCAACCAACTCAGCTATTAACAGGAGAGAACGACCATTAATGTCAAGAGGCCGAACGAGACTGGTGTTCTTCCATTTCTTGAAATTTCCAATCATACATTTCCAGGTGACGCTTCGTCTTTCTTCCATAACAATGCTCATAATCGAACTCGGAAGAATTGGGTTGAGTAGAAATATTTCTATCGAAGCTCCCGTTTCTTTTTTTAGAAAAATCCGGGCTGGGATGACTTTGGTATTGTTGAAAACCAGGGTCGTATTTGCAGGCAACAATGAGGGGATGGTATTGAATACCTTGTGCTGTATGTTGCCATATTCGTAATACAGTAGTTTGGATTGGTCCCGTTCATTAAGCGGAAATTTAGCAATTCGATCTTCGGGTAGATCGTAGATATAGTCTTTCAGGTCAATCTTCTCCACAGGTTCCAATTTCGTGGCAAAGATAAGTACGGATCAATTATCTGGTTCTAATGAATTTAAAATTCCGGCCATGACTCTGAACGTAGAACGAATCTGTCTTCGATTGATATCATCCATGACAAACCAGTCGTTTTGAGTAATAATGATCACATCAAGTTCAGGAACCACTAGTATAAACTGACCACCCCAACCCCATGCAAGAGCCCCTTCATTTCCTGCAATGTTCAATAACCACCAGAGGTGCCCATATCCGGAAGTATACACTGTTTCCTCACCAACGGTAGCCTGGCCTGGAAAAGATGCATAGGGCTCGAACGACTGCTTTATCCAATTTTCCGAAACAACCCTTTTTTCATTGTAAACACCATTATTGGCAACCATAATTCCAATTTTGGCCATATCCCTGGCCCTGAGTTGGAGACCTGCTCCGCCATTAACAAAATCCCTCCTGTCCGACTGATAGTTAACATCGTCCATCCGGATTCCTAAGGGATCCAGTAAATTCTTTTTGGCAAACGTCATTAAGGGTTGTCCTATCTTCTTTTCAAGTACCACAGACATGAGGTGAGCCGTGCCGGAATTGTAGTTGAATCTTTTACCTGGGGTTTCCGCAAGATCCCTTTTGAGAACATAGTCTATTCTATCCTCGGAACGATCCCAGTCGATATAGCCATTTGCGGAACCTTCATTCCATTCGTACCCAGTAGTCATGGTTAACAGGTGTTTGATGGTTATTCCTTGAAGCTTTTTTCGATTCTTCCTGGGAGTATATTCGGATAGGTAAGGGGCAATTGATTCATCAAGATTTGTGATAAGCCCCTGGTCCAGAGCAATGCCTGTTAAAAGACTAATAAAGGATTTGGTCACAGATCGTACATGGTAGTTTTTCCTGGATGAGTGACCGTCAAAGTATTTTTCGAAAATCAGTGTGTCATTCTTCAAGACCAACAGACTTTTAAGTCCCCTGGAAGTATCTGCCCTGCTCAGTGCCTTTTCGAAATCGGTTGTATTACCAAGAAAATGACTTGCTTCTGATTTGGGCAACTCATCTTCGGAGGAAAATCGCTCTTGTTGAGAACTGCAGGAGTAGGAGAGAAGAGCAAGTACTAGTGTCAGACTTAGAGAACGCATAAAATGAGCATACGATTTTTTTTAAGGAACAGTTAACAGCGTGGATGGGATCGGCAAGGTTTGTTTGTCTTTCACGTGAATTTTGCTTTACTTCTAAACTTATCAACATCCAAAATATGGGAAAGGGTGACATTAAAACCAAGAAGGGCAAAATTACAAAAGGCACATTCGGGGTCAGAAGGCCAAGAAAACATACCCCTGCCTATGTAGCTCCGGAAAAACCAGCAGCCAAGAAATCAACCGCTAAGGCAGCACCCAAAAAGAAAACGACCAAAAAGAAATCTGAAACTGAGGATACCAAAAAAGACGATTAATTCGTTCCAGTAGCCATTTCCCTCGCTACGAACATCACCAAATAAGGTTGCTTGTACATCTCTGTTCACTCAAATGCACGATTTCGTACATATCTGAACAGTGAATTAGTATGATCTGTGTGTAAGTCACTGTTTTACAATGACTTATATTTTTTGGCACGCCAATTGAAATTAAAGGGGCAAGGTCAAAAACAAAAGGTCAAATAAATCCGCCTTTGGTCGGGCGGACTCAAAATATCAACAACAATGAAAGGTCAAAAAAGAAACATTTCCGCGCTATTTGCGCTGCTCCTGGCGGGGGTATTACTGACCTCCGCGCGAGCGAATTCAAAGAACATTATTGAATCATCTTTTGATGAAGACTTCTCTTACCTCGAAGAGGTAGAGGAGTATGTGGACAACTGGATTGAAGAATATACCAGTGATGACTTCGAAGAAGATGCCATCGAAAGCGTAAAGATTTACGATGAGGACGGTGAGCTCATCCACGAAGAAGATTTAGATGAAGAATTGAGTGAGGAAGTTTTGAGACTGATCAGACAATCTGATTACCTCACTGAATATGACAATACCACTTATTATCGGTTAAATAGTTAGTTAGTAGTTTTAGTTTAAGGTTGATTAAGGCAATTTCAGACGGAAATTGCCTTTTCTCTTTTAAGGGTGGTCAATCTTGGGCCGTATAAAGTATACTTCCACTATTTTGTTACCCGCTATCTTGTACATGGCAAACACCTGAACGGGAGGGTTACCCTTTTTGACAATCACCGATTCCTGATCAATTACCATGTTGTCAAGAACCATTCTATTCATCAAGGTACAATGAAGATCAGGGTTGGATTCAAACCTGGGGCCATACCGCTTTCGCATGCCCTCCTTACCTTCGTATAGTAGCTGATCCGGGTGGTTAAAGATTTTTACGCTATCACTATAGGGTTCCAGAAAGGCCTCTATATCACGCTGATTATAAGCGTCCAGTTGCTCCTGAACTAATCGGGCTGCAATATTCTGATCTTGAGCTAAAAGGGAGGTATAGCACAGCAATAGAATACTTAGTAGGAAGATTTGTTTCATGCTCATTGATTCATATACTTATCCAGCGCTTTTTTTGCTTGCCCCTGAATTTTCTTTTTCATAAAACCACTCCACCCAAGTAGCATTCCAGGTAATCCGAGTGCCATCGAAGACCATTTCCAGAGGTTGAAATGATCTTTGTGGTGGACAATTTTGCCGTCTTCGATGATGAACTCAGCTGTGATCTTATTATGAACAATTCGCAGCGTTTGAGAGAAGGGATATACTGCCTCCCAATGGGCCTTTGCACCACCATTTGTTACGTCCAACACCTTATGGGAAATCGTAAGTTCTTTGCCTCCTCTTTCAACAAGCATAGACCACATGGCCCTTGCTTCATCCCCATTCAATCTCCCAAATGCAGGATCTTCGAAAACGATGTTTTCCGCGTAACAAGCGTTCATGCCCATGGCATCCTTTTCCCTGAAGGCCGTGTAGAAGCGATTGATTAGTGCTTTGTTTTCATCAATATTTGACATGCTAGGGTTGTCTTTTAGCCAAATAAATATACAAACCTATGATCAGACCCAAACCAACAAGCAAGGCGACAAGGAAACCCCAACCTAGTTGGACCTCTTTACTCTGAGCACCTTGAATAATTTGAAACATTATGTAGAGAAACATAATGTTCATTGCACCATTCATAACTCTGAGCAGCCTCGTTCCCAGACGGTATTGGTACGATCGATTACCATCATGTACTTTTACCGGGTAGTTGAGATTTTGAGGAAATCTGGAAAGGATAATTATAGTGAGATAGGTGAATGCAACTATTGCTGGAAGTATCCAAATTGAGGCTTTACTTCCATAGTCATCTGCTTCTCCGGAGGCGTTAAAGTGAATAGGTACAGTGTCGGGCAGGTCTCCGTAACTAAGAAAGGGGATGAGTAATAATCCTATAAAACTCAGAAAGGCGATGCCCTCCAGGAGCCAGTCAAGTGGTTGAAAGGGTAATTCGATTTTGATTTTTTCCGTCATCAATATCTTGTTAGTCTATACTTAGGCTTTTGCCAAAAACTAAACGGTATCCATCCGGATCTTCAATGTCGAAATCTCGCATACCATACTCTCTGTCCCCGATTTCAGCGACAATTTTCACTTCTTTTTCCTGATATTCCGCCCAAACGGCATCCACATCATAAACGAATATGAACAGAGCAGTCCTTGGACGATAATCATCCTCCAGATCATCCAATGTAGTCAAATGAATTCCAATATCGTCACGCTTAATAGTGGCATAAGTGGGAGGGTCTTCCCATTTGAACAGTACTTCAAAGCCCAATTCGTTTACATAGTAGTCCAGGGATCGTTGCATGTTTTTTACCGGCCAGACAGGAGAAGAGTGGGAGAATAGTTTCTCGTCAGACATATTGAGTAATACTTTCCTACAAGATATTGAATGCATTAAAAAGAAAGGAGCGACTTTCAATGAAAGTCACTCCTCTCAGGATTTGCGAGTTGCTATTTTTAGTTGACCCCCGGGCCTTCAAGTACGACTATATGGCAGCAGTCATGACCAACAAGAAAGTCTTCCTGAATAATTACTTCTCCGTCCTTTTCCCCAAAAAACCGAATGGTAGTGCCATTGCGTTTCACCTCATCCATTTCTGCATCTGTGATTACCACGTATGTATTCCCATCAACAATATCTACATGTTCGCTAAAATCATAGATGTTGCCATTGTCCAGGTTTTGAGAATAAAAACTGTCTAAGGTAATTGGATTGTTTTCTCCATCCACAGCTTCATAGATATGGATTTCGAATTGATCAGTGCACATCAAATTCGTACCACATTCTATCGGGTTAATCCCATCAGCACATCCTGCCATCAGGATTACTATCATCACCATTATCAAATTGACCTTTTTCATGTTTATTAATTTGTTCACTCTGTTTGACAGAGCGAGTGAGTAGATGGTTGGAAAACCAAATACATTTCAAGTTATTCTACCCTGGGAAATTTATGGGTTTGGTATTTAGGATTGGACTATCTTACTGATTCTCAGAAGAATTATAATGGTAGGGTACCAACTTCAACCTTAGTTGATCTCCAGGTTTCATTTGGGCGAGTTTGTCCAAATCTTCTGTGATCACATTTCCCATTCGGAAATAACCACCTGAGGTTTGGCCATCTGCCATTAAAATAATGGGTAGGCCGGAATTGGTGATTTGAATTGTCCCGGGCACGATACCAGATGAAATGACCTCATTTTCAGGATTGAAGTCAACCAGTGACTCATTCAGGCGATAGCCCATTCTATCAGCATCCTGAGAAATGGAGAAACTCTTTCTGAACAAATCCTCTATAGTGTTCCTGGTAAGTTGTTCATATTCAGGGCCTGCAATCATACGAATGGTTTGATTGGACGAATAAGAGGGTTTTTTTCCTTCAAATAAGCGAGCATTAACGGATTTGGAACTATCGTGAACACTGATAACAGAACCCTCCTGAATGATCGAATCAGGTGTCAATTCCTTTCCATCAACTGTTGATGCTGATGCACTGTTCAACCACTTTTTGACTTCCCAGTTACCCCTGACGGCCAAGTAACTTCTACAGCCACGAAGGCATTTGCCAAACTTTAATCTATCACCTTCATTGACAAGAATCGGATTGTACATTTTGACTCGTCTACCATTAATCATGGGAGAGATATTAGCCCCTGTAATGGCTATTTGACCAGAACCTTGAAACCTGATCTCGGGACCTATTAAGGTTATTTCGAGCACAGGTGAACCCGGTTTATTGCCTACCAGGTCATTGGCCAATCGATACGATGACTTGTCCATGGCACCATTCACAGGTATTCCATATGCTTGATTTCCCAAACGGCCGAGATCTTGAACACTGGTATGCAAGCCTGTCTTTATGAATTCGAGTTTAATTTTAGGCATTGCTCACCTCCAATTCATATTTACCGTTTTCGACCTGGGTTGAAATGGACTCAAATTCTTCCTTATTGATTGAGTAAAACTTGATCTGATCACCTGGTTTGAGAACCGCTGGAAGTTCTTTCGCGGGATCAAAAGTGAGGATAGGTGTTCGCCCGATAATTTGCCAGCCTCCGGGAGCATCAGTAGGGTAAATCCCGGTCTGGAGTCCTGCCAGTCCTACAGATCCTTTTGGAACTTGAAGTCTGGGTTCGTTCTTTCTGGGTGAATTCAGTTTTTCGGGAAGAGCACCCATATATGCGAATCCGGCTACAAAACCTAGCATATACACTCTATATGTAGCCTCGGTGTGACTTTTTATGATTTCTTTTGAGGAAAGGTCAAGGAGTTCTTCCAACTCAATCAGATCCAACCCATATTCAGAATCGTAGCAGACAGGGATATTTACTGTCCTTTGACTCCTTTGACTCTTGGAATTTGAAACCTCGAGTGTCTTAATTTCTTTTGATAATTGGGAAAAATTAGTCTTGATATTGTTATAGCCTACTGTCAATGAGCAATAGGCGGGAACAGTGTAGTCAACACCATCAAGTTTGTTGACAAGAGTACTTAATTCGATTACCTGACTATTGATTTTATCATCAACAACCTGTTCAAAGTTAATTAAAAGGGCACTATCTCCGTAAGGAAGAACATCCATTACGAAAAGGCTTTTCTGGTGATCCCGTTTTCTTCAAATGCGGTGTCCAAACCCTTGAGAATGTCGATAGCAGCAGGGTTGTCGCCATGAATACAAAAGCTTTGCGCCTTAATATCAACTCTGTTTCCGTCTAGCGTCTCAGTGTATTGATTAAGAATGATGGACACCACCTGTCTAACGGCATCTTCAGCGCTATTGATCACTGAGTTCTCTTTTAATCTTGACATCAACTTTCCATTGGCTTCATATCTTCTGTCGGCAAAGGCTTCAGCCACAAATGACATCCCAGCCTCTTTTGCTATTTGCTCCACATGACTACCTGCAAGACCCATTACGATCAGTGTTGAATCAATAGCCTTAATTCCAGCAATGACGGTCTCTGCCTCCGATTTGTTTGCAGCCATCTGATTGTATAGCGCACCATGAGGTTTAACGTAGGACAGTTTCCCACCGGCACTTTCAACCAAACCTTTCATAGCTGACACCTGGTACTTCACGTAGGCCATTAATACCTCTCTTTTCATAGGGATCACTCGCCTGCCGAAGCCCTGTAGGTCAGGGTAGCCCGGGTGTGCTCCGATTTGGACTCCGTGTTTCAAGGCGTTCTCTATCGTTCGCTCGATTTGGTAGGGGTCACCGGAGTGCATTCCGCAGGCAATGTTAGAAGAGCTGATGTAAGGCATGATTTCATCATCATTACCAACCTTGAAATTGCCGTAGCTCTCACCCATATCGCAGTTGATGTCAATTTCAATCATAGCCTTAATTTAAAATTCAGCGAATGTCTTTGAAAGGGGAGCGAACTTTATTTAGTCATCCATTTTACCAGTGGTTCTATCCACTCGGTGTAGGGTTGATACAAAAAGGCATGGCCATTACCCATAGTGAGTCTGATTTCCTGGTAGCTTGATAATGTCTGGTTCTTAAAAATCCCTTCACATGAGTGCTTTTCATCTTTGCTCTCGAAGATGGAAAGGAAATTTCCTTTGAGTTGTTGATTGTATTTTTGGTAATAATCTACTGCATAGTCACTACATAAACCTAGGAGAGTAAAGTTCATTTCCTCCTCCTTCATAATATAGGCCAACTCAATGGTGATGTAGGCACCAAGTGAAGCCCCGACAACGAAGATGTTGTCGTAGGAAATTCCCTGGCTATGTAGAATATCAATCTGCCGGGCCATTTTCCTGGCATAGGCCTCTTCATTGGTATCAACAGGTCTTACTTTACTGATCACATGAAATGCTCTTGCTGCAAGTGAGTCCAGGATAGCCTGGTATTTATAAGGACCATAATAAGGACTTACTGCATTGGGTCCCTGAGCACCAACAATACCACCGTGTAGATAAAACAAATACTTTCCATCCTTCTCAATGAAAGCGGGGACACTCTCATTAATGGTTTGCGCGATTGCGGAATAGTTAATAACTAATAAAATGGTAAAAATGAATGGTCTCACTTCGCGATTGCTTATATAAAGCTAAAAAGAATTTATGTGAGACTAATTCAATTATCTAGTCTTGTACTACCTGCGCATTCAGTTTTGATGTGAATGTCTCCAAATGATTTTCGAATTCGGTTCTTAGTTCTTGGTCTTTAATGCCTTCCTCATTTGAAAAATTTTGGAAGAAGGAGGGAAGTGAAAATGAGCCAGTAACAGTTGCACCTCTATATGGGAACGTGTTGGTGGCATGCTCCAACACAGATTTTGCACCCCTTGGCCCCGGAGAAGTGGCTAACAAAAGCAATGGCTTTTCTGCCCATATTTTTCCTTCCAAGCGACTCACCCAGTCAATAACATTTTTGAAGGCAGATGGAAAACTTCCATTATGCTCTGCGAGACTCACAATAATTCCGTCAGAATTGAGTGTGGCTGATTTAAAGTCTTTGGCCAATTGAGGTATACCGTTTTCCTTTTCCTTGTCGATACTATAAATAGGCATTTCGAAATCATTCAGATCAAGAAGCGTTACGTTCGCTCCTTCTATTTGATTTGCTGCATAGGCTGCAAGCTGTTGGTTGATGGAGGCCTTGCTTGAACTGGCCCCGAATGCTACAATATTCATGATTTGTTTATTTTCTAAGTTTTTTGATTAATGCCGTAAGTGTTTCTGCTTCTTCTTTAGTCAGATTCTTGAACATGGGCTGATGAAACTGATCTACTTTTTTATCCAGTTGATTTAATAGTTCAAGTCCATTATTGGTAATGAGAATATCCATCTTGCGCCTGTTCGTCTCACATTCCTTTCTGATCACCAAGTCACGTGCCAGCAGCTTATCGATGATTCGTGTTACATTACTCGACCGCTGAATCATATGATTCGAAATTTCTTCCACGGTGACTGGATTGCCTTTTTGGCCTCGAAGAATTCTCAACACATTGAATTGTGGTTCTGAAATGCCAAATTCCTTCAATTCCAACGACACGTTGTCCGTAATCCAATGGCCAGTTTTGATGATCTGATAAATCGCCTGGTAATAGATCTTAGTTTTCATGATTGTGATTACAACAATTGTATATACAATAATAGTTCAAAACAATTAAAAAACTTAGTTCAGCAAAAAGAAGTTCAGAGAATTTGACGCAGCTTGTCTAGAGTGTCTCTTTTTTGAGTGTTTTGATGTCTGCGATAAGTTGTGCTACAGCCGTTTTGTTCAGTCCATTATAGATTCCACGGATGTGACGGCTTTTATCGATCAAGACAAAATTTTCCGTGTGCAGGAATTCATCGATGTCCTTTTCCAGTCCTTGATCTTCTTCCACAAAGTAGGATTTTCGACCAAGATTGTAGATCGTTTCTCGATCACCTGTGAGCAAATGCCACTTGTCAGAATTGATGCCTTTGACCTCAGCGTAAGACTTCAGTACTTCCACATCGTCAATCTTCGGGGTGACAGAATGAGATAGCAATAATATTTCAGGGTCATTCAAAAACTCATCTTGTAGCAGCGCCATATTGGATGTCATCTTTGGGCATATTCCCGGGCAGGTAGTAAAGAAGAAATCGGCCACATAGATTTTTCCATCTAAATTTTCCTCGGTAAACTTTTCACCGTTCTGATTAATCAACTCGAATGGAGGAATTCTATGATAACTCTTCAGGTAAACGCTATCCGGGCTGATCCATTGAGGAGTAAAGGAAGCCTCTTGATAGTAAGGTAGTGTATCCACACGGCTTGTTTTTTCCTCTGGTGATGAACATGCAATTGCAAATGAGAAGGCCAATATGTATGAATACTTAGTTTTCATAGATGATATTTTCGTCTTTCAGTTCAAAGCAGAGGTTGGCTCTTTTCAAACCAAAAATCCTCCCATTCTTTGCTTCGTAATTGTTGTAGAGTTTCCCGTTTTCTCTCCATGCTTTTTGCAGACCGACCTCAATTCCATATTCAAGGTTGATCTCTTTAAAAGGTTCTCCGGTTTTATACCATTGTAATTGTTTGCCATGTGCCTCACCTTGTTCGTAAGTAGATTCTGAACGTAGATTTCCATTGCGCCACCAGGAATATCCTTTACCATGGAGCAGGCCGTTTTCATAGCTCGCCTGATAGCTTTGAATACCATCTGGATACCATTTTTTCAGCATACCATGCCTTTTGCCATTGACGAATTCTGCACTTTCGGCCAGAGTATTGTCAGGATAATGGGCGTTGGCAACTCCTGTAAATGGCGTTTGATCATAATAGAATAGTCCCTCGTTGGGCTTGAGCTCAAGCTGAGACTTATCGATTTTGAGCAAGTGCTGTGAAGCCTGCTGAAGAGCAGGTTCACACGCACTCACAACTGCGAGTATTATGAAACTAATATTAATTAATCGCATTCGGTGTTCCTTGATAATCTCCCGGAAATAGTATGTAGTACAGGTTCAAGTAAAGTTCGTTCTGTATGTGATAGTGATATTCACCATCCGGATTATGCGGAGTTGGCCCAAAGTGCCCTCCTGATTCATCGAGGTCTGTTGGGTAATCTCCCGAAGGGTAGTCTCTTCGACCATAGAGGAAGAATCCATCCGAGATAATGCCGATTAGTTCCTGGTCATCATTCGACCATGCTTTTGGCTCAAGGTGATAATGATAGCTTTGAGGGCCTGTATGTGCTCCTGTATAATCCAAAGACGGGGCAGCATTGTCCAGTGGTACATTTGGACCTTCCTGATCATTATAAATTACCGATCCACTGATGGCTATACCAATTGCCCCCAGACCTGTCGATGATGTTGTTGATGCTCTTTCGGGATTCAATGGAACCCGCAGGGTATAGGACCCATTGAATTCATCGATATTCCCTGGTGCCATTTGAGCCGTAGAGGTTACGGTAGGTTCTATGTACAGGGCATGTGTGGTCGACCAATAAGGTGAGGTATGATTAGGTAGTCCGTTGGTTTCGATAACTACTTCGTTTCCATCGATATAGATCGTGGTATTGTCAGAATCAAACATGTCAAATGCAGCGGAGAGCTCTTCAATATTTCCACCTGTGCCGTCATCTGAATCATCGCTGTTGCTGCAGCCAAATCCGATCAGAAGTACTGCGCTCAAAAGAATAAGTTTGGAGTAAGCTTTCATCTTGTTTAGTGTGTTTGAAGAGTTAGATGACTTCGAATACAAAAACTTGCGCATCATTAGAGGAAAAGTTTTTTGACTGCTTAAATTGATATGAAATCATTCCACGAATGAAATTTGTCAAAAGAGCTCTATTGGGCCTGATACTACTACTTGTAGCACTATTTCTGGCTGTTTGGTTGCAACAGGTAGATCCGATGCAATATGATTTGGTGGATAGTCCACATTTGTTTCCTGATAGTCTGGTGAATTACGACTTCGATCTGGACAGTTTAAAAAAAGTCGTAGGTTCAGACAAAGGACTACCTCCGGGGTTTGAGCTCCAAGCGCTACTTGCCTATGCAGCCTATCCCGAATTAAAAGGGGTGAAGATTGATATGGTTCTGACCCAGGAAGGAGCTCCGATGGAATCCAATTTCAATATCTGGTCGTTGTTTGGGGCAGGAAAAAATCGACAGTATCGAATTTTACTCAATGATGCTGCTGGAACTCCCTATGACGAAATTCTTTTGAGAAATCTTCCGTTCGATGCCCAAGTGGGAATTCTTGCTCATGAACTTGGACATGTCGCTTATTACCATCGTCACACCACTTTACAAATTGCCAAATGGGGATTGAGTTATTTACTTGATGATAATTTTCATGCGACTCATGAGCAGAGCACTGATCTTATGCCCGTTTATCATGGGTTGGGAAGGCAAATCCATGAATATGCTTGGTATGTACGCTATGACGATTGTTGTGCGGCTGCCTATGCCAAATTCGGTGACCAGTTTATGGATAAATATTATTTGTCGGATAAAGCCATTCAAGAGGCTATCGACAAGCATCCCTTGTACAATAAATAGTCAGGCGCATCTAGACGTGCTGATCGAAGAGAAGTGTATTCCCATCAGGATCTGTGACCATAAAGTTTGCTGGGCCTGCGGTGCTTTCATCCGCTTCAGATAATAGTGGAATGCCTTGCGCCTTCAAATGCTTTTGAATATCACGTACATCATTATACTCCTCCAGCGTCTGTGCGCTTTGATCCCATCCGGGATTAAAGGTCATGATATTGCCTTCAAACATTCCCTGAAACAGTCCAATTACGATGTGATCGTTCTTCATTATTAGGTAATTCTGCTCTATATCTCCGGCATATACCTCGAATCCCAGGTTTTCATAAAAGGCTTTTGAAGCGTGAATGTCCTTGACGTTCAGGCTTACGGAAAATGCACCCAGTTTCATTCGTTTTAGCTCAGTTTTTCTTTAAAGAAAGCGATGGTTCTGTCCCAGGCCAGTGTGGCTGCAGCTTCATCATATCTGCCTGTGGTATTGTTGTGAAATCCGTGATTGACATCAGGATACATGTGTGCTACATATTCCTTATTGTTCTTTTTCAATTCAGCTTCATAAGCAGGCCATCCGGCATTTACGCGCTTATCAAGACCGGCATATTGAAGCATCAAAGGCGCCTGAATTTTCGGAACATCCTCAGCAGAAGGTTGACCTCCATAAAAGGGCACGGCTGCATTCAATGTTGGTAAACGCACGGCCATCATATTAGAAATCCAGCCACCAAAGCAAAAACCAACCACACCTACTTTCCCAGTACAATCCGGATGACTTTTTAGGTATTCATAAGCTGCTATAAAGTCTTCGAGCATTTTGTTCCGGTCCCTCTTCCTTTGCATGGTTCTTCCATCATCATCATTTCCAGGATAGCCTCCTAATGGGGTAAGCGCATCCGGAGCTACCGTAATAAACCCAGCGGTAGCACCTCTTCGTCCCACATCTTCGATATAAGGGTTGAGACCTCTGTTTTCATGCACGACCACAATTCCAGGCACTTTACCAGACATGTTATCGGGTTTGGAAAGGAGGGCCTTCATTTTACCACCACCTTTGGGAGAGTCATAGTGGATATAATCTGACTCAATTCTCGGATCATCCGGTTCAACGGTAGTTGTGGTTTCATAATCCGGCATCATGGCGCCCATCAATGAAGCCACCGTTACCCCTCCAACCGCATAGAGGGAGAGTTTTTCGATAAATTGTCTTCTCTCCAGCTTATTGTGCGCGTATTGATCATAAAGATCAAATACATCCTGATGTATATCTTCTTTTTTGAGCTTTTCCATGATGAATTGATTTGGTCAGTTTCTGTTATAAGTTAATAATTCTTCTCTCCAAATGCGCTATTTGAGCCAGCGTTTAAACCAGGCTTCAAGTCGCTGATACATGTCCACACGATTCATCGGGTTTCGGAAACCATGAGGCTCACCAGGGTAGGAGTGACTTTCGAAAACCTTACCTTCCTTCTTTAAAATCTCGACTGCCAATTCATACTGTCGGAAAGGTGCACGTACGTCTTTTTCGCCATGCATAATCAGCAATGGTGTTCTTACTTGATGCACTCTGGAAAGCGCATTGCTTACCGCATAGATTTCCGGCTTTTCCTCAGGTGAACCGCTGTGGCCGGTTTTGATAAAGATTTTTCCCAATCGATCGGCATTGGTATAGGCATCGCTAAAGTCGTAGATGCCCGCCATTGGAACGGCCGCATTGAACGCATTGGGAGCCTGAGAAATAGCTGCCATGGAGGTGATTCCGCCATAACTGTATCCATAGATTCCCACTTTGCCGTTCGACCAATCCTGTTCCCGAATAAAGGTGGCAGCATGAGCCGCATCCAGTGCTTGACCATGACCCCAGTCGTTGGTTCCTAAATCCTGAAAAGGCCTTCCGAAACCTGAGCCACCTCGGTAATTTACAATGAGCACTATGTAGCCTTGTTGCGCCAGATACTGTTCGGTGAGGTTTAATTGCTTGTAAGCTGTGTTGGTTCCTCCACCATGCACCATAACCAAAGCAGGATATTCATTTCTGGGGTTGAAATTGGGGGGATTGAATCTGTAAGCTTGGATGTAAAGCCCATCATAGCTGCGATAACTGATTTCCGTTGGTTCGACTAGTCCTTCCCATTTGGTGGATACGTTAGTCAGTTGGACAGGTGACCCACCTGATAAACGAATCATATCAACTTCATTGCCTCGAGTCGAGTTGGAGCGCACGAAAATGAAGCGTGTGGCTCTTTTTGAGGAATGATAGCTACGAAAGGTTCCACCCATGTTGGTTACCCGGGTAGCCACGCCACCTTGCGATGGTACTCTCCAAAGTTCTACCTCCGAACGTTCCTGATAAGGAAAGAAAATCTCTGATCCATCGGCTGACCATTTCACCGTGTGATTGTGTAGCAAGTCAGTGGCATGAATTTGCATATCCAAAATCTCTTCGGTGCCCTTTTCAGGCTCGAGAATGTAGATATAGGAGAGGTCTTCGTACCAATATTCGTCTTTAGCCACAGCCATCAACGCAATTTTTGATCCATCCGGTGACCACACAGGAGTAGACATCGCCATCAACTTCTTCGAGATTTGGCGTTCTTTCCCGGATTCAATATTGATCAACCAGATATCATCTTCCCAATAATCTGCTTTGTTAGAATAGAAAGCTATTTGTTTACCATCCGGAGACCAGGCTGGAGCGAATCGAAAATCATCGTTGGCCATGGACTCATTGGTCAGTTGTCTGGGCTCCGCAGATCCGTCTGCCGGAACGATCCAAATATCATTGTGCCCGCCTCTTGTTGAGTAAAAAGCAATTTGGCTGCCGTCTGGAGAGGGACGGGCTGCGCGTTCCCCATACTCGTCATTCGTAATTCTAACTGGTTTTGACCCTGAACGAATTCGTTTGGTCCACAGATCACCTTGGTAGGAATAAAGGACTCTTCTACCGTCATCAAACCAAACGGGAGAGGAGCCCGAAGTCCAAAATGTGGGTTCGTCCCCTCCATTAGAAGGAATAATAAAGAGACCGGATTGATCTACAGTTCGAGCTGTGAAAATCACTTTCGACCCATCCGGGGAAATGGCCGCTTGACGAACACCATAGTTTTTTGTGAAGATATTTTCCCATGTCAGTGGAAGTTCCTGAGCATTGGTGATGATTGAAATGAACAGACTAAAAGACAAAAAGGAAATACGCGAGAGCTTCATGGGTAAAAACCGATTGATGATTCTTTGTTGAAAAATAAACATTCGTAATTCTTCCTCATCACCTTTCATGGAATCGACTAATTTTAAGCATGCTTATTCGTAAGGCAACTGACAAGGATCAAGAGGCTATTTGGGAAATTGCCAGGGAAGTGATCGCCACCGCAGAAGGGTTAGTCTTCTACCCCGATTCCAGTAAAGAAAAGATGCTTGATTTTTGGTGCAACCCCAAGCGTCATGTATATGTAACTGAGATAGAGGGAGAGGTATTAGGGACTTATTTCTTATGTGACAATCAGCCGGATATGGGATCACACGTAGCCAATGGTGGTTATATGACTCATCCGAAAGCTGGAGGTAAGGGGATAGGCTATGCAATGGGTGAGCACTCGATCGAAGAAGCAAGAAGACTTGGTTATAGATCGATGCAATTCAATATTGTGTTCAAGTCTAATGAGCGAGCAGTTAGGCTCTGGCAAAAGTTAGGCTTTGAAATCGTGGGGGAACTCCCTGAAGTGGTTGATTTACCCAATTTAGGGCTTACCAATGCCTATGTAATGTGGAGGAGGGTCTAGTTTGTAACCAAACCCACTTCCTTACCAACTACTTCATATTTCAGTGAATTGTCGATAATAGCTTCTTTATAGTAGTAACCATCCAACTCAAAATACTTTTTGCCATCGATAATGACCATTTCGTGGCCTTCAGGAAGGCTTGGAACGATTGCGCCTATGGGAGGTGCAATCACCTCATATTCTTTGAAATCTTCGGTCTGTCGATAGAACGTTCCGTTGAAATAGAAGAACAAAGAGCCTCGAACTCTGACTTTTATCCGCCTTGCAGGAAGCACTCTTACCCTGATACCAATTGGTGCTGACACAACGACAAACTCACGCCCGGCAGGTCTGTAAAACACACCATTGTAGTACCGATAATTTGTGCTTCGATGAGCCACTACCACATGCTGCCGGGTCAACTTTTTGACTCGCTTTCCTCGTACTATCACCACCTCCTTTTTCACTGTTCTTCTTTGTGCATTAGCGGTCTCTGCTACAAGCCCGATCATAAACACCAATCCCAAAATCATCATCAACTTCTTCATGCACTCTGTCTTTTGCCATTTGATGCTTTCGGTTTACAAAGGTTTAGTAACGCTTCACGGAATTGGTAAGAAATCGGGGTTTACTTTTTTGGAATGAGTGCGTCAATTTATTGAACCTTCAACCTCAAACTATGTCATTCATCTCCAAGGAAAAGGCCGGTAGCCCACTTATGGCTATCGTCTACTTCGTATCCATTTTTGTCATCTCATTCATTGTTCCGGCAGTCATACCCGGTGAAGCCGGAGGGGTTACTTCCATGCTCTTAATTCTGGCGATGATCCTTCTCGTGGGCTATTTGAAGGGGGTTGGGACGAGGGAAATTGGCTTGGTGAAACCCAAGTCATGGATAAAAGCTATAGGGTTAGGTCTATTCTATGCTATTGTGGTTTTCATTGTTTTTCGGATCTCCCTGGAGCCATTGCTGGAATCCGTCACGGGTACGGAACGTGATTTGAGCAGGTTCGATTATTTAAAGGGTAACTTATCGGAACTGCTCAATACCATTGTTATTCTCTGGATCACCGCAGCATTTTTTGAGGAAGTTCTCTATAGAGGATTCCTGACTTCAAATGTCGCTTCGATGCTGAAGTATTCTAAGCTGGGTTGGGGCCTTGGTATTGGTCTGTCAGCACTCATATTTGCTGTTGCCCATGGCTATCAGGGCCTTAGTGGTATTCTTCTTACGGGTTCAGCAGCACTCTTTTTTACCTGGATTTTCTTTCGACATGGCAAAAACCTTTGGATTCCAATTATTGCTCATGGAATTACTGACACCTCCGGAGCTTTGCTCGTCTATTTTGATGTATATGAGGAGGTAACCTCTGTTTTCTTTTGAGTTGGCTACCAATGGAAAACGTCATTCCCATGAAAATGGGAATCTCCTGATAGCTTTTGCTATTCCATTTTGAGATTCCTGTCTTCGCGAGAATGACGTCACTTATGTTAAGAGCTCAGTGATTATTGAATCTCTTCCACGAACCATACGTTGCCTACTTCGTGTCCATTTAAATCTCCTCTTTGGGCATCGTTGGCAAAGTAGTACAGTGGTCTGTTATTGAAGGTAGCATGAATAGTTCCTTCATTATCAAACGATCCGAAGTCGGTTCCATTCAAAGCTGAAGGCACGGTGAAGCTCTCGGAACTGAATATTGGCCAGTTCGTGAGGCAACCTCCGTTACAATTGCTTTCATTGGGGCCGTCATTTTGAAAACGATAAAGTGTGTTGCCAGTCGCATCAACGAGATAGCGAGCATCCTGTCCACCAATGCTTTGTGTTGCAAGTAACACATCATAATCAGGTTTAGCCACGTACCAGCTGCCTCCCACATTCTCTCCATTCACATCGCCTTGTACGGCATCGTTGGCAAAATAGTACAGTGGCCATCCCTTGTATGTCATCTGTTCCTGTCCGTCTCCTCGAGTAATCGTTCCGAAATAGCTAGCGTTCAAGCTGGCGGGAATTCGTGGATTCTCGACATTAAAAACAGGCCAACTGGTCACACAACCTCCTTCACAGGCTGATGTACCATTGACATCACGAGTAAAGAAGTATAAGCTTCGACCTTCTCCGTCTGTCAAAATATTCCCCAAGCTAGTTTCGGTTAATTGGATGTCATATTCCGGAGTTGCATCTCCGTCATTATCGTTACAACTTGAGATGGTAAAGACTGTGAGTAATAATAGTAAGGGCAATAGTGTTCCCTTTGAAATTCTGTTCTGCAATTTCATTTTTATTGATTTTAGTTTTATAGATAATTCTGGAATCGATAGGCAACGAAGTGCCTTTTCATGTTAACAAATCGACTTTAATGGCGGTGGATTGAGTTGCTGCAGGCTGTCAAGCAGGCCATTTGGATCCGGTCAATCTGAGGCCGATCCCGTTTGAACCGGCCATTTGACTCCCTATACCAAGATCAATTTTAAAAGGCTGCGATGATGATTAAAAAAATGGAAATTTTGTTTCTATTCATTTCTTAGGCTATCTACAGGATTGGCTCGAGCTGATTTAACTGTTTGAAAACCAACGGTCAACCATGAAATTATCAATATGATCAATCCGGCAAAAAGAAAATGACTCAGGCTCAGCTCAATGCCAAATGCGAAATTTTGGATCCATTCCCGAGCGATGAAATAGGAGATGGGCAATCCAATGATCAATGCTCCAATAACCATTCTGGTAAAGTCGGAGGAAAGTAGATAAACAATTCTCCAAACTCCTGAACCCAGCACCTTTCGTATTCCTATTTCTTTGGAGCGCCTTTCAGCAGTAAACGAGGTCAGCCCAAGTAACCCAAGACATGAAATGATAATGGCTACCAGAGCAAAAGACTTTGCCAACGAGGCCACTTGTTTTTCCCCTTCATACATGGCTTGATAGGCACTATCTACAAAACCAAAATGGAAGGGAGAACCATGACTCAGATCAAGGAAGGTTTCTTCTAAGCGTCTGATCGTTTCCGCTTCTGTTCCGGCTTGTACCTTAACAAAGGTTTGTGTAAGGTCATCAGTTACAGGATGGATCATGGTTGGACTAATCTCCTCATAAAGTGTTTCGACATTGAAGTCCTTGACAATTCCAACTATTTGCTTGTCGCGGCCCCAAAGCTTGATGGTCATACCGACAGGGTTTTCAAGTCGCATTTTCCTTACGGCTGTCTCATTAAGTATGATTTTGTTAAACTCGTTGGGTCTGTCGGGCTCTATTGATCTTCCTTCAACCAACTCAATGCCCATGGTTTCAATAAAACCTACTCCGGTTTCCAGATTTAAAAAACTCAATCTTTCGTTTGGCTCTTTGCCTGGCCAACTAACTCCTCCGGTTCTGCCAAAATCGCCTGTCAGATCATGCGCTGCTCCGGCTGCATTTAATACTCCAGGTATTCCTTTGATTTGATTCAGTAGCGTTTGGAAGTCGTCCTCATCGATGCCACTATTGGAGAAATAGAGCAGATTGTCACGGTTGTAACCGAGGTTTTTCGTGTGAATGTAATCAATCTGATTGGTGATAATTAAGACGCTTACAATCAAAATGATACTGGCAGAAAACTGGAAGATAACCAAGCCCTTTCTTGCCCAAATATCCCCAAATGAACCTGCGATTTTGCCCTTTAGAGAGGCGATTGCTTTTAGTCTCGAGAGGTATAGTGCGGGGTAACTACCAGAGAGGACGGTAGTGATCAACACGATAGCAAAAATGCCCATGATTAGGTTTGGAGTGAATGTGAGTTCAAGGCTTTTGCCGGTCAATAGGTTAAAGAATGGTAGCACTGCTGTTACCAATACGAGACTGAGTATTGAGGCCAGAACAGTGAGGAGTAAGGCCTCTGTAAAGTACTGTTGAATCAAAGAGCCACGGAGCGCCCCAAGCGCCTTTTTTACCCCCAGTTCCTTCAGCCGGGTGTTGGCTTTTGCTGTGGAAAGATTCATGAAGTTGATACAGGCAATGACTAAAACAACTAGCCCTACCAGGCTGAAGAGTCTTACATAGGCGATACGTCCTCCTACAATTTTACCCTCTTCGTAATTGCCGTTCAGGTATCTTTCTGAAAATTTCTGCGCAAAGACTTTCGACTGTGCTCTTGGTTCAAATGTCTCTACCAAACCGTAGATAGACTGGTTGAACTGTTCAAGGTCGACACCCGCGTTTAAAGTCACAAAAGTCAGGGGATTGTTGCTGTTCCATCTGAGGAAATCGGCCCCTTCTGTATCCAGGTATTCTTGCATATTGAAGAGCATGTCAAACTGCAGAGTGGAATTGCCGGGAACATTTTTAAAAACACCGACTACGATATATTCTTTATCGATGGCTTCATTCTGGAACTTAATCGTTTGACCCATTGCGTCCACAGAACCGAAAAGTTTGGTTGCCAATTCTTGAGAAATCAATACACCGCTTGGCTGTGTGAAGATGGTATTTTGATCTCCAAATTGCATCGGGAAACTGAAAATTTCGAAGAAGTATTCATCTACGAATTGCTCGTTAACCTGGAAATAATTGTTGTTGGAAATTGCGTAACTGAATCCATCGAAATGGTCGTGTGGTAAGACTGTGGTACCAAACTCCACTTCAGGATACCGCTCCATAAGCGTGGAACCCAGCAGTGCTGGTGTCCACTGGAATGTCATAATTCCTGCACTGGTTTCTGCATTCTGTAATACTTGGTACAGGTTGGGTTCGTTTTCATGAAATCTATCCATACTTAGCTCGTCTGACACCCAGAGGTAAATGAGCAGCGTAGAGGCCAGGCCTGTAGCGAGTCCGATGAGATTGATGAAAAAAGTGCTTTTGAAGCGCTTAAAGCTTCGGAACGAGATTAAGATGTTGTGTTTGAACATAGCAATGTTGTTAATTGAGTATTGACTTTTGCCTTTGAAAAAAAGATGAATGACGATACCAAGAGCTTCTATTAGATAGATCAATTTGGCTCTTCGAATTCCTTTCGTTTTTACATTTATTCTGAATAGTTCTTCAAGGTCCCAAAGTGCAGTCGATTGAAAATCATAAGAACAGAAGCTTTCGAGGAGCCATTTGCCAAGTCTGGGTGGTTTTATTTCCTTTTTCTTGATAGACATGATCTAGAGGTTATTCGCTTCGCAAGGAATCTACCGGGTTGGTTTTGGCTGCTTTGATCGTTTGAATTCCCACAGTCAACCAAGCGATCAGCAAAATGAGAGCTCCGGCTAATATGAAATAGCCGATGTTCAAGTCAATGCCGTAGGCGAAGTTTTGTATCCATTGCTTCGCGATGAAATAGGAGAGTGGTAACCCGATCACCAATGCCATTACGACCATTTTGGTAAAATCTAAGGACAACATTTGAACGATCCTCCAATTACCTGACCCGAGCACTTTCCTTATTCCGATTTCCTTGGAGCGTTTTTCAGCTGTAAAGGTGGTTAGACCAATCAGTCCCAAACATGAAATAATTACGGCAATGATTGCGAAGAACTTCGAAAGAGACGAGATTCTCTTTTCACTTCGGTACATGTCCTGATACTCATTATCCAGGAACGTGAACTCAAAGGGAATACCATTACTGAATTCTTCAAAACGTTCTTCAACTTGGCGCATGATAGTCGGTATATCTTCATCCTGAATTTTAACGATTGTACTGCTTAGCATCGGGTAGGCTTGGATAAGCGTTGGTCGAATGGTTTCATAGAGCGACTCAGCATGGAAATCCCTGACAACGCCTATGATTTCCTTTTCACGACCCCAGAGTTTGATAACTTGCCCGATTGGGTTTTCCATTCCCATTAGTTTAATGGCCGTTTCGTTGAAAATGATCTTTTTGTCTTCGTTGGCTCGACCTCTTTCGAATGTTCTGCCCTGTACCAGTTCAATTCCTACCGTCTCAATGAATCTGGGACTCATTTCAAGATTGATAAACAGAGTTTTTTCATCCGGTTTTTTTCCAGGCCAGCTCAATTGGGTGCTCCCGTGATCGCCAGTCAAATCGTGCCCGGTGGATGCAGTGCTGAGTACTCCTGGTATGGACTCCAGGGCGGACAGAAAGCCAGGATAAGCTGGGTCGTCAATTCCGGTATTATCAAACTTGATGATGTTGTGGCGATCATAACCAAGGTTCTTGTTTTGGATATAGTCGACCTGCTTGGAGACAATCAACACGCTAAAAATCAGGATAATCGAGACTGAAAATTGAAATATGACGAGCCCTTTTCTAATCAGTAGTTCACTCAAACTTTTGACAAGTTTTCCTTTTAATGATTCAGTTGTTTTCAGCTTGGATAAATAAAGGGCTGGATAGCTCCCTGCCAGAACCCCTGTGCACAAAATGATGAGGCCGATGGCGATTCCGAGTTCAGCCGTGAAGTCAATTGAAAGTGTCTTTCCTGTGATCTGACCGAATTGTGGTAATAGTAATCTTACAATCAGCAGGGCCATGATGACCCCAATAATTGTCATCAAGAAGGATTCTGTATAATACTGCGCAAGCAACGCCTTTCTCTTGGCACCGAGCGCTTTTTTCACGCCAATCTCTTTTAGCCTGCCTGTTGCTTTGGCAGTGCTAAGATTCATAAAGTTGATGCATGCGATTGCTAGAATGATGGAGGCGACAATGGAAAAAAGACGGACATAGGCTATTCTGCCACCAGCGACTTTTCCATTTTCATAAGAGCCCTTCAGATAGCGGTCCGAGAATTTTTGAACGAACAGGGTGGAGCTCGATTTTGGAAGCTTGCTCTGAATAAGCTTTTCAATTTTAGCATCAAATTGTTCAGCAGAGGTTCCTTCTTTGAGCAGTACAACCACATCTGGATTAGTGTTGCCCCATTCCTTCATGTATTTGTAAGCATCTATCATCACTTCTGCCCTCAACAGCATATCAAATTGCATGGATGAGTTATCAGGGACGTCTTCGAAAATCCCACTGATCAAGTAGTCTCCTGACATTCTTCCTTCGTTCCAATGGAGGGTCTCACCAATAAGATCATCCACCGTTCCGTATACCTTTTGAGCTAAAGATTCTGAGATGAGCACTTCAGTCTTGTTCTCCAAAACAGCACTTGGATTGCCGGAGACCAGTGGGACAGACATGATCTTCATAAAGCCAGGGTCAACATATTGTGCTCTGGCCCTGTATTGTTCGTCCTTCAAAGAGATATACCCTTTACTGCCAAAAAACTCCGGAGCCCAAATCATGGATGCTGACTCCACCTCCGGATAATTCGCTATCAGTTCTTCTACCAATGGGCCGGGCATTGAGGTAGTTGTGGAGATGGCTCCATTATCACTGCGATTTCTCATGATCTGATAGATTCGCGCGTCATTTTCATGGAATTTATCCATCGACATTTCATCGGCTACCCATAGATAAATGAGCAGGGTGGAAGCAAGTCCCGTGGCCAGACCGATAAGATTGATCAAGAAAGTGGTTCTGAAACGTTTGAAGTTTCTGAAGGAGATTAAGATATTGTGTTTGAACATGGCGATTTTATTGGTTGAGTATTGACTTTTTCCTTTGAAAAAAAGGTGTGTAATGATGCTAAGTACTTCTATGGTATAGAGGAATTTGGCTTTCGAAAGACCTTTAGTTTTTATGTTGTGATAGAACAGTTCTTCGAGATCCCATAGTGCTGTCGACAAGAAGTCATAAGAGCAGAAACTTTCAAGTAACCATCGTGCAAATCTTGGGGGTCTTTTATTTTTTTGCTCCAGACTCATGATTTAAATAGATCTCGTTGAGTTTATTCACTCCTTAAGCTTTCCGTGACATTAATGTTGGCTGATTTGGCTGTTTGAGCCATAATCGTAAGCCAGGCAATTAGAATCATAAACACCCCGGAAGCTATAAATAGTACTGGTTCCAGATCAATCCTGTAGACGAAGCCTTCCAACCAACGCTGCATCAGGTAATAGCCGATCGGTAAGCCAATGAGAATGGCCAATAGAATTAGACCTAAAAAGTGGTTTGACAACAAACGAATGATGCCAAAATCGCTGGATCCCAGGACTTTCCGGATCGCAATTTCCTTGAATCTCCTTTGGGTGCTGAATGCGGTGAGTGCCAACAAACCGAGGCATGAAATGGAAATGGCGATGGCAGAAAAGTACTTCGATAAAGTAGCGGTCC
The DNA here is from genome assembly GCA_028281285.1 of Cyclobacteriaceae bacterium. Lineage (GTDB taxonomy): Bacteria > Bacteroidota > Bacteroidia > Cytophagales > Cyclobacteriaceae > Roseivirga. The sequence goes on from JANQKF010000004.1 coordinate 95,983, forward strand.
TTTCCTCTTCTAAGTAAAGCTGTTGATACTGGTCATCAATGAACTTGAATTCGAATGGGTATCCAGGGTTTAAATCCGTGTGCAGTTTTTCGATCTGACTGATGGTCTCCCTTTGATTTTCTGCTCGGATTTTGGCTAAGAAATATTCTCCGTTGTCCGCCAAATTAAAAAAGAAGGGACCGATTTTCTCTTGAAATCCTTTAAAGTGAAAATCCTTTACGATTCCTATAATCTCTTTTCCATAGAATCTTTCTCCGATTGCGTTTTCAAAGCCAAAGAGG